>NZ_WXTX01000001.1 GCF_009848685.1 Andreprevotia sp. IGB-42
AAGCCGGCATCAACAAGATGAGCCTGTACCGGCAATTCAGCTCCAAGGATGAGCTGCTGCGCCAGTACCTGCTGCGGCGCGAGGAAAAATTCTGGGCATACTTCGAGCGCAGCATCAGCCAGCACCCTACCGATGCCGCCGCTGCATTGCACCGGTTTTTTGCCGATCTGGCCGAACGCGCCGGTCAGCCCACTTACCGGGGTTGCCCGTTTGTGAACATCGCGGTCGAATTTGCCGACCGCGAGCACTTTGCCCGGCAGTTTGTCGCGCAGAACAAACAGCAGTTGCTGCAACGGCTGCTTGAACTGTCGGCGGCTGCCGGCGCACGTGATCCATTGCAGCTTGCGCATGCGCTGGCCGTGTTGATCGAGGGCGCCTATGCGGCCAGCCAGACCTATGCAACCCCCGCACCACTGCTGGCCGCGTTGCCCGCCGTGGTGGATGCGCTGATTGCGCAGGCCAGGCAACCGGCAGACTGAAGCGCGGGTTGGCTGCAGGCCCCCGTCGCATGCTGACATGCTGAGCAATCCACAAACAGAAACCCCGCCGTAGCGGGGTTTGTTGTGTGCAGCGTGCCGCGGCAAAGCGGCGCGGCCATCACGCTTCCAGCTGGTAACCTTCGATCTTGGCGCCCTTGACCAGGCCGCCCAGATAGTCGTTCATTGCCTGGCGGCTGGCGAGTTCGGTCAGGTACTGCTGCAGGCGTTCCTGCACCTGATCGAATGCCACGCTTTCACCGGCGGTTTTCTTGCCAGCCTTGATGATGTGGAAGCCGAACTGCGTTTCCACCAGTTCCGGGCTCAACTCACCCTCGCCCAGCGCGAACGCTGCGGCATCGAATTCCGGCACCATCTGGCCGCGGCCAAACTGGCCCAGGCTGCCACCCTGCTTGCCGGACGGGCAAGTGGAGTGTTCGCGCGCATAGGCTTCAAACTTGTACGGCTCCGCCTTCAGTTCGTTCAGGATGCCTTCGGCCTTGGCACGCACCAGGCTGGCCGGTACGCCATCATCGGCCGAGAACAGGATGTGGCTGGCTTCCACTTGCTCGCCACGCACGAAGCTTTGCGGGTTCTGTTCGTAGAACGCACGGCAGGCGGCTTCGTCGGCCGGGGCGACATTGATCGCGGATTCAAGCAGGTTACCGATTTTTTCATCCTCGGTTTCACCGGTAATGCCCTGTGCGGCAGCGGTTTGCAGCAGCAGCTCGTGCAGGATCAGTTGCTGGGTTGCTGCGTCGCGCGGCGATGGCGTGCCCTCGAAATGCGGCAATTCGGCATCGATACGGGCATCGCTGATTTCGACGCCATTGACGGTGATGGTCATGCTTGGATACTCCTGTTTGCGGGCAAGCACCCGACATGAAAACGCCGCGTGGAACGCGGCAAACGGCGCATTGTACCGATCTGCAGACCAGATCAGCACATCACCGGCAGACAAACTAGATGCCGTCGATGAACGGAAATTCAACCTCGGGGGTTTTGCCGGAGATCAGGTCGGCAATCGCGTGGCCCGATCCGCAGCTTTCCGTCCAGCCCAGCGTGCCGTGGCCGGTGTTCAGGTACAGGTTGGGATAACGGGTACGGCCGATATAAGGCAGGTTGCCGGGCGTGGCCGGGCGCAAGCCGGTCCAGAACTCGGCCTGCGCATACCCTTCTATCTGTGGAAACAGCGTGCGCGTGCGCTGGATCAGCGCATTGCAGCGCACCGGGTTCAGCTCGAGGTTGTAGCCATTGAATTCCGCCATGCCCGCGACGCGCAAGCGCTCCCCCAGCCGCGAGAACACCAGCTTGTATCCGTCATCGGTCAGGCTGACCGTGGGCGCGACATCCCCTGCAGCCAGCGGGATGGTGGCCGAGTAACCTTTGGCCGGGTACAGGTCCAGCCGGATGCCCAGTGCACACAGGTGCTGCGCGCTATAGCTGCCCAGGCACACCAGGAAGGCATCGGCCGGCAGGCGCTCGCTGCCCTGCCCGCTTCTGACCTGCACTGCCTCGATCTGGCCACCTGCAGCGGCAAAGCCGTCTATCGTACAGTCGTAGCGAAAGCGCACGCCGCGCGCTTCGCACAGGCGCACCAGCTCGTTGGTGAAACGGCGTGCATCGCCGGATTCATCGGAAGGCGTATAGGTGCCACCGACGATGCGCTGGCGCGAGCCGGCCAGCGCGGGCTCGATGGCCAGGCATTCCGCGGCAGTCCTGATCTGCCGGTCCAGCCCGGTATCGCGCATCAGCGCGGCGGCCGGAATGGCTGCGGCAAATTCCGCCTCGCTGGTGTAAAAATGCAGTATGCCTTCACTGCGCTCGTCGTAATGGATACCGGTTTCTGCACGCAGCAGTTGCAGCTGGCTGCGGCTGTACAACCCCAGCCGCACCAAGTGCTGCAGGTTGGCCTGCGCGCGCGCGGCGGTGCATTCACGCAGGAAGCGCCAGCCCCAGCGCCACAACGCCGGATCGGCACGCAGGCGGAACAGCAGCGGCGCGTCTTCCTCGCCGAGCCATTGCAAGATTTTCCACGGTGCCTTGGGGTTGGCCCACGGCTCTGCGTGGCAGACCGAAATCTGCCCCCCGTTGGCAAAACTGGTTTCCCGTGCGGCCTCGGGCGCGCGCTCGATCACCGTCACATCATGGCCGGCCAGGCTGAGGAACCACGCCGAAGTGACGCCGATCACGCCGGCGCCCAGAACGATAAGCCGCATACAGACTCTCCCGAGGGCGGATTATGCCGGCCCGGGCTGCAATATGGGCAAAATCCGCTGCAAATCTGCCCATCAACGTGCTTGCCGATACACCAGCAGATGCGCGCCATTGCAACGCGCATCACGCACAGGGTGTAGCTGCCATGCAACTTGAACTAGACTAGCGCGACCGGCTCAAGCCAGACTGACGTCCAATGAAGAACTTATCGCTTCGCGCAGCCCTCATCATTGCCATCCTGATTGGCCTGTTGTTGCCGGCTGCGATCAACAGTCTGGTACTGCTGACCAGTCAGCTGGAGCAGAGCCGCGCGCAAAACGTCCGGGATCACCAACGCATTGCCGATATCCTGGTGCTGGGCATGCAGGAACCGCTGTGGAACCTGTCGCCCGATGCCGGCCGGCCACTGCTCGATTCGGTGATGAGCGACGAGCGCATCATCCGCGCCACCATCAACGACACCACGCTGGGCGTGTTCCTGTCCGCCAGCAAGCCCGAACGCCGCACCGGCCATGTGCATACGCTCACCCGCGTGGTCAGCAAGCAGGGCAACAATATCGGCACGGTGACGGTGGAGCTCGATGATGGCAAGGAAATTGCCGCCATCGAACAGGAACAGCACCTGTACGTGGGCGCGGTGATCCTGCAGGTGGTGATCAGCCTGGGGCTGATCCTGTTCCTGCTGAACTCGCGCGTGGTCAAGCCGATGGCCGAGCTGTCGCGCCAGTCGCTCAAGCTGGCCAACCGCCAGCTGGATGAACCCTTCGTCTGGCACCGCAACGACGAAATCGGCCAACTGGGCCACAACCTGGAAACCACACGGCAATCGTTGCACGCCATGGTGGAAACGCTGGAGCAGAAAAACCTGCAGCTGGAGGCGGACATCCTCAGCCGCCGGCAGATCGAATCCGCGCTGCGCGTCAGCCAGGATCGCTACCAGCGACTGGTGGAATCTACACAGGTGATCCCGTGGGATGCCAACGCCAGCGAGTGGCGCTTTACCTATATCGGCTCGCAAGCGGAACGCCTGCTGGGCTACCCGCTGACGCTGTGGTACCACGAAGCGTTCCTCTCCAACTATCTGCATCCGGATGACCGCCATCTGGCCTACCAGTTGTTCAGCGAGCAATCGATGAACCAGGAGCTGGAATTCGAATGCCGCTTCCTTGCCAAGGACGGCCGCACCGTATGGGTGTTGCTGATGGCCGCCAGTCGGGGCGAAGGCGCGCTGCGCCAGTTGCAGGGCTTCATGATCGACATCACTGCGCGCAAGCAGGCCGAACTGGAACTGGAACAATACCGGCACCACCTGGAAGAAACCGTGGAAGCACGCACGCGCGCCCTGGCCACCGCCAACCACGAGCTCGACACCTTCTCGCATTCGATCTCGCAGGACCTGCGCGGGCCATTGCGCACCATAGACGGTTACTCGCAGGTGCTGCGCGAGGATTACAGCGACAAACTCGATACCAGCGCGCGCAACTATCTGTCGCGCATCCGCGGCGCGGCGCAGGCGATGACCACGCTGATCGACGACCTGCTGTCGTTGGCCAAGCTCAACCGCAGCGACGTGCGGCGCCAGAGCATCGATCTTTCGGAAATATCGCGCGAGATCATCGAGGAATTCCAGCTGCTGCAGCCGGACCGGCAGATCGAGCTGTCGATCGCACCCGCGCTGGTGGTGGATGCGGACCCCAAGCTGATCCGCATCGCGTTGCACAACCTGCTGGATAACGCGTGGAAGTTCACCGTGCGCCAGGATCACCCGCGCATCGATGTGGGCGTCACCCACGTGCACGGCCAGAGCGTGTATTACGTCAGCGATAACGGCATCGGCTTCGACATGGCGCAGGCCGGCAAGCTGTTCAACCCGTTCCAGCGCCTGCACAGCGACTACAGCGGCAACGGCATCGGCCTGGCGCTGGTGCAGCGCGTGGTCAATCGCCACGATGGCCGCATCTGGGCCAAGAGCACGCCGGGTGAGGGCGCTACGTTCTACTTCACGCTGCCGGCCGCGGCGGTATTGCAGCCGCCGGCCAACCAGCTGATTGGCTGAGCGGGCCGGTTCAAAAAGCACTTGCCAAACAGAACGATTGTTCTATAATCGCCGTAACTTCTCGAACTACCCATACGGAACACGCCATGGACGACAACAAGAGCAAAGCGCTGGCTGCAGCACTTGCACAGATCGAACGCCAATTCGGCAAGGGCGCCATCATGAAGATGGGCGAGAACCAGATCGAAAACGACCTGCAGGTCGTTTCCACTGGTTCGCTCGGCCTCGATCTGGGCCTGGGTGTGGGCGGTTTGCCGCGTGGCCGTGTGGTGGAAATCTATGGCCCGGAATCCTCGGGTAAAACCACGCTGTGTCTGCACGTGGTGGCACAGATCCAGAAGCTGGGCGGCGTGGCCGCGTATATCGATGCGGAAAACGCGCTGGACCCGATCTACGCCCAGAAGCTGGGTGTGAACGTGGGCGACATGCTGATCTCGCAGCCCGATACCGGCGAACAGGGCCTGGAAATCTGCGACATGCTGGTGCGTTCCGGCGGTGTGGACATCATCGTGATCGACTCGGTTGCCGCGCTGACCCCGCGTGCTGAAATCGAAGGTGAAATGGGCGACCAGTTGCCCGGCCTGCAAGCGCGGCTGATGAGCCAGGCGCTACGCAAGCTCACCGGCAACATCAAGCGGACCAACACGCTGGTGATCTTCATCAATCAGCTACGCATGAAGATCGGCCAGATGATGCCCGGCCAGAGCCCGGAAACCACCACCGGTGGCAACGCGCTCAAGTTCTACGCCTCGGTGCGCCTCGACATCCGCCGCATCGGCGCGGTGAAGAAAGGCGACGAGATCATCGGTAACGTGACCAAGGTGAAGGTTGCCAAGAACAAGGTTGCCCCGCCGTTCCGCGTGGTGAACTTCGACATCCTGTATGGCGAAGGCATTTCGCGCGAAGGCGAGCTGATCGAACATGGCGTGGTGCACAAGATTGTCGAAAAATCTGGCGCCTGGTACAGCTACAACGGCAACAAGATCGGCCAGGGCCTGGAAAACTCGCGCATTTACCTGAAGGATAATCCGGAAGTGGCGAGCGAGATCGAAGCCAAGATCCGCGCCAAGGTAGGCATTTCCAGCGTGCCGCTCGATTCGAGCGCAGCCCTGGCCGAGGAAGACGACGAAGCACTGGCCGAATAAGCCTGCGCAATACCCATACTGGCCGCTGATGCGGCCAGTTTTCGTTTGATGGCGTGCATCGGTTTCCCCTCCCCGCTTGCCTGCCATCTGCATGCCGGGTGCAAGCGCATTGATGGCCGCTGCTGGCACCTGCCCGCAGGCAGCAATGCCGATAGCCGCACGCAAACCGGTCAATCCCGACCATTTGAAGGATCAGCGCATGTCGCCGTTACGCAGCAAAGGCCTGCAATTTCTGAACCGCCGTGAATACAGCCGCAGCGAACTGCGGCAGAAGCTGGCTGCACGCGCGGAAGATGAAGCGGCGCTGGAGGGGCTGGATGCACTGCTGGATGATTTCGAAGCGCGTGGCTGGCTGTCGGACCGGCGCTTTGCCGAGCAATGGGTAAGCAGCCGCGCCAGCCGCTTTGGCGCCAGCCGCCTGCGGGCAGAGCTGCGCCAGAAAGGCGTTGCCGATGAGCTGATTGCCGAGGCGCTGGGCGAAGCCGGCGACAATGAACTGGCGCGCGCGCGCGCAGTGTGGCAAAAAAGATACCCGCATCCGCCGCAGGATCTCAATGAGCGCGGCAAACAGTTACGCTATCTGGCCGCTCGCGGTTTTTCCCTCGACGTCATCTATCGCGTGGTCGGTGGCGAAGCACCGGAGATCGACTAGCGATTGATCTACCGCAGCGCCGTACCGGGAAACCCTTACTTGCCCTTGCAACGCTGGCGAATGCTTGCGGGTAGCACTATCAATAAGCATTGCCTTTGCAGACCCGGCCATGACGCAGCAGGATTCAGAGTTACCCGGCACCTCCACCGGCGCATCGGCAGCGGACAGCGTCGATGCGGCAGTGCATGCCGCGCTGAAAAACCTGCAGGGCGAACTGCTCAAGCGGGAGAAACTGGCATCGATCGGCAGCATGGTGGCAGGCTTCTCGCACGAGCTCAATACGCCGATCGGCAATTGCGTCACGGTATCTACCACGCTCTCGCACAAGACCCGCACCGTGGCTGCCGCGTTCGAAAGCCGCACGCTCAAGCAATCCCAGCTGGCCGCTTACCTGGCGGATGCGCGTGAAGCCACCGCGCTGCTGGAACGCAACCTGCAGCTGGCGCATGAACTGATCAGCCATTTCAAGCAGGCCGCCGTCGATCAGGCCAGCGCGCAACGGCGCAGCTTCGACCTGAAGGCCACGCTGGAGGAATATGCGGCGCTGCTGGAGCCACGGCTGAAAAAGACCACTCACCACTTGCAGCTCGATATCCAGACCGGCGTACAGATGGACAGCTACCCCGGCCCGCTGGGCCAGATCATCGGCAACCTGATCAACAATGCCTTGCTGCACGCGTTTGACGGCAAGGAAAACGGCCTTGTCCGCATCAGCGGCAGCGCCGCCGCAGACTCGGTTACACTGCGGATACAGGATGATGGCGTTGGCATAGCCAAGGCCAGCCTGCCGCGCATTTTCGAACCGTTCTTCACCACCAAGCTGGGCATGGGCGGTAGCGGGCTGGGCCTGCATATCGTGCATAGCCTGGTGACAGAACTGATGGGAGGCGAAATTACTGTGAGCAGCACGCTTGGCACCGGCACGCTTTTCGAGATTACCCTGCCGAAAGTTGCGCCCCCACAGCCAGAGGCACGCCGATGAGCAGCCCCGAACCGCTCGATCCTGACCTGCTGGCCCTGTCCGACGATGCCGATCCACCGCATGAGGTGATTTCGCGCTGGCGCATCCTGATTGTGGACGATGAGCCGGATGTGCACCTCGCCACCACGTTCGCGTTGCGCGACAGCATCATCCAGGGCCGCGAGCTGGAATTCCTGCATGCATACAATGGCGATGAAGCATTGCAGATGCTCTCGCAAGAGCACGATATCGCCGTGGTATTGCTCGATGTGGTGATGCAGGGCGACAACGACGGGCTGCTGGTGGCCGACGCCATCCGCAACCAGCTCAACCTGCAGGAACTGCGCATCGTGCTGCGCACCGGTCACCCCGGCTATGCACCCGAATACCAGGTAATCCGCGATTACGGCATCAACGATTACAAGACCAAATCCGACCTGTCGCAAATCCGCCTGCTCACCACGTTGACCACAGCCATCCGCTCGTACCAGCAGTTGCATGCAATCAATACCAGCAAACGCGGGCTGGAACTGATTGTCGAGGCGTCCGGGCAGTTGTTCGAGCGCCGCGCGCTGGAGGGATTCACCAGCCGCATCCTCGCCAACCTGGCCGAGCTGTTGCGTCTGCCCAGCGACGGGCTGATCTGTGTATTCAACGCCCGGACCCCCAGCCGCCGCCCGCAGCATGCATGGACGGTAGCCAGCGCATCCGGCCGCTACGTGAGCCTGGAAGGGCTGTCGCTGTCCGCGCTCGCCCGGCCCGAGCTCGTCAACGCCATCGAGCATGCAATCCGCTCGCGCAGCAATCTGTATAGCGGCGAATTCGCGGTGCTGTTCCTGTCGCGCCAGCGCGATCACGAGGCCGTGGTGTACCTGCACACCGGCCGGCCACTCGATGACATCGAGCGCCAGCTGATCGAGGTGTTCTGCAGCAATATCGCCATCGGCCTGGAAAACATCGCGCTGTTTTCGCAACTGCAGGACCTGGCGTATATCGACCCCTTGTGTCATGTGCCCAACCGCACCCAGCTCGTCAGCCAGTTGGGCCAGATGCGGCTGCACGCAATGGGTGACGAATGCGTGGTGCTGATCGATGTCGATCATTTCTCGCAGATCAACGATGCGCTGGGCCACCTGATCGGCGATCAGCTATTGCAAAGCATCACCTTGCGGCTACGCGGGCTATTGCCGCGTGAAACGCTGCTGGCACGCGTGGATGTGGACATGTTCGCCATTGCCGGGCGGGCCATCCATCTGGATCTCGATGCCATCATTGCCGCATTCGATCGCCCGTTCAGCGTGGCATCACACCAGCTGCGCGTGCAGATCACCGCTGCGGCCGCCAAGCTGGGCGATACCGAGGAAGACGGGCTGGGTTGCCTCAAGGATGTGACCATTGCGCTCAACCTGGCCAAGCAGGGCATGCGTGGCGGGCTGCTGTGGTTCTCGCCCTCGATGAGCAGCGCATCGCGCCAGCGTTTGTCGCTACTCAATGACCTGGAGCAGGCCATCGCCAGCAACCAGCTCACCGTGTACTACCAACCGCAGATCGAGCTGCAAAGCGGCCGGGTGATCGCGGTGGAGGCACTGGTGCGCTGGCCATTGCCGGGTGGGCACCTGATCCCCCCGGACCAGTTCATTCCGCTGGCCGAGCAATCGGGCCTGATCATCGAACTGGGTGAATGGCTGCTCGATACCGTGTGCCGGCAGATTGCCCGCTGGCGCGACGAGGGGCTGGGCGGGCTGCGCGTGGCCATCAATGTGTCGATGGTGCAGTTCAATCACGACGGCCTGATCGACTTGCTGGCCGATGCGTTGCGCCGCTACCAGATTCCGCCGGAGCTGATCGAGGTGGAAATCACCGAAAGCGTGGCAATGCGCAAGCCGGAAGACGTGATTGCGCGGATCGACCTGCTGAAGAAACTGGGCGTGCAGGTGGCCATCGATGACTTCGGCACCGGTTTTTCATCATTGGCTTACCTGCAGCGCTTGAAAGCGGACCGGCTGAAAATCGACCGGGCGTTCATCCGCGATATGGGCAGCGGCGAAACCAGCATTGCCGAGATGGTCATCAACCTGGGCCACAAGCTCGGCATACGCGTGCTGGCCGAAGGCGTGGAGTTTCCTGCACAGGCGGCCATCCTGCGCTCGCTGGGCTGTGATGAAGCACAAGGCTACATGTATGCGAAGCCGGCCCCGGCAGACCTGCTGACGTTGTGGCTGCAGGAAACCAACCGCAGCGTGTGAAAGCCGGGTGGCCTGATCAGCCGCCTTCGAACAGTTCACCGTCCACGTAATACCAGCGCCCGTCCTCGCGCACGAAACGGCTGCGTTCATGCAGCCGGTGCGCGCGGCCACCCATCTTGTAGCGCGCCAGGAACTCCACCTCGCCCCGATCACCCTCCGCATGGCTGGCCTTGATGACAAGGCCCAGCCATTTGCCGGGGGTATCCGTCGCCAGATCCAGCGTTGCCGGCCGTTTGCTGGCATGCCAACTGGTTAGCAAATAGTCCTCCAGCCCCAGCACGTAAGCGCTGTAACGCGAACGCATCAGCGCCTCCGGCGTGGTGGCGGGCATGCCTGCATGCAGCGCCCCGCAACAGGCAGCCAGCGCTTTTCCGCTGCCGCAGGGGCAAGCATTCACAGGGGGATTGTTGACTTTGGGCATCGGATCGGGGCGCTCGGGCTGGTAAACTGGGATTTTCCGCCCCATTTTACGCCGATGACCACCGTGACCAAGACCTCCGTCCAGATAAGCGCCGCATTGTTCGATATGGATGGCCTGATGCTCGATACCGAGCGCATTGCCTGCCGCGCCTGGCACGATGCAGCAGCAGGCTTGGGGCTGGAGATCGATCCGGAAGTGATCCTGGGCATGGTTGGCATGCATTCGAGCAAGGTCGAGGCCTGGCTGAAAAGCCAGTTGGGGGATGATGCCCCGGTCAACCTGCTGCGCGATGCCACGCATGAGCGCTACCTGCAACTGACCGAAGCACCGATTCCGCACAAGGCGGGCCTGATCGAACTGCTGGAATGGCTGAAAACTGCTGGCCTGCCGATCGGCGTGGCCACCTCCACCCGTCGCAGCATTGCCGAGCATCATCTGAAGGCCGCCGGCATCTGGCCTTACTTTGCGTTTGCGGTGTGCGGAGACGAGATCGACCACCCCAAGCCGGCGCCGGACATTTATCTGAAAGCCGCTGGTCTGCATGGTGTGGCGCCGCAGGCCTGCGTGGTGTTCGAGGATTCCAATTTCGGCGTACGCGCCGGTTACAGCGCGGGTTGTCAGGTGATCATGGTGCCGGACCTGCGCCAGCCTAGCGAGGAAACGCTGGCCCTTGGCATAACGGTGCTGCCGTCGCTGGTGGAAGCCCGGCAACTTGTTGCCAACTGGCTGGAGTGAAGATGGCACGCAAAAAACAGCTGCTGACAGAAATCGACATGCTGCTCGAGCGCATGGGCAAACTGCGCGCGCGGTTATGCGCCGCACCGGATGAAGAAGCATTGCACGATCTGCGCGTGGCGCTGCGCGGCTTGCGCACGCTGCTGCCGCTTTTGCTGGCAAAGCGTGATCCGCTGCACCAGTCGCTGAAAATGGCCTGGCGCAAGCTGTTCAAGCTCACCAGCCCGCTACGCGATACCGAAGTCATGCTGCAGACGCTGCCTGCCGATCACCCGATGACCAGCCAGTTGCAACAGCGGCAACAAGGCGCCTACCGTGCGCTGGTAGCGGGCCTGTCCAGCATTACCTGGCCGGTGCTGGATGCAGCCAGCCGTGCGCAACTGGCGCTGTCCATCGACAGCACACGCCGCAAACGCATCCGGCAGCGCATGCGCCGCCGTGCCGCACGTGCTGAAAACGAATTGCGGACATTACTGCATGATGGCGGCAAGGACGGCAAGGAGGCAGATCACGAAGCGTGGCATCCGTTGCGGATCAAGATCAAGCGCTTGCGCTACCTGATCGAATACGCCGGCCCGTGGCTTGCCGCGCCGACACGCAAACAGCTGGCACCACTCAAGGCCACACAAGGCGCGATTGGCGACTGGCATGACCTGATCGTGCGCCAACAAGCCGGCATCGTGCTGCCGCAGGACGCCGGCCGCTTGCCGGAGCTGGAACAAAAGGTGAAGCGCACGCAACGCAAATTGCGCAACGCGCTGGATTGAAACCGGACTGCAGGGAATCAGGCGTTCCGATTGAAGCCATACCTGGCAGGCCAATCCGGCCTGCCAGCGGCGGGATCAGTGCTTGCCGGTGCTGCCAAAACCGCCTGCACCACGCTCGCTCTCGGCAAACGATTCCACCAGATTGAACGTCACCTGCACCACCGGCACGATCACCAGTTGCGCAATGCGCTCCATGGGCTGGATCGTGAACAGCGTGTTGCCACGGTTCCAGACCGATACAAAAATCTGCCCCTGGTAATCCGAATCGATCAGCCCCACCAGGTTGCCCAGCACGATACCGTGCTTGTGACCCAGGCCCGAGCGCGGCAGGATCATCGCGGCAAGGCCGGCGTTGTCCAGATGGATGGCAATCCCCGTCGGCACCAGTGTGGTGGCGCCCGGCGCCAGCTCCACCGGCGCATCCAGGCACGCACGCAGATCAAGGCCGGCAGCGCCCGGTGTGGCATAGGCTGGCAGGTTTTCCCTGAGGCGTTCGTCGAGGATCTTGACGTCGAGCTGGGTCATGCGGTTTTTTCCTTGAAATAGAGTTGGGCAATATGGCTGACCATCTTGCGCGCCACGTCCAGCTTGGGGCCGCGTGGCAGGCGGTGTTCGCCATTGTCGTCGAGCAGGATGATTTCGTTATCGTCCGCACCCATGGCGCTTTGCACCAGGTTGGCGGCCAGCAGTGGCAGGTGCTTGCGCTTGCGCTTGGCTTCCGCGTATTCGAGCAGGTTTTCCGATTCCGCGGCAAACCCCACGCAGAATGGGGGTGCCGGGCGCGTGGCCACGCGCGCCAGGATATCCGGGTTGGGCGCCAGCTCCAGCGTGAGGATGTGCGCGTCTTTCTTGATCTTCTGCTCGGACGGGTTGAGCACGTAGTAGTCTGCCACCGCGGCCACCGCGATGAAGATATCGGCGTCATCCACCTCGGCCTCCACTGCATTGAGCATTTCCTGTGCCGATTGCACATCGATACGACGGCACTCCGGCGGTGTGGCCTGCGTGGTTTCACCGGCGATGATGGTGACCTCCGCGCCGGCTTCCCATGCGGCACGCGCCACCGCAAAGCCCATCTTGCCCGAACTGGAATTGGTGATGCCGCGTACCGCATCGATGCGCTCGAAGGTGGGGCCTGCGGTCAGCAGTACGCGGCGGCCAGAGAGCGGCTTGGGCTGGAAGCTGGCCTCCAGGTGCTGCAGCAGCTCTTCCGGCTCCAGCATGCGGCCCTGCCCCACCTCACCGCACGCCTGCTCGCCCGCGGCCGGGCCCAATACGCGCACGCCATCGGCCAGCAACTGGGCGATGTTGCGCTGGTTGGGTGGGTTGTCCCACATCTGCCGGTTCATGGCCGGCGCGACCAGCAGCGGGCAATCACGGGCGGAAATCAGCGTGGACAGCAAATCATCGGTCAGGCCGAGTGCGGTCTTGGCAATGATGTCTGCGGTAGCAGGCGCAATCAGCAAGGCATCGGCACCGCGCGTGAGCTGGATATGCGCCATGCCGTTCGACAGGCTGGGCGACCACAGCGCGCTGTACACCGGCCGGTTCGACAACGCCTGGAACGTGGCCGGGCCGACGAACTGTGCACCCGCCTCAGTCAGCACCACATCCACCTGCCAGCCAGCCTTTACCATCAGGCGCACCAGCTCCGCCGACTTGTACGCGGCCACCCCGCCGGTAACGCCCAATACGATCCTTCTTTGCTTCATGACCTGCCATCGCTTATATCGGTGTGACCCTGTGCCATAGATGCCGGCTGCAGCGCCAAAAACAATGCCCGGTAAACCGGGCTAAACATCCCGAGAGTGTAAACCATGCCCATCACCGATTGGCCCATCGATGAGCGACCGAGAGAAAAGTTGCTGACCCGCGGTGCGGCAGCGTTGTCCGATGCGGAACTGCTGGCGATATTCCTGCGGGTGGGCATCGTGGGCAGCAGCGCGGTCGATCTGGCGCGCACGCTGTTGCTGCGCTTTGGCAGCCTGAATGCGCTGTTCGCCGCCGCCCGCAGCGATTTTTCCGCCGTGCCCGGCATGGGTGATGCCAAGTTCGCGCAACTGCAGGCGGTGCTGGAAATGTCTCGCCGGGCGCTCAGCGAGGAAATCAGCCGCAACAGCGTGCTGGGCTCGCCCGCAGCGGTGCGCGATTACCTGGTGCTGCTGCTGCGTGGCCGCAGCAACGAAGTGTTTGTCGCGCTGTTCCTCGATGCAGCCAACCGGCTGATCAGTTGCGAGGAAGTAGCACAAGGCTCGCTGACCGAGGCGCGGGTTTACCCGCGCGAGCTGGCCAAGAAGGCACTCAATCTCAACGCGGCCTCGATCATCGTCGCACACAACCATCCGTCGGGAAACGCACAGCCATCCGCTGCCGACATCGCGTTGACGCGGCATCTTGCCGAGGCATTAAAGCTGTTGGAAATCAAATTGCTGGATCATTTTCTTGTTGCAGGACATCAAGTCATCTCCTTTGCGGAACAAGGGCTTATGGACTGAACGTGGGCTGAGCGCCCCTCAAGCTTTGCGTGAAGCTGCCGATTGCTTAAAAGAAACATGCTACGCGGAGCCTATCATGCGCATCACCGATTCAGCCGTTGCCTCCCAGGCAAGCCGCAGCTTTTCCAGCCAGCAACAGACCAGCATGTCGGTGCGCTACCAGGCGCCGCAACGCCAGCCGGCAGCACCGCGGGAGCAGGCGCGTGGCAACCGGCCCGATGTATCGCTGTCGCATGCTGGCCGCGAGCAATCCGCACAGCGGGTGGAAAAAAAAGACGCCAACGACAACCTCAGCCCGTACATTTCGCTGGTGAAGCGCCTGCTGGAATACATGCTGGGCCACGCTATCGACATCAGCCAGTATGTACCGGGCGCCACAGGTGGCGATAATGCACCGGCCACGCAGGACAGCGGAGCAACGGCCAGCAGTCAGCCGGCGCAGGCATCGCAAGCAGGCTTTGCCATTGAATACAATCACAGCTACCAGGAAGTGGAAGCAGCGCAATACAGTACGCAGGGCATCGTCAAAACCGCCGATGGCCGGGAAATCCAGTTTAGCGCCGAGCTCTCGATGGCACGCAGCTACTCGGAAACCAGCAGCGTGGGCGTCTATTCGGGCAGCCTGGCCAAGGTGCAGAAAGACCCGCTGATCCTCGATTTTGGCGGTACCGCCGGCCAGCTCTCCAGCCAGACCTTCGCTTTCGATATCGATAGCGACGGCCAGCAGGATCAGATCAGCAAGCTCAAGCAGGGGGCGGCCTTCCTTGCGCTGGATCGCAACAACAACGGCAAGGTGGACAATGGTGGCGAGCTGTTCGGCACCCGTACCGGTGACGGCTTTGCGGAATTGGCCGCTTACGACGACGATGGCAACGGCTGGATCGATGAAGGCGATGCAGTATTCGGCCAGCTCAAGCTGTGGCTCAAGGATGAATCGGGCCAGGATAAACAGGTCGACCTGAAAGCCATGGGAGTGGGTGCCATCTACCTGGGTGCGGCAAAAGCTGACTTCAATATCAACGATGCCAGCAACAACACCTTGGGCAAAGTACGTGCCAGTGGCATTTATCTGACAGAAGACGGCGCGGTCGGCAGCCTGCAGCAGGTGGACCTAAGCGTCTGAAATCTTGCAATTTTTCTTTATCGCACCCTTTAGTGGTGCAGATACAACAGTCGAATCCGGGAAAACCCGTATTTGACAGTCATTCTTCGCCCTCCCCATGATCGTTTTCTATCATCGGGTAAGTCCTGTGTTCAGATGGCTTGCAGCCTCCGTACACCGGCGCTCGCTGATTTCAACCAAACAGCATCTAGGGGATAGTTCAAATGACCATCGCGCGTTACAGCCTGATCGCAGCATCGCTGCTCACGCTCGCCGCTTGCGGCAAACAACAGGAACCGGCGGCGCCAGAAGCAGCCAGTGCAGCGCCTGCAGCTTCGGCCGCTGCTGAAGCACCGGCGACTACCGGCGGCGACGGTACTGTCAAGATCGGCCACGCAGCACCGCTGACCGGCAATATTGCCCACCTCGGCAAGGACAACGAGTACGGCGTGAAGATGGCCATCGACGAAATCAACGATGCCGGCGGTGCCGACATCGGCGGCAAGAAGGTCAAGTTCGAACTGGTATCGGAAGACGACCAGGCCGATCCGAAAACCGCCACCACCGTAGCGCAGCGCTTTGTCGACCAGAAGGTCGTCGGCGTGATCGGCCACCTGAACTCGGGCACCACCATCCCGGCTTCCAAGCTGTACTCGGATGCAGGCATCCCGCAGATCTCCCCGTCGGCAACCGCCGTAGCCTACACCGCACAGGGCTTCAAGACCGCCTTCCGCGTGATGGCCAACGACGCGCAGCAAGGCAAGGTGCTGGGTGACTTCGCCGTTGCCAAGCTCAAGGTGAAGAAGGTTGCCATCGTTGACGACCGTACTGCCTACGGCCAAGGCCTCGCAGACGAGTTCGAGAAAGCTGCCAAGGCCGCCGGTGCGGAAGTGGTGAAGCGCGAATTCACCACCAACCAGGAAACCGACTTCAACGCCATCCTGACCAGCATCAAGGGTGCCAAGCCTGACCTGATCTTCTACGGCGGCATGGATGCGCAAGCAGCACCGCTGAAGAAGCAGGCCAAGAAGCTGGGCATTGCCGCCAAGGTGATGGGCGGCGACGGCACGCAAACGCCGGAGCTGATCAAGCTGGCCGGTAGCGATGCGGAAGGCATGATTTCCTCCAGCCCGGGCCAGGACAAGGTTGCCATGCCGGGCGGCAAGGAATTCCTCGACAAGTTCAAGGCCAAGTTCGGTACCGATGTGCAGCTGTACGCACCGTACTGCTATGACGCCGTGAAGGTCATGGTCGAAGCGATGAAGAAAGCCGGCTCCACCGAGCCTGCCAAGTACCTGCCAGAACTCGCCAAGATCGAGCTGGACGGTGTAACCGGCCATATCTCGTTCGACGAGAAGGGCGACATCAAGAATGGCGCCATCACCATCTACCAGGTGAAGGGCGGCAAGTGGGAAGTACTGGAAGTCGTGGGCGGCAAGTAAGCCCCGGCAACCTGTCGTAACGCCCCGCTGGCGCAATAGCCGGCATCAGCGGGTGCGCTGCAGTAGCAACTGCAGCCGATTGCAGCGGCGCCCCTTGCGGGCGCCGTTTTCATTTCCGCATGCGGCTTGTTGCAGCACAGCAACAATCTTGTGCTGGCTGGCAACAGCACACCCGGAGCAGGCACTATCGCCAGTTGCACTGCAGCCGGCTGAAAACGATCGTTTTACGCGGAAATATCGACAAAATTGCCGCTGCAATCCGCATTCCGGCTATATCTGAAAGCAGGCCGGAAGCCAGCGGAAATGCAGCGATGCATGGCAGGAATAAGGCCTAACCCATAGGGGAAACACGCAAGTAGGCGCATCAGGTCGGCAGATGTAAGTTTCGCTCGCTAAACTGTAACGGTTGGTTTCAAACGCAACTGCATACAGATGACCGTCGCCCAACGGCCCGCACGCAAGCGCAGGCTGCAAGACGGTCGATACCAATACCCTCACCGAGGATGGGAGCCAAGTGGATATCTTCCTGCAACAAATCATCAATGGCCTGGTGGTCGGCAGCATTTATGCGCTGATCGCTCTGGGCTACACGATGGTGTACGGCATCATGCAACTGATCAATTTTGCCCATGGCGAAATCGTGATGATCGGCGCGATGGTCACCATCACCTGCATCAACCTGCTGCTGGGCATGGGCGTCAGCCTGCCCGGCCCGCTGCTGTTGCTGGCTGGCCTGTTGATGGCCATCCCGGTTTCCGCGCTGCTGGGCTACACCATCGAGAAGGTCGCCTATCGCCCGCTGCGCCGTGCGCCGCGCCTGGCGCCACTGATCACCGCGATCGGCGTTTCCATCGTGCTGCAGCAGGTGGCCATGCTGATCTGGGGCCGCAGCTATCGCCCCTTCCCCGCCATCTTGCCCACCACCGTGCACGATTTCTTCGGCGCTGCGGTGACCGACCTGCAGGTGGCCATCGTGATCCTGGCACTGCTGCTGATGGGCGGCCTGTTCTTCCTGATCGAGCGCACCAAGCTGGGCCGCGCCATGCGCGCCACCGCGCAGAACCCGGATGTGGCCGGCCTGATGGGCGTGAACATCAACAGCATCATTTCGATGACTTTCATGATCGGCTCGGGCCTGGGCGCCGTGGCCGGCGTGATGGTTGCAGCCAACTATGACCAGGCCCATGCGTACATGGGCTTCCTGATCGGCCTGAAGGCCTTCACCGCAGCCGTGCTGGGTGGCATCGGCAACCTCGCCGGTGCCGTGGTGGGCGGCATTCTGCTGGGGCTGATCGAAAGCCTCGGGTCCGGTTACCTGGGCGACCTCACCGGCGGCTTCCTCGGCAGCAACTACAAGGACATCTTTGCCTTCGTGGTGCTGATCGGCGTCCTTGTATTCCGCCCAAGCGGCCTGCTTGGCGAACGCGTGGCCGACCGCGCCTGAGCCAACGGAGAAAACAACAATGGCTATCGATTTCCTGAAAAACCGCCAGCAACGGCTGATTGCGAGCATCCTGTTCGCCATCGTGCTGGCCATCCTGCCCTGGGTATTGTCCGGCGGCTTCGAGAACGGCAAGTCCTGGCTGCGTGCCGTCGACTTCGCCCTCCTCTACATCATGCTGGCGCTGGGCCTCAACATCGTGGTCGGCTACGCCGGGCTGCTCGACCTGGGCTATATCGCGTTCTACGCGGTGGGTGCCTATCTGTACGCGCTGCTCAACTCGCCACACCTGCAGGCCGTCCTGCCATCATGGCTGGCCTATCCACCGTTGCTGATCATGCTGGTGCTGGCAGCGCTTGTGGCGGGGC
The DNA here is from genome assembly GCF_009848685.1 of Andreprevotia sp. IGB-42. Classification (GTDB taxonomy): domain Bacteria; phylum Pseudomonadota; class Gammaproteobacteria; order Burkholderiales; family Chitinibacteraceae; genus Andreprevotia. The sequence continues at coordinate 18,525 of NZ_WXTX01000001.1, forward strand.
TGTTCGGGGTGTTGTTGGGCTCGCCCACGCTGAAGCTGCGTGGTGACTACCTGGCCATCGTGACACTGGGTTTTGGCGAAATCGTGCGCATCTTCATGAACAACCTGGATCGCCCGATCAACATCACCAATGGCCCGCAAGGCATCAACAACATTGCCAAGGTACATGTGGGCGGGCTGGATCTGGGCCGGCCGATCGAGTGGCTGGGCATCACGTTCGAAACCGTGCACAGCTACTACTACCTGATCCTGGCGTTCTGCGCGCTGATCATCTTCGTGACCGTGCGCCTGCAGCAATCGCGTATCGGCCGTGCCTGGGTGGCCATCCGCGAGGATGAAATCGCCGCCAACGCCATGGGCATCAACACCCGCAACATCAAGCTGCTGGCGTTTGCCATGGGCGCCAGCTTCGGCGGGGTATCCGGTGCGCTGTTTGCCAGCTTCCAGGGCTTCGTATCGCCCGAATCCTTCGTGCTGATGGAATCGATCATGGTGCTGTGCATGGTGGTGCTGGGCGGCATGGGGCACATTCCGGGCGTGATCCTGGGCGCCATCATCGTATCGATCACGCCGGAAATCCTGCGTGACGTGATCAATCCGCTGCAGAACGCGGTGTTCGGCAAGCGCGTGGTGGACCCGGAAAACCTGCGCATGCTGATTTTCGGCCTTGCCATGATCATCATCATGCTGCTGCGCCCGGAAGGCCTGTGGCCATCCAAGCGCCGCAAAGCGGAATTCCATGAAAAAGACGCGGAGGCTACGGCATGAGCAACGTCCAGCAACCGCTTCTCAGCATCGAGGGCATCCACAAGCGTTTTGGCGGCCTGCATGCGCTGAGCGATGTATCGCTGTCGATCAACAAGGGCGAAATCTATGGCCTGATCGGCCCGAACGGCGCCGGCAAGACCACGCTGTTCAATGTGCTGACCGGGCTTTACCTGCCCGACGAAGGCAAGTTCACCTTTGCCGGCAAGAACCTGTTCCGCCAGAAACCCTACGTGGTGGTGGAAAGCGGTATTGCCCGCACCTTCCAGAACATCCGCCTGTTCGCCAACATGACGGCGCTGGAGAACGTGATGGTGGGCCAGCACGTGCGCACCAGGGCCGGCGTATTCGGCGCGGTGTTCCACCCGCCGAAAGCCAAAGCAGAGGAAGCGAGCATCAAGGCACGTGCGTTGGAGCTGCTCGATTACGTGGGCATTGGCAAGCGCGCGCAGGAGCTGGCACGCAACCTGTCGTACGGTGATCAGCGCAGGCTGGAAATTGCCCGTGCACTGGCCACCGGCCCTACCCTACTGGCGCTGGACGAACCCGCTGCCGGCATGAACCCGAACGAAACCGCGGCGCTGAAAACGCTGATGGAGAAGATCCGTGGCGACGGCGTGACCATCCTGCTGATCGAGCACGATGTGAAGCTGATGATGGGCTTGTGTGACCGCATTGCCGTGCTCGACTACGGCAAGAAAATCGCCGAAGGCGTACCGGCACAAGTGAAGAATGATCCAAGAGTGATCGAAGCATATCTGGGAGTCGCCAGCGAATGAGTCAAGCCCTGCTGCAAATCAAGGACCTGAAGGTTGCCTACGGTGGCATTCACGCGGTCAAGGGAATCAACCTCGAAGTCAACCCGGGCGAACTGGTGGCGCTGATCGGCGCCAATGGCGCCGGCAAATCCACCACGCTGAAAACTCTGGTGGGCATGGTCAAGCCGGCCGAAGGCGAAATCGTCTTCAAGGGCCAATCCACCGCCAGGCTGCCGGTCTATGACTACGTGCGCGAAGGCATGGTGCTGGTGCCGGAAGGTCGCGGCATTTTCAGCCGCCTGACCGTGGAGGAAAACCTGCAGATGGGTGCCTACACGCGTAATGACAAGGCGGAAATCGCCAGCGACCTGGAGCGTGTGTTCGGCCTGTTCCCGCGGCTGAAAGAGCGCCACAAGCAGCTGGCCGGCACCCTGTCCGGTGGTGAACAGCAGATGGTGGCCATCGGCCGCGCGATGATGAGCCGGCCCAAGCTGCTGCTGCTGGATGAACCCTCAATGGGCCTGGCGCCCATCATCGTGCAGAAGATTTTCGAGATCATCCGCATGATCGCTGCCGAGGGCGTCACCATGCTGCTGGTGGAACAGAATGCCAAGCTGGCGTTGCAGACCGCCAACCGCGGCTATGTGATGGAATCGGGCCAGATCACGCTGGCCGACAGCGCGGAAAACCTCTTGGCCAACGAGGCGATCCAGAAAGCCTATCTGGGCGAATGAACCACCGCATCGGACATCTGGCGGGCATTGCAGGGAGCCGCTTCATGCGGCTCTTTTGCATGGTGCGCGCCAAAGCACACACTCTGCACGCATCACGCAGCATCTGCTTCGCACAGCGCTTTGAATCGGCTTACAATCCGTCACCCGCAGTATTCCACTACCACAAGCATTTCAAAGCAAACAAGAACAAGGAGGAGAACATGAAACGTTTTGCCCTGCCGGTGTTCATGGCAATGGCACTGGCACTGTCCGCATGTGACGAAGCCCCGCAACAGGTGCCCGCCCCGGTTGTTGAAACCGGCAACCCGGTACTCAACCTCGACCGTGATCAATTCAAGACGGTACTGGCCGAATGCGGTGAATCGCTGTACAGCGGCGGCGCAGCGGATGAAGCTACCCGACTACGCTGCTACGGCGAAATCCGCGCCCGCCTGAAGGACGCCAGCCAGCCCGATGCGACCGACGCGCAACTGGGCAGCCCGCTGATCAGCGAGCGCTGGAAGTTCGAAAAGAACAAGAGCAGCCACGCATCCGGGGCCTCTGCAGCGTCGTGATGACGATGCCGGTTAGCGGATAGCCGGTGATGCTCAATAAAAAACCCCGCAGCGCGGGGTTTTTTATTGGCAGCAAGCAGAATCAGTTGCCGACCTTGGCCTTCGAGGTCAGGTCTTCCACATACTTCTGTACCTTGTCGCCTTGCACGGCGCGTTGCAGCTCGGCCTTCACTTCGTCGAAGGACGGGCCCTTGGCATCACGCACGTCGTCCAGCTTGATCACGTGCCAGCCGAACTGGGTTTGCACCGGGTCGGAAACCTTGCCCTTGGTCAGCGCGGTCAGTGCCTTGCCGAACTCGGGCACGAAGCCAGCCGGATTGGCCCAGCCCAGATCACCGCCATTCTTGGCGCTGCCGGTATCGAGTGACTTGGCCTTGGCGATGTCATCGAACTTCTTGCCTTTCTTCAGATCGGCTTCGATGGCATCAGCTTCTTCCTTGGTCTTCACCAGGATATGGCGAGCCTTGTATTCCTTGCCCGACATGCCAGCCTTGTTCTTGTCGTATTCTTTTTTCAGATCTGCATCGGAAACCGGGTTGGCTTTCACGAAGTCATTGATCAGTGCACCAACCAGGATCTGTTGCTTGGCGAAGTCCAGGCGTTGTTGCACGTCCGGGGTCTTGTCCAGGCCCTTCTTCTGGGCTTCCTGGTACAGCACTTCGTTGCGGACCAGCTCTTCCTTGACCTTGGCGCGCAGTTCCGGCGTATCTTTCTGACCGCGTTCGGTAACTTGCTTCACGTAGAAGTCGACCTTGGCATCAGAAATCGCCACACCGTTCACGGTGGCCACGTTGCCAGCAAACGCGGCGGCAGCGCTGAGGGAGAGAATCAGCGCAAGACTTTTGGGTTGACGCATTGAATCGTTCCTTGTTTGTATGTATTGCGTGAGTTGTCAAAGTTCGCCGGGAGCATATGCCTTCACGCTCAGCGCATGCACCCGGTCAGGAATCAAATCGCCCAGCACACCATATACGGTACGGTGGCGCTGCAGCGCGTTCTGCCCCGCAAAAACGGCCGCTACAATCACCAGATCGTAGTGGCCGCCACCGCGGTTGCCGGCATGACCGGCATGCGCGGCACTATCATCATAAAGGTCAACCGATTCTGGCGACAGACTGGCCAGACGCTGACGTATTTCTGCTTCCAAGCTCATCAGGGTAACACGTGCTTGAACGGCTTGACGATGACATCGGTGTACACGCCGGCAGCACGATAGGGGTCTGCATCGGCCCAAGTCCGGGCAGCTGCCAGCGTTTCGAATTCGGCTACGATCAGGCTGCCGGAAAAACCGGCTGAGCCGGGATCAACCGAATCGATGGCAGGGAACGGGCCGGCCAGGACCAAGCGCCCTTCTGCTTTCAATTGCTCCAGACGGGCCAGATGAGCCGGGCGGCTGGCCAGACGATCGGTCAGGCTGTCAGTGCGATCGTTACCGATGATGGCATAAAGCGGCATGTCAATCCTTGGTTTCAGCCGGCAGATCTTCGACGTGGCGCGACAGGTACACGCTTTGCGCAATGGCAAATGCAAAGATCAGGCCGGTGGTGCCATAAAACTTGAAATTGACCCACTGCGCTTCGGTAAAGCGCAATGCGACGAACAGATTGAGCAGGCCAAGGAACAGGAAGAAACCTGCCCACGCCCAGTTGAGGCGTGCCCAGATCGGCTCGGGCAGCGCAATCTGCTTCTCGAGCATGCTCCTGATCAGATTCTTGCCGCGCAATGCATGCGCGCCGCCCAGCACCACGGCAAACAACCAGTACAGTGCGGTGGGCTTGAATTTGATGAACAGTGGATCGTGGAAAATCAGCGTCAATGCGCCCAGCCCGATCACCATGCCTGAACTGAGCAGCAACATGGGTTCGGCCTTGCGGTGGCGCAGATAGACATAGCCTACCTGCAGCGCAGCCGTCGCCATGGCAACCTTGGTCGCAAGATAGATGTCTTTCGTGATCAGGTAGGTGCCGAAAAACAGCAGGACAGCGAGGAGATCAAACAGAAACTTCATGGCAGCACTGTATGCTGGAGATTGCGCATTATGCGGCGGACAATCTGCCAAAACAAGCAGCGCAAAAGTGAATTTTGCAGAAATGCCGCATAAAAAAGCGCCGCATTGGCCTGCGGCGCGCAAAGCTCACTGGAACACATGCGCTGACGCAAGGCCATTCTGCCCGGCAACGCGGCGGCAGGACTTGACCGGGATCAAGTCTGGTCGATGACACTGAAGCAGGCGTGGCGTGAAACTTTGTGGATTGCAAAAGCAAAAACGGGGCCGGATGAAATCCGGCCCCGCTGCTGGAATGAGGTGGCGAGCCCGACCCCCGGCACTGGCATCAAACGCTGTGGCTGCTTCCTTCCGGACCTGACCAGGTTCACATCTTAGCCATGCGGGGAGACCCGCCATTGCAGAAGCGGGACTATATCACAAGCTGGCCGGTGTGGTGCGCTCGCCGGCAATATTGCTTTCGAACAGGCGCCGCTGCGTGGCCAGATCCAGCCGCTGCGCTGCCAGCCAGTACAATTTGCCCAGTGCCGCCTCCGGCGTCAGGTCCGCACCATCGAACACCCCCATCTGCTGCAAGCCGGCGCCTGCCGCATACTGGCCGGGCGTGATGCCTCCCTGCGGGCACAGGCTCAGGTTCACCACCGGTGCACGCGCAGCCAGGCGCTGCAAACTGGCCAGCAGCGCTGGCGCATCCGGCAGGTTGCCGGCGCCAAAGCTCTGCAGCAGCAGGCCATCGAGCCCCCCGGCATCGAGTGCCGTAACCAGGAAATCAGTAGTGTGGCCCGGCGCCAGTACACAATGTGCAATCCGTGCGTCCACTGCAACCGGCTGGTGGCGCAAACCGCACTGCACAGCTGGCTGCAATGCCTGGCTATCGATCTGCCATTGCCCATCCTCGTAATGCCCCAGCGGCGGCGCTCCCGGGCTGGCGAACGCAGCGTCCGCTTCGCAATCCATCTTGCGCACTCGGCAGCCGCGGTAAGCTACGCTGGCGAACACCACTGCCACTTCACGCACTTGCCCGTGCTGCGCCAATGTCAGCGCAGCGGCAACATTGGCCGGCGCATCGCTGCCTGGCGCTTCCCACGGCTGCATGGCGCCGGTCAGCACCACCGGTTTGTCCAGTCCTTGCAGGATGAACGCGAGTGCAGATGCGGTCCATGCCAGCGTATCGGTGCCGTGCAGTACCACGAAGCCATCGTGCGCATCGGCCTGTGCGGCGATGTCTGCGGCAATGCGGTTCCAGTGCGCCGGGCCCATGGCGCTGGAATCGAGCAGCGGCTGGTATTCGATGCAGGTGATACCGGGGTGCAGGCGTGCCAGTTCGGCGCCCAGAAAACCCGGTACCGGCGCCAGCCCCTGTGGTCCGGCGCGCATGCCCAGCGTTCCGCCGGTGTAAATCACAAGCAAGGACATTGATGCCTCCGTTACAATCATGTTTTTGCCCGTACCCAGCAACACCTCAATGACCATAGTCGACAACCGCAAAGCCTTTCACGAGTTCTTTATCGAAGACCGCTTCGAAGCGGGCCTCGTGCTGGAAGGCTGGGAAGTGAAATCGATCCGCGCCGGGCGCGTGCAGCTCAAGGAATCCTACGTCGTCTACATGAAGGGCGATTTCTGGTTGATGGGTGCACACATTTCGCCGCTGACCACCGCCTCCACCCACGTGTATCCGGACCCCACCCGCATGCGCAAGCTGCTGCTGCACGCGCGTGAAATCGAAAAGTTGTCCATCAAGGTCGACCGCGCGGGCTATACCGTGGCTGCGCTGAACATGCACTTCACCCGTGGCCGCATCAAGCTGGAAATCGGCCTTGCCAAGGGCAAGAAGCAGCACGACAAGCGGGAAACCGAGAAAGACCGCGAATGGCAGCGCGAGAAACAGCGGCTGGCCCGCGAGCACAACAAGCGCACCTGATACCAATCAGGTCGGGCAAGAAAAAAGGGGCTATTGCCCCTTTTTTCATTTGCAGCGCACCGCTTACTTCAGGTGTCCGCTGATCAGCTGCAGCATCTGGCCGAACACGCGTGGTGTACCGCACAGCACGTCGCCGGATTCCAGGTATTTCTCCTCGCCCTGCATATCGGTGATCAGCCCACCGGCTTCCTGTACCAGCAACGAACCGGCAGCGATATCGACCAGCTTGAGATCGAACTCGAAGAAGCCATCGAAACGGCCGCATGCCACGTAGGCCAGATCCAGCGCGGCAGCGCCCGGACGGCGGATACCGGCGGCTTTTTGCGCCATGTCGCGGAAGATGTTCAGGTAAACATCCAGATGCTTGAAGTTGGTGTACGGGAAACCGGTACCGATCAGCGATTCGGACAGCTCGCGCGCCTTGGAAACACGGATGCGGCGATCATTCAGGAACGCGCCCACGCCACGGGTGGCGGTGAACAGATCATTGCGGTTGGGATCGTACACAACCGCCTGGGTGATCACGCCCTTGTGCTCCAGCGCAATCGAGATCGCATATTGCGGAAAACCATGCAGGAAGTTGGTAGTGCCATCGAGCGGATCGATGATCCAGGTGTATTCGGATTTGCCCTGGTTACCCGATTCCTCGGCATGGATGGCATGCGTCGGATAGGCTTCGAGGATGGTTTCGATGATGGCCTGTTCTGCTGCGCGGTCCACTTCCGATACGAAATCGTTATGACCTTTTTTCTCGGTCACGATCACATCGAGGTTGTTGGACGCGCGCTGGATGACGGAAGCGGCGCGGCGGGCGGCACGTACGGCCGTATTGAGCATCGGATGCATGGCGGTTTTCCTGTTATGGCGAAGCTGACAATAACAAAACCGCCCACGCCGCCAGGGGCGGGTAGCATGAATCACGATGCGGCGGTGTCGCGTCCGGGGCAGGCCCGGTCAGCTTCTAAAGATCAAGGTGGCAAATCAACTGGCCGCCATTCTACCGGGCAATTGCCGCTTTGGCAGTATCTTCCGGCACGCGGCTGACGATGGGCCGGGCGCGAAGCGGCCATGGCGGGTAAAATGCACTCTTTGCGCCCCGTTCCCCTGCCCATGTCTGCCGAAACTGCCTGTCTGTCCCAAATACGTGTGGTGCTCTCGCACACCAGCCATCCCGGCAATATCGGCTCGACCGCGCGCGCAATGAAAACCATGGGAATCACGCGGTTGTACCTGGTCAATCCCAAGGAATTTCCGTCCGAAGTGGCTACTTCGCTCGCCAGCAGCGCGGATGATGTATTGAACAACGCCATCGTGGTCGATTCCATCGAGCAGGCACTGGCGGGCACCACCATGCAGGTGGCGATGACGGCACGCCGCCGCGAGCTGGTGCAACCGTTGCAGACACCGCGCCAGCTGGTGCCGGAAATCATTGCGGAAGCACGTAACGGTGGCGAAGTGGCGTTGGTGTTCGGTGCGGAAACCAGCGGGCTGACCATCGATGAAGTGCAGCTGTGCAATCGGCTGGTAACCATTCCCACCAACCCGGATTACTCCAGTCTCAACCTCTCGCAGGCGGTACAGGTGCTGGCATATGAACTGCGCGCCACCTTGCTCGATGATGTGAGCTACCTGGAAGAAAAGCGCGATCTGGCCGATCACGACTACGTGGAACGCTTTTTCGTACATCTGGAAGAAACGCTGATCCAGATCGGCTTCCTGAAACCGCATGCACCCAAGCGGCTGATGCCCCGACTGCGCCGGCTGTTCCAGCGCGCCAGGCTGGAACGGGAGGAAGTGGATATCCTGCGCGGCGTTTGCCGGGCTGCAGTGCAGTACGATCGCAAACCGCTACCCGGGCCGAGCAAGGCGGACTGAGCGGCCTCGCTAAGCCCGGAAGCATTATCCCGAGTCTGCCAGCCACCGGTATCCAGCTCGTTTCTCCCTAGCCAAGCGCGGGGTTGGCTTGGACGATATGACATCGGGTTGAATATCTGTATGCCAGCTAACACAGACAAGACAAATCTTTTGATATTCATGGATTTTGTCTTGCTCATTTGGTAAGTTGACAACCACCCATATCTTGCGTCAACACAAGCTGTAGTGACCGAATGCCAGTGCCTGCTGCAGATCGTGTTGACGCAATCAGTAGCGCCATCAGACCAGCCATCAGACCAATACGGGATATCCATGAAAACCAGCTCGCTCACCCTGCCGCTTGTTCTTGCACTTGGCCTCGGCCTTGCCGCCTGCGCGACGGATACCAAGAATTCCGGGGCAACCGGCAACAAAAGCACCGCCAGCGCTGCGCAGTCTGCGCCGCAGCCGACCGCCACCCCTGCCCAGAAGGCAGCCCAGCAAAACCAGACCGCGCCGGCTACCGGCAACGGGGTGAGCAAGACCTGGTCGAAGGAAGGTGATTTCGAGGGCGAGATCGTCGGTACCGTTGCACCGGGCAGCAAATTTTCCAAGCTGAGCATCGGCATATCGCGCAAGCAGGCAGAAAAGCTGATCGGCAAACCCGGCGCCACCAAAACCTATCAGCCAGGCAAGAACTGGATCGAAGTGAGCGGTGCGCTGTTCGAAAAAGACCGCTACCGCTATGAAACCTTTTACAAGGGTGAGGGCCGCTTGCTGTTTGCCAAGAACGGTGAAGAGCTGTACCGCATCGTGGCCGATACCACCGAGGACGGCCGCAAATAATCAGGCAGGTGTCGCCAGGCGATGACGCCGATCATTCTGTTGGGTGGCGAACGGCTTCTGTCGCGGTTTGCCATCCCATCGTTGCTGGCCTTGGGCGCCGCGCAATGCGGCGCCCTGCTACGGTGTGGCTTGTCGCCATGGTTGCTGGCCGGCTTTGCACTGCCGCTGTTCGAGTGATACGTGCATACCCATCTGCTGCAACGCTGGCCCGACAAGCTGGTGCTGGTGACTACAGTGCTGGTGTTTCTGGCACACGCTGTTGCACTCGGTTTTGCCCAGCAGCAGTTGATGCAACGCTGGGCAATCGACATCAGCTACATGGGCACGGTGCTGCTGGGCACCGGCCTGGGCTTGTTCCGCATCGCCAATGCAAGAACGAGCCGTCCTGACCGCTGATAGGGCACCGCCCGGATGACCGCGTTGGCACGATAGGCGTGACGCCTTTGCCGATTCAAAGCGGATATTTCTTCAGCAGGCGCAAGAGCGTATTCCATGCCCGCGTGGTTGCCGGCAAGCCCAGCATTTTTTCCATGAACAGATTGGGGCTGCCGGGGCTGCGCCCCAGTTGGCGGACCACGCTCATGGCTGCCAGATCGCTGACCAGCAGCACCTCGACATCGCCCTTGCTGTTCTGCAGCGCTGCGCCGGCTGGAATCACTGCGTCCTGATGCAGGAAAGTGACATAGCAATCGTACACGGTGCTCCTATCCACGCCGGCAAACGGGCGCAGCGCGGCAAGCCTGGCCAGATCGGGCAGCGCGCGAAGGAAGGCGGGCTCTTTCAAGCCACATACGTTCGCTAGTTCGGCGCAGGCCGCTGCCAGTATGACTTGTGCGCTGTGGGCATCCACTGCGGAGAACGCCAGCGTGCCGTTGGTGAGGAACGATTCGGCGAAGCCCGCCCCTGCATTCAGGAACGCGGCCTCGAACTGACGTCGATCCGGGCAATTGCGGCGCCCCAGGTTGAGGTTGCGGAAGAACACGGCGTAAACCATGCGGCACCACGGGCATGTCAAAGGAATTCCCAGCCTGCCCATCGGGCAGCGTGAAATCAAGCCCGGCGGACAGATCCGTTGTAGCCAAGCGCCTTTTAATGAAGCTGAGCTGCATCTACCACTGCCAAGCCATCTTGCTCAAGCACGCGATCAACACTGACATCATGCTTTTAAGAAAAATGTGAATGGTTTCACAAAACTTTCAAAAAATAGCAAAAATTACTGAATATGCCATACGGGCATGGCGGTGGCTGGCTATGCTAGGCGCTTGAAATGATTCCTTATTTTCACATCAGGAGCCTGCCAAGCATGATCGTTCTATCCACCGCGCTCTTCATCGGCGCCGTTGTCGTGCTCTTCTACTACTTCGTCCGTATGCCCGCTGCACTGAAGGACTGGGAGCGCCTGCCCACCAAGGAGACCTATCTGGCGCTGCACCCGGATGCCCGTCATGCCAAAGGTGGCCGCTGCCATCAATGCATGAATGAAGCGCTGCTGAACGTCGGCCTGATGCGCATGACCGACTACCGCCGCAAACGGTTTTGCAAGCCATGCAAGCTGAGCTTGTGGCGCGAAACCGTTTGATCCCCTGAAATGCGCTCTGGTAACGAATCCGTGGCAGGCTGGTTCGCAGCAGTAGCTACTGGCACGATCAGCGTGGCACGCATACCGGTATTCCCACGCCAAATGATATGTGGCCCGATACCGCTTGCTGCACTATCGGGCAGCCAGCAGCGAATACTGGCTAGCACCTACAAGACCGGTCATACACAGTGCGCTGGCGCGTCATTCAAGGTGCAAGCGCCGCGGGATCGCAGCCTGATTGGCCTGCCAGCCCGGTATTAGTACCGACGCACAGCATCCAGTTGCAAGCAATAGCCGCAATTTTGTTAAGGTTCGGCATGCCGTGTTTGCACACGGCAGGGGTGCGCCGTCGGCGCGCCATAGGTATCCGGACCACCATGCGGCGTTCATGCCGCACCTCCATAGGACTTTGCAATGCGTTTGCTGCTGGCGATCTTCCTGCCCTTTCTGGCTTTTTTGAGCATAGGCCGCAGGGGTGCCAGCCTGACCGCATTGCTTCTGCAGGCAACGTTGATCGGCTGGTTGCCGGCCACCATCTGGGCAATCCACGCCGTCCGCGAATACAACAGCGAGCGAAAGCTGCAGTACGCACTGTCCAATACCCGGCTGTAACCGTTGCGGCAGTTCCCGAGTGGGTTTTTCGGCCGGGCTTCGGTTATGCTCCGTAGCTACCATTAGGCTGCAGACCTGTCTTGCATGAACCGTTACTGCCCCATCAACCTTGCCCGCCCATCCGCAATCATGCTGAGCACGCTGCTGCTTGGCCTTTCCGGCTGCAGCAAGGCTGAATTGCCGGCATACCGCGAGAATTACATCCTGGCCAAAGACCACGGCTGGATTGAACTGACGGTGGATATACCCGCAACCGTCATCAAGCAGCCACGCAAGGGCGAACCGGCAAGTTGCGGCATCAGTGTGTACATTAATGGCGAAAATTACCTGGTTGCGCCGTTGCCGGTAACAGACAAACTTGCGGCAAATCTGCGCAGCGGCTTTCTGTTTCCCGCACCCGCCAATGATCTTGATGTCACTGTCACATCGGACTGCAGTGCGGCCGAACAGCCGGATGCACAGCTGCAATTCAAGCTCGACAAGGACAGCAAGGCCGGCCTGCTTTTTGATGGCACGCAATTGCATGGCACCGGCACAACGAAGGAAACGCCGGCCACGCTCGCCGGGCTGCAAGATGACATGACCGCGCTGCATGCAAAGCAGACCAGCGACAGCGAGGGCAACGCTGCTGCGTTCACCTGGCAGACCCGTCTGCTGGCGGGTGGCTTTGCGCTCGTCACGGTGTTGCTGCTGGTCCTCATCTTCAAGCGAAAATAGCCGGCATCATTGTGATCCAGGCGCTGCCGCGTTAGCCTTTCCGCATGGAGAAAACAATGCGCGCAGGCTGGAACCCGACCCGCAGGAACAGGCATATCGGTACCGGGGCTCAAGGCCACGGCCAGGATAACAAGCTGGTGATTCCGCAATCCTGACATCAGGCCAGATGCTATTGTGAAGACCTGAAATACTACGTCGTGGTGCGGCGTCAGATCGGCAGCAAGGAACGGCTGTTCTTTGTAGAGCCGACGCGACCGGGTGCCATCTACCCATGCAGCATCGATGATATCGCCACCCTGCTGCGGCATTGCACCGCGGAAGAACTCGCCACATTCGATTTCATCGTGCTGCGGCAGCGCACGCGCAAGCAAGATATTCTGGCACCGGCATGGGCGCGCGCGCACTTTGCCTTCGATATCGATCGATACTCCGGTACTGCCATCCTCATCGAGGCGCAATCACTCGTCAGCCTTGCCTGGAGCAACCATGTCACCGTTGAACAGGAACGGGAACTCGCCAGGTTGCAAAGCGATGGGCATCTGATCACGCGATCACGCCGCAAGGTGGAACTGACCCCCAACGTGCCAGCAATGCGCAACACCGTTCTCTTCAGATCCATGCTGTTCGAAATTGGCAACCACATCGATTTTGCACGTACCGGACCGGATGAGTGGCAGCGCAGGCCGGCATCACAGAAAAAAGATTTCGCCCATCGCCATGCCAGCGAGTGCTACCAGCGCCTCTCCCGGGCAGGCCATGTGCCCTTTGCTGCAATCATCGACGCAGCATCGCTGGCGCAGGATGGATTGCGGCGGGAATGGTTCGCTTTTGAAGAGCCAGCCTAGCACCACGATCATCGCCAGGGGTACACCACAATGAACACCATCAACTTCTATACCGTTGAAGCACCCTACGGCTGCTTTTCCAACTTTGCGCCCTATCCCATCATGCTCGATGGCCTGACTTGGCCCACCAGCGAGCATTACTTCCAGGCTGCCAAGCTGATCCATGCGGCGGACAAGGCAGCAGTGCATCAAGCCCCGACGCCATTTCTGGCCGCGCAAATCGGCCGTGAGCGCACCCGACCGATCCTGCCCGACTGGAACCAGGTCAAGGACGGCGTGATGGCAACCGCGCTGGCAGCCAAATTTGTACAGCACCCGGCCATAGGCGAAATCCTCCTTTCCACCGGCGATGCCTTGCTGGTGGAACACACTGTCAACGATGCCTATTGGGGCGATGGCGGTGATGGCCGTGGCCGCAACCGGCTTGGGTATCTGTTGATGGATTTGCGGGGCAGCACTCAAGCGCAATCGCAGCCCTTCTTCGCACCACCCTGGCTGGTGTTTCCGGGCATCGAAGTATCCGATCTGCACTGGCGCATGGGCGAAGGCGAGGGTTACCTGATGCGCGCCGCCCGCTGGCGCAGCGCGTTGTCACCAGTGGCACGGCGCGAATACGACCTCTACTATCCGGTACCGGAGGCTTGGTCCGGCTCGTGGTAAGCACCCTGCCGCCTGCCAGTTGCAGCGCTAAAGCTGCGCCGCGAGCTCGCGCGCCAGCTCCAGGCTCCGCTCCCGCGTGAGTGCCAGTTGTTCCGGTGCTGCCAGCGTGGGTGCCACGGCAATCTCGCCCGCCACATCTATCCCCACAAAGCGCAGCCATTGCCGCATATATGGTTTCTGGAAAGCCGCATCGGGCAACCCGGGTGCATCCAGCGGGTAATCGCCAGCGCTGCTGTACACCAGCACCGCGCGCTTGTTATCCAGCAACGGGGTATAGCCGTCTGCCGCGACCAGGCCCAGTTCTGCCCCGGCAACGTAACCACATCGATGAAGTGTTTCAGCCGGTATGGCACACCGAAATTCCACATCGGCAAGCTGAACACATACAGGTCTGCACTGTTGAAGCGCTGCGAGATGGCCACTGCCCTTGCCCACTGCGCCTGTTGTTCCGGCGTGGCGTTCTGCGCACGCAACACGGCGAATTTGGCGGCAATCATCGTGGCATCGAAGGCGGGCAGATCGATATCCCAGACATCCAGCGTGTCGACGCTGGCATCGGGGTGATGGCCAAGATAGGCGGCGAGCAATGCGCACGCTGTGGCGCCGGAAAGCGAAGCGTCTTTGCCCGGTGATGCGGCGATATGCAGTATGCGCATGGGGTTCTCCTGTCAGTTTTCGATCAAGCGCAGGCCGACGATGCCGGCAACGATCAGCGCCATGCACAGCAACCGCGCTGCGGACGGGCTATCGCCAAACAGCACGATGCCCAGCACCGCCACGCCCACGCTGCCGATACCGGTCCATACCGCGTAGGCGGTGCCGGCAGGCAACTGCGGCAATGCCCGCGCCAGCAGGAAAATACTCAGCAATGCTGCAGCAATCCCGATCACGCCGGGCACAGGCTTGCTCCAGCCATCCGCATACTTCAGGGCCACCGCCATCACGATTTCCACCGCGCCGGCAGCCAGCAACAACAACCAGGCCATAAGCACCTCCGATACTTGAAGTGGTATCAGCGTGCATCCATACTCACCACACGACAAGTACGCACCTTCTGGTGCCTATGGATCAGGGATGGAAAACGATCATTCAAATGCCAGCGTGTACAGCGCCAGTTGCCCGTCACGTGCCGCGCTGGAGCTGGTCAGCAGCAAGTGGTCGCTGCTGATCGTGCCTTTCCTGGCGGCAGGCCCGGCCCGCAACAGCGAACTGCTGCGCCGGATCGGTGGCGTTTCGCAAAAGATGCTGACGCAAACGCTGCGCGAGCTGCAGCGCAATGGCCTGGTCGAGCGCATCGATTACCAGACCGTGCCACCACACGTGGAATACCGGCTGAGCCCGCTGGGGCACTCGCTGAGCCAGACGCTGGCGGTGGTGGACCGCTGGGCGGAAACGCATCACGCCGATCTGACGCAGGCGCAACAACGCTTCGATGCAGCTGATGGCCATGCTGGCCACCCGGGCGGCAAGTAACAGGCCGGCCCTGCCCGCGCACCCGCAGATAAAGCAACAGCCCCGCATGCAAGCACACGGGGCTGCGGGGTCGGGCCGGTTGCGGCCCGCAATACCTGATTACAGCTGGCTCATGCCACCATCCACGATCAGCTCGGTGCCGACGATAAAACCGGCATCGCTTGATGCGAGGTAGGTGACCGCGCTGGCAATCTCTGCGGGTGTACCGAAACGCTTGAGCGGTACCTGTGCCTGGATGCCTGCGGCTACATCGGACAATTGCTCGGCCGGAATACCCAGCTTGCCATACAGCGGTGTGCTGACCGGGCCGGGGCTGACCACATTGACGCGGATGCCATGCCCGATCAGCTCGCTCGACAGGGTTTTGGCCAGCGAGATCAGCGCGGCCTTGCTGGCTGCGTACACGCTGGAATTGGGCATGCCGATATGTGCGTTGATCGAGCCGTTGAGTACGATGCCGGCACCGTCATTCAGCAATGGGCGCAATGCCTGCAGGGTAAAGAACGGGCCCTTGATGTTGATATCGAAGGTTTGGTCCCACAGTGCTTCGTCCACGCCTTCCAGCGGTGCAAACTTGGCCACACCGGCATTGAGGAACACGGCATCAAGCGTGATGCCCTGCTCGGCAAGCTGCGCAGCCAGCGTTCTGGCGGCCTGGATATCGCCAGCGTCATTGCGGATGGCCAGCGCGCCTTCACCCAGCGTGCCGCGAGCCTGTTCCAGCGTGGCCTCGTCGCGGCCGGTGATGATGACGCGGGCGCCCTCGGCTGCAAATGCCTGTGCAGTGGCCAGGCCAATGCCGCTGTTGCCACCGGTAACCAGTACTGTCTTTGCGTTGAAGCGTGTCATAACGATCTCCTGAAGTGTATTTGCTGTTGCACTCGTTCAGTGCCCAATGCGCTGCTCGATGGATGTAATGTATCTGCATATAAAAAATCAAAGAAGACAATAAAAATTGTTTAATAATTCAGCTTTTATGAATCATGAAAAGGCGATGCCCGATGGACAGGCTGCGTGCATTCGAGATCTTCGTCGCCGTGGTGCAGCGCGGCAGTTTTACCCGGGCTGCCGATGCGCTGGATACCTCCCCCGCCAACGTCACCCGCTATGTCAACGAGCTGGAGGCCTATCTGGGCACGCGGCTGCTCAACCGCAGCTCACGCAAGCTCTCGCTCACGGAAAGCGGCGAAGCCTTGTTCGAGCGCGGCAAATCCATCCTGGATGACGTGGCCGATGCAGAATCGGTGGCAACTGCTTCCTCCGCACAGGCACGCGGCCGATTACGGCTGAATGCGCCAGTGAGCTTCGGCATCCGCCATCTGGCGCCGCTGTGGCCGGGCTTTCTGCAACAGCACCCGCAGGTAGAGCTGGATGTGAACCTGATCGATCGCGTGGTGGATATCGTCGATGAAGGCTACGACCTAGCGATCCGCATCTCGCGCTCGGGCGCCACCAGCCACGCCGCGCGCAAACTGGCTTCATCGCGCAACGTGCTGGTGGCCGCGCCCGGCTACCTTGCAGCGCATGGCACGCCGCAAACACTGGCGGACCTGGCCCTGCACCAATGCATTGTCTACAGCTATACCGGGGATGAGTGGCACTTCCGCGATGCAAGCAGCAAGCTGCATTCGGTGCGGGTCAATAGCCGGCTGCAGACCAATAATGGCGATACCGCACGCAGCGCGGCGCTGGCCGGCGCCGGTATCATCTGGCAGCCCACTTTTCTGGTGGGCGATGACCTGCGTGCCGGGCGCCTGCAACCGCTGCTGCCCGATTACCGCATGCCCGATACGGATGTGCTCGCCGTCTACCCCAGCCGGCGCCATCTCAGCGCCAAGGTCAGGGTGATGATCGATTATCTGGTCAACGCATTCAGCGGCGTGCCGCCGTGGGACAGATAAGCGGGTAACCCGCAGTTGCCGATCACAGCGCCCACCGCTGCACATAGGCGGGGGCCGGCACGGTATTGGCCGCATCAGCAAGCGGTGCTTGCCGTACCTGCGCCAAAGGCAGTACGCCTGCCCACACCGGCAGCGCCAGATCAGCCTCGTCATCTTCCACCCCGCCGGTGCGGATCTTGGCCGCAGCTTCATCCAGCGAAATACGCAGGATGGTCGTCGCGGCAAACTCCTTGGCATTGCCACGGCGTGCTTCATCTTCCCTCCCCGGCGCGATCTTGTGCATGAATGCATCCATCAGCGCGTGCTTGGCTGCCAGATCGGTGACTGGCTCGAAGCGGCCGTATACCACCGCAGAGCGGTAGTTCATCGAGTGATTGAATGCCGAGCGCGCCAGCACCAGCCCATCCAGATGCGTGATGGCAACCGATACATCACGGTCTGCTACCAATTGCCGCATCAGGCGGCCGCCGTTGGAGCCATGGATGTAAAGGAAATCACCGTCACGCCAGCAGGCGGTGGGGATGCAGTGACTGCTTTCGCCATCAAAGAAACTGATATGGCACAGATAGGCTGCATCCACGATGGCGTGCAGCGTGGCACGTTCGTAATTGGCCAGTTCTGCGATGCGGCGGATGCGGGTACGGGGTGTGGGGGCGGAAGACATGAGGAGAATCGCTTTTACCGGATAAGGAAAAGCGCGCAGCTTAGGTTAGCATTGGCTCTATCACTAGATCCAACTTTGAATTTTTTATAGGGCCATTATGGATTACGCATTGCTGCTTGCCGAGTTCGAAGCCCGCCATGCCGCGCAGCGCTGGCCTCGCCAGCGCCTGCTGCATCAGTGCTTGCGCAACGCCATCCTGAATGGCCAGCTGGCCAGTGGCAGCACACTGTTGTCGTCGCGCTGGCTGGCGCAATCCCTGGGTATCGCGCGCAATACGGTGCTGTACGCATATGAGCAACTGGCCGCAGAGGGCTTGCTGCTGACCGAACGGCGCCGCAGCGTTGTGGCCACGCTGCCGGGCCAGCACGACAAGGCCACGGCACCGCTCTCGCCACCAGCCAGGTTGGCGGCACGCAGCCAGATGCTGAATGCCATTCCCGAAGACAGCTGCGGTATCCGCGCTTTTACACCGGGCGTGCCTGATCTGGCTGCATTTCCACTGAGCGCATGGCGCCGCCTGCTGGAGCGCGTGTGGCGCAACAGCACGCTGGCGCAGTTGGGATATGGCCACACACAAGGTGAACCGGCATTGCGGCAGGCCATTGCCGAGCATTTGCGCCTGACCCGCGGTGCACGCTGCGATGCGCGGCAGGTTTTCATTACCGATGGCACGCAGCACAGCCTGGACCTGTGCGCGCGCCTGCTGGCCGACGCTGGCGATACCGCCTGGACCGAAAACCCAGGCTATAACGGCGCGCTCAGTGCATTTCTGGGGGCGCAGCTCGAGGTGATCGGCAAACCGGTGGACGCGGATGGCATGGTGTTGACCGATGCCGACTGGCACGCTCCACCCAGGCTGATCTACCTGACCCCGTCGCACCAATACCCGCTGGGCAGTGTATTGTCGCTGCCGCGGCGCGTGGCGCTGATTGCCCAAGCTCGTCGGCATGGCACGCTGATCATCGAAGACGATTACGATAGCGAATTCCGTCACGATGGCCCCCCGCTGCCTGCGCTGCAGGGGCTGGAGGCCGATGCGCCGGTGCTGTATCTGGGTACCTTCAGCAAAACCATGCTGCCGGCGCTGCGCATCGGCTTCATGGTGGTGCCCGCCGGCATGGTTGCATCGCTAACCAACGTAATGGCGCGCAGCGTACCGCGCGGGCGCCAGCCGGAGCAGGCGGCGCTGGCCGAATTCATGCGTAGCGGGCTGTTTGTGACCCACCTGCGGCGCATGCGCCGGCTGTATGCGGAACGGCGCGATACGCTGATCGCACTGTTGCAACAGCATCTGGGCGACATCGCCACTATCGGCGGCGCCAGCGCCGGCATGCATCTGGCGATACAGTTACCGGCTGCATATCCCGACCTTGCCATCAGCCACATGGCGGCATCGCAAGGGCTGACCGTGCGTGCGCTCAGCCCGTATGCGACTCCGGCAAGCCGATTGCCCTGCAACGGCCTGGTGCTGGGTTACGCACAGATACCCGGTGAGCAGATGGCAGCCCACGTGCTGCAACTGGCAACAGTGATTCGCAGTTGTGCGATCGGCAGCTGATGCCCGCTCCACACAAACGCGCACTCACAGCTGACATCAGTGCTTTCCTGCACGCAACGTGTTCCTGACTGACAGTGTTGTACGCTGATTTTCCGTTACAACCGCGGTAGCAACCCGACAGTGATGGGAGTGGCGACGGCATAAGCTTCATCTCAAGCAAGTTCGC
Organism: Andreprevotia sp. IGB-42; assembly: GCF_009848685.1. Classification (GTDB taxonomy): domain Bacteria; phylum Pseudomonadota; class Gammaproteobacteria; order Burkholderiales; family Chitinibacteraceae; genus Andreprevotia. The sequence continues at coordinate 38,136 of NZ_WXTX01000001.1, forward strand.
CAGATATCCCGTTCACCCGATAAGGAGCACTACCATGAAAAAATTCCTCGCCATGCTGGTCGTAGCCGGTCTCAGCCTGCCAGTTGCTGCACTGGCAGAAGATAACAAGCCGCAAGATGCCAGCGCCGTCGAAGGCGCAACATCCAGCAAGAAGGACGCCACCAAGCCGGTTAAGCCTGCAGCTGGCGCCAAAACCCACAAGACACGTGCCAAGAAGGCATCCGATGCGCATTCCACCTCGGATACCTACCCGACACGCAACAACGCTGCCGACAGCAGCGACAAGAAGAGCACGCAGGAGTAACACTGCACCGCTCTGCAGGCCCGCTCCGGCGGGCTTTTTTATTGTTGTACACGCCCGGGTAGTGAAGATTTTCCGGCTTATCCTGTGTCAGGATGCGGGATCATCAACAGACCGCAGTACACCATGATGCACCGTTGTCGTCACAATGCACTGACCCACCTGAGGCTGACTGCAATAGCCCTCTGCCTGCTTGCGGCAATGCTGCCTCCGCTTGCCCGGGGTGCAGATGATCGGCTGCAAGGCAACCCTGCAGGCCTATGGTCGATTGCCGATACCAGGCAGGAAAAACGCTGGGTGTCCCTGCATGATCTGGCCCGCAGTGGCCATACCGGCATCTATCACCTTGAAGTACTCGGTTTGCGCCGAGGCGATCCGGCGTGGAAGGTCAGGCATCTGGTCGACCATATGGCCATCACCGAAGAAGCGCTGCTGCGCAGCATCATCAAACCGCTGAAGCGTGGCGGTGTTTACCCCGAATCATTCCATTGGGCTTATCAGGCATGGCAGGCCTTGAATCACGGGGCTGGCGGGGATATATGCCAGAGCAATGTTCTGCAATGCATGCGGGACAACCACCCCTGAGCCTGCGGAATGACCTGCCTGCATCTCAAACCCGCGATGCCTGCATAGCGCATCGTTGCTGCAATCCGCCTGCCAGCAGCCGGGCTTGGTAGAATGGCGCCTCGCGTTCAATCGTAGCCCCGATTGAGGGTGGTCAACGGCCACGCCGCAGCTTCTTTGAATGAAGCAGTCCGCACCATATCCATCTATCCAGCCATTCAGAGATCACACATGCCCTTGCTTCTTGTTGAAAACGCCTGCCTTGCCTTCGGCCACTGGCCGTTGCTGGATCACGCCACCATCTCGGTGGAGCCCGGCGAGCGCGTGGGGCTGATCGGACGCAACGGCCAAGGGAAGTCTTCGTTGCTGAAGGCTGTAGCCGGCCAGATCAGGCTCGATGATGGTGAAATCCGCATCGCGCAGGACGCACGGATGGCCTTCGTGGCACAGGAGCCCGAATTCCGCCCGGATGCCACCGTGTTCGAAGCCGTGGCAGAGGGCTTGGGCAACCTGTCGCAGATCCTTAGCGATTATCACGCGGTGGCCATGCAGCAGGACGGCTCGCAGGAAGCGCTGGATAAACTGATGGCGCTGCAGCATGAGGTTGAGCTGCGCGACGGCTGGCGCTTCGATGCGCTGATTGCCGCCACGCTGACGCAATTGAACCTGCCGGCCGATACGCGCATTGCCGATCTGTCTGGCGGCTGGAAAAAGCGCGTGGCGCTGGCACGTGCGCTGGTGCTGGAACCGCAATTGCTGCTGCTGGACGAACCCACCAACCACCTGGATGTGTCTGCAATCGAGTGGCTGGAAAACCTGCTCAACAATTTTGCCGGCAGCGTGCTGTTCATCACCCATGACCGGCGCTTCCTGGACAACGTGGCCACGCGCATCGTCGAGCTGGACCGCGGTACTGTCACCAGCTTTCCCGGCAACTTCACCACCTACGAAACCCGCAAGGCCGATTTGCTGGCGCAGGAAGAAGTGGTCAACAAGAAGTTCGACAAGGTATTGGCGCAGGAAGAAGTGTGGATACGCAAGGGCGTGGAAGCACGCCGTACCCGCAACGAAGGCCGCGTACGGCGGCTGGAGCAATTGCGGCGTGATCGCTCGGCCCGGCGCGAGCGCGTGGGCAATGTGAGCTTCACGCTGGATGCGGGCGAGCGTACCGGCAAGCTGGTGGCGGAATTCGAGCACGTGCGCAAGGCGTTTACCGATCCGGCCGGCAACGAAAAGGTGCTGGTAAACGACTTCACCAGCCGTATCCTGCGCGGTGACCGCATCGGCCTGATCGGCCCCAACGGCGCCGGCAAGACTACCTTTCTGAAGCTGGTTCTGGGCGAGCTGGCGCCGGATGCCGGTATCGTCAAAACCGGGACCAACCTGCAGGTGGCGTATTTTGACCAGTTCCGTACCCAGCTGGACGAGGAAGCGTCGATTGTCGATGTAATCGGCCAGGGCAAGGATTACGTCGAGATCGGCGGCGCACGCAAGCATGTGATGGGGTATCTGGAAGAGTTCCTGTTTGCGCCGGAACGTGCACGCAGCCCGGTGAAATCGTTGTCTGGCGGCGAGCGCAACCGCCTGCTGCTGGCCATGCTGTTCACCAAGCCTGCCAACGTGCTGGTGCTCGATGAACCCACCAACGACCTGGATATCGATACGCTGGAGCTGCTGGAATCGCTGCTGGCTGACTATCCCGGCACGCTGTTCTTGGTCAGCCATGACCGGGCGTTCCTGGATAACGTCGTCACGCAGACCATCGCCTTCGAAGGCGGCGGCAAGCTGATCGAAAATGCCGGTGGTTATCAGGACTGGATCACCGCCAAGGCGCGCATGGCCGCAGCCGCAGTGCCGGTGGAAAGCAAGACTGCCGAAGCGGCCAAGCCGGCGGCAGATCGCAACAAGGCACGCAACGGCAAGCTCAGCTTCAACGACCAGCGCGAGCTGGAGCAGTTGCCGGCACAGATCGCTGCGCTGGAAGCAGAGCAGGCCGATTTGCAACAAGCATTGCTCGACCCGGACCTGTATAAACAGGCACCCGCGAAAGCTGGGGAAATGCAGGCTAGAATCGAAGCAATCGACACCGCTTTACTCGAAAAACTCGAACGCTGGGAAGTGCTCGAAGCCAAGCGCCCATGAAGCAAAAGCCGCTCAACAACCCACAGCCCGCGCATGGCCTGCCGGCCCCCGCGCAAACGCTCAGGCCGCTGCGCGGCGGCCTGATCCTGTTTTATGCGGTGCTGGTGCTGTTGGGCGCGTTGATGCTGGGATGGCTGACCCTGCGCGATTACGAGAGCGCGCTGGATGATGCGGAGCGACAAAATCTGTCGCTGGCCCGTTCACTCGATGAGCACACCACCCGCACGCTGATCTCGGTCGAGCAGGCGATGCAGAACATCATCGAGATGCTGGAAACCGGTGGCGGCATCGATAGTGCAGAAGAATACAAAACCCATATCCTGCTGAAGAACCGCATCACGCTGACCCCGCAGGTACGCGGCATCATCGCCATCGACAGCCGCGGCATCCTGCAAAGCCACGGGCTGGAATATCCGACCCGGCGCGTGGATCTCTCCGACCGCGCTTACTTCAAGTATCACCGCGATACGCCGGACAACCGGCCATTGATCGATGTGCCAGTGGTCAGCCGCACTGACGGACAATGGCTGATACCCATCACCCGGCGCATCAATACCCCGGACGGCGGCTTTGGCGGCGTGGTGCTTGCGGGCGTGGAACCTACCTATTTCCTGAAATTCTATTCCGCACTGAAGCTGGACCCGACCACGCGCATCCAAGTGCTGCGCAGCGATGGCGTGGTGCTGCTCAATTATCCGTTCGATGCGGCGTATATCGGCCAGAACCTGCGCGAACGCGATTCACTGATGTTCGAGAAACGCCGGCTCAAGCACGCCAGCAGCTATACCGAGCTGGACCCGATCAGCGGCCAGCGCCGGATGTATGCATTTCATGCCAGCGAGGGTGAATTGCCCATCGTCATCATCACTTCGGTGGACGAGACAGCCATGCTGACCAAGTTCCGCGATGCGCTGGTCACGCGCGCCATCATCGCGGTGTTCCTGTGGCTGATCGTCACCATCCTGCTCTACCTGCTGCTGCGGCAGATCAAGCGGGTCGAGCAGATCGAATCACGCTTGCACCTCACCCAGTTCACCGTGGATGAAGCCCCTGATCTGGTGCTATGGGCAGACCGGCGAGGCACCATACGCTATGCCAACCGCAGCGCCAGCGTCCAGACGCATTACAACCAGGACGAGCTGCTGAATCTGCGCTTTGGCGATCTTTATCCGCAATTCGACGAGCGCCGCTGGGATCCGCTGTGGGAGCAGTTGCAGCAACATCGGCAAAACAATGAAATCGCTTTCCAGCGGGACCGCAACGGCAAACAGCAGCCGGTAGAAATCACTTTCAACCTGATCGAATTCGACGAAGAAGCCTATCTGTGCGCCACGGTGCGCGATATCAGCGAGCGGCAGAACACCGAGCGCGAGCTGCGCCGCCACCGCGATCACCTGCAAGACCTGGTGCTGGAACGCACCGCAGAAATCCGTACCGTGCTTGATGCCAGCCCGCTGGCCATCATGCTGGTGGTGAAGCAGCACATCCGCCTGGTGAACCCGGCATTCGAAACATTGTTCAACCATGTGGCCAGCGATGTGATCGGCCAGCCGGCCAACCAGATTTTCGCCAGCCCCGGCCGTGGCGACGAAATGATCGAAACCATCTGGAGCCGCATCGACGGCGGCGGCGTATATCGCGGCGAACTGGAGCTGTATCGCCATGATCACTCCGGCTTCTGGGCGATGATCTACGCCAAGGCACTGGTACCGGGCGACCGCAGCAAGGGCCTGATCTGCGTGATCGAGGAAGTGACCGCGCAGCGCATTGCCGCGCAGGCGCTGCGCCAGTCGGAACGGCTGAAGCGCACCATCATCGACACCACCGCCGACGGCTTTTTGCTGATCGACGCTGCCCAGCATATCGTCGACGTGAACCAGTCGTTCTGCCGCATGCTCGGTTACCGCCGCGAGGACCTGATCGGCCAGCGCCCGGAAACGCTATGGGGGGCTACCGCCCGGCTGCTGTTTCCACCCGAACTGTATGAGGAAGGAGGCGCTTCCAGCCATGTGGGTGAACTCACGCTTAATTCTTCGCTGGATGAACCGCTGCCCTTCCTGGTGAACTCTGCCGCGATCAATGATGAAAACCACCGTCTGGAATATGCATTTGCGTTCCTGACCAATATCTCCCGGCAAAAGGAAATCGAGCGCAACCTGGTTGATGCCAAGGAAATTGCCGAATCGGCCAACGTGGCCAAATCGGCGTTCCTGGCCAATATGTCGCACGAGTTGCGCACCCCCATGCATGCGATCCTGAGCTTCTCCGAAATGGGTTTATCCAAGATCGCCAAGGGCGAAACGGGTTCCAGCCTGAGCCGCTATCTGGATCGCATCCACTCCAGCGGCAACCGCCTGCTGGTGTTGCTGAACGATCTGCTGGACATGTCGCGGCTGGAGGCCAACAAGATGGCCTACAACAAATCGCGTCATGTACTGCAACTGGTGGTGCAACAGGCGGCCACCGAAATCAGCTCGCTATTGGCCAGCAAGCAGCTGCGCCTGCACACCGACGACAACACGCTGCAGCTCTATGCCATGTTCGACAAGGCCCGCATCACCCAAGTGGTTGTCAACCTGCTGTCCAACGCCATCAAGTTCAGCCCGGAGGGCGGGCGTATCGAAATCAGCTTCATTGCGCTCAGCCTGCTCGACGATGGTCGCCCGGCGATTGGCCTGGCGGTGCGCGATCACGGCCCCGGCGTACCGGCGGAAGAGCTTGACCTGATCTTCGACAAATTCATCCAGAGCACACGCATGCGTACCAGTGGTGGCACCGGCCTGGGCCTTGCGATCAGCCGGCAGATCATGGAAGACCATGGCGGCAGCATTGCGGCCAGCAATCACCCGGATGGCGGCGCCGTGTTCACCATCCTGTTGCCTGCGGAACGTACCATCCACGCCGCCACCTAGCGCCGCCAACCGAGGCGGAGCCGCACGGCCGGCAAGACACGACCGGCGAAGTGTGGCTGGCGAAGCAGGCAAAATGCGCTCGATCCGGGCACACGGCAAATTGAGGCCCGGCGTGGGCGGTGAACAGCGACCGGCCGGGTTGGCGGGCGATGCGCCGCTCCACGACGCTGGTAGCGGGATTTTGTTGGCGGCGTCGAATCGTCGTTGGGAAGGCACGCACCGGATCGGGTACAATCTGCTGTTTTTCGTCTTAGATTCAATACCATGCCCGATATCGCCCGCGAAGTACTGCGCCGCCGCACCTTCGCCATCATCTCCCACCCGGATGCCGGTAAAACCACGCTGACCGAGAAGCTGCTGTTTTTCTCCGGCGCGATCCAGATGGCCGGTACCGTCAAGGGCAAGAAAGGCGGCAAATTCGCGACCTCCGACTGGATGGAAATCGAAAAGCAACGCGGCATTTCGGTCGCATCGTCGGTAATGCAGTTCGATTACCGCGATCACGTGGTGAACCTGCTCGATACCCCGGGCCACCAGGATTTCTCGGAAGACACCTACCGCGTGCTGACCGCGGTGGATTCCGCATTGATGGTGATCGACGCAGCCAAGGGCGTGGAAGCGCAAACCATCAAGTTGCTGAACGTGTGCCGCATGCGCAGCACGCCCATTGTCACGTTCATGAACAAATACGACCGTGAAGTGCGCGATTCGCTCGAGCTGCTGGACGAAGTGGAAAGCGTGCTGAAAATCCGCTGTGCGCCGATCACGTGGCCGGTCGGCATGGGCAAGACCTTCCGCGGCGTGTATCACATCCTGCTCGACCAGGTCATCCTGTTCCGCGCCGGCCAGGGGCCGCTGGACGACGTGGAAATCATCGAGGGCATCGACAATCCGCGCCTGGATGAACTCTTTCCGCTGGAAATCGACAACACCCGCATGGAGCTGGAGCTGGTGCGCGGTGCATCGCACCCGTTCGTGCTGGAAGAATTCCTTGCCGGCACCCTTACCCCGGTGTTTTTCGGCTCCGCCATCAACAACTTCGGCGTGCGCGAGATTCTGGATTCGCTGGTCGACTGGGCACCCGCCCCGGCCGAGCGCGATGCAACCGTGCGCAGCGTGGCGCCGCAGGAAGAAAAATTCTCTGCCTTCGTATTCAAGATCCAGGCCAATATGGATCCCAAGCACCGCGACCGCATCGCCTTCATGCGCGTGTGCTCGGGCGAGTTCTCGCGCGGCATGAAGTTCAAGCACCTGCGGCTGAACCGCGAAATCGCCGCCAACTCGGTGGTCACCTTCATGGCGCAGGGCCGCGAACAGGTCGAAGAAGCGTATGCGGGCGACATCATCGGCGTACCCAACCACGGCAATATCCAGATCGGCGATTCGTTTTCGGAAGGCGAAGCATTGTCTTTCACCGGCATCCCCTACTTTGCGCCCGAGCTGTTCCGCATCGTGCGCATCAAGAACCCGCTCAAGCTCAAGCAATTGCAGAAAGGCCTGCAGCAGCTGGGTGAAGAAGGTGCCGTGCAGGTGTTCAAGCCACTCAACGGTTCGGACCTGATCCTTGGTGCCGTGGGCGTGCTGCAGTTCGAAGTGGTCGCCAGCCGTTTGCTGAACGAATACAGCGTTGAAGCAATGTTCGAATCGACCACCATCTACACCGCCCGCTGGGTAACGTGTAATGACCCGAAAAAACTGGCCGACTTCGAGAAAAACCTTGGCAACAACCTGGCCCGCGATGCTGCAGACAGCCTGGCTTATCTCGCCACCAGTCGCGTCAATCTGGAACTGACGCAGGAGCGCTGGCCGGATGTAGTATTCCACGCCACCCGTGAGCATGCGGTAACGCTGTAAACGGCAAGTTGCGCTGCATGGACCGAAACAGCCCGCTTGACGCGGGCTGTTTCATTTCAGAAGAATAATTCAGCCGAAGCAGTTGCCCCAGCAGATCAACGTCCCAGCAAACTATCTGCAACCGGCACCAGTGCCGCCGGCCGATTGCCGAAAGCGGCCAGCCGCCCCTGTGCTTTTGGCGCAAGATCAAGATCGTATGGCAGCCGGCCCGCTACCAGCCACAGGCGCTCTGCCGGCAATGCGGCGATCAGTGCCTGCTGGCTGCGGGACAACACTGCGTTGTAACTCTGCAGCACGATCTGCGGTGCTTGCGCTGCCAGCGATACGATGGCGGCGATTTCGTCCGCACTGGCATCAGGCTCCAGCGTGGCTTCGCTGACCGACAGGCCGGCATCGAGCAATGGCAGTTGCAAAGAGCCACGCGCTTCCTTGTTCTTGCCCAGCGCCACTTCGTCGATCTCGGTATGGCTGCGTACTTCCACGGTGATCAGCATCACCGCTTGCGTGCGATCCAGCGGCTTGAACGGCGCCGGCACTTGCAGTGCGGCAGCCTGCACCCGCGCGGCCAGTGCCATGGCAGCGGGCTGCTGCAGCGCACGCGGCGGTTGCGGCATATCGCGCCAGCCCTGCACGGCCGGCCGTTGCTTGAGCACCGCAATGCGCCGCAGTGCGTGTTCGAGGTGTACAGCCGGGATGGCGCCGGATTCAACCGCGCGCAGCAGCGCTTCCACTGCGGCATGCTGGCGCTCCGGCAGGTGCGATACCAGCACGATATCCGCCCCCGCCAATACCGATTGCACTGCGCCTTTGGCGATGCCGATGCCATCGGCAATGGCGGCCATTTCCAGGCAATCGGTCATCACCACGCCATCAAAGCCCAAGTCATCGCGGAGCAGGCCGGTCAGTACCGCGTGCGAAATGGTGGCTGGCAAACTGGTATCGGGCTCGATGGCCGGAAAAACCACGTGGGCGGTCATGATCGCATCCACGCCCGCGGCAATGGCGGCACGGAACGGTGCCAGCTCCACCTCATCCAGCCGGGCACGGCCGTGCGGGATCACCGGCAGTGCGTAGTGCGAATCCGCCGCGGTATCGCCATGGCCTGGGAAGTGCTTGGCGACCGCACCCACGCCGGCTGCCTGCATGCCGCGCATGGCGGCAATGCCATAGGTAATGGCGGTTGGCGCATCTTCGCCATACGCACGCACGCCAATCACCGGGTTGAGCGGATTGTTGTTCACATCCAGATCCGGCGCCAGGTTGAGGTTGATGCCCATCTGGCGCAGCTCATCCGCACCGATCTGCGTCAGTGCCGTGCAGTCTGCCACCGAACCCGCCGCCTGGAATGCCATGGCCGACGGCAATGGCGTTACCCCCTCTTCGATGCGCATCACCATGCCGCCTTCCTGGTCGATGCCGATCAGCAGTGGCGTGGTCGAGACCTCGGCATTGATTTCCTGCAGCCTGCGGCATAGCGCCGCCACCTGCGCCGGTGATTCGATATTGCGGCGGAACAGGATGATGCCCCCCACGAGGTGGGTACGGATCATATGTTCGATATGGGCATTGGCCGTATAGCCCTCAAAGCCCACCATCAGCAATTGGCCGACGGCGCGGCGCAGCGATTCAGACATCCAACCCTCCCGGTGCAAGATAAATAACCATATATCACAAGGCACTGGCGGAATGGATGGTGCCCGGTGGATGGATTGCAGTGTAGAAGCATGCAAATGGCGGCGGAATGTCTGCCGCTAACGTATGATTTGTTCTGGAATAACAAGCCCGGCAAAACCCCGCCAGCCCTCCACGGAATGCGCAATGGCCCAGATTTATCAGGAACGCTTCAACATCGACGATGCCACGCGGCAGAAGCTGGTGGGTGCGCAGCAGATTCACAAAGCGTCTTACCCGCCGCTGTGGGATCGGGGCATCTTCATGTGCGGCACCAGCGAGGCGCATGGCGCGCTGGAAATCGAGCGCATCGATGCGCCTTTCCACGTGCTGCTGTTCACGCTGAGCGGCGAAGGCGAGTTGTTCGAGGATGCCCGCACCTGGGCTGCCATGCCGCAAACGCTGGCGCTGCTGCCCTCTGGCGGCCAGCGCGGCTTTCGCCGCAACGGCACTGCCCCATGGCATTACGTATGGTTTCTGCTGAGCGCGGTGGCGCGCTGGCAAGGCCTGGCGCAGGTGCATTGCAGTGTGCACGCCTGTGACGAGGGGGTTACGCTGCAAAACGCATTTACGCTATTCCATGCCGAGGCAGAGCGCTTCAACCAGCAGGATGGCAGCGAGCTGGCGCTGCCCGCGCTGGATATGCTCAGCGCGGTGCTGAACCGTGCGCTGGCGCCATTGCAGCAGAAAACCGGCTGGCCACAGGCATTGCAGGCGCTGTTTGCGCATATCGCCAGCCGTCTGCACGAAGACTGGCCCAACGAACGCATGGCGGCGCAATTGCAGATCACCCCCAACCACATGCACCGGCTATGCATTGCCCACCTGGGCGCCTCACCGGGCAAATACCTGTTCCAGCTGCGCATGCAGCACGCGCGCGAGCTGCTCTTGCATGGGCAAAGCGTCAGCCAGGTTGCACCGGCGATTGCCTACCGGGAAATCGCCAGTTTCTCGCGCCAGTATTCGCGGCATTTCGGCTTCAACCCCAGCCAGACCCAGCAGCGGTTTTCGCGCTTGAGCGCGCCGCGCGATTAGGACAGTGACGGAACCACATCCATGTCCGCAGCTCGCGTGCAGCCGATCCCGCAAAGCGACCAACACCGTGCAATCCCGCATCCGCGCGCAAGCGGCCGGGTGATGCCGGGCAAGGCCCCCACCGCAGCCCGGTCGATAACGGATGCCGGTCACCACTGGTAGATATTGCCATGCCGGCATGCGGCGCCAATACGGGCTGCAACAGCCCGGCGTGCTAGACTCGCGGCCTGCTTCCCCGATTTGGCCACCATGTACGAATTGCTTATTGGCCTGCGCTATACGCGGGCCAAACGCCGCAACGGCTTCATATCCTTCATGTCGTTTTCTTCCATTACCGGCATTGCGCTGGGTGTGGCAGCGCTCATCATCGTGCTATCGGTAATGAATGGCTTCCAGGAAGAAGTGCGCAACCGCATTCTGGGCATGGCTGCGCATATCCAGATCACCGGGGCGGACAACACGCTGGCCAACTGGCAGTCCACTGCAAAAACCGCCACCGAAAACAAGCATGTGATCGCCGCCGCCCCCTATGTATACGGGCAGGGCCTGCTGGCCAATGGCAGCCAGGTCAAAGGCGTGCTGATGCGCGGTGTGGACCCGGAGCGTGAACCGCAAGTGAGCGAGGTTGCCAACCATATGCTGGCCGGCTCGCTCACCGACTTGCGCCCCGGCGAATTCGGCACCGTCATCGGTTGGCAAATGGCGGCAGAGCTGGGCGTACGCATCGGCGACAAGATCACGCTGATCACCCCGCAAGGTCAGGTCACCCCCGCCGGGCTGATTCCGCGATTTCGCCAGTTCACCATCATGGGTGTATTCAAGGCTGACTATTACCCGTATGACGCCGGCTTGGCGCTGATCGAGCTATCCGATGCGCAAAAGCTGTTCCGCACCGGCAGCGCGGTATCCGGTGTGCGCTTGCGGATTGACGACCTGTTCGCTGCTCGCCAGGTAGCGCGTGAAATCAACCGCAGCCTGCCGGATCAGCTGGTCAGCGACTGGTCGCAAGAGAACCCCACCTACTTCCGTGCGGTGGAAATCGAGAAGCGCATGATGTTCATCATCCTCACGCTGATCATTGCCGTTGCCGCCTTCAACCTGGTATCCACGCTGGTGATGCTGGTGACCGACAAACAGGCCGATATCGCCATCTTGCGCACGCTGGGTGCGGCGCCAACGTCCATCATGAAAATCTTCGTGATCCAGGGCGCGCTGTCCGGCTTTATCGGCACCGTATCCGGCGTGGTGCTGGGGGTGCTGGTTGCCCTCAACATCGGCACCATCGTGCCGCTGATCGAGAAGCTGATCGGCACGCGCATCCTGTCTGCCGATGTGTACCTGATTACCGAGCTGCCCTCGCGCGTGGAAGTGATGGATGTCAGCACCATTGCACTGATCTCGCTGCTGCTGTCGCTGGCTGCCACCCTGTACCCGAGCTGGCGCGCCAGCCGCGTCAACCCTGCCGAGGCGCTGCGCTATGAATGATGTCGCAATGGATCAGCCCATCAATGCCACCGGGCGGGTGCAGCCCGCTCCCGGCCAGTTCGTGATTCAGGCCAGCCGCCTTGCCAAGATCTACAAGGCCGGCAAGCTGGAAACCCCGGTCCTGGCCGATATCGAATTCCAGCTGCAAGCGGGTGAAACTGTCGCGATCGTCGGTGCTTCCGGCTCGGGAAAATCAACCTTGCTGCACCTGCTGGGCGGGCTGGATCTGCCCAGCGCCGGCAAGGTATTGATTGCTGGCGCCGATGCCTTTGCGCTGAACGAAAAGCAGCGCGGTGCACTGCGCAACCAGCAGCTGGGTTTTGTGTACCAGTTTCACCACCTGCTGCCAGAATTCAGCGCGCTGGAAAACGTGGCCATGCCGCTGCTGATCCGCCGCACCCCCAAAGCAGATGCATTCAAGGCGGCTGCCGATATCCTTGGTCGCGTGGGCCTGGGGCATCGGCTACAACACAAGCCGGGTGAGTTATCGGGTGGCGAACGCCAGCGTGCGGCCATTGCGCGCGCACTGGTTACCCGCCCTGCCTGCGTGCTGGCAGACGAACCCACCGGCAACCTGGATCGGCATACTGCGGAATCGGTCTTCGCATTGATGCTGGAACTGAACCGCGAGTTTGGCACCAGCTTCATCATCGTTAGCCACGACGCCGAGCTGGCCAGCCGCTGCCAGCGCACCGTGCACTTGTCGGATGGCCGCATCGTCGTCCCTCAGGCGGTACCCGCGCTGTAACAGCATGCAGATCTACCGTACCGATCAGCACCCGTTGCCACTGCCGGCAGGCCACCGCTTTCCGGCCGGCAAATACCGGCAGCTATTCGATGCGGTACAGCCGTTTGCTGCAAACCTGATTGTCGATGCACCCGCCGCCAGCGATGCCGAGCTGCTTGCCGCGCATACGCCGGATTATCTGGCCAGGCTCGGCAACGGCACGCTCAGCAAGGCGGAAGAGCGCGCCATCGGCCTGCCGTGGTCCGCGCAGCTGGTCAGCCGCTCCCGGCACTCCACCGGTGCCACGCTGGCTGCTTGCCGCAGCGCACTGCTGGAAGGCTGCGGCATCAACCTCGCTGGCGGTACACACCATGCCTATGCCGATCACGGCAGCGGTTTTTGCGTGTTCAACGATAGTGCCGTCGCGCTCCGGGTATTGCAGCACGAAGCGGCCATCAGCCGTGCACTGGTGATCGATCTGGACGTGCATCAGGGCAATGGCACCGCCGCCATGCTGGCCGATGCACCTACACTATTCACTTTCTCCATGCACGGGCAGAACAATTTTCCGTTCCAGAAAGAGCGCAGCGATTGGGATATCGAACTGGCCGATGGCACCGGGGACGATGAATACCTGGCTGCGCTGGCAGGGGCATTGCCACAGTTGCTGAGCCTGTCCCAACCGGACCTGGTGATTTACCTGGCCGGTGCAGACAGCTATGCCGGCGACCGCCTGGGCAAGCTGGCGCTGAGCATGCAGGGCCTGGCCGAACGCGATGCGCTGGTGCTCGATACCTGCCAGCGCTTTGGGCTGCCGCTGGCGATTACCATGGGTGGCGGCTATGCCACGCCGATCGAAGATACCGTCGCCATCCAGGCCGGCACCGTCCGTCAGGCATGCACGCGTTACGCCGCTTGAACTTGCCCACGGTTGATCTTGCTAATTGCAGCGCCCCCCGCTAGACCGGAACAAGAACAATAAATATTCCGGGGGCATGATGATGAGGGCAATCCTGCTGGCCCTATGCTGCTGGACGGCTACCTTGCCTGTGTGGGCCGAAACCATCATCTATCCGCGCCACCAGGCGCAGCACGATCCACAACTGGCCTACACGCTGGCGGTGCTGCAGCTGGCGATCCAGAAATCCGGCAAGCCCTATACGCTGAAACAGGCCGGGCTGGTGATGGTGCAAAGCCGCGTGATCCAGGAAATCGCCAGCAATACCGGCAGCGTGGACATCGTGTGGACCGCCACCGATACCGACCGCGAAGCCCTGCTGTTGCCCGTGCGCATTCCCATCGATCGCGGGCTGATCGGCTGGCGCATTGCGCTGGTGCAGGCAAGCCGCGCGGATCTGCTCGGCAAGGTGCGCACGCGGCAAGACCTGCGGCAGTACAAGGCCGGCCAGATGCACGACTGGCCCGATACGCGCATCCTGCGCGATAGCGGCCTGCTGGTGGAAACCACCAGCAGCTACGAAACGCTGTTCCAGCAACTGGCCATCGGCAGGCTGGATTACTTTCCCCGCTCGGTGCTGGAAGTGGCTGCGGAGCTCGCCAGCCACCCGGACCTGCACCTGGTGATGGACCGCTATCTGGTGATCGAATACCCCAGCGCATTCTACTTTTTTGTCGGCCGTGCGCGGCCGCAGCTGGCTGCAGACCTCACACGCGGGCTGGAAACCGCGGTACGCGATGGCAGCCTGGAAAAGCTGTTCCAGCAGCACTTTGGCGCCATGCTGCAACAGCTGAACCTGGCGCAGCGACGGCATATCGTGCTGGAAAACGCCTGGCTGCCCGCATCGGTGCCGCTCAACCGGCCGGAACTCTGGTACCGGCCCACATCGGCAAGCAGCCCGCGACGCACACGCTAATGTGTTCCCGCCACAGATGCAGGTTTTGCTTGCGCTCCACGCTGAAAATCTCTAATTTCTGTATTAACAGAAATCAATGACGAGACTAGCATGGAGCTCACTCCGGTCAAACAGAAGTTCGTGCTGCATTGGGGCGAAATGGGAACGCGCTGGGGTGTAAACCGCACCGTGTCGCAAATCCATGCGCTGCTGTTCATCGCCGATAACCCGCTCAACGCCGAAGACATCGCCGAAACGCTGGTGGTGGCGCGCTCCAACGTCAGCAACAGCGTGAAAGAGCTGCACAACTGGGGCCTCGTCAAGGTGGTGCACGTGCTGGGAGACCGGCGCGATCACTTTGAAACCAGCAAGGACGTATGGCAGCTGTTCCGCACCATCGTGGATGAACGCAAGCGCCGCGAGTTCGACCCCACGCTGACCATCCTGCGCGATTGCGTGATGGAACAAGGCGAAGCCGCTGACGAAGCCGCACTGCAGCGCATGCAGGATGTGCTCGATTTCATGGAAACGCTGGCCGCGTGGATGAAGGAAATGGAACGCCTGCCACCAGAAACGCTGATGAAAATCCTCAAGATGGGCGCCAAGGTACAAAAACTGCTGGGCCGTGCCGACAGTTGAATCGGCCTAGGCCAACCGAAAGATGGCCAGCGTGCAGCCCGCAGATGCGGGCTTTTAAAGAACAACATATTTCTGTCTGTACAGAAATAAAATACAAGGAGCCAGCCATGCTGACGATCTACTTCGATGCCACCTGCCCGCTGTGCCGGCGGGAAATCGCGCTGCTGAAAAAGCTGGATCACCGGCAACGCCTTGCCTGCATCGATATCAATGCGGCCGCTTTCAATGTGGCGCCGCTGGGCACCACTGTCGCCCGGCTCAAGGCCACCTTGCATGTGCAGCCGGCCAATGGCGCGATGATCATCGGCGCGGATGCAGTCCGCACCATTTACCGCACCATCGGCCTGGGCTGGCTGGTGTTCATCAGCGAACTGCCCGGCCTGCGCCAGCTGTTCAACGCCGGCTACGCCCGCTTTGCCAATCGCCGCAGTGACTGTACCGCCGGCGTCTGCAACCTCCGGAGGGAATGACATGCTTACCGCCTACTTCGATGGCAGTTGCCCTTGCTGCACACACAGCATGCTGGCATTGCAGCGCCGGGCGCCCACTGGCATCCGCCTGGTGGATGCAGCGGCGGCAGACTTCGATCCGGCCAGCATCGGCCGTACCCGCTTGGCGCTGATGACCGAGCTGTGCGTACAACGCATGGATGGCACGCACTTGAACGGCGTGGATGCCGTGCACGCGCTGTTCGGCGCCGCCGGGCTGGCGTGGCTGGCTTGGCCATTGCGCATCCGGCCGCTGCGGCGCATGTGGATGGCCGCGTATGCCGCGCTGGTGCGCAACCGCTATGCCATCAGCAGCGCACTCAAGCTCGATTGCTCCGGCGGCACCTGTACCGTGCGCTATCTGGGCAAGGCATCGTGGCGCGACGAATCGTGATGCATATCCTGCTACTGGGTGCCGATGGCTTTCTGGGCCGTCACCTGAAAACGGCGTTGCGGGCTGCCGGCCACACGGTGACTGACGGCGTGCGCCACCCGCAACACACCGGCCAGATCGCCGTGGATTTTACGCAAGACCACGATCCGGCAATCTGGCTGCCCAGGCTGGCCGGTATCGATGGGGTGATCAACTGCGTGGGCCTGTTCCGTGAAAGTGCCGGTAGCAGCTTCGATGCGATACAGGTACAGGCGCCCCGCGCGCTCTATGCCGCATGCCGGCAAGCCGGTGTGCAGCGGGTGCTGCTGATTTCCGCACTGGGCGCTGCCATGGATGCCCCTACCCGCTACTGGCGCAGCAAGGCCGCTGGCGAGCAGGTGCTGATGCAGGCCGGTGTGCCATGGAACGTGCTTCGCCCATCGCTGGTATATGGCGACGACGGCGCGAGCAGCCAGCTGTTTGCCAGGCTGGCCACCTTGCCGGTATTGGCGCTGCCTGCCTGTATGGGCAAGGTACAGCCCGTTCATGTCGATGATCTGGTCGCCGGCTGCGTGGCCCTGCTGGCAGACAACACCAGCACCGGCCAAGCCATGGATGCCACCGGCCCGCAAGCACTGCCCTTTGCGGTGTATCTGCGAGCGCTGGCAGGGCGTAGCGCGCTACCGGTGCTGCGCATGCCACAGTGGCTATGCCGGGCAACCGCGCTGCTGGCGGAAAAACTGCCGGGTGGGTTGCTCACCCGCGACAGTCTTGCCATGCTGGCAGCCGGCAATACCGGCGATGGCAGCCGCTTTGCCGCGCTGGTAAACCGTCCGCTACGTGATCCAGCCCGCTTTGCGGGTGCAACGATGCAACTGCGGGCGCAACGGGCAGTCGCGCGTGGCTGGCTACGCACCGGGCTGGCTTTCGTGTGGTTTGCCACCGCAGTGGTATCGCTCTGGGTATATCCGGTAGCAGATAGTCACCAGTTGCTGGCCGCCTGCCATGTGCCGCCGGCATGGTTCGAGCCCATGCGGATCGGCGCGTCGCTATTGGATGCCACATTTGGCGTGCTCACCTTGCTGCGGCCCGGCCGCCGGTTATGGCAGTTGCAACTGGTATTGATTGCTGGCTACAGCGTGCTGGTCGGCCTGTTTCTGCTTGAATTCCTGGCCCATCCGTTCGGGCCGCTCACCAAGAATGCCGGCCTGATGGCCGCATTGTTTGCGCTGCTTGCCACCGAGGAGAAATGACATGGAATACCTGATCATCAAGACACTGCACATCCTCTCGGCCACGCTGATGTTCGGTACCGGTTTCGGCACCGCCTTCTACATGTTCTTTACCAACCGCAGCAAAAATGTACAGGCGATTGCCGTGGTCACACGCTGGGTAGCCCGTGCGGACTGGTGGTTTACCACGCCGGCAGTGATCTTCCAGCCACTGTCGGGCATGTGGATGATGCAGCAGGACGGCTGGACGGCAGGCTGGAACTGGGTGGGGCTTACACTGATCCTCTACACCGTAGCCGGGATTTGCTGGCTGCCGGTGGTATGGCTGCAACTGCGCATGCGCGATATGGCGCAGCTGGCTGCCGCGCAAGGCCAGACCGGATTGCCGGCGCGCTATTGGCGCTTCGAGCGCTGGTGGACGGTGCTGGGCTTTCCGGCGTTTGGCGGTTTGCTGGTGGTGTACTGGCTGATGGTAGCCAAGCCCTTCTGATGCCGCAGAGATCGGGCGTGCACGCATTTCATCGCCGGCCATGCAGCCCGCACGCCACACATTCGTTACAATGGCGTTTTGCCTGCGAGTTTTCCATGAGCGCTGTTCCTGCCGCCGCCCCCGTTACGCTGAAACCCTGCAAGAAATGCGGCGCACCCGGCGAACATGGCCGCTCTGGCTCCAGCCGTTTCTGGGTGCAATGTGCCAAGTTCGGCCGCAATGGCAACTGCAGCCAGATCAGCCAGCAAGGCGCCAACAAGAAAGAAGCCGCCGCGCTGTGGAATGCAATGAACTGAGCTTGCGCCAATACTGAAAACAACAAAGCCGCTTCATCGAGCGGCTTTGTTGTTTGCGGCGGCTGGCATGCATGGCTAATGTGCCCCTGCCTGATCAGGCCACCGTCACCCGGGCAAACTTGCGCTTGCCCACCTGCACCACCAGCGTTTCACCCTTGGCGATGATCAGGCTCTTGTCCTCGACCTTTTCGCCGTTGACTTTTACGGCGCCGGCCTGGATATCGCGCATCGCCTGGCTGGTGCTGGGTACCAGCTGGATTTCCTTCAGCAAGGTGGCAATCGCCACGCCGTCGCCCTCGGCATTGAAGGTGAACTCCGGCATTTCGTCCGGAATCGCATTTTTCTGGAAGCGTGTTTCAAAGTCTGCCAGCGCAGCGTCGGCTGCGGCCTGCGAGTGGAAGCGTGCCACGATTTCCTGTGCCAGCGCCACCTTGATATCGCGCGGGTTGCGCCCGCCTTCGATATCGGCCTTGAACCGGGCAATCTCGGCCAACGGACGGAAGCTCAGCAGCTCGAAGTAACGCCACATCAGCGTGTCCGATACGCTCATTACCTTGCCGAAAATCTCGTTGGCCGGCTCATCGATACCGATGTAGTTGCCCAGCGACTTGGACATCTTGTTCACGCCATCGAGGCCCTCCAGCAACGGCATCATCAGCACCACCTGCGGGGCTTGGCCATTCTGCTGCTGCAGCATGCGGCCCATCAGCAGGTTGAACTTCTGATCGGTGCCGCCCAGTTCCATATCGCAACCCATGGCCACCGAATCGTAGCCCTGCAGCAGCGGGTACATGAATTCGTGCACGGCAATCGGCTGCTGGCTGGCAAAGCGCTTGGAGAAATCATCGCGCTCCAGCATGCGCGCCACGGTGATCGACGATGCCAGCTTGAGCATGCCGGCCGCGCCCAGATCGGTCAGCCAGGCGCTGTTGAACAGCACCCGGGTTTTTTCCCGGTCCAGAATCTTGAACACCTGGCGCTCGTAGGTTTGCGCATTACGCTTCACGTCTTCTTCGGTCAGCGGCGGGCGCGTGGCATTCTTGCCGGTCGGGTCGCCGATGCGGCCGGTGAAGTCGCCGATCAGGAACTGCGCGGTATGGCCCAGGTCCTGCAGCTGGCGCATCTTGTTGATCAGCACCGTGTGGCCCAGATGCAAATCCGGCGCAGTCGGGTCGAAACCGGCCTTGATCTTCAGCGGCACGCCACTGATGCGGCTTTTTTCCAGCTTCTTGATCAGTTCGTTTTCCGGGATCAGCTCTTCCACGCCACGCTTGATGATGGCAAGGGCGGCTTCGGTTTCCGGGTGCAGTGCTTCTTGTTCGGCCATGGTCTTTCGTCTGTGCGGGGTCTGATTGCGCGGCGCAACGCAGCGCGGGAAGCGGCGATTTTACCGGAAACACCGCACTGCTGCCCGCCCGGGATTGACGACAGGGGCAGATCGCAGACTAAACTGCATGCCATGAGCACGCCACGCTACTTTATCGGTCTGATGACCGGCACCAGCCTTGACGGTGTAGACGCCACCATCGTCGATTTTGCCAACACCAAGCCGCGCCTCGTTGCCGCGCACGGGCACCCGTTGCCCGATGAGCTGCGCGATGCGCTGCTGCGCCTGCAAGCGCCCAGCGATAACGAACTGCATTTGGCGCAGCTGGTAGCCAACAAGCTGGCCGATGTCTACGCCGATGCCGTGGTTGCATTGCTGGCCAAGGCCGGCCTGCAGGCACGCGATATCGTCGCCATCGGCAACCACGGCCAGACCGTGCGCCACCGGCCCGATCTGGGCTTCACGTTGCAGCTGGGCAACCACGCCCGGCTGGCCGAGCTGACCGGCATCACCGTGGTCAGCGATTTCCGCAGCCGCGACATTGCCGCTGGCGGCCAGGGCGCACCACTGGTACCGGCGTTTCACCAGGCCATTTTCGGCGATACCACCCGCCACCGCGTCATCGTCAATATCGGCGGCATCGCCAACCTCACCGACCTGCCGCAAAGCGGCGCCGTCACCGGCTTCGATACCGGCCCGGGCAACGTGCTGATCGACATGTGGATACAGCGCCACCTGGGCGAGCGCTTCGATGCTGGCGGTGCCTGGGGCGCCAGCGGCACGGTTATTCCCGATCTGCTGGCATGGCTGCTGGCCGAGCCCTATTTCGGCCAGCCCGCGCCCAAGAGCACCGGGCGCGACCTGTTCGATATCGGCTGGCTGGAAGCACAGCTGACCGGCCGCAACGATAGCCCGGCCGATATCCAGGCCACGCTGACCGCACTGACTGCAGACAGCATCGTATCCGCAATCAAGCAAGCCGGCAGCACGGTGGCCGATGTCTACCTGTGTGGCGGCGGCGCTCACAACCCGCTGATGATGGCACGCATTGCCGCCGGCCTGCCCGGCATCCGCGTGGCCACCACCGAGCAACTGGGCGTGGATCCGGACTGGGTGGAGGCTTACGCATTTGCCTGGCTGGCGGAGCGCTGCCTGGCACGCAAGCCAGCCAACCTGCCTGCCGTCACCGGCGCCAGTGGCTTGCGCGTACTGGGCGCCATCTGGCCCGCCTGAACGGCCCAGTCAGCCTGCTGCTGACGATCAGGCAGCCAGAGCGGGGTTGATCAGCTATACCGGAAGCTGAAGCCACTCTGGAGCCGATCATGTCGCTCGCCTCAATCCGCCGTCGGCCCATCGTCGAACAGATCGTGCTGATGGCCGTGTTTGTATGCGTGCTGGTGTTTGCCGCACTGATCGCCATGACCAGTATCAGCGTGAACCGTGCCGCGCTGAGTGATGCGGAAAAAAATCTCAACGATCAGTTGCAGCTGGTGAAAGGCAGCCTGAAGCTTGCGTATGAAGGCGCGCTGCTGCGCTCCGAAGGCACGCTCGATCTGTTCCAGAAGCAGTTGCCCGGTGATTTCAACGTCGGCAGCGAAACCCAGCAAACCGGCAATGCCGCCGATGCCTACGTGGTGAAGGCCGGCGATCTGCTGATCAACGGCAACAGCGAACTGCTGACCCGGCTCAAAACCCAGACCGGCGCGGAAGCTGCGGTGATCGTCCGCTCGGCTGGCGGCAAGTTCGTGCGCGTGGCTACCTTGCTGAAGGACAAGGATGGCAAATCCATGCTGGGTTCCGCCATCAAGGACGACGACCCCATCTTGCAAACCATCGTGGGCGGCAACGATTACCTGGGGCTGGTGGTGCGCAATGACCGCTACTACCTCACCCGCGCCCGGCCCATCAAGGACGGCAGTGGCAAGGTGGCTGGCTGGTACCAGGCCCGCATCGACCTCTCCCGCGAGCTGGGCACGCTGCAGAAAGTGATCGAAACCATCAAGGTGGGCAAAACCGGTTACGTGTACGTGCTGGCGCCGGACAAGGAGAAAGTGGCGCGCTTCATCGTGCACCCGCAACTGGCTGGCAAGTTTGCCGCCGATGCACTGCAGGGTGATGCACTGGCCACCATCAAGCACCTGGTGGACAGCAAGGAAGGCATCTACCGCTACGAATGGCCGAACAAGGCCAAGGGCGATGCGCTGCAGACCAAGATCGTGGCGTTTTCATCGGTGCCCGATTGGGAATGGGTGGTTGCCTCAGGCAGCTATCTGGATGAATTCACCGAAGACAGCGTGGCACTGCGCAACAAGCTGATCATCGCCAGCGTGATCTTTGGCGCGCTGATCCTGGTGTTGCTCTACCTGGCGCTCAAATCACGCCTCAAGCCGCTTACGCAAATCGTGCATGCGGTAGACCGCTTCGGCGCCGGGGATCTGTCCGCCCGCATCGATATCAGCAGCAGCGAAACCAGCCGCAACGAGATCGAGCAGCTCACACTGCATTTCAACCATGCCGCGCATACGTTGCAGGCGCTGATCGGCGAAATCCGCAGCACCGCCAATGCCGTCGACCATACCGCCAGCGGGCTGGGTGGCGCGGTGGAACAGGTGGCCAATTCCAGCAGGAAGCAAAGCGAATCGGCCGCCAGCATGGCGGCCACGGTGGAGCAGATCACCGTCAGCATCGGCCATATTGCGGAGAACGCCGGCGAGGCAGTACAAACCGGCCAATCCGCGCTGCATGCCAGTGAAGATGGCAAGCGGCTGATGGAAAAAACCGTGGATGAAATGCAGCATATCGCCAGCGCCGCCGCTGATGCATCAGAGCGTATTTCCCGGCTGGGCGAGCGCTCCAGCGAGATATCCAGCATCGTTGGCGTGATCAAGGAAATTGCCGACCAGACCAATCTGCTGGCGCTCAATGCCGCCATCGAGGCAGCACGCGCTGGCGAGCAGGGCCGCGGCTTTGCGGTGGTGGCAGACGAAGTGCGCAAGCTGGCCGAGCGTACCGGCGCATCCACACTGCAGATCAGCAAGCTGGTTGGCGGCATCGTCGGCGATACCCGGCAGGTGGCGGACGAAATCATCGGCGTATCGAGCCGCATGCGCGAAGGCGTGCGCTCGGTGGAGGAAACCGGTGGCGCGCTGGACCGTATCCACGAACAGACCGACCGGGTTTCCGCCGTGCTGAAAGACATAGCCCAAGCCACGCGCGAACAGTCTGCCGCCAGCCTGCAACTGGCTCACGGCGTGGAAGCGGTGGCGCAAAGCGCGCAAGACAACTCCGGCATTGCACAAAGCAACAGCAGTGCCGCACGCGATTTGCGCGAGCAAGCACGCACGCTGCACAGCAAGCTGGATCAATTCACGATCTGAACGGCATCACCTGGTGATACGCAGCAATCTGCCCGCGCGGCGCGCGTTGCCGGTGGCATGTTTCGGTTAAACTGCCACGAACCTTAAATCCAAGTGGCGATCATGCAGCACTCCCAGTTTGACCTGTTCAAAACCCGGCGCTTCCTGCCGCTGTTCATTACGCAGTTCTTTGGCGCGTTCAATGACAACCTGCTGAAAAACGCCGTGGTGGTACTGATCAACTTCCATGGCATGCAGCTGCTCGGGCTGGCGCCGGAACTGATGATCCAGCTGGCGGCCGGGCTGTTCATCCTGCCTTTCTTCCTGTTCTCCGCCACCAGCGGCCAGTTGTGCGAAAAGTATGACAAGGCGCGCGTGGCGCGGCTGGTAAAGGTGCTGGAAATCGCCATCATGCTGATTGCCGCAGTCGGCTTCTGGCTGAACAGCGGCATCATCCTGATGTCGACCATTTTCCTGATGGGTATCCATTCCACGCTGTTCGGCCCGCTCAAATTCAGCGTACTGCCGCAATACCTGCAGCCGCGCGAGCTGGTGGGTGGCAACGGCCTGATCGAGATGGGTACCTTCGTTTCCATCATCATCGGCCAGGTGGCCGGCACGCTGCTGATCAATGCCGATCAAAGCCGCCTTGCCATCATTTCCGCGCTGCTGCTGTGTGCGGTGATCGGTTATCTTGCCTCGCGGCAGATGCCCCCTGCCCCCAGCGCCATCCCCGAACTGAAGGTGGACTGGAACTTTGCCCGCCAGACCTGGGGCATGATCGCGCACGCCAAGCGCAGCCGCCCGGTATGGCTGTCCTTGCTGGGTATCTCGTGGTTCTGGTTTCTGGGTGCGGTCTACCTGTCCAAACTACCTACCTACGCGTCCGACGTGCTGCATGGCGATGAAACCGTCTACACGCTGCTGATGACGCTGTTCTCGTTCGGCGTGGGCCTGGGCTCCATGCTGTGCGAGCGTTTGTCCGGCCAGAAAGTGGAGCTGGGCCTGGTCCCGTTCGGCTCGATCGGCCTGTGCCTGTTCGGCATCGACCTGTACTTTGCCACGCCGGCGTATTCCGCCGTGCAGCTCACCTGGAGCACCTTCCTGCACAGCCCCGCCAACTGGCGGCTGATGGCGGATTTCCTGCTGATCGGCACCTTCGGCGGCCTGTATATCGTGCCGCTGTATGCGCTGATGCAATCGCGCTCCGCGCCGGAATTCCGCTCGCGCGCCATTGCCGCCAACAACATCATGAATTCGCTGTTCATGGTGGTGTCCGCGATATTTGCCGCCGCACTCGCGCATTTCGGTGTGAGCATCCCGCACGTGCTGCTGATTGCCGCGCTGCTCAACCTGGTGGTGGCCGCCTACATCTATACGCTGCTGCCGGAATTCCTGATGCGCTTCCTGGTGTGGATCGCCACCCACACGCTGTACCGCATCAAGCCGGAAGGCCTGTCCAACATTCCGGAGGAAGGCGGTTGCGTGCTGATCTGCAACCACGTCAGCTTCATGGATGCGCTGATCCTGGCTGGTGCAGTACGCCGCCCGGTGCGCTTCGTGATGGATCACCGCATTTTCAAGATCCCCGTGCTCAGCTTCATCTTCCGCACCGCTGGCGCCATCCCGATTGCACCTGCCAAAGAAAACGCCGCGCTCAAGGCCAAGGCCTACGACCGCGTGGCCGAGTATCTGCAGGCTGGTGAGGTGGTATGCATCTTCCCGGAAGGCGGCATCACCCGCGACGGTGAAATCCAGCCTTTCCGCCCCGGCATCGAAGACATCATCCGCCGCACCCCCGTACCCGTGCTGCCGATGGCGCTGCAAGGCCTTTGGGGCAGTTTCTTCAGCCGCAAGGACGGCGCCGCAATGATGAAGCTGCCACGCGGTGTATGGTCCCGCATCGGCTTGCGCACCGGGCTGCCGGTGCCGGCAGCGGATGCCAACAAGGATGTGCTGGAAGCGCAAGTAAGGGCATTGCGGGGGGATTGGCGGTAAGCAGCTGACCGGCACGCGGCTCTGCCTACCAATTTAGGTTCAGCGCCAGCCGCGCGGGGTTTATGTGCCGGTGCCGCCGCGCGGAAACGGCACCAAAACCCACGCGCCGCAGGCGCCTAATCTAGAAACTGCTCATCTCGCCATCAACATGGGCATTTCCCCCCTGCCGCCCTGTCGGCACTGGGATAGCGTGCCTCCAGGCAATACCGGTAGAAATCATTCCGGCTCATCGGCACCGCTTCCGGGTGGCGCTCGCGCATGTGCTGCACGTAATACTCGTAATCATGAATGCCCACCATCAGGCGGCAAGTCTGCACCACCTTCTTCGCTGCATCCTTGAGCCCGCCCAGCCAATCCGCACCCAAGCTGTAACGCTCGAACTCGGCGCGGCTCATGGGCTGGCCGCTTTGGTGCCGGGCCAGATGCTGTGCCAGGTAGCGGGCATAATCATCGCCCTCCTCCGGCACAGCAATATCAGGCGGCGGCACCGTCGCCGGTTTGCCCGTTGCTGGCTTGCCCAACAGCGCGGATAGATCAAGCATGCTTGGCCACCCCCTCACCACGTAGCTGGATATCGCTCTCGCGCACCGTTGGCTGCCGAGCAGCCAGTGCACGGCGGATGTTGAAGAATGCGGAAACCAGCATCACCACCGCCACCAGCATGAAAAAGCCACACAGCGCCGCATTGATCTGGTTGTTGAATGCAATGCGCTGCATGTCCTCCACCGTCTTGGCTGGCGCGGTGATGGTGCCCGATGCGGCGGCAGCGTTGAACTTGTCCGCAATCGCCAGAAAGCCGATCTTGGGGTTGCTGCTGAAGATCTTCTGCCAGCCTGCCGTCATCGAGGTGATGAACAGCCACGCTGTCGGTAGCACCGTCACCCAGGCGTAGCGCTCCTTCTTCATCTTGAACAGCACCACGGTACCCAGGATCAGCGCCATCGATGCCAGCATCTGGTTGCCGATGCCGAACAGCGGCCACAACGTATTGATGCCCCCCAACGGATCGACCACGCCCTGGTAGACGAAGTAACCCCAGCCTGCCACCGCCACAGCGGTGCCGATCAGGTTGCCCGCCCATGAGCGGCTGCGGCCCAAGCCCGGTATCACCACGCCGGCCAGGTCCTGCACCATGAAGCGGCAGGCGCGCGTGCCGGCATCCACCGCGGTCAGAATGAACAGCGCCTCGAACAGGATGGCAAAGTGATACCAGAACGCCATCATGGCTTTGCTGTTGAAGATGTCGGTAATGATGTGCGCCATCCCCACCGCAAACGTGGGCGCACCACCGGCGCGGGAGAGAATGCTCTTCTCGCCCACATCGGCGGCAATCTGGTTCAACATCTCCGGCGTGATCAGGAAGCCCCAGCCGTTGATCACCTGCGATGCCGATTCCACTGTCTTGCCGATCAACGCCGCTGGCGAGTTCAAGGCGAAATACACGCCCGGATCGATCACCGAAGCGCAGATCAGCGCCATGATGGCCACGAACGATTCCATCAGCATCGCACCATAGCCGATCACGCGGATATGGCTTTCGCGCTCCACCAGCTTGGGCGTGGTGCCCGACGCCACAAGGGCGTGGAAGCCGGAGATCGAACCGCAGGCAATGGTGATGAACAGGAAGGGGAACAGGCTGCCGGCAAACACCGGGCCGCTACCATCGATAAAGCGTGATACCGCCGGCATTTTCAGGTCTGGCGCAGCAAACACGATGCCGATGGCCAGGCCGACGATCACGCCGATCTTCAGGAAGGTAGACAGGTAATCACGCGGCGCCAGCAGCAGCCACACCGGCAATACCGATGCCACGAAGCCATAAATCACCAGCGCCCAAGTCAGCTCGGTGCCGTGCAGCGTGAATAGCGGCCCCCAGGTGGGGCTGTGCGCGATGTCTTCGCCGTACACGATGGCCAGCATCATCAGCACGAAGCCGATCACCGAAATCTCGCCGATCCGCCCCGGACGTATGAAGCGCATGTAGATGCCCATGAACAGCGCAATCGGGATCGTCGCCGCGATGGTGAACGTGCCCCACGGGCTGTCGGCCAATGCCTTGACCACCACCAGCGCCAGTGCAGACAGGATGATGATCATCACCCCCAGTGCCCCCAGCATCACGATCACGCCGGCAAATTGCCCCAGCTCCTGCTTGGCCATTTCGCCCAGCGAGCGGCCGTCACGCCGGGTGGAAATGAACAACACCAGGAAATCCTGCACCGCACCCGCCAGCATCACCCCGATCAAGATCCACAGCGTGCCCGGCAGATAGCCCATTTGCGCCGCCAGAATCGGCCCCACCAGCGGGCCGGCTCCGGCAATGGCGGCAAAGTGATGGCCGAACAAAACCCACTTGTTGGTGGGCACATAATCGAGGCCATCATTGCGGCGTTCGGCCGGTGTCATGCGCCGGTCGTCCAGCTCGAACACCCTGTCGGCAATGAAGCGGCTGTAGAAGCGGTAGGCAATCGCGTAGCACGCCACTGCAGCCGTCACCAGCCACACCGCATTCACATGCTCACCCCGGCTGAGTGCCAATGTGGCAAATGCAAATACGCCCACCAGGCCCACCAGCAGCCATATCCCCCATTTCTTCACCGCATCCATGCTCGCTCCCGTGTCATCAAGCTTGCCGGGCAAAAATGGCCCCGGCATGTAGTCGAAACTATAGGACTACTTCTTTCTCAAGACTTGCGATAATCCGCCCACGCGTGTGCAGAACGGTATAGGGGATTTCCGGAATGCGCGTATCCCGCATGGGCAAACTGCGCTTTCCATGCCGGAGTACCCGGCCGGGCGTGCGCCGGGGCGGGAACGATCGCCAGCCGGCATCAATCCACTTTCTTCCTGGCGGCGAGCTTGCGCGGCTTCTTCTGATTGGCGGACTCTTGTGCACGCTGCGTTGCGCCGTCGAAATCCGGCATCGGCGTCAGGCCTTCGTCCTGCCCCAGCATATGCAGCAAGCGGCGGGCATTGAATGGTGCCTGCACTTTCATGGTGTTGTCGAAATAGCAGTACACGTCACGCGTGGCGCGCTTCAATGGCGGTTTGTCCAGCATCAGCGTGGTGTGTTCAGGTTGGCCGCCCGACGCCCACGCGCTGATCTTTTCCGCCCAGTTGGCGAGTACGGCATCGGAATAACCACTGGCGTACAGCGCATCGGCGCCATGCAGCCGCATGTAGATGAAATCCGCCGTCACATCTTCAAATTCCGGCCATTTGCCCGCCGTATCGGCAATCACCAGCGCTACCTTGTAGCGCCGCAGCATTGCGGCAAACTCGGCGCAGGCAAAGCTTGGGTGACGGATCTCCACCGCATGGCGCAAAGGCCGCTTCTTGTCGATCTCCACGCAGGCGCGCGGTTTCATCCATGCGCCGTGCTGGCGGGCCAGCGCCTGCGCTGCCTCGGTATCGTGCGGCAGCAGCTTCAGGAAGGCCTCGAAGCGTTCTGCATCAAAGCGGAAGCTGGGCGGAAACTGCCACAGGATGGGGCCGAGCTTTTCCTTGAGCATGAAGAGGCCGGAAGCAAAAAAATCGGCCAACGGCGCTTCGATATCCACCAGCCGGTGGATATGCGTGATCAACTGCGATGCCTTGATGCTGAAAACAAAGCCTTCCGGCGTATCTGCATACCAGTTGGCATAGCGCTCCGGCGTTTGCAGCGCGTAGAAGGAGCCATTGAGCTCGATGCTGGGCAAGGCGCGCGATGCAAAATGCAGCTCCAGCGCCTGCTTGAGGTCTGGCGGGTAAAACAGCTTGCGCCAGGGCGGATAACGCCATCCGGAAATGCCGATGCGGAACGATGCGGCCATGCTGCCTCCTTGTATGGGTAATCACTGCATAGCAAGCAGCAACCGGCATCGACAGGCAATTAATGACAGGCAGGCGGCACCATAAACGGAACAGGGTGCTTCGGATCACCGGCGCAGGCACGGCTGCTAACGTGCCACGCAGGGTTATGGCAAACCAGCGGTTTCAGATGGCGATCATCTGGCAGCGATCAGGCGATTTTCAGGCCAACGATACCGGCCAGAATCAGCAGGATGGAAACGATACGCATGGCATTGACCGGATCACCGAACCAGAAGATGCCGAGGATCACCGTGCCCACCGCACCGATGCCGGTCCAGATTGCATAGGCAGTACCCACGGGCAGGTGCTTCATCGCATACGCCAGCAGCGCCATGCTGGCGGCGGCAGTCACCGCAAACAGCAAGGTGGGCATGGGCTTGCTGAAGCCGTGCGAGGCTTTCAGCGCCAATGCCCAGGCCACTTCGAACAGGCCGGCCAGAATCAGCGAAATCCACGGGAACAGGGTTGGGGACATGATGTGCACTCCAGCAATGGGGCCGTCCCCGTACGGGCTTGTTTGCGGGGTCGTCCCCACTGCCGATATGACATCATTTTACCCAGCCCGTAGCCGGCAGGCTGTTAAAAATTGCCCCGCGGTATCGCCACGGCGTAGCAGCCACACCACATGCGTGCCCGATCGACAGCACGATACCGCCAATTCGTTTATCTTTGCTGCACGCTGCGGATGTCATGACAGCAGAAACAAACACAGAGGGTCTTTTTCCATGCAAAAAATCGCCACGCTTGTTGCAAGCGTTTTCATTCTGGCTGGTTGTGCAGGCACCATGCAGCAACAGGGCACTGCCGAGGCGGTTGCGCCCAAGCCAGCGCCGGTTGCCAAGCCCAAGGTCGCCACCGTACATGATCACAAGAAGGAAGTGGTTTCCTATATCCGTACCTGGGCCATGGGCACTTCGCCCGAAGCACAGGATGCGGGCCGCCACTGGACAGCCGAGGAAATCGACGGCGATCAGCTGACCACCCTCAACATCTCGTTTGGCCTGATCCGCAACGATACCGAGGTGTATATCAAGGATCTGGAACCGCAGCCGACATCGGACAAGAAAGGCACCATCCCGCCGTTCAGCACGCTGTGGACCGAAGTCGACAAACTGCAACAGAAGTACCCTGACCTGCGCATCAACTTGTCCATCGGCGGCTACGGTGCAGACGGCTTCAGCCAGTTGGCCAAGGCGCCGGAAAGCCGCGCCAAGTTCATTGCCAACGTGATGAAGATCGTCGAAGAACACAAGCTTTCCGGCGTGGATATCGACTGGGAATACCCGGTGGGCCCGGATTGGGACGTGGGCATCTTCACCCACCCGCGTGACCGCACCAACTATCCGGTGCTGCTGGAAGAAATCCGCGCCGCATTCGACAAGCTGGGCGCCAAGACCGGCAAGACGTATCGCCTGTCCGTCGCCGTGCCGGTCGGCCCGTGGTTCACGCAGAAGAACGACATCCTGCGCGTGGCCAAGGCAGTCGACTTCATCAAGGTGATGACGTATGACATGTACGGCGGCTGGAGCAAGTGGACCGGCCACCATGCCAACCTGTACCAGCGCACCGATGATCCGGCCTGGGGCGGCATCAGTGCCGACCAGGGCATCAAGGTTTACCTGAACTATGGCATCGATCCGAAAAAGCTGCTGCTGGGCGCCGCATTCTACGGTTACTCGTGGAGTGGCGTGCCGGACAAGGATCACGGCCTGTTCCAGACCTTCAAGAAGGGTGGCGATCCGGTATCCTTCACCGATGCCAAGGTACTGATGACCCAAGGCTACACCCGCTACTGGGATGATGTGGCCAAATCCCCGTGGCTGTACAACGGCGATGTGTTCGTCAGCTACGAGGATGAGGAAAGCATGAAGGCCAAGGCTGCCTACGCCAACGAAAAAGACCTCGGCGGCATCATGATCTGGGAATACGCGCACGACATGAGTGGCGATCTGGTTCGCGCCATCAACAAGGGCCTGGTCGATACAAAGAAGTAACCGTCAGCCAGAACGCAAAAGGCCACCGCGAGGTGGCCTTTTGCTTTACTGCGGCGCCGGCATTCAGGCCAGACCGCGCGCCAGATCGGCGATCAGGTCGTCGATGTTTTCCAGCCCCACCGAGATACGGATCAGCCCCTCGCGGATGCCTGCCGCCGCGCGCGCTTCCGGCGATACGCGGCCATGCGTGGTGCTGGCCGGGTGGGTGATGGTGCTGCGCACATCCCCCAAGTTGGCAGTGCGCGACAGCAATTGCACGCGGTCGACCAGTGCCCAGGCCGCCTCGCGGCCGCCCTTCACCTCGAACGACACGATGCCGCCACCGCCATGCTGCTGCTTCTGTGCCAGCGCATGCTGCGGGTGCGATGGCAGGCCCGGATAGTACACACGCTCGATTTCCGGGCGGCTTTCCAGCCATTGCGCCAGCTTGAGCGCATTTTCGCAATGCGCGCGCATGCGGATCGGCAGCGTTTCCATGCCCTTGAGGATCACCCAGGCATTGAATGGCGACAGGCTGGGGCCGGCCGTACGCAGGAACAGGTAAACCGGCTCGATCAACTCCTTGCTGCCCACGACCGCACCGCCCAGCACCCTGCCCTGCCCGTCCAGGTACTTGGTGGCCGAATGCACCACCAGATCAGCACCGAGCTTGAGCGGCTGTTGCAGGATGGGGGTGCAGAAACAGTTGTCCACTGCCAGCAGCGCACCGTTGGCATGGGCGATATCGGCAATCGCCGCGATATCGGCCACATCGGTCAGCGGGTTGGATGGGGTTTCCAGGAAAAACAGCCTGGTATTGGGCTTGGCAGCGGCTTGCCAGGCAGCCGGATCGGTCGGGCTGGCATAGCTGACTTCTACGCCGAACTTCATGAAATAGGCGTTGAACAGCTGGATGGTGGCGCCAAACAGGCCGCTCGATGCCACCACGTGATCACCTGCCTTCAGGTGCGCCATGCCCAGCGCCAGGATGGCGGCCATGCCCGATGCGGTGGCTATGGCGCGCTCGCCGCCTTCCAGCGCTGCCAGGCGCGCTTCGAAGGCGCTTACGGTGGGGTTGGTGAAACGCGAGTAGATGAAGCCGGGAATCTGGTTGGTGAACTTCAGCGATGCTTCTTCCGCGCTACCCACGCAGAAGCTGGAGGTCAGGTACATCGCATCGGAATGCTCGCCAAATTCGCTGCGCGTGGTGCCGGCGCGGATGGCCAGGGTATCGGGGTGCAGATCGTCGAAATCGAATTCTTGCATGATGGTGTTATCTCAAAAAACAGGCCCGTGCGACGGGCAGCAGATAAGTAGATATGGCAACGGGAGCATCAGCTCCCGTTTATACCCTGAATGACCAGCATCCGGCCGTCACAGAAGGTACGGCACTGCGGCGCATCAGATCAGGTTTTGTTCGGCCACACCGATATTCATGTCCAGTACACGGCTATCCGGATCGCCTTCCTTGCTTTCCTTGGATTTGGCCGACAGCGGCGACAGGCGCTTGGCTTCCAGCTCGTCCAGGTACTCGTCGGTGATATCACCGGTAATGTATTTGCCATCGAAACATGAGGTTTCGAACTCGGTAATCAGGCCATGGCTGGCATCGCGGCAGGCCACGATCAACGCATCCAGCTCCTGATAGATCACCGCATCCGCACCGATCTCGGCGGCGATCTGCGCATCGCTGCGGCCGGTAGCGATCAGCTCGGCACGTGTCGGCATGTCGATGCCGTATACATGCGGAAACTTCACCGGCGGCGCAGCAGACGCAAGGTAGACCTTCTTGGCGCCGCAATCGCGCACCATCTGCACGATTTCCTTGGAGGTGGTACCGCGCACGATGGAATCGTCCACCAGCAGCACGTTCTTGCCGCGGAATTCGACTGCGATCGGGTTGAGCTTCTGGCGCACCGACTTCTTGCGGCTGGCCTGGCCCGGCATGATGAAGGTCCGGCCGATATAGCGGTTCTTGATGAAGCCTTCGCGGTACGGAATCTTCAGGTCGTTGGCAAGCTCCAGCGCCGAATCACGGCTGGTATCCGGAATC
Source organism: Andreprevotia sp. IGB-42 (assembly GCF_009848685.1). Lineage (GTDB taxonomy): Bacteria > Pseudomonadota > Gammaproteobacteria > Burkholderiales > Chitinibacteraceae > Andreprevotia. The sequence continues at coordinate 70,757 of NZ_WXTX01000001.1, forward strand.
GGGATCACCACGTCGATTTCCAGCTCGGGCGAGATGGCCTTGATCTTCTTTGCCAGGTGCTTGCCCATGTTGAGGCGGGCTTCATGCACCGAGATACCGTCGATGACGCTGTCCGAGCGCGCAAAGTACACGTGTTCGAAAATACAGGGCGCCAGTTGCGCGCTCTGATGGCACTGGCGGCTGGAAAGCTGGCCATCAAAGCTGATGAACAGCGCTTCGCCCGGTGCCACATCGCGCATCAGCTTGAAGCCCAGCGTATCGAGCACCACCGATTCGCTGGCCACGATGTACTCCGGGCCCTCCGGTGTTTCATGCACGCCCAGCGACAGTGGGCGGATACCGTGCGGATCTCGGAACGCGATCAGGCCGAAGCCGGCCACCAGCGCCACCACCGCATACGCACCGCGTACCCGGTCATGTACGGCGGTGATGGCATCGAACACGATGTCCGGCGTCAGGCGTGGGCCATCAGTGCGCTTGGACAATTCGTGCGCCAGCACGTTGAGCAGTGCTTCCGAATCGGAATTGGTATTGATGTGCCGCAAGTCGGTGCGGTACATCTCGTCTTTCAGCTGCTTGTCGTTGGTAAGGTTGCCGTTGTGCGCCAGCACCAGGCCAAACGGACTGTTCACATAGAAAGGCTGCGCTTCCGCGAGACTGGATGCCGAGCCTGCAGTCGGATAGCGCACATGGCCGATACCGGCATTACCCAGCAAGGAACGCATGTTGCGGGTACGGAACACATCGCGTACCAGGCCTTGGCCCTTGTGCATATGGAACATCGGACCGTCATCGGTCACGATACCCGCGGCATCCTGGCCCCGGTGCTGCAGGACCAGGAGCCCATCGTAGAGCATCTGGTTGACGGGGGTTTTGGCGACGAGGCCGACGATGCCACACATAATCCACAATCCTCTGAATCCGGCCGCGACAAGGTATCGCAGCCTCTACAAATCGGTACCGCACATGCGCACTGCCACGCCAGCCTTGCGGCCAGCGCTCAATCGAACTTGATCCGCTCCGCCAGTGCCTGTGGTATCCACGGCAGGCTGAGGCGGGCCAAAGCCTCGAACGGCGGGCTGAACATGGCGTTGCGCCAGGTGCTGGATGCGGGAAACGAGGTCAGCCCCGCCACCAGCACCAGCAACAGCACGAACAACGCCCCGCGCAGCAAGCCAAACACCGCACCCAGCAAGCGATCCACCGGGCTCAGGCCGGCCGATTTCACGAACTGGCTGATGGTGATGCGCAGCAGCGCGGTAAACAGCCATACCCCGGCAAAAATCGCGATCAGCGCCGCTAGGTAACGCAAGCGCTCGTCGGGTATCCCGGCCGGCATATAGATCGATATGGGGGCGGCGTAATAAATTGCCAGCCACGCCGCGACCGCCCAGCCAACCAGCGCCATCACTTCCTGCACCAGCCCGCGCATCACCGACAGCAAGATGGACAGGCCGATGATGGCCAGAACCGCGTAATCAAAACCCGTCACACCTGTCCTCAGTGCACCAGTTGCGGCGCGTAACCCAGCGCCGTGGCTTTTTGCACCAGCGCCTTGGCACGCGCTTCGTCAACCGGGCCGATACGGATGCGCGTCAACGCCACACCCTTGTTGTTCACAGGTTCTGCATAGGCGGGAATACCGTTCGCCTTGAGCTTGCCCAGAATGTCAGTGGCCTTGGCCTTGTCGCCATAGGCGCCGATCTGTACCAGTACCTGCCCGCCGCGGCTTGCCGCTGCCGGCTTGTCCGCCGGCTTGGCCTCGGCCTCGTCCAGCCCTTCCAGAATACGCTGTGGATCACGCGTGGGCTTGGGTGCTGCAGTCGGTTTGAGAGCGACGGTCGGCCTGGGTTTGTCTGCGGGCTTTTCGGTCGGCTTGATCACCGGCCTTTCCGTCGGGGCCTTGCTCGGTTCCACCTGGGAGTTGACCAATCTGCCCGGCAACGGCTCTGCAGCAACCGGGGTTTCAACAATCTGCGCCGGCGCAGAGGCCACCAGTTGCAATGCCGGTGTGACCAGCGCAGCCGCAGGGGCGCTCGCCGAGGTACTCGGCGCGCTGGCAATGATCTCCACCGGGTGGGTGAGCGCCGCAGGCGGCTCGCCATCCAGTACGGTCCAGAGCACGATCAGTGCAAAGATGACCAGGGTAACCGCGCCGATCAGCCGGCGGCGTGCACGTTTACGGAGTTGCAGAAGTTCTTCGCTAACGTTGTCTCGTGCCATGAGCTATCGACCGCGGGCCGCCATGACTTCGGCGACGGTGTAGAAGGATCCGAAGGCGAGGATTCTATCACTCTCGCCCGCCGTCTGTACGGCAGCTTGCCACGCTGCGGCAACGGATCCGAAAGATTCGACCCGCGCGCGCGCAGCACGCTGCATGATTCTGTCTGCCAGCGCAGCCGCCGGTTCTGCCCTTGGCAGGTCTGGAGCGGCCACGTACCAGCGGTCTATCCGGTCTGCCAGGATATCGATGACCTGATCGATATCCTTGTCGGCCATCATGCCGAATACCGCGTGCGTGGTTTCGGCGTAGCCCATCTGGTCCAGTGCGGATTTGAGTGCGCGCGCCGCATGCGGGTTGTGCGCCACGTCCAGCACGGTCAGCGGGCGCCCCGGCAGCACCTGGCAGCGCGCCGGCCATTCCACTTCCAGCAGGCCACGCTTGATATCGGCCAGCGTTACCGGCAGGCGGCCACGCAGCGCATCCAGCATGGACAGTGCCACGGCGGCGTTGCCAAGCTGGTAAGGGCCGCGCAATGCCGGCAGCGGCAGCGCATGCTTGCGGCTCTCGCCGTGCCAGAACATCCATTGCTGGCCTTCAGCTTCTTTCTGCCAGCCAAAATCCCTGCCGACCAGCGCCAGCGGTGCACCGATGCGTGCCGCTTCGTCCAGCACGCTCTGCGGCGGGTTGCTGTCGCCGCACACCGCCGGCTTGCCGTTGCGGAACACACCGGCCTTCTCGCGGCCGATATCCTCGCGGTTGTCACCCAGGTAGGCCTGGTGATCGATGTCGACACTGACCACGGCTGCCACATCGGCATCGAAAATGTTCACCGCATCAAGGCGCCCGCCCAGGCCCACTTCCAGGATGGCCACATCCACCTGTGCATCGATGAATACCTTCATCGCGGACAGCACGCCAAACTCGAAATAGGTCAGGGAGGTATCGCCGCGCGCGGTTTCGATCGCCCGGAAGCTATCCACCAGCGTGGCATCATCCACTTCCTGCAGATCGAGCGTCACGCGCTCGTTGTAGCGCAGCAGGTGCGGGGAGGTATGCGTGCCGACCTTGTAGCCCGCACCACGCAGGATGGTGGAGAGAAACGCACACACCGAGCCCTTGCCATTGGTGCCTGCTACGGTAAGCACCGGGAAGGTGGGCCGAAGGCCCATCACGTCACGCACCAGCGTCACGCGTGCCAGCCCCATGTCGATGGCCTTGGGGTGCAGTCCTTCCAGGTAGGCCAGCCAGTCTTCAAGCCGACTGGCGTCAAAAACCGCCATCAGGAAGCAACCGGTGCCGGCTGCTTCAGGAACAGCGTCAGCAGCTTCGCCAGTTGCAGGCGCATTTCACGCCGGTCCACGATCATGTCGATAGCGCCTTTCTCCAGCAGAAACTCCGAACGCTGGAAGCCTTCCGGCAGCGTTTCGCGCACTGTCTGCTCGATCACGCGCGGCCCGGCAAAGCCGATCAGCGCACCCGGTTCCCCCATCACCACGTCACCCAGAAAGGCAAACGAGGCCGATACGCCACCCATGGTGGGGTCGGTCAGGATGGAAATGAACGGCAGGCGCTTGTCGGCAAGCTTGGTCAGCGCGGCCGAAGTCTTGGCCATCTGCATCAGCGAATTCAGGCCTTCCTGCATACGGGCACCGCCCGATGCGGAAATGCAGATGAACGGCAGATCGTTCTCCAGCGCTACCTGCACGCCGCGCACGAAGCGCTCGCCCACCACCGAGCCCATCGAGCCGTTGACGAAACCGTATTCGAATACCGCCACCACCACCGGCACGTTGTGGATGGCGCCTTGCTGCACCACCATCGCATCGTCTTCGCCGGTACTTTCCTTGAACTGCTCCAGCTGATCCGCGTAGCGCTTGGTCGCCTTGAACTTGAGGATGTCGATCGGACGCACTTCGGAGCCGATTTCGAAACGGCCCTCGGCATCGAGCAACATGTCCAGCCGGCGCCGCGCGGAGATGCGGTTATGGAAACTGCACTTCGGGCAAACTTCGAGGTTGTTCTCAAGATCGGTGCGGTACAGCGTGGCACCACAGGCCGAGCACTTGTGCCACAGCCCTTCCGGCACCGCCGATTTGGCGCCCGGTTCACGGCTCTTGATTTTCGGGGGTAGCAGTTTTTGCAACCAGCTCATTGTTTACTCCTGTTTACTTGGCTTGAACGGCACGGGGCCGATCAGGCGCGAGCGGTATCCATGGCGGAACGAACGCCCTTGATGAAGCTGTTCAGGCGCTCGGCAAGGCCGTCCTCGCCCGCTTCCACTTCCTGCACCAGGCGCGAGCCGATCACCACGGCATCGGCCACACCGGCCACGCGGCGCGCGGTTTCGGCATCGCGGATGCCGAAACCCACACCGATGGGCAGCGAAATATACTTGCGCAGTTCCAGCAGCTTGGCAGCCACGCTATCCACATCCAGATGCGCGGCGCCGGTCACGCCCTTGAGCGATACGTAATAGACATAGCCGCGCGCCAGACGTTGCACTGCCTGTAGCCGCGACGGCGGCGTGGTGGGCGCCAGCAGGAAAATCAGGTCGATACCGTGCGTCTTGAGGATAGCCGCGCATTCCTCGGCTTCTTCCGGCGGCAGATCAACGGTCAGCACGCCATCCACGCCCGCCTCGACTGCAGCCTTGGCAAAGGTCTCGTAGCCCATGGCTTCAACCGGATTGGCATATCCCATCAGCACCACCGGGGTCTTGCTGTCGGTCTTGCGGAATTCCGCAGTCATTGCCAGCACATGGCGCAGCGATACGCGATGCGCCAGCGCACGCTCGGATGCGCGCTGGATCACCGGGCCATCGGCCATCGGATCGGAAAACGGTACGCCCAGCTCGATGATGTCGGCGCCGCCATCTACCAGCGCATGCATCAGGCCGACGGTTACGCCGGGATTCGGATCACCGGCGGTGATGAAAGGGATCAATGCCTGGCGACCTTGTGCCGCCAGAGCCTGCATCGTGGATTCAATTCGGGACATTGTGATGTTCTTCTTGGTTTAAAGCTGGATGCCGTCGAGCTTGGCGATGGTCGGGATGTCCTTGTCGCCGCGGCCAGACAGGTTGACCAGCAATACCTGGTCTTTGGGCAGCGTGGGCGCCAGGCGCGCGGCATAGGCCAGCGCGTGGCTGGATTCGAGCGCCGGGATGATGCCCTCAAAGCGGCACAGGTCATGGAAGGCCTGCAGCGCTTCCTTGTCGGTGGCGGCCACGTACTCGGCACGGCCGATATCCTTCAGGAAACTGTGCTCCGGGCCCACGCCCGGATAATCGAGGCCGGCAGAGATCGAATGCGTCTCGATGATCTGGCCGTCTTCGTCCTGCATCAGGTAGGTACGGTTGCCGTGCAACACGCCCGGCTTGGCGCCTGCGGTCAGCGGCGCAGCATGGCGACCGGTATCGAGGCCATCGCCACCGGCTTCAACGCCGATCAGGCGCACGCCCGGCACGTCCACATACGGGTGGAAAATGCCGATGGCGTTGGAACCGCCACCCACGCAGGCAATTACTGCATCGGGCTGGCGGCCGACCAGGTCGACCATCTGCACCTTGGCTTCTTCACCGATCACGCACTGGAAATCACGTACCAGCATCGGGTACGGGTGCGGGCCGGCGCAGGTGCCGATGATGTAGTAGGTAGAATCGACATTAGTGACCCAGTCACGCATCGCTTCGTTCATCGCGTCTTTCAGCGTCTTGCTGCCGGACGATACCGGCACCACGGTGGCGCCCAGCAATTTCATCCGGTACACGTTGGGCGACTGGCGCGCCACGTCCTCCGCGCCCATGTACACCACGCATTCCAGGCCATAGCGGGCCGCTACCGTGGCCGATGCCACGCCGTGCTGACCGGCGCCGGTTTCCGCGATCACGCGCTTCTTGCCCATGCGGCGGGCCAGCAGCGCCTGGCCGATGGTGTTGTTCACCTTGTGCGCGCCGGTATGGTTCAGATCTTCCCGCTTCAGGTAGATCTGCGCACCACCCAGTTGCTCGGACCAGCGTTTGGCGTGGTAAACCGGGCTGGGGCGGCCAACGTAATGCTTGAGTTCGTAGCGGTATTCCGCCATGAAATCCGGATCGGCAATGGCCTTTTCGTATTCGACACGCAGTTCGTCCAGCGCTGGCATCAGCGTTTCGGCCACATAGATGCCACCATGCTGGCCAAAGTGACCACGTACATCGGGCTGGTGATAGCGGAGCGGTTCGTTCATTACATTCTCACTTGGCAAGCGATGACTGGGCTGCTGCAACTGCATGGATAAAGGCCTGGATTCTGGCAGGATCCTTGATGCCACGGGCAGCTTCAACGCCACTGGATACATCAACCGCCCACGGCCGCACCTTGCGTACCGCGTCGGTTACATTGTCTGGATGAAGGCCGCCGGACAAGATCAACGGCAGCGGCAAGTCGTTCGGCAGCAACGTCCAATCGAACGCCTCCCCGGTGCCGCCCGGCGTGCCATCGACGAAAGCATCGACCAGCACACCCTTCGCATCCGGGTACTGCGCGCAATATTCTACCAAATTTGTATCCGGTTTTACCCGCACCGCCTTGATATAGGGGCGGCCAAACTGACGGCAGTACTCGGGCGCTTCATCGCCGTGGAACTGCAGCAGGTCGATTTTCACCCGCCCGATCACTTCGCGCACCAGCGCCGGGTCTGCATCGACGAACAGCGCCACACTGCTTACGAAGGCGGGCAACGCAGCCACGATACGCGCGGCCACATCGATTTCCACGTTGCGCGGGCTGGGCGCGTAGAACACGAAGCCGATGGCATCGGCGCCTGCACGCGCGGCCAGCAGCGCGTTTTCTGTATCGCGCAGGCCGCAAATCTTGATACGGGGCATCATCAAATCAATCCGTGGCGGGGCTCTGGCTCGGTAGCCAGACCATATTCAGACGGATAGCTTACACCAGCAAGGTAGAGTCCGTCCGGCATGAAGGTGGGCGGTGCGATGGTACGGTCGCGTGCGGCCACCAGTTCGGCCATCCATTCCGGCGGCCGGTTGCCCTTGGCAATATGTAGCAGCGCACCCATCAGGTTACGCACCATGTGATGCAAAAAGGCATCGGCAGAGAAATCGAAGTACAGCAAAGTGCCCTCGGCGTGCACGTCCAGCCTCGATAGCGTCTTGACCGGCGTCTTGGCTTGGCATTCCGCCGCACGGAAACTGGAAAAATCATGCTGGCCGAGCAAATGCGGCACAGCGGCGCGCAAGGCGTCAAGGTCCAGCGGATGGTGCGACCAGCCCACCCTGCCCGCCCACAGCGCCGGGCGTACCGGGTGATTGAGCAGCAGATAGCGATAATGGCGTGCGGTGGCAACGAAGCGGGAATGAAAATGATCGGGCACTTCGCGTGCCCACAGCACGCCCACCCCCTCGGGCAGGAAGCTGTTCACGCCACGCACCCAGGCAGTCAGCGTGCGCTTGGCATCGGTATCGAAATGCACGATCTGCCGGCTGGCATGCACGCCGGCATCGGTGCGCCCTGCCGCATGCACGCGCACCGGCTGGCCAGCCATCTGCGCCAGCGCGCGTTCCAGCACCGACTGCACGGTGACCCGGTCCGGCTGCACCTGCCAGCCGCTGAACGCGCGGCCATCGTATTCCAGCGCCAAGGCGTAGCGCGTCATGTACTTGTCCAGTCAAAACAATGAAAACCCGGCACCGCACGCAGTGCCAGGCCCGCATGGTACCGCGCGGTGCGGTCACACAAAAAGCAAATGGCGTGAATTGCCGCAGCAATCACGCCATTTACCCGCCAGCCGCAGCATGTGCGGCCGGTTTCAGTACCGCATCACAGCGTATCGAGCAAGCCGCGTGCCTCTTGCTGCTGGCCCGCATTCCCCTCGCCGATGGCTTCCTGCAGGATCTCTCGTGCACCTTCAACGTCGCCCATGTCGATATAGGCCTTGGCCAGATCGATCTTGGTCTGCACCGGATCATCACCGGCAAAGTCCGCATGCTCGTCAACCGGCTGCAGCGCGCTTGCAGTCAGTGCATTATCGTCCCCCAGGTCCAGGTTGATATCGTCGAGGTTCAGCTCGCCCAATGCCTCTTCAACCGCTTCCGGGCTGGGTTCGGCCGTGGTGCTGTCGCCCAGTGCGAAATCGAAATCAAGGTCTGTTGCCAGGTCTTCGTCCAGCGCAGCGGCAGGGGCCGGTGCAACCGGCGCAGCCACCGGTGCCGGGGCAGGCGTCGGCATCAGGTCATCCAGCGAGAAATCCAGATCGCTATCAGCGGGCACGTCAAAAGCCGCAGCGGCCGGCGCATCGACAAAGCCCGAGCTAACCGGTGCCAGTGTTTCGGTATGGAACAGCGGCTCTTCAATCCTGGCTGCCGGCGCCGGTACAGGCGTTTCACCCGGCACCACGAATTCATCCAGATCGAAACCCAAGTCATCGTCAAGCGATGCCGTCGGCGCAGGTGCCGGAGCAGGCGTTGCGGCCTCGATCGGCAGATCCAGATCGAAATCATCGGCCAGATCATCAGCAGCCATCGGCTTGGTTTCCGCATCCAGCGCGCCAGGAGCGCCCAGATCGAAGTCCAGTTCTTGCGGTGCAGCTGCCGCCACAGCAGCGGCAGCCCCGGCACCGAACGCAGCAGTCGCGGCAAAGCCATCGGCTGCCGGTTCGTCCTTGCGCTGGTACAGCGGATTTTCCGGATCGATATTGCGGCCCATGAAGGCAGCCTGTTCCCAGATCGGGCCCTGACCGTTCAGTTGCGCATAAAGATCAGCGGCGATTTCTTCAAACGCGGTCTTGTCCTTGCGTGCCGAATAGATTTCCAGCAGCTTCAGGCGCACTTCGTGGCGGTTCGGATCCTTGGCCAGCGCATCACGCAGGATTTCCTCTGCCTGTGCATCACGGCCGTAGGCCATGTAGACCTCGGCTTCGGCGATCGGATCGACTTCATCGGTATCGATGGTGCCGAGGCCCTGGCGGCTGAAATCGGTCAGGAAGGAGTTTTCGGTTGGCTGCGTGCTGATCACCGCACCGCCGGTGTTGCCAAGCACGGTATTGGGCTTGAGATCACCACCGGTGATGATGCTGTCGGCAAAGTTGCCCGGGCGGTTACGGCGACGCGCCCAGATCAGGCCGCCCACGCCGGCCAGGATGGCCGCAAGACCGCCACCCAGCAACAACGGGTTGGCCAGCAGTGAATCAAGGAAAGATTCTTCTTCGACCGGTACCGGCGTCGGCGCAATCTTCACGCGTGGCTTGCTGGCTACCGGCTCACTGGCTACCGGCGCAACGGCGCTGGCTTCCACAGCGGAAGCTGCAACCACGGCCGATGCAGTCTCCACGGCAGAAGCCGCTGTTTCCACAACCGGGGCCAGTGTCGGCTCTGCAGTCGGCTTGGCCGTTGCGGCAGCGGAAGCAGGCAGCTTGCCCTTCACCGCCAGCGCTTTTTCCATATCGCGCACGTTCTTTTGCAGCTCGGTCACGCGCTGATTGGCTTCATCCAGCGATTTCTGGCGTGCAGCAGCTTCTTCTTCCAGTGCCTGCAGCTTGCCCTGCTCTGCAGATGTACCCTTCTTGCCCTTGGCATCGCTGCCCTTGGAAAGCTTGAGTACATCCTTGTTCGATTCGTTCTGGCCCGCGCCCTTGTCTTCCACCTTGGCGGTGATCTTGCCTGCGGCAGCCTTGTCGTCCACTTCGGCAGCCGGCTGCTTGCCGGCAGCTTCTGCCAGCTTGCTGCGATAGCTGCGCCAGTTTTCTGCCTGCGCACGGATTTCCTGCGCGGCTTCGCTCTTGCTCACCGCGGCAATCTGCTCGCGATCCGGCACATTCAGAATCTTGCCGCGCTTCAGGCGGTTCATGTTGCCATCGAATGCATCCGGGTTGGTCTTGTAAAGACTGACCAGCACTTGCTCGAGGTTCACGCCTTCCGGCTTGACCTTGTTGGCAATCGACGACAGCGTATCGCCGGATTTGACCTTGTAGCTGCCCGCAGCAGCTTCATCGGACGGCGCAGCCGGGGTGGCGGACGGCTCTGCCGTGGTCGATGCCTCGGTGGTGCCGGCTGCCTTGGCGCGCTTGGCCTTGCTGCTGACCCGCGGCGCTTTCACTGCACCGGAAACGCGGTTGCCCGGCAATGCCTGATCAGAGAAACGATCTCCGCTCTGGCTGCTGGCGGAACCCGTCGAACCATAGCCGACCGGGTCGAGCAGCGCGGTATATTCGCGCTGGATGCGACCAGTTGCCCAGTTCAGATCAACCAGCAGATCAAGGAATGGCTCGCTGACGACCTGACCGGAGGTCACCAGCACATAGTATTGGCCGCTACCGCGCTTCTCGATATTGAATCGCAAGCCCAGTGAAGTAGGCGGATATGGAATCTGGGCATTTGAAAATGCCTCAGGCGACGCCAGGCTCACCGCCAGCGAATCGGCTTCGCTGGCCTGCACGGAAACCAGGTCTATCTCTGCCCTGAAGGGCTGGCCCAGGCCAGATACAACACTCAGGCGCCCTAGCCCTGCCGCATGCGCGGACCAGGAGCTGGCCAACAACATGGCTAGCGCACAAGCTTTCAATTTCGATTGGATCGGCACGGTACTCCCCCAAGGCTTATTCGCAACACGCAGACAGCTTCTTTTACTATCGGCAGGCAACATAACATCACCTTACACACCCGCGCAAGGCGCGGTGATTCGCAACAACAATCAGTTGCAGATATAGCAAATACCCAATAAGAGGGGAAAGCAATATTTATCAATTCACTATGTTTTGCCACTAACGATCCGTAGCGTGCAAAACCCGCTGCATTTCACGCCTGCCGGCTGCCTGCAATGGGCACGCCACGCATCCCCGGCACCTGTTCAACGCACCAATGAATGTGCGCCCATTGCCAAATTTCCGCCAGCGTTGTTTTAGCCAGATCAACAGGCGGTTTTTGGCCCAGATAATCCAAAGCCTGCCAGAGATTTGAAACGGCATCTGTCGCCTGCAACGGTTTGGCCAAAGTCTGTTTACTCAGCTTCTCGCCGGCAGCATTGACGAGCACCGGAATATGCGCATAGTGCGGCACGGTTAATCCCAGCGATTGCAGCAGATATATTTGTCTTGGCGTGGAGTCAAGCAGATCGGCGCCACGTACCACATGATTGATATTCTGCACCGCATCATCCACCACCACGGCAAGCTGATACGCAAACAGGCCATCGGCGCGGTGCAAGACGAAATCGCCGACCGAATCGGCAAGTTGCTGTGATTGCGGCCCCTGAATCGCATCAATGAACGACACATTCGCCCCGTTTACACGCAGCCGCCACGCACGCGGGGTACGCCCTGGCTGCAAGCCGTTGCGGCAGGTACCCGGATAGACCGGGCCATCGATGCCGGCACGGGCAATTTGCGCCACCTCCCTGCGCGTGCAGGCGCAGGGATAAACCAGTTGCCGTTCACGCAGTTGCGCCAGCGCCATTTCATATACATCCGATCTGGCGCTTTGATACAACACCGGCTCATCCCACGCGAAGCCATGCGCGTCCAGCACGGCAAGGATGCGATCAGCGGCGCCGGCCACCATGCGCGGCTGATCCAGGTCCTCCATGCGCACCAGCCATTGCCCGTCGTGACGGCGCGCCTCCAGGAAACTGGCGACGGCCGCCAGCAGCGAACCCAGATGCAGCTCGCCGGTAGGACTGGGCGCAAAGCGGCCGCAATAGCCGGCGATGACGGGCGGATCAGGCAAATTGAGCGATGGAAATGGCGCAAGCATGGTTTACGGCCGGCGAGCTTTGTTAGAATGCGGGATTGTCGCCAGAACCAGCCAGAAAAGGAAACGCCATGACTTACGTCGTCACTGACGCCTGTGTGAAATGCAAGTACACCGACTGCGTGGACGTGTGCCCGGTCGACTGCTTTCACGAAGGCCCCAACTTTCTGGTGATCGACCCCGATGAATGCATCGACTGCACGCTGTGCGTGGCCGAATGCCCGGTGGAAGCCATTTATGCCGAGGATGATGTGCCGGCCGACATGCTGCAGTACATTCCGCTGAACGCGGAGCTTGCCCAACTGTGGCCTGTCATCGTCGAGAAAAAAGACCCGTTGCCTGATCATGAAGAATGGTCCGGCGTGCAAGGCAAGTTCGACCAGGTCGAACGCTGAACCAGCGCCCTTCCGCAGCAAACATCAGCAGCCCCTTGAGCAGGTGGCTGTTTTCATTCTATAATCTTTCGTTTTACCCCTTGCCTGACCGTGGTCGCACTCGGCAGGCTTAACCCACAAGGAAAACTCATGCGACATTATGAGATCGTTTTCATTGTGCACCCGGATCAAAGCGAGCAAGTGCCCGCCATGATCGAGCGCTACAAGTCCCTGATCGCAACCGGTAACGGCCAGATCCATCGCCTGGAAGACTGGGGCCGCCGTCAACTGGCTTACCCGATCCAGAAGATCCACAAAGCTCATTACGTGCTGATGAACGTCGAAATCGGCCAGGCTACCCTGGACGAACTCGAGCACGCCTTCAAGTTCAACGATGCAGTACTGCGCCATCTGACTATCAAGATGGAACACGCAGTGACCGAAGCGTCGCCGATGATGAAGGAAGAGAAGTCCCGCTCGTTGACTGGCGAACAAGGCCAAGCAGCTGCTTAATTGGATCGTAATCGAGTCGAAATAACCGGGGTGCTGTCTGAATTACCGGCACTGCGCCATAGCCCGGCAGGAACACCGATACAGATGTGCGTGATTGCGCATCAATCGCAACGAATCGAAAACGGCACCGCAAGGAAAGTCGTGGCCGAAGTGGAAGCGATGGCGATCGGAAAAACTGCATTGGCCTTGAGCCAGTTACGCCAGGATCAGCCAGTGCGCGCAACCGGTTTTCTGGCCTGCGCCAATCAAAAGCAGACCCGCCGGCTCGTTTTGCATATCGATGAATTTGAATTACTGAATTGAGGTCTACCATGTCCCGCAATCTGTTCAAGCGCAGAAAGTTCTGCCGCTTCAGCGCCGAAGGCATCAAGGAAATCGACTACAAGGACACCGCGATCCTGAAAGATTTCATTGCTGAAAACGGCAAGATCATCCCGGCTCGCATCACCGGTACCAAGGCGCGTTACCAGCGTCAACTGTCGGCTGCCATCAAGCGCGCGCGCTTCCTGGCCCTGCTGCCGTACACCGACCTGCACTAAGCCGAGGAGAGAGAACCATGCAAATCATTCTGCTCGAGAAAGTAGGCAACCTGGGTCAACTGGGCGATGTGGTCAAGGTCAAGGACGGCTTTGCCCGTAACTTCCTGATCCCGCAAGGCAAGGCCAAGCGTGCTACCGAAGCCAACCTGAAGGAATTCGAAGCGCGTCGCGCTGAACTCGAAGCCCGCCAGGCTGACATCCTGACCGGTGCCCAGGGCCGTGCTGAAAAGCTGGCTGGCGCTTCGGTTACCGTAGCCCAGAAGGCTGGTGTTGATGGCCGTCTGTTCGGCTCCATCACCAATGCCGACATCGCTGCTGCAATCACCGCGACCGGCGTTGAAGTGAGCAAGGCTGAAGTCCGCCTGCCGGAAGGCCCGCTGAAGGCCATTGGCGAATACGACGTGACGCTGGCACTGCATCACGACGTGACCGTCGACGTGAAAGTTGTCGTGGTTGGCGAGCAATAAGCCACCCGGTAACCGGAACAGAAAATGGGGCATCTGCGGATGCCCCGTTTTTTTTGCCTGCGATTCCTGCACACCTGGTTCAACCAGTTTGAAACAGCATTTGATGATCGATGCGAAGTCCTGTCCCGCTCACCCTATAATGTGTGCCTGACCCTGCCTATCATCAGCCATGCGCAAACTGAGCAAGCCCACCGAAATCGCCCGTGAAACGCTGAAGGAATTGACCCAGCAGCGCCTGGATCCGACCCCCGAGCACTATTCGGAGGTCTACCATGGCATTGCCGGCACCAGCGAGGATGAACGGCTGCCAGCGCTGGCATTGCAGATCGAACAGGCGCTGGAAGCACTGCCACGCCAGTCGCCCGAGCTCAAGCGCACGCTGGATCAGCTCAGGAAGGCCAATCGCAACGGCGACTGGCCGGCAGTGCCCGCCCTCATCATCAAATACGTGGAATCACAGGGTGGCCAATCCGGCTTGGTACAGCCTTGGTCGGAGCTGGTGCGCAACCTCGTCAAGCAATGGGATTTGCGCAATCCCGCTTACCCGCGCAACCGGAAAATGGAATCGCTGGAACGGGTGCTGATCCATTTCGGCAGCGATCCGGAGCAGCTGAACGACAAGCTGACCAGCCTGTTGCGCAGCTGGGGCGAAACCAGCAGCGAGAACGATACGCCGGTCAGCGACGAGAACGGTGGCCCGGTCACCAACAGTACCGCATCGTTTTCCACCACCCAGCCGCTACCCGCCTTTCCGCCACCCGCTTCTGCCGGCGGTGATATCTCGTGGCAGCAGGCACTGGCGCATGCCATGTCGCAAGGCCTCGCGCCCCGGCTGCGGCACTACCCGGATCTGGCCAGCGAAGCCACCGAGATCGGCAGCGAGGCGCTGGCGGCCACGCTCGATGCCGACGTACAGAAATTCAATGTGCGGCTGCGCAAATTCTGGATGCGGCTGGAACTATTGAACGACCAGGAACAACGGCTGTGCGACGGGCTGCTCAACCTGTTGCGCCTGCTGACCGGCAATATGAGCGAACTGGTGGTGGATGACGATATGCTGCACGGCCAGATCGCCGTGGTGCACGCCATCATGGAAAAACCGCTGGATATGCGGCTGATCTACGATGCCGAAGCCGGCCTCAAGGAAGTGATCTACAAGCAGAGCATGCTGAAGAAAAGTCTGATGGAGGCCCAGCATGCGCTCAAATCGATGATTGCCAGCTTCATCGACCGGCTGGGCACGCTATCGGACAGCACCGATCAATACCATGGCCGCATCGCAGTTTATGCCGAGCAGATTCAGCAAGCCAACGATCTGGGCGATATTCGCCACGTGATGGCAGACCTGCTACAGGATACCCGCGCCATGCAGCTGGATGTGCGCCGCAACCGCGACGACATGCAGGAAGCGCGGCTGCAAGTGGATCAATCCCAGGAAAAGATCCGCCAGCTGGAAGCCGAGCTGCGCGAAGTCAGCGAGAAAATCCGCATCGACCAGCTGACCGGCGCGCTGAACCGGCGCGGCATGGAAGAATCATACGAGATGGAAGCATCACGCGCGCAGCGCAGCGGCAAGCCCTTGTCGCTGGCGTTGCTGGATATCGACAATTTCAAGCAGCTCAACGATTCCCGCGGCCATGCAGCCGGCGATGCCGCGCTCAGCCACCTGGTGGCCGTGATCAAGGACCTGTTGCGGCCGACCGATGTGGTGGCGCGCTATGGCGGCGAGGAATTCATCCTGCTGCTGCCGGAAACCACTACCCAGGAAGCCGTGCCCACGCTGCAGCGGCTGCAGCGCGAACTGACGCGGCGCTTCTTCATGCACAACAACGACAAGGTACTGATCACCTTCAGTGCCGGCGTGACCGAAGTGCAGCCCGGCGAGCACCGCGCCAACGTGGTCGAACGGGCGGATGCTGCCATGTATCGTGCCAAGCTGGCCGGCAAGAATCTGGTACTGACAGCGGAACTGCCGACCGAACCGCACGCATAGAAAAAGCCGGCTGATGCCGGCTTTTCCGCTCCGCAAGGCCACCGCGCGGCTTAGTCCGCCACGAATAGCTCTTCCGGGTGCACCACGGCAGTCCCCAGCTTGCCCACCACCACGCCTGCGGCGCGGTTGGACCATGCCACTGCGTCCGGCAGCGTCAAACCGGCAGCCAGCATCAGCCCCAGCGTGCCGATCACCGTATCGCCGGCACCGGATACGTCAAATACCTCCTGCGCCACCGTCGGCTGATGCGACACCCCCTGCGAGCGGAACAGCGTCATGCCCTCCTCGCTGCGGGTCACCAGCAGCGCTTCCAGATCCAGCTGCTCGCGCAGCGATTGCGCCTTCATGCTGAAATCGGCGTCATCACGCCACGAGCCTGCCACCTGCCTGAACTCGCTGCGATTGGGTGTGAGCAGTGTAGCGCCACGGTAAGGGGTGTAATCATCCCCTTTCGGGTCGACCAGCACCGGCTTGCCGGCATTGCGCGCCGCCGCGATCATTTCGCGCACATGCAACAGCCCACCCTTGCCGTAGTCGGACAGGATGACCACGTCGATTTCCGCCAGCAGCTTGCGGAATTCGTCCAGCTTGCTGGCGAGGATATCGCGGCTGGGTGTTTCTTCGAAATCGATACGCAACAGTTGCTGCTGCCGTGCCAGCACCCGCAACTTCACCGTGGTGGCGATCTGCGGATCACGGTACAGGCTGGTGCTCACCCGCTCGGTCTGCAACAGCTTTTCCAGGCTGGCGCCTGCTTCATCGTCACCGATGACCGCCAGCAGACTGGCCTGGCCACCCAGCGCCGCGATATTGCGCGCCACGTTGGCGGCACCACCAGCGCGCTCATCCGTGCGGCGTATGCGTGCCACCGGCACCGGGGCCTCGGGCGAAATGCGCTCGACATCGCCAAACCAGTAACGGTCCAGCATCACGTCACCCACCACCAGCACGCGTGCACTGCCGATGGCAACCTGCAAATCAGCGAGATTCATGAAGCGTCCTCAACGGCGGCCAACGGCCTGGTATTCGATCCCGTGCTGGCGCACGAACGCCGGGTCATACAGGTTGCGGCCGTCAAGAATCAGCGGTGTTTTCAACCGGCGTTTGACTGCATCGAAATCAGGCACCTGGAATTGCTTCCATTCGGTGACGATCAGCAGCGCATCTGCACCATCGAGCGCGTCCATCGGGTTTGCCGCATAGGTCACACGCTCGCCCAGATGCCGGCGCGCCTCGGACATTGCCACCGGATCGAACGCCACCACGGTTGCACCATGCTCAAGCAGGCCCTCGATCAGCGCCAGGCTGGGTGCTTCGCGCATGTCGTCGGTCTTGGGTTTGAACGCCAAGCCCCATACCGCAAAACACAAGCCGCACAGGTCATCGCCAAAGCGGACCAGCAGCTTTTTCAGCAGGATGGTTTTCTGGCTATCGTTGACGGCTTCAACCGCGCCCAGCACCTGCAACTGCATGCCGTTTTCCAGCGCGGTGCGTTGTAGCGCCTGCACATCCTTGGGAAAACACGAGCCGCCGTAACCGCAGCCCGGGTAAAGAAAATGGTAACCGATGCGCGGATCCGAACCGATGCCGCGGCGTACGTGCTCAATGTCCGCACCAAGTTTTTCCGCCAGGTTGGCCACTTCATTCATGAACGAGATCCGCGTGGCCAGCATGGCATTGGCGGCGTACTTGGTCAGCTCGGCCGAGCGGATATCCATGATCAGCGTGCGATCATGGTTGCGCTGGAACGGGTGATAGATGGCCTTCATCACCTGGATGGCACGCGCATCCTCGGCACCGATCACGATGCGGTCCGGACGCATGAAATCATCCACCGCGGCACCCTCTTTCAGAAACTCCGGATTGGATGCCACGCTGAATTCGATCGCCTCACCACGCTCGGCCAAGGCGGTGGCGATGGTTTCCCTGACCTTCTCCGCGGTACCGACCGGCACCGTGGATTTGTCGACCACGATCTTGTAATCGGTCATCAGCCGGCCGATGTTGCGGGCGGCAGCCAGTACGTAGCTCAGATCGGCTGAGCCATCTTCATCCGGCGGCGTACCCACGGCAATGAACTGCACCATGCCGTGCTGCACCGATTCGGCTACATCGGTGGTGAAGCGCAGGCGGCCGGCGGCCACATTGCGCGCCACCACGTCATCAAGCCCCGGCTCGTAAATCGGGATGCCGCCATTCTTCAGCAGCGCGATCTTCTTTTCGTCCAGATCAAGGCAGAGCACGTCATTGCCATACTCGGCGAGGCAAGCACCGGTAACGAGGCCAACATAGCCGGTACCAATCACGGTGATGTTCATGCAGCACCCAGGCTGAGATTGATGCTTTGCAGCGTGGCCAGCGGATCGGCGCTTTGCGTGATCGGGCGACCGATCACCAGATAATCGCTACCGGCGGCCACGGCGGCCTGTGGCGTCATCACGCGGCTCTGGTCGTCCAGCGCGGCATCAGCCGGCCGGATGCCTGGCGTCACCAGCTTGAAATCGCGGCCGCAAGCGGCCTTGAGCAGGCCGGCTTCCTGCGCGGAGCACACTACGCCATCCAGCCCGCAATCCTTGGTCAATCGTGCCAGCCGCTCCACCTGTACCGCCGGTTCCGGCAGACCGATTTCCGCCAGCTGCGCAGCATCCATGCTGGTAAGCACCGTCACCGCAATCAGCAACGGGCGCTGCGGCAAGGCTTCCAGCGCATCACGCGTGGTTTCCATCATCTTGCGTCCGCCGGACGCATGCACGTTCACCATCCATACGCCGAGGCCGGCAGCCATCTTGCAGGCTTGCGCAACGGTATTGGGAATATCATGGAACTTGAGGTCGAGGAATACATCGAAGCCGCGCGCCACCAGCGCTTCTACAAGCTGCGGCCCGGCAACGGTGAATAATTCCTTGCCCACTTTCAGGCGGCACAGCCCGGGTGATACGCGTGCGGCAAACGCCAGCGCAGCAGCGGCATCCGGGTAATCGAGCGCAACGACGATACGGGGGTCGGACATCAATAGCTTTCC
This sequence comes from Andreprevotia sp. IGB-42, assembly GCF_009848685.1. Lineage (GTDB taxonomy): Bacteria > Pseudomonadota > Gammaproteobacteria > Burkholderiales > Chitinibacteraceae > Andreprevotia. Next base: position 89,631 of record NZ_WXTX01000001.1, read on the forward strand.
GTTTGATTGAGACGATTCTTGCGGCCGCGCACCGGAGCAAAGGCTTCCCATTCGGTGCATGCCGGGCAATGCCAGAAATATTGCTTGGCCTTGAAGCCACAGTGATTGCAGAAGTACATCGACTGCTCGCGCGTCGCGTCATTAAGCAGTTTGACGATGATGTCGAGCTCGGCCTTCTGGTCATCCGGCGCCACCAGGAAATGCGCTTCCAGCACCTTGCGCAAACTGGGCATGCTCGGATGTGCTTGCAGGCGTTCACGCACGAATGCATATGCGGCATCCAGCCCCTGCTGGGACAGAATCCGCTCGTACGCCAGATCCAGCACGTCCAGCTCAGGGTACTGACGCAGCAGGCGCAGCAACAGCTGCAAGCCCTCCTCACTGCGCTCCAATGCGTCGTAGGCACCAAGCAAAGCGCGTGCGGCCAGCGCGAGATAAAGCGGATCCTGGTTTTCCAGCTGCAGCCATTGCTCGATGGCCGCGTTCTTGTCGCCTTCAGCCTCGGCAATATCCCCCAGCAGCAGGCGCGCACGCGCGCACTGCCGGTTGGCCTCAAGCGCCTGCTCCAGATAGGCACGTGCTTCATCCGATTTCGAGCGCGTATGCGCTTGCACTGCCAGTTCACAATAGAACTGGGCAATTTCATGTTGATAATTATGGCTGTCGTCGCGGAGCTGGCGGGCAGTTTCAATGGCCTTGTGCCAGTCTTTTTCCTGCTGGTACACGCCCAGCAACTCGGTGCGCGCCTGCCGCGCATAATCGGTATGAGCCAGTTCGGTGAGGATGGCCTCTGCACGGTCGAACAAACCGGCTTTCATGAAGTCCTGCGCCAGTTCGAACTGTGCCTGCTGGCGCTGCGTTTCAACCAGATCACGCCGCGCCAGCAACTTCTGGTGCATGCGGATGGCGCGTTCCAGCTCGCCACGGCGGCGGAACAGATGCCCGAGCGTGAACTGCAGTTCCACCGTTTCAGCGTGATGGCGGGCAATCTCCACATACACTTCGACCGCGCGATTGGTCTGGCCGTTGAGCAGAAAATTGAGGCCCTTGAAGTACGACGCGGGCAGCGAGCGCGTTTCGGACAAGACGTGCTTGATATCGACACGCGCAGCCAACCAGCCCAGACCAAAGAAAATCGGGAACGCGATCAACCACCAGAACTGGGAATCAGGCATGACAAAACCAGGAAGTTATGCGGCAGGAAGCCTGCCCGGAGCGCAACTGCCTTAAACGGCATCGCGCGGTTGCTCCAGCACCAGATCAGGTGCAGGTGGTGTGGCGGCGGTGCGCACGCGCAGCTCGCGGCGCAGCTTGATCACTTCACGCCGGTAGTGGATCACCTTGCCCAGCAAAGCCAGCGCACCAACCATCGCACCCAGCACGAAGAATGCCAGCAATTGCAGCACCAGCGGTGCGGTCCAGGCATAACCGACAAAAAAATTGAGCGTGACAGGCTGAGCATTGCGCAGCGCGAAGCCCAGCGCAATGACGAAGAAGACAAACTGGACAAACCAAATCAGGTAGCGCATGCGTACTCGCTTGAAGTGCTGGCGGCCAGAATTGTGGCTACCGGGTAGATGGGCTGCATTGTAGCCGATTCCACCAGCCACTAGCAGCAGGGCAAACAGCAAGCTTTCACAGATACAAAGAAAAACGGCGTCCTTGTGGGACGCCGTTTTTGTCAGTCTTGGAGTCAGAGCAACTCGTCAACTCTTTCGCGCAACTCTTTGCCCGCCTTGAAATGGGGCACGAACTTCTCCGGTACCTCTACCTTGGTACCGGATTTCGGATTGCGACCCAATCTGGGCGGACGGTAGTTAAGGTCAAAACTGCCAAAACCACGGATCTCGATGCGACGACCTTGCGCAAGGCTTTTCGCCATCGCATCGAGGATGGTCTTGACGGCCAACTCAGCATCTTTCGCCACCAACTGCGGATAACGCTCGGCGAGTTTTGCAATGAGTTCAGACTTGGTCATACCGTCGCTCAAAACAGATTACTCGTTCGAGCCGGACAGCTTTGCCTTCAGCAATGCGCCGAGGTTGGTCGTGCCGGCAGTTGCATCGGACGACAGCTGGCTCATTGCGCTCTTCTCATCGCCCATGTCCTTGGCTTTGATCGACAGGTTGATCGAACGGTTCTTGCGATCAACGTTGATGATCATGGCTTCGACTTCGTCGCCTTCCTTCAGCACGGTACGGATGTCTTCAACACGGTCGCGGGAGACTTCAGTCGAACGCAGGTAGCCTTCGACGTCGTCAGCCAGCAGAACCACGGCACCCTTGGCATCCAGGGACTTGACAGTACCCTTGACGATGGCGCCCTTGTCGCTGCTCGACACGTAGTTGTTGAACGGATCACCTTCCAGTTGCTTGATGCCGAGGCTGATGCGTTCCTTGTCGACGTCGATCGACAGGACGATGGCTTCGACTTCGTCGCCCTTCTTGAAGTTGCGAACGGCTTCTTCGCCGGCAACGTGCCACGACAGGTCGGACAGGTGAACCAGGCCATCGATGCCGCCCGGCAGACCGACGAACACGCCGAAGTCGGTGATCGACTTGATCGAACCCTTCAGCTTGTCGCCCTTCTTGAAGTTGACTTCGAAATCGTCCCAAGGGTTGGCAGCGCACTGCTTCATGCCCAGGCTGATACGACGCTTGTCTTCGTCGATGTCGAGGATCATGACTTCGACTTCGTCGCCCAGCGAAACAACCTTGGACGGGTGAACGTTCTTGTTGGTCCAATCCATTTCGGATACGTGCACCAGGCCTTCGATGCCTTGTTCGATTTCAACGAACGCGCCGTAGTCGGTCAGGTTGGTTACCTTGCCGAACAGGCGTGTGCCTTGCGGGTAGCGACGCGACAGGCCAACCCACGGATCTTCGCCCAGCTGCTTGAGGCCGAGGGATACGCGGTTCTTCTCTTGATCGAACTTGAGGACCTTGGCTTCGACTTCGTCGCCCACCGCGAGCACTTCGCTCGGGTGCTTGACGCGACGCCATGCCAGGTCGGTGATGTGCAGCAGGCCATCGATGCCGCCGAGGTCAACGAACGCACCGTAGTCGGTGATGTTCTTGACGATACCCTTGATGACAGCGCCTTCGCGCAGGGTTTCCAGCAGCTTCTGACGCTCTTCGCCCAGGCTGTCTTCCAGCACGGCACGACGCGACACAACCACGTTGTTGCGCTTGCGATCGAGCTTGATAACCTTGAATTCGACTTGCTTGCCTTCGAAAGGCGTGGTGTCCTTGATCGGACGGATGTCGACCAGCGAACCCGGCAGGAAGGCGCGCAGACCATTGACCATCACGGTCAGGCCGCCCTTGACCTTGCCCGAGATCACGCCGGACATCACTTGGCCACGTTCCAGGCAGTCTTCCAGCTCGATCCAGGCGGCCAGGCGCTTGGCCTTTTCACGGGAGAGCTTGGTTTCGCCGTAGCCGTTTTCCAGGCTGTCGATTGCAACCGGGACGAAATCGCCGACCTTGACGTCCAGCTCGCCATTGTCGTTCTTGAATTCTTCAACCGGGATCAGGGATTCGGACTTCAGACCGGCATTCACGGTCACGAAGTTGTTGTCGATTGCCACGACTTCAGCGGTGATCACTTCACCGGAGCGCATTTCCTGGTTCTGAAGGCTTTCTTCGAACAGGGCGGCAAAGCTCTCCATGGAGCCCGACAGAGTAGCAGTAGTCATTGAGGAGGTTTCCAAATACTCCCATGCCGAAAAGGCGGGGAGCGGGGGGTTAGTTGCACATAAGTCGCCCCGGCCTTGCGCCGGTTTGACCCCAAACGATCAGCTGCCCGCAACCCGGAATGGACCGAGGGCAAAGATCAATCGCAGTATTTTAAGGATTTCTCTTTTACAGTTCAAGCACTTGGCGTGTTTATTGTTGCATTCCACCACGACAGCACCTGCGCAACCGCCTCATCGACGCCCATTGCGGTGGTTTCGAGCAGCCGGGCGTCCGGCAATTGCTGTAACGGCGCCACCGCGCGGGCACGGTCGCGCTCGTCCCGCGCATGCAGATCGGCGGTGATGGCGGCAAGGTCTGCGGCCTCGCCACGTGCCAGCAACTGCCTGTAGCGGCGCTCTGCCCGTGCCTCGGCCGAGGCGGTGAGAAAAACCTTGAGCGGCGCAGCAGGAAATACCGTCGAGCCCATATCCCGGCCATCGGCCACCAGGCCCGGGGCCTGCGCAAAGGCATGCTGGCGGGCCAGCAACGCAGCGCGCACGGCCGGCAATGCCGCAACCACCGATGCGCCGGAACCGATCTCTTCGCTGCGGATTGCTTCGGTCACGTTGCTGCCAGCCAGATGGATGGCGGCGCCGTCGAAGCGCACATCCAGCGTTGCGGCAATGGCCGCCACCTGCGCTTCATCTTGCCATTGCACGCTCTGGCGTTGCGCGGCCAGCGCGGTCAGCCGGTAGATGGCGCCGGAATCAAGATAGTGAAACCCCAACGTATCGGCCACGCGCTGGGCAACCGTGCCTTTGCCGGATGCGGATGGGCCATCGATGGCGATGACGGGAACTGCAGACATGACGGGCTCCTGCTTGGCGACAGCCTATGCCGTCACAATGATATCGGTATGCGCTCTGGTGCAATGACTGGTCGGTCGTGCCGGTTGCAAACGCTCAGCAACTGCCCCAAGCATTGCGGGCGCGGCTGGCGCGCTCGATGTAATCGGTCAAGCCGGCGGTATCGGCGTTTTCCACCAGCTCGATGGCCTGCGCCAGCCGCGCGGCGTTGGCCTTGAGATCAGCCAGTATGGCGGCGCGGTTGGCCAGCGTGATATCGCGCCACATGGCAGGGTGACCACCGGCAATGCGGGTGAAATCACGGAAACCGGTGGCGGCAAAATCCAGACAAGCATCGGCATTGCTGCGATCGAGCAAGGCATTCATGTACGAGAACGCCAGCAGGTGCGGCACATGGCTGACTGCGGCAAAAATGCTGTCGTGCTCGCCGGTACTCATCTCGAACACACTGGCACCGCAGGCTTCCCACAGCGCCCGCACCCTGGCGACTGCGGCCGGTGCGGATTCGGGCAGCGGCGTCAGCACCACGCGGCGGCCTTCATACAGGCCATACTGGGCAGCAGACGCACCGGAAAGCTCGGAGCCCGCGATGGGGTGCGCGGGCACGCACTGCGCCAATCGCGCGCCAAGATGCTCGCGGAACAAGGCCGCCACATCCTGCTTGGTACTGCCGGCATCGCTGATCACGCAATCGTCGGCCAGATGCGGCGCGATATCGCGTATCAGGCCGCCCATCTGCCCAACCGGCGTGGCCAGCAGCACCAGATCAGCGCCCTGCACCGCCGTGGCCGCACTGTGCGATGCTTCATCGATCACCCGAAGCTGCAATGCGCGGGCCAAGTTTTCAGGATTGCGGCCGACACCGACCACGTGACGGACCAGCCCTGCACGCTTGAGTGCAAGGGCAAAGGAGCCGCCGATCAGGCCGGTGCCCAGCAGCACCAGTTTGTTGACTGAAATCATTTACTTTCGAGGATATCGACCAGGATAAGCCGGGTTGCCGGAGCGTCCGCTGGCGGGTTGGGTACCCGCTCTTCGCGCACGCGAAGCCGATAGCTTACACCGGCTTTGAAATCGAAGCCTTCGATTTGCTGATAAAGCAACGTCCAGGGCTCATCTGCGGCACCGCGTACCTGCAGGCATTCCATCTTGCCCACGCCGGTGCATTCCACTTTTTGCGGGGCGATTTCCAGCACCTTTTCTTCCACGGCATCACGGCGCAGCAAGGACACCAGTTCGCCATGATCTCCGCGCAGCACCACGGTTTTCTGTTGCGGGTTCAGGCCGAAGGCATTCACCTTGTCCAGCGTGGCCAGCACTGCGTGCTCAATGGTGCTCACTTCATTTTGTATGCACATCATCCGCGTGCCGGCCAGCGGCCCCAGCGTGATCTTGCTGTCCATGTAGCGGATAGCGCCCATGAAGCGGTTGCAACCGGAAAACCCGCTGACCCGCTCACCCTCGACAGTCAGGCCGATGCGCGGATCAACCGGGCGGATCACTGCGCCGTCGGCGGCCACCACGCGGTCTATACGGTAATCACCGTCCAGCAACGAGCGTGCCTGTGCCAGCGACGCCAGCGCAGAAAGCGCCAGCGCGGAAATGAACAGGGATTTACGCATGGGAGTACTCCTCATCAAATAAACAGGTGTGCACGTGGGCGGCGATCCGGGGCCAGCGGGGCAGCAGGCCACACAACGGGTGCGGCAAGCGCTCGCACACCAGTGGCCGGCCACTGCTGCAAGTGCCACGGGGGCCACGCATGGCGCTAGATATGGCGGCCGATGGCCTGGGCAATTGCGGATAGCGTGGTCACCAGCGACTTGAGCTCGCCCGGGTTGAGCGCCTGATCGGCATCGCACCACGCATCTGCGGGGTTGGGGTGCATTTCGATCAGCAGGCCGTCGGCACCGGCGGCAACAGCTGCCTGCGACAGCGCCGGCACCATCCAGGCCTTGCCGCCTGCATGGCTGGGGTCGACGATCACCGGCAAGTGCGTTTCACGCTTGATCACCGGAATGGCAGTCACGTCCAGCACGTTGCGGTAGGCGGTTTCGAACGTGCGGATGCCGCGCTCGCAGAAAATGATGTTGTGGTTGCCGCCGGCGGCAATGTATTCGGCTGCCATCAGCCATTCCGAAATCGTTGCCGACAAGCCGCGCTTGAGGATGACGGGCTTGTTCACGCGCCCTACTTCCTTGAGCAGATCGAAGTTCTGCATATTGCGCGCGCCGATCTGGATCACGTCCACATCGTGCTTCATGAAGGTATCGAGCATGCGTACGTCCATCAGCTCGGTCACGATGGGCAGGTTGTGGCGTTTTGCCGCTTTCTGGAAATACTCCAACCCGGTCACGCCGAGGCCCTGGAACGCATACGGGCTGGTGCGCGGCTTGAACGCGCCGCCACGCATCATGCTGCAACCGGCGGCAGCAACGGCCTCGGCGGCCAGATCCATCTGCTCTTGCGTTTCCACCGAGCATGGCCCGCCGATGATCTGGATCTGTGGACCACCGATGGGCAGGCCACGCACGTTGACGATGGTGCCTTGCGGGTTGGTATCACGCGCCACGATCTTGTACTGCTTGGCGATGCGCGTGGCACGTTCCACCCCGGGCAGGATTTCCAGATGGGCGAGATCGAGTTTGTTTTCGTCGCCGATGGCGCCGATGATGGTCAGCTCGGCACCACGCGACAGGTGCTCCTGCAAGCCGCAGGAACGGATGTATTGCACCACGGTATCGACCTGTTCCGGGGTGGCCTGGCGTTGCATCACGATGATCATGGATAGCTCTTTGCAGGTTTGGGCGATTGATCTGACGATAGGCGATAGCCGCCATCATCCATATTGGGGCAAATCCTGAAAAAAGGGTGTCAGGATTGCCTTGCAAAAAGGATAGGGTATGGTTATGACCGCCAGCCACGCGTGGCCGATTTGCCGGCCTGCACGCTCAGGCCGGCCGGGGCACCCTGGGCAGGCCGATGGCGGCAATCAGCCAGCCCAGCAACGCCACCACCGCACCCAGCACGAAACACCAGGTACCGCCCAGTGGCTCCCACGCCCAGCCGGCCAGCATGCCGCCAATGCTGCCGCCCAGCCCGAACGATGCGCCGATGTACAGCGCTTGCCCCTTGCCCTGATGCGGGCCGGCAAAATGCTTGTGCACATAGGTCATTGCGGTGGCATGGCAGATGGCAAAGCTCCATGCATGCCCCAGTTGCGCCAGCATCAGCAAGGCCATGCTGTTCACGCCGAAGCCGATCAGCAACCAGCGCGCCCCCGCCACCGCGAAGCACGACAGGAACAAGCCGCGTACCGACCAGCGCGCAGTCAGCTGCGGCATGATCAGGAATACGCAAACTTCGGCCATCACACCCAGCGCCCATAGCCAGCCTATGCTGCTCTTGGCGGCGCCATGCGCGGTGATGAAAATGGAATAGAAGCTGTAGTACGGCCCATGCGACAGCAACATCAGAAAACAGCAGCCAAACACCACCTGGATTTCGCGCCGCGCGATGATCTGCCGGAAGCCGGCAGCGTGCACATGGCTGGCTGGTGCCGCCGGTGCTTCCGGCAACAGCCATGCGCAGATGGCCAGCCCGCTCATCACCAGCACCACCACCATCGGCAAGGTAGCGATGCCATGCGCCTGCATCCAGTAACCGGCCAGCACCGACGACACCACGAAGCCGATCGAGCCCCACACCCGCACGCGCGCATACCGGCCACTGTCGCCCTTGAGCTTGGCCATGGTCAGCCCCTCTACCAGCGGCAAGGCAGCACTCCAGAAGAAGGTGGCGAGCCATACGGCAGCAAAGATGCCGATGAAGCCGTGTACGAACAGCAGACAGAAAAAACCGCTGACGCCCCCGATGCCGGCGATGCGCAGGATCAGCGAGCGCTTGCCGCTACGGTCTGCCAGCCAGCCCCAGATGGCAGGCGCGTAGATGCGGTTTATCTGCGTGAGCGAGGTGAGGATGCCGATCTGCCAGGCGGGAAACGACAGCGCAGCCAGATACACGCCCCAATAAGGCTGGAACAGCCCGGTGAAGGCGAAATAGCAAAAATAAAAACCGCCGATCGCGAACAGACCGGCGGCTGGTTTGAATGGCATGAAAACCTCAGTGCGTTTTGAACTGCTGCGCCGCAACCCGCAGGTAATAGAACATCGACACGATGGTCAGCACCCCCGCGACATACAGCGCGATCATGCCGATCAGCTGGGTGGAAACGCCTGGCAGCAGCGGTCCCCACCACAACAGCAGCAGGATGGCGATCATCTGCGCCGCGGTTTTCAGTTTGCCAATGTAGGCAACGGCAACATTCTTGGACTTGCCAAGTTGCGCCATCCACTCGCGCAAAGCGGAAATGGTGATTTCACGGCCGATGATGATCACCGCCAGCCACGCCGGCGCGCGGTCGATTTCCACCAGCAGGATCAGCGCGGCGGCCACCATCAGCTTGTCGGCAACCGGATCGAGAAACGCACCGAAGCTGGAGGTCTGGTTCCAGCGCCGCGCCAGATAACCATCAAACCAGTCAGTCAGTGCAGCCACCGCAAAAATCAGCGTGCCAACCATGTTTTTCACTTCGATGGGGGGCATATTGGCCGGCAGGTAGAACAGGCTGACAAAGACCGGGATCAGCGCCACGCGCAGCCAAGTGAGGAAAATGGGCAGGTTGAACGGCATCGGCGCGCGATCCGGTGGGCGGGAAATGCCGCATTTTAGCTGCTTGGCCGGCTGGCGCGAAGTACACGGCAAGAATGAGTGACGTTACTATTGGCTAGTGCGTTGCAACAACATTGCAATCTGCGCTCAACGCCTGCAAAACCTGCCCATCTGCGCCATCCTCCAGCCATGCAGCCACGCCGCTGTACTGTGGCTTTTGCCCTGGCGCGAACGCCAGCTGCACGCTGCGGTGCAAATGGCCATCCGCTGCCGGGTTGAACGGGCCAAGCAGCTGCCGCACCACCGCATGATGCTGCAACAGCAGGCCGCTGTTTTCGCCCGCTTTTACCTGGCTATCGAGCTTGTCCTCATACAGCGCCAGGTAAAGTTGCCCCTTTCCCGCCTGCTGCACATCCACTTCCACCGCCACACCGCCCGCGGCGGCTTGCAACTGCAGTTGCATCAGCGCAGTGCGCGCGGGCCGCGCTGCGTGCAATGCGGCATACCCCTGGTGCCAGTTGCGGTTATCGCGCCCATCCACCAGCAACTGCGGGGTATAGACAAACGCCGCACCGCCCAGTGCTGCCCTGGCCCGCTGGCGCTGGCTATAAGCCGCGCTTGCAAAGCGGTCCTGCCAGCCGATGTAATCCCAGTAGTCGACATGAAACGCCAATGGCAACACAGCCTTGCGGGGCAGCCCTGACGCTTGCAGTCCACCCAGCCAGCGATCAGCCGGCGGACAACTGCTGCAGCCTTCCGAGGTATACAGCTCGACCAGCACGGGTGGATGCGGGCTGCTGTGCAGCAAGACGCTGCGGCAAGCTGGTACCGCTTCGCCTGAAGCGAGTGCAGGCAGCGCCGAAGCGCCCGCAATGGCGATCAGCGAGCAGGCCCGATACAGCGGGAAGTGATTCATGGCACGGTGCCCGGAGTTTGCGGATGAACATGAGTCGCGGCGGACAGCCGAACATGACAGCAGGGGCGCATGCAGATTGAAAACAGCATTGAAAAAAACGATCGTTTGATATGTTGGTGGCTCACACCATGGAATGCCCGCGATGAACGCCAGCCTTTTCCGCCACCTCGTCAATGTGTGGCCGCCGTTTTTGCTGACCGGCATCCACGCCACCCGCATCAATCCCGACTACCGTGCAGTCGATGTCGAGTTACGCCTGCGCTGGTACAATCGCAACGATGTCGGCACGCATTTTGGCGGCAGCCTGTTTGCGATGACCGATGCCTGGTACATGCTGATGCTGATGAATATCCTGGGCCGCGATTACTTCGTGTGGGATCAGAGCGCGAAGATCGATTTCCTGGCGCCAGGGCGCGGCGTGGTGACGGCGCGCTTCCGGCTGGAAGAAACCACGCTGGCGGACATCCGCGCCAATACCGCCGAGGGCAACAAATACCTGCCCGAATTCGTCGTCGATATCGTCGATCATCACGGTGCAACCGTTGCACGGGTGACCAAGACACTCTACATGCGCAAAAAACCCAAGGCGCGCCAGGCGCTGGCGGAACCTGCCTGACAACAGGCGGTCGGAATGCCTTCCTTCACTTTGCCGATGCCTGCCTGATGCCGATACGCGAAACCCGCGCCGCCGACTTCCCCGCCCTGTTCGACTTGCGTGCCCGTACGCGCGAAAACGCCATGAGCGTGGCCGAACTGGCTGCACGCGGCGTCACGCCCGAGAGTGCAGCAGAAGCCCTTGCCACCGGGCAAATCCGCGGCTGGTTATACGAAGTGGACGGCAAGATCGTCGGCTTTGCCAGTGGTGATCGCAGCAGCGGTGAAATGCTGGTGCTGGCAGTGCTGCCAGAATTCGAAGCACTGGGCATAGGACGCGCATTGCTGACGCGGGTAACGCAATGGCTGCAGGAATGCGGCCACCAGCATATCTGGCTGACCGCCAACCCGGATTCAGCCGTGCGTGCATATGGTTTCTACCGGCATTGCGGCTGGGTAGCCAGCGGCGAAATGGCCGGGGACGAGGAAATCATGGTGTACCGCCCCACCGGGCCAAACACGCCGTAAGCGGCAAGAGCCGGTAGCCGCTTGCCAAGGCAGGCAAAAAAGGCCCGGGCGGGGTGTCTGCTACCGGTGATCCGCCGCTGATGGCCCCGGCGTCCATGACGGGCGCTCAGCGCAGCGCGGCGTAGATGCGTTCGGCCAGCTCGGCATTGATGCCGTCGACCTGCATCAGGTCGTCCACGCCGGCGGCCTTCACGCCCTGCAGCCCGCCAAAACGCGCCAGCAGCTTCTGTCGCCGCTTGGGGCCCACGCCTTCGATCTCTTCCAGGCTGGATGCCACCCGTGCCTTGGCGCGACGCGCGCGATGCCCGGTGATGGCAAAACGGTGCGACTCATCGCGGATCTGCTGGACCAGATGCAGGCCGGCATGGTCGGCGGGCAGGCGGATTACTGCATGGGTGGTGGCGACGATGAGTTGCTCCAGCCCGGCCTTGCGCGTTTCGCCCTTGGCCACACCCAGCAGGACGGGCTGCGTCAGCCCTACTTCGGCCAGCACCTCCTCGGCCTGCGTCAGTTGGCCTTTGCCGCCGTCGATCAGGATCAGGTCGGGCATCTTGCCCTCGCCATTGGCCACCTTGCCGTAGCGGCGCGTCAGCACCTGCTTCATGGCGGCGTAGTCATCACCCCCGGTGATGCCATCGATGTTGTAACGGCGATATTCCTTCGGTTGCATGTCGCCACGATCAAACACCACGCACGACGCCACCGTAGCCTCGCCCATGGTGTGCGAGATATCGAAGCACTCGATGCGCTGCGTTTCCTCCGGCAGGTTGAGCGCCTCCACCAGTGCGGTCAGCCGGCCAGACTGGCTGGCGGCCTGCGCACGGCGCTGCAGGATGGCCAGCTCGGCGTTCTTGGTGGCCATTTCCAGCCATATGCGGCGCTCGCCATTCGGGTTGCTGTTGATGATGACCTTGCGGCCAGCCTGGTCGGACAGCAGCGTGGCAATCAGCTCGGCGTCGTATGGCGCCGGGTGGCACAGCAGCAGCGGCGGCACATTGCGGTCCAGGTAATGCTGGGCCAGGAAGGCGCCCAGCGCCTCGGCCGCATCGTAATCCTCGGCATGCGTGGGGAACAGGTTCTTGTCGCCCACGTGGCGGCCGCCACGCACCATGGCCAGGTTCAGGCACAGCGTGCCCTGTTCGATCACACAGGCAATGATGTCGGCATCCAGCGCGTTGGTATTGCTGGATACGAACTGGCGCTCCTGGATCTTTGCCAGCGCCTGCACCTGATCGCGCAGGCTGGCAGCAGTTTCGAAATCCCAATTGTCCGATGCCGCCTGCATGCGCGCTTCCAGCTCCACCAGCAGCTCGTTGCCCTTGCCGTTGAGAAAGCGCTCGGCATTGCCGACATCACGCCGGTAATCTTCCGGCTGGATGAAATCGACACAGGGGGCTGAGCAGCGCTTGATCTGGTGCAGCAGACAGGGGCGCGAGCGGTTGGCAAATACCGTGTCTTCACAGGTGCGCAGCTTGAATACCTTCTGCAGCAGCTGGATCGATTCCTTCACCACATAGCCATTGGGAAACGGCCCGAAATACTGGTTACGCTTGTCCAGCGCGCCCCGGTAGTACGCCAGCCGTGGTGACTTGTGCCCGGTGATCACCAGGTAGGGATAACTTTTGTCATCGCGGAACAGGATGTTGTAGCGCGGCGCCAGCGCCTTGATCAGGTTGTTTTCCAGCACCAGCGCTTCGGCTTCCGAACGCACCACGGTGGTATCGATGCGGTCCACATGGGTGAGCATCAGCCGGATGCGCGGGCTCTGATCATTTTTCTGGAAATACGATCCCACGCGCTTTTTCAGGTCCAGCGCCTTGCCCACGTACAGCACCGTGCCGTCGGCAGCGATATAGCGATACACGCCGGGCAGGTTGGGCAAGGTTTTGACATGTGCGACCAGCCTGGCCCAGCGCTCGTCTGGCTGGGCTTCGGGCACAAGATTGGTTTCAGCATCCATGCCGCCATTTTACCGGCAGCGCGGCAGGAAAAACCGCCGATTGCGCAGGCGCCGTGCAGATAGGCGCTGCCGCACCCTGTGCCGCTGGTCTACGCTGATGAAAACCCGCATGGACGCTACCTGTTGCCACGGGCACCTTGTGCGCCTTGCCGCCGTGCCCAAGCCAGCCGCTGCCCGCGGCGGGCAATGCATGCGTGTCTTGTGCCCTATCATGGCCAGTCAAGGATGGAACAATGTCGCAACGTGATGCATTCACGTCCACTTTCGGCGTACTCGTCGCCACGCTCGGCTCTGCGGTGGGCCTGGGCAATATCTGGAAATTTCCTTACCTGACCGGCACCAACGGTGGCGCAGGCTTCCTGCTGGTGTATCTGCTGGCCACCTTGCTGGTGGGGCTGCCGGTGATGATTGCCGAAATCATGCTGGGCCGCACCGCGCGCGCCAACGCGGTATCCACCCTCGCGCAACTGGCGCCGCGCCAGCCGCTCTGGCAAAGCATCGGCTACATGGGACTGCTGGCGGCAGTGCTGATCCTGGCGTTTTATACCGAAGTGGCCGGCTGGGTGTTTGCGTATATCGTCAAGGCGCTCAGGGGCCAATTGCAATTTACCGATCCACACAGCGCAGCGGCCGCATTCGGCGCGCTGGTGGGCTCGCCGTGGCAGGCACTGCTATGGCAGTGGCTGGTGCTGGCGTTTACCGGCGGTATCATCATGCTGGGGGTATCGAAGGGCATCGAAGCGGTGACCAAGCGGCTGATGCCGCTTTTGTTCCTGCTGCTGTTTTTGCTGTGCGTGCGCAGCCTGACCTTGCCGGGGGCGATGGCCGGGCTGGCTTTCCTGCTGCAGCCCGATTTTGGCAAGATCACCACCAGCGTGGTGCTGACTGCACTGGGGCTGGCATTTTTCAAGCTGTCCATCGGCATGGGTACGATGATCACCTACGGCAGCTATTTCCGCGATGAGCAGAACATCCCCGCCACCGCGTTGCGGGTGATGCTGGCCGACCTGAGTGTGTCGCTGCTGGCAGGCGTGGCGATCTTTCCGGCGGTCTTTGCCTTCGGCTTTGCGCCGTCGGCTGGCCCATCGCTGGTATTCATGACCATACCGGCAGTGTTCTACAGCATGCCGGGCGGCAGCCTCTTCATGACGTTGTTCTTCGTGCTGACCGCGATTGCCGCCACCGGTGCCATCCTGTCCATCCTGGAGGTACCGGTTGCCATGTTGACCGAACGCCTGGGCTGGCATCGCCGCAAGGCCACGCTGGTCACCCTGTTCACCATCGCGCTGCTGGGCGTACCTGCGGCGCTGTCACACGGTGTAACTGCAGGCTGGAAACTGTTCGGACTGAACCCTTTCGAGCTGTTCGACTTCATCAGCTCGAACATCCTGCTGCCGCTGGGCGGCATCCTGATCGCGCTGTTCGCGGGCTGGGTGTATGGCCTGCCCAAGCTGCGGGACGCACTCAGCAATCATGGGCAGTTACAGAATACCCGCATCATCGGGCTGCTGTACCTGCTGACGCGCTACGTGGCGCCGTTGCTGGTTGCAGTGATCCTGCTCAAGGGCCTGAATGTGTTCTGAGCACCCTATCCGGCGCCAAGCTACCAGTCGATGCGCGTTGCCGCGTAGGCGATCAGGCCGGCGCTGAGCGCCACAAAGCCCAGCCCCCAGCCCAAGTGCAGATGATGGGCGATGAAACCGATCATGGGTGGGCCCACCAGAAAACCGACGGAGCCGGTGGTCGTTGCTGCGGCCAGCGCCACCGGCCCCTGGCGTGCAGCCACCTGGTAAAGGCACGGCGATACGGCCGCCACGCCTAGCCCCACCATCACGAAACCCAGCAGGCCAGCCACATAGCCACCCACCAGCACCGCACCGCCCAGGCCCAGGCCAGCCAGTAGGCCACCACCCAGCAACAGCCGCCGTGGCCCGATGCGCGTGCGGGCCAGATCGCCAAACCAGCGTGTCAGCAGCATGGTGATCGAGAAGCACGCCAACCCCCAGGCTGCCAGCGATTCGGTGGCGCCGGTGCGCTCCTTCAGGTACAGCGCGGTCCAGTCTGCCATAGAGCCTTCGACGATGGTGCCGCCGAACACGGCCACCACCACCCACAACGCGGCGCCGGTAGGCAACGAGAAAGGCCTGCGCACCACGTCCACCTCGCTGCGTGGTGAATCTGCCAGCAACTGGCCGCCCGCCCAGAGCGCTGCAGCCCACATCAGCACCGCTACCAGCATGAAATGCAACTGCACCTGCGAGGTGAAATGGGTGAGCGCCGCCGCGATCATCGCGGCTGCCAGCATGCCCAGGCTGAATGTTGCATGCAGCCGCGACATGATGGCACGGCCGCCATGCAGCTCGATCTCGGCCGCCTGCGCATTCATTGCCACGTTGAGGCAACTGGCACAGACACCTTCGAACACCATGATCGCCATGGCCAGCGGGTAGCTGGGCACGAAAGCCAGCGCAATCAGCAATAGCGGCAGCAATGCACTCATCAACCAGCACAGCCGTTTTGCGCCCAGCTTGTGCAGCAAGGTGGCAGTAACGGGGAAGGAAAACACCGCACCCAGGCCGCTGGCCAGCAGGAAGAACCCCACCTCGGCATCCGAAATGGCCAGGCGGGCCTTGAGCGCAGGCAGGCGCGCCGCCCAGCTGCCGTAGTTGAGTCCATGCAGGAAGAAAAGTGCGGCCACCGCGTACGGGGCTCTGCGCAAGGCGGATGAAGTCATGGCGTTTTTTCTGGCTGGTTACTCACCCCGGCTGACGCAGTCGGGCGATGCAAACCAAATATAAGTATGTACTTACTTATTACGCCGATTTGTCTTCAAGGTCAGCTAGGGAAAATACCGGGGCGCTTGCATCACCACCCCGTTCGATCTGGTAAACGAAGGCCAGCAGCTCTGCAATGGCGCGGTACAGCTGAGGAGGAATGCGCTGGTCCAGATCAACCTGCATCAGCAGCGAAACCAGCTCCGGGGATTCGTGCACGAACACGCCGGCTTCCTTGGCCTTCTCGATGATCTTTTCAGCGGTGATGCCCTTGCCCTTGGCCACCACACGCGGGGATGCCGTGCCTTCCTGGTAAGCCAGCGCAACGGCACTCTGCCGGTCACTTGTCTGGCGCTGCAGCTTGCGTGCCATGGATCAGCCGGCCTCCCCGGCGTGTTCTTCCTCGGCAACGGCAAACAGCGGCGTGGCAGCCAAGGTCAGGCCCGCCGCCGCAAATTGCTTGCCAAGCAGGGCTTGGCCGGCTTTCAGGCGCTCGGCAGCCTCGGGCGTTTGCGCATCGAAACGCAGCGAGAAACGCCCTTGATACAGGTCCGTACTGATGGAAACCGCACCCAGGCTGGGTAGATCGAGATCGAGCCGGCTTTGCCAGCGCATTGCATCCGCTCCGATATCGCCGCCCGCTTCGCGCTCCGCATGATTATCCAGCTGCATTTGCCAGCGCATCGGCTGGCCCGGCCACGCCTGGCCCTGCCATACCAGCGGCTTCTGTTCGAGTGCGTTCAGTTGCTGCTGCACCAGATTGCGGATCGGCGCACCATCATCGGCAACTTGCATGCTTTGCGCCACCTGGCCCTGGCGTTCCAGCAGGCCGGCATTTTGCGGAACGGATTCATCTGCGACCAGTTGCTGTGCGGGTACCTGCGGCTGTGCCAGATGCGGCAAGGATTGATTCTGCGGCTCCCTCAACAAAGCCTGTAGCGGTCTTTGCCCGCCTGCCCATTCAACCTGATGTGATTCGTAGAACAACCCGCTTTCAGCAATTTTCTGCTGCAGCTTGCCGGCAATCTGTGCCGGGTCCGGTTCGCCTTCGAACAAGGGCACAGTCTGGCTGAGCGGCACCGCGCTGGTCTGCTCACCCTCGGCAGTCAGCACGGTACTGAGAAACTGGCCAGCCTTGCTGAATGCGGCTTGCTCCGCGCTTGGCGGCTGTTGCGGGAGTGTCGCACCGGGAGTTTGCTGCTGCGCGGCGGCTGGCGGCTGACGGGAAACCAGCGCAAAGGTCAGCTTGGGCTGATCCGACACCACGTCCAGCTCCAGCTGCTCGCCCGGCTCGGTATTGCGTGGCAGGTTCAGATCCAGCAACTGGTCTTTGACCAGTACGGCAAAGCGCCCGCCAGGCAATTGCCCGGTTACCGTGGCCTGCAATCTTTCACCAACTGAAAAACGCAGATCACCGGCTTCTGGCCGGATCACGTCGAACAAACCCTGTTGCTGGGTTTTCAGGTATTGCTGCAGCAGGCTGGCTGCTGAATTGCCGGGTAGCATGATGGCTCCTGCGCGCTGGCCGCTGCCGGACGACAGCGATTATTCCGGGCGACGGTAAAGCGCGACGATCAGATCAGCCTCGCCGCGGGTCAGGCCGCATGCGGTGGCCACATGGTTGGCATCCGCACCCAGCTGCGCCATGCGGATGGCCTGCGCGTACGGCGTTTCATCATCCGGCTGCGGTAGTAGCTCGTCAGCAAGGCCGCCGTGCATCAGCGCAGGCTGCTGCATCTGCAATGCCGCCAGGCGCACCTTCAGGCCTTCCACCTCTTGGCGCAGCGCAGCAATCTCGCCTTGCTGCACTTCGATCTGGTGGTGCGTTTCACGCCCCAGCCTGTTCCGGCCGGCCTTCTTCAGAAACAACAGCAATTCGGCCACGTAGAACAGGATCAGGACGAGGCCCAGATACAGCAACTGCTGCCAGGTCACGACGATACCATTCATGATTTTCGCTCCAGCGCACGCTCAAACAACGTGCCTATGAATGGAATCATACGCAACACCGGAAGCAAAAACCTAACTGAACCGCCGAAGCTTACCGCGTTCGCACATGACCACGGCCATACGGTGTTACCCATGTGCATCAACTGCATCAGCGATAGGTCTGCTGCAGTCTGGATGCATTGGTATTGTCCTGCAGCAACGCGGCAAGCTCGGGCCGCCAAGCCTCGGCCTGTGCCACCAGTTGTTCGATCTGCTGCTGCATCGCCCGCAACTCATCGGCCAGCATCTGGCGCTCATTCGTGGGCAGCGCCTGCCAGTTGATGTCACGCAAACCGCCCTGCAGCGTCTGCCAAGCGGGCAGTTGCTCGAATACCTCATCCCATTCGGCACGGCCGGCCGCGTCCACCAGGCGCCCGGCCAGCACGTGCATCGCCTGCAACAGCGTAATCAGGTCAGGCGCGGCCATAGCTCAATGCGTTATCGCCACGATCAGTGGGCGCTTGTGTTGCAACGGGTACCTGCGACACATTGCTGGTAATGCTCTCCCACGCCTCGCGCAGTTGCAGCAACAGGCCAGCCACTTCATCCAGCAGCTCGGGCTTGTTGTTCAGGTTGGCCTCAAACAGCTGGCCCAGCATGTACATGTACAGCGCATCAAGGTTGTCGGCGAGTTCACCGCCCTTTTCCTTGTCCAGCGCCAGCCGCAAACCTTCGTCGACAATGGCGATGGCTTTGCTGATTGCGGCACCCTTGTTGGGGATGTCGCCATTCTGCATATGGATCTTGCCCAGTTGGGTTGCCTTGATCGCGCCGTCGTAAAGCATCACGACCAGGCGGCCCGGACTGGCAGTCTCAACGGCATTTTCGAGGCTTTGCTTGCCATAAGCATCAAGTGCTTTCTTGACCGCTGCCGTCATGGTTTTTCCTTCCCGGTATTTTGGGGTTTCATTAGTTCAGACTGCTCAATGCTGCCAGTTGCTGAGTCAGGAAGTTGCTGGTGGATTTCATCGATGCCACCAGCGAATCGAGCGCGGTAAATTGCGCGCGATAGCGTTTTTCCGTTTCTTCGTAGCGACGGTTCAGCACCACGCCCTTGGCATCGATGTTCTTGACATCCTTGTTCAGGCCATTGATGCGGCTTTGCAGCAGGCCATCGCTGGCCAGCAGGCTGGAGATGGTCTGGTCGAGACGGCTGGCAAAGCCGCGGCTGAAAGATACGGTGCCGTAATCACCCACGGTGGTGGCACTGATATTCAGTTGCAACCCTTCCGACGCACCCGTACCGGTCATGGTCTGGCCATTGCCCTTTGCCGGCTCGCCATTGATGGTGCCTGCAACATCGGTACCGTCGGCATTGAGGAACTTGAGGCCGTAAGTAGCGAGTGCATCGCCACCCACGCTGGTCACCTGGATATTGGATGCCTTGCCGTAGCGGTTCGACTGCATGTCGAATGCGCCGGTCTGCTGGTTGTAGGTGACGGTTACCGATACGCCAGCCTTTTTCAGGCTGCTGTCACCGTTGATTTTCGACTGCATTTCAGCCGCCAGCGCCGCCGGGCTGGCGTAATCACCCGGGGTGAGCTGGATCTGGCCGGACGATGTGCCGTCCACCGCCACCATCAGCGTGTCGTTGCCATTGTTGCTACCGCTATCGGCATGGATATTGAGCGCGCTTTTCGTGGTGAATGCAGCCGCTTGTGAACCGGTGACCGTACCCGGGCTGGCCACGCTGCTGCGCGTGATGTCGAACTTGCCGGAGCTGGTGTTGTAGGCAACGGCAAACGCGTCGTCGGGGCCACCCTGCGCCTGTAATTGCTGCTGGATGGCGGTGGCCAGGCCCGAGCGCGTGTAGCTGCCGCTGGGGATGGTCAGGTTGATATTGTCGCTGCCCAAAGTCACGGCCAGCGCTTCATTGGAGGAATCCACCTTGCTGAACAGCGCTTCGTTACCGGAAATCTTGGCGCGCGTGGCCGGGCTGGTGATGCTCACTGCATACACGCCGGGCTTGGTCACGCTGCTGGAGCCGGTGTAAGTCACCTGCGAGTTGGTGGTGGAGCCGTTCACCGCGAACAGGTTGGCCACATCATCGGGGCGGCTGGTCAGCGCGGTGTTGAGCTTGGCCGTATTCAGCGACATCTTGCCCTTGTCGTCAAAGCTGATGCCGACCGCGCTCAGACTCTGGTAATAACTCCCTTCGCCGAGCTGCTGGTTGATCGACTGGCGCAATGCGCTCTGCAGCGAACGCACCACATAATCGCCATTGAGGATACCGGCCTTCTGGCTATCGTCGGTGGCATCCTTGTTGTAGAAACTGAGGTCGCTCAAAGCGGAACCAAAGTCGTTGTAAGCCTTGACGAAATCCTGCACCGATTGCCCGATGCCGGTGGTATCACGCGCAATGGTCAGCGTGGTGGGAACCGGCTTTGGGGTGCTGCTGCTGTCAAGCGCACTGACCTTGGTCAGGTTGAGCGTCACGCCCTGCAGCACGTCGTTGACGGTATTGCTGGATTTGACGATGTCGATGCCGTCCAGCGTGAACTTGGCATCCTGCGCCGCCTGGGTTTGCGTCAGCTGGTTGGTGGCATCGTCGGAAAGCGGATCGTAGGCAAAGCGCGACAGACCGGTCGCATCCGAATTACCGCCGGCACTGTCGTCCACGGTGATCTTGATGCCGTTGGCGCTACCGCTGTCGGTAGAGCTGAGCAACAGGCGGAAGCCGCTGCCGTCGTTGATGACGGATGCGGTCACGCCGGCGCTTTTGGCATTGATGGCATCGCGCAGGCCAGTCAGCGTATTGTTGGTGCTGTCGATGGTGATATCGAACGCGCCCTTGTCGCCATTGGCCATGAAGGCGCCACCGGTGACCGAGCCGAACTGGATCGACAGCTTGCCCTGCCCGACCGGATCGCTGGCATTGGCAAACACCGCATCGGTCTTGAGCTTCTGGCTTTGTGCCAGTTGGGATACCGCCAGGCTGTAGCTGCCGGCCTGGGCGATGGAAATGGTGCTTACCGTGCCGATGGCGCTATCGCCCAACGACCCTTTCACGCTCTTGTAGGTGCTGGCGCTCGATAGCGACAACACGCGGGCCTGAAAAGTGGAAAGCGCACTTTGCAAGGAACCCAAAGCAGAGATCTTGGTTTGATCGTTCTTGCTTTGCGTGGCGAGTTTATTGAGCGGCGCTTTTTCTACTGCCATCAACTGCGTAATGATGCCTTCGATATCAAGGCCGGAGCCGATACCTGCTGATGTGATCGCCGTCATGATGAAACCCTCTTGCTAGATACAACCAGAATCGGCCGTTTACGCCTGTTCTTTAATCAACATGCCCTTGAACTGATCAATGGCTTTGGCAATCGTCAAAGCTTCTTCAGTAGGTATCTGCCTTACCACTTCCTTGGTGCTGGTATCGATCACTTTCACCAGTTGCACGCCCGTATCTTCATCGATCGAAAATTGCAGGCTGTTGCTGTTGGAGAACACCTTGACCGTATCGTTCAATTTCTTGACCGCGTCTTCCAGCGACTGCTGGCGTTGCGACGGATCGCTGGCCGGTACTGCGGTGGCTGCGACATTCAGTGACTGCAGATCACTCTGGCCCGTAGGAACCGGAGCGCTCTGGCGTTGCGAGGGATCAGCGACCGACGGTATCGCGCTGGCGGTCAGGCCGGAAAGGGACGGGATTTGCATGATGAACAATCCTTCTGCGGGAATGCCCCGGCGCGGACTGACCGGGCCGGGGCACACTACTCACCTAGGGTGAAAGCTTACCTCAGACTGCTTAACCGCGCAGCAGGCTCAGCACTTGTTGCGGCAGCGAGTTGGCTTGCGACAGCATCGCTGTACCGGCTTGTTGCAAGATCTGCGATCTGGTCAGGTTCGCCGTTTCCGACGCGAAGTCCGTATCCTGGATCCGGCTTCGCGCAGAACTCAGGTTTTCAGACGTTGTGGCCAGGTTCGAAATCGTTGCTGCAAAGCGGCTTTGCAGGGCACCGAACTTCGCACGTTGCTCGTTGATGTTGGTCAGTGCATCGTCAACGATACGCAGTGCTTGCGTTGCGCCTTCGATGGTCGACACATCCAGCTTTTCAACAGTTTTCAGATCCGACGAGAAGCCAGAGCCGGCACCGAACACCGAACCGGTTGCATTACCGGCGCTCGTGAAGAACACACCCGAAGCAAACGCTGCGGTCTTGGTGGTCAGCGAGTACGAGTTCGACGAGTTCAGCACGACCTGACCGGCGAAGGTCACCTTGCCCGAACCGGCGGAGGCCACCGACGAAGCGGTCAGACGCTGATCGGAACCGTTCGACGATGCGTTGTCGAAGTTCCAGCCGCTGACGGTAGCGCCGAAGCCGCTGGTTGCACCGCTGGCCGAGCTCAGCACGATGTTGGAGCCATCGTCGTTGGTCAGCTTGATACCGTAAGTGGTGGTACCCGAGCTGTCCTTGAAGGTAGCCAGCTGAGCGGTCACACCGGTTTGCGACGACTTCTGGTTGAACGCGGAGATGGCTTGTTGATAGTCATCAGCCTCGATCGTGCCGTCCTTGTCCGCGTCGGTCACGTTGAAGGTGACGGACTGGAAGGTCGAGCTCTTCGATGCCACAGCCAGCGTGTACGAACCGGAACCCATCGAAACGACGGTTTCAGTACGGGCCGAAGCCTTCACGCCAGTGTTGGCCTGGTTGATCTTGGCAGCGATGTCGCTGGCCATATCCGTTTGCGACACCGAAATGCTGGTGCCGTTGATGCTGAATGTACCCGATGTGGTCACCGCGCCGCTGCTGGCGTTGACAGTACCGGTTGCACCGGCAGCCTGGCCGCCGGCACCGGTCACGAAGTGGCTGGTGGTCAGCGTGCCGGTACCGTTACCGTTACCGATCTGGTAGGTACCGTACTGGCTGGTGCGCAGATTCGAAGTCGTTGCGGTGATGGTTTCGTTGGCATTGGCACCCACCTGGTAGGTGGCCGATGTGAACGAACCGTCGAACAGCTTCTGGCCGTTGAACTGTGTGGTGGTCGCAAAGCGATCCAGTTCCGCAGTCAGCTGGCTGACTTCGGAGTTGGTGGCCTGGCGGTCGCTGGAGGACAGTGTTGCGTTGCCCGATTGCACGGCCAGTTCACGGATACGCTGCAGGATGTCGCCCATTTGCGACAACGCGCCTTCACCGGTTTGCGCCAGCGATACGCCATCGTTGGCGTTACGCTGCGCTTGATCCATACCCTTGATCTGGGATGTCATGCGCTGCGAAATCGCCAGACCTGCGGCATCGTCCTTTGCGCTGTTGATGCGCAGACCGGAGGACAAACGCTGCAGCGAGGTGTTGAGGCTGCTTTGCGAGTTATTCAGATTACGTTGCGAATTGAGCGACGCAACGTTGGTGTTAATTACTGCTGCCATGATGGTTTCTCCTCACGAGAGAACAATGCTTTGAGATGCTGCGTCGGATGCAGACGTGCATCCTTGTTTGCTGTATCGGCACCCTGTAAACAAACTTTAGTAAAAAATGATGTGGGCCCTAACATAAGGGCCCACAAAGGTTAGTCGGCGTCACGCCGACAGCAGCGCCAGCCGTTACCGGCCGGCGCTGCAAGCCGGTCCGGCAGCCATCAATCCGGTAACCATGCCTTACGCCATGCATCCAGATGATCGCCTTCCAGCATCCAGTGCTGCAGCACGGCCTGCTTGAGCGCATCACCGCGCGCAGCCGTGGCATCCAGATCGGCCAGGTGTTCGCGGATCGCCTCCACCCAGTCCTTGTGCCGGTTCTTTACCAGCGTCACCGGCAGATCGCCGCGGTAGCAGACGATATCCGTGCACACCACCGGGAAGCCGCAGATACCGTATTCCAGCAAGCGCAGGTTGCTCTTGCAGTCGTTGAACTGGTTGTGTTCCAGCGGCGCCACGGCCAGATCCAGGTTCAGGCTGGCGAGCTTGGCCGGGTATTCAGCAATCGGCACCCCGGAATGGAATTCGTGCACATAAGGTTTGAGCACTTCCGGGCACATGCCCAGGAACACCCACTCTACCTCGTTCGCCAGTTCCTTCACCACGCTGGTGATCAATTCCAGATCGCCGGTATGGCTGGAACCGCCACCCCAGCCCACACGCGGCTTGCGGCCCACGCGGCGCTGGCTCTGCACGCCCGACCACCAGTCGACCGGCAAGCGGTTTTCGATCACGCGGATATCCGGGTGCAACCCTGCATAGGCTTCCGCCAGCGGGCCGGTGGAGACGACAAAACGGTCCACCTGCGTCAGCGCCCGGCGCAATGCCTTCATGATGTCCTTGGGCATGTGCGCGCGGTGCACGCTCTTGATCGGCAGGTTGGGCAGATAGTCATCCAGCTCGTACACCTTGAAGGCGCTGGAAAACTTCTTGAAGCCGCTCATGAACTGGAACTGGTCATCGGTGATCTGTCGCTGCAACACCAGCACGTCCGGCGCGATGCGTTCCAGGTCCAGCGGGTTGAGCAGTTCCCACGACATGCCGCCCGTCAGCCGCTCGCCCTTGGCCATCGCCATGAAGGGCTGGATCACGCGGTACTGGCCGCAGCCCATGCTGTCTGCCGGATGCGCAACCACCACCGGCACCGGCCGCCAAGTCAGCGGTTGCCAGGTCAGCAACGAGCGCGGCTCGATCTCGAAACCGTTGCCATTCAGGCTGAGGTTCTTGTTATACGCCGGATCGCGCGCCAGCAGCGGCAGCCATTTATGCAGCATCGCATCCTGCTCGCCCTGGAAGCGCTTGCGCTTGGCTTCCTGCTTTGCCGGGTCGATCTGTGTCTGGCTGACGCTGCCTTCGTGCATCAGCACCGCGTGTGGCGTCCACACGGCGAGGTACCCCGCCTGGTGCACTTTCAGGCACAGGTCGACATCGTTGTACGACACCTTGAATGCTTCTTCGTCCATGCCGGCCACATCGAAGTAAACCGACTTGCGGATCATCAGGCAGGCTGCGGTCACCGCGCTGTAGTTCTGATCGAACAACATGCGGAACATATAGCCTTCCGCATCGCCCGGCATGCCGATGAACGGGTGATCGGCCGGGCCGCGCAGGCCCAGCACCACGCCACCGTGCTGGATGCGGCCATCCGGATACAGCAGCTTGGCGCCAACGATGCCGACCTCCGGTCGCTGCGCATGGTTGAGCAGGTTTTCCAGCCAGTCCGGCTGGGTGATGGCTGTATCGTTGTTCAGCAACACCAGGTAGTCGCCACGCGCTTCGCTGGCCGCCGCGTTGTTGATTGCGGAGAAATTGAACGGTTCCGGATAGCGCAGCACCCTGACCCGATCACTGCCCAATGCTACCAGGCCGTTCAGGTAACCGATGGCATCTTCGGTTTCGCTGTTGTTATCGATGACGATCAGCTCGTAATTCGGGTATGTGGTTTTTTCCAGCAGGCTTTCCAGGCAGCGGCGCAGTACCGGCAGTTGATCCTTGGTGGGAACCAGGATGGAAACCAGCGGCTGGTCCGAATGCTGGTACAGCACGCGGTTGGCCGACTGCAATGCATGGACCTGCGCACCGATACCGCAGCGGGTAAGGTGCGCGAGCGTAACGCGCGCAGCCGCCTGGGCAATCTCCGGCACATGCCAGCGGCCATGCAGCGGTGCCTGCGCATGCCGCAGGATTTGCGGGATATGGCCAATGGTATGCATGCCTTCCTGCTCGAACACGCGCCAGATCAGGTCCAGCCCCGCCCAGACGCCATGCTCGCTATCGAGCCCGCCCACCTTCAGCCAGCTGGCGCGACTGATAGCAAACGCATCGCCGATGTAGGGGCGGCTACGCAGCCAGTCGACGTTGATATCCGGGAACAGCGATGGATTGTCCACCTGGCCGTCGGCCACCAGCACGTCTTCGTCGGTGTAGAGCACCCGCAGGCGGTCATCCGCCATCAGGTGCTGGGCAACGAACAGCATGGTTTCAGGTTGCAGCACATCGCCGGCAGGCACCACGTACAGCCAGTCGCATTCGAGCTGTGCTACTGCGGCATTGAGCGCTGCAGCCGGGTCGCCCTGGTATTGCAGCCAGTGCACATTGCTGCCTGCGCCGCCCGGCGGCACCGGCAATGGCGTGGCGATCAGCAGGTGGTCCGACGCATACAGCTGCTTGCTGAAGGTCTTGATGCCCTGGATCAATGCAGCCATATCGCCGGCACGGTCAACCAGCACCGGCATGATATTGGGGCGGCTCGGCCAGCTTTCGATCAGGGCATCGAACAGATGCCCCTGTTCGGTGCTCAGGTTGAAGCCGGACAGCCACTGCGCATATGAGGACAGCGTTTCTTCTTCCACCGGCTTGGGCAGTGGCAACGCGTCGATCGATGTGGTGGTCAGACCGCAGCGCCGTGCTGCCAGCGGGAACATGCGCTCCATCACGTGGGCCAGCGTTCCGTCGAGCTGGCCTGCTTCCGATTCGAAATCCGATTGCTGCACGCCCAGTTCGCGCAATACGCCAAAAATGGCGCCGCGTGCCCAGAACATGGTGCCGGCAACAAACGAGTAATCCGCTTCATCC
This sequence comes from Andreprevotia sp. IGB-42, assembly GCF_009848685.1. GTDB lineage: Bacteria > Pseudomonadota > Gammaproteobacteria > Burkholderiales > Chitinibacteraceae > Andreprevotia. Next base: position 116,091 of record NZ_WXTX01000001.1, read on the forward strand.
AGGTCGTAATCGAAGCGCTTGGCCCAGCGCTTCATGCCCGGGTAATTCTCGCCGTGACGGCCTATCATCAACTGCGCGCTCAGCAGCATGCCGGCCGGGCCGACGAGGCCCACTTCGGGCTTGGCATCCAGCGTGGACAGCAAAGCTTCCACACCATGATCCGGTACCAGTTGCGTCAGGCTGGTGCGGAGCCAGTCCGCGCCCTCGCGATTGTCCAGATGCGGCGATTTCTTGGTATGAATTTTCAGCACGTAGCGGAAATCTTCCAGCCGCGCGTGCTTGAGCAGCGTAAACAGCGGGCCGACATCGCGGCCGCGGTTTTCGCAGATGACCAGCATGGCACCGGGGAAATCCCGTTCCAGCAGCGGCTGCACCAGCGGCGCTTTCGCGGTCACGGTGGTGAAGAAGAACGTGGCATTCGTGGGCAGCCGGCGCAGTACCTCGACAAACGCCGGCCACAGGTCTTCGTGATAAATATGGCATACCACGGCGATGCGGCCGTCCGGTTGCGCCGGCGGTTGCACGACCGCCTGCGCGTGTGGCGCTGCTGCGCTCTGGCCTTTCAGGTATGCACGCTTGAGCTGGGTAGGCTGGATGCGGATATCCAGGTGGGCCGCGCGGAAATTGGCCGGCGCCGGGCAGAACACCACCACCTGGCGCTGGAATTCCACATCCTGTGCCAGCAGTGCATCGACGTCGACCTTGACGCCAACGCGCTCCGCGATCGCTGCGGACAGATCGACAATCGATGTCGGCGTGCCCGGGCGCGGGGGCGCCACCGTACCCAGCTTGTTCAAGCTATGGAACAGGCCACGGAACAGCGGCAGGGCGAGGTCGATCTCGTCCCACAACTGCCATTCCAGATCGAACAGTGTGTACTTGCCCTGGTTTTCAATCAGGTTGAACGGACTGGCATCGAGCAATTCACCCGGCACCATGCGCCGTGCGCCGCGCTTCTTGCTCTTCTGTTCCAGCACCTGCACGAATGGCCGTACCCATTGCACCAGCTCTTCGACACCCCAACCTTCGCGGTTGACGATGGGCAACAACTGATTGAACAGCAGCTCGCCAGGCAATAGCGGTTCTTCACGGGCAAACTTCATCCATGCCGGTTTTTGCTGGGCGTGCAGCAAGCGGCGGCGCACAACCGTACCCTGCTCTGTGGCAACGATGCGCACTTCCTTGGACAGCGGCTTGCGGCGGCCGGTGGAATAGACAAAGGCCAGATCCTGCTGGTTGAACTGCCAATTGCCTGCACCCTTCTTCGCGATCACGAGAAAGGAGTTGGCCAGATCGCCCAGCAGGCCGTTTTCCAGTAGCCCGCGATACACCGCCCCTTCCGAGAAGGTGCGCGCGTATTCAAGTGCCTGGTTAGGGGCAGCGCCCGCAGCCAGCAGGTTATACAGGCCCGGCTCGCCCGATTCGTTGGCGCGCTCTGTCAGCACCATGTTCGGCAGCTTGTAATCCGGGTACGGGTAATAGAACTCGGTTTCGCTGAAATGAGCCTTCTTCAGCACCCGCTCCAGCTCGCGCCGGCCGAAGGTGACCGCGGTATTGCTGCCATACAGGCTTTCCAGCCCGAAAAACGGAATGCTGATGTGATCTTCCGGCGCACCGGCCCAGTACTTGAGGCCCAGCTTGTTCTCGATGGCCACGATGAGTACGCCATCGGGCTTGAGGAAAGACTGCGCCAGCGCCAGCGCGGTGGCGATCGGGTCATCCCCCTTGATGAAGACGCGGCTGTATTCGAGCACGCCGATCAGGGTCACCACATCGAACAGTTCTTCCGGCTGGAAATCCTGGAAGTTATCGTTGAACACCTTGACGTTGGGCAGGTCGCGGCAACGCGATGCGGTAATGGCCGCACGGCGGCGGCTGCCTTCCACGCAGGTCAGCGTGCAGCCCGCTTCACCCAGGAAGCGGCTGATCGCGCCACAGCCGGAGCCCAGCTCCAGCACGGATTTGCCTTGCAGATTGTGCTCGATCGGCCGCATCAGGTTGGCACGTGCCGGGCTCAGGTGATAGAAGGTAGGCCAATCATTGGCGCGGCTGAACAGTTCATCCGAGCCGACCGAAACATCCTTGGCCTGGGTGACGATGTCGTACAGGCGGTTTTCCACCTGGTCGCCATCGTTGTAGGCAAAGTTGCCCGAGCGCTGGCGCTCGAAGATGCGCAACTGGGTATTGAAGTGATACGGCCCGCTTTGCGCTGCGGCAGGTGCAGGCGCGGCAACCGGCAACGGTTGCGGTGCCGCTTCCAGCCCCAGCGGCGCCACAGTCAGTGCAATGCCATCCACCGCGCTCTCGATCAGATCCACCGCCAGCTGGGCACTTTGCCCGAAATGGCTGAAGTGGAAATCACGCAATTGCGCAGCATCGCGCCGGGCCTGCAGCGGATCGGCCAAAATGGCCTCGACGGTATCGCGCAGCTGTGCGCGGGTGGTCTTGCGCACATGATCGAACGGCACCGAAGCGAAGCGCGGCGGCTCGCGATCAGGAATCAGCCAGTCCGATACCGCTACGCTGGGTACCTCGTACAGCGATGCCTCGATCAGCACGCTGGATTCATCCGATACCAGCAGGTCAGATATGCCGATGCAATACATGATGCTGATTTCAGGGTCGACAATATGCACGTTGTCGGCAATGCCCTGATGCAGCGCATTCATCTTGCGGATGTTTTCCCACACCTGCGTATACGACGGTGCCCACGGGGCCTGCTTGAGCAGCAGGTTCACCGGCATATCCATCAGGCTGCGGACGAAATCGTCCTGCTTGCCGTGGTTTTCCCACGATGGTGCGTACAGCACGGTTTTTTCGTGCTTGAGGCCCAGTGTTTCGCGCAACTGCTGTGCCTTGACGGCAAATTCGTCACGGTTGCGGTAGATCAGGTCGGCCTTGGGCCAGCCGATATCGAACACCCCCAACCGGGGCTGCGCCACGCGCAGCATGCCCTGGCTGCGCCAGCGTTGCACCCAGGCCTCGCCCGGCAGGATGCCGACATCGAACTCGTTCCATGGCTCGTGCATCCAGAAATGCGGCCAGATATCGTGGCGCTGCGCCAGATCGTGCAGCATGATCATCGAGAAACTGGCGTTGGGACGGCAAGCATGCTGGCAATAGATGCCGATTACCGCGCGCTCGCGCAAATCGCTGCTGAAACGTACCGGAAAGCCGCGCTTCTGCGCCTCCTGCGCGATCGGCTCGACTGTTTGCCGCTCGCAATTGTCGGTGAAGAAGAAAGTGATTTCGGGACGAGTGGATTCAGTCATGCGGGATAGCAGTCCGACGTGAAGTTGGAAAGGAAGGCACCCGATACAACGGGGGCGCCACCTGTATTACTTGGTGATCAGGCAGTTGAAGCGGAACGGGCTTTGCGCATAGTTGGGAATGCACTGATCGAACACCTGGCAATGGTAGCCGCGCTGCGCGGCGAAATCTGCAAACCAGCTGCGGTCGTAGTAGAAATGCGCGAGGCCGCGATACTTCTCTTCATAGGCGCTGGGGCTCAGGCTGTCGCGCCGGATACGCTCGGCCTCATCACGCGAGGCCAAGTCGGGCACTTCCAGAATCGCCACCATGCGCGTGGCCTTGTCCAGCATGCGCTGCAACACCTGTGCAGCATAATCCTGATCAGGAAAATAATGGAATACTGAATTGGCGAGCACCACGTCGTAAACGGGCTCCAGCGGCATCTGCACCGCCTCGCCATGCGTGAAGTCGCCATCCGGCATCACTTCGCTGGCCTTGGCAACCAGACTGGCCGAATAATCCAGGCCGCCGATGTGCACGCCCAGCTCCTGCAGTGCATAAAGAAACGCACCGGCACCACAGCCCACTTCGTACACGCCCTGGCCGGCTTGCAGATGCAGCCGCTGCGCGATCAGGTGCACATAGGCGCGCCAGTCTGCCGCGATGATGCGTCCGGCACCGGCATCGAAGCCATCGAGTTCGATCAGCGACTGCAGCGCATCGCTACCCAGCTCACCCTGCCGGCGGTTCCAGATTGCATGCCAGTTCTGCATCAGCGCACTCCCGTTGCATGCGCGGCATCGCGGCGCAGGATTTCGGGGTAAACGCGGTCATTCACCCGTTGCCAGTGCGCTTCGGTATCCACCTCGGACCATGCCAGGTCTTCGACCAGCTGGCAGCGCACCGGCCCGCCACGCGCGGCACCCACCAACGCCTGCTCGTATTCCAGCTTCAGCGTGCTGGCGAATACCTGCTCCGAGTGGCTGACCATGCGCGCAAAGCAGTCCGGCTCGATACGGCTGATGCCCACCAGCTCGCCCAGCACGTTGGCACCGAGCTGGCTGCGATCCTTGGACAGATTGACCAGCAGATCGCCACTGGCCTCGGCATAGACTTCATCCATCGAGCCGGTCGGGCCGGACAGCAGCAATGCGCTGCCGCTGTGCACCCTAGCCAGTTCATCCAGCGCCTTGCGCTCGTAGACGAGATCGGATTCGAACAGCCAGAAGGTTTCGGTCAGCCGCTCCCGCGCGGTATGCAGCGAATACATGCTGCCCGATTCGGCGTATAGCGGGTTATGGACCAACTCGATCAAGCCCGGCATGCGCGCCGCCAGCTCCTGATAGAAATGCTGCAGGTGGCCGGTAACGATCACCACCCGCTCGACACCTGCATCCTGCATCTGCGCCAGCGAGCGCTCGATGATGGGGCCGTCCTCGCCAAACTGCAGGAAGCCCTTGGGCGCCAGCTGGCCCTGCTCACCCAGTCGGGTTCCCATGCCTGCAGCAAGAATGACGGCAAGCGGTGGCACCTTGTTCATGACTCTAAGCTTCCCTGGCAAAAACGTCGTCAAAAGCAGCCAGCAAGCGCTGCAGATCACCATCGGCAATGGCACCCATGGTGGCAATACGGAAAATTTGCGCTGCCAGTGCACCTTGGCCGGCGTAAATAACAAAACCGTGCGCCTTGAGCGCATCGTGCAGCAAGTCATACGGCAGCCGCGCCGGCAGGTGGTAGGCACGCAGCATGCTGGAGCTTTCACCCGCGCCCAATAACGGTTGCACGCCCTTGGCGGCCAAGTGCTGCGCAACGGCATTGGACAACGCCGTAAAGCGCGCCTGCCGCGCCTGCCAACCGCCGCCTTCGGCAAACTCGCGCAGCGCCTCCTGCAACGCCTGGAAAGCCTGTACCGGCTGGGTGAATGGCGACCAGCCCTGTTGCTGGGCCACGTAATAGCGCTCCAGATCCAGATACAGCGTGGTGGCATGGCCATGCGGCGTTGCCAGTACCTCGCGCAGCGCCAGCACGAAAGCCACTCCGGGAATGCCATGCAGGCATTTGTTGGCGGTTGCGGCTATCGCCAGTGGTTGCCAGCGCTCGAAAGGGATCTCTTCGCCACCAAAACTGCTGACGGCATCCACCAGCAAACCGATGTGGCGCCGCTGGCACAGCGCTGCCAACTCATCGAGCTGATTGAGCCGGCCGGTGGTGGTTTCGTGGTGCACGACGGCCAGCGTGGCAACATCCGGATGCGCATCCAGCGCCTGCTCCACCTTGGCCACGTCGATGCCGCCCTGCCAATCGAGCAGCAGCGGCACATACGGCTTGCGCTGCTGCGCCAGCATCTGCGCCATGCGTTCGCCATACACGCCATTACATACCACCAGCGTGGCACGATCATGGGCAGCAAAGGTGGACAGCATCGCTTCGACCGCGCAGCTGCCGGAGCCTGCCACCAGCACCGCGGCATAATCGGCGGCGGCAGCGGGGTAGATATGTTCGATACGGTCGCGCACATCCAGCGTCAGCGCGGCAAATTCCGGCTCACGATGGCAAAGGTCTTCCTGCTGCAGTGCCTGGCGCACCCGTGCAGACAGGGTAACCGGTCCGGGATTGAGAAGAATCAAGCGGTCTGCTCCTGGCTGATGTCGGCAATATACTGGCGCAATCTGCGCGTCACAAAATCGGGGGTCACGGCCGGGCGTGGCAAGCCATCCGGCACGCCGGCACCGATCAGCGCACGCACCAGGAAGGGCCCTGCGGGCGTGCCCTGCAACAGGGTCACCAGCTCACCTGGCTGGGTGATGACGAGCTTGCCGGCATAACCGCAGGCCAGCGCCACATTGCCCAGCTGGACCGAATGACTGACGGTGCCCTGCCCGCCGGTGGATTCATGCAGGCCGTTATCGAGCAGCACATGCAGCAGGTTGCGTGGCGCCATGTAGCCGATGGCGGCCAGCGCACCCAGGCGCATCAGCATTGCGCCGTCGCCGTCGAGCACGATCACGCGCAGATCCGGCCGTGCCAGCGCAAGCCCGAGACCCACGCTGGAAGCACACCCCATCGCGCCGACGAGGTAAAGCTGCTGCGCGCGGTCGTCCAGTGCATACAATTCCCGCCCGGTATAGCCGGTGGTGGCCAGCACCACATCGCGCGGTTTCAGTTGTTGCTGCACCGCCTGCAACATCTGCTGCCGCGTGGCGTGCAATTGCGCCGGCAACCGGTCTGCCTCGGCGGGTGGCAGCGGTATGCGCACCGGCGCAGGCTCGGGTGCCGCGCATGGCGCTACCGCGCCTTTGCGCATCACCAGGCAATAGGGGCGCCGTTCGTTCTCGATCCACGCCATGGCCTGATCCAGGCAGGGTTCGACTTCATCGGCATTGCCGGGGAAATAAGCCCACGGGATATCCATCAACGACAGCATCTGCGTGGTGATGGCGCCCATCAACGCGTGCTGCGGTTCATCCGCCGGCCCGCCGGGCTCGCCACGCAGCGTCACGATCAGCAGCAGCGGGATCTGGTGCGTATGCGCCAGCGAGGTCAGTGGATTGACTGCATTACCAAGGCCGGAATTCTGCATCATGGCAACGGCAAGCCCGCCGCCCAGCTCGTAACCGGCGGCAATCGATACCGCATCGCCTTCATTGCTGGCCGGCACGTAGATCAGGCTGTCGTCACCGATCACATGGTTGATGAACGGCTGCAGGTACGAGCATGGCACACCAGTCCACAGGCCGACGCCGCGCGCGCGCGCGGCATCGACAAAGGTCTTGGCTTCCAGCATCAGAACGCCCCTGCGTTGGTTACATCTTCCAGGCTGTCGATATCCAGCCAGTGCCCGGTGGTGTACACCACGCGCACGCGCTCGCCACGTTCCACCAGCAGATTGAGCAGTTGCGGAATCTTGGCGCCACGGTTTTCCGGCACCGCCAGCAACTGCGCCAGCAGTTCACGCACCAGCGGCAGTTTTTCAGCGCCGATTTTCAGGAAGCCCATCCACTCGCCATGGATTTCGCCTTCCGGCAAATCGGCGGCAATGCGCTCCAGGAAAGCCTCGCGGCCATAGAACTGCCGCGAATAGGGCAAGGAGCCATGCACATAATCGGCGATGCGGTTGCGGTTGGCGCTATCGCGCCAATCGGTATCCACCATGATCACCAGCGCATCAGCGGTTTCATGCAGGATTTCCGGCACGTATTTGCGGAACAATACATCGCCATACGACACGATCACGTCGTGCTGGTCACCCCCCGCGGCGGCAAGGCCCTTCTGCAGCGAAACCAGTTCACCGGTGCTGGCGTAATCATCATTGTCGACAAAGGCGAGATTGGGCAGCGTGATGGCAGCTTTCTGGTAGCCGCGCACCACGGTGATGTCCTTGATGCCGCTGGCGTTATACGCCGCCACGATATGCCCGAGGATGGGCGCGGTGCCCACCTGCACCATCGCCTTCGGGCGGTCCAGCGTGAGTTCGCCCAGCTCCACGCCACGCGATGCAGCCAGCACCACCGCATGCGGCATGCGCTGCGCGGAAGGCAAATAGCGCTTCTCGGCCTCTTCCAGTGCACCGGCGCCCTGCAGGCGGAAAATCTCGTTCACTGTTGCAATATCGGATTCAACGCGGATCAGGCTCTGCTCTTCGTAAATGCGCCGCGTCACCTGCTGCATGCCGCTAATGGCGCTGCGCAGCACATGGTTGGCCCAGATCACCATCGAGATGCCCTGTGCGCGGTAGATGTCCGTCGGGGTCGAGTAATACTTGGTCGGCACGATCACCACCGGGCTGCGGTCCGCCCATTCACGCTTGAAGGCCAGAATCTCGTCCGGTACCGCCAATGCGCTATGGATCAGGATGGCATCTGCACCGGCGGCATGGTAAGCCTCGGCACGGCGCATCGCTTCAGCAAGGCCCCAGCCGGCAATGAACGCCTCCACCCGGGCGACGATGCAGAAATCGTCATCCCGCTGCGCATCCTTGCCAGCCTTGATCTTGCCGGCAAACTCGTCGATGGGCGCCAGCGGCTGCTGCTTGCCACCGATGAAACTGTTGGATTTGGGGAACAGCTTGTCTTCCAGGCACACGGCGGCAATGTCGCGCTGCTCCAGCTTGCGCACCAGCCGCTGCACGTTATTGAAGTTGCCGTAGCCGGTATCGCCATCGAGCAGGATGGGCACGCTGGTGGCGTCGGACATGAATTCAAGCACATCCAGCACCTGCGTCCAGCTGGCTTCATTGTTGTCGCGCACGCCAAACTGGGCGGAAATGCTCAGCCCGCTACCCCAGATACCCTTGAAGCCGGCCTCTTCAACGATCTTCGCGCTGAGGCCATTGTGCGCTTCGCATATGAATTCCAATTGGTCGGACTGTAAAAGTGCCTTGAATTGACTAACCTTTTTCATTGTCGACTTACCCTTATCCAAGAAATCCATACATGCGTGATTCATTTGCCCTGCTGCAGAGCGGCATTCGCTATCGTTCTATCGGCTTCAACCGGCGTCAGCATTAGCGCTGCATCAAAAAATACTGCACTTGCCAAGGCTGCCTGGCTGCAATAGCACGCGGTGCAGCAACTGTCGGCAATCTGTCCAAAACCTGTTCACTGCATGCTACCAGCTTTGCTTTGGGCACTGCGAGAGCACATGCCATTCAATTGGAACCTGTCAGGCCCGATTGAATGCAGCTGATGCTATATAGCCCAATCAAACCTGTACCGGCACGCTTTGGTGCGAATTGCCAATGACAACGCAATAAGGTGTTGGGCCATCCCTGCCGACAAAAGACGCAACGCCTTGCGGCATAAGGAAACGCATGGTGTGTCAGGACAGGATCAATAAAAAAAGGGCGGTGCCAGCCGGCCCGCCCCTCATCACCATCCGACACGCTGATCAGACGCGGCAGAATTCCTTCAGGTAGGCGCCGAATTCCTCGCCCACTTCGTGGTGCTTCATGCCGTAAGCCAGCGTGGCCTTCAGGTAGCCCAGCTTGGAGCCGCAGTCATAACGCGTGCCCTTGAGCTTGTGCGCCAGGATGTGCTGTTCCTGCATCAGCGCGAAAATGCCATCGGTCAGCTGGATTTCGCCGCCCTTGCCCGGCTGCACGTGCTGCAGATGATGGAAGATACGCGGGGTCAGGATGTAACGGCCCACGACCGCCAGATTGGACGGCGCTTCTTCCGGCTTCGGCTTCTCGACGATGTTGCTGATGCGCAGCTTGCCGTTCACATCGCTCACTTCAACGATGCCGTAGGAACTGGTATCGGCATGCGGCACTTCTTCCACACCCAGTACCGCGCAATGCGTATCGCCAAATACCTCGACCATGCGCGACATTTCTGATGTCGAACCGCCATCGATCAGGTCATCGGCGAGAATGACGGCAAACGGCTCGTCACCCACTACCGGCTGTGCGCACAGCACCGCATGCCCCAGGCCCATGGCTTCTGGCTGGCGGATGTAGATGCAGGTGACCGACTTGGGAATGATGGACTGCAGGATTTCCAGCAGCTTTTTCTTGCCCTTCGCTTCCAGCTCGTTTTCCAGCTCGTAGGCCTTGTCGAAGTGATCTTCGATGCTGCGCTTGTTACGGCCGGTGATGAAAACCATTTCGGTGATGCCGGCATCAAGCGCCTCTTCCACCGCGTACTGGATCAGCGGCTTGTCGACCACCGGCATCATTTCCTTCGGGCTGGCCTTGGTGGCCGGCAAGAAGCGCGTGCCCATGCCTGCAACGGGGAATACTGCCTTGCGTACCTTTTGCATCGAATTCGTCCTTGAGAAGGGTTGAGCCAGCAACCCCAGCCGCAATGCGGCGCCATTGACCTGATCGGCCTGGCGTTGGGGAAGTTCGTCTGGCCATTGCGATACGGCGGATCGACCCAAGCCCAAGGCTTCGGCCAACCGCGTCTGGCTGCCAAACAAGCGGATAGCTGAGTGCTTATTCATCGCAATCATGTTCAATCAAATGAACAACCCCGTCAAGCGTGAAATGGAAAATTAATATGTTCAATAAAATGAACAATTCACATCAACAAAGCACGCAAACCATCCTCATCCAGTACTGGCACACCCAACTCTTCCGCCTTGGCCAGTTTGCTGCCAGCCGCTTCACCCGCCACCACGTAATGGGTTTTTTTCGAAACACTGCCAGAGACCTTGCCACCGACGGCCTCGATCATCGCGGCAGCCTCATCACGCGAGAGCGTGGGCAAGGTACCCGTCAGCACAAAGGTTTTACCCGAGAGCATCCCTTCCGCAGCGGATTGCTCCGGCAGCTGCGCCAGCAGCTCGTTGCGCAGTGCATCAAGTACATGCAATTGTGCGGCCTGCGCAGGATCGGTCAGCCAGCCTTGCAACGCACTGGTCACTTCTGCAGGCAAGCCGAAACCGGCCACCTGCTCCGCGGTGGCGTCAGCAAGCGCGGGCAGGGTGACACCTTTTTCGAGCAGCTGCTTACAGCGCGTTTCGGTCAACTTCGGAATCGCCAGCGCGGCCAGCAGCACCAGCGGATCGAGCTGCGTACGCAACTTGGCACTCGGCGCGTGTTCGTCAGCCGGCGCTACGCCAGCGGCCAGCAGCGCATCCAGTGCCTGCTGGTTCTTGGGTTCGGAGAAGAAATCAGCGATGGATACCGCTACGGCATTGCCGATATCGGGCAGCACACGCAGCAGCGCGGCCGGCGCGCGGCGCACCAGCGCAAGCGAGCCCAGCCAGTCCGCCAGCGTCTTGGCGGTGGATTCGCCCACATGGCGGATGCCCAGCGCGAACAGCAGGCGCGCCAGCGGCGGATGCTTGCTGGCGGCAATGCCGGCAATCAGGTTCTCTGCCCAGCGGGTAGCCACCTTGCCAGCCAGCACGGTTTCCGGCACCACGCCATCGCGCTCGTCGGCACGGCGTTTCATGGCCAGCAGATCGTCCAGCGTCAGCGTGTACAGATCGGCAATGCCGTGCACGTAATCGAGCTCGACCAGATTATCGATATAGCGCTCGCCAAGGCCTTCGATATCCATCATGCGGCGGCCGGCAAAATGGCGGATGGCTTCCTTGCGCTGTGCGGAACAGAACAAGCCACCCGAACAGCGTGCAATCGCCTCGCCCTCTTCGCGCACCACGTGCGAACCGCACACCGGGCAGGCCTTGGGTAGCTCGAATGCGCTGTAGCGTGGCTGCAATGCCGGCGTGAACATGTCGCCACCAACTACCTCGTCCATCGGCCGCTGCTCCAGCAACACGCTGACCACTTCGGGTATCACGTCGCCGGCACGGCGCACGATCACCGTGTCGCCCACGCGTACATCCTTGCGGCGTACTTCATCCTCGTTGTGCAAGGTGGCATTGGTAACGGTGACGCCGCCGACGAACACCGGTGCCAAGCGTGCCACCGGCGTAATCGCCCCGGTGCGCCCGACCTGCACATTGATCGCCTCCACGGTGGTCAACGCTTCCTGCGCCGGGTACTTGTGTGCCACTGCCCAGCGCGGCTCGCGGGTGCGGAAGCCCAGTTCGCGCTGCAAGACCAGCGCATTCACCTTGTAGACGATGCCGTCGATATCGAACGGCAATGCATCGCGGCGTTCGCGCATGCGGCGATGGAAATCCACCAGGCCCGCGCCGCCCAGCACCACATCGCGCTCCACGCAAACCGGGAAGCCAAACCCTGCCAGCGCATCGAGCAGGCCCGAATGTGTTGCCGGCATGCCGCTCCAGCCCGCCACTTCCCCCAGCCCGTAGGCAAAGAACGACAGCGGGCGCTGCGCAGCCAGCGCAGGGTCCAGCTGGCGCACCGCACCGGCAGCAGTATTGCGCGGGTTCACGAAGGTTTTGTCGCCGCGTTCGCGCTGGCGTGCATTGAGCGCCTCGAAATCATCGCGGCGCATATACACCTCGCCACGTACTTCCAGCAGCGCTGGCGGATTGCCGTTCAGGCGCAGCGGAATCTGCCGGATGGTGCGGATATTCTGCGTGACGTCTTCGCCGGTTGTGCCATCACCACGGGTTGCCGCCTGCACCAGCAAGCCATCCACATACCGCAGGCTCATCGCCAGACCGTCGAACTTGAGCTCGGCTGCGTATTCCACCTGCGGATCGTCCGCACCCAGGCCCAGTTCACGCCGCACGCTGGCATCGAATGCGAACGCGCCGTTCTCGGTCACATCGGTTTCGGTACGGATGGAGAGCATGGGCACCGCATGCACTACGGGCGTAAACCCCGGCAGAATGCCGGCGCCCACGCGCAAGGTGGGGCTATCGAGCGTTTTCAGTGCCGGGTGTGCCAGCTCCAGCGCTTCCAGCTCGCGGAACAGCCGGTCGTATTCGGCATCGGGCACGCTGGGCAAATCCAGCACGTAATACTCGTGCGCATAACGGTTGAGCAGGTCGCGCAGCTCGGCGGCGCGTTGTTCTGGGGTCATGATGTGTGTTCTCCGCCACCGCCCGGGTAGCTCTGGCTGCAGGCAGGCATTGCGCCCGCCGGTCTATCAAGTCTGGTCCATCAATCTGCTCTGGCAGCCCGTCACCGGGCCGGAATGCAATACGCCGCTGATGGCAGCGGCGTATCGGTCAAGGCATCCGGCTCACGCAAACAGCCGCAACGCCGCCATCGACCCCGGCGCAATGCCGCGGTCATCCATCTGCGCGTAGATACCTGCCAGTTGCTTGCGGATATTGGCCAGGCTGGCCGAAGTCAGCGGCTTGCCATTGTCGTCGACCAGATCACCGGCCAGCGTATTGGCCAGCGTATGGGCAAACTCATTCAGGTAATCGAATACTGCCAGGCCGCCGGCCACGCGCGGCACATCGAACAGCAAGGTCAGCCCTTCGGACGTTCCGCTGAATGGCTTCTGGTTCTGGTTGGCCAGCGTGAACAATGTCTTGCCCGAATCACTCTTGTAGTGGAACAGGCCATCGCCGGCGCGTACCAGCCCGGCCTGCTCGGCCAGCGTGCGCACCTTGTCCATGGCAAACGGCTGCGTCACCGACAGGATATTCAGGCCGATCAGCACATCCACGCCGGCGCAGAACTCATCCAGCTCTGCGGCGGCCTGCATCTTGCCGCTGCGCTGCGGAAAGGTCACTACCGCATCGAAGTCATCGGCAAACTGCTGCACGCCCATGCAGAACGCATTGAGCTGCTCCTGCGTGAGCGCCCCCTGGCGGTCAGCCAGTTGCAGGCCGATACGCAGCTCGGCAAAGGCAGAGCGGCTGTTGGGGGTGACGATTTCCCACTGGTCATCATCATTGAGGCCGATGATTTCCACCCGCTTGCCTGCCGGCAAGGTGGGAATGCGCCCGGCGGCGATCAGCTCGCCTGCGTGCACTTCGGCAATGAAATCGAGCTTGGGGTCGAGCTGGCTGGTTGCCAGCACTTCCACATCCTCGCCATCGAGCGGCGCTTGCGGCGCAGGGGCTTCGCGCACCACGGCGCGCGGGGCCTCGGTTACGCGCACCGGCGCAACTGGCTCGGGATTGCGAGATTCGGCATTGCGGGGCTCGGCACCACGTGGATCAGCCGCGCGTGGGGGCGGTTGGCGCACCGGCTCGGGGACATATGGCGGCTCGTCGTCTTCATCCAGCGGATCGAAATCCACGCGCTGGTCGGTAGCCAGCGTGGGTTCCTGGCGCTCGGTGCGTACCGGGTCGATGGCGGGCTCCAGCCGGGTGCCGGCAGCGGTGCGCACCATGTTCTTGGGGGTTTCCAGCAGCACATCCGGCTGGTTGCGGGCAAACGCCTTGCCAGCCTGCTTCTTGTAGCGGTATTCCTGCCACCAATTGAATCCGTAAACGGCGGCGACGAGCACGCCGCCAGCAATCAGTGAGCCCAGTTGCAAATCGGTCATATTTGTTTGGATCGGTCGATTTGAGGGGAGTTAATCTTGTGCAGTTGCCTTACGCGGATACGGCATCGCGCATTTCCAGCGCGGCTTCGATATCCACAGAGACAACACGCGATACACCTTGTTCCTGCATTGTCACCCCGACGAGCTGTTCCGCCATCTCCATCGCCAGCCGGTTGTGACTGATATAGAGGAATTGCGTCCGGTCTGCCATTTTCTTGACCAGTTCACAATAACGCAGCGTATTGGCATCGTCGAGCGGTGCATCCACTTCGTCCAGAATGCAGAACGGCGCGGGGTTGAGCTTGAAGAGCGAGAATACCAGACTCAGCGCCGTCAGTGCTTTCTCGCCGCCCGAAAGCAAATGGATCGTACTGTTCTTTTTACCAGGCGGCTGCGCCATGATCTGCAAACCGGCATCGAGGATTTCATCACCGGTCAGCACCAGCTCGGCATGGCCCCCGCCAAACAGCGTGGGGAACAGCTCCTTGAGATTGGCGTTAACGCTGTCGTAGGTGTCCTGCAGCAAGGTGCGGGTTTCGCGGTCGATGCGCCGGATGGCCGATTCCAGCGTCTCGATCGCCGCATTCAGGTCTGCCGCCTGCGCTTCCAGGTAAGTGGCACGCTCGCGCGCCGCGGTCAGCTCTTCCAGTGCGGCCAGGTTCACTGCGCCCAGCCCGCCCACCGCCTGGGTGAGCCGGCCGATTTCTGCCACCAGTGTGGATATTTTCATGCCTGTACCCAGCTTTTCGCGCAGTGCAGCTTCATCGGCATTGGCCTCGGACAGTTCCTCGGCAAAACGCGCCAGCGCCAGGCGTGCCTCCTGCTCCTTGAGGCGCGCCGCGTTCACCAGCTCGCGCGCCGGTTCCAGGCCGATCTCGATACGTTGTTTGTCTGCTTCGCGCTCGCGCATGCCTTGCGCGTAACCGTTGAGCGCGTCGCGCGCGCGCGCCAGCGCCATTTCCTTTTCGCTGCGCGTATTCACCGCCTGCTGGAAATCCACATCGAATTCGCCTTCGTCGATGTCTTCCAGTTCCAGCGCCAGCGTCTCCGCACGCTCTTCCAGCACCATCTGCCGGGTATCGAGTTCCTCACTACGCCGCGACAGTTCACTGCGGCGCGCATCGGCCGATTGCACGGCAAAACGGGCCTCCTGCGCACGGCGCTCAGCCTGGCGCAGCCGGCTGCGTTGCAGCTCGCATGCGGCATCCGCCTCCGATTTGGCCAGCCGCGCGTTATCCAGCGCTTCTTCCAGCGGAATCAGCGCATCACTGGCGTTGTCGATCAGCGCTTGGGCTTCATCCTGTGCGAGGATTTCCTCTTCGATCTGCTGCAGCACCAGCGCGTGTTCTTCCTGCAGCTGTTCAAGCTGCGCATTGGCTTGCCTGGCGGCCTCCTCCAGCCGCGCCAGCTCACGCTCCAGTTGCGCCGCACGGTCACGCCGTTGCTGTGCGGCCGGGCGCAGCGTACGCAAGGCGTTTTCCAGATTTGCCAGCAGCGTGTTCTGCTCACCCAGGGCGGCATCGAGTTCAGCCAGACGCGGCTCGATTTGCTGCAGCTGCTGTTGCGCATCCTGCAGTGCCTGTTTGCGCGCCACCAGCCCGCTGCCCTCGCCCGCGGCATGAAAATGCAGCGCCAGCCGCTCCAGCCGGTGGCCTTGCGGCGTCACCAGCATCGCGCCATCCGGCAGTTGTTCGCGCAGCACCAGCGCATCACCCAGACTGTCGCAACACCAGATATTGGCCAGCCAGGCATTCAAATGGGGCTGCCAGCGCGCATCCTGGCATGCAATCTGGCCCAATAGCGGCAACAAACCGTGAAATTGTGGTGCAGGCGCACCAGCAGCGCCCGACAGCGCCAGCACCTGTTTGCCCGGCGCAGCATCTGCAGGCGGTGCGTCTGCCCAGCGTGCCAGCAAGCGGTTGCCCAGCACGGTTTCAACCGCATCGGCCCACGCCGGCGCAACCTGCAGCGATTCGAATAGTGGTGGCAAGGCGCGCAAGGCATGGCCGTCCAGCCAGCCGGCCAGTGCGACATCATCATCGTTGCGCAGCAGATCCTGCAGCGCGGCGATGCGCGCGGTCAGCTGCGCCACATCCACGCGCGCCTGCTCGCGCCCGGTGCGCAGCTGCGCCTGGCGCTCGCGCGCTTCCTGTTGCTGCGTTTCGGTATCGGCAAGCACCAGCGCGGCTTCTTCGATCTCGAAGCGCACGGTTTCCAGTACCTCGCGCTGTGCGGCGGCTGCATCACTGTCCAGCCCGCCCAATCGCGCCAGTTCGCTGTCGAGCCGTTCGCGCCGGGTATGCAAGGTGGCCAGCGTTTTGTGCTGATGGGCGATCTGTTGCTGCGCCAGCTGCGCGCGGGCGCGGGCGGCCGTCAATGCATCTCGCGCCGACTGGAATGCGGCGTCTGCTTCGCGCAGCACGATCTCCAGTTCCGGCAACCGCTGGTTTTCTTCCTCGAAGGCCAGCGTAGCTTCTTCGGCAGCGAACTGCCCTTCTTCATGCCGGCCGGACCACTCCTCGGTCTCCCGCACGATATCGGTGCGGTTTTGCGCCAGCCGGCCCAGATCGGTCTTGACGCTGGCCAGTTGCTGGGTCAGCCGCTCGCGCGTCTGGCGCAGGTGCAGCAGTTGCTGCTCCAGCCGGGCTACGCCCGCGTTGGCATCGTACAGCGCGCCTTGTGCATCGTGCAGCGCATCGCTGGCGGTGAAGTGCTCTTCCCTCAGGGTTTCCAGCAGCGCTTCCAGCGCGCGCAGGTCTGCCAGCTGCGATTCCAGCGTGTTTTGCGCGCTGTCGATGTCGCGGCGGGCATTTTCCACGTCGCGTGCAGCATCGAGCTTGCGCTGCAATGCCAGCAGATTCTGTTTTTCAACGATGGTGTCTTTCAACTGCTGGAACTGCGCGGCCACTTCGGCCTGCGCCTGCAGCTTTTCCACTTGCCGCGTCAGCTCTTGCTGGATATCGTCCACGCGCGCCAGGTTGTCGCGCGTATCCGCCAGCCTCGATTCGGTTTCCTTGCGGCGCTCCTTGTACTTGGAAACACCGGCGGCTTCTTCCAGGAAATGCCGCAACTCTTCCGGCTTGGATTCGATGATGCGGGCAATCATGCCCTGCTCGATGATCGCGTAGCCGCCCTTGCCCACGCCGGTGCCCAGGAACAGATCAGTGATATCGCGCCGGCGCACCTGCAGGTTGTTGATGTAATACGACGATTCGCCCTGGCGCGTCAGCACCCGCTTGATGGCGATTTCCGCATACTGGCTCCACTGCCCTGCGGCAATGCCCTCGCCATTGTCGAATACCAGCTCGACCGATGCGCGGCTGACCGCCTTGCGGGTGGTGGAGCCGTTGAAAATGACGTCCTGCATGGATTCGCCACGCAATTGCTTGGCAGAGGATTCGCCCAGTACCCAGCGCATCGCGTCGATCACATTCGACTTGCCGCAGCCGTTGGGGCCACAAATCGCCACGCGCTGGCCCGGAACGTGGATGTTCGTGGGGTCAACGAAGGATTTGAAGCCGGCAAGCTTGATATGGGTGAGGCGCACAGGGGTCACAACAGATGATTTGCGGTGATTGTAGCGGTGGGCAGCGGCAGCGCGAAGCATTGCCTGCACGCATGGCGCTGCTGCGCGCCGTTGCCGCACCGGCAATGTCATCAAATGTTCCACGCGCGGCAACGCGGCACTGTCTATGCTGGGCGCACAGTGCGCATCTTCCATTGCGCCCGGGGATAGTCATGCAGGATGAAACCAGCAGCGTGATCTACCTGCAGCAAGGCGAAGGACGCGCCTATGCGCTGGGCGGCATGCAAAGTATTTTCAAGGCCGACGGTGCAGAAACCGCCAATGCGTATTCGATATCCGAGTGGTGGCTGCAGCCGCATCAGCCCGGCCCCGGCGCGCACCTGCATGAAGCCAACGACGATATCTTCTACGTGCTTGAAGGCACGGTGACCTTCTTGCTGGGCGAGCGCAGCATCGACGCGGGCAAAGGCGCATTCATCCGCGTGCCCGCCGGGGTGATGCACGACTTTTCCAACACCAGCGATGCACGCGCCGGCTTACTCAATATCTATATCCCCGGCGGCTTCGAGGCGGATATGCCGGCCATCGTCGACTGGTTCAAAACCCATGCGGCGTGAAGCCCCGCCGCAACCGCCCTGTAATCGATGACTTCAAGCCTGCGCATCGCGCTGATCCTGACCGAATTTCCGCCCCACTTCGGCGGCATGCAGACCCATGCGGTGCATCTGGCACGGGCACTGGCTGCCCGCGGGCACGCGGTTACCGTATATACCTACCGCAGCAACCATGCCGAAGAGGCTGCGGCGGCAGCGGCTTTCGATGCCGGCTGCGGCTACCGGGTACAGCGCACGCTCAGCCGTATCGGTTTCTGGTTCAACCATCGCTGGCTGGCAGAAGCGCTGGCCCGGCAGCCCGTTGACCTGATTTACGCATCCAATGTGTTCTACGGCTTGCTGGGGCAGGCACTGGGCGCACCGGTGGTTTGCCGCTCGGTCGGCAACGACGTGCTGCGGCCATGGATTGTTTACCCGTTTCAGCTGGGTAGCGGCCTGTGCGCATGGCCACGGCTGGAATCAACGCTGTACCGGCTGTTCCGGCGCTGCAACAGCCCGGAATGGATAGAGGCGCTGCTGCGCAACGCCCGGCAACGGCTGATGCAGCGCAGCGCCGCCGCCAATACGCTGGTACTGGCCAATAGCGAATTCACCATCACCGCACTGCGCCAGGCCGGCTTGCCCCGCCAGCAAACCAGCTTGCTGGTGGGTGGCGTGGATTGCTGCCGCTTCACACCCTCGCAGCTGGATCGTGATGCATTGCGTAGCGCGCATGGCTTGCCCGCCAATGCGTTGTTGCTGTTCACCGCCTGCCGGCTGGTGGCAAAGAAAGGGGTGGATTTCCTGCTGCAGCAAATGCCGGCCATACTGGCGCGTCACCCGCATGCGCTGCTGCTGATTGCCGGCGACGGGCGCGAAAAATGCCGCTGCATGGCGCTGGCTACGGCGCTGGGCGTTGCCGATGCCGTGCACTTTCTGGGCCGGGTCGAACACGATGCGCTGACCAGCTATTACTGGATGAGTGATCTCTTCGTGCTGGCCAGCCGCGTCACCCGCAACCGCATCAGCGGCTTGCTGGATGCAGAAACCATGGGCCGGGTGCTGTGCGAGGCCAATGCCTCCGGCGTGCCGGTATTGGCCAGCCGCTCCGGCGGCATTCCCTGCGTGATCCGGCATGGCGAAAACGGCCTGCTGTTCGAGGAGGACGATGCCAGCTCTTTTCACCAGCAATTGGAGCAATTGACGGGCGACGCCGCACTGCGGCAACAACTGGTGCAAACGGGGCTTGCCCGCGCGGCGCGCGAGTTTGACTGGCACCATATCATTGCCGCACACGAAGCCGCATTTGCCGCTGCGCTGGCACCACACCCGCAGCAATACTCCCGGTTGGCGCTGCAAGCTGCCAGCCTTGCCCGCTGACAGTGGGCGCAGCCCGAGACTGTTTTGCCTTTATCGATGCAAGTGTCGGTGCTCCGTCGCCCGCTTTCCGATCACGCAAGCGGCAGCAATGAAAACCACCAGACATCGGCCTATTTGATTGCCGGGCAAAGCGCTGATTGCCGGTAAACGGGAACTAAGCATTGCCAAGGTAATCAGGTTTAGGTCATCTTCAGTACAAATAAACAGGGAACCGCTATTCGATGCACCATGAAACGCCATTGCTGAACATGCTGGTGGGCGGCTTCAGCCTCGCCTTTTTGCTGGGCGCGCTTGCGCACCGTTTCAAACTGCCACCATTGGTGGGCTATCTGTGTGCGGGGGTGCTGGTGGGGCCGTTTACGCCCGGCTTTGTCGCCGACCAGGGTTTGGCCAACGAGCTGGCCGAAATCGGCGTGATCCTGCTGATGTTCGGTGTGGGCCTGCATTTCTCGCTCAAGGACCTGATGGCAGTGAAGTGGATTGCGCTGCCAGGCGCTGTGGTGCAGATCAGCATTGCCACCTTGCTGGGTATGGGGCTGGCATGGAGTTTTGGCTGGACACTGGGTGAGGGGCTGGTGTTCGGGCTGGCCTTGTCGGTTGCCAGTACGGTGGTCTTGCTCAAGGCACTGGAAGACCGTGATCTGGTGGAAAGCCCGCAAGGCAAGATCGCGGTGGGCTGGCTGATCGTCGAAGACCTGGCGATGGTATTGGCGCTGGTGCTGCTGCCGGCGCTGTCGGGCAGCCTGGGCGGCAAGGCTGTGGCCAGCGCGGGAGATGCCAGCATTGCCATGATCTTGCTGATCACGCTGGCCAAGGTGGCCGGTTTTGTCGCCTTCATGCTGATCGTGGGCCGGCGCTTCATCCCGTGGATGCTGGAAAAAGTGGTGTGGTCCGGCAGCCGCGAGCTATTCCGGCTGGCAGTATTGGCCACCGCGCTGGGGGTGGCCTATGGCGCAGCGATCACTTTCGGCGTGTCGTTCGCACTGGGTGCATTCTTTGCCGGCATGGTGCTGGCTGAATCCGAATTCAGCCATCGCGCCGCGCAGGAATCCTTGCCGCTGCGCGATGCGTTCTCGGTGCTGTTCTTCGTGTCGGTGGGCATGCTGTTCGATCCACGCGTGCTGATCGCCGACCCATGGGCGGTGCTGGGCACCGTCGCCATCATCATCGTCGGCAAATCCATTGCCGCGCTGGGCATCGTGCTGGCGTTCCGCCACAAGCTCAACACCGCGCTGACCATTTCAGCCAGCCTGGCGCAGATCGGTGAATTCTCGTTCATCCTGGCCGGGCTCGGCATGCAGCTTGATCTGCTGCCCGCCCGGGCGCACGCACTGATCATTGCGGGCGCGATCATCTCCATCCTGCTCAACCCGCTGATTTTCAGCGTGCTTGATCGCTTCAAGGAGAAAGAGGCGTTGCCTGCGCCGTGACATGCGGCAACAGCCCATCCCCATAGCTGCGCAAGACCTGCGAAATCACCACCCGGTAGCCTTTCAGCCATTGGCTATAACGGCGCTTGGCTTCCAGGTGGTTCGGGTCTTGCATCAGCGCCTGAAGGCCGGCTTCCGATTCCCAGTAATACACATTGCAGATGCGGCCGGTCTTGGGGTCTTCCCACGCTTCTTCGCCCAGGTAACCGCTGCTGCCGCGCGCAGCAGCGGCGATCAGCGCATCCAGCCGATGGAACTCGGCATCGAATTCACCGGCATCGAAAATGAACGTGGCCGAGAAGATGGGCGTTTCCACACTCAATCTTTGTGGATGACGATCTTCGGAAACTTGTTGCTGAAGTCCTGGGCTTTTTCGGCCACCTTGACTGCCACCTTGCGCGCAATGGCCTTGTAAAGGTCGCTGATGCGCCCGTCCGGGTCTGCAACCACCGTGGGCTTGCCCTGATCGGCAGCAAGGCGGATGGACAAATCCAGCGGCAACTGCCCCAGCAGCTCGGTGCCGTATTCGGCACCCATTTTCTCACCGCCACCGCTGCCGAAAATCGGCTCTGCGTGGCCGCAATTGCTGCAGATGTGCACGCTCATGTTCTCGACGATGCCGAGAATGGGCACGCCCACCTTCTCGAACATTTTCAGGCCCTTGCGCGCATCCAGCAGTGCGATATCCTGTGGCGTGGTCACGATCACCGCCCCCGTCACCGGTACTTTCTGGCTGAGCGTGAGCTGGATATCGCCGGTGCCCGGCGGCAGGTCGATCACCAGGTAATCGACGTTGTCCCACAGCGTATCGTTCAGCAGCTGCTGTAACGCCTGCGTGACCATGGGGCCACGCCATACCATCGGTTGTTCCGGGTCGATCAGGAAGCCGATCGACATAGTCTGCACGCCGTAGTTGACGATGGGCTCGATATGCTTGTTATCGGGCGAAACCGGGCGCTGGTCGGCAACACCCATCATCAGCGGCTGGCTGGGGCCGTAGATATCCGCATCCAGCAAACCGACGCGTGCGCCCTCTGCTGCCAATGCCAATGCCAGATTAACCGCGGTGGTGGATTTGCCCACCCCGCCCTTGCCCGATGCCACGGCAATGATGTTCTTCACACCCTTGATCAGCGGCACGCCGCGCTGTACCGCATGTGAAACCACCTGGCAGCTGACCTCGACCGCCACCGATTGCACGCCGGGCACGGCCTGCAACGCGGCTTCCACCTGCGCGGCAATCACGCCGAACTGGCTTTGCGCCGGATAGCCCAGCGACACTTCCAGCGAGACCCGCCCGCCATCCACCCTGAGATTGCGGAATGCCTTGGCGGCCGCATAGGGCTTGCCGGTATTGGCATCGACGAGCGCATCAAGCGCGGACTGGATTGCGACGGAATCGGACATGGCAAGCTACCTGCGGACGGCAAAGAACGGATTGTCGCAGATCGCCAATACCGCAGTACATGGCTGATGACTGCAAAGCAGGCATCAGCGCCAATTTTACCGTGTTCGTGCCAAGGCAGGCGGGGCTTGATCTGCCACTGCAGATGCCCGTGCGCCCATCACCCCCGCTGGCCGCCATACCTGATCAACCACCCCCCTCACGCAATCAGAACGGATTGCCGAGCGCGAAGTAGAAACGGCTCTTCTTGTTGTCGCCATAGGCCATGGTCAGGAACAGCGGGCCGATATATGAATCCATACCCCAGAATGCGGTCGTGGAATAATGCCAGCCACCGTTGCTGATGCCTTGCTGGTTATAAATCTGCCCTGCTTCCAGCGCAAAGCCCACGTTCCCCAAGCGCTGCCCGAACGGTGCAAACGGCGTGTAGATCGAGGCACGGCCGTAAAGCTGTGAATCGCCAATCAACTCCTGCACGTGATAGCTGGACAGGTTGAGTAACCCCCCCAGCCAGTCGAGATCGGTGATGGACGAATCACCGGATTCAAAATGGCCTTTCACCGTGATGTGGCCGGCAAAATCACCAAACTTCGCAGCCTGAGTGGCCCTGAACCCGACCGTATCGACTCTCTCGGCGAAATCCCCGCCGGAACCGATCGAATGGTAGGCGTACACCCTGGCCAGCTGACCGCTGGTGGGGAAATTGGGCTGATCAAGCTGATCATAGCCGGCACTGAATCTCAGGCCGTAATCGTATTGCGTCTGGTTCGGTACCGGAATGGTACCTATGCTCTGGTTGAGCTTGGCCCGCTGGTACAGCAAGCCCAGCCTGACTTCGCCAAAACGCGTCCAGCTGGAACCGAAATCGATGCCGACCTTGTCTTGCTCATACTGATATTCGGCAACCTGATTATCATCCAGCCAGAATGCGATGGGCCGTTGCCGCCAAGCGACATAGGGCGATACGAAGATTGCGCTGTCGACCCTCAGCGGCTGGTAGAGCTCGGTCCCCACCAGCTTGTCATTGCCCACACGCACCGCCGCCTGCCAATCGCCACCCAGCGAATTGAGCCAGGAGCGGCGATAGCGCGCGGTGAGGTTGTACGGATTGTTGCGGTCAAAATCGGTCCCCAGCGACACGCCAAAACTCAGGTAATTGGGCCCCCAGTCTTTTTCGATCGGCACCAGCTTGAGTATCTGTCCCTTGCCGTTGTCGGTGAGGTCGTAATTGAGGCGGGAGAAATCGCCGCTGGCATACAGCTGCCCCAGCTCCGTGGCCAATTTTTCGTTATCCAGCAAAGTGCCCTGCTCGATATCCAGCGACTTGCGTACCACCTCAGGGTTGACCCGCACCATGGAACCCATTTCGATCCGGTCTATCGGCTTGGGGGCCAGACGCTTGTCCTGGCGCGCGATCAGCCACGCGCGATATTGCTCGGGTGCCACCGCGTAACGCTGGATCACATCGAGCTTGGCGCGCGCCGCCGCTTCACCGGCGGCAAGCAGCTCCTTGGTCTTGTTGAAGTCCATGGAACCGAGCGTGCCGAAATCGGGCATGATCAGCAAATCGCTTGGCGTCAATGTCTTGATCTGCTGCTCGACGTTCTGTGCAATCAGCAGGCGCGTCAGTTGATCGGCCACATCCAGCATGCTGCCGATCTGCTTGCTCTTCAGTGGGGGGGCGCCAACGTCCACGGCGATCACCACGTCGGGATGGCAGGTTTGCCGGGCAATATCGATGGGCAGGTTGCGCGAGATACCGCCGTCCACCAGCGTCTGTCCATTCAGCAGCACCGATGGAAACACGCCTGGCACCGCCATGCTGGCACGCATGGCGGTAACGATATCGCCATTCTTCAGTACCACCATCTGGCCAGTTTCAATGTCTGAAGCAATGGCGCGATACGGAATGGAAAGATGATCGAAATCCGGCACCGTGCCGGCCAGCGTCATTTCCCGCAGGAAACCCTCGATACGCTGGGTGCTGATCACCGCCTTGGGCAAGCCCAGCTTGCCATCGTCGCTGATGCCGATGGCAAACGGCACCACTTGCGGGCGATCATCTTCCTTGTCGCGGAACAGGATTTCGGTGCGCGGCGGCTGAGTGCTGATCAGCGTATCCCAGTCGGCTTTCAGGATGCGCGCTTCCAGCTCTTCCGGCGTGCGCCCCACCGCATAGCCCCCGGCCACCAGGGACCCCATGCTGGTGCCAACGATGCAGGCGATAGGCACGTGCGCCTCTTCCAGCACCTTGAGCACACCGACATGCGCCAGCCCACGCGCGCCGCCGCCGCCCAACACCAGCGCTACCCTTGGCGGCGTGGCGGCCTGAACCGCCGGCAAGAATGACACCATTACCGCGACAAGCACGCTCATCATTACGGCAGTTTTTACTGCAAATCTCATCGGGGGCGGCCTACACTTTCGGTATCTATGTTGTGTAGTTTAAACCATGCATCTGATTGCTCACCGTGGTCTTGCCCGCAGCGTGCCGGAAAATACGCTGGCGTCGTTCGCCGCTGCATTGTCAGCCGGCTTTGACGGCATCGAAACCGACCTGCGCCTGACCGCGGATGACGAAATCGTGCTGTTCCATGACCGCGTTTCACCGCTGGGGCAACCGGTAGCATCACTGACCCGCAAGGCGCTATCGCAAGCGGCGGGTTATCTGGTTCCCACGCTTGCGGAGGCATTCGATGCCTTTCCCGAAGCATTCTGGAACCTGGAAATCAAATCCCCCGCCGCCGCACCCGGCGCTTTTGCGCTGGTCAACAGCCGCCAGATGCAGCAGCGGGTGCTGATTACCTCGTTCCGGCATGAAGTAGTGGTATTTGCGGCGGAACATCTGGACGCCGAATGCGGCTTCCTGCTGCATATGCGCCCGCCCGCACTCAATACCGTGCTTTACCCGGCGTTGCCGTTGCCCAGGCTGCGCACGCTGGTGTGGCATTACGAAATGCTCGACCAGCATTTGCTGGCCCAGGCCAATGCGCTGGGTTTCCGCAACTATGTGTATGGGGCAATCACCGAGTACGAGCACCTGCTATGCCGAGAATTCGGTTTGCACGGCATCATTACCGACTACCCGCAATTTGTCGGTCTGCGCAGCGATCCCTTGCTGCAATAGCCATCTTCCCGCCGTCTGCTCGCCCCTCAGCTAACTTTCAGCAGGCCAGCCAGTTCTAACCTGCCGGCTGGATTCCCCAGCGCAATGCCACACTGCGCACACCATCGATCTCCACCACATCCGATGCCACGCTGGCACCGCGTTGCTGCCATTCGCCTGCATCGGCGTACGGCGCCAGCATGCGCAGGCTCAGCCATCCTGCCTGTGCGGCCTGTTGCTGCAGTAGCAGTAACAGCGCGCCCGGCAAAGATAGGCCGGGCAAGGCCATCAGTTCGGCATTGCCGCCCGTTAGCAGGCGGCCAGCGGCCAGCAATTGCCCCTCGGTACCCCAGCAGCCATGCCAGCCATGGGCGGCTGCCGCAACCGGGCTGAGCGGCGCCGCAGCAGTCAATGCCTTCAGGCCGGCCGATGCCGGGTTGAAGCGCCGTGGCAATGGGTAGATCACAGTCTCACCAGCGGGCGCCACGATCTCGACAGCAATACCGCACGCCACCAGATCGAACAGCGCCACCACATCCGCGTTGCGCATGCGGATGCAGCCATGTGATGCAGGCTTACCCATCGGTTCGGTATCCGGCGTGCCATGGATGTAGATATAACGCCGCATCGAATCCACCTGGCCGCTCCGGTTGAAACCGGGCTGCTCACCGCACAACCACAGAATGCGACTGAGTATCCAGTCGCGCTGCGGATGCGCTGCGGCCAGTTCCGGGCTCCAGACTTCGCCGGTTGGCCGCCGGCCGCGAAAAACGGCGCCGGATGGCGCACCAGCACCGATCTTCGCGCGGATGCGGTGCCGGCCACGCGGCGTGCGGTAGCTGCCCGTCAGCTCGCCCGTGCCATTCCGAGCACTGGAAATGACAAAGCGGTGCAGCATTTCATCGCTGCCCGAATACAGCGTCAGCGTCTGCTGTGCGAGGTCGATACGGATATGTTCTGGCATGGCGCCATGTTGCCAGCAGGCAGGCATTGCCGCCAAGCCACGAAAGCACGCCCTTGCAACGCAAACGCCTTACCACCGCGCCCAAAATGCAAAACGGGGCGACCAGCGCCCCGTTTCATCTCACCCGATTGCGGTGATCACTGCTTGATCAGATTGTCATAAATGGTCGAGACCAGTTCGCCATCGCGGTCACCGCTCAGCTCCCAGGCCATCATGCCACCGAGTTTCTGCTTCTTGATGAAGTCGATCTTTTCCTTCAGGTATTGCGGATCGTCGTAAGTCCAGACTTCATTGCCGTTGAGCTTCCACATGGCACGAGTTTTCTCGTCGCGGAATACCTTGCCCGGCATCGCTTTCACCTGGTAGTACCCGGCAGTACCTTCTTCCAGCGTGCCCTTGGCCTTGGATTTGACGGTCTGGTACATGCCGCCGTTATCGGTATTGCTGACCACCCAGCCATAGCCGTAGAACGGTACACCGACCACGATCTTCTGCGGCGGCACGCCCCCTTCCATATAGTCCTTCACCGACATGCTCACGCCCGCAGCATCCTTGGCACCGGCATGCAGCGTGGACAACGGCGCGGTCACGCTTGACCATGGGCCGGCAAAGTCATACGTCATCAGGTTGATCCAGTTCAGCGATTTCTGGATCTTGGCCAGTTCGAAATGTGACGACACGCTGGAAGGTGCGCCAGCTGCGATGGTCAGCAGGTAGCCTGGCTTCACCGCGTCCAGTTGCTTGCGGAACTCGGCCAGCAGCGCAGTGAAGTTCTGCGTATCTTCATCGCGGACGATATTGCCCGGCGCACCGGCACTACCCGGGTGTTCCCAGTCGATATCGAAGCCGTCGAATACGCCTGCGGCATTGATCATCTTGCCATCGCGGCCCGGTACATTGCCCTTGATGTAGGCATCGACGCAGGATTTGACGAACGCCACCCGGTTGGCCGGCAAAGCCGCATCGGAGAAATACTTGGACCAGGTCCAGCCGCCCAGGCTGATCACGACCTTGAGGTTGGGGTTCTTGGCTTTCAGTTGCTTGAGCTGGTTCCAGTGACCGAACAGCCCGTTGTCGCCCTTGTCTTCCTTGCCATCGAGCGTGTGCTCTTTGGGGATCGGATCCCAGTAATCGTCAGCGGCTGCGCCCTCGCCGGCCTTGTCCACGCCGACAACGCACTTGTTGTCCTTGACGTTGCCGAACGCGTATTCGATCACGGTCAGCTTTTTGGCCGAACCACTGGTTTCAATGTCCTTCACCCAGTAGCCGCCACCAGGCTGGCCCTTGCCCCACGCGGTGAAATAAGTCACCAGTTGCGGGCCCTTGGGGCCTGGCGCATCGCCAGCGGCGATGGTGGCAACGGCCGGCGCTGCAGCGGCAGCCGGTGCACCTGCGTCACCCTTGGCAATCAGCTTGATGTTGTCGATATAGACATCACCACCTGCACCGCTCGATTGCACCCATTGCTCCAGCGCCAGGTGGAAATCAAAGCGGCCCTTGAAATCGATATCGTAGGATTCCCACTTCTTGGTGTCCTTGATGCGCTCCGGGAAACCGTTGGCAGTACCGGCCAACCAGTAATCGCGCCCCGGGAATGCCGAGGTGATGCCCACCACGCCGCCACAGTTGCCACCGCAAGTGCCCAGATAATCGAAGGTCAGCTTGTACTTGCCTTCCGGATACAGCTGCTTGGTGAACAGGTCACCGCCGAAAACCGGCTTGTCGAAACGCAGGACCTTGTTGCCCGGGCGCAACGGGTCTTCAACGATGGTTGCATGGTAAGGCACCGAGCCATCGCCATTCTGGCCTACCCACAGGTCCAGATTGCCCTCGAATTTTTCTTCCAGCACCACGCTGTCTGCCTGCGCAAAAGCCGCAGCGAGCAGTAGCGGCAACATCAATCGCTTCATCCTGCATTCTCCAGTATTTTTTCTTGGGTGCCCCACACCAGCGTTGGCATGTAGCGGCGACCAGTGTACTACCGGATGACCGGTGCCCGGCAAGCCCGATGGCATACTTTGGCGCAAAGCAAGCGCCTCTCAGCCGCCGGCTGCGCGGCGCGCCTTGTCGGCTTCGCGCCGCTCGCGGAAAAACTGCCTGAGCATTTCGCCGGCCTCTGCGGCCAGCAGACCACCTTCGACCATGGTCTGATGGTTGAGACGACGATCCGGAAACGGGTCGATCACGCTGCCCGCAGCACCGGTCTTTGGGTCGTGAGCGGCAAAAATGATGCGCTCGATGCGCGCATGCAGCATGGCACCCACGCACATCAGGCAAGGCTCCAGCGTGATGTAGATCTGGCAACCGGGCAGCCGGTAGTTTTCCAGCCGGCGTGCTGCCTGGCGCAACGCCATCATTTCGGCATGCGCACTGGGATCGTGCCGGGCAATGGGCTGATTGTGACCGCGGCCGATGATTTCACCGGCCTGCACCACAATGGCACCGACCGGCACCTCGCCCTTGGCATACGCTTTGCGCGCCTCTGCCAGTGCTGCGAGCATGAAGCGACCATCGTCGGCGCTCCATGCAGGCGCCATCACTTCAAGCATGGCCGAGCAACTCTGCCGCGTGCTTGCGCGTGGTTTCGGTGATATCCACACCGCCAAGCATGCGGGCGATTTCATCGATGCGTTCATCCCGGTTCAGGCCACGCACCGCGCTGATGATGCCGGTCCCGGTCTTGGCCTTGCTCACCTGCAGATGCTGGTGCCCCTGCGCAGCCACCTGTGGCAGATGGGTGATGCACAACACCTGCCGCGACGCGCCCAGTTGCGCGAGCAGCCGCCCGACAATCTCGGCCACCCGCCCGCCAATGCCCACGTCGACTTCGTCGAATACCAGCGTGGCCACGCCCGAGCGCGCGGAGACGATCACTTGCAGCGCAAGGCTGATACGCGACAACTCGCCGCCCGATACAATCTTGCCCAGCGCCCGCGCCGGTGCATCGCCATGCGCTACACGGAAATCGATAGTCTCCAGCCCGTGCGCGGATGGCGCGCCGGCTTCCAGCGCAATCTCCAGCCGTGAATCAGCCAGTGCCAGCGGTTTCATTTCCTTCGTGACTGCAGCCGCCAGTTTGGGCGCAGCAGCGCTACGCAGACCGGACAGCTTCTTGCCCAGTTGCTGGTAGCTCGCTTCGGCTTTTGCTACGGCTTTCTCCAGGCTGCTCAGCCCCTCGCTGCCACCCAGCGCGGCCAGCCTGGACTGCCAGTCCTGCAGCAGGCCGGTCAGTTGCTCGGGCTCCACGCGGTATTTGCGGGCCAGTCGCCACACCGCATCCATGCGTGCCTCCACGTCCGCCAGCCGCGCCGGATCGAGTTCCAGACCGT
Organism: Andreprevotia sp. IGB-42; assembly: GCF_009848685.1. Lineage (GTDB taxonomy): Bacteria > Pseudomonadota > Gammaproteobacteria > Burkholderiales > Chitinibacteraceae > Andreprevotia. Next base: position 145,908 of record NZ_WXTX01000001.1, read on the forward strand.
CCGCATAGTGGCGCAGTGCATTCACCGCCTCGATCAGCTGCACGTCAATCTCGTTGAGGAGAGCCAGCGGGCCTTCCAGCTGCGCATCGTAACCGGACAACTCCGCCAGTCTGTGATTGGCCTGGCCCAGCCAGCCCTGGCAGTTTTCATCACCATCGGCCAACACCGCGATGGCTGCCTGCACGCCGTCGATCAGGCTGGCGGCATGATGCAGGCGCTTGTGCTCGGCCTGCAGCTCATCCCACTCTGCGCTGCCAAGCCCGAGCGCGGCTACTTCATCAATCTGCCATTGCAGGCGTTCACGTTCCGCATCGAATGCGGCGGCGTTGCGGCGCGCATCGTCCAGCTGCGCCAGTTGCGATTGCCAGTCGCGCCAGGCGCCGGAAAGCGCTCGCGCGGTATCCACCGCGCCAGCGTAGCCATCCAGGATGTCGCGCTGCATTTCTGCACGCAGCAGCAACTGGTGCGCATGCTGGCCGTGGATATCCACCAGCATTTCGCCCAGCGTTTTCAGCTGGGCCAGCGTGGCGGCAATGCCATTGATATAGGCCTTGCTCTTGCCGGCACTGTCGAGCGTGCGGCGCAGCAGCAGGCTGTCAGCATCGTCGCCGGCCATGTCGTTTTCCTGCAGCCATGCTGCCGCCTGAGGCGTGCCGGCCAGATCGAAGCCGGCGGCAAGGTCGGCCTTGTCTGCACCGTGGCGCAGCATGCCGGTATCGGCACGATCCCCCAGCAGCAGGCCCAGCGCATCGAGCACGATGGATTTGCCGGCACCGGTTTCACCGGTCAGCACGGTCAGGTTGGGGGCGAACTCGAGTTCGAGTTCATCGACGATGACGAAATTCTTCAGTCTGAGGGAGGTCAGCATGGCCTTGGGCTCACAGCAGCTTCTGGCCCCAGTGCAGCTTGGCCCGGAGCATGTCATAGTAGTTGTATCCAACCGGATGCAGGATACGCAGCGTATTGCGGTAGCGGCGGATCAGCACCCGGTCCATTTCCTTGAGTTCGCAATCGGATTGATTGTCGAAATACACACGGGTATCGGCAGAGCGTGTCAGCAGGAATTCGACCTCGCACGTATCGTTCACCACGATGGGCCGGTTGGACAAGGATTGCGGGCAGATCGGCACAAGCGCCAGCGCCGGTAGGCTGGGGTGCATGATGGGCCCGCCGGAGGCCAGCGAATAGGCGGTCGAACCCGTTGGCGTGCTCACAATCAGCCCGTCGGAGCGCTGGCTGTATACGAACTGGCGGTCGATGAAAATCTCGAACTCGATCATCGAGCCCGTCGAGCCACGGCTGAACACCACATCGTTGAACGCAAGATAAGGGCCGCTTTCCACATCGCCCCGCTTGACCACGGTTTCCAGCAGGATGCGCTCTTCAGGCACGAAGGCGCCGCCCAGCATATCGGTCACCAGCCGCTCCATGTCACCCAGCGGAATATCGGTCATGAACCCGAGCCGGCCCTGGTTGATGCCGATCAGCGGTATCCGGTACGGCGCCAGCAGCCGGGCTACGCCCAGCATGGTGCCATCGCCCCCCAGCACGATCACCAGATCGGCCAGCGTGCCGATGGCATCGCGCGTAACCGATGCATGCTCGGTTACACCGTGCTCGGTTGCCGCGGCCTCGTCGATCAGCACTTTGACGCCCAGCGACTGCAGTAATGCCGCCAGTCGCCGTAGCGGATCACCGATGGTTGGCGTGTTGTGGCGCGCCACCAGCGCTATGGTCTTGAACAGGCTTTGCATCGGTCCGGTCCCGGAGGAGATGGCGAATTTAACCATAGCCCGGCCGGCTTGCGGGAGCGCAGGTGCACAGATCCATCGGGATCACGCCGGCCGTACAGGTTTGCGCGGCTCAAGAGTCAACTGGAACGGGCGTTCCACATGGCAGTGGACAGACCTTTGCAGCGACACCATCCGGCAATGGCGGGGCCGGCTGCAGCCATCCAGCACCTGTAAACCGCGATCATGCGCGCCGCGTCCTGCATCGGCGTAACGCAGCAGCTTGCATTCACGCACCGTCGCCTGCATCTGAAACGATGCCAGCATTCAATTCAATCGCCCCGGCCATCGCCTTAGACATTAGAATCGCCACCATGCTGAATGAACGCGCCCAAATACTGCTCCGCACCCTGGTCGAGCGCTATATTGCCGATGGTCAACCGGTGGGCTCGAAAACGCTGGCCCATTCGGCCGGGCTGGAAGTGAGCCCTGCCACCATACGCAACGTGATGGCCGAGCTGGAAGACCTGGGCTTCATTGCCAGCCCGCATACGTCGGCCGGGCGAATTCCCACGTCGCGGGGTTACCGCTTTTTTGTTGACTCGCTGATGATCGCGCAGCAGCGCGAGCTGCTGGACCCGGTAAAGGTGCTGTCTGCCAGCCTGCCCAGCGACAATCCGCAACGCAGCATCGCTGCCGCATCGCAAATGCTGTCGCAGCTCACGCAATTTGCCGGCATCGTGGTGATGGGCAAGCGCCAGGAAGTGTTGCTGCAGCATGTGGAGTTCCTGCGGTTATCCGATAACCGCATCCTGCTGATTCTGGTCACCAATGATGGCGATGTGCAGAACCGCATCCTGCATACGCAAACCGCCTATCCGGCCACGCAACTGATCGAGGCGGCTAACTTTCTAAACCAGCATTGCGCCGGGCGCACGCTGAACCATCTGCACCGTTTCGTGGAAACGGAGGTGTTCACGCTCAAGAACGAGATGATCACGCTGCTGGCCGCAGAGCAGAGGCACCACGGCAGCAACGACCAGTTGCTGATCTCGGGCGAGCGCAACCTGCTCAACAGCGATGATCTGGCGGCCAATATGCAGCGGTTGCGCCAGTTGTTCGAATTGTTTGAGCGCAAGACGGCGTTATTGCAGTTGCTGGAGCTGGGCAACGCCGCAGAAGGCGTGCAGATTTTCATCGGTGGCGAATCCGGGCTGGAACCCCTGGGCGATTGCTCGGTCATTACCGCGCCTTACCAGGCCAATGGCGAGATCGTCGGCACGCTGGGCGTGATCGGCCCCACACGCATGGCCTATGAACGCGTTATCCCTATCGTGAATATCACGGCTAAACTGCTGACCAGCGCGCTGTCGCAGTAACCCATACCGGAATCCTGAATGCATAAACCGCTTGTTGCGGCGCTGTTTGCGCTGCTGTCCCTGTCTGCGCATGCCGATGACGCGTTGCTCGCGCGCCCCGAAGTACAGGATTACCTGAACCAGCTGAGCACCAGCCAGGGTTTTGATCGTGCCGATCTGGATGCGCTGTTCGCCCGGATCGAAACCAAGTCCAATATTGTCGGCATCCTCGATAAACCGTCCACCAGCCGGCCGTGGTACCAGTTCCGTGAGAATTTCATCGAGAAAAACCGCATTATCGGCGGTGCGCGCTTCATGCGCCGTTACAAAAGCACGCTGGATGAAGTGGCGGCGCGCTACGGTGTGCCGGCTGAAGTCATCACGTCCATCATCGGTTGCGAAACCCTGTACGGGCGCAATACCGGCAGCTTTCGTGTGCTGGATGCATTGACCACCATCGCCTTCGACTACCCGCGCCGGGCTGATTTCTTCAAGAACGAGCTCACCGAGTTCCTGCTGCTGGCGCGCGAAGAGCAGGAAGACCCGCTGAGCTTCATGGGCTCTTACGCCGGTGCCATGGGCTGGCCGCAATTCATGCCATCGAGTTTCCGCAAATACGCGGTGGACTGGAATGGCGATCACCACCGCGATATCTGGGGCACCCCCGAAGATGCCATCGCCAGCGTGGCCAACTTCCTGGTGGCACATGGCTGGCAGAAAGGCGGCCCCATCATGCAGCCGGCCAATGTCGGCGGCGACGAAATCGCCGGTCTGCTGGCCGACAAGTTCAACCTGCATTACACGGTGGGCGAACTGATGCAGAAAGGCGTGGCGCCGCTTGCGGAAGCGGATGCAAAACAACAGGCGGTGCTGTTCGCACTGGAAACCGAACCCGGCTTCACGCGCCACTATCTGGGCTACGCCAATTTCTATGCAATCACCCGTTACAACCGCAGCACCTTGTACGCCAGCGCGGTGACCGGACTCGCGGATGCGATCCGCGATGCCTATGCTGAAGAAAAGGATCTGGCCCCACCGCCGACTGCAAAGCCGCAAAACACCGCCAAGCCGGTGAAGCAGGCCAAACCGGCAGCCAGACGCAAAGGATGATTGCTTGGCGCGAACTCCGCTCAAGGCACTGACGCTGTTACTGGCGCTATGCGCGCCACTTGCCCATGCGCGCGATACCGTCGTACGCGTGGGCATGATCGCGTCGATCCCGCCCTATGTGTATGCCAGCGAAGATCGCGGTATCGAAGTGGACTTGATCCGCGAAGCACTGCACCGCAGCGGGCGCGAAGCCAGGATGGTCTACACGCCGCTGGAACGGGTGATCTACGGCTTCAAATCCGGGCAGATCGATGCAGCGGCGACCATGGATGAATCGTCGGGGCTGAAGGCGGCTTATTCAGCGCCCTATATCGCGTTCCGCCACGTGGCGGTCAGCCTGGATAATCGCCAGCTCAACATCAATGCCATCAGTGATTTGCGCAATTACCGCATCGTGAGCTTCCGGCGCGCCAGCAGCTTCCTGGGGCCCGATTTTGCCGCGGCGGCCAAGGCCGCGCCGCTATACCGTGAAGAAAACAACGATGTGGATCTCAACCGCCTGCTCTACAAGGGCAGCGTGGATGTGGTGGTGGGGGACGAACGCATTTTCCGCGCCATCATGGGCCAGCTACCGGAAGGCATCGCCAACCCGGTGCGCGTACACCGGATTTTTCCGCCCAAGCCGTATAGCGTGGCTTTCCGTGATGCGCGCTTGCGCCAGGATTTCGACCGCGCGATGGCGCAGATGCGCGCCGATGGCAGCTATACCCGCATCGTCGCGCATTATCTCGATCAGTTACCTTCAATGATCGAGCAGGACAATCTGCGCTGATTCAGCCCTTGCGGTGATTCTTCCCCTGCCGCGATTCAAGCCTTGGCCACCATGGTGCGCTGGCGGCGTGATTCGGCCAGCACGATGCCGGTGGCTACCGATACATTCAGGCTTTCCACCGAACCGAACATCGGGATCGATACCAGCACATCGCAATGCTCGCGCGTCAAGCGGCGCATGCCTTCGCCCTCGTTACCCAGCACCCACGCAATGGGGCCAGTACCGCCGGTGAAGTGATGCAGATCGACGTGCGCATCGGCTGCGGTGCCGGCAATCCAGATTTCCCGCTCTTTCATTTCGCGCAGCGTGCGCGCGAGGTTGGTCACCATCACGTAGGGCATCACTTCGGCGGCGCCGCAAGCCACTTTGGACACGGTGGCATTGATGCCGACCGATTTGTCCTTGGGGGCAACCACCGCGTGTACGCCCATTGCATCGGCCACACGCAGGCAGGCACCCAGGTTGTGCGGATCGGTGATGCCATCGAGCACCAGGATAAACGGCGGCTCGGTCAGGTCGTCCAGCACATCGTCGAGCGAGACATACGATTTGCCCGCGTCGATCATCGCCGCCACGCCCTGGTGGCGACCACCGCCTGCCAGGCCATCCAGCCGCTTTTCGTCGACCAGTACCACCTTGGTGCCCTGCTCTTCCGCCAGCTTCATCAGCTCGCGCATGCGCTGATCCAGCCGCGTGGCGTTCAGGTACAGTTCGGTCACGCTGTCTGGAAAGCGCTTCAGGCGGGTGGAAACGGCGTGAAAACCGTGGATGAGCTTGTTTTGCATGGGATTTTCCGGCACGGGATCAGGCGCGGCACGTTACCCTAGTCGGGCCATCACCACAAGGTTGCAGTTGCTTGCCTGGCCTGCGCTCATTCGCATTGCTGTGCCAGTGGCGGCATCGCACGCCGGGATGGTGGCGTATAGAAACAGGCCTTGTTCTTGCCCCCCTGCTTGGCCTGGTACATGGCGGTATCGGCCACTTTCAGCAACTGCAGCGGGTCATCGGCATCCTGCGGGTAACGCGCGATACCAATCGATGCGCTCACCAGCATCGGTTGCTCATGCAGCACGATGGGCTGGGCCAGCTCGGCCAGCAGGCGCTGGGCCACGGCGACCAGTTCATCATCAAATTGCACCTTCTCCAGCAGGATGGTGAATTCATCGCCGCCCAGCCGGGCGATCTGGTCGCCCTCCTTGAGGTTGGCGCGCAGCCGCTGCGCAATCACCTGCAGCAGCTCGTCCCCCACACCGTGGCCGTAGGTATCGTTGATCGGCTTGAAGCCATCCAGGTCAATGAAGAACAGCGCCAGTTGCTCGTTGCCGGCGCTGGCGCGGGCCATCGCGGCGCCAAGCGCTTCAGCCATGGCAACGCGGTTCTGCAAGCCGGTCAGCGCATCATGGTTGGCCAGGAACTGCAAACGCTGCTCGGCTTCCTTGCGGCTGGTGTAGTCGGAGAACACGCCCACATAGTTGCTGATCTGGCCCTCTTCATCGCGCACCGCGCTGATCGACAGCCACGCGGGATAAATCTCGCCATTCTTGCGCCGGTCCAGCGTTTCGCCCTGCCACATGCCCTGCTCGCTCAGTTGCGCCAGCACATGCTGGTTGAACTCGCGCACGCGGCCGTGTGTATCGAAAATGCGCGATGTCTTGCCGATTGCCTCTGCAGCATCGAAGCCGGTCACCCGGCTGAACGCCGGGTTGACCGCAACGATGCGCGCATCGGCATCGGTGATCAGGATGCCTTCGGATGCGTTCTCGAACACCTGTGCCGCCAGCCGCTTGGCGCGTGATGCAGCCTGCTGCTGCAGGTTGGACACCGCCAGCAGAAAGCCGGTAATGGCCACGCTGACCAGCAGCAGCAGGGTCGAAAGCTCGACCACGTTGTAATAGCCACGCAGGTTGATGGCGATTTCGGCAATGAAGGTGGCGCCCAGCACGATGGCACCATTACCGACATGGCCGCTGCGCAGTGCAGACCAGATGATCAGCGGAAACAGCATGAACTGCAGATCGGCCGAACCGGGCGAAAAATACTGGTAGATGAGCACCACACCCACCAGGGCGACAATGGCAAGCAAACCCAGCTCGATCTGCCGCTCCGGGCCGATGCGGTGATGCGCTTCAGGCGGTGACATGGCCAGCGGCACGATGGCCAGCAGCCCGAGCGCATCGCTCAGCCAGAGCTGAGCCCATGGCTCGAAGCCGTTGCCGGCCAGCGCGGGGTTGAAGCGGGCGATCACCAGCACCGCCAGCGTGGCGGCAAGGCCCGATACGGCCACCGGCGCCACCGCGATGAAGCGCATGGCATCGGGCACGGTCAATGCGTTCACCCGCCCCAGGCCCTGCAATGCGTAAGCAATCAGCATCGGCTGCGCAACCCCCAGCAGCGACAGCAGCAACACTGCCGGCCACGGCATGTGCTGCAACACCGGCAGCAGCCAGCTACAGGCGGCAAGCCACGGCCAGAAGCGCCAGCCGACCAGCAACAGGCCCAGTACCGCCACGCCACATGCTGGCGCGACCAGCGCGCTGTAATGCCCGCTGGGCGCCAGTGCCCAGGTCAGCAATTGTGCAGCAAGGTAAAGGGCGGCAAACGCCACGAAGACGCGCCACGTTGGCTGTTTCAAGAACGACTCCCGGCAGCGGGATGCAATGGATCGGTGCGCAGGCGCACCGGTAAAGGGCGCTGGCAAGGGTAAAAAACCAATCATTCTGTGCTTGACGGTAAAAATCAACAACCGGTCAGCGGCTTGTCCATCTGGCTGGTCGTAAATACGCCACGGTTCTTTCACCTTATCCACCGTCGCGCCACACCGATATAATCCCCCTTTTGCTCCCGTGGCCCAGCTCATGCCCGCCTTACCCCGCCAGAACGAGCGATTGCAGTTAGCCCAGGCCGATGGCTCTTTCGATGCGAGATTGCTCGCCCAGTACAGCGATCTGGCTGCGCCACTGCTCATTCTTACCGCCAATGCGCAAGATGCGGCACGCCTCAAGGACGAGATTTCGTTCTTCGCCCCCGGCAAGACGGTGCTGCAGTTGCCCGACTGGGAAACCCTGCCGTACGACCACTTCAGCCCGCATCAGGATCTGATTTCCGAGCGGCTGGCCACCTTGTGGCAACTGCGCGAGCAAAAAGCCGACGTGGTGCTGGTGCCGCTGCAAACGGCAATGAGCCGCTTCGCGCCGGTGGAATACCTGGCCGGCTACACCTTCTTCCTGCAGAAAGGCCAGAAGTTCGATGCGGAAAAACTGCGTGCCGATATGGCGTTTGCCGGCTACAGCCATGTCACGCAGGTTTACAGCCCCGGCGAATTCTCGATCCGCGGCGGGCTGATCGACCTGTTCCCGATGGGCAGCACGCTGCCCTACCGGCTGGACCTGTTCGATGACGAAATCGAAACCATCCGCACCTTTGATGTGGATACGCAGCGCAGCCTGTTTCCGGTGCCGGAAATCCGCCTGCTGCCCGCGCGTGAATTCCCGCTGGATGACGGCGGACGCACCAAATTCCGCCAGCGCTTCCGCGAGGTGTTCGAGGGCGACCCGAGCAAATCGCGGCTGTACAAGGATCTGAGCAGCGGCGTTACCCCTGCCGGTATCGAGTACTACCTGCCGCTGTTCTTCGACAGCACTGCCACACTGTTCGATTACCTGCCCAAAGAAGCGCTGATCGTACTGCATGGCGATGCGCACAAGGCCGCGCAGCAGTTCTGGGTGGATACGCAGGAGCGTTACCGCAACCTCTCGGGTGAGAAAGACCGCCCCATCCTGCCGCCCAAGGATATTTACCTGCTGCCGGACGAGCTGTTTACCGCGCTCAAGAGCTACCGGCGGCTGGAAATTGCCCCGGCAGCCACCGACCTGACGTCGCCACTACCTGACCTGGGCGTGGATCGCCGTGCCGAGCACCCGATCCAGAAACTCAGCGACTTCATCGCCCGCCATACCGCCATCAAGAAACAGCGCGTCCTGATTTGTGCAGAGAGCCTGGGCCGGCGTGAAACCATGGCGCAGTTCTTTGCCGAATATGGCTTGAAGCCGGCACTGGTCGACAACTGGGCCGACTTCCTCGCTGCCAAAGACCCGGTGATGCTGGGTGCCGCCCCCATCTACAACGGCTTCATCGAAAACGCCAGCCAGCTTGCCATCGTGACCGAAGCCAACCTGTACGCCACGGTGGCGCAGGCGCGCGGCAAGAAGCAGCAAAAACGCAGCAACACCGATGCCATGCTGCGCGATTTGTCCGAACTGAAAATCGGCGATGCAGTAGTGCACGAAGCGCATGGCATCGGCCGCTATCAGGGCCTGGTATCGATGGACCTGGGCGATGGCCCGACCGAGTTGCTGCTGTTGCAATACGCGGGTGAAGACAAGCTCTATGTGCCGGTATCGCAGCTGCATGTGATCTCGCGCTACTCCGGCGGCAGCGCGGATGCCGCGCCGCTGCACAAGCTGGGCTCCGGCTCGTGGGACAAGGCCAAGCGCAAGGCAGCCGAGCAGGTACGCGATACCGCGGCAGAGCTGCTCAACCTGTATGCCCGCCGCGCCGCCCGCAAGGGCCATGCGTTCGAATGGAACCATCACGATTACGAAGCCTTTGCCGCAGGCTTCGGCTTTGAGGAAACCGCTGATCAGGCCGGCGCCATCGAGGCCGTGCTGATCGACCTGCGCATAGACCGGCCAATGGACCGGCTGGTATGCGGTGACGTGGGCTTCGGCAAGACCGAGGTGGCGCTGCGCGCCGCATTTGCCGCGGTGATCGGTGGCAAGCAGGTGGCGGTGCTGGTGCCCACCACCCTGCTGGCCGAGCAGCACTATCAAACCTTTACCGACCGTTTTTCCGACTGGCCGATCCGCATTGCCGAGCTGTCGCGCTTCCGCTCGCCCAAGGAAGTGGCTGCCGCCATCAAGGGGCTGGCGGATGGCAGCATCGACATCATCATCGGCACACACAAGCTGGTGCAGCCGGATGTGCAGTTTGCCCGGCTGGGCCTCGTGATCATCGATGAGGAACACCGTTTTGGTGTGCGCCAGAAGGAACAGCTCAAGGCGCTACGCGCCGATGTGGACGTGCTGACGCTGACCGCCACGCCGATCCCGCGCACGCTGGCGATGAGCCTGGAAGGCCTGCGCGATTTCTCGGTGATTGCCACCGCGCCCAACAAGCGGCTGGCGGTTAAAACCTTCGTGGCCAAATACAGCGACGGCGTGATCCGCGAAGCGGTGCTGCGCGAGCTCAAGCGTGGCGGGCAGGTGTTCTTCCTGCACAACGAAGTCGACACCATCGAGAACATGCGCGAGCGCCTGGCAGCCTTGCTGCCGGAAGCCCGCATCGGCGTGGCGCACGGCCAGATGCGCGAGCGCGAGCTGGAACAGGTAATGCGTGACTTCAACGCGCAGCGCTTCAACCTGCTGCTGTGCACTACGATCATCGAAACCGGCATCGATATCCCCAACGCCAATACCATCGTGATGAACCGCGCAGACAAGTTTGGTCTGGCGCAATTGCACCAGATGCGCGGCCGCGTTGGCCGCTCGCACCACCAGGCGTATGCCTACCTGCTGGTGCCGGATCTGAAGAACATCACCGCCGATGCCAAGAAACGACTGGACGCCATCCAGGCAATGGAAGAGCTGGGCGCCGGCTTCTACCTGGCGATGCACGATCTGGAAATCCGTGGTGCCGGCGAAGTGCTGGGCGATTCGCAATCGGGCGAGATGCAGGAAATCGGTTTCTCGCTGTACTCGCAAATGCTCAATGAAGCCGTCAAGGCACTCAAGAAGGGGCTGGAGCCGGACCTGACCCAGCCGCTGGGCGTCACCACCGAAATAAACCTGCATGCACCGGCGCTGCTGCCGGTGGAATACTGCCCGGACGTGAACGAGCGGCTGAGCCTGTACAAACGTCTGGCCAGTGCCGATACGCCGGACGATCTGGACGACTTGATGCAGGAGCTGATCGACCGCTTCGGCCTGCTGCCGGACCCGGCCAAAGTGCTGCTCGATTGCCACCGCCTGCGCATGCTGGCCAAGCCAGCCGGCATTGCCAAGATCGATGCCGCGGATACCGCCATCGTGGTGACCTTTGCCAAGAACACCGTGGTGGAACCGTTCAAGATCATCCAACTGGTGCAAAGCAAGAAGAACTACAAGATGGTGCCGCCAGACCGGCTGCGCATCGACGGCAACTGGCCCGAGCCCACGCTGCGCACGGTGCGCATCAAAGAGCTGCTGACCGAGCTCACCCGTTAAGCGCATTCCTCCTCGCGGGCAGCGCCACCTACTATCATCTGTTCAGGATTTACCAGGGAAACACCATGTCGCACACACCGCTCAACGACAGCGAACTCGAATACCTCGACACCTTTTTGATGTCGCCCCGTACGCCGGACGAAACCATGGACCTGGAAATGGTCGATGGCTTTTTCGTGGCGCTGGCCATCGGCCCGGAAGATATCAGCGAAGAAGAATGGCTGCCGCAGATTTTTGCCGGCCAGACGCCCGAATTTTCGGACCAGAAAGAAGCCGATGAAGTCCTCGACCTGATCCACCGGCACTTCCAGACCGTGCAGCAGGCTTTTGCGCCCAAGCGCCGCAGCAATGTGGGGGAAGAACCGCTCTATCTGCCGCTGATCCTCGAAGACGAGGGCGTGGATGAAAAGTGGAAGGAAACGCTGGGCGCCTACTGGGCGTCAGGTTTTCGCGTCGGCATCCTGGCGCGCGAAGACCTGTGGCAGGCGGCGCTGGATGAGGACGAAGAATTCTTCGATACCATCGCCAGCATCCTGGCGCTGGAAGGCAGCGACGGCGAGGCCGAAGAAGACCTGGAAGAACTGGACGTACCGCAGCGCGAAGAACGCCTGACCGAGCTGCCGTGGCTGGTTGAGGACGTGATGTTCTACTGGCTGGAAAAACGCTTCGGCAAAGTGGAAACCGTACGCAATGATGCGCCCAAGGTAGGTCGCAACGATCCATGCCCGTGTGGCAGCGGCAAGAAATACAAGAAATGCCACGGCGCGTGATATGGCGTGGCGGTTAACGCTTCGATAAAAAAACGGCGCTTCAAGCGCCGTTTTTTATCGCCAGTCTGGCTTAGAGCGAATCCTGCTCAAGCCAACACGGGCGGCAGCAACGGCACCAGTGCCTGCCGCTGCCTGGTGGCCTCGCCCAGCAGTGCAAAACCCAGCAAGGTGCCGTCAGCAGCAACGAAGCGGGCATCGACAGCTGTTTCGCTGGCATCCACCTGCCATTCACCCTGCGCGCCGACTGCTGGTGGCGATACCACGGTTGGGCATGCGGGGGTTTTCACCAGCACCGGCATGGCCGGGTATTTGATCTCGGTGTCGTTGCCTGCCAGCGTGGCCGCCAGCGCACGGGCCTGCTGCATGATGGGCAACACGAACGGCAGGGATAGCCCGTTCACTTCGGCGGTATCGCCAACCGCGTAAATCGCCTGGTCCGACGTTTGCAGCAAGCGGTTGACCACCACACCGCGCTCCACATGCAGGCCGGCGGCCTGCGCCAGTTGCGTGCGCGGGCGCAGGCCGATGGCGGACAACACCAGATCGGTTTCCAGCACCATGCCGTCGGCCAGCGTGACGCGGTAGCCGGTTTCCGCCTTGTCGACCGCTGCCGCGCTGACACCCAGGCGCAAATCCACGCCAGCCGCAGCCAGCTTGCCGGCCAGGTAATTACCCGCCTGCTGCGGCACCAGCCGGGACAGCGGCCATGCAGCCACATCCAGCACCGTCGGCTTGATATCGCGCGCCAGCAGGTCATTGGCAAACTCGCAGCCGATCAACCCTGCACCCAGGATCACCACGCGCTGCACGCCTTCGAGCTTGCCGGCAAAGCGGGCGTAGTCATCCAGATCGTTCACCGACAGGACGTCATCAGCGGCATTGCCTGCCAGCGGCAGGCGCAGCGGATCGGCACCTTGTGCCAGCACCAGTTTGCCGTAACCGAGCACACTGCCATCATCCAGCCTGATTTCATGCTTGGCGACATCGATTGCGCTGACGCTACGGCGATTCAGGATGGTGGCGTTCAATTCTTCCGCCATTTTTTCCACCGGTTTCATCACCAGCATGTCGGCGGTTTTCTTGCCGGCCAGTGCATTGGAGAGCATGGGCTTGGAGTAAAAGCCGCCGCCGTCGCGGGTAATCAGTGTGAGCGGTGTGGCGGTATCGAGCTTGCGGACCTCACGGGCAAGGTTGTAGCCGGCAAGGCCGGTGCCGATGATGACGATGGGCGCTGTCATGGGAATCCTCTGGTTGGCTGCCGCGGCAGCCCGATCTGGGTAATGTGGGGTATCGGTTGCTGCTGATCAGCCCAGGAAGCTGACACCGGCAAGGCCGGATGCAAGCACCGCCTGGCGGATCGCCTCGACAGCGCCGGTGCGCGGGAAGTTCTTGCGCCACGCCAGGATCACGCGCCGCGTGGGTGTTTCACCCGCAAACGGCCTGATCGACAGCAGCGCATCATCCGCCGCGGTAATCGACGTGATCGGCAATACCGTCACACCGATGCCACCGGCGACCATATGCCGGATGGTGGTGAGCGAGCTGCCCTGCAAGGTGCGCTGCAGGCTGCCGGCCGGCAGGCTTTCGCGGTTCAGGTCCGGGCAGGTTTGCAGCACATGGTCACGGAAGCAATTACCCGGCGAGAGCAGCAGCACGTTTTCTTCCGCCAGCTGGTTGGCATCGATGGCCTTGAGCTTCTCCCACGGGTGGCCCTTGGGGGTGGCAACCACGAAGGGCTCATCGTACAGCTGCAGCGTGCTCACGCCGGTTTCGAAGAACGGCTCCGCCACGATGGCAACGTCGATCTCGCCCTGCTTGAGCATCTCCGCCAATCGGCCGGTGTAGTTCTCTTCCAGCAGCAGCTGCATTTGCGGCGCTTTGTCGCGCAGTGCCGGGATCAGGCAAGGCAACAGATAGGGGCTGATGGTGTAGATGATGCCAAGGCGCAAGGGGCCGGCCAGCGGGTCTTTGCCCTGTTCGGCCAGTTGCTTGACCACCTGCACTTCTTCCAGCACCCGCTGCGCCTGTTCCACCACGCGCTCACCGGTGGAGGTCAGCGAGACATCACCGGCAGAGCGCTCGAACAGGGTAACGCCAAGCTCGTCTTCCAGCTTTTTCACTGCCACCGACAAGGTAGGCTGCGACACGAAGCAGCTTGCCGCAGCGCGGCCGAAATGGCGCTCACGCGCAACGGCAACGATGTAGCGCAGCTCTGTCAGTGTCATCGCCACCATCCCTTGCGAAGTTCACGCACACGCAACGCGCACAGCACGATGGCGGCAACAAACAGCCCGAAGCAGGCCAGCAGCACCCACACCGGCATGGACAGGCCAAGTACGGTCAGGTCGATATTGCTGCACTCGCCCACCGGGCGGATCAGCGCGGCAAACCAAGATGGCCAGAACGGATCATTCAGGTTGATGGGGAACGGCAGGCTGGGCGCGCAACTGACGGTGACATCCTTGGGGCCGTACTGCAACAGCACGTGCTTGGCGGCTGCGAATGCGCCACCCAGCGATGCAATGCTAGCCAGCGCGCCCAGCACATATACGCCACCGCGGGTTTTGGGCAGCCACACAGCGGCAAGCAAGGCGATGAAACCATAGCTGATGATGGCAATGCGCTGATAAATGCACATCAGGCACGGCATCAAGAAATTGTAGTACTGCTCGTACAGCGCATAGCCGATCATGCCGGCACACGCCAGGGCCAGGGCGAAAAAGCCCGCACGCCATCGCAACATGAAAACACTCCATCGATTGGTTTTTTCAATCGACAGCGATTGTAGCAGCCTCGTCAGGAAGTGGATGTGCTTTTGGGCTTAATCCCAGAAAGGATTCGATGGCACGGCGCTGCGCCATCGCATCCTTGTAACCCAGCTGGATCAGCGCGCGCGTGTATTCACCATGGAACATCAGGTAGCTGGCCACCACCGAGCCCTGGCGGCGGAATGCCCCCAGGCCGGACAGCAAAAAGCGCAGCCCCGGCGGGAAAGTGGATTTGTGCGGAATCGACAAGCGCTCCAGCGGTTGCGAAGGCGCAATCGACAACACCTCGATCGGCTGCAGCTCCAGCTGGTTGGCCCCCTCCGTTGGCAAACGCGTCAGCGTGCGGTTGATGCGGGTCAGCCGCTCCAGATCGGTTTCCATGCTGTCGAGGAATACGCTATTCATCAGGTGGCCCGCCACCTGCGCCAGCGATGGATAGGCATCCGTCCGCTGGCGGCTGCCGCCTTCGTCATCCTGCGGTGCCACGCCCACCACCAGCAACTTGCGCGCGCCCAGGTGGATGGCCGGGCTGATGGGCGCAATCTGCCGCACCGAGCCATCGCCGAAATACTCGCGACGGATACGCACGGCAGGGAACACCAGCGGAATGGCACTGGATGCCATCAGGTGATCCAGCCCGATCTCTACCGGCACGCCGATGCGCTTGGCGCGCCGCCATCCCTCCAGCGTGGCGGCTGCCTGGAAAAAACTCACCGATTCGCCCGAGGTATAACCGGATGCGGTAATCGATAACGCAGCCAGGCAGCCTTTTTCTATGCCCTGTGCGATGCCTTCAAGCTCGATCATTTCTGACAGCAGATCACGCAGCGGCGCGTTATCCAGGAAGCTGCGCGGGTTGAATCGACCCATGCCACCGATCATCAGCGAAATCACCCAGTGGCCAGCGCGGCGGAACAGCTGCAGAAAGCCCGCGCGGTACACGCGGTCTGGCGTCAGTGCCCCCCATGCATGCACCAGCTTGAATACGCTTTTCTTGAAATCGCATGAGCCAGCGGCCAAAGCAGCGGCGTTGATCGCCCCGGCGGAGGTGCCGCAAATGATGGGGAATGGGTTCGGCGCATGGCGCGGCAACAGCCGCGCAATCGCCAGCAATACGCCCACCTGGTAGGCCGCGCGTGCGCCCCCCCCCGACAGGATCAGCCCGGCAGGCACAGAGGATGTTTGCTGAGAGGGGGTCATGAATGCCGCGCCTTGCCTGGATTCTTACTTGTTATAGCTTGACGTTAGTTTTTCTTACAGCGCTTCGCAACCATGCACCGCAACATGACGGTGCCCTACCCCATAGATCATCTTTGCGACATTCGGTATAATCGATTTTTGCCGCCTAAGGATTGCGCCCCATGCGTATCGTTCAGAAAGCCCTGACCTTCGACGACGTCCTGCTCGTTCCCGCTCATTCGAATGTTCTGCCGCGCGACGTTTCGCTCGCCACTCAATTGACCCGCGATATCCGTATCAATCTGCCGCTGCTTTCCGCCGCGATGGATACGGTGACCGAAGCACGCCTCGCCATTGCACTGGCTCAGGAAGGCGGCATCGGCATCGTGCACAAGAATGTCCCCGCAAAAACCCAGGCGCAGGAAGTGGCCAAGGTAAAACGCTACGAATCGGGCATCGTCAAAGACCCGATCACCGTACGCCCCGACCTGCTGGTGCGTGACGTACTGGCCATTACCCGCCAACACCGCATTTCCGGCCTGCCGGTCATCGATGCGACTGGCCAGGTAGTGGGTATCGTGACCAACCGCGACTTGCGTTTTGAATCCCGCCTGGATGTACCGGTATCATCGATCATGACGCCGAAAGAGCGCCTGATCACCGTGCGCGAAGGCGCCAGCATTGAAGATGCGCGCGAACTGATGCACACGCACCGGCTGGAACGCGTGCTGGTGGTGGACGATGCGTTCCGCCTGAAGGGCCTGATCACCGTCAAGGACATCATCAAGAAGACCGAGCACCCGAACGCTGCCAAGGATTCGGCCGGCCGTTTGCTGGTGGGTGCTGCTGTCGGTACCGGCGGCGATACCGAAGAGCGCGTGGCGCTGCTGGTTGAAGCCGGTGTGGACGTGCTGGTAGTCGATACCGCCCACGGCCACAGCCAGGGCGTGCTGGACCGCGTACGCTGGGTAAAAACCAACTTCCCGCAGGTGCAGGTGATCGGCGGCAACATCGCCACCGCCGCCGCTGCGCTGGCACTGGTTGAAGCCGGTGCGGACGGCGTGAAGGTGGGCATCGGCCCGGGCTCGATCTGCACCACGCGGATCGTGGCTGGCGTGGGCGTACCGCAAATATCGGCCGTATCGAATGTAGCTGAAGCACTCGCTGGCACTGGGGTGCCACTGATTGCCGACGGCGGCATCCGTTTCTCTGGCGATATTTCCAAGGCACTGGCAGCCGGCGCGCATTGCGTGATGCTGGGTGGCCTGTTTGCCGGTTGCGAAGAAGCGCCGGGGGAAGTGGAGCTGTACCAGGGCCGCTCTTACAAGAGCTATCGCGGCATGGGCTCGCTGGGCGCCATGCAGCAAGGCTCGTCCGACCGTTATTTCCAGGAAGAAAACACCGCCAACGTGGAAAAGCTGGTGCCGGAAGGCATCGAAGGCCGCGTACCGTACAAGGGCCCGCTGACCGCCATCGTGCACCAGCTGGTTGGCGGCATCCGCTCTTCCATGGGCTATGTGGGCTGCGCCAGCATCGCCGACATGCACGCCAAAGCCGAGTTCGTGCAGATCACCTCTGCCGGTATCCGTGAATCGCACGTGCATGATGTGCAGATCACCAAGGAAGCACCGAACTACCGTATGGAATAAGCAGCAAGGTCCCGAGCTGACTTGCTGCTTGCAATGCAGCCAAAACCCCGTATTCCTTCACAGGATGCGGGGTTTTGGTTTTTTGCGGGCGGGTGGTTCATGTCAGCACCCGCCCTTGACGCTGATTTCCCTGCAGTGCGGAAGTAACTGGCTACTTTCCTGTCCGACGGTTCATCCCCGCGTTCGCGGGGAACAGCTCATTCAGGTCGAGCGCTTCGGCGGCGTAGTCGGTTCATCCCCGCGTTCGCGGGGAACAGGTCAGCTCGCGGCCGATGTTGTCGATCTGCAGCGGTTCATCCCGCGTTCGCGGGGAACAGGATCACGAATACGCCCAAGACACGGCCAGTTCCGGTTCATCCCCGCGTTCGCGGGGAACAGATTACCTGCTGAGCGCCTTGGGCGCCGGTGGGCGGTTCATCCCCGCGTTCGCGGGGAACAGAGCATTGCGTTCACCAGGCCGCCATAAGGCGCTGGTTCATCCCCGCGTTCGCGGGGAACAGCTCGACCATATCGCGAGACAGCCGGTCCAGCCCGGTTCATCCCCGCGTTCGCGGGGAACAGCCCGGAATTTTCTTTCCCGCTAATTTAGAACACGGTTCATCCCCGCGTTCGCGGGGAACAGATCTTCACCGTCAATTCCACCTGATCTTTTTCCGGTTCATCCCGCGTTCGCGGGGAACAGGATGACGCAACAAGAAGCGGACGTAATGTCCAGCGGTTCATCCCCGCGTTCGCGGGGAACAGCCCACCATTGCCACCGCCGTGCCAACAATCGCCGGTTCATCCCCGCGTTCGCGGGGAACAGCGGAACAGCCACCAAAGGCACCGGGCTAACAGCGGTTCATCCCCGCGTTCGCGGGGAACAGTGCCTGTGTACCGTATTTCATGACGAAAATACCGGTTCATCCCCGCGTTCGCGGGGAACAGTACGCCTGCCAATCAAGCGCATCTGACAAGCCCGGTTCATCCCCGCGTTCGCGGGGAACAGATGACCGCCACGTATCGCGCCAAAGTCGTTGGCGGTTCATCCCCGCGTTCGCGGGGAACAGATGAGCAAGCCTGCGTAATAACGCATGGATACCGGTTCATCCCCGCGTTCGCGGGGAACAGGGCATCCTGATAGGCAATCTGGCCACCCTTCCCGGTTCATCCCCGCGTTCGCGGGGAACAGACTAAAACCAAGTCATTGACCCATATAGATTATTATGGACCTCGAAATACTACCAAGCTTTCAAGCTTGCTTTCACACACTACGGATTTTTAAAGAATGTCGCTACAAGCGTGGGTTGAACCACTCCGCATTGCTGCAAAAAAACAGCAACTTGCTAGCGTGAGCCCCCACCGGGGTTATCGGTACTGCTCTGGGCACGCCAGCGGATGATTCCCTTCAAGCAGCACTATCAGGGGATCGGTAAAGCAGATGCCTGGTAATCATCCGCAGATACAGGCAGCAATGCCTGCAAGGCAATCGGCACCCTTTCGCTCCATGACAATATCATCCCTTATTCAGCAAAAATGCAAGTCCAACACCATTCATTCTTGCCAGTGCAAGGGCAGGTCAATGTCTGGCGAATGAATCACCTGAAAACCTGCCCAGCGCACTGCTTTTGACACATCGGCAGCTTGCAGAAAGCGATCAATGCAAGAGAAACTAACCCGGGCTTTGTAGCAGCCGGTCAATGCGGCAAATACCGATCCCGCTTGCGCCAACAATCCAGCCTGCCTGATTACAATACCCACTGCCTATGCCTGGTTCCATCCAGATTGCCTTCTATACGCCCGACCAGCTGGAAACCACGGTCGATCTGCTGCACGACATGAGCGTGCATTACAACGGCAGCAATGCATCCGGCCGGGTTGCGATCAGCAACAATCTGCAGCAAGCCATACTCGGCCCGCAGTCGGGTGTGCAATTGCTGATCGCTGCCGAGGAAGGCAAGGCGCTGGCGCTCGCCACGCTGTCCCTGCTGTACCCGGCACCGAAGGAACGTGGCCAGTTGTTCATGAAGGAGCTGTACGTGCACTCGGCTCACCGCAGTACCGGCCTGGGGCAACTGCTGATGCAATGGGTAGCCCGGTATGCGGTAGCGCAAAACTGCCTGCGTTTTGACTGGACCGTGGATACGTCCAACCCGGGCGCAATCGCGTTTTATCACTCGCTGGGTGCCACGCAGGTGACAGACAAGCTTTATTTCCGCCTGGGAGGTGAAGATTTGCTGAATTTCAGCAGCTCATCCTGATCAGCAGCAACACCCGCATCCACTAAAAACCCATGCAGAGACCCTATGGAACCTGTCGCAAAACACCTTGCCTTTCATGCATCCATTGTCCTGCTGCTGGGCCTGCTGTTTGGCGCACCCTATGCCAAGGCGATCAAGCGTGGCGCAGAAGCGCATATCGTGCGGTCGTGGCAGGTAGCGCACGTCAGCCTGCCGCTGGGGGCAACGTTGATGATTGCCACATCCGCCATCCTTTCCTCGCTGGCCGTTGGTACGGCCACCAAGTGGGCACTGGCGATTGCGCTGATCGTGTCCAGCTATTCGTTCTGCGTGGCGTTGCCATTGGGCGCGCTGCTCGGCCACCGGGGTTTGTCGTCCAGTGGGCCTATCGGCGCCAAAGTCGTTTATGCGGGCAATCTGCTGGGCGCTTGGGCATCGCTCGTTGCTGCGGTGATTCTGGTTTATGCCTGTTTCATCTCGCTCTGAATATCAACCGCGATCACATCGGGATTACGCTGCAACCGGCCTCAGGCTTGCTGTAGCGTTCCCCCAAACTCTGGATACCCCATGGAAATCCCGCAATCCGCTGCCTTGCCGGCCCTCAACCTGAAAACCGTTGAACTGAAAGCCTTCCTGCCTGCGCAGGACTATGCATTGTCGCAAGCCTTTTATCAGGACTTGGGCTTCACCATGGCGTGGGATGGCGGCGACCTGGCCTATTTCCACCACGAGAATGTGAGCTTCTTGCTGCAGAACTTCTACGTGAAGGAGTTTGCCGAGAACCTGATGATGCATCTGCTGGTCGAGGATGTGGATGCATGGTGGAGCACGCTGCAAGCCAGCGGTTTGATCGACAAATACGCAGTCAGGACGGTGCCGCCACAGGATCAACCATGGGGCATGCGCGATTTCGTGATCATCGATCCATCCGGCGTGCTGTGGCGCATTGCGCAGAACACGGATTGACGGGCAAACCAGTGAGCGATTGATCAGCGACCGGCCGCTCATCAACCGGCCAGCAAGCGGTAACCCACACCGGTTTCGGTCACGATGAAGCGCGGCAGCGCCGGCTCATCTTCCAGCTTCTGGCGCAAATGGCCCATGTAGACGCGCAGGTACTGGCTGGATTCCGAATGTGATGGCCCCCATACCTCGCGCAGCAGCTCTCGGTGGGTCAGCACGCGGCCGGCATGGCGGATCAGGGTGGTGAGTAGCCGGTATTCGATGGGGGTCAGGTGCACGGGTTCGCCGGCCTTGAATACCATGCGCGCGGCCAGGTCGATCTTGACATCGCCGAAGGCAAACTCGCTTTGCGCAGCTGTGCCCTGCCCGCTATGCCGGCGCAGCAGCACCCGGATACGCGCCAGGCATTCGGCCACGCCGAACGGCTTGGTCAGGTAGTCGTCGGCCCCCGCATCCAGCGCGGCTACTTTTTCACTTTCCTGTGCGCGGGCAGACAACACCAGGATGGGCAACGCACACCACTCGCGCAGCCTGCGGATCACCTCGACGCCATCCATGTCCGGCAGGCCCAGGTCCAGGATGATCAGGTCCGGCTTGCGGGTGGCTACGTCCACCAGGCCCTGCTTGCCGGTTTCCGCTTCGTGTACATGGATGCCTTCGGCCTCCAGCGTGGTGGAAAGAAAACGCCGTATCGGCTTGTCGTCTTCGATCACCACGATATTGATCGGTGCGTTATCCATACATCAGGCTTCCGGCAAGGCGGGCGGGTTGCCCGCCGGCAGGGTAAAAGTGAATGCGGCGCCATGCTTGCCGCTGTCTGGCGCCAGATTGTGCGCCTGGATCGTACCGCCGTGTGCCTCGATGATGGTGCGGCAAATCGCCAGCCCCAAGCCCACGCCGGGGGTGGCCGATTCGCTCTCACCGCGTGCAAACTTGGCAAACAGTTGCTCGGCGCGGCCCGCCGGCAAGCCGGGGCCATCGTCGCTGACGGTTACTTCAATCATGCCGCCGCTGTGGCGGGCCGCAATCGTCACCACGCTGCCGGGCGGCGTGTACTTGGCGGCATTTTCCAGCAGATTGACGAACACGCGCTCGATCAGTACCGCATCGAATGCCAACATCGGCAGGTCTGCCGGCAACGCCACCTTCAGCACATGCCGCAACAACACGGATTCAACCGCACGCGCAGCACTGCCGATCACCTCATCCAGCAACTGCCACGCCTTGTTGAGCTTCACGCCCGATTGCAGGCGTGCCATATCCAGCAGGTTGATCACCAGCCGGTTCATCCGCTCCGCTTCCTGGCGGATTGCTGTAGTCAGCTCCTGTTGTTGCTCGCCATGCACATGGCCGGCCTCCAGCAAGCTGGCCAGCCCCAGCAGGCTGGTCAATGGCGTGCGCAGATCATGCGATACCGCCGACAGCACGCCGTTGCGCAAGCGCTCGGCTTCCATGGCCACGATGGCATCCTGCGCCACCTCCACGTAATGCACCCGCTCCAGCGACAGCGCAATCTGGCTGGCGCAGGTTTCCAGCAGGCGTTGCTGTTCGGGCTGGAAAATCTGCTGCGCTGCGCCTGCTGCCGCCATACGGGGAATCAGCGCCAGCACCCCGCGTACACGCATCGGCGCGCGCAGCGGCAGGTAATGCGCGACACTGGCCGGCAAGGTGTGCGTGCCAAGGCCAGCAGGCTGCTGATGATCGAACGCCCATTGCGCCAAGCCAGCATCGAAGGCACCACCCTCGCCCGCTGCCTGCAGTTTATCCATGCTGTCGGGCACGAATAATTGCACGTCCGACTGGAACAAGGCAGCCAGCTGGCGCGCTCCGATTTCCACCACCTGCGGCGCGGTCAGCGCGCCAGCCAGCTCACGCCCCAGCTCGTAAAGCGCGCGCGTGCGGCGTTCACGATAAGTCGCCACCGTGGCTTCGAAGCGCAAGCGCGCGGCCAGTTGGCCGATGATCAAGGCCACGGCCAGCATCACCACAAAGGTCAGCAGGTATTGTGTATCGCTTACCCGCAGCGACATGCGCGGTGGTACGAAGAAAAAATCGAACGCGCCCACACTGGTCACCGCGGCCAGCGCCCCGGCACGCCGGCCGAAGCGGACGGCAACCAGTACCACCGCCAGCAGATACAGCATCGCCACATTGGCCAGATCGAACATATCCACCAGGCCGGCGGCGATCAGGCTGGTGATGCCGCAGGCAGCCAGCGCAGCAACGATGCCATAACGCTTGCGGCGCGGGGTGCCGGTATCGAACAACATGCTGCGTGCCGGGCCGGTGGCGGCGGGCTTGCCATCGTCCAGCTCGTGCGCCACCACGTAGACATCCACATCCCGTGCGGCATGCGCCAGGCGCTCCGACAGCGGTTGGCGCCATAGCCGGTGCAGCATGCCGCGCTGCGATTTGCCCACCACCAGCTTGGATGCATTGCGGCTTTGCGCATACGCCAGCAAGGTAGCCGGCAGATCCACACCGGCCAGCACACTGGTTTCGGCACCCAGTTCCTGCGCCAGCTTGAGTGCCTTCAAGGTACGTGCACGCTCTGCCTCGCCCTGGCGCTGCAGGGCGGGCGTTTCCACGTAAATGGCCAGCCAGTCCGCGTGCAGGCTGGCGGCCAGGCGCGCACCGCTGCGCACCAGTTTTTCGGCACAGTTACCCGGCCCCACACACACCAGCAGCCGTTCGCGCGCCTGCCACACCGGGCGGATGGACTGATCTGCCCGGTAGGCACGCATTTGTGCATCCACACGGTCTGCGGTACGGCGCAGTGCCAGCTCGCGCAGCGCCAGCAGGTTGCCCTTGCGGAAAAAGTGCTGCGTAGCGCGCTCTGCCTGCTGCGGCAGGTATACCTTGCCGGCCTGCAGCCGCGCCAATAGCTCATCCGGCGGTAAATCCACCAGCGTGACTTCGTCTGCGGCATCGAATACCCTGTCGGGCACGGTTTCGCGCACCACGATGCCGGTGATCTGCCCGACGATATCGTTGAGGCTTTCCAGGTGTTGCACATTGAGCGTGGTGTAGACATCGATGCCCGCAGACAGGAGCTCTTCCACATCCTGCCAGCGCTTGGGGTGCCGACTGCCGGGCACGTTGGAATGCGCAAACTCGTCGATCAGCATCAACGCCGGCTTGATCAGCAGCGCGGAATCCAGATCGAACTCCGGCAAGCGCTTGCCCCTGTATTCGATGTGCCGTGGCGGCAATTGCTGCAGGCCGGCCAGCATGGCCGCCGTTTCTGCCCGGCCATGCGTTTCCACCACACCTGCCACTACCACCGCGCCCTCGCGCACTTTGGCCTGCGCGGCGGCCAACATCGCCCAGGTCTTGCCCACCCCGGCACAGCCGCCGAAGAAAATCTTCAGGCGGCCACGCGTAGCCTGCGCTTCGTCGCGCTGGATTTCTTCCAGCAGCTGATCCGGATCAGGCCGGTACTCACTCATAAGCTGCCTTGCACGCTGCAAGAACGCCCTTTATAAAAGAACGGTTTCAAACCATATGCTCGCTCAAACATGGACACGGAAACGATAGCATCGTTGATGGGTAACGACATGTTCATGGCAATGCTTGCCTTTTGTGTGTGGATATTCGTCCGTGGGCGTCGCGAGCAACGTCTCATACCCCGCTGCTATGGCTACGGTGGCTTGCTCGGGCATGCAAGAAAACGCATCCTCGCAAACGGCAAGACAGCGCCAGGCGGTTATTGCAGCCATGAATGCCGGCTGAACCGCTACCAGCGTATTGCCCTAGCGCTTGCATTAAGGGTTGCCATGGTTGCAGCTTTATATCCGTTCGCCGTCATCTGGAACGCCATGCCCTGATCGTCGCCGTTCAATGCGTGGAAGCGACATCCAGCGCCATATTCAGCGCCAGCACATTCACCCGCGGCTCTCCCAATGCACCCCATTGGCGTCCGGTCGTATGCGCATCGATCAGCGCCTGCACTTCAACCGCGGCCAGCTTGCGCACGGCGGCAACGCGGCCAAGCTGGTATTGTGCGGCTGCCGGGCTGATGTCCGGATCCAGCCCGCTGGCGGATGCGGTAACCAGATCTACAGGTACCGGCAGGGTATTGGCAGGGTCGGCCGCCTTCAGCAGCGCAACGCGTGCCTTGACTGCATCGGCCAGCGCCGGATTGGTGGGCCCCAGGTTGGAGCCACCGGATGCGCCAGCGTTATACGGCATCGGGCCGGTGGCAGATGGGCGGCCCCAGAAGTAAGCGTTGCCGGTGAAGTTCTGGCCAATCAGGCTTGAGCCCACCACCTTGCCATCGCGCACCAGCAAGCTGCCATTGGCTTGCTGGGGGAATGCCGCTTGCGCAACGCCGGTAACGATGGCCGGATAGATCACGCCGGTCAGCACGGTCAGCAGGCCGAACAAGACCAAAGCCGGGCGAATTTGTTGTTTCATGATGCAATTCCTTTTCATAAAAGCGGTTGAAGCGATGCTTGGCTTGCCCGATACACCGGGCCAGCCAATCGGCATCAGGCCAGGTGCAACGCACCCAGCAACATATCGATCAGCTTGATGCCTGCAAACGGCACGATCAGCCCGCCCAAGCCGTAGATCAGCAGGTTGCTGCGCAGCAGGTTGGCAGCGCTTTGCGCCTTGTACGCCACACCCTTGAGTGCGAGCGGAATCAAAAACACGATGATGATGGCGTTGAAGATCACCGCAGCCAGGATGGCCGAGGCCGGGCTTTGCAAGCCCATCACGTTGAGCGCATCCAATTGCGGATAGGTGCTGGCAAACGCAGCCGGGATGATGGCGAAATACTTGGCCACGTCATTGGCGACCGAGAACGTGGTCAACGAGCCGCGCGTCATCAGCATCTGCTTGCCGATGCCGACGATCTCGATCAGCTTGGTGGGGTTGGAATCCAGATCGACCATATTGCCGGCCTCTTTGGCCGCCTGCGTGCCGGTGTTCATGGCGACAGCCACGTCCGCCTGTGCCAACGCCGGCGCATCGTTGGTGCCGTCGCCGGTCATCGCCACCAGCCGCCCTTCCGCCTGATGGCTGCGGATCAGCGCCAACTTGTCTTCCGGCCTGGCTTCGGCGAGGAAATCATCCACGCCGGCCTCGGCGGCAATTGCGGCGGCGGTCAGCGGGTTGTCGCCGGTGATCATCACCGTCTTGATGCCCATCGCACGCAGCTCGGCAAAGCGCTCCTTGATACCGCCCTTGACGATGTCCTTGAGTTCCACCACGCCCAGCACGCGCTCGTTGTCCGACACCAGCAACGGTGTGGAACCACGGCGTGATGCATCGTTGGCGGCCTGCGCCACCGCATCCGGAAACACGCCGCCCAGCTCGGCCACATGCCGCTTGATGGCATCGATGGCGCCCTTGCGGATCTGCCGGCCGTCGTAATCCACACCACTCATGCGGGTTTGCGCAGTGAAGCCGACAAAGTGGGCGTTGTGCTCGGATAGCTCGCGGGCGCGGATGGCAAACTTCTGCTTGGCCAGCACCACAATGCTGCGGCCCTCCGGCGTTTCGTCAGAAAGCGATGCCAGTTGGGCAAAATCAGCCAGCTCTTTCTCGCTGACGCCCGGTGCAGGAATGAATGCCGACGCCTGGCGGTTACCCAGCGTGATGGTGCCGGTTTTATCCAGCAGCAGCACGTCCACGTCGCCAGCCGCTTCCACCGCGCGGCCCGAAGTGGCAATCACATTGGCCTGCATCATGCGGCTCATGCCGGCTACGCCGATCGCCGATAGCAGCGCACCGATGGTAGTGGGGATCAGGCACACCAGCAGCGCGATCAATGCAGTAATGGTGATCGGCGTGCCGGCGCTGGCAGTGGCTACGCTGAACTGCGAGAACGGCAGCAAGGTCACGGTAACCACCAGGAACACGATGGTCAGCGCCACCAGCAGGATGGTCAGCGCAATCTCGTTGGGGGTTTTCTGACGCTTGGCGCCTTCCACCATGGCGATCATGCGATCGAGAAAGGCCTCGCCCGGGTTGACACTCACCTTGACCACGATCCAGTCCGACAGCACACGGGTGCCGCCTGTCACCGCAGTAAAGTCGCCGCCGGATTCCCGGATCACCGGGGCGGATTCACCGGTGATCGCCGCTTCATCCACTGAAGCCACGCCTTCCACCACTTCGCCATCGGCGGGGATGACATCCCCGGCCTCGACCAGCACGTAATCGCCGCGGCGCAGGTCGGCACTGCTGGCAATCTGCTTGCTGGCGCTGCGGTTGGGGCCAGACAATTTTTTAGCCACCACATTCTTCTTGGTACTGCGCAGGCTGGCTGCCTGTGCCTTGCTGCGCCCTTCGGCCAGCGCTTCGGCAAAGTTGGCAAACAGCACGGTAAACCACAGCCACAAGGTGATCGCACCGATAAAGCCTGCCGGTGCTTCGCCGGTACCGAACAGGGCCTCGGCAAACAGGATGGTGGTGAGGATGCTGCCCAGGTAAACCACGAACATCACCGGGTTGCGCCATTGCACCTGCGGTGCCAGTTTCCTGAATGCGTCGACCAGTGCCGACTTGATCAGCGCGGGGTCGAACAGCGAGAGTTTGTTGCCGGTCATTCCAGTATCCTTTTGGGCTTCAATGTCCTTCGATGCAGGTGCCCGCCACCGGGCCGGCACCTGCCGTGGTGATCAGCGTGCTGCTGCGCTCATCTGCAGGTGCTCGACAATCGGCCCCAGCGCCAGCGCGGGGATATAGTTGAGCGCCCCCACCAGCAACACCGAACCGATCAGCAACAGCACGAACAGCGGACCATGCGTGGGCAAGGTGCCGGCATTGGCATTCAGCCGTTTCTTGGCCGCCAGCGAGCCGGCAATCGCCAGGATCGGCACGATGATCCAGAAGCGCCCGAACCACATCGCAATACCCAGCAGCAGGTTGTAGAACGGCGTGTTGGCAGATAGCCCGGCAAACGCGGAGCCATTGTTGTTGGCCGCGCTGGACAATGCGTACAGCACCTCGGAGAAACCATGCGCGCCCGGGTTGAAAATACCGGCCTTGCCGCCAGTTGCAAGCACCGCAATGGCGGTACCGGCCAGCACCAGGATGGGCGTGACCAGAATGGCGATGGCGGTCATTTTCATTTCGAACGATTCGATCTTCTTGCCCAGGTATTCCGGCGTGCGGCCCACCATCAGGCCGGCAATGAACACCGCCAGGATGGCAAACACCAGCATGCCGTAGAGCCCGGAGCCCACGCCGCCGAACACCACCTCGCCCAGTTGCATCAGCAAGGTGGGTACCATGCCACCCAGCGGCGTCAGCGAATCGTGCATGGCGTTGACCGCGCCGCACGAAGCCGCCGTGGTGATGGTGGCAAACAGGCTGGATGCCACGATGCCGAAGCGCGTTTCCTTGCCTTCCATATTGCTGGCAACGGCGGCACCGGCCTCCTTCAGCACCGGGTTGCCGGCAATCTCGGCACTGACAAGGGCACCATAGGCCAGCACGAAAATCAGCGTCATGGCCGCCAGTACCGCCCAGCCCTGCCGGCGGTCGCCCACGATACGTCCGAACACGAAGCACAGCGCCGTGGGGATCAGGAAAATGGCCAGCATCTGCAGGAAATTGGATAGCGGCGTGGGGTTCTCGTACGGATGCGCCGAGTTGGCATTGAAGAAGCCCCCACCGTTGGTTCCCAGCATCTTGATCGCTTCTTGCGATGCCACCGGCCCCATGGCCAGCGTTTGCGTGGTGGTGGTGACAGCCTCAACGACTGCATTCCCCCTGGCATCCTTGAGCGCACTGCCGTCAGCACCCAGCTTGGCTTGCTGGAAGGTGGTCGCCTCCAGCGTGGCCACTTCCTGGTACGGCTTGAAGTTCTGGATCACCCCCTGCCCCGCCAGTACGACCGCCAGCACGATGGAAAGCGGCACCAGTACATACAGCGTGGCGCGGGTCAGGTCGGTCCACACATTGCCGATGGTGCTGCTGCTCTTGCGTGCAAAGCCACGGATCAAAGCAATGGCAACGGCAATGCCAGTGGCGGCAGACAGGAAGTTCTGCACGGTGAGGGCGAGCATCTGCGTGAGATAGCTCATGGTGGTTTCACCGGCATAACCCTGCCAGTTGGTATTGCTGACAAACGAAATGGCGGTGTTGAACGCCGAATCAGCCGATACCGCACCCAGCGCCTGCGGGTTGAATGGCAGCACGCCCTGCAGGCGTTGCAGCGCATACACGGCCACCACGCCGATCAGGTTGAACAGCAGGATGCCGACTGCGTAGGGCTTCCAGCCGGTTTCTTCATCGGCCTTTACCCCGGCCAGCTTGTAGAAAAGGCGCTCCAGCGGCGACAGCCAGCGTGCATACGCGGGCGTTTCGCCATTGAAGATTTTTTGCATGTATGCGCCCAGCGGCCATGCCAGCACCAGCAGCACGGCCAGATAGAGCGCGAGTTGAAAATAAGCCTGGGTTTGCATCAGAAGCGCTCCGGCTTGATCAGTGCATGAAGCAGGTAGCCGAGCAGGAACACCGCAGCGGCACCGGCAAGCAGGGTAATCAGGCTCATTGCGCACCCCCGGCTTGCTCACACAGACGGATGAACAGGAAAGTGAATGCGGCAAAGCCGGCAATCGCGGCGAGATAGATCAGGTCCATGGCAAGTTGCTCCCTTGTGTTGGATGGCGTTTTGGCCTGATCAAACTGTAAGTAAATGGGTGTAAAGACAGCGCTAAAAGGCAGCATGACGGTATAAAAATGCTGTAAAGACCGGATTAACCTGTTCCGCATGCTTGGCCAACGCCAGAATTAGACATAAAGTACAAAATGTCTAATAAAAATCGGGTGGCAAGCATATATTCCGATACAAATCGGAATACATTTGACGTTACGGCCACGAATATGCAAAATTGGTCACATCAATGCCATCAGTCACCCTACTTTTTGTCAAAGGTCCGCCATGATTGCCCAGCCCGCCAGCAAGTACCGCGCTTTTCAGCCCATTGCCCTGCCTGACCGTACCTGGCCAGACCGGGTAATCACCGCCCCGCCGATCTGGATGAGTACCGACCTGCGCGACGGCAACCAGGCGCTGATCGAGCCGATGAGCGTGGAAAAAAAGCTGAAAATGTTCGAAACACTGGTGGCAATCGGCTTCAAGGAAATCGAAGTGGCGTTCCCGTCCGCTTCGCAGACGGATTTCGATTTCGTCCGCCGGCTGATCGAGGAAAAGCGCATTCCGGATGACGTCACCATCGAGGTGCTCACCCAGGCGCGCGAAGACCTGATCCGCCGCAGCATCGAATCCCTGCTTGGCGCGCGCCGTGCCATCGTGCATATGTACAACGCGCTGGCGCCAAACTTCCGCCGCATCGTGTTCGATACCGACAAGGCAGGCTCCAAAACCATCGCGCTGGCCGGCACCCGCCTGATCCGCGAACTGATCGAACAACACCCGGAAACCGATTGGGTGTACCAGTATTCGCCGGAGACCTTCTCCGCCACCGAGCTCGACTACGCCAAAGAAGTGTGCGATGCAGTGGCAGACGTGTGGCAACCCACGCCAGAGCGCAAGATGATCGTCAACCTGCCGGCCACGGTAGAGATGGGTACGCCCAATATCTATGCCGACCAGATCGAATGGATGAGCCGCAACCTCACCCGCCGCGACAGCATCATTTTGTCGGTGCACCCGCACAACGACCGCGGCTGCGCGGTGGCGGCCGCCGAACTCGCGGTGATGGCTGGCGCAGACCGTATTGAAGGCTGCCTGTTCGGCAGTGGCGAGCGTACCGGCAACGTCGACCTGGTGACGCTGGCGCTCAACCTGTACAGCCAGGGCGTGCATCCGGGGCTGGATTTCTCGGATATCGATGCTATCCGCCAGACTGCCGAGCACTGCACGCAGTTGCCGGTACACCCGCGCCATCCGTATGCGGGTGATCTGGTATTCACCGCGTTTTCCGGCTCGCACCAGGATGCCATCAAGAAGGGCTTCGCCAAGCGTGTGGCAGGCGAGATCTGGGAGGTACCTTACCTGCCGGTCGACCCGGCAGACCTGGGCCGCAACTACGATGCGGTGATCCGCGTCAACAGCCAGTCGGGCAAGGGCGGCGTGAGCTATGTGCTGCAGCAGGAATACGGTTTTGACCTGCCGCGCCGCATGCAGATCGAATTCAGCCGTGCCATCCAGCGCGTGAGCGATGCCACTGGCCGCGAAGTGCGTGCCGCAGACATCATCAATGTGCTGCGTGCCGAATACCTGGATCGCAACGCGCCGTGGCAGTATTTGCGCCACAGCCTGGAAGAGCGCGCAGGCGGCCCGGACGGTGACGTGGTACAGATCGAAGTGGAGGTGCTGCACGCCGGCAAGCACCAGTTGGTGATCGGCAAGGGCAACGGCCCGATTGCAGCGTTTGTCGATGCATTCAAGGCGGTGACCGGCGTGGCCATCTCGGTGGTGGATTATCACGAGCACGCTCTGAAAGGCGGCGCCGATGCCGAAGCCGCCTGCTACATCGAAATGCGCGTGAACGGTGGCAGCCCGGGCTTTGGCGCCGGCACCGACCGCAACATCGTCGCTGCGGCGATCAAGTCCTTGCTGTGCGGGGTGAACCGCGCTGTGCTTGCCGTGCCGGCCATGACCGAACAGGCGGCGATTTAAGCCGCCAGGCCCGGCAGCCGGTACGCAAGCGCGTACCGGCTTTTTACTGCCCGCCAGCCTATGGCAGCCGGATGATGCCGATGCCGCAGCAGGGGCCAGTATTGATGCCGCTACCCATTTCTGACGCCCAAGCAAAAACCCCGGCCATAAGGCCGGGGTTCTGATCATTGCAGGATCAACCCGTGGCGCTTACATCAAACCGCACTGATAAACCTTGGGGCCGTTCACCTGGTTGGAGCGGCCCAGGTTCAGCGGGTCAGGCAGGTTGGCGTAACACATCACCGGGCCATTGATGGTGTTGCCGGCCAGCACCACGCCGCCATTGTTGCTGTTGAGCGCCACGGCGCCGCTAATTGCATTCACCGTGCAACCGTTGCCGCCGATCTGCAGCAGGCCGCTGGTACCATTGATGGCAACAGCGCCATTGATCTGGTTACCGCACAGGTAAACGCTGCCTGCGTTGCTGAAGCGCAGCGCACCGTTGATGCTGCTGCCATTGATCACCACGCTGGCGCCGCTGCCCACCGCGATATCACCCTGCACCGTGGCACGGTCGAGACACAGCACACCGCTACCCGCATTCACTGCTCCGCTGTGCACGCCACTGATGGTGGTGGTGCAAGCCGGCGTCACCGCGACATCCGCGCGGAAGTTGAGCGAATAGGCGAGCTTGCCCGGCTTGGCATCGCTGAATGGCTTGGAGAGCTTGTCGAATTCGCCACCGGTTTCTTTCTTGCCGCCGTTCCATTGTGCAATCCTGCCCAGATCAGCAGCAGTGGCACCATCGATCAGCGTGCCGGCAGGCAATGCGGCCATTGCTTGCGACGCCTGCTTCACCAGCTTGAGGTAGGTGGCGCTGTCATTCAGGTCGTAGGCGTTCAGATCCACGCCGGTGCTGCGCAGCCAGCCACCCCAATAGTACTCGAGGAACTCGGTAGCCTGTGCCGGTACGTTGTAGCCGATATCACGGGTGAAGTAGACCAGGCTGCGGTATTTGTCGTCATGGAAATTGGCAAGGCCAAGGCGGTCCGGCAATTGCGCTAGGGTGATCGGCTGGTTGTTTTCATCCCGTAGCCACACGCGGCGATTGTCCTGCATCGCCTGCCAGAAGGCATTCAGCGGCAGAGCGCTGAGGTTATCTGCCACGCGCACACGCACATGCATCGCCGCGCCGCCGTCCGGGGTTTCCAGGAACGAGGTGAAGGTGTGGTGGCCATCAGTCAGGTAGAGTGCACCGCCCGGGCCGATCACCGCGGTTTTCATCGCCGCTACGGTAGCCGGTGTCTCGGCGCCCAGCGGCACCGTGCAACCGAAGCTTGCCGGGTTGTTCAGGCGCGAATTGGTATCGGCCCACAGGGTTTTCTCCTGGCCGTTGGCTTCGCACCAGTCATCGAAACGCTTGTTGAATGAACCGGCCAGCTCGTCCTTGTTGCTGCGATAGCGGCCCAGCTTGTAATAGATTTCTGCCTTGCCCAGCACGGCTTGCGTGGGGTGCAGCGCATCTAGCGTGACGTCGATCAGCTCACCGGGCTGTGCACATACATAAGGCGCCTGCGCGCTGGCGGGCAGATTGGCATCACATGCCGACTGGGCGGCATGTGCAGGGGTTGCGATGGCGGCAAGGGCGCCGGCCAGCAACGTGGCTGCCAGCAGGGATGCCGCGCCGTTGCGGCGCTGGCTTGAAAACAATGGGTTCATGACGGGTTTCATCCTCTCATACTCTCGACAACTGGCTTGCGGTTTTTGTGGCCTGCGGGGCGGACGATCAGGGCTAAATCTCCGGGCAGGCGCGTGGCACCTTACAGCGTGGAAGTGACGTGGCTGTTACGCGCAGCATGCAGGGGCTGCGGCATGCGGCATGGATACGGTATGCGCGGCGTCTCTTGATGGCATTTTTATGCCGGCACACCAGCTTTTTGCATTGTTTTGAGGTGGGTTTTCTTAGAGTGACTGCGTGTTCATCACCACCGCAGGCCAGCATGAAACCCGTTGCAATCTGCCGTCACCACCCCGCACAGGGGCCTGGTTACCTGACCGAATTTTTCGACCGCAACCACATCCGCTGGCAACTGTTTGCCATTGATGCCGGTGATACGCCACCAGCGCGCGCAGGTGATTACAGCGGTGTGGTCATCCTGGGATCGCCCGCCAGCGCGAACGACAGGTTGAGCTGGATGCAGCGCGAAATGCTGCTGATCCGCGATGCCATGCGGCTGGATCGCCCCGTACTGGGTCACTGTTTCGGGGGCCAGTTGCTGGCCGCCACGCTGGGGGCACGCATCCGCCGCAATACCGTGCCGCATATCGGCTGGGGCAAGGTGCTGGTTACGCAATTCGATGAAGCGGCGGCATGGTTCGGCCCGCAGCGCGAGCTGGAGCTCTTCCATTGGCATTTCGATACTTTCGAAATCCCGCGCGGCGCCAGGCGCGTGCTGTTCGGACGCTACTGCATGAACAAGGGGTTTGCACTGGGCAAACACCTGGGCCTGCAGTCACACCTTGAAGTCACCCGGGACAGCATCCGCGACTGGTGCGAGGCCGATGGCGACGAGCTATGGCAACACGCCGGTCCTTCGGTGCAAACGGCTGCACAGATTTTTCACGGCATCGATCAGCGCATCGCGCAGCTGCATGCATTGGCTGACCACGTGTACACCCGCTGGGCAACAGGCTTGCCCGGCTTTGCATTACCGCAAGCGCAGCGCCCGCAAGGCGGCTCCAGCTGGGGCCAGGCACTGGGCAACCGGCGTAGCGCATAAACATACCAAGTAAACATACCGTGTAAAGATGTTGCGGGGCAGCGAAGGCTGCTTTGTAGCAGCAGCCTGTGCTGCGCTGTTTGAAACGCAGCAATAATATTGCATCGCAACATTAGCATATTTTCATATATTATTGATTTTAAAAGACTTTTCTAGATAAATAGTTTGACGGCATATGCACGGCTGCTCCACCATCGCGTTACAGCACGTCAGCTTCAGGCTGACAGTGACAAAACCAGGATGATGGAGAATCACAATGTCCAAAAAACCGTTTGCCTTCTGGCTTGCGGCGGGGCTGCTTGCAGCCAGCGCCTGGGCCGCTCCCGTCTGGCAGGAAGGCCAGACCTACGCAGCCGGCGCCCAGGTCGATTACCAAGGCAAGACCTACCAAGCGCTGGTTAGCCATACCGCCTATGTGGGCGCCAACTGGAACCCGGCAGCAACCGCCACACTGTGGAAGCTGATCGGCACGGCCAGCCCTACCCCGACTCCGACCGCAGCGCCAACCAGCAAGCCGACAGTAGCGCCTACGGTTGCCCCGACCAGCAAACCGACCGCAACGCCGACTGCTGTGCCAACCGTGGCACCGACCACCGCCCCCACCAGCAGGCCAACCGTTACCCCGTCGCCCAAGCCGACCGTAGCGCCTACCGTCGCGCCGACACCGGTTGCCACATCGAAGCCGACCAGCGCTCCGACCGTTGCACCCACGGTCGCACCGACCATCACGCCGACGGGTACTCCGAGTGGCACGCCGTGCGCGGCAGCATGGAGCGCAACAGCGATCTACAACGGCGGCAACAGCGCCAGTTACCAGAACCACAACTACACCGCCAAATGGTGGACGCAGGGCAATGATCCCACCCAGGGTGGTGTATGGGTGGATGCCGGAGCCTGCAGCAACGGCGGCAATGGCGGCGTAAGCCCGCCACCGGTTGCCACGCCGGTACCGTCCGGCCCGCCAACGCTGCAGCAAGCGCAAGCCCGCGAAGCGGAACTGACCAACAACGATTTCTTCCGCACCATCAAGGCATCGATCCGTACGCTGGCCAATGCCGAGGTGGACAAGGTTGCCCCGGGCAACGCCGCCAACCCGCTGAACGTGAAGCGCGTTGAACGCGTGATGCCGGAAGCCAAGTGGAACCTGTACTTCGAAATCCGCGATCCGAGCTACACCTACCAGCGCTTCCTGCAAGCTGTTGCCAAGTTCCCGGCCGTGTGTGACGACTACAAGGACGGCCGCGATGCAGATGCCATCTGCAAACACTCGCTCGCCACCATGTTTGCGCACTTCGCCCAGGAAACCGGTGACCACAACGCCAACCTGACCATTCCGCAATGGCGCCAGGGCCTGAAGTACCTGCGCGAGCTGGGATGCGATGAAACCGGTGCCGGTTGCGGTTACAACACCGAATGCGCCGATCCGGTGTTCAACAAGGTGTGGACGTGCGGCAAGAACGCCGATGGCAGCTTCAAGAAGTACTTCGGCCGCGGCGCCAAGCAACTGTCGTACAACTACAACTACGGCCCGTTCTCGCAGGCGATGAACAACGGCGATCAGTTCGTGCTGCTGAACAACCCGGATCTGGTTGCCAGCACCTGGCTGAACCTTGCATCCGCCACGTTCTTCTTTGTCTACCCGCAACCGCCCAAGCCTTCGATGCTGCACGTGATCGACGGCACCTGGGTACCGAACCAGGTTGATCAGGTCAATGGGGCTGGCAACAACTTTGCCACCACCATCCAGATCATCAACGCCGAATGTGGCCTGGGTACGGAAAAGCAGGCAGCGCAAAACCGCATCGATTACTACAAGCAGTTTGCATCCGATCTGGGCTGGGATTACAGCAAGGAGCAACTGAGCTGCGCCACCATGAAGCGCTTCGATGCCGGCAGCTCGGCCGCGTACAACATCTATTGGGAAAAGAACTGGAATGTCGGCGGCGACAACCAGTGCCAGTTGGTGAGCTACCAGACACCGTACAACGCGCTGATGGCAGGCAACTACGTGAAATGCGTGCAGGACAATTGGGGGATCACCCTCAAGTAAAGTGCGGGCGCGCCGGCCCCCCTCCGGCGCGCATCGTCATAATGCTGTCAGGCAGTACCGACCTTCATGGGCACCTTCGGGTGCCCTTTTTGCTTGCTTGGAAGCTTGTTTGAGCACTTGCTTGCGGACGAGTGGATCCGGGAAGCGTCAGCGGTAGCGCTGCAGGATGCGTTCGATATCGCCATTGCGGCGCATCGTTTCTATCGCGGCCAGCACGCGGGTAGCATCGATACGGCTGCGCTTGCTCACGCCGCATTCCGCATCGAAGCGTTGCACCGGGTAAATCAGGTACAACGGCTGGGTGGGGTCTTGCTTGCGTACCCAGTCAATCAGCAGCCTGTGCATCACGACCAGATCGGTACGGCCGAGCCGCGCCTTGCGCAACGTGGTCAGCTCGTCAGCCGCATCATCGCGCAGCAGCGCGCCAGAACGGAATTCGTCTTCCAGCGCCGGGTACACATAACCCAGCACTGTACCCAGCCGGGCACCGGTGAAATCGGCCAGCGTATTGACCGCGGGGCGAGGCTGCAGGCTGACGATCATGTCTTCGTTGGAAAACAGCGGCCCGCTCCAGCGGTAAGCATCCGAGCGTTGCACCCAGCTGCGGCTGACATAACAGCGAACATCCACGGTGCCATCGGCAAAGGCTGCATCCACCCGCTTGCGCGGCAGGGTCACGAACTCGGCCTTATAGCCACTGGCGACGGCGATCTGGCTCATCAGATCGAACAAGATGCCATCCGCCAGCCGGCCCTGCTCCAGCCTTGCCAGTGGCATCACCCAGGATTCGGTCACGGAAAAACGCAGGTTGTCCGCGTGAGCCGTTACTGCCAGCCCCGCAACAGCCATCCATGCCCATTTCGCCAGTCTGTTCAACGCCGTGCACCTGTAAGGAAACCGGATGGTCGAGTATAAAGCGATCAGTTTGAAAGCCGCCTGGCAAGGCCATTTTTGTGGCATTGCAACAACGCAGTCGTTTGAAACGAATGTGTTACTGCGTATGCATTACGGCATCCCACTCCGCGTAATCGAGCCCCGGCGCCTGCTGCAGCTCGGTGAAGAACGCCTGCTGTGCCGCGCCATCCACTTCATACAACCAGGCACCCAGCGCAAGCTCGCGCGGTGTGCCCAGCTTGATGTGGTGGCGCTCGGCCAGTGCCTGCATGGCAGGCGTGCGTGCGTCATCCACGTTGAAACGCACAATCAGGCCACGCGGTGCAGCGGCCACCCCGGTGGCGCAACCGGCCAGCAGCAAGGCGGAAAACAACAGGCCCGATATCCAGCGCATTTTCTTCTCCGCCCGTGTTGCTGTTACTTGCCGCAGCTACCCAGCGCCAGCCAGGGTTGACCATCGCCAGTGCTCACTGCCGGCGCCTGGCCGCGCGTCCACCACTTGGCTTCGTAGTTGACGCCCTGATAGCTTACCCGGTTGCCCTGCACATAAATACTGCTGTCGCTCCATGCTGCGTTACAAGCGTTAGCCGGTACAGGGGTCGCGGTGGGGATGGATGTGGGCACCGCAGTCGGCGAGGACGTTGGTCGTGGCGTTACGGTGGGCTGCGGTGCTGCCGTCGGTACCGGGGTGGCAGGTGGCGTTGGCGTCGCGGGGTTGGGAGTAGCCGTGGGCGCAAAGGTCGGTGCAGTGGTCGGCAGCGCAGTCACGCTGCCGCATGCACCCAGGTCCTGCCATGGCTTGCCGTCGCCGCTGCTGGTCGATGGCGTGTTGGCCTGTGTCCACCACTTGGCCTGATAATTACGACCGTTGTAGGTCACCTTGTCACCGCCGGTATAAGCGGTGCTGGCATTCCACACGGCATAGCAACTGGCTGGCGCGGTGGTGGGCACGGCAGTCGGAGCAATGGTCGGCTTTGGCGTGACCGTCGGTGTGGCTGTCGGTGCTGTGGTCGGTTTCACGGTGGGCGCCACGGTAGGCAGCGGGGTTGGCGTGACGGTCGGTTTGACCGTGGGCACGACGGTCGGCACTGCAGTAGGTGCCGGGGTCGGCGTAGTTAGCAGCAGTGCCCTGGCCTTGGCAACCGCAGCACGCGCATCCAGCAGGCCGGCACCGCAACCGGCCGGGCAACTGACTGCCTTGGCGGTACTGCGCAGGATATCGGTCACTTGCGCGGGCGTCAGGCCGGGGTTGGCGGATAACATCAGCGCTACCGCGCCAGCCACGTGCGGCGTGGCCATGCTGGTGCCGCTCTTGTTGCCGTAGCCATCGCCCACCGGCGTGGTGGTGCCGGTATCGATGGTGGAAAGGATGGACGAGCCCGGCGCCGCCAGCGTCACCAGCGCGCCGTAGTTGCTGAAGCTGGATCGCGCACCGCTGCTGGTGGTCGAGGCCACGGTAACCACGCCGCTGCAGTTGGCCGGGCGATGGTTGGCCGCATCTTCGTTATCGTTGCCTGCAGCCACGATCACGTTCACGCCGCGGCCCGTGGCGTAGTTGATGGCGTTCTGATAGGTGGTACCGCACGCGCCGGCGCCACCCAGGCTCATATTGATCACCTGCACGGGGTTGGCATTGCGCGCCAGGTTGGGCACATCGCCGCCAGCCGCCCAGATGATGCCATCGGCAATATCCGAGGTATAACCGCCGCATACGCCCAGCACACGCACCGGCACGATCCTGGCGTTGTAGGCGACGCCGGCCACGCCTTCGCTATTGTTGGCGACGGCGGCGATGGTGCCGGCAACGTGCGTGCCATGCCAGCCACTGTTGCCCACCACGCCATCGCAGGTACCGTAATCACCCGGGTCTTGCGCATCTGCATCGCGGCCATCGCCATCATTGGCCTTGCTGGTGGTGGCAATCATGTCCATGCCGGGCAGGATATTGGCCAGCAAATCACGGTGCGGGCGGTAGCCGGTATCGATTACCGCCACGCGCACGCCACTGCCGGTTGCCAGGTCCCAGGCCCCGAACACGTTGCTGCCTGCGCTGCTGTCCTTGAAGCCCCACAAGTCCGCAATGCGGCTGTCGTTGCTGGTGGCGGTCGGGAAGTTGAGCAGATCGGGCTCTGCGTATTCGACGTCCGGATCTTCCGCCATCAGCTCGCGCGACAGCTCGCGCAATTGCGCCACCGATGCCCGCTTGTTCAGCTTGAGCACGCGCGCGCCGCCATGCAGGTCTTTCAGCTTGCTGAACATCAAGCCATGCCGGCCGGCGGCAATGGCTTCGGTGCGGGCACTCAGCTCGCGCTGCACCAGCGCACGTGCGCTGGCCTGGCTGCGGTATTTGACGATAAGGCGATCGGTGGAATCGGCTGCTGCGGGATCGGCGGCGTGCGCGGAAAGCGCGCAACCGGCCGCCAGCGCCAGCAGCATGTGCTTGAGCGAGGGGGAATGCATTTGACTATCTCCGTCCAGATTTATATGGGCTGATTCAGGTCAGCCTTTTTTATGCCGGATGGATCATAACATCATGATTTTCTGTTCTGCTGCAAAACCGGTGGATGGCAGACATAGCTGTACGTGATTGCAACACCGCGCGGTACCGCATACCGGACACCCATGAAAAAACCGCCTTGGCAGGCGGTTTTTTCCAGTCGCTACAGCAACAGATCAGGCGCGGCGGCGGAACAATGGTTGCGGTTGCTGCACGCTGGATTGGTAGAACTCGGGGAAATCATCCAGGCCCTTGGCGGCTTCGACGATGTCCTTGTCCTCGCGCACGGCAAACGCATTGAAGCCACAGCGATACAGGTAATTGATGGTGTCCTTGAACACATCGCCGAATGCGCGCAGCTCGCCGGTATAGCCATAGCGCTCGCGCAGCAGGCGGCCGATGGAAAAACCGCGGCCATCGGTAAATGCCGGGAATTCCACACCGATCACCGCCAGTGCCTGCGCATCCGCACCGAGGTCTTCCGGCTCGTCATCCGGCGCGAACCACACGCCAACGTTGCCGCGCACCTGCAGCGCGCCCTTCTGCGCCACGAACTGCTTGAGCGGCACCAGCACCGCGCCTTCTGCCGGCACGTCTGCAAAGCTGCCATCTTCGTTCAGGCGCAGCGTGAGGGTATTGTCGTCGACAATCTGGCGGTCACGAATGATCCGGGCCATTACACGGCCTCCTTCGCAACGGCCTTGCCCGGGTAAACCTTCGCCTTGAACGGGTCCATGCCGATGCGGTCGAACACCTCGATGAAGCGTTCGTCATCGTGACGGTTTTCCACGAATACGCCAATGATTTTCTCGATCACGTCCGGCATGTCGTCCTGCGCGAACGAAGGGCCCACCACCTTGCCGATGCTGGCGCTCTCGCCCTGGCGGCCACCCAGCGATACCTGGTACCACTCGGAGCCATTCTTGTCGACGCCCAGGATGCCGATATTGCCGATGTGGTGATGACCACAGGCGTTCATGCAACCCGACATATTGAGCTCGATCTCGCCCAGATCATGCAGGTAATCGAGATTGTCAAAACGCTCTTCGATCGCCAGCGCGATCGGAATCGACTTGGCGTTGGCCAGCGAGCAGAAATCGCCACCCGGGCAGCAGATCACGTCGGTCAGCAGGCCCACGTTCGGCGTGGCAAAGCCGATGCGCTTGGCTTCTTCCCATACCGCGAACAGCTCGGACTGCTTCACGTACGGCAGGATCAGGTTCTGATCATGCGATACGCGCACTTCGCTGAAGCTGAATTTGTCGGCCAGATCAGCCACGTCATCCAGCTGTTTGTCGCTGGCATCACCCGGCGCAATGCCGCGTGCCTTCAGCGACAAGGTCACACAGGCGTAACCCGCTTTCTTGTGCCCGAACACATTGCGCTCCACCCAGCGTGCAAACGCCGGGTTGCTGGCCTTGGCAGCCAGGAACGATGCATCGTCACCCGTCAATGTTTCGTAGGCAGGGTCGACGAAGAACGCGGCCACGCGGTCGATTTCCGCCTGCGTGAGCGTTTGCGGGCCATCCTTCAGGAATGCCCACTCTTCTTCCACCTTGGCGGCAAACGCCTCGGGCGTCATCGCCTTGACGAGGATCTTGATACGCGCCTTGTACTTGTTGTCGCGGCGGCCGTAGCGGTTGTACACACGCAACACGGCATCGAAATACGACAGCAGGTGCTCCTTGGGCAGGAAAGGCTTGATCAGTGCGCCGATGATGGGGGTACGGCCAAGACCACCACCCACATAGACTTCGAAGCCCACTTCCCCAGCGGCATTGCGCACCACGTTCACGCCGATATCGTGCACCAGAATGGCGGAACGGTCTTCCTTCGCGCCGTTGACGGCGATCTTGAACTTGCGCGGCAGGTGGGCGAATTCCGGGTGGAAGGTGCTCCACTGGCGGATGATTTCGCACCACGGGCGCGGATCGAGGATTTCATCGTGCGCCACACCGGCAAACTGGTCGCTGGTGGTGTTGCGGATGCAGTTGCCGGACGTCTGCACTGCATGCATCTGCACGGTGGCAAGGTCGGCCAGGATTTGCGGCACGTTTTCCAGCGCCGGCCAGTTGTACTGGATGTTCTGGCGCGTGGTGAAATGCGCGTAATCGCGGTCGTACTTGCGGGCAATCTCGGCCAGTACGCGGATCTGCCGGCTGTGCAGCTCGCCGTAGGGAATGGCCACGCGCAGCATGGGCGCATGGCGCTGGATATACAGGCCATTCTGCAGCCGCAGCGGACGGAACTCTTCGTCGGTGAGTTCGCCAGCCAGGTAGCGGCGGGTCTGGTCGCGGAACTGCGCAACGCGCGCGTCCACGATCTGCTGGTCGTAATCGTCGTAAATGTACATCGGCGGTACCGGGCAAGACTGGTCAACAATGACCGCAATAATACCAGCCGGCGCTTATCTATAAAACAAATCGTTTTTCATATTCATATCACCAGAACAGATGAGCGGCTGCGCACGACCTGGTGCGGCGCAAATAACAGCGCGCGGCTAATCCGCCTTCTTGTGATTGTCCGGATCGTATAGCTGGCCGGTTTCGTGATCGAACGGCTGCTGGCGCGGAATGTTCACCCGGTGGACGTTGCGCAAACCGATGCGCCGCGCGTGGATCAGCCTGTTTACCGGTTCGATCAGCCGTTGTTGCTGGCTTGCCTTGTCCATGATGTGCTCCTTGCGTTGACAAACGGCATGCATGCCCAGCCGATCCCGGCATCACCCGGCGGCGATCAGGCTTTGCATGTGCTCACTATGAGCATAGTACGCATGGCATGCCTGGCAGCGCCCGCTGGTACAGAAGGTCAGCCGTCTATCGTGCCGCCCCGCATGGTGGTGGATGACTGCCAACAGCATTGCACGCCACCGGCGCCCGGTATCGCTGCGGTTGCAGCGGGCAGCAAACCTGCAGCCGGCAGAATCGGGGAATATCCGACATGTATTGGCAAAGGCTTTGCGGCACAATAGCGGCTTACTCCGCACGTCATGACGAAAAACATACTGATGACCGCCTCCCGCTCTGCCATCCGCCGCCTGGATTACACCGTCCCCGCTTATCTGATCGACCGTGTCGATCTCACTTTCGAGCTGGAAGAAAACAACACGCGCGTACTGTCGCGGCTGGTGGTCAAGCGCAACACCGGCACGCCGGAAAACACGCCGCTGGTGCTAGACGGCGAAGCACTCACGCTCGAATCCGTGAAAGTGGATGGCGCGCCGCTCAAACCCGAGCAATACACGTTGAGCGACAGCACGATCACGCTGCCGGCGATTGCCGATACCGCCATTCTGGAAATCGTTACCCGCATCGACCCGGCGGCCAATACTGCGCTATCCGGCCTATATGCATCCAACGGCAATTTCATCACCCAGTGCGAGGCCGAAGGCTTCCGCCGCATCACCTATTATCTGGACCGGCCGGACGTGATGGCCAAGTTCACCACCACCATCATTGCCGACAAGACCCGCTACCCGGTGCTGCTATCCAACGGCAACCGCGTAGGCAGCGGCAACAGCGACAAGAACCGCCACTGGGTGAAGTGGGTAGACCCGTTCAAGAAGCCGGCCTATCTGTTTGCGCTGGTAGCCGGCCGATTCGTTTCGTTGTGCGATACCTTCGTCACCGCCTCCGGGCGCAATGTGGCGCTGGAAATCCACGTCGAGCCCGGCAATATGGACAAATGCCACCATGCGATGGCGGCAGCCAGGAAAGCCATGCGCTGGGATGAAGAACGCTTCGGCCTGGAATACGACCTGGATGCCTACATGATCGTCGCCACCAGCGATTTCAACATGGGCGCGATGGAAAACAAGGGCCTCAACGTTTTCAATACCAAGTACGTGCTGGCACGCCCGGATACCGCCACCGATGCGGACTTCGATGGCATCGATTCGGTAGTGGCGCATGAATACTTCCACAACTGGACCGGCAACCGCGTGACCTGCCGCGACTGGTTCCAGCTCAGCCTGAAAGAAGGGCTGACCGTATACCGCGATCAGGAATTCAGCAGCGATCTGGGCAGCCGTGCGGTACAGCGCATCCAGAACGTGCGCAGCCTGCGCGAAGCGCAGTTTGCCGAGGACAGCGGCCCGCAGGCGCACCCGATCCGCCCGGATGAATACCTGGAAATCAACAATTTCTATACCTGGACCGTGTACGAAAAAGGTGCGGAAGTAGTACGCATGTACGCCAGCTTGCTGGGCCGCGAGGGCTTCCGCAAGGGCATGGACCTGTACTTCAAGCGCCATGACGGCCAGGCGGTAACCTGTGATGATTTCCGCGCCGCCATGGCCGATGCCAATGGTGCAGACCTGGAGCAATTCGGCCTGTGGTACAAGCAGGCCGGCACGCCGGTGCTGGATGTGGAAGGCGTTTACGACGATGTAGCACGCAGCTACACGCTGACCGTACGCCAGCACACGCCTGCCACGCCGGGCCAGCCCGACAAACTGCCGCTGCACATGCCGCTGGCCATGGGCCTGCTGGACCGCCGCGGCCAGCCCCTGCCGCTACGGCTTGCCAGCGAAGCCGCCGCCAGCGGCGACAGCCGTGTGCTGCAACTGCGCAAGGCCGAAGAAGTGTTCACCTTTGTCGACGTACCGTGCCAGCCTGTACCTTCGCTGCTGCGCGATTTCTCGGCACCGGTGCGCCTCAACTACGGCTACAGCGATGATGAACTGGTATTCCTGATCGCCAACGACACCGATGCCTTCGCACGCTGGGAAGCGGCCAATACCTATGCCGGCAACCTACTCAAATCCGCGTATCACGCGCTGGGGCACCACGAAGCAGCGGTGATTCCCCCGCAATTCATCGAAGCATTCGGCAAGCTGCTGGCCAACGAGCAGCTGGACCCGGCGCTGGTGTCCCTGATGCTGGAACTGCCATCCGAAAACGCGCTGTTCGAAGCACTGAACGATGTCGACCCGGCGCGCATCCACCTGGCACGGCAAGCGGTGAAGCAGACACTGGCGCGCGAGTTGCGCGCATTGTTCCTGGCCATCTACCAGCGGCTGAACGATGGTGCGCCATATCACTATGACGGCGATGCCGTGGCGCGCCGCAGCCTGAAAAACGTCTGCCTCGATTACCTGGCCGAGCTGGACGAACCGTTGATCAGCGAACTGCTGGCCAACCAGTACCGCCGTACCGACAACATGACCGACCGCTTGGCCGCACTGGCCGCGCTGACGCAGCGTGCGGATGGCGAGCCCTTCCTGGCCGATTTC
This sequence comes from Andreprevotia sp. IGB-42, assembly GCF_009848685.1. Lineage (GTDB taxonomy): Bacteria > Pseudomonadota > Gammaproteobacteria > Burkholderiales > Chitinibacteraceae > Andreprevotia. The sequence goes on from NZ_WXTX01000001.1 coordinate 190,722, forward strand.
GGCAACGTGTGGCAGGACGATGCACTGGTGATGGACAAATGGTTTGCGCTGTCTGCCACCAGCAGTCGCGCTGGCGCGCTCAACCGCGTGGAAGCGCTGATGCAGCACCCCGCGTTCTCGCTGAAGAACCCGAACAAGGTGCGTGCGCTGATCGGTGCATTCTGCCTGCGTAACCCGCAGCATTTCCATGCGCTCGATGGCTACGGTTACGCATTTGCTGCCGACCGGGTGATCGAACTCGATCGCATCAACCCGCAGATTGCCGCACGCATGGCCAGTTGCTTCAACCGCTGGACCAAGCTGGAGCCGGCACGCCAGGCGATGATGAAGGGCGAGCTGGAACGCATTGCCAGGGAGCCGGGGCTATCTGCAGATACATTTGAAATCGTCAGCAAGGCTCTGGCGATATAGACATGGCATGGTGGCAGTTTGCACTGCCACCCTCCTCAACTGCTGATCGAACTCTCATGCCCAGCCTGCGCATCTTTTTCCTGCTCATCGCCGCCCTGCTCACGGCCGGCATCACCAATGCGGGGCCTGCTCCGGCGCCTGGCTATGCCGCCTATTCCGAATCCCTGCCGTGCGTGGACCGCATCGGCCGCTGCTTCGATGCCATGCTGGCCGGCCAGCCTGTCAGTGTGATTGCAGATAAAACCCGTCATCAGCAGATTACTGCCGCCGCACAGGCCACCAATCGCAAGGTGCGCGATGTTTACTGGGAAGTAGTAGGTGCAGTAGAGAGCGCACGCGCGCTGGAAATCACGGTGAGTGCCAACGCGCTGGGCCACAGCGAAGTGGGCGAACCGGCCGAGGCACCCGTGCTGACCATCTACCCGCTGGATGGGCAAATCCTGCAGAGCAAGGCTGCCGACGTGGTCAGCCCCGATGTGAACGTCAATGGCAACGCCATGGTCCAGCGGCAGAATCTGTTGCAGCAGGATGCGCTGCCCACTGGCCGCTATGTGATTGCCATCCGATATATCGGCACCGCCAACTGGGAACGCAAGCAGGTGTTCCTGACCGTCAAATAGGGTAGCCGCAGCAATCCCGAAACGCCGGAGGACAGCCATGATCAGCCTCGACCACACCATTTTGCATGTGCGCAACCAGGCCGCATCGCTGCACTTTTATCGGCAGATACTGGGTTTGCAGCACACGGGCCGCGCCGGGCCGTTCGAGGTGCTGCGGTGAATGACGGCCTCACGCTGGATTTTCTGCAACAAGCCCCCATGGAACCCATCCATCTGGCGTTTGCAGTGGACCGCAGCACGTTCCACAACGTGCACCAGCGCCTGATCGAACACGGTATCGCCTTTGGCGGCGATACCTTCAACCGCGATGGCCGGATTGGCGCCAACGCGTTTGGTGCCGCTGGCATGGCGGAGTCGATCTACTTTCATGATCCGGATCAGCACAATATCGAAATCCGGCTTTACCCGGAAAACGGACGGTCTTATCTCTAATCCACTCAGCACCCCACAGCAGGGACTGCGAAACCTTGACCAGCCTGAATCGAAGCTCAGCCCCCAAAGTATTGGAAATACATGCGAAATCCATAGTTTGGCCACAGGCCCATTTTTTTCGAGCTATTCCCTGTTACCCCCAGAGCTTCCAACGCCTGTCGGAACGACTCGAAATTCCAAGACTCACATGTCAACAGATAGAACAATCGTTTTATACGATGCCACCGCGTATTCCAAACATCGCTCAATACCAGCGCAACGCTGATTACGATGCCGCGTTCGGCCTCCAGCTCCGAAACTGGCGAGACCCTCGCAGGCCGACCTATGCCGCGCCCATTGGCAGCATCGTGTGTCCTTCAACTGCTTCAAGAGCGTTGAAACCGTGCGGCCCAATGCGACTCTGTGTAATGGCATGAACGGCTACCGATGCGCTACCGTACTCATTCTGGTGTCACGGTGCTCAGCAATGAATACCCGATCGCTGCCTAAGCCAGTGCCTCAGCGCCCGGCAAACTGGCTCCGCGGCCGGCTCAACCCATAGTGTTCCCGCAAGGTAGAACCAGCGTACTCGGTCCGGAACAGGCCGCGTTCCTGCAAGATGGGCACCACCTTGTCTACAAAGGCATTGAACAGCGCGGGATACAGCGGCGGCATCACGTTGAAACCGTCGGCGGCGCCGGTGTTGAACCACTCGGTGATGATGTCGGCAACCTGTACCGGTGTACCGGCTACGACGTTGTGGCCACGGGCACCAGCCAGCCGGTAAAGCAACTCACGCAAGGTCGGCCGATCACGTTCCACGATATTGGCCACCAGCTGGCGGCGGCCGCGATTGTTATCCAGCACGTTGCCAGCCTGACCGAATCGCTCCAGCGGTACCTTGTCATCCCATGCCAAATCAGCAAACGATTGGCCGGCCATTACCTGCAGCTGAGCCAGGCCATAGGCAGGTACCGTCAGGGTGTTGAGCTCGTGTGCCAGCTCGCGCGCTTCTTGCTCGGTATCGGCCACGAAGGGGCTGATGCCAGGCAGGATTAGTACCTGGTCCGCATTGCGCCCAAAGCTGGCGGCCTGGTGCTTCAGGTCGGTATAGAACGCCCGCGCATCTTCAACGGTCTGGTGGGCGGTGAACACCGCCTCTGCATGCCTGGCGGCGAATTCGCGGCCATCGTTGGATGCACCGGCCTGCACCAGCACCGGCCGCCCTTGTGGCGAGCGCGGCAGGGTGAGTGGGCCGCGCACGTTGTAGAAATCACCGTGGTGGTCGATGGCATGCACCTTGGCGGTATCGAACAGGATGCCGTTGTCACGGTCAATCACCAGCGCATCGTCCTCCCAGGAATCCCACAGCTTGTTGGCGACTTCCACGAACTCATGGGCGCGCAAGTAGCGTTCAGCATGTGGCGGCATGTCATCCAGCCCGTAGTTACGGGCGGCAGCCTTGGCGTAAGTGGTCACGATGTTCCAGCCGGCTCGTCCGTTGGAAATCGTATCCAGCGAGGCAAACTGGCGCGCCAGGGTATACGGGTCGCTCAGCGTGGTAGAGGCCGATGCAATCAGGCCGATGCGGCTCGTGACCGCTGCGACCGCACTGAGCAAGGTGATCGGGTCCAGCCCGTGCGAGAGGCGATGCCCGGTGTCGTACGCCAGGCCCGGCACATCCGCCAGGAACACGGAATCCAGTTTGCCGGCCTCGGCCTTCTGCGCAATCTGCTGATAGAACGTGATGTCGTTGATGCGCTCCGCACCGCTGTTCAGATGCCGCCAGGCCGCTTCATGGTGGCCGGTATCATGGAGAAAAGCGTTCAGTACAAGTTGGCGTGGCATGGCAGTCGACTTATTGGAGGGCTGTTGCCCGGGCAAGCGCACATTGGGCCAGTGAGCGCTCAGCGCCGTCCAATACCGAATTTGAATTTCCTTATATGCAAAGCCATGCGGTGGATGAACAGTTTGCAGACAGAGCAGCGTCTTCAGACATGCACTCCGATATGTCCAATGTGCTCCCTGGCTCAATCAAGCCGCTTTTTAGCCAGGAACTGCGACATCAAATCCGCGATTTGCTGATTGTTCAAATCAGAGAACGGGAAATGCGTGTTGCCGCGTATGCCGATCTGGGGAAGGTGCACCAGCGTTGCATCGCCACCATGGCGCTTGATGGCCTCCACCCATAGCTTCGCCATCGCCAGCCGGACACGCCAGTTGTCCTGCCCCGGATTCACCATCGGCTCGGTCGGGATGTTGTCCCCGTAGTAGACGATGATGGGGATGCGTGTGAGCTTCAGGAACTCCGCCTTCGGTACGGCTACACCGTCGAGCGAGCCAGCGGCGCTGGGCATGGTCGCCGGCACTTCGCCCTCAGGAAAGACGAAGCCGCTGCCCGGTTCATAAGCGATGACCGCCTTGATGTTCGAATTCTTCATCGCGGCCAGCCAGCCAAGACCGCCCGAGTGGGAATGCGTAACAAGGACACCGCCGCCAATCTTGTCGAACAAGGCCGAGACGCCATCGACGGCCACCTGCGCATCGAACGGCCCGGTATCGGGCACCATCTGCCGGAAATACTGCTCCAGTGCCTCAGGGTCAGCAGAGAACTGCACGCCCGGAAACAGGCTGGGCCAGTTCCCCAGCCTGAACTGGTTGAACCACCGTTGTTCGTCGGGCACTGCAGAGATGGTTGTTCCCACCGTGCTGCGCGCGGCGCCACCCCGGCGCGGCTGGTCAAGCAGGTACACCGGGAAGCGTCGGCGCAGGAAAATGGTCTGAAAACCCTCGCGCCCATCAGGCGTGGTTTCCCACGTCTTTGCAAACTCGCCGAAGCCATGCCACATCACCAGCGGCAACTTTCTGGGGTTCACAGGGATCTGATAGAAAACCCGCGCATGGTCGCCATGCAGCGTCTGCCCATCCGGTAGCGTCGGCTTCAACGGGTCAAAGGTGCCGCGCTGCTTCAGCACCGTACCGCCCACCGCAAAGCTGCCTTGCTCTTTAATCTGCAGCGGTGCAGCAAAGTGCTTGGCGGGCTTCTGGGCCAATGCCGCGCCTGCGCTCAGTGCCAGCAAAAAGAATGCGGCCTTGGTCAGCTGGCTCAATGTGGTCATCACTCAGTCTCCTGGCGTATTCATCAGCGTATTGATAAAGGTCAGAGTGTCCTGCCGAAGAAGTCTTTCAGCTTGGCTGCAGCCTGATTCACGTACTGGGGCTTCCAGTAGGTCTCGATATGGGTCGCACCTTCAATGAGGAACAGCTCCTTGTCCTTCGCGTTCAGGGCTTTGGCGAATGCGTCCTTGGTCATATAGAGCGAGTCGGCGCGGCTACCTGCCATCATCAGCAAGGGCTGGGCGATGAGTTCGATATTGTCGGTTGCGTCCCAGCGCATCAGATCCAGCAAGCTGCTCGTGGTGTACTTGAAGGTCGAATTGGGGTGCGCATGCGTCTTCCAGTAGTACTCATAGCCCTGCCGATACAAATCGAATGGCAACTTGGCAATCTGTTCGTCCGTCAGATTGGCATCGCCTGAATACAGCACCTCGCCACCGGCGGCTTCCTGCGCCCGCGCTGCCGACGCCTGCTGCAAGCGTTGCTGGATGCTGCTCAATTGCGAATCTACATAGCCATTCCGGCGAACTCGCCCGGAATTGAACATGCTCAACGTTGCAACCGATTTGAAGCGCTTGTCGGTTTTTGCTGCCGCCAATGCGTAGCCACCACCACCACAGATGCCCAGCAATCCAAGCCGCGTGGTGTCGGCACCGTTGAAGCCGGAGATGAAGTCCGCCATGCCGTGGATGTCTTCCACCCGATTGGCCGGTTTGTCGACAGAGCGCGGCATGCCCCCGCTTCCGCCCTGATAGGCCGCATCAGCGGTGATGGTGATATAGCCTTGCTCGGCAAGATGTTGCGCGTACAAGCCGGCCACCTGCTCTTTGACGCCACCGTTAGGGTGCGCAACCACCACGATTGGGTACTTTCGCTTTACGTCGAAGTTGGCTGGCGTGTAGACATTGGCCACGATATCCAGACCGTTGAGCTGGTACTTCACCGGCGTGATGTTGACCGCACCTTTGACGTTCCCGGTGATCGCACCGTCGTAGGCCAGCGTGAAGGGGTTCTGCTTGTAGTCTGCAGCCACGCTTGCGCCCGAGAAAAGGGTAATGGCGCCTGCTACGCAGGTCGCACTGAGGGTCTTGAGTATCATGTGAGATCTCGTGGAATGTGATTGGGATGGATGCTGTGCCAAGGACTACTGCGCCTGTTTGCTCAGGAACACTTCCCTGGCAACGCCCGTAGCCGACACTGCGTTTGGCCAACCGGTGTAGAAGGCCAGGTGCGTGATGAGTTCGGATACTTCCTGCTGCGTGAGCCCGTTCTGAAGGCCAAGTGCAAAGTGCGAACGCAACTGGTCCGGTCTGTTCATCGCAATCAACGCGCTGATCGTAGCAAGGCTGCGATCCCGCTTGGCCAGGCCCGGGCGCTCCCAGACATCACCGAACAGTACCTGGTCCGTGAGTTCGGCAAGCTTGGGGGCTACGTCGCCCATCAACTGCTGAGCACGGCTCGGACCACCGGCTGGCGCAACCGGTGCCAATCCCGCACGCTTCGCTGCTGCCTGATAGTCCTGGTCGCTGACCTTGTCTTGCCAGGTGACGGCGCTACCATTTTCCTTCTCCGCAATCGCCACATGCGTCATCGCACCGCCGGGACCCGCGCCGTGCCAATGGCGCGTATTGGCAGGAATGGTGACCACATCTCCGGGCCGAAGAATCTGGGCAGGCTGGCCGTCTTGCTGCACCAAGCCGATTCCGGAGGTGACGATCAGCGTCTGCCCCAGCGGGTGGGTATGCCACGCGGTACGGGCTTGGGCCTCGAAATTCACTGTGGCACCACCGGCGCGGCCGGGCGCAGCGGCCTGGAACGGTGCCATGATCCGGGCCGTCCCGGTAAACGTCTGTGTTGACCCGACCATCGCTGGTGCAGCAGCAGCTTGACGAACTTCCACCATTGATAATGGCTCTGCCAAACAGGGGGCCGACGCCGTTGCGCCGGCAGAAACCAAAGCCAGACTGATCAGCTTTTTCATGCGAGAGACTCCTTTTGGCGCAAGATGCCGCGCCGATGCGGGTTGATGATGCAGATCCACGCCACTAGGCCAGCCAGCGCGAGCATCAACGCGCTAGCGTCCATGACAGTGGCAATGCGCTGCGCAAGGGACGCGATATCGTGCGCAGGGGCAGGTGCCGCACTGGCAAAAACCAGTACCAGCACACCCAGCCCCAGCGAACCGCCAAATTGATGTGCGACGTTGACCAAGCCCGAAGCTGCGCCCGTATCCTTGTGTGCCACGCCTGCTACCCCTGCGGCGGTGAGCGGGGCCATGAGCACGCCCTGCCCGAGGCCAATCAGCAGCATGGGCAAGGCGACATGCAGCCAATAACTGGCATGGCTATTTGCCTGGCCGAGCCAGACCAGGCCGACGATGCAAAGCAGCAGTCCTGCCATCAACAACGCATGGCTCCCGAATCGTCGCGTGAGATACGGCACGGCCATTGCGGAAGCAAAATTGGGCAAGGTGACAGGCAAGAAGGCGAGGCCCGCCTGAAAAGGCCGTAGATGCAACACGCTTTGTAAAAACTGCGTGGAAAAAAACCAGAACCCGACCATGCCGGCCAGGAACAGCATGCGAGCCAGATAGGCGCCATTCCGTTGCCGATTGGTCAACAAACGCAGCGGCAACACCGGTTGTGCAACCCGCTGCTCGATCAGCACAAAGACGAGGGTCATGGCGAGGCCCAGGCCGAGCGCCAGCAACGCCTGAGCGTCGTGCCAGCCAACCTCGGACGCACGCACCAAGCCGTAGACCCAGGCCGCCATGCCCAAGGTCGATGTCGCAGCGCCACCGAGATCAAAACGGCCCGTGTGCCTTGGCGTTTCTTCGATGTACCGGCTGGCCGCCACGATCAGCAGCAAACCGATGGGCAAGTTGATGAAAAAGCCGGCGCGCCAGGACAGCAGGTCAGCGAACAACCCGCCTAATACCAGCCCCAACGTGGCCCCTACGCCAGCTGCAGCGGCATAGAACGAAAGTGCGCGCGTGCGTGCCGGCCCTTCGGCGAAATGCGTGGACAGTAGCGCGAGCGTAGAGGGTGCCAGTACGGCCGCACCGACGCCCTGGATGGCCCGCGCAACCAGTAGCCAGGTCACTGATTGCGCCACACCGATCGCGACTGAAGCCAGTGTGAATAACGACAGGCCAGCGATGAACATGCGCCGGCGCCCGAGGATGTCACCAGCACGCGCACCCAGTAGCAGCAGGCCACCGAACGCCAGGGTATAGGCGTTCTGTACCCAGGACAATTGAGCGGCACTGAAGCCAAGGCTTGCCTGGATCTTGGGGAGACCGGTGATGACGATGGAAATATCCACCACAATCATCAGATAGCTGGCCACGATGATGGCCAGCACGATGCCGGCGCGTGGGCTGGTGGCCACGCTTGCAGATGCATTCACGGTAATGCCCTCAAATGTCGAGCTTGCGCTCGGCCATCCACTTGACGATGGCCGGGTCTCGGTGCGAGAAGAAGCTGCTGGTATTGGTATCGAGCGTGGCGATACGCGCCATGTCCGCGTCATCCAGCGCGAAATCGAAAATGGCGAGGTTTTCCGCCATGCGTTCCTTGCGCACCGACTTGGCCAGTGCAACCACACCGCGTTGTATCAGCCAGCGCAGCACAACCTGACCCACGGACTTGCCATGGCGCGCGCCGATGCCCAGCAGCACCTCATTCTGGAACAGGTTGTTGCAGCCTTCCGCAAACGGCGCCCAAGCCTCGGCCTGCACGTGGTTTTCCTGCAAGAAGGGAACGCTCTCCAGCTGCTGCTGGAAGGGATTCACCTCGATCTGATTGACCGCTGGCGCAATCTCGTTGAATGCCTTGATATCCATCAGCCGGTCCGGCTGGAAGTTGCTCACGCCTATCGCGCGCAGCTTGCCGGCGCGATAAGCCTCCTCCATTGCACGCCAGGAACCGTGCACATCGCCGAACGGCTGGTGGATGAGATACAGGTCGAGGTAATCGAGCGGCAGGCGGCGCAGTGATTTATCGATAGCCTGCCGGGTGCGCTCGTAGCCGGTCTCCTGCACCCAAAGCTTGCTGGTCACGAATAGCTGCTCGCGCGCAACGCCGCTGGCCTCCAAGCCTTTGCCAACCGCTTCTTCGTTCAGGTACGACGCGGCCGTATCGATCAGCCGGTAGCCGCTCTCGATAGCGTCGACAACGCTGCGCTCGCATTCCTGTGCATCAGGAATCTGAAACACACCGAAGCCCAGCATGGGCATGGCTACACCGTTGTTCAGCGTGACGTGCTGCATGGCGCTTACTCCGAGGATTGATGCACTGAACTCTAGGCGCACCACCCGCATCGGAATAGTATTGAAAAGATTGTTTGATTGGCATCAATCTGGAGACAATAGGCAAAGGAGGCACCCACGCATGGCCATCAACGAGCTACGCTCCATCTCCACTTTCATCAAGGCCGCTGAGCTGGGTAGCCTGCGCAAGGCCGCGCAAGCGCTCGATATCAGCCCGCAGGCGGCCAGCAAGGCGCTGGCGCAGCTGGAAGCACATCTGAATGCGCGGCTGTTTCACCGCACCACGCGGGTCATGTCACTCACCGATGCAGGCCAGCGCTTGCTCGAAGAGGTGCAGCCATCAATGCTGGGCATGCAGCGTGCGTTGCAAAATGCGCGGGCAGCCAAGGAGGAGCTGGCCGGGCCACTGCGCATTGCCGGCCCCCGTACCACCTTCCAGCCCGTCCTCTGGCGCCTGGTCGAGGAATTCTGTGATTTGTATCCGGGCATCCAGCCGGATGTGCTGCTGGACGACCGGCTAGGCAACTGGGTCGAGGACAGGGTGGATGTGGGCTTCCGGCTTGGCCCGTCCCCGCACGAGGGCGTGATCGCGCGCAAGCTGTTCCCGCTGCAAATGATCATTTGCGGGGCACCGGCCTACTTCCAGCGCCATGGCATGCCGGATTCACTGGCCGCGCTGGCTGGCCACCGATGCAGTGCTTTTCGCCACCCCGGCACCGGCAAAGTCGCGCCGTGGCATGTAAAGCTGGGTGAAGAGACCGTCGACCAGCCCGTGGTACCAGCCATATGCAGCAATGACGAAGTGTTCGAGCTGCAGGCGGTGCTGTCCGGTAACGTGCTGGGGCAACTGGCAGGTGTCACCGCGGCGCCCTACCTCCGTTCAGGCCAATTGGTGCCTGTTTTGCTGCCGCACATGCCCGATTTTGCCAACTATTTCGTGTATTTCGGCAGCAGAACCGCTCAGCCAGCAAGAGCGCGCGCATTCATCGATTTGGCCGTAAAGCGGCTGACGGACAATCCGGCCTATTTGCTGAGCCACGAAGAGCTGCAGGAAATGTATGGCCGGATTCGCCGTTCGACCAGCGAATAAGAGTAAAAACTACTCGAGCGTGGATAGGGTCAAGCAGCTCTGCGTATTTGCCCGACGCTCATTTCGCATGATGGCGGCTGTTCTGCTTGGCAAATCTTCTGGGTCAGCTTATCCAGTTCGTGACTGTGGAAGAGGTCGATGCATTTCATTCGTGTTGAACTCGCCAGGCACCCAGCCGCGGTATGTCAGCTTGGCGTACTTCTTGGCCAGCTCGCGTAACTGGTCGAAATCCTCCATACCCATCTTGCTGTACCCCAGGTATGCGGAAGCCGTCACGCCGGCATCGGTCGCAGCCTTGTCCTTATCGCCATAGCCCCGTGTTGTTAGGACATAGCTCATCCGAATCGGGCAAGCATTCGTGAAGCCGCCGCTCTTAACCTGCTCCATGTTCACTCCACCTTGCCACCGCCTTTTGCGAGTGGCGCTCCACACCATGAGCACCCAAGCCGCACCAGCCACCGCCCCTCACCGCAAAAGCACGTGCCAAGGCAATGATTTCATGGGAAAATCCGCCGATCCGTCCTGAAAAACCGGCCATGCGCTGCAGCGCTGCCGTTTTGTGCCTGCCATGGGGCATGGCGCCGGGGCCAGCCCATCGGGCTCGATCAATCCCAAAAGATGCCCGCCACCGGCCGGGTATTTCACTTCTGCGTTGTCACCATGTCTGCCAAGCCTTACCGTGTTTTGTCCGTCATCCCGCCGATGACGCAACTGAACACTCCCTATCCTTCCACTGCCTACCTGACGGGCTTCCTGCGCTCGCGCAAGGTCGATGCAGTGCAGGAAGACCTGGCACTGGCACTGGTACTGCAGTTGTTCTCGCCCGAAGGCCTGCAGGCGGTGCGGGACAAGATCGACGCCATCCCGGCACGCAAGCGCTCGCCGCAGGTACACGCGTTTGTCGAACAGTTCGACCGCTACCTTGCCACCATCAAGCCCACCATCGCCTTCCTGCAGGGGCGCGATTCCACACTGGGCCACCGCATCTGCGGACGCCAGTTCCTGCCGGAAGGCGCGCGCTTCGAATCGCTGGATGTGTATGTGGACGATGAAGGCGGTGATCCGCTGGCGTGGGCATTTGGCGCGCTGGGCCTGCAGGACCGCGCGCGCCATCTGGCCACGCTGTACCTGAACGATATTTCCGATGTGCTGCGCGATGCCATCGACCCACGCTTCGAGTTCGTGCGCTATGCCGAATCACTGGCGCAAAGCCAGCCCACGTTCGATCCGCTGGCGCAGGCGCTTGCCGCCCCCACCAATCTGGTGGACGACACGCTGCATGCGCTCACGCTGGCCGCCATCGCCAGGCACCAGCCTGATCTGGTGCTGATTTCGGTGCCCTTTCCCGGTGCCGTATATGCAGCGTTCCGCATTGCGCAAACCATCAAGGCTGCCAATCCGGCGATCCGCCTGGCGCTGGGTGGCGGCTTCGTGAATACCGAACTGCGCGAGCTGAGTGACGCACGTGTGTTCGATTATTTCGATTTCGTCACGCTGGACGCCGGCGAGCGCCCGCTGCTGGCGCTGCTCGACCACCTGCAGGGCAGCCGCTCGCAGCAACGGCTGGTGCGCACCTTCGTGCGCGACAATGCCAGCCAGGCCGTGCGCTACGTCAACTTCGTCGAGCCCGATGTACCGTTCGATGATGTGGGCACCCCTACCTGGGACGGCTTGCCGCTGGATCGCTACCTGTCGCTGCTGGACATGCTCAACCCCATGCACCGGCTGTGGTCGGACGGGCGCTGGAACAAGCTCACCATTGCCCACGGCTGTTACTGGAAGAAATGCAGCTTCTGCGATGTCAGCCTTGACTATATCTCGCGCTATGAGGCGGCATCGGCCACCACCTTGGTGGACCGCATCGAGGCCATCATTGCCGAAACCGGCCAGACCGGTTTCCATTTCGTCGATGAAGCCGCACCGCCCAAGGTACTGAAAGCGCTGGCGCTGGAACTGCTGCGCCGTAACGTCGCTATCTCGTGGTGGGGCAATATCCGTTTCGAGAAATCCTTCAATCCCGAGCTGTGCCAGTTGCTGGCAGACAGTGGCTGCATCGCTATCTCTGGCGGGCTGGAGGTGGCGTCGGACCGCTTGTTGAACCTGATGAAGAAAGGCGTATCGGTGGAACAGGTTGCGCGGGTGACGCGCGGTTTCTCCGATGCCGGCATCCTGGTGCACGCCTACCTGATGTACGGCTTCCCCACGCAAACCGTGCAGGACACGGTCGATGCACTCGAATACGTGCGCCAGCTGTTCGAGGCCGGCTGTATCCAGTCCGGCTTCTTCCACCGCTTTGCCTGTACCGTGCATTCCCCGGTGGGGCAGAACCCGGAAGAATACGGCGTTACGCTGCAACCGCTGCCGCCCATCTCCTTTGCCAAGAACGATATCGGCTTCGATGACCCTACCGGCACCGATCACGATACCCTGGGTGTGGCACTGAACAAGGCGCTGTACAACTACATGCACGGCATCGGTCTGGATGAAGACGTGCGCAGCTGGTTTGCCGGCCGCGTACCGCGCTCGACAGTGAACCGGCACAAGATCGGGCGGGCGCTGGGAGAGTTTTGAGGTGAAGTGGCCAAAAAGCCTGCTATCTGTACCTGCCCTGCTTGCGCTGGCCTGCTGCACCCCTGCTTGCGCGGCTGAATTCTCCTTTGATGGCTACACCTTGGGCATGCCCGCCGCATCTGCCAGCATGGTGAAGCCTTATCTCGGTTGGCAGAAAGCGGCAAGCAGCGAAGGCGAAGCCAGCCGCCTGCAGTTCAAGGCCAGCTACCTGGGGAGCGAAGCCGACGCCTATGTCGATCTGGATGCCACCCGACGATACGTGAAGCGCATCGGCTTCGTGTTTGCGGCAGCAAGCGATTTCGATTGCCTGGCCAGCTCGGTGCTGGCTGCCGAAACGCTGGACAAGACCTATGGCAAGGGCACGGCTACCGAAGCGGCCACCGGCCGCAAGGTGCAGTGGCAAGGGCAAGATGGCTTTACGCTCAGTTGGCTGGAAGTCTGCAGCGTGGGCGGCAAGGCGTATTCGGTGGTGTTCAGCAAAACCTAGCCTTGGGCGTGGGCATGCAGGTAGTTGGCGCAGCGCGTTGCCGCACAGCCCGGGAAGCATGCATCGCTGCACTCGTCAGCAAGAGGATCGGGGCTTCTCGTCCATACGTTTTTTGCCTGGCGTGCTGGCGGCACCATGCCATGGGCGATATGGCACACAAAGGACGTCTTTACTCAGTAACCCAAAGCCGGCGTACGCCTTGGACACACGCCGGCTTTTCCTTCATCAGTACCAAACGGGCCACATCATCAACAGGCCCTTGGCACATAGCCATACCTGGCTCAAGCCAGATCGAAGCGCCCCAGATTCATCACCTTGCTCCAGGCGGCCACGAAGTCGTGCACGAACACCTGCTGGGCATCGCTGCTGGCATATGTTTCCGCAACGGCACGCAATTGCGCATTGGAGCCGAACACAAGGTCGACCACCGTGCCGGTCCATTTGAGCTGGCCGCTCGCCCGGTCGCGCCCCTCCAGCACAGCTGCATCCGTGGCAGACTTCTGCCACTGGGTACTCATGTCCAGCAGGTTGACGAAGAAGTCATTGCTCAGCGTTTCGGGCCGGCTGGTGAAGACACCGTGCCGGTTCTGGCCGAAGTTGGCGTTCAGCGCACGCAGCCCGCCAATCAACACCGTCAGTTCGGGGGCGGACAAGGTCAGCAGATTCGCCTTGTCCACCAGTTGCTCGGCAGCAGATCCCTCCAGCGCCTTGTGCAGGTAATTGCGGAAACCGTCTGCGTTGGGCTCCAGCACCGCAAAAGACGGCACGTCGGTCTGTTCCTGCGATGCATCCGTGCGCCCCGGGGTGAACGGCACCTGCACATCCTGGCCGGCCCGCTTTGCAGCGGCTTCCACAGCGGCACTGCCACCCAGCACGATCAGGTCGGCCAGCGATACTTTCTTGCCGCCGGATTGCGCAGCGTTGAATTCGGCCTGGATTGTCTCCAGCACCTGCAGCACCTTGGCGAGCTCCGCCGGCTGGTTGACGGCCCAATCCTTCTGCGGCGCGAGGCGGATACGTGCGCCATTGGTGCCACCGCGCTTGTCGCTGCCACGGAAGGTAGACGCCGATGCCCAGGCAGTGGACACCAGTTGCGGGATGGTCAGGCCCGATGCCAGCACCTTTGCCTTCAATGCAGCGATGTCGGCCGCGTCGATCAGCGGGTGATCGACTGCCGGCACCGGGTCTTGCCAGATCAGTTGTTCCCCGGGTACCAGCGGGCCAAGATAACGGGCCAACGGCCCCATGTCGCGGTGGGTGAGCTTGAACCAGGCGCGGGCAAATGCATCGGCCAGTTCTTGCGGGTTGTCCTTGAAGCGACGGGCGATTTTTTCATAGGCGGGATCGGCACGCAGTGCCAGGTCGGCAGTGGTCATCATCGGTGCGTGGCGCACGCCCGGATCATGCGCATCCGGCACCGTGCCGGCAGCGGCGCCGCCCTTGGGCCGCCACTGCTTGGCGCCAGCCGGGCTATGGGTCAGCTCCCATTCATGGCCGAACAATGTTTCCAGGAAACTGTTGTCCCACCGGGTGGGTGTGGCGGTCCAGGCACCCTCGATGCCGCTGGTAGTGGTATGCACGCCCTTGCCGCTGCCCAGCGCGTTTTTCCAGCCCAGGCCCTGCTCGGCGATATCACCGGCTTCCGGCTCCACACCGACCAGCGCCGGGTCGCCCGCGCCGTGCGCCTTGCCAAAAGTGTGGCCGCCAGCCACCAGCGCCACGGTTTCTTCATCGTCCATCGCCATGCGCCCAAACGTATCGCGAATGTCGTACGCGGATGCCAGCGGGTCGGGGTTGCCATCCGGCCCTTCCGGGTTCACGTAGATCAGCCCCATCTGCACGGCAGCCAGCGGGTTGGCCAGATCACGCTTGCCGGCGTAGCGGCTGTTCGGTTTGTCGCTGGTGGCCAGCCATTCGCCTTCTGCCCCCCAGAAAATATCGACTTCCGGCTCCCAGATATCCACGCGTCCACCGCCAAAGCCGAAGGTCTTGAAGCCCATGGACTCCAGCGCGACGTTGCCGGTGAGGATGATCAGGTCTGCCCACGACAGGTTGCGGCCATACTTCTGCTTGATCGGCCACAGCAGGCGGCGGGCCTTGTCGAGGTTGCCGTTGTCCGGCCAGCTATTGAGCGGGGCAAAGCGTTGCGCGCCCGATCCTGCGCCACCCCGGCCATCGGCAATGCGATAGGTGCCGGCGCTGTGCCATGCCATGCGGATGAAAAGTGGCCCGTAGTGGCCATAATCTGCCGGCCACCAATCCTGCGAATCGGTCATCAGCGCGTGCAGATCCTTGATCACCGCGTCCAGATCAAGCTGCTTGAATGCCTCGGCGTAGTTGAATGCTTCGCCCAGCGGATTGGAACGGGGCGAATGCTGGTGCAGGATTTTCAGGTTGAGCTGCTTGGGCCACCAGTCCGCGTTCGATCGTGCACTGGCTACCGCATGCTTGGGCGCGCTGCCCGCGAACGGACAGGTTGTTTCGGTCGACATGATTCTCTCCAATGGGGATATAACGGACTGCTGGATGCAGTTTGGAAGTGAGATATCACTGACGCAAATTGGATTTGCCAATGGTGCCGATAGTCGTCTGGCATATGTACCCAAGCCACCGTTGCCGAGGGCCCATACCAGCGCCTCCCGGACGGTCAAGCCCGGATCAAGCGCGGTGCAGCCAGCCAAGCGTGCCACTGTTGGCGTTCATGCCGGGCAGCCAGGTAGGCCACTTGTATCCTGCGGATGACGCAAGGCCGACCATCGGCCCGCGCAGTCACAGATAGTAATGACGGATGGGCTGCAATGCGGCATCCAGCTCATATACCAGTGGCACGCCGTTGGGAATTT
This sequence comes from Andreprevotia sp. IGB-42, assembly GCF_009848685.1. GTDB lineage: Bacteria > Pseudomonadota > Gammaproteobacteria > Burkholderiales > Chitinibacteraceae > Andreprevotia. Next base: position 206,542 of record NZ_WXTX01000001.1, read on the forward strand.
CCACCTTCATGATATCCGCATCGGAAATACCATCCAGATGCTTGATCAGCGCACGCAGCGAATTGTTGTGCGCGCTGACCACCACGCGCTGCCCTTGGCGGATGGCGGGGGCCAATGCATCGTTCCAGGCCGGGATCACGCGCTCTATGGTGTCGCGCAGGCATTCGGTCAGCGGGATCTGCTCGCGCGGTACATGTGCATAGCGTGGATCGTTGTAGCTGGCGCGCGGGTCATCCGCCGTCATGGCCGGTGGGCGATCATCGAAGCTGCGCCGCCAGCGCAATACCTGGTCATCGCCATGGATGGCAGCGGTTTCGGCCTTGTTGAGCCCTGCCAGCGCGCCGTAGTGGCGCTCGTTCAGCCGCCAGTCTATCTGCGTGGGCAGCCACATCAGGTCCATTTCTTCCTGCACCAGCCACAGTGTGCGGATCGCACGCTTCAGTACCGAGGTATACGCCACATCAAAGCCGTAGCCTGCTGCCTTGAGTTTCTGGCCGGCATCACGCGCCTGGGCAATGCCCAGCTCGGTCAGTTCGACATCCACCCAGCCGGTAAAGCGGTTTTCCAGATTCCATTGCGATTCGCCATGGCGGATCAATACAAGCTTGTGCATACGGCCCCCTTGTGTGAAAACACCGCAAACGGGCCGTTGCATCTGCAACGGCCCGTGGTGGCGCTACTCAAGCAGGCTACGCAGCATCCAGGCATTTTTCTCGTGCACCTGCATACGCTGGGTCAGCAGGTCGGCACTGGCTTCGTCGTTGACGGCATCCACTTCCGGGAACAGGCTGCGCGCGGTGCGCACCACCGTTTCCTGACCCTTGAGCAGGATGGCGATCATTTCCTTGGCAGCCGGCACGCCATCGACTTCCTGCACGCTGGCCAGCTTCGAAAAACTGGCATAGGTGCCCGGGGCCGGAAACCCCAGCGAGCGGATACGCTCGGCAATCAGGTCCACCGCCAGCGCCAGCTCCGTGTATTGCCCTTCGAACATCAGGTGCAGCGTATTGAACTGCGGGCCGGTTACGTTCCAGTGGAAGTTATGGGTTTGCAGGTACAGCGTGTAGGTATCTGCCAGCAAGCGCGACAGTCCTTCGGCTATGCGCCCGCGTTGATCTTCACCAATACCAAGATGGATTTCCATGATCGAGTATCTCCTGAAAGAATCACCAAACACGCGCGGCTGCATGCAGCGGCAATCGCAGCCAACGCCAGATAAGCGGCCCCGGTGGCCAATGCCGCCGGGTGGGCTGATCAACCCGCCCTATCTTAGGCAGACCTTGCAAAAATCTGCCAGCTCCCGTGATTAATTACCCTCCCGAGCACGTCGCGGGGCCCGTGTACCCAGGTCTATCAGCCCAGGCCCAAGTCCATCGCTGCCATCAGCGCAAAGCCGGCGGCAAAGATCAATTGCGCGCTGCGCGACCTGAGCACCAGTGGGCCAATCTCGGTAGCGGTTACCCACAGCATGGCGCCACCGGCCAGCGCCAGTAATGCGGGCAATGCCGTAGCCGTCAGCGCCACCGCACCGGCACCGGCCAATGCGCCAAAGAATTCGATCAGGCCGCTGGCCGCTCCCCAGGCTGCGGCGCGTAGCGGGCTCATGCCGATCTGCAGCAGCGCTGCGGCAACGGCAAAGCCCTCCGGAATATCCTGCAGGCCGATGCCGATCACCAGCGAAGCACCATGCTCCTGCCCGGCCAGCGCCACACCACCTGCCAGGCCTTCCGGCAGGTTGTGCAACGCAATCGCCCACACAAACAGCAGCACACCGGTGCGGTGCAGTTCTGTGCCCGCTGCCTGCCGGATCGCCCGCTGCCTCCACATGGCCAATGCACCGGCGCCGGCCAGCGCCGCCAGCCCGGTCAACAGGCCGGCCTGATTGCTGCTGCCCAGTTGCGCGCTGGCCAGCGTGAATGCGGGCCATAACAGCGAAAAGAAACTGGCGGCCAGCATGATGCCGCCACCGGCCAGCAGCAGTTGCTGCGCCAGCGCAATGGGCAGGCGGCGCGCAAACGCTACCGGCAACGCGCCGATTGCCGTGGCCAGCGCCAGGCCGGTACCCGCCAGCAAGCCCTCACGCAACGTGGGGCCGCTATGCGCCACCAGGCCCACGATGGCACCAATCCAGATCAGCGCGCCTACCGCGTAGCGCAACTTGCGGCGCGACCGCACTGCCGGTTGCGTGCGGGGTGCGGTAGCCGCCTGCCTGCGCTGCAAAGTGTGTATCAGCGTGCTCATGATGATCTGCCCGGTTATCCTTTGAACCAATTATAGTGAGAATGATTCTCAATATTGAAATGAATTCTTTCTCTCGGACCGATAAGCAAAACCAATCATGCCGGCTCCTGCAATTGCTGCTTTCTTAGGCCGGCAGGCTGCCGGTGCGGTCCATTCGGCCATATCCTTATGCACAAACAGTCGTTTATCCCCGGCGGCTTGCGCGGTATGCTCGCGAGATTGAAAGATCAATGACAGCCGGCACGGAGACCGCCATGACGCCAATACGCCCGCACAGCATCGCCCCCATTCTTGCCACGATGGCACTGGCCATTGCCAGCGCCCAAGCCAAACCGCTGGCCGTGTGTACGGAAGCCAGCCCGGATGGTTTCGACGTGGTGCAGTACAACTCGCTCACCACCACCAATGCATCGGCCGATGTGCTGTTCAACCGCCTGGTCGATTACGATGCAGGCACCGGCAAGGTGGTGCCCAGCCTGGCGGAAAAATGGGAAGCCAGCGCAGATGGCCTGGCGTATACGTTTACGTTGCGCAAGAACGTGGCATTCCAGAGCACCGATTACTTCAAGCCCGGCCGCGCGCTGAACGCGGACGATGTGCTGTTCACCTTCAACCGCATGCTCGATAGCAACCACCCGTGGTACAAGAGCGCACCCAACGGCTACCCGCACGCGCAATCGTTCCAATTGCCCAAGATCGTGAAGTCGGTCAAAAAGGTGGACGACTACACGGTGCGCTTCGAGCTGAACAGCCCGGAAGCCACATTCGTGCCGCTGCTCACCATGGGCTTTGCCTCGATCTATTCGGCCGAATACGCGGGCCAGCTCACCCCTGCCAAGGCGGCTGATCTCAACAGCAAGCCGATTGGCACCGGCCCGTTCATCCTGAAGAGCTACCAGAAGGATGCGGTAATCCGTTACGACGTAAACCCCGGCTACTTTGGCAACAAGCCCAAGGTAGACCGGCTGATCTACGCGATCACGCCGGATGCCACCGTGCGCGTGCAGAAGGTGAAGGCCGGCGAATGCCAGATTGCGCTGTCACCCAAGCCGCAAGACGTGACCGCAGTGCGCAACGACAAATCGGTGAAGGTGATCGATACCCACGCGTTTTCCACCGCGTTCGTTGCCTTCAATACCCAGCACAAGCCGTTCGACAACGTAAAGGTGCGCCAGGCGCTCAATACCGCGCTCGACAAGAAAACTTATCTGAAACGCGTGTTCGATGGCACCGCCACGGCTGCAGACGGCCCCTACCCGCCCAATACCTGGAGCTACGTCAATCTGCCCGACTATGGCTATGACCCGGTCAAGGCAAAACAATTGCTGGCCGAGGCCGGTTTCCCGAACGGCTTTGCCACCACCATCTGGATCCGCCCGGCGGGCAGCACGCTCAACCCGAACCCGCGTGCGGGCGGTGAGCTGCTGCAGGCCGACCTTGCAAAAATCGGCGTGAAAGCCGAGCTGAAAGTGATCGAATGGGGTGAGCTGATCAAGCGCGCCAAGGCCGGCGAGCACGATATCCTGTTCATGGGCTGGAGTGGCGACAATGGCGACCCGGATAACTTCCTGACCCCGCAATTTGCCTGCGCATCGGTTGAATCCGGCCTCAACTTTGCGCGCTTCTGCGATGCCGCGCTGGACAAGGCCATCAGCACCGGGAAGAAAACCACCGATCAGGCCGCGCGCAGCAAGCAGTACGAAATCGCCCAGAAAATCATCCACGATCAGGCACTGTGGATACCGCTGGCCCACCCAATCGCCGCCGTGCTGACCACACCCAACGTCAGTGGCTACAAGGTGAACCCGTTCAGCCGGCAGGACTTCACCGGCGTAACGGTGAACTGAGTCAGCAGCCAATACGGCCGGTCAATAGTGCTGGCAGCATGAAAAGAGCCCGCATCGCGGGCTCTTTCCGTTCCGGCCACCGGATAGCGGCCGGGGCACTGCTTAGTTGGAATTGCGTACGTTCTTCACCGAAATGCTCAGCACGCCAGCATCACCGTCATCCTCATCGGTATTGGTGATGGTGAGCGTGGCACCGCTGGTCTGGCCCACCCCGGTCTGGAAGGTCAGCCCCCCCTGGCCGTCCAGATCGTTGGTGTCCTCGCTGGTGCCTTCGAACAGCACGCCCTGCAATTGCAGGTCGATGCTGTTGTTCACCAGCAGGCGCACGGTGATGGTGTATTCAACCCGCACCTCGCCACCCCAGTGATAGGTACGCGTGGTGGAGTTGATCAGCTTGTCCGGCCCCAGTTCCAGCTCGAAGTATTCCGGGCCCGGGTCCTTGATCTCGTCATCTGCCGCCCATTCCTCGTCGCGGCCCCAGAAATCGATGAACACCTGCGCAATGCGGAAGCGCTCTGCCGGCGGTTGCAGATGGATGTCCACCGCAAGATCGGCTGTCTGCAGATTGATGTTCGGCTGCGCGGAGAACAGCATGCCGTCGATGACCTTGGAGCCCTTGAGCTGGTAATGCCCCAGCGGCACATCGTGCAGCGAATAACTGCCATCGTTGCCGGAGAACGTGGTCTTGCCATCGAACACCTGCACCATGGCACCCGCCACCGGGCCACCCTCGCCGAATACCTTGCCGTGCACGGTGCCACGGCTCAGCACCTTCTTCCACTTGCTGACCGTAAAGCTCTCGACCCGCGGTTCGCGGTACAGCGCCGGTTCGGCAAAGCCATACAGGCCACCGCGCGACGGGCCATCCCACCACAGCATGTTGTCCGGCGAGATCGCATTGGCAGCAACCACGTTCTTCCAGTCTTCGCTGTCCTTGCCATCGGCATTGTCATTGGCAAAGCAGTTGAGGAACTGGTTGGCGACGTCATCGGCACCATCGGTGAGGATCTCGCCAAACCAGCCGGCTTTTTCATAGGCCTGGTTGTAGATGGTGTCGTACAGCCAGTTGGCCGCATCGGTGCGCTCCTGTGCCGAATAGTTGTACAGCCCGTCCTTGGTGGTGGGTTGCACATCGGCGCCGGTAGCGACATCTGCGGGTTCCAGGTCAGTCGGCGTGACCAGCGCCTGCGATGTTTCCATGTGCGCGCCGCGCCCCTTGGCATGCATCCAGATGAACGACGAACACACGGATGGGTGCGTGCCGGCCGCCCAGCCTGCTGCCGGGCCTTCCGGTGCGCCCTGGCCGATGGTGGGGTCGGTGTAGCAGAACCAGCGGTAGTGGAACTTGGGCTTCACGCCCGGCCGGCCGGCATTGGCCCGCGCATCGGTGGCAATGGCATGCAGCGCCGTGCGTACCCCCGGCGTTTCCTCGGTGGGGTTCGGCTTGAGCACCAGCGGCGGAATCATCGTGAACTGATCGTTATGCGTGACCCCGACCTCATGCGCGCCAAACGCGGAAATGTTGTAGCTGGCGTTGAATTCCGGATCGGGAAAGGATTCGCCTTCCATCGAGGCCTGCACGGACTGGGTTACCGCACCCGGCCAGATGAACTTGAGCACGTGCGGATCAAAGCCATCCGAACCATCGAACACACCCACCATATGATCCATCAGCCGTTTCTGGCTGCCGGTACTGTGGGTGATTTCATCGTAGTTGCGCGTCATGATGCCGGAGTGGCTGTACCACTGCGCGGGCTTCACGTTGAGCATCAACCCGCCGATGATGCCATCACCGCCCGGCGACAGGATGCAATCGCCCTTGCGGGCATTCATCCAGCGCGCCGGCATCAGCACGTCTTCCTGCTCGCTGGTCAGCTGGCATACCAGCTGGCCGGCATCGGCCTGTGCCAGTTGTGCCTCGGTCAGGTTGTCTGGTTCGCAAATCTGCCCTTCCGCCACGAAGCCCGGCATCGGTGGGCCCTTGAGGGTATGCCACGCACTGCCACCAAAATCCAGCGGCTGCAGCTGCAAGCCGGCCACAGCCACATTGGTGGTGCTGAGGTTGGCAGCGCCAAGCGTTGCTACAGCAACGCGTGCCGTGGCATTGGCACCCACGTGGGTTGTTGCCGTCGTTACGCCATGCAGCGCAGCGCCACGCCCCAGGCCGGTAGCCACAGTGCGTACCGCCAGCTTCCTGCTGTCCGCCGGGGTGAATACCGCCGACAGCACGCGGTCTGCCTGCGCACGTGCGGCCACCTTGCTCTTGAGCGCATTGGTGACGCCCAGCGAGACGGCCAGCGTGCCGGTCTTGCTGTCCAGCACCGTGTCGCCAGGATGGCTCACGTTGATGATCGGGTCCTTCAGCGTGGCGAGGATATCTTCCACCAGCTCCCACGGCCAGGTGTGGGTTTGCAGTGGCGGCACATTGGGCAGTGGCGGTGCTTCCGGCTTCTTGCCCCATTGCTCGACCGGGATATCGAATACGGCGCTGCAACGCACCGGCGTCCTGCCCGTGGTACCGGCATACAGCACGGTAAATCCGGCAATATCGTGGCGCAGCTGGCCATTGACCGGCAAGCCGGCCACGAAGGGCACGTTCACGTTGATCAGGCTGGATGACTTGGCCGCGATGGTGATCTTGTTGCCCAGCGAAATGAACGGATTGGGCAGGCTGACCGCATCGCCATCGTCGGTATTGGCGGTGATCGATACGCGATCGAGCACCAGTGGCTGGTTTTCCACGTTATGCACGGTGAACGTGCCGCTGATCAGGTTGTAGCGCTTGTGCGCAAACAGGTCCGCCTCGACATGCGGTACCACCGTGCCGGTCTTCTTGCAGATGGCATAGGCCGAGTGCAGGTTGAGCGTACGCCTGACCGTGATGCCGGCGTGCTTGGCCGTACATGTGACATGAAACTGGCTGTGGCCGCGGGCATGATCGATGCTGTCGAAGTAATCGTGCAGCACCGCCGGCGTGCGCGTGGTGATCTTCTGGCCATCACCGAAATCCCACTCGAACTCCATCTTGGCTTCCGGCGCCACCTGGCCGAAGAAACCGTTCATGTCCACGTGGGACAAATCATAGACGGCACTGATGGCCTGGCGCGTGGCAGCCTGCGGCCTTGTCCGCACTGCCGAGCGCGATACGTTGTTTGCCGCCGCCCGCGCCGTTGCTGCAGCGGTATTGGCATTGGCGGCAAGGCTGACAGTTGCGGTGCGCCTGCTGAGAGCATTGACCCGTGCCAGATTCACCCCGGCTGCCAGCACAGGGCGCAGCCGGATTTCGCTGCGGGTATTGGCAAGGCGACTCTGGCTGGTGCTGACCAGTGCCTGCGGATTGGCAGCCATCGCCTGGGCCAGAGCACCGCGCTTGATCAGCTTGCCAACCAGCGTATCCCGGCCGAAGGCCTTTACCGGCAACGTGGATACCTTGGGTGGCGTGGGGGTGATGGTATGCGTGGCACGTGGATCAACCAGCGCCCCCAGCGTGATGGTTGCCACGTAAGCGTTCGTGGCAGACTGGGTGACACCCAGCATGGCAATGTCTTTGCGGTTGCGGCCGGAAATGAACTGCAGCGGCTCGCCCTCGACATCGAGCTCCACCGTTTGCTGCTGGCTTTCCCCGTTGCCGGCACGCACCAGCACATTCAAGCGGCGCTTGCCCGGGCTAGCAAACTGCAGGAAATGCACGGCGCCTGCCACGCCATTGATCGTTACTTCGCTGTTGCTGCCTTCAAACGACTTGTCGTTCACGTCGAATACTTCTACCCGTGCGGATTCACCCGGGCGCACCGATGCGGGCTCGACTGCAACCCGCCCAATGATCTTGGTCATGACATCTCTCCAGTGTTTTGGTTTATGTGGGCACGCGCAAGCTGTTGCGCTGCCTCACCAGAACAGTCGAGCGGCCCATGCTGCCCGTGCCGTTTGCTCGGGCGCATTGCCAGGCACAGCTCGCTTATAGCAGCAATGCAACGGGCAATACGCCACCCTTTCCATGCCGCGGTCACCACGACAATCTTGTAAGTAAAAATGGGAATGATGCTGCGTTGCGCCCGATATCAGAATCGCGCTAGATCAATGATTATTTTCATCTAATACCCATACAGTCAGCCGTGATGACGTGGGAGTACGATAATCCAAGGGCAAGCGCATTGTCTTAAAAACTTTCTTGTTTCTTTCTTTTAATATAAAATATATAAAATCTAACTTACAATTAAAGAAACATGTTTCAAGAAAATAGGATGGTATAGCTGGTTCTGCAGCGTTTGGCAGACAGCGAAGCCAGTTGATCCGGTTAATTGCCAGCGCGGATTGATGCAGGCTTGCAGCAGGAGCCGACGGATGGAAGAAACAGGCGTTGAATCACGAGCAGAGGCACAACAGGAACGGCGATTAGCAAGAGCGCTGCCAGCAAAAAACTGCTGCAATGCGGCTGGCGAGGCGCAGCCGGACGGATGCGGCAGACAATCCCCACTGCCTCTGCCGGGAACCGCTGCTCAACGCCTCCAGCGGGTGATGGCGACGAGCCGCATTTGCGGGCATGATGACCAACGGGTACATTTGCTTAAACCGGGTGGTGATCAAGTCGCAGCTGCCTGACTGCAATGCATGCTGATCGGGGCACGGCCCTGCTGAAGAGAGGCCCGCTCATGATCACTCCCGATTTCGCCACGCATTACTATATGGCCGAGCATGGGCCATTCCGGAGTCTGTCCGATCTGCCGCTGGGCGCCGATGACCCGGTTTTCCAGCACTTGCTCACTCGCCACCAGCACGATGGCAGCTACCGGCGCCGCTATGGACGCGATTACATCGCAAAACGCCGGGTGATCGAGGCGCAGTTGCGTGATCTGTTCATTGCCCGTGGCGGCAAGCCACGCCGCAACAATCCTTTCTATATGGTGTTGGGCAGCTCGCCATGGTTTGGCGGGCTCAATGACGGGCATCAATCACTGCAGATCGCGTTGTCGCAACTTGATCCGGCAACCACCTCGCTCACCTTTCCCGATAGCTTTATCGCGCTCACGCGTGAAGACAAACCCTATTTCAAGCAGATTTTCCTGCTGGATGAAGTTGCCGGCCTTACCGGGCAATTTGGCGTGCCATCCGAGCCTGTGCCCGCGTCCTATGAGCGCTATTGGGAAAGTGATTTCGAGTTCTACGTGGAAATCCAGTTATGGGACGAACCCCATGGGCTGATCACCGGCGCTTGAACACACCCAAAATTGGAATGCACCAATCGATCCCCGCTCTATCCCTTGGCGAACCATGGGAAAACCATGAAAAAATGCCCGTCTGACGTGAGGCCAGAGCGGGCATTGCGGAGCGGTAAAGCGGTTTACAGCGTGACCGTTGCCGGCTCCAGCACCACAGTCAGCGTATCGACATTGGCCGGGTTGAGACTGGCAAAAACCGGGGCAAAGCGGTCGGAATAGGCAAAGTTATACGCCTGCGAGAGCGGGGCCAGCGTGGCAGCCCACTGGTTGTAATCGGTATTGCCCGGCTGCAGCCCGGCAAAGAACGTGGCTGGTGACAACTGGAACCACTGCTGGCTGGGCAGCGCCCCCACCAGCGTCTGCCCCGGCAGCGCGGACGCCGTACTGCTGCCCAACGCACCGATATTCAGGCCGGAGAACAGATCACCGCCGATCCAGCCATACACATCATTGCCGGGGCTAACGGCAGCAGCACCATTCAGGCTGTAGGGCGCGTTGCCACCATAGATACCGGAAGGATTGGTGAGATCGCCCACCGCATACAGGATGGTTACGGTGTCGTCGGACAGACTGAGCTTGCCGCTCAGCGTGATGTTGTAGCTGGCATCAATGCTGGCGCTGAACTGATATTGCTGGGCGGCCTGCGGGCCGCTGGCGGGCACATTCGGCCCCACGCCGGCGAAATTGCCCGCGATGGTGGCGATCACCCCGTTGCCGAGGCCAGGCACCGTGGCGCCCACGGTGGTACCGGGGCCGAAGGCGGCGTAGAGGTTTTTAAGGTAGCCCAGCAGCGTATCGTACGGCGTGACCGGAATGGCGCCCGGCGGCGGGTTGATCGGCGGGTACGACGACGGGCCGATCACGCGCGCAAACGTGGTGCCGGGTGCGGGCGATGTACTGCTGAACTGCTGGAACTGGCCCGGCACCTGTGCCGGCAGCGGCGTGCCATCGATGCCACCGGGGCCGGCAATGCCCGATACCGGCGTGGCGGTCAGCGCGTTCAGCGCGGAAAACATCTCCTGTGCGGTCGTACTGCCTTGCAAGCCGGCTACCGTTTGCGCAACGGTACCGCCCTGGCTGGTTTGCAGCGTGAGCGGAATCGCCCAGTAATCGATGCTGGTCAGGTTGGCCACATCGGCAGCCTGGCCGGTAAAGGTCATTTCCAGTTTGTCATAACGCAAAAAGAAGTTGGGATCGGTGACCGACTGCGCCGGCTCGTAACCCGCGTTCTGCACCGCCCACGCGGGGCCATACGCCACGTATACGCGCCCGCTGAAGGCACTGATGCTCACGCCCTGCGCCAGATCGGCAAGGCTGTACCAGTTGCCGGCGAACGGATAGGTTTGCGGCGGATTCGCGCTGCTGTTGACCAGATTGAGCGGCAGCAACGCGCTCTGGTCTGCATTGCTGATGATATCGAAACCGGCGTTGCTGGCACCCGGTACAAAGCCGATCGATACCGCCGTGGTATCACCACCACGGTTGTCATTGAAATTCAGGGTCAAAGCCATGCGTTGCTCCATGAGTTACCGGCACGTGGGCCGGCGCAGGATAGTTCGGGCTGATGCGCGGGCTACCGGTACGGCTGCGTCGAGCCCATGCCAAATGGGTAGCCCCATTGTTGATAGCCACAAACGACACAAAGCGCCAACAGCGTGCATGGAATTTATGAAAGCTGGTCGATAGTCATTGCAGGAAAATCGTCAGCCGGGGCCAGCGCGGTATCGCTGGCGGTCATGACGGCAAGGCCGGGACGCTGATCCGCCGGCCGCTCGTATTCGTCGTACAAATCGAGCAGCGCTATGGCATCGGCGGACGTGGCATGGCGGATCAGCATGGGTTTACATCAACAATGAATCAGGCAGCTACCGTTTCCAGCCTTTGGGTCAGCAACCATTGTTGCAGCTCCGGGTTACCGTAGGCGGCTTCGGCAATGAAATGATCGCCGTCCGGGATCAGCGTGAAGCGCACGTCGCCACCCAATGCGCTCAGCGCGGCGGCGGCAGCTTCCGCCCCTGCAGCGGGCACCTTGTCGTCCTTGCCGCCGTGGAATACCCATACCGGGGTGTGCTTGAGCCTGGCAAGGCCGGCATCGCCAACGGCTTCCGGCAAGCGGCCGGATACCACAACGAGACCGGCAAAACGCTCGGCGTGCTCGCTGCCGATTTGCCAGGTGCCGGCAGAGCCCAGGCTGAAGCCGGAGAGGATGATGCGGTCACGGTCGATTGCGTGCGTGGCAGTCAGCTGGTCGATCAGCGCAAACAGCTGCGGCTGCCATTCCGGCCATGTGGTATCGGCGGGGATCTGCAGCGCCAGCCAGTAGTAGGGCAAGGTGGTGGCCTCGCTCACCAGCTGGGGAAAGCCCCAGGCCAGCAATTTGGACAAATCATTGCCTCGATCCTTGGCGCCATGCAGGAATACCACCAGCGGCGCCGCTTGACCGGGCTGCGGGACCGGCTGGGCGAACAGGTAAGGCAAGGCAGCGGTTTCGGTCTGGAAAACACGTTGTTCAACAGTCATGGGGCACCTGTGCAAGTGAGAGCAAAGACCGGATTACCGGCCATGGGATTGATGCCGGCCCGGCCGGGCCGGCATCTACAGCTAAGAAGAAGACGGCAATGATGGGCAATGAAGCGGGTGCCGGGCATCACTTGGCCGCCGCGAAAGACACATCCGGGTCTTCACGCTTGGCGCGATCCGGATCATTGCTGCTATCGGCATCGGGCAGCACCTTGTCGAGCTGCGAGCCAGCTGGTACCTGCTCCAGCCGCCTGGCTGGCGCTGCTTCACCATTGCTGCTTTCGGGCAGGAAGCCGTCCGATTGCTTGCTCCACAGCCGGTAGTACGCACCCTGCCTGGCAATCAGTTCTGCATGGCTGCCGTCTTCGATGATCTCGCCGTTGTCGAACACCAGGATGCGGTCCAGATGCGCGATGGTGGACAGGCGGTGCGCCACCACCAGCACGGTCTTGCCCTTCATCACCTCGTCCAGCGTGTTCTGGATGGCTTTCTCGGTGATGGAATCAAGCGCGGACGTGGCTTCGTCCAGGATCAGGATCGGCGCGTCTTTCAGGATCACCCGGGCGATGGCGATGCGCTGGCGCTGCCCGCCCGATACCTTGATACCGCGCTCGCCCACCATGGAATCGTATTGCTCTTTCATGTCCACGATGAAGTCGTGTGCGTAAGCCTTCTTCGCGGCCTCCACCACTTCTTCATCGCTGGCATCGAGCCTGCCGTAGCGGATGTTTTCCTTCAGCGTGCGGTGGAACAGGCTGGGATCTTGCGGGATCAGGCTGAGCTGGCCGTGCAGCGCATCCTGCGTCATCTGGCGGATATCGGTGCCATCGATAACGATCTGCCCGCCCTGTACGTCGTACAGGCGCAGGATCACGCTGACGAAGGTCGATTTGCCCGATCCGGAGAACCCCACCAGCCCCACGCGCTGCCCGGCGGGAATGGTGAGGTTGAGCTTGTTGAATACCTTGCGCTCGCCACCGTAGCTGAAATCGACATCGCGGAATTCGATCCGGCCGGTGCTGATGCGCGCCGGTGCGGCGCCGGGCTGGTCCACCAGTTCGTGCGGGCGCACGATGGTGTGCACGCCATTGGCCACGTTGCCGATGAACTCGAAAAATTCCAGGAAACGGCGCGACAAATTGCGTGCTTCATTGATGATCAGCAACGACAAGCTCACCGCCATCACGAACTCGGCCACGCCGATCTTGCCCTGTCCCCACAGCGTGAGCGCGAAATATAGCGTACCCACCTTGAGCACAGCGGCGGCGGCAAACTGGAACCAGCGCACACGTTCCGAGTAGCTGTTGGAGCGGCGCACCATCACCAGTTCTTTCTGCAGTGAATCCTCGAGGAAATCGCGCTCGAACTTCAGCCGGGCAAACAGGCGCGCGCTGGTGAGGTTGGTGACCGAATCCACCACCTTGCCGGTAGTCTCGCTGCGCGCCGACGATGCACGGAACGCATGCGGCTGCGCCCGGCGCGCCAGCAGGTAAGAGATGCCGATGAATAGCACCGCCCAAGTACCGACGAAGGCAGCCAGTTGCGGGTGTGCGGTATACAGCAGCGTGATCGCCACGCTGAACACGATCACCACCGGCCAGAATTCGGTAATCACCGACCACAGCGTTTGCGTGACCCCCATCGAGGTTTCGCTGATGCGATGCGCCAGCGCGCCGGCAAAGTTGTTGCTGAAATAGCGATGCGAATGGTGCTGCAGGTAGTGGTAGATGGTGCGCGTGACATTCTGGCGCTGCCGCGGCCCGAGCCGAATCTGGATGGCACCGGCCAGCCGGCCGAACAATACCTCGCCGGCGCTGAGCGCCACGAACAGCAGCAAAGGCCCTTGCAGCGAAGTCACCAGTGCCATCGATTGCTCGTGCGCGCCCGTCACGCTCTTGATGATACGCGACAGGGCATATGGAATGCTGATGCCACAGGCGGCATTGAGCGTTTCCATCGTCAGCATCGCCAGATACCACCAGCGGTAGCGAACGACGAAATAACAGATGAAGCGGAACGGCGTTGCCGGTAAATCCGGCGTGCCGGGCGCACGTTGAAAATCGGTACTCATTGTTGATCCCCGGGGCATCTGTCGTGCCCTGTTTCTGGAAACCGGCCACGGCTCGCGCAGTGCGCAGACCTGGCCGGATATATCATTTGGTTACCAGCGCCACGGCTGGCGCTTGCTGGCCGGCTGGCGGTGCTGGCTCTAGCGTGGCTGCGGGCGCATCACCAGACCGGTTTTCGTGCGGAAAGCGATCCATGTGGCTGAGCACCGGAAAAATCCGCATCCACAAGCCGGTGACCACCAGCGTGGCGGCACCGCCGAATACCACAGCGGGAATCAGGCCGAACCAGCCAGCAGTGGTACCGGATTCGAATTCGCCCAGCTCGTTGGATGCACCGATGAACACCGCATTCACCGCACTGACCCGGCCACGGATCGCGTCCGGCGTTTCAAACTGCACCAGCATGTGGCGGATATACACGCTGACCATATCGCCCACCCCGGTCAGCGCCAGTGCAACCACCGACAGCAGCACACTGGTCGACAAGCCGAACACGATGGTGGCTGCACCGAACAGCGCCACGCCGCCAAACATCCAGCGCCCCACGTGGCGGCGGATCGGCCAGAACGCCAGCGCCACCGACGTCAGCGCCGCACCCACCGCCGGTGCACTGCGCAGGATGCCGAGGCCAGTAGGGCCCACATGCAATACGTCGTGCGCGAACACCGGCAGCAACGCCACAGCGCCGCCAAACAGCACGGCAAACAGATCCAGCGAAATGGCGCCAAGCACGATCTTGCGAGACCAGATAAAGCGGAAGCCATCGAGCACCCCTGCCAGCGATACCGGTTCGCGCTTTGCCGTCTGCTGGCTGCGCACCAGCCACATCAGCACCACGGACAAGGCGAGCACGCCGGTTGCCACCGTATAGACCACGTGTGGTCCCAGCAGATAGAGCACGCCCCCCAATACAGGGCCGGCGATCACGGCGGCGTGAAAGCTGGATGAGCTGATCGCCGTGGCCTGACCAAACAGGTGATTGGGCACCAGGTTCATCACGATGGCCTGGCTGGCCGGCATCATGAATGCCCGTGCACACCCCGCCAGCGCTGCCGCGGCAAACACCGGCCATACTGCCGTCACCCCGCTGATCGTGAACGCCAGCAACAGCAACGCAGCAATACCCTGCACGGCAAAAGCCACATTGATGATCACGCGGCGGTCGTAACGGTCGGCAATCTGCCCGGCCGGCAACACCAGCACGAAGAACGGTGCAAACTGCGCCAGACCGATCAGGCCCAGGTCGGTGACGCTATGCGTGAGCGCATACACCTGCCAGCCCACCGCCAGGTTGACCATCTGCATGGCGATGGTGGATAGCAGCCGGGCGGACAGATAGGCAGCGAAGTTGCGGTTGCGCAAGACGGCGAAGCCATTGGCTGCTGCGGGTGATGAAGGAGAAGACATGCGGGCGCCATGGCAGAAGAGGAAGACATGCGCAGCACTGGCTGCGCGTGGAAATGCGGCCACGGATAGGCGGGGCTACCCGTGGCAGATGACCAGTGGTGTGGTCAGCAATGCAGCCAGCCTTACCAGGCAAACTGCCAGTTGGCGCCCAGTGTTTCCTGCGGATTGATCAACTCCTCACGCGGCGCATCCGAGAACTCGGACAGCACGTCATCCTTGATCTGCGAGAACGCGTAGCTGCCACGGTCACGCGAGCGCGCCAGCGGCACATCGACAATGCGCTTGATGCGGCCAGGGCGCGGCTGCATCACCACCACCCGGTCACCCAGATAGACGGCCTCTTCCACATCGTGGGTGACCAGGATGGCGGTAATGCCCTCCGCCTCCCAGATACGTTGCAGTTCTTGCTGCAAGTGTGCGCGGGTCAGCGCATCCAGCGCGCCGAACGGCTCATCCAGTAGCAGCACTTCCGGGCGGTTGACCAGCGCACGGGCAATGGCCACGCGCTGGCTCATGCCGCCAGATAACTGATACGGGTACGCGGTTTCAAAGCCCTTCAGGCCCACCAGTTCGATATGCTCCTGCACCGATTTTTTCTTGGCCGCATCAGACAGGCCGGCATTGAGCAAACCGACGCTGACGTTCTGTTCCACGTTCAGCCACGGAAACAGCCGGTGCTCCTGGAACACGATGCCGCGATCCAGGCTGGTGCCGACGATGCGCTTGCCGTCGAGCAGAATTTCGCCCTGGTAGTCTTCCTCGAGGCCGATCACCAGCCGCAGCAAGGTGGATTTGCCGCAACCGGAGCTGCCGACGATGCTGACGAATTCGCCCGGTTTGATCGACAGCGAGATGTTTTCCAGCACCGGCAGCGGTTCGCCTTTCACGGTGTATTGCTTGTTGAGATCCTTGATCTCGAGAGTGCCTGCATGGGCCATGGTGTAACTCCTTCTGTTGCCGGCAGCGCCGGCCTGGCGAATGACTGAAAAGGGATAAGGAACGTATGGGAAATCAGAATTGCGCGGTGGAGCGGCCCCGCCAGCTCAGCAGGCGCGCTTCAATCCGGCTGGCAATCCAGTTGAGCAGGAAGCCGACGATGCCCACCACCACCACGCCGAGAATCACGTAATCCATCCAGAAGTGTTCGCGGCCATCGGTAAGCAAGTTGCCGATCCCCACGCCGGAGGTCAGCAGGTATTCCGCACCCAAGGTGGCCAGCCACGCATAGATCAGCGCGAGGTAAACGCCGGTAAAGATCGACGGCAATGCGGATGGCAGCACCACGCGAGTGAGCAACTGGGTACGGCTGTAGGCAAATACGCGCGCCACCTCGATGTATTCGCGCGGTACGCTGCGGATGCCCTCGAAGCTGTTGAGTACAACAGGGAAGAACGCCGCCAGCGCCAGGAACGCCACTTTGGCCACGTCACCCAGACCAAACCACAGCGAGATCAGCGGAATCCACGCAAACAGCGAAATCTGCTTGAGCGTGTGGAAAGTCGGTCCGATCAGGTTCTCCATCAGCCGGGACAAGCCCAATGCCCCGCCCACCAGCAAGCCGATCAGCGAGCCGATCACGAAGCCGGCCAGATCACGCGCCAGGCTGGCGCCCAGCGCTTTCCACAGCTCGCCGGTGCTGGAGAGCTTCACGGCGGTATCCCATACCTTTTCGATCGGCACGAACAGCTGCGATTGCGTCCAGCCAAAGCGGTAGGCGGCCCACCACAGCACGAACAGCAGCCCGGGGATTACCCAGCCGCGCAGCGGCTTGGGCACGATGGCCGGATGCAGCCAGCGCAGTGGTGAGCGGGAGACCACCGGTTTATCCGTAGCGGCCAGTTGCAGGATTGAAGTCGTCATTGCGGACTCCCTGTTTGAATTGAAGACCCCGTTAGCGGGGAAAACATATGGATAAGCGGACTTGCGGTGTGCACGGGCATCCCCTCAGAAAGCGTCATGACGCCAGCGCAGCAAACGCGTCTCGATGGTGGCCAGTACCTTGTCGAGCACGAAGCCCACTGCGCCCACCACCACCACCGCAGCCATCACCACATCCATCTGGTACAGCTGGCGGCCGTAGACGATCAGGAAGCCGAGCCCCTCGCTGGAAGCCAGCAACTCCACCGCCACCAGTGCCAGCCACGAGTGCGTAAGGCCGTAACGAACGCCGTTCCAGATCATCGGGAACGCCGCCGGGAACACCACGCGCACCAGCAACTGCCACTGGTTGAAGCCGTACACCTTGGCGACCTCGATATAACGGGTAGGTACCCCCTCGATGCCCTTGAGCGTATTGAGCGCCACTGGTACCAGTGCCGCCTTGGCCACCAGGATGATCTTCAGTGCTTCGTCGATACCGACCAGCATCATCAACAGCGGCAACCAGCCCAGTGATGGCACTTGTGCAAAGGCTCGGAATATCGGATAGACGTAATCCTTGAACGTGGGGGACAGACCCATCAACACGCCCAGCAGCAAGCCGCTGGATGCACCGATGGCAAAGCCCGATACCACGCGATTGAAGCTGATCACGCCGTTGGTGCGCAGCTCGCCACTGTTGAAGAGATCACCAAAGGTGTTGAACACGGTTTCCGGCGAAGGCAGCACCTGTGGTGCCACCCATTCGAAATGCGCCGCGGCAGACCAGAGCGCAAAGATCGCCAGCGGGAACGGCCACGCCAGCAGGAAGCGACGCAGCGTGGGCCAGGCAGCCTGCCAAGCACCCAGCAGGCGCGCTGCCAGCGTGGGCTGGCCGGTTGAACGTGGCACGGCGACGTCGGCGTCTTGCAGGCTGAGCGAGGCGGTAGCGGAGTTGAAAGAGGACATGGCTTGCTCCAGGAATCGGCGGCGTTACTTGCTGGCCGCCACAGCGGTACCAGCCGGCTTGGCATTGGCATCGAGCGGGGTCCAGTAGCCGGTCAGCTGCAGTTGTTTGAGCGCGGCATCGAGGAAGCGGCGGTCCACCCAGCTGTTCACCTCGACCTGATTGCGAGTGAGCTTGAGCTTGAGCGTTTCCTGCGCCACCGCCTTGTAGCGGCTGACGAAAAAGTCATCCAGCAACGGGCTTTGCAGCGATTTCAGCGGCTCGCCCGATGCGTCTTCACGCAGAATGGCCTCGGAAAAACCCATCTGGCTCCATTGCTGGAATGCCTCGGGCTGGTTGGCTTCCTGCGAGACCCAGTGCGCGCTGCGCACCAGTGTCTTGACGATGCGTGTGGTGGCTTCCGGATATTGCGTGGCAAATTCATCGGTGACCAGCAGCGCGTTCTGCCGCGTGAACACCGGCGACGCACCGCGGTTGGTGTAGATGATCTTGGCCAGGCCCTTGTCACGCAGGCTCAGAAAATCCACAAAGCTGAACGCAGCATCGATGCTCTTGCTGGCGATCGCGGCGTTCAGGCTGCCGGTATCGAGGTTGACGATACGCAGGTCTTTCTCGGTCAGGCCGTTGGCCGCCAGGATGCGGTCTACCACCAGTTGCATATTGGTGCCGACAAACACCCCTACCCGCTTGCCCTTCAGATCCTTGATGGTCTTGATCTGCGAATCAGGCGGCGCCGCCAGATAGATGTTGGTGCGCACCGTGGCCGCAGCGATCAGCCGGGTCTTGAGCCCGGACGAGCGGCCGATGACTGCCGGCAGATCACCCTGCAGCGCAAAGTCCAGCTGATGGTTGGTGAGCGCTTCGTTCACTGCCGGGCCGGCACCCTTGAAGAAAGTCCATTCCAGCTTCACGCCATCTTTCCTGAACTCTTCGTCGAACCAGCCCTTGGTATACGCAAGGCCGTAAGCACCGGTGGTGAAGCGCGGCGGGTTGCCCACCGAAGGCGATGCCACGCCGATGCGGATGACCTTGGGCAATGCCTCGGCATGGCTGGCCATTGCCGCGAACATCAGGCCACCTGCCAGCGCGGCCCGGGTCATTTTGATGAACATGTTTTTCATAGGAAGCTCGCTGGAATATTCAGACAACAAGATATATCAAACGTATTTGATATTCCATTTTTTTATTTAACATCCGCACCGAGCGGCACCCAGTACTGTGTGAGCTTCAACTGCTTGAGTGCGTTGTCCACATAGCGGCGGTCTATCCACTGCTCGACATCGAACTTGTTGCGCGCCAGCTTGAACGCCACCGCATCGTTGACAGCGTCCTTGTAGCGGGCCACCACGAATGCATCGAACAACGGGCTATGGCGTGATTTGAGATCCGGGCCGAAGTCTTCCTTCCAGTGCGCCACCGGCGTGCCCTGCAGCGCCCAGATATTCAGCACATCGTTGTAATTGGCAGGCTCGGACACCCACTGCGCGGTCTTCACCAACGTGGTCACCAGGGTTTGCGTGGCTTGCGGGTAACGGGCGGCAAATTCGTCAGTCACCAGCAGTGCGCTTTGGCGGGTGAACTGTGCAGAACCGGCGCTGGTGAAGGCGATTTTGGCTACGCCCTTGTCGCGCAGCTTGAGCAGCTCGTAACCGCCAAAAGCGGCATCGAGGTCCTTGGTGCTCAGCGCTGCCTGCGATGTGGCGGTATCCAGGTTGATGCCACGGATGTCGCGTTCGGTCAGGTTATTGGCCTTGAGCACGCGGTTGATCGGCAGTTGCGAATTGGTGCCCTTGAAGATCGACACCCGCTTGCCACGCAGGTCCGCCACCGATTTGATGGTGGAATCCGGCGGCACCGCCAGGTAAATGTTGGCGCGCACGCTTACCGGCAGGATCAAGCGGGTTTTCAGCCCGGCAGAGCGCCCCACCAGCGATGGCAAATCACCCTGGAACACGAAATCGAGCTGCTTGTTGGTCAGCGCCTCGTTCACCGCCGGGCCGGCACCCTTGAAGAAAAACCATTCAACTTTGGTGCCGGACGCCTTGAATGCGTCGTCGATCCAGCCTTTCTGGCGTGCCACGCCGATGGTGCCCACCGAATACACCGGTGGGCTACCCACGGCTGGCGAAGCAATGCCGATACGGATGACAGGCGGCGGCGCTTCTGCCCGCGCCGGTGCGGCGATCAGGCCCAGCAGCGCGGTGATGGCAAGCAGGCCATGCTGCAGGCGCTTGAGTGGTGTAGATGTAACGGGTGTGGATATGAAGGAATTGTTTTGCATGGTCAGCCCTTTGGTTTGCTTGCAGGAGCGCTCAACGGCGCACATCACGCCAGCGCAGCAAACGCGCTTCGATACGGGCGGCAATCTGGTTGAAGAAAGCGCCGACAAACCCGATGATCAGCATGCCGAACACCACCAGCGGCACGTTGAACGCTGCCTTGCCCTGGATCACCGCATCACCCAGGCCCGGGCCGGATTTGGCCAGCAGGTATTCGGCACCGATGGTAGCCAGCCACGCGTAGATCAGCGCCAGGTGGAGCCCCGCCAGGATTTGCGGCGATGCCGCCGGCAGCACCAGCTTGAACAGCAGTTGCCAGCGGTTGAACGCATACACCCGGGCCACCTCCAGCTGCGCACGCGCAATCCCCTTCACGCCTTCCAGCGTGCCCAGTGCCACCGGGTAGAAAGCGGACAACGCCACGAACAGGATCTTGGCCACATCGCCCTGCCCCAGCCAAGTGGAAATCAGCGGCAGCCAGGCAAACAGCGAGATGTGCTTGAAGGTATGGAAAGTGGGGCCGACGATGCGGTTGGCCCAGCGCGATACCCCCACCAGCGCGCCGAATGCCACGCCGGCAAGGCTGCCGATCACGAAGCCGGCACCATCGCGCCACAGGCTGGCACCCAGGCCATCAAAGAACGTACCGCCAGTGATGAAGCGGTATGCAGTGGTGACCACATCCGCCGGTGGAACGATCAGTTTGGTGTTGACCAGGCCCAGCGTGGTGACTGCCCACCACACCAGCACGAAAGCCAGCGGCAGAACCAGCCCGCGCCAATCCTTGCGCAGCAGTGTTTGAATCGTGCCTGCAGGTGCTGGCGCTTGAAATGTCGATTGCTCACTCATGATGGCCTCCGGTCAGAATGCGCCACGGCGCCAGGTTTGCAAGCGGGATTCGATCAGGCGCAGGCTCAGGTCCAGCACCACACCCACCGCGCCGATCACGATCATCCCGACGATGACGAGATCGAGCTGCAGCAGCTGGCGGCCCCATACCATCAGGTAGCCGATGCCCTCGCTGGACGCGAGCAGCTCGACGAACACCAGCGACAGCCACGCCTGCATCACACCCTGGCGGATGCCGCTGAACAGGCTGGGCAATGCTGAGGGCAGTACCACGCGCCATACCACCTGGGCAAAGCTGTAGCGATACACGCGCGCCACATCGAGCAGCGAGCGCGGAATGTTGGCAATGCCCTTGTAGGTGTGCACGGTGACCGGCACGATCACCGCCAGCGAAATCGCCGAAATCTTCAGCGCTTCATCAATGCCGACAAAAATGATCAGCAGCGGAATCCAGCCCACCACCGGAAACTGCGATACCACTTCGAAGGTGGGGTACACATAGGCCTTCACCGTACGTGACAGCCCGATGGACAGCCCCAGCACCAGCCCGCCGCCGATGCCGATCAGGCAACTCCAGCCTATGCGTGACAGGCTGATGGCCAGGTGGCTTTGCAAGTCACCCGCTTGCCACAGATCCAGCAAGGACTCCCACACCAGCTTGGGCGGCGGCAGGATCTGTACCGCCAGCCAGTGCTTGTCGACCGCGTGTTGCCACAGCGCCAGCAGCGCCAGTGGCAGCAGCAAGCCCACCGCTGCCAGCGTCAGTTTCGTTCCCGCGTTGGCCAGCCAGTTGCCCAGTGCGGCAGAGGGCTGCGTAGCAGGCAATGGGCGCGGCAGAACCGCCGTATTCTCAGAACTTGCAATGCTCATGTTTCACTCTCTAATTGCACCGCCGGCAAGCCGGCGGGAACCGGCAGCGGCGACATTGCGCGTGTCACCAACCGCCAGCCAAACACGATAAACAGGGGCACAAACATCAGAAACACCGCTTGCAGGCCCAACCAGCTACCCAGCACCCCACCGACGATGCTGCCGGCAAGGCTGCCGGACGGGCCGACAAAGGCATTGATGCCGGCGATGCTGCCACGGCCCGCCCGCGCACCGATTGCGGCAAAGCGCGAGATATTCACCGTCTGCAGCATGCCCAGCCCCAACCCCAGACAGAGCCCGCCCACCCACAGCAGTGCCGGCACGCGGCTGAGCCCCAGCACCAGCAGCGCCACGGCGGTGGTGGCAAAGCTCGCCAGGTAGAAGCGCTGCTGTCCCAGCCGTGGCACCAGCGCCCCCAGGGTAAACAGCGCCAGCACGAACGCCGCGCCCTGCGCGGAAACCAGCCCCGCCGCGGTGCCGGAGGCAAAGCCGTATTCCTTGATGGCAATTGCCACGATGAAAAAGGTGTAGAACTGGTTGATGGCCTGCGTGGCGAACTCGATCACGCATACACCGCGCAGCTCCCTGTCCTGCCACATCAGCGCAAACTGCGCGGCCAGCTCCGCCACCGTGAGCTTGCGGCCGGGCCCGGCCGGGCGCTGGTAATGGTTCATCACCACCGGGCCCAGCGCTGCCGTGGCCACGAAGCTCAGCGCAATCAGCCAGTAGGTGCCGGTAAAGCCCGCCTGCGCCAGGATGGCCACCGCAGCCACCGGGCCCAGCAGGAAAAAGCCGATCATGTGGGTGCCGCGGAACCAGCCGGCCCGCGCCACGCCCACCTTGTCGAGCTGCTGCATGAACACCGCATTCATCGAAACGAAGCGGCAAGGCATGCAGAAGCTCACCAGCATCGAGCACACCGCCAGGTACACCGGCGAGTGCACCGCCGGCACCAGGATGTAGCCGAGGCCGGCCAGGAAAGAGCCGATCATGAACAGCCGCTTGGGGCCGAACTGATCCACCAGCACGCCGATGGGCATGCTCATCGCCAGCACGCCCACGCTCTGCGCACCGGCAATCAGGCTCAGTTGCGTTGCCGTGGCATTCAGGGCCAGCGCGTAGAGCGAAGTGGTGATCTTGGCCACCCCCACGCTCAACCCTGCCAGCGCGTTGAGCAGCACGAAGCAGACGATGAAGCGGTTGCGTTCCAGAAAGGATGCGGCCTTCCCGGCCGTGGCTGATGTCATCGCTTATTTCTTGACGTTGCCGTCGGCATCGTTAGCCTGCCAGTAGTTCTCCAGCTTGAGGTCCTTCAGCGCCTGGTTCAGGTACTTGGGCTCAAGCCAGCCGTTGATGTCCACGTTGCTGCGGGTCAGGCGGAAGCGTTTGGCTTCGTCCACGGCCTTTTTCAGCGATGCCACGTAGTAGTCGTCCAGCAGCGGGCTGTTGCGCTCTTTCAGCGTGTAGCCGGCCCAGGTCTTCACGTAATCGCTGTATGGCGTGCTGCCTGCCTGGCCCCACAATTTGAACAGCGCATCGCGGTTCTTTTCATCCGAATCCCACTGCGCTTCCTTCACGAGGGTAGTCACCACGCGCTGCACGATCTGCGGGTATTTGGCTTCGAATTCTTCGGATACCCAGAATGTGCCCACGCTGGTCACTTTCGGGTCGCGCTTGATTTCCAGCAGGCGCTTGGCGATGCCACGGGCTTCCAGATCGAACGGCGTGGTGATGTAGCCATCGATATCCTTGGTGGCCAGCGCGGCCTTGGCGGTGTCACCGTCCATGCTGATCACCTTGAAATCCTTCTCGGTGAAGCCGTATTTCTCCAGCACGCGGTTCAGCGTGAGCTGGCCGGCGGTGCCCTTGAAGGTAGCGATGCGCTTGCCCTTCAGGTCTGCAAGGGTTTTGGCTTCCGAGTCCGACGGCACCATGAAATAGGTATTGCCGAAGCGCCCCAGGCTGAGCAGGATCTTGTGCTTGAGGCCGGTTGCGCGGCCCACGACCAGCGGCAAGTCGCCGTGGTAGGCAAAGTCCACCAGCTTGTTGGCGAATGCTTCATTGGTGGCAGGGCCGGCGCCGGGGAAGAAACTCCACTTCACCTTGATGCCATCCGCCTTGAACTCTTGCTCCAGCAGGCCCCGCAGGTGTGCGGTAGCCACGATGGTGCCGCTGGAGAGCGGGCGGCCACCGGTACCCGCGCCAGAATAGGCGACGCGGATTTCTACAGGTTTGTCCTCGGCATGTGCCAAGCCAGCCAAACCGGAAAACGCCACGATGGCGCTTGCAAACAAGACAGCTATTTTTTTCATGAGATGCTCTTATGGTTGAAACAATTGCTGCGCCACCGCAGCCATGGCTGCGGTGGCGCCAATCACGGTCATTACGATTTGGGATTCCCGTTCGCGTCGTATTCGGGCCAGAAGCCTTCCAGCTTCAGCTCCTTCAAACCGGCGTTCAGGTACTTGGGTTCGATCCAGCCATTGATGTCCACATCACGACGGATCAGCTTGTAGCGGCGTGATTCATCGATCGCCTTCTTGAGGCTGACCACGTAGTACTCGTCCAGCAGCGGGCTGTTGCGCTCCTTCAGCGTGTAACCTTCCCAGCTCTTCACGTAGTCGGCGTACGGCGTGCTGCCCGATTGCGCCCACAGCTTGAAAATCTGGTCGCGGTTCTTCTCGTCCGCATTCCACACCGCGGATTTCAGCAAGGTGTTCACCACGCGCTGCACGATCTGCGGGTACTTCTTCTCAAACTCTTCCGACACCCAGAATGTGCTCACGCTGGTGATCTTCGGATCGCGCTTGATCTCGAACAGCCGTCTTGCCACGCCACGCGCTTCCAGATCGAAAGGCGAAATCAGCGCGCCATCGATATCACCGGTGGCCAGCGCGGCCTTGGTGGTGTCGGTGTCCATGCTGATCACCTTGAAATCCTTCTCGGTGTAGCCGTACTTCTCCAGCACACGCGCCAGCGACAATTGCCCCGCCGTGCCCTTGAAGGTGGCAATGCGCTTGCCTTTCAGATCCGCCAGGCTTTTGGCCTGCGAGCCTGCCGGCACCACGAAGTAGGTGTTGCCGAAACGGCCGTAGCTCAGAATGATCTTGTGCTTGAGGCCGGTAGAGCGCCCCACGATCAGCGGCAGATCACCATGCCCGGCAAAATCCACCAGGCCGTTGGCATACGCCTCATTCACAGCCGGCCCGGCACCGGGGTAGAAATTCCACTTCACCTTGATACCGTCAGCCTTGAATTCCTGCTCCAGCGCGCCCTTTAGGTGGGCGGTGGCAAAAAAGCTGCCGGTGCCCAGCGGGCGGCCACCGGTGCCGGCACCCGGATAGGCGATGCGGATTTCAGCGGGTTTGTCTTCAGCCCGGGCGGGTGTGCCCAGTACGGCAAACAGCAGCGTGCTGGTCAGCACGATCAAGCTTTTGATGCGGGCAATGCTCATCGGGATCACCTCTGTCGCGTTGTCTATCGGCATGGATCGGTTTGGCGGCTGGCAGGGGCTGCGCCCCCGCAACCTGCTTTAGAAGCCGTACTGGAATTGCGCCAGCAACTCGTTGTTGGTCTTGAGCACCGGGTTGCCGTAGTGGTACTGGTTCAGGTTGACCTGCAGCTTGGTGGTCTCGGCAAAGAACACATTCAGGCCCAGCGTGTAGATGGTGGTGTCATCCTTGCCCACATCGAGATTCGGGTCCCATTTGTCCCAGCGCACGAAAGCCTGGTAGGAAGTCGGCCACCAGTCGTCGTACTTGGCCTGGCCCTTGTAGCTCTTCACCCATTGCTGGCCCCAGGTATAGAAGCCGGTAAAGGTCTGGCCACGGCTGCTCACTTCCCTACCCTTGCGGGTGGTTGCGGCTTGCGTGGTATTGATCAGCAAATCATCGCGGCCTTCCACCTGTTCGTAGGTAAAGCCGATCGGATCGTGGTTGTAGTAGATATCCACGCCATAACGGTCGCTCTTGCCGGTGGCGCGCAGCGTGGCCGTGCCGGCACCCGCGCCGATGGTTGGTGTAGCAACCAGGTTCTTGGTGCCCTTGTAGTAGGACGCGCCAAACTTCAGCTCACGCAGCCAGCTGTTGTAGTCCACCGGCAAGGTGAACGCGAGGCGGGCCAGGTAATCCTGATCGCCGTTATCGTCCAGCTTGTTGGTGGAGCTGCCGTTGACGATGCCCAGTGCGTATTCGATCAGTGGCGCACGGTAGTTGAAGCCGTAGTCCACATACGGGTCGTAGTCGCCACGCAGGATCAGGCCGATCTGCCGGTTACCCACGCCACTGGCATTGACGAACTGGGCCGAGTTGATCACCGGGCGCAGTTCTTCGGCCGCCTGGGCTTCCAGGCCGAACGGAATCTGCTGCTGGCCGAAGGTGGCGGTCAGCTTGGGCTCTTCGAGGCCAGCCACGGTGGGGAAGAAGCTGTAAACCAGGTAGGCATCGGTCAGGTTGAGCTGGCTGCCATTGGGGGCTACTGTTGCCAGCACGCTGCCCGAGTTGACGTTCTTGGCGTACGAGAAACCGATCTTGTAATCGAGGTTCTTGCCTTCCGAATAATCCTTGAACAGGCTGCCGGAGAGGTTGAGCAACACCGACGGCACGTCGAACGTGGTGTGGCGCGGTTCGGCCGTTGCGGTGGTGCCCGATGTGGTCTGCTGGCTTTGCGAGCTGGCACGCACCTGCACGGTACCTGCCAGCGTCAGCGCACGCTTGGTCAGCGCGGTCTTGGTATCGCGGTTGCGCTGCTGGTCATACTTGTAGTTTTCCAGGTCGGCACGGATACCATCGATATCCTGCTTGGTGGCCACTTCAACCGGCTCGGCATCTGTTGCTGCAGCCACGGCAGCAGGTGCTGCAGCAGCTTCGTTCGTCTTGGCTTGCAATTGCTGCTTCAGCGCATCCACAGCCTGTTGCAGCGCCTGGATCTGCTTTTGCAGATCCTCATTGCTGGGCGCCGCAGCACCTGCAGTGCCAGCGAGCGCGATCAGGCCGGCCCCCAGCCAGTGCTTGCTCGTATGCATCGGTAATACTCCCTGTTATATCGACTTGGCCTCTGCGGGCTTTGCCGTTCTGGTCGAACCGGCTGTACCGGCGTTTCGGATCGATATAAGCAGAAGTCATGCCAGTCGTTTTTCATAGATAAATTGAGCATAAAGTGCCGAAGCGCTGCTGCGAGCACAACAAAGCGTCCCTCCGGCTGGTGAAATATCAACAAAGCGTTGCTTGCATCACTGCTTTGCGGCAACCCGCACAGCACCGCAGTGAACCCGCACAGCACCGCAGTGAACCCGGCTGCATTCGCGCGCCATCAAACGCCTCCACATCCACTCGCTAGCCGCCTTGAAGCGGCGGTCTTTCTAGGCGCCGGCCGGCCATGCGGATCAAGCCGGAGCGTTGTGTAACGCGGCCACACAGCCCGTGCAAATCTGCACCAGACCCATGGCAACGCCGGTTGGCACGCTTCCTGCATCGGTAAGCGCATTGACTGCACGCAGGAAGGATTAACCCCATGCCCAAGCTTGACCGTTTTGTGCTTGCCCATCCGCTGGGGGACGCCGCGCTGGCACGCCTGCGCTCGGCCGCACCGGGTATCGAAATCGTGGCGGCAACGCCGGAAGAATTGCCGCAGGCGTTGACTGGTGCGCAGGGCGCGCTGATCGGCCGGCCCGGCGGGCGCATCGACCAGATACTGGAAGCAGCGCCCGAGCTGGCATGGATACACACGGTAGGCGCGGGCGTGGACAAACTGCTGACGCCCAGGCTGATCGCCAGCGATGTCATCGTTACCAACAGCAGTGGCGTGCATGGCAACAACATGGCCGAGCACATCCTTGGCCTGATGCTGAGTTTTGCGCGCCAGTTGCCCACCTTGTGGCGTGCGCAACAGCAGCAACACTGGATCGGCCCGCCACTGGCGGGCACCTTCGAGCTGGCCGGGCAAACGCTGGCCATCGTCGGCCTGGGTTCCATCGGCGAAGCGCTGGCCGAGCGTGCGCATGCGCTGGGTTTGCGCGTGCTGGGCGTCCGCCGCCAGCCCGGCGGCGTGCCGCCATCCGGCGTGGAGCAGGTGTTTACCAGCGCCCAGCTTGATGAGGTATTGGCCCGGGCCGATCACGTCGCCGTGGCGCTGCCACTTACCCCGGATACCACCGGCTTGTTCGATGCCGCGCGTATCGCCGCCATCAAGCCCGGTGCGTATTTCTACAACGTCGGCCGGGGTGAGCTGGTGGATCAGGATGCACTGTTTGCCGCGCTGCAAGCCGGCAAGCTCGGCGGCTTGGGGCTGGATGTGACCACACCCGAACCGCTACCGGCCGCATCCCCGCTGTGGCAGCACCCCAAGGTGCTGATCACTGCGCACACCTCCGGTGGCACGCCGCATTACAACCTGCGCGTGGCTGACCTGCTGGCGGAAAACCTGCAGCGCTACCGAACTGATCAACCGCTGATCAATGTCGTCGACAAGCACGCCGGCTATTAGCCGCTGACGTTCATTCAACGCCCTTTTTATTCAACCTGGCAAAACGAAGCAAACCTCAATGACTGCTTCCCCCCAACACCCTCATCACACAAGGAAAACCATGAGCTACCCGCTGACCACCCAGCTATCCCGCGCCTTGCAACAGGCATCACAACAGCGCACCACCGCGCAAACTCCGGACGATGTCGTCATCACCACCACCGGCGGCGCGCTCGGCGCCGTAGTACGTGGCCTGGATGGCAACCGCCCGCTCTCGCCGGCACTGGTGCGCAAGCTGAAAACCGCGCTGGATGACCACCACATCCTGATCTTCAAGCAGCAGACGCTGAGCGATGAAGCTTTCCTCGCCTTCACCACCTATTTCGGTTCCGTATTCCGTCCGCCGGAAGACATCCCTGTGCTGGCCTCCGCCACCAACGATGGCATTCCGCCCGATGTGGTCCCTGTTGCCAACGTGGAAGGCGGCTATACCGGCCACGGCGAGCTCACCCCGCATATCGACCACCAGTGGACGCCGCTGCCCTCTGCTGGCTCGCTGCTCTATGCACTGGAAGTACCCAACGCCGGTGGCGATACCAGCTGGTACAACATCAATGCTGCATATGAAGCGCTGGATGCCGATACCAAGGCGCGAATCGCCGATTTGCAGCTGATCACCTACAACCCCTTCCTGCGCACCAAGGGCCAGAGCCGTCCACGGTATCGCACCCCGGAAATCGAGCCGCTGGGCCCCGGCTTTCCGCACCCGCTGGTACGCACGCATCCATCGTCCGGCAAGCCGCTGCTGTTCCTGTCCACCCATACAGAGGCCGAACTTGTCGGTGTGGACCCCGCTGAAGGCGCCGCGCTGATCGCCCGCTTGCGCGAGCACATTGCCGAAACGCGCTTCCGCTACGAGCATAAATGGGAAGTGGGCGACATCGTGTACTGGGACAACCAGGCCACGCTGCATTCGCGCACCGCATTTGCCGAAACCGAACGCCGCGTGCTCAAGCGCGTAAGCCTGGCAGGTAGCCGTCCGTTCTGAGCAGTACCGGACCAACGAACCCCGAAGCTACTTCTTCGCCCGCATTTGCGGGCGATGTTGTTTCCACGCGCAGCAGGTCTGTTTGCCGTGCAGCAATCAGCACACTGCTGATAAGCCAACACCGCGCAGCCACTTCTGGGTGAAATCCAACACCGGTTCCAGCATTGGCCGCCGTGGAACGCCCGTTTACGCATGGCATGTTTCCTGCATTGGCTTGCGGCATTCACCGCAACAGGACAACCGCCATGAGCCAACGTCAGCTCCGCCTCAATGCCTTCATCCCCGCCACCGGTCACCACGTTGCCGCGTGGCGTCACCCGGACGCCCAGGCCGACGGCGGCCTCAATTTCAAGCATTACGCCCGCGTGGCGCAAGCTGCCGAAGCGGCCAAGTTCGATGGCGTATTCCTTGCCGACAGCGCTGCAGTGTGGGGCGGCGGCGGCGTGGATGGGCTCGACTCGCTGGCGCGCAGCGCACGCAGTTCCAATTTCGAGCCGATCACCCTGCTCTCCGCGCTCTCCGCCGTCACCAGCAAGATCGGCCTGATCGCCACCGTCACCACCACTTACAACGAGCCCTATCACCTGGCGCGCAAGTTCGCGTCGCTCGATCACCTCTCCAACGGCCGTGCCGGCTGGAACCTCGTCACTTCCGCCAACCAGCACGAAGCACAAAACTTCGGCCTGGATCAGCATGTGCAACATGCAGACCGGTACGCCCGCGCAGAGGAGTTCATCGATGTGGCGAAAGGCCTGTGGGATAGCTGGGAAGACGACGCCTTCCTGCGCGACAAGACTTCCGGCGTGTATTTCGACCAGCACAAGCTGCACACCCTCAACCACAAGGGCACGCATTTCTCGGTCAAGGGCCCCCTCAATGTAGGGCGCCCGCCACAAGGCTACCCGGTGCTGGTACAGGCCGGCTCCAGCGAGCCGGGCAAGGAGCTGGCTGCACGCACTGCCGAAGTCATCTTCACTGCCCAGCAAACGCTGGCCGATGCGCAGGCGTTCTACAGCGATGTGAAGGGCCGGCTGGCCAAATACGGTCGCCACCCGGACAGCCTGAAAATCCTGCCCGGCATCTTCCCGGTAGTGGGCCGCACCGAAGCAGAAGCGCAAGCCAAGTTCCAGCAACTGCAAGACCTGATCGACCCGGTGGTAGGGCTCTCGCTGCTGTCCGGCATGCTGGGCGGCTTCGATCTGACCGGCTACCCCATCGATGGCCCGCTGCCGGACCTGCCCGAAAGCAACGGCGGAAAAAGCCGCCAGGCACTGCTGATCCAGAAAGCCCGGCGCGAGAACCTGACCATCCGCGATCTGTACCTCGGCATTGCCGGTGCACGTGGCCACTGGCAACTGGTGGGCTCGGCCGAGCAGATCGCCGATCAGCTGCAGCTGTGGTTTGAAAATGGCGCGGCGGATGGCTTCAACGTGATGCCGCCGCACCTGCCGGGCGGCCTCGATGATTTCATCGAGCTGGTGGTGCCCATCCTGCAACAGCGCGGCCTGTTCCGTACCGAGTACACGGGCAATACGCTGCGCGAGCACCTGGGCCTGGCCCGCCCGCACAATCACCACCTGGCTGCCAGCCAGGCCGTGGCGGCCTGATTCTCACTGCCATCTCCCAACCACTGGCCTGCCTGCGTGCAGGCCAGTATCCACACCCATCAGGATCAACACCATGAGTTTGCTCGTCCTTTCCGGCAGCGTGCGCCGCGATTCCTTCCACACCAAGCTGGCCAATGCCGCTGCTGAAGAACTGGGCCGCCAGGGTCAGGCGCATACGGTGCTCAATCTGGCGGATTTTCCGCTGCCGCTGTACGACGGCGATCTGGAAACCCAGGGCCTGCCCGCCAATGCCAAGCACCTGCGCAAACTGTTTGCGGAGCACGATGGCTTTGTGATTGCCAACCCGGAATACAACGGCTCGATCACCCCATTGCTGAAAAACGTGCTGGACTGGGTATCGCGCAAGGATGCCGATAGCCAGCAGTTTGAACCGTATGCCGGCAAGACCGCGCTACTGCTGTCCACCTCGCCGGGTAGCCTGGCCGGCCAGCGCGCGCTGCGCCACACGCGCGAAATCCTCACCTCGCTCGGCGCCATCGTACTGCCGCAACATGTGGCGGTGCCGGTCGCCCATCAGGCATTTTCCCCCGAGGGCAAGCTGACCGATGCCAAGCAATTGCAGGCTTTGAGCACACAGGTGGGCGAACTGGGAAAACTCACCGCCAAGCTGGCAGCCTGACGCGCAAGCCGCAGTAAACCGGGGTGCGGTGCGCCCCGTTGTAATAGCTGTATTGGACAAAAGCCAACGTGAATACCACGCCCCCACCTGCCACCCGCCTGCTGTTGTGGGTGGTGGCGATTGCGTTTTTCATGCAATCGCTGGACATGACCATCCTCAACACGGCGCTGCCCGCCATGGCGCGCAGCCTGGGTGCCAGCCCGCTGCACATGCATTCGGTGCTGATTGCCTACATGCTGACCGTGGCGCTGCTGATCCCCGCCTCCGGCTGGATTACCGACCGCTTCGGCACCCGCACCGTGTTCTCGGCCGCCATCATCCTGTTCGTGATCGGCTCGCTATGCTGTGCGGAATCGCAAACGCTGTCGCAACTGGTGGTATCGCGCGTGCTGCAAGGCGTGGGCGGCGCGTTGATGGTGCCGGTGGGCCGCCTGGCCATCCTGCGCACCTGGCCACGCGGCCAGCTGGTGCAAGCGATGAGCTTCGTCACCATGCCCGGCCTGGTCGGCCCGCTGATCGGGCCGGCGCTGGGGGGCTGGCTGGTGGAAGTGGCATCGTGGCACTGGATTTTCCTCATCAACCTGCCAGTGGGCATCATCGGCTGGCTGGCCGCGCAAAAGCTGATGCCCAACCTGCGCAGCACCGAGCGCTACCGCTTCGACTGGGTGGGTTTCATCCTGTTCGGCAATGCCATGGTGCTGGTGTCCTTCGCGCTGCAGGGCATGGGCGAGCTGAACCTGGGCGGCCCATTGTGTGCACTGCTGCTGGCCTTGGGCGGCGCCAGCCTGCTGGGTTACTGGCTGCACGCCAGCCGCAGCAGCCAGCCCTTGTTCAGCCTGCGGCTGCTGGAAACACACTCGTTCCGGATCGGCATCCTTGGCAACCTGGTAGCACGGCTGGGTGGCGGCTGCATGCCCTTCCTCACCCCGCTGCTGCTGCAGGTGGCGCTGGGTTACCCGCCATCGTTGGCGGGGCTTTCGATGATACCCAGCGCCGTGGCCGCACTCTTTACCAAGCCAATGGTGAAATGGCTGGTGGATCAACTGGGCTTTCGCCGCCTGCTGGTAATGAACACCATCACGCTGGGCGTGCTGATCGGCATTTTCAGCCTGGTGGATCGCCACACGCCCTACCCCTTGCTGCTGGTGTTGTTGGCGATATTTGGTGCCGCCAACTCACTGCAATTTACCGCGATGAACACCGTCACCCTGCACGAGCTGCCCGATCAATACGCCAGCGGCGGCAACAGCATGCTGTCGGTAGTGATGCAGCTATCACGCAGCCTGGGCGTTGCGGTGGCCGGCGCCATCCTCGCCACCTTTGCCGCCGGCAATATCGCCCAGCACCCGGATGCGCTGCTGGTCGCGTTCCACGCCACCTACCTGTGCGTGGGGCTGATCACGCTGGCAGCCGCCGCCATCTTCGTGCGCCTGCCCGAGTTTGCGCTGCCCAAGCCAGCCGCCGCGGCCAGCTGATTCCACCATCAATCACATCCAACCGGAAGCCATCATGAGCACGCAAACCATCCGTACCACCGTCCGCCGCAACGCGGCGGGCAAGCAGGAAATACGCAGCCGCAACGCCATTGCGCTGATGGGCCGCGCGCCCGATGGCAACGATGCCGATGATGCGTTCCGCGCTGGCGAATTGCTGCTGGGCGCACTGGGCGCCTGCACCGCCGGTACCGTCAGTGCGTATGCACGCAACCATGGCATCACCGCGCTGCAGGACGTGATCATCGAAGTGATCGGCGAAGAAGTGGGCAGCCCGTCGCGCATTGCCGGCATCGAGATCGTGCTGACGCTGGTTGGGGATCTCAGCAGCGCAGAGCGCGAAAAACTGCAGCGCGTGGCCACCAGCTGCAAGATCCACAACACGCTCAAGCACCCGCCGCAGATTGCCATCGCTGTTGCCGCGCCGGAAACCGCCAGCGCATGACCACGCTACCGACCGCGCCGCAGGGCCCAACCCCGTGGCGCGCGGTACTGTTCGATCTGGATGGCACGCTGTTCGACAAGCGCAGCACGCTGGCGCAATTTGCCGCAGCCCAGTTCGTGCATTTCGGCCTGGGGCGGCACATTGCCGATGCACGCAGCTGGTCGCAACAGTTCATCAGTTGGCATATGCAGCTGATCCCCAAGACGGAGGTCTACGCGCAACTGGCGCGGGCATTTGCGCTGGCAGAACCGCTGCAGCACGCGCTGCTGGCCGATCTGGACGCCAACTTCCATCGCAGCGGCGTGGCGTATCCCGGCGCGGTGGCGCTGGTGCAGAAGCTCAAGCTGGCCGGGCTGAAAACCGCCGTGGTCACCAACGGGCGCGATTTCTTCCAGCGCAACAAGATCCAGGCGCTGGGCCTGATCCCGTGGCTGGATGTGATCGTTACGTCCGGCGAACTGGGCATCAAGAAGCCGGATCCGGCCATTTTTCTGCACTGCCTACAGCAACTGGACGTGGCGCCAGAAACCGCCATTTTCATCGGCGACAACCTGCACCACGACATCATCCCCGCCCGCAGCCTGGGCCTGTACGGCATACTGAAAGCCGCGCAGCCACAGGCCGCTGCCGATTTCAGCAGCGATGATTTCCACGCCATCGATGCGCATCTGGATCAGCTACTGCAACTGGCGCACTGAACACCTCCCGGCGCAACAACACCTGCCATACTCCCCAGCCAGACACGTGCATGACCATCAACACCACAACAGATCCCACCGCCCGGTATGCAGGACAGCTCATCCAATTGATACAGCAAACGCCATGGCTGATGGCCGCGCTACGCGCGGTGCGTGATCTGGCCTTGCCGGATGGCTGCATCGGTGCGGGCACGCTGCGCAACCTGGTATGGGATCACCTGCATGACTACCCCACATTGCCCTCACCGCTATCCGATGTGGACGTGGTGTACTTCGAGCCCGGCGACCTGAGCAGCGGGCGCGATCATGCGCTGCAGCAGCATTTGCAACAACTGCTGACCGATCTGCAATGGGAAGTAACCAACCAGGCCGGGGTGCACCTGTGGTTTGCCGCGGAATTCGGCCATGCCGTACCGCCATTGCGGTCTATCGAAGACGCCATTGCCAGTTGGCCCGAACCAGCCACCGCAGTGGCCGTGGCGCTGCAGGTCGACGACACGCTGCGCCTGATCGCCCCGCTGGGACTGGATGATTTGTTTGCCATGCGCATCCAGCGCAATCCGGCACGCGTCAGCGTAGCCACCTACCGGCAGCGGCTGGCGCAAAAGCGCTATGCGGCACGCTGGCCGCAAGTCAGCATCCATCATGAGTAGGCCGGCCGGATGAAACGCAACGCACTGCACCAATATCCGCAAACTGGCAACGAAGCTGCTGCGATCTGCGCACCTGCCACCAACCACAACTCCGCCAGCCATGCCGCCCGGTGAAACCGCAGCGTGGAACGGCAATTGCTCTTGTCATGCATTGATTGCAAGCAATGTTCCCCTTTACAGGACACCCCTCATGAGCCAGAACCAGACCCCCGGCTTTGCCGCCGCCACACAGCCGATTACCGCCGATACCCGTATCGAAACCGATGCGTACGAACTTAAAACCGGTGACATCAGCATCGACGCCCCGTTGGGCGCCTTCCCCGCCTATTACGCCGCCCCGGCGCAACCGGGCCCGTACCCGGTGGTGCTGGTGATCCAGGAAATTTTTGGCGTGCATGAATACATCCGCGATACCGCGCGGCGGCTGGCCAAGCTCGGTTACCTCGCCATTGCGCCTGCGCTGTACCATCGCCAGGGCGAGGTGGCAGACCTTGCCATCGAGCAGATCCGCGAAGTTGTCGCCAAGGTGCCGGATGAACAGGTGCTGTCCGATCTGGATGCCACGGTGAGCTGGGCCAACGCACACGGCGGCGACGCAGACCGCCTGGCCATCACCGGCTTTTGCTGGGGTGGCCGCATTACCTGGCTGTACGCGGCACATCAACCGGCACTGAAAGCCGCCGTGGCGTGGTATGGCAAGCTGGAAGGGCCATCCACCCCCAACCAGCCGCGCTTCCCGATCGATGTAGCTGGCAAGCTGCATGCGCCGGTGCTGGGCCTGTATGGCGGTGCCGATGCCGGCATCCCGCTGGAAAGCGTGGAAAAGCTGCAAGCCAAGTTGAAAGCGGCCGGCGGCGACTCCAGCATTCACGTGTATCCGGATGCACCGCATGCCTTCCATGCCGACTACCGCCCCAGCTACCGCGCCGAAGCCGCGCAGGATGGCTGGCAACGGCTGCAGGCGTGGCTGAAGCAACACGGCGTGTAACACGCCCCCACCCGGAACCAGGGCCGCAAGGTCCTGGTTTTTTTCTGCCCTGCGCCCGGCCTGCATTGCTGCCTGAGGCGGCCATTACAATCCGCGCAGCCCTATCTCCATCTCATCGCCAAGCCACCCATGCCCATCAGCCTGCCTCACACCGAAGTAGCCGACGCCCTGCGCGATCTGAACCAGCGCATTGCACTACCCCGCTTCCGCCATCTGCAAGCGGGCGAAGTCGAAGAAAAATCCCCCGGCGAGCTGGTCACCATTGTCGACCGCGAGCTGGAAGCTGCCCTCAGCCCCATACTGGCGAGCCTGATACCCGGCTCCCGCGTGGTGGGGGAAGAAGCGGCAGCGGCCAACCCCGATGTACTGGCCGATATCGATCACGGCTGGGTATGGCTGGTAGACCCGCTGGATGGCACCAGCAACTTTGCCGGCGGCAACGAGGATTTCGCCAGCATGGTGGCGCTGCTGCGCGATGGCATCACCGTAGCCAGCTGGCTTTACGCACCGTTGCATCAGCAACTGGCGCAAGCAGAACTGGGTGCGGGCGCATGGCTGGACAGCCAGCGCTGGCAATTGCCCGAGCAAGCAAGTGCTAGGCCGCTCAATGGCACCATCAAGACCCGCTTCCTGCCCGACGCCTACAAAGTGGAGCTGGCCACCCGGCCAGATCTGGATCGCTTCGGCACCCACCAGGGCGCAGCCGGCATCGAATACCCGCAGTTGGCGCGCGGGGTATGGGATTTCATCCTGTACTGGCGCACGCTGCCATGGGATCACGCGCCCGGCAGCCTGTTCGTGAATGAAAGCGGTGGCCGCGTTGCCAACCTGGCGGGCGAGCCCTACCTGGCTGCCAGCAAACAGCCCGGCCTGCTGGCGGTAGCAGATGCCGCGCACTGGCAGGAAATACGCGCGTTGCTGCCGGGCTGAAACGGGCGACCTGGCTTGGCCGGGGCAGGCATTGCACAGCAATGCGTGGTGTTGTGCAGCAAGCGCTTTGTTGCACTGGCAACAAGCTGCTGCCCACCACTGCACACATCTGCGCAAACTGCTCCGCCGGCAACGCGCAAACCCGCTTCAACCAGTGATCTGCATGTGGCATGGCTCTTGCAAAACAGAGGGCGTCGGCGCGCGTTCGCGCTTGTTTCCATCTTTGCAGAGCCACCCCAATGAGCCAATCCAAAAGTCAGCCCAAACTCAAACTCGGTGCCTTCATCCAGGCCACCGGCCACCATATCGCCGCATGGCGCCACCCCGGCTCGCAAGCCGATTCGGGCGTGAATATCGATCACTACCAGCAAGTGGCGCAAACCGCCGAGCGCGGCAAGTTCGATCTGGTTTTCCTCGCTGACAGCCCCGGCGTGTGGGAGCGTGGCGATAGCGAAGCATTCGGCCGCCAGGGCCGCGTAGCCGTATTCGAACCGGTCACCCTGTTCTCGGCACTGTCGGCCACCACCAGGCACATCGGCTTTGTTTCCACCGCCAGCACCACCTACGAAGAGCCGTATACCCTCGCCCGCAAGTTTGCCTCGCTCGACCATATCTCCAAAGGCCGCGCTGCCTGGAACGTGGTCACCACCGGCAACGAATCTGCCGCCGGCAACTTCGGCAAGGAAGAGCACCTGGCCCATTCGCTGCGCTACGAGCGCGCCGAAGAATTCCTTGATGTGGTCAAAGGCCTGTGGGACAGCTTTGATGACGACGCCTTCCAGCGCAACAAGGAAAGCGGCGTGTACTTCGATACGCAAAAGGTGCACAAGCTCAACTACAAGGGCAAGTATTTCTCGGTCACCGGCCCGCTCAATATTTCCCGCCCGCCGCAGGGCTACCCGGTGATCGTGCAGGCCGGCGCATCGGATGCCGGGCGCGAGCTGGCCGCCCGCACTGCCGAGGTGATTTTCACCGCCTGGCAAACACTCGAAGAAGCGCAGGCGTTCTACAGCGATATCAAGGGCCGCCTTGCCAAGTACGGCCGCCACGCGGATGAACTCAAGATCATGCCGGGCCTGTCGCCAGTGATCGGCCGCACGCAGGAAGAAGCGGATGCCAAATTCCGTCAACTGCAAGACCTGATCCACCCTTCCGTGGGCTACGGCATCCTGCAGCGCTTCTTCCCGGGCGTGGACCTCAGCCAGTACGACCTGGATGGCCCGCCACCGCCGTTTGCCGAATCTACCAACGGCAACACCAGCCGCCTGGCCCTCGTCACCGAGTTGGCCCAGCGCGACAAGCTCACGCTGCGCCAGCTTTACGAACGCCTGGCCGGCGCCCGCGGCCACCGCGTGGTGGTAGGCACCCCGGAAAAGGTCGCCGATGAGATCCAGCTGTGGTTCGAAAACGGCGCCGCAGACGGCTTCAACATCATGCCGCCCATCCTGCCTGAATCGCTCGATACCTTCGTGGAGCTGGTCATCCCCATCCTGCAGCAACGCGGTCTGTTCCGCACCGAATACGAAGGCGCCACGCTGCGCGAAAACCTGGGCCTGCGCCGGCCGGAAAGCCAGTATGTGGTGGGGGATGAGGAAGAGAGCAAAGCGGCCTAACGTTTGAACAAGTCGCCAATACTCATGGTATTGGCGACTTTGCAGCCCAAACCACATGTAAAAAGAGCGGTGCTATGCAAGCGGGCTTGATAGCACCCGCTACACCCCATCGAGAAGTTCTTGGTCGCCACGCTTGCCTGCATTGCCACCGATCCTCAGAATGCTTTCTTCACGCATCGAATTCTGCCAAGCCCACTTTTACCGAGCTCAAGCGTCGATAGCGGTTCCAAAATGGATAGGTGCATGGCGGTCACTCAACTACTTGCCCGTGTTGATCCCGATACGGCTGCCGCTGCGGCCTCTTCTGAACAGGCGCTGGCTGCATTGCTATCCTTCGAGCTCCTTGAGCACGACGCGTTTATCGACTTCGACTGGTCACCAAAGCTTCTGAAGCTGGCCGCGCAATGTTCGGAGCACACCGCGTTGGTGACGGTGCTCTCCCGAGCTTTTGGGGGAGAAGCATTGCTGAATGCAGCATTCGCGGATGGCCCAAGCAGCGATCAAGTGTATTCCGAGGTGCGATTCAACTGCCGCGAAACGGTACGCATATTGGCATTGGAGCTTGAAGCGCTATCAATCACGGCACTCAGCTTGGCAAAGCCGGGCGTTCAAGCGTTGATGCCCGATGAGGAGCTGCCCGAACGGTATGAAGCGTATGTCACCAACCATGCACTGGCGCTCAAGGCTTTTTATGCAGATGCTGCGGCACATGAACAGGTAGTTGTTAGCTGGTGGGATTGACTCCCTGCTCCTCAAGTCTCGTGGCGCTCCCACCACCTTGCGCAACACAAGGTAAAATGCCCCACCAACCCCGGCAGGGCATCCAGATCCACCTGCTCTGGCAGTTAACCCACCAATCCCGATGCGGCCTCAGGCCCCCACATCCACCACCTTGGCAGTACGCACGAACAGCGAGCGGAATTTGTTCCAGAATTCGCCGCCCAGCACAAAGAAGCTGGCAATCAGCATGATGTCGCCGGATATCTGCAGCTGCCAGATATTGGGCCGCAGGCCCGGCCAGATATTGTCCACGTAGGTTTCAAGCATGGCCGAAACCAGTGGCAGCCAGAACATCACCAGCCCGATCACATGGCGCACTGGCCCCACGGTTGCAGGCGGGGCCAGGTTCTTGGCATAGCCGAACACCATCCCCTTGAGCTGCTGGAAGCCGGATTTACCCATCACCGCAATGCAGGTCAGCAACAGCAGCTTGTTGGCAACAAAAATGCCACCCGTCAGCGCCGCAATGCGTGATGCTTCCACGCCGGAAGACGCTGCCAGCGGAATCAACAGCCACAGCGCAAAGGCAAAGATGAAAATGCCGATGCCCAGCTTGAAGCGCCAGGCAGCTGCGGGGGCTTCGGTTTTAACGTCTGAAGTGCTCATTTGCTTCTTCCTTTACGATCGGGTTAACGGTCTACGATTGCCGCAACTGGCGGCGGGGTTCCAGCAACTGCAATACCAGGCATGCATACAGGCTGACGATAATGAACAAGCCCATGCGCACTGCAAACGCGGTGTAGACATCCTTGCCGGCCAGGCTGTCCTGCACCGATTGGCCCAGCAGGATGATCAACGTCACGATCGTATTCAGCCAGAAGCCGGGGGTATAGCGCGTGGGGCTGAGCGCATACAGTTTGCGCGCCAGCAGCAGGCTGAACAGCAGCATCCACAGAAAGAACATCCATACGTGCACGAACAGGCCCAGCGCAAACCAGAAGGCGATGGCCAGCGCGCCACCCAGCAAGGTGGAGCCGATCAGCTCTCGCGCGGCATTATTGGCACTGGTGGTGCAGCTCTGCCGGCCCAGCGTGACCGCCTTCATGATGATGGGCAGATAAAATGTCGGGTTGGTCAGCGTCAGCAAAAAGGCCGGCATCACCACCAGCGTGGCGCGTAGCGCAAGCTGGCTGGCCCGCGCGGGGGGCAGCGCAGCCGGCGCGGGTGGCGGAGCCGCACCGGCAGGATCGGGAAACAGCCAGTGGCTCAGCGCCAGCACCAGCACGGCCAGCAGCAGGCCCTTGGCCAGCGCCTCGATCACCAGCACCGCCAGGCCAAAATCGGTGGTGCCGGCGGCAGAGATCATGGTCAGGCCCACGATCAGGAATGTTGTCACCAGGTTGTTGCCACCCAGCATGCCCTTGCGGAACACCAGGAACAGGCTCAATGCAATCAGCGCCACCCCGGTGAACGGGTAATAGCGCAGCAGCGGAATCAATAGCAGGCCGATACCGGTAGTCAGCACCACCACCACAACCAGCCCCAGCCCCGCCTTGAGCGGAAGCGGCCGGTTCAGCATGGCCAGCAGGAATGCCGCCAGTGCCGGCGCCACCATGGGCACAGGCAATGCCAGCCCGAAGCTCAGCGCCAGGCACAGTGCAGTGCCACTGGCCATGCGCACCGCGCGCTGGCCGCGCGGGTCGATCCGGGTAGCCGGGGCGCCATCAGTAGGCATAAGAGAGCCAGCTCATCACACGCAAGAACACGCGGCCCAGCGGGTTGAGCACATTGCCGTCACGTGGGAACGCCATCACCTCGGCCTGCCCGCCCACACGCACATTGCGCAGGTTGGCCAGCTCGCCGGGCTCAAACTCCACGATGACCGGAAAGCGCTGCGCGGGCCGCAGCCAGTCGCGGCTGTTCTGCACCGACGGCAAGCTGCCCGGCGGGGTTTTCTGGCCCACGCTCACGCCATAGCCCACGCTGCGCACCCGGCCGGCAAAAATGTGGCCCGGCAATGCATCCAGCACGATGCCCACCCGCGTGCCGGCTTCCATATGGCCCAGATTGTTTTCGGTCATCTCAGCGCTGATCCACACATCGTGGATGGTAACCAGCGTCATCACCGGGTTACCTGCGGCGGCAAACTGGCCCACATCGGTACGCAGGTCGGTAATCAGGCCGTCAGAGCGTGCGCGCACCTGCGCGTTGGCCAGATCCAGCTGGGCTTTTTCCAGCGTGGTGGCTGCGCTGCGCAGCTTGGCATTGTCATCCGCGCTGCCGCCTTCCTGCTCGCGCGCACGCTGCACTTCGGCATTGGCAGCGGCAACCTGGCTGGTTGCCTGCTCCAGCGTGGCGCGGGCCACTTCCAGCCGCCGCAGCGAGATCGTGCCGGAATCATCCCGGTACAGGCGTTCCAGCCGTTCGCTGTCCTGCCGGGCTTTCAGTTCATTGGCCTGGGCCGCGCGCAGCGATGCAAGCGCGGATTTGATGCCGGCGGTGCTCGCGCCCACCTGCCTGCGCATGGATTCCAGATCTGCCCGCGCGCGGTCTACCGCAATGCGGTAATGCTCGGCATCCACTTCAAACAGCACCGTGCCGGCTTTCACATCCTGGTTGTTGCGCACCAGCACCTTGCTCACCCGCCCGGATACTTCCGGCGCCACCGGCACCACAAACGCCTCTACCCGCGCTTGCTGCGTGTACGGCGTGATGCGGTCGGCCAGCAGATACCAGACCAGGCTGACCAGGATCACGATCAGCACCCACTTCACGCCTTTCTTTGCCGGGTCTGCGGGCGG
This sequence comes from Andreprevotia sp. IGB-42, assembly GCF_009848685.1. Classification (GTDB taxonomy): domain Bacteria; phylum Pseudomonadota; class Gammaproteobacteria; order Burkholderiales; family Chitinibacteraceae; genus Andreprevotia. Next base: position 248,765 of record NZ_WXTX01000001.1, read on the forward strand.
TGGCGGCGTTTTTTCCGGGGCTGCTTTGGCGGCTGTTTCCGGGGTTTTCTCCGGATCGGCGCCTGCTGCCGGGCCGGGGGTGGGAACCGGCACGGATGCGGCTTGTGCTGTTTGCGGGACTTCACTCATTGAAACTTACCTCGAGGCAGTCGGTGGGGTGCCGGCGGAATTGGCACCCGGTTCATTCAGCAACTCACCCCAGTTGGTACGTTGCTGCATCTGTTGCCGGTTGGCTGCATCAATCATCGGCTGCGCGCTATACCAGCCGCCGCCCAATGCCTTGTACAGCGCGATCAGGTCGCTGACGGCATTGCTGCGGTTCACCACATAGGTATCCTGCTGCACGGCCAGCGCCCGCTGCGCATCCAGCACATGCTGGAAATCGGAATAACCTTCCCGGTACAGCGCATTGGCCAGTGTGAGCGAGCGCTTGGCAGACAGTGCGGCATCGCGCAGGATGACTTCGCGCTCCAGTGCCTTGGCCAGGCTGCTGGCGGCATCGTCTGCCTCGCGCGCGGCCTGGCGTACGTCGTCCTGATAGGCCACGATCAGCTGCTGCAAACGCGCATCCTGCACGCGCACATTGTTTTCGATGCGCCCGTGATCAAACACATTCCAGGTCAGGCTGGGGCCACCCACCAGCGCCAGCGTATCGGCTGCGCCAGCCATCGAGCTGGCCGACCATACGATGCTGCCCACCAGCGTGATCGATGGATAAAGGTCTGCCTTGGCCACGCCGATGCGTGCCGACTGTGCAGCTACCTGCAGCTCGGCAGCGCGGATATCCGGGCGGCGCACCAGCAGGCTGGCGGGTACATCCTGCAGCACCACCCGGTCGATCAGCGGCACCTCTGCCGTGCTTTGCTGCAGTTCCGGCATCAGGCCTGGCGGGCGGCCGATCAATACCGCCAGCGCATTGCGGGTACGCATGATCTGGCTTTCAAATTCGGGAATGCTGCTCAGCGTACCAAGGTATTGGGTTTTGGCCTGCTGCAGGTCCAGCTCATCGGTCTGGCCGCTTTTGAACAGTTTTTCGGTGATTTCGAAGCTGCGTTTTTGCAAGGCCGCGTTATCGCGGGCAATGCGCAGCCGGGCTTCTGCGGTGCGTAGCGTGAAATAGGTTTGCGCCATCTGCGCATGCAGCAACACCAGCGCATCCTGGTGATTGGCCTCTGCGGCAAAATAGGCGGCATCCGCCGATTCGATGGCGCGGCTGAAGCGCCCCCAGAAATCCAGCTCCCAGCCGATATCGAAGCCGGCACTGTATTGCCAGAAATGGCTGTTCTGCGCCGCAGCGCTGCCCGATTGCCGGCGCCCGCTGTAGAGCGCATCCGCGCTGGCCTGTTGCACTTGCGGGTAGCGCCCGCCCAGTGCGATACCCAACTGCGCGCGCGCTTCCATCACGCGCAGGCCGGCAATCTGCAGGCTCGCGTTATGGGCATCTGCCTCGGCAATCAGTTGCTCCAGCACCGGATCTTTGAATACCTGCCACCACTGGCGGATATCCGGCGCTGCAGCGGGTTGCGCAAGCTGATCAATGGCGCTGCTGCGCCACTTTTCGATATCGGTATTGCCCGGGGGCTGGAAATCCGGCCCAACCTGAACGCAGCTGCTGAGTACAGGCACAACAACTAGCAGCAAGATCAGACGAAGCAAACCAGGCATTCATGCTCCCTGTGCGGAAAATACATTTGGCATACCGCGTTGATCATGCCAGCATTGGATGGCACGGCACAGCATTTGTAAGCACTGTGTCGTCAAAGACGCACATGATTTTCACAACCAGTTTCTCAAGGCTTGCGCACCTGGAAATCAATGATCGCCAGCAGCCATGCCATGCCATGCGGTAGTCACTGGAAGTCTAGTGCATGCCCCGCGCCTATACCGGCCACTTTGCTGCACTGTACGTCGCTTGGCACCAGCAACACCTGGACGGGATGACGGAAACGACGCCGGCAAAGCGGCATCCGCGCCACCATCCTTGCAAGCAGATCGAGCCCGCTATCCCGGCTGGCAGATCCGCGCTTTTTACCCGGCAGGAGACCATGATGTCGCCCATCGTTACCCCGAGAAAGGCCCTTTCAGGCGGATTGCTCGATGTGCTGATCCGCGCCGGGCTGGTCGCCGTGCTGGTGATTTTCTGCATGCGGATCGCCTCGCCCTTCCTCAACCTGCTGGTATGGTCGCTGATCCTGGCCATTACCCTGTACCCGCTGCAACTGCGCCTGAGCCGCAAGCTGGGTAACAAGGATGGCCGCGCTGCGCTGCTGATCGTGCTGGTTGCGGTCGGCATCATCATCGTGCCCACCTATCTGCTTAGCGTTGCGGTGGTCGATTCGGTGGAAAACGCCATGACCATCGTCAAGACCCGCGGCTTTCATATTCCTCCACCGGCTGAATCGATTGCCGGCTGGCCGCTGATCGGCCAGCGCATATACGATTTCTGGTTGCAGGCAGCCACCGATATCACCGGCCTGTTGCAGAAGATCACCCCGCAGTTGAAGGAGGCCACCCGCGCACTGATGGGCGTCGCTGCCGGTGTGGGCAAGGGCATGTTGCTGTTCGTTGTTGCGCTGCTGCTGGCCGGCGTGTTCATGGCTTACGGTGAAGCAGGCAGCCGCAGCGCGTTGCCGATTGCCAGCCGCCTGTTCGGCCCGGAAAAAGGCCTGCGTGTGGTTGCGCTGTGCGTGGCCACCGTACGCGCGGTGGCGCAAGGCGTGATCGGCATCGCCTTCATCCAGATGCTGCTGGTTGGCGTGGCCTTCGTGCTCAATGGCGTACCTGCCGCCGGCCTGCTGGCCTTGGGGGTGCTGCTGCTTGGCATCATGCAACTGCCGGCCACGCTGATCACCATACCGGTGATCATCTACGTGCTGTCCACTCAGGGCGCCACTGCAGGCAATATCGTCTTTGCCATCTACGTGTTCGTTGCCGGGCTGGCAGATAACGTGCTCAAGCCACTGCTGCTGGGGCGCGGGGTGGATGTGCCCATGCCGGTGATATTGCTGGGCGCGCTGGGCGGCATGATCAGCGGTGGCATCATCGGGCTTTTCATCGGCCCGGTGGCGCTGGCGGTGGGCTACCAGTTGTTCTGGCAGTGGGTGGAAGACCAGCCGCCGCATCCTGCCGCAGGTACGCTAGTACAGATATCCGATACGCCAATATCCGATACACCATGAGCGGGATGCTGCCAGCGCCGCCCCCGGCCATCTGATCGCTGCAAGCCGCCACCGATATGACGGCTTGCGCCTTACTAGTTTTACCGCGGCACCGCCGGCAATACCACGCCGTTCCGCGCCACATAGCGATCCCAGCCCACTTTCAGCTCGGCCACAATCTGCGGGTTGGCAGCGGCCACGTCGGTGGTTTCACCACGGTCTGTCGCCAAGTCGTACAGCGCCCATTCCGCCGTACCCAGCGGCTTGCTGATCCACACCAGCTTCCAGTTGCCGCGCCGCACATAGCGGCTGCCGAACAACTCCTCGGCAAACTCGAAATCCTCCGCCCGCACGCGGGTGGCGCGGTCGGTCAGCAGCGGCAGTGCCGATACGCCGGTAATGGGGTTCACTTCGCGGTTACGGTAGCTGCTGCCCGGGTTCCTGATCTGCGCCAGCTCCAGCACCGTGGGCAACACATCCTGCACGGAGACGAATTCACGCAACGCCTGGCGCTGCACGCCCTGCCCCGGCAGCTTGGCAATGGCAGGCGTAGTCACACCACCTTCGGCCGCAGTGGCTTTCCACAGGCGGAATGGCGCCGCGCCCGCCTCTGCCCAGCGGCGGCCGTATTGCACATTGGATAGCTGCTTGCCCAGGTTGGCATCGCTGTTGTCGATGAATTTGCTGCCCTGGTATTGGCCGGTCCCGGCTTCCGCACCGTTATCGGACATGAAAAAGATGAAGGTATTGTCGTACTGGCCGCTGCGTTTGAGTTCGCTCACCAGCCGGCCGATATTGGCATCCAGGTTTTCCACCATCGCCGCATAGATTTCCATCTTGCGCGCTTCGGTCTTTTGCTGGGCGGGCGTCAGTTGCTCCCAGCGCGGCGCCAGGTCGTCGGCAATGCCGGCACTGGGTTTGAAATCCGCGGCGATCAGGCTCAGTTTTTTCTGCCGTTCGATACGCGCATTGCGCACCGCCTCGTAACCGGCATCGTACTTGCCCTGGTAGCGGTCGATGTAATCAGGCGGTGCCTGCAGCGGCCAGTGCGGCGCGGTATATGCGGCATAGGCAAAGAACGGCTTGCGGTCTTTCTGCTGCTGCAGGTAGCCGATCAGCTTGTCGGTATAGAAATTGGTCGAGTAGAAGTCCGCCGGTATGCTGGTGATCTTGCCGTTTTCACGGTAGGTCACCAGATCGTATTCGTTCTCTTTGCCTTTGACCGGTGCAAAGTGGCTGCCAGCCCCCTGCAGCAAGGCAAAAGATTGCTCGAAGCCGCGTGCCTGCGGGCCTTTTTCCCGAGTCAGGCCCAAGTGCCACTTGCCCGCCATATAGGTATGGTAACCGGCATCACGCAGCAGTTCGGGCAGCGATAGCGAGCGCTCGTTCAGATAGCCCTCGTAGCCATCGTGGCCGATCTGGTTGGGCTGGATCGCCTCGATCATGGTACCGATGCCCGCCAGATGGTGATCGGTGCCGGACAGCAGCATCGAGCGCGTGGGCGAGCAAGTGGGCGCAGTGTGGAAGTTGGTCAGCAGCCGGCCATTACCGGCCAGTGCATCCAGATTCGGGGTGCTGATTTCCCCGCCGAATGCACTCAGGTCTGCGTAACCCAGGTCATCGGCAACGATCACCAGCACATTGGGCCGGGCGCTGCGGGCTTTGCCGGCGGGCGCGGCAAGCGCGGCCTGGCCGAGGCTGATGGCAACAAGCGCACCGGCAACGGTGGCGGCGGACAGGCGGTGGCGGAACATGGTTATTCCCTTGCGGATAAGTTTGGCGATGAGTCGGGACAGAACGGCTGGCGCTGCCCCCGTGCTAAAGCAGGGGTCGGAGCCGACATGCGCCATGGGGCGGCACACGCAACAACGCGGGGCTTGCACCCCGCGCTGTCGTTCCCCTTGCTGGCTGATCAGGCCCGCTCCGCCCCCGGAGCGTTATGGCCTGTATCAGCCCACGGCGTATTTCAAGCAGCGTTCAAACGCCATCAGGCAACGGCAGTCTCGGTGCGTGCCGAGCTTTCGTTAGCGGCGCTGCTGGCGGCCGGATTGCGGGCTACCTTGCTGCGCGTCTGGCTGCGGCGGCCGTCCACGGCAACCGGCACGGTGCCATCCACAGTCACGCGGCGTACCACGCGGTGCGCATCGCCATAATCGTCCACTGCGTAATGCTGAGTGGCACGGTTATCCCACACCGCCACATCGCCTTCCTGCCAGCGCCAGCGCACGGTGTTTTCCAGCTTGGTCACATGGCTTTGCAGCAGGTTGAACAGATGCTGGCTATCGCTGGTGGACAAGCCAACGATGCGCTTCACGAAGTGGCCCAGCAGCAGGTGGCGCTCGCCGGTTTCCGGATGCACGTGCACCACCGGGTGCTCGGTTTCGTACACGGTGGAGGTAAACACTTCCTGGTAGCGCTTCAGCGCTTCCTGATCGGCATTGGGCTTGCGCGCCGCGTAGTCGTATTCGTTGCTGTGCACTGCCCACAGCTTTTCGGCCAGCTCGCGCAGCTCCGGCGCCAGGTCGTTGTACGCGGCATGGGTATTGGCCCAGACGGTATCGCCACCGGCTTCCGGAATGGTCACGCCACGCAAGATCGATGCCTGCGGATAGGCATCCACGAAGGTCACATCGGTATGCCAGCTGTTGGCACGGCCGCCACGGTGCGAATCAAGCTCCAGCACGTAGCTGGTCCCTTCCTTGGTGTGCGCGGTGGGGTGCTGCACGGCCTTGTCACCAAACAGGCCGACCAGTGTTTCCTGGCTGGCATCGTCCAGATGCGTCTGGCCGCGGAAGAACACCACCTTGTACTTGAGCCAGGCAGCGCGGATTGCATCGCGCACATCGGCCGGCAGATCGGCAGAGAGTTTCACGCCGCGGATTTCGGCGCCGATACGGCCGGCAACCGGGTGGATGCTCACGCCAGCTGGCAATTGGATGGATTCGGTATGGCTCACTGCAACACTCCTTGGCTTGGGCCGCCTGTTGGGCGGCTGGCTGGGAAACGAGTGCGGTCGTTCCGCACGCTGCCCGTCGATCGGGCGTGCTCACATATAAGCAATGTGCGTGCCAAACAAAATCAATAGTAGATATGGGAATAAAATGGCAATACACCCACTTGGAATGTGGGTTTGGCAACAGGTGCAAAACAAAGCGCGCAGATTTCAACAGCAACGGGCCTCGCCATAGGCAGCGGCCCGCTATGACCATCAGGAAGAGACGGCACTGATAAACCCGGCCAGACGGGGCAGAACGCTCAAATCAAAGCGGGTGATAAGCGCGCGCTGCGGCCACATCAGTGGCGGTAACCGCATCACACGGTCAGCCACCAGCGTGATCAGCGCCGCGACAGAATGATATGCGTAGCCCGTGATGACGCTGCGTGGCTGGTACAGACATAGCCCAGCGCAGGCAGATCGATGCCCTCGAATAGCCGCTCGCCCGAACCGAGCAATACCGGCGAGATGGCGATATGCAATTCATCGATCAGGCCTTCGCGCAGGTACTGCTGGATGACATTGACCCCGCCACCGATCCGTACATCCTTGCCTGCTGCAGCCTCACGGGCGCGCTCGAGCGCAACATGGATGCCCTCGGTCACGAAGTGGAATGTGGTTCCGCCCTCCATGATCAGTGGAGCACGTGGATGATTGGTCAACACGAACACCGGCATGTGATAGACCGGGTTTTCGCCCCACCAGCCGCGCCAGCTTTCATCCGGCCATGGCCCGCGCACTGGCCCGAACATGTTCCTGCCCATGATCCAGGCACCGATGTTCTCGAAGCCGCGTGCGGCGTAATCCTCGTCGAGCCCGTCTTCCCCGCCAGCGCCGCCGAACACGCGCTGCTGAAACGTTTTGGTTGCCATCGCCCAGCCATGCAGCGACGTCCCGCCGACGCCCAGCGGGTTGTTCAGGTTCTGGGCCGGGCCGGCACCGAAGCCGTCCAGTGAAATGGTGAAGCTCTCTACACGAAGCTTGGACATTGCGATTCTCCTGGCTGCAAGCAAAAGCGGTTCCGGATCATGGCGCCTGACCGCTACGGGCAATGGCGTCAGTCCATGGAAACGACTCGGCCATTGCAACTGCATCCCCATCAATGCGCCCATGATGCATTTGCGTGGCGATGACCTTATACGCGAGGCAATCATACTGACACTCCGGATCAGATGACCAGCAGCCCATGCCAGTATGAACAACAAGGTGGTCAAGCCTCATCCGCGACGGCGAGCACGCCGCAGCACCCGCAGTTGCCGGCCCGGAATGGCAAGAACCCGGCCTGGCCGGGTTCCTGATGCCGCTTGGCTAGCGGGCGCATACGGAATGCATGTGGTGCGCTAGCGTACGGTGCTGGCATCCTGCCCGTACAGGATCTTGCGCTCGGCATCGCTGAGCGTGGCCGGCTTGCCCTTGGGGTTGATCTGCTCCACCAGCGCATACGCACGCTGCACCGCAGGCCGCGCGGCGATGCGGTCAAACCAGCGTTTCAGGTGCGGAAAATCTTCCAGCTTCTGCTGGTGGCGCGCGTGGCCGACGATCCACGGATAGCTGGCAATGTCGGCAATCGAGTATTCGCCGGCGATGTAATCGCGGTCGGCCAGATGCTTGTTCAGCACTGCGTACAGGCGGCCGGTTTCCTTTACATAACGCTCGATTGCATAGGGGATTTTCTCCGGCGCGGCGTGGGCAAAGTGGCCGTTCTGCCCGGCCATAGGCCCCAAACCCGCCATCTGCCAGAACAGCCATTGCAGCGCCTCGTTACGGCCGCGCAAATCCTTGGGCAACAGCTCGCCGGTCTTGTCGGCCAGATATAGCAAGATGGCGCCCGATTCGAACAGGCTGATCGGCGCAGCACCATCAGCCGGCGCATGGTCGACAATCGCCGGGATGCGGTTATTGGGGGCAATCTTCAGGAAATCGGCGGTGAACTGCTCACCCTGGCCGATATTCACCGGAATGATCCGGTACGGCAGGCCCAGCTCTTCCAGGAAGATGCTGACCTTGTGGCCGTTGGGTGTGGTCCAGTAATGCAGGTCTATCATGTTGCGCTCTCGTAGGTTGCGGGCCACGCAGATGCGTGGCCCAAAAGTAGTTACAGAAGAAACACCGCTGCCCGGGTCAAGCCCGGGCAGCGCGCGCGATCAGATAGCGTGGTCAAAACAGCCGCGGCAGATCAGACCTGTGCTGCGGCGATGGCGGCCTTGGCTTCTTTCAGCGCCGTAGGTACTGCGGTACCGAATGCTTCGCCTTCCACGCTTTGCGAGCGGAAGCCATCCACGCCCACCGGCACATCACCGGTGATGGTAGTGCGGTAAAGCACGCGCTCCACATCCAGGTGATCCAGGTCTTGCGGTGCCAGGTGCGCGGTGGCGCGGTTGTCCCAGAAGGCGATATCGCCGTTGTTCCAGTGGAAGCGCACCGTGTACGCCGGGCGGGTGATCTGCTCGAAAAACAGCTCCAGCAGCTTGTCGCTCTCCGCCTGCGATACATCCAGGATGTGCGAGGTAAAGCCGGGGTTGACGAACAGTGCACGCTCGCCGGTTTCCGGGTGCACGCGCACCACCGGGTGAATGGAAACCAGCGGGTTATCGGCAAAGCGTTGCGCCAGCTTGCTGCCAGCCGGCAGCCGGTAACGGGCAGCAAAGCGGTGCTCGGCGCGCAAGGTATCGGCCAGCGCACGCAGTGGCGCAGACAAGCCCTCGTACGCAGCCACCAGGTTGGTCCACTGCGTATCACCCCCAAACGACGGCACATTCACCGCGCGCAGGATGGAGCCGGCCGGCGGGTTCACCACCGCGGTCACATCGGTATGCCAGCGGCTTTCATAGCTGGAGCGGCGCAGGCCGTTGCGCTTTTCATAGCGGCTGCGGTCGATGGGCAGCAACTGCGGGAAGCCATCGATCGGCTCATCCTCGTGCGGGTGCGCATAGGTCACTTCGCCAAAGCGGCCGGTAAACGCTACCTGTGCGGCGTGGTCGATGTTCTGGCCACGGAAGAACACCACCTTCCACTTCAGCAACGCCTGGCGGATATCGTGGATGGCGGCGTCACTGACGGGGCCGGCGAGATTCACGCCGCCGATTTCAGCGCCGATATGGCCAGCCAGTTGGGTAACGGTAACGCCAGAACCATGGATAACGGTTGTCATGATGCAATTCCTTTATTTGAACAGTGCCGGCCAGCGGGTGCATTACCCGCGTCGAGCCAGCCATCACGGAGCCCACCCGGCCGCCCGGCCAGGTGGTGCGTTGCTGCAACTTATTGCTGGCCTTTGGCCTTGAGCTTGGCTTCCACCTCGGTACCCTTGAAGAAATCGGCGTTGGCCTCGGTGTAGAGCTTGTACGGGTTGCTGAATACCAGCGATTTGAAGTCCGCTTCGGAAATCACACCCTCTTCCACCAGATCCCAGCTTTCCGCCAATGCCTCGGTCAGGTCCGGCACATCCCAGTGGCCCACGTCGGACGAATAGATGGCATTGATCTTCACGCCCAGCGGGTTGGCCTTGTCGTTGAACGCATGCGCCACCGTGCGGTCGTCCGCTTCGGAGCCGAAGAAGAAGTTGTCTACCCAGCGCGATTTGATGTCTTCCGGGCTTTGGATGCCGGCAGCGGCAAAATCGTTCTGCTGATCCGGGCTGGGCTGGCTGGCATCGGCGGTGTAGCGCTTGCCCAGCGTATCGGCCACCAGCGTTTGCGGGTCCAGCGAGCGGGGGGTGACCAGATCCTTGCCGTACTGCTCGAACAGGCGCACCAGCAGGTCCGGGTCCAGCGCGGCCGGGTCGTAGTTGCGCAGGCCCTCGGGGCCGCGTTTCTCCCAGCGGTCCACCAGGTGGGTAAATACGCGTGCCCCCCAGTCCGCACCGCCTTCCAGCAAGCCGAAGCGCAGCTTGGGAAAGCGCCGCGTCACGCCGCCAAAGAACAGCGCCTTGGCAAAGGCCTCGGATGCATCGGCAAAATGGCCGATATGGTTGTACATGTAGTTGCTGGTGGAGTTGCGCCCCACCCAGCCCTGGCTGCCGTAATGCGTGGTGATGGGCACGCCCAGCTCCACCGCCTTGGCCCAGAACGGGTCGTAATCGTGTTCGCTATCGATGCCGTAAAAATCCACATACGATGCGTACTTGGCGATTTTCTTGAAGTCTTCCGGCGAAAACTGATCCTGCACCGCCTTGATCGGCCGGCGCACGCCGCCGGAGATATTGATCACCTTGAGCCCCAGCGTGTTGATGGCGAACTCCAGCTCTTCGATGCCTTCCTGCGGGTCATGCAGCGGAATGCCGGCTACCGGCGTCAGCCGGTCGCTGTATTTGCGGTACAGGTCGGCGTGGTAATGGTTCACCGCACGGTGCAGCGCGCGGCGCGCATCGTCATCCTTGGCAGCCAGCGGCGACAGCACGTTGTTGGGAAACAGGATCGAGTAATCGGAGCCCTGCTCATCCTGGCGCTCGTACAAAAGCTCTGGCAGGTGGTAGGTAGCCACGTCGAGCGTATTGCTGGTTACGCGCGCCCACCACGGGTTGCGGCGGGTGCGGTGGTAGTGGCGCTCTTCGGGGGTTTGCTGATACCAGTCGAGGCCATTGCTCTCGCTGCGGCTGCGCTCGTTTCCGGCGCGGCGGAATTCGTCCACCAGCTTGGCGCCACCGTACTGCGCCACGTAATCCTCGATGGCCGGGGTGTAATCATTGGAGTGGACGTCGGTATCGATTACCGGGAAATCAAGTTTGGCTTTGACATCTGCAGAGCGTGAAACACGGTTGTGTGGCAAACGGGCAGTCATGGCTAACTCCTGGGGCAAACACAGAGATAGCTGGCGCAAATCACACTTACACCAGCGGCAATGTGGATGTATGCAGAAACCATGCCATGCGCCAAGCGGCTGATCTGGCTGGGATTTTCAGCCGGGCTGCCGCATTTGCAACGCACGTCACTGCAACTTGCACCGATTGCAGCATCTCCGTTGCAGCACACCGCACTGCGCCATCAGCCGCCACGTGGCTCAATGCCATTGATGGGCTGCTTGCCAGCTGGAATACCTATTGCTCCAGCTTTATCCGCACGCCGGGGCTTGAAACATTGCCACGGCACACTCACGTCTGCCTGCAGACACCCGTCCACCAGAAGGAAAGCACCATGAGCCAGAATATCCAGTCCATCCCGGTCAAGAAAATCGACGGCAGCCCCGCTACGCTGCAAAACTATCAAGGCAAAGTGCTGCTGGTGGTGAACGTGGCATCGCAATGCGGGCTGACCAAGCAGTACGCGGGGCTGGAACAGCTGTACCGCGACAAGAAAGCCGAAGGCTTTGAAGTGCTTGGCTTCCCGGCCAACAACTTCAAGCAGCAGGAACCGGGCAGCAATGAAGAAATCGCCAGTTTCTGCAGCACCGAATACGATGTCACCTTCCCGCTGTTCGAAAAGATTTCCGTATCCGGCGCAGACCAGCATCCGTTGTACGCGGCGCTGACCGATGCACAACCGAACGCGCTCGACACCGCAGCATTCCGTGAAAAACTGGCCGGCAAGGGCCTGGCGCCGGACAACGAAAAAGACGTATTGTGGAATTTCGAGAAATTCCTGATCGACCGCAACGGCAAGGTCGTCGGCCGTTTCTCGCCGGATATCGTGGCGGACGACAGCCGCCTGCTGCAGGCAGTGGAAGCCGAACTGGCCAAGCACTGATTCCGGCCTGCAGCGCACCTGCGCTGTAGCCAGATCAGGTAGCCAAGGAAAAGGCGCAGCAAAGCTGCGCCTTTTTCATTGCCGGCCGGCAGATCACCGGCGGCCGGGTTTGCAGAATGCAGCGATCAACCCGCCTTGCCGAGCACCTTGCCATTGGCATCGAACTGCGGCCAGTAACCTTCCAGCTTCAAATCCTTCAGGGCGGCATCCAGGTAGCTACGGTCTATCCACGCATCCACATTCACCGACTTGCGGATCAGCTTGTACTTGTATGCATCGGCGGCGGATTGCCGTGCCCGTGCCACGATGAACGGATCGAACACCGGCGACAAGCGCTGCGCCAGCGGGATATCCTTGTACTCTTCGCGGTACACCGGTTCCGGGATGGCACCGGCAGCGCCCCACAGCTTGAATACTTCATCGCGGTTGGCATCGTCGCTGGCCCACCGCGCCGCACGCACCAGCGCTTTCACCACGCGTTTCGATGCATCCGGGTAGGCGCTGGCAAATTTCTGGTTCACCAGCACATAGCCTTGCGACGTAGCCGCCGGAAGATCACGCGTGGTATAGATGATACGGGCCTTGCCCTCGTTCTGCAGCCGCACGAAATCGAGCGTGGCAAACACCGCGTCCACATCGCCGCCCAGGAAGGCCGCCTTGGCGGTGGCCGGCTCCATATTGACGATCTTCACATCCCGCTCGTTCAGGCCAGCCCCCGCCAGGATACGGTTCACTGCCAGCTGCGTGGCCGTGCCCTTGTTGAAGGCGATACGCTTGCCACGCAGATCGGCAATGGTCTTGATGCTGCTGCCCGGCGGCACCGCCACGAAGATGTTGGCACGCGTACCGGTCACCAGCACCAGCCGAGTATCGAGCCCCACCGAACGGCCGATGGTGGCCGGCAGATCACCCAAGGTGGTGAAATCGAGCTGGTTGTTGGAAATGGCCTCGTTCACCGCCGGGCCCTGCCCCTTGAAGAACACCCATTCCACCTTGATGCCATCCTTGGCGAACTCGTTTTCCACCTCGTGATGTACCTGCGCAACCGATGTCCAGCCGCCCACCGAACGTGGCGGGTTACCCACGCCGGCACTGGAAACACCAATGCGGATCACCCCCGGCTGGGCAGCGGCCACCGCCAGCGTGGGCAATGCAGCCAACGCGGCAAACAACACGACGCGCACGGCACCCTGGCCCGCGCGCAACAAGCGTAACGACATGATTCTTTCCTTTGGGCGCGCGCGATTTCAATTACCGCACGGCGCCAGATGATGAGGTTGAGGAGGTATCAGCTTGATGGGGGTGATGGCCTGCGCGAGGCCGCAGCCATGCACAGTCGGCATTGCACCCGCCCCATCGATCAGGTCAAGCCAGCCAGTCAGGCTGTCTCTGCGGCCGGCTCCGGCGCGCGTTCCGACGGGGCTGCAGACGCATGCGTAAAGCGGTTCTGTGGCCGCGCCAGCCCCAGGTTCTCGCGCAGCGTGTTGCCCTCGTACTCGGTGCGGAACAGGCCACGGCGCTGCAGTTCGGGGATCACCAGGTCGACAAAATCATCCAGCCCGCCCGGCAACCACGGCGGCATCACGTTGAAGCCGTCTGCGGCGCCGTTTTCAAACCAGCTTTGCAACTGGTCGGCGATCTGCTGCACCGAACCGACGATGGTCCAGTGGCCGCGCGCACCGGCAATCCACAGGTAGAGCTGGCGGATGGTGAAGTTGTGCTTGCGCGCGATATCCAGCATCAGCGCCTGGCGGCTCTTCATGCCCTCGGTTTCCGGCAACGCCGGTACCGGGCCATCGAGCGGGTATTGCGCCAGATCCACACCACCACTCAGGCCGGACAGCAGATTCAAGCCCACTTCGGGCAGGATCAGATCCTGCAATTCCTGATATTTCTGCTGCGCTTCTTCCTCGGTGCGCCCCACCACCGGGAACACCCCAGGCATGATCTTGAGCTGATCCGCCGTGCGTCCGTATTTACCCAGGCGGCCCTTCACATCCGCATAGAACGCCTGCGCCTCTTCCAGCGTCTGCTGCGCGGTGAAGATCACTTCGGCGGTTTCCGCTGCCAGCTCCTTGCCTGCTTCGGATGACCCCGCCTGCACGATCACCGGGTAGCCCTGCGGCGGGCGTGGCACATTCAGCGGGCCGCGCACCGAGAAGAACTCGCCTTCATGGTTCAGCTCGTGCCGGCGCGCCGGTTCGTAGAATTGGCCGCTTTCCTTGTTGCGCACGAAGGCATCATCATCCCAGCTGTCCCAAAGCCCTTTCACCACATCGACAAACTCATGCGCACGCTGGTAGCGGTTGGCATGCTCGGGATGCTTGTCGAGACCGAAGTTGGCAGCAGCAGCGGGCGAGCCCGTCGTCACCACGTTCCAGCCGGCACGGCCGGCAGAGATGTGATCGAGCGACGCAAACTTGCGCGCCAGGATATACGGGTCTTCATAGGTGGTGCTGGCGGTGGCAATGAAGCCGATATGCTCGGTCACCACGGACAATGCGGAGAACAAGGTCACCGGCTCGAAGCTGCCACCCCACGCGTTCTTGCCTTGCGGGCCACCATTGCCGATGCCTGCCGCCAGACCATCGGCCAGGAATACCGCATCGAACAGGCCGCGTTCGGCCGTTTGCGTAACGCGGATGAAGTGCTTGAGGTTGATATTGCCATCGGCCTGCGCATCCGGGTGGCGCCAGGCAGCCACGTGATGACCGGCACCGGGGATGAACGCGCCAAGGCGCAATTTGGGTTTGGAATTACTCATGGTTCAGCTCTGACTCATTCATCGGCCACGCGGCCATCAACGATGAATTGAGCAAGAGCCATGCCATGCTCCAGGCAAAGCCCAAACCGCAACAAAGCGCGCAATACCCGGCGCTTTTGCACCAATCTGCCCAGCCCGTCCGCACAAGCTGTTGATTTTCGCACAGCAGCCGCAAGCGCCTGTTGCCAGATCAGGCCTTGCCGATCTGGTTCCCGTTCGCGTCGTACTTCGGCCAGTAATTTTCCAGCTTCAGTTCTTTCAGCGCTGCATCCAGATAGCGGCTGTCTATCCACTGGTCGACATCGAACTTCTTGCGGATCAGCTTGAAGCGGTATGCATCCTCCACCGCCTGCTTATCCCGCGCCACGATGAACGGATCAAACTGCGGTGACTGACGCTGCCGCAGCGATACCCCCTGGTATTCTTCCTGGTACATCGCCTCGGTGATACTGCCGGCAGACGCCCACAGCTTGAACGCGGTATCGCGGTTCTGCTCTTCGGATACCCAGTGCGCGGCGCGTGCCAGCACCTTCACCACACGCTTGGTGGCTTCCGGATAGGCCTGCGCAAACGGCTGCACCACCAGCAGGTGCGATGGCGTGGTTGCAGTAGGCATCTGCTTGCTGGAAAACACCAGCCTGGCGAGGCCCTGATCGCGGTAACGCAGCAGGCCGATGCCGCCAAAAATCGCATCCAGATCACCGGATTTGAACGCCGCCAATGAGGCCGCCGGGTCCAGGTTCACCACGCGCACATCGCGCTCGCTCAGGCCGGCCGTGGCCAGGATGCGGTTTACCGCCAACTGCGTGGCGGTGCCCTTGTGAAAGGCAATGCGCTTGCCGCGCAAATCCGCCACCGAGTTGATGCCCGCATCCGGCCGGGCTGCCAGGTAGATGGTGGCACGGCTACCCGCCACCAGCACCAGCCGCGTATCCAGCCCCACCGAGCGCCCCACCACCGCCGGCAAGTCGCCCTGCAATGCAAAATCGAGCTGCTTGTTGGACAGTGCCTCATTCACCGCCGGGCCTTCGCCCTTGAAGAACACCCACTCGATTTGCGTGCCGTCTTTCTCGAACTCTTTTTCCAGTTCCCGATTGGCCTGTACCTGCGCCAGTGCACCGGCGGTAATGCGTGGCGGCTGGCCTACGCCCGCGGTGGCAATGCCGATGCGGATCAATTTCGGATTGGGGGTAGCAGCCGGGCTGTTCGCAGCGAGTGCCAGCCCCAGCAAGATCACCAGCAGCAGGGCCGGCAAGGTCAATAACAGGCGTGGATGCACAGTCAGTCTCCTGTGGGTGCGGTCAGCGCTGGGCCAGCACGGTGCCGGCGGCGTTGTAACGGGGCCAGAAGTGCTCCAGTTGCAGCTCCTTCAGCGCAGCATCCAGATAGCTGCGGTCCACCCATGCATCCACATCGAATTTCTTGCGGATCAGCTTGAAGCGGTATGCGTCCTCCACCGATTGCTTGTCGCGCGCCAATGCAAACGGGTCGAACAATGGCGACAGGCGCTGGCTCAGCGGCACGCCCTGCAGTTCCTCGCGATACATCGCCTCGGTAATGCCGCCCACCGACCACAGCCGGATCACCTCATCGCGGTTTTTCTCGTCCGAGCCCCACGCCGCCGAGCGCACGATGGCCTTGACCACACGCCGCACCAGCTCCGGGTTGGCACGGGCAAAAGGCTGGTAAACCAGCACATGGCCCTGGCCGGTTTGTACCGGCGCCTTGCGGGTATCGTAGATCACGCGGGCATTGCCCGAATCACGGTGCTTGAGCAGGCTGATGCCGCCGAAAATCGCGTCGATATCCCCGCCCAGAAAGGCCGCCTGTGCTGCGCCCGGTTCCAGGTTCACCACGCGGATATCCCGCTCCGCCAAGCCGACGGAATCGAGGATGCGGTTGGCAGAGAGCTGCCCCTGCGTACCCTTGTTGAAAGACACCCGCTTGCCGCGCAGGTCTTTGAGCGATCTGGCCGGCGAATCGGGCGGCACCAGGATATAGCTGTTGGCGCGTCCGCCATTGGTGAGAATGATGCGTGTATCCAGCCCAACTGACCGGCCGATGATGGATGGCAGATCACCTTGCGTGGCGATATCCACCTGCTGGTTGGATATCGCCTCGTTCAGCGCCGGGCCCTGCCCCTTGAAATAGATCCATTCGATGCGGATGCCGTCGCGCTCGAATTCCTTCTCGATTTCCTTGCGTGCCTGGGTAATGGCCAGCGCACCGCCCTGGATACGCGGCGGGTTGCCTACCCCGGCATTGGATACACCAAAGCGGATCACTTTCACCTGATTGGCGGCGAGCGTCGCCGCGCTTGTTGCAATCAACCCGGCTACCAGCACAACCATCTGTACGGAACGGCCAGACCGCCCCACCCATTGCCTGAAAACCTGCATACGCTGTTGCTCCCTGTTGCATGCTTCACCCCGGTTGCGACATCGCAAACAACGGGATCAAGCCCATCAACAGAAGAGCAAGCGCCGTGCCAGCCTGCAAGCCAATAAAATCGGCAAAAATCAATTCAAAATGCAGGATATGCAGCAACCATGCATGCATCTTGTTCAATTCAGCACTACGCCTATCAAAGCAGCAAATAGCCTTGCCGCAATACTGGCTCAATCCGCGCGGGCCAGAAAACGCTGCCGGTATCCGGCCACATCCGGCACCCGGTCAGTACGCTGGTAGCTGGCCCATTGCGCGTTTTCCAGTGCAAAGGCAAAGAAGCCTTCCGCATCCACCGGGTGATGCAACGCCTGTACCACGCGGCCGACAAACGCATGCGCAACCAGCAATACCGTCTTGCCTTCGTACCGCGCCAGCAGGCGGTTGATGCCATCGCTCACCCGCACGAATACCTGCTCGATATTCTCGCCCCCGGCCGGTGCCAGATCCCACTGGCGCGCCACTTTGCGCTCCCACTCCTGCGGATAGCGTTCCAGGATCTCCGGCAAGGTCAGCCCCTCGAACACGCCCACATTGCGCTCGCCGAATGCCGCATCGGTCAGCACCGGCAAATGCAATACCTCTGCAGCGTAGCCTGCGGTCTGTGCCGCACGCAGCAGTGGTGATGAAACGATCACGTCGATCCCTGCCGGCAAGGCCGTGGCCAGCGCCTTGGCCTGCTTCACGCCTTCGTCATTGAGCCCCAGATCGGTGGTACCCAGGAAACGCCGCTCGATATTCCAGTCTGTCTGTCCGTGGCGGGCGAGTATCAAATGCATGCGTGGCGTTTCCTTGGAGGCTTGGGAGGTTGGGCTTGCGGGGTATCGCCGGCACGCAGCATTGCGCTGCGGTGCCAGCGTTGTGGCAAAGGGCTGCCTTTACGAGGTAGAGGTCAAACGGTCAACTTCTGCCAGTTCTTCAGCACTCAACTTCCAGCTGGCGGCCTGGATATTCTGCGCCAGTTGCTCGGCACGTGTCGCGCCGGCAATGATGCTCGATACCACTGGCTGCGCCGCCAGCCAGCTGAACGCCAGTTCCAGCAGCGTGTGCCCGCGTGTGGCGGCAAAATCCTGCAGCTGGCTGGCAACATGGTAATTGCGTTCGGTCAGCGTGCGTTCGGCCAGGCCGGATGCGCTTGCCAGGCGTGCACCCTGCGGCAATGGCGCACCCTGTTGGTACTTGCCACTCAAAAAGCCACCCGCCAGCGGGAAGAACGGCAACAGACCCAGGCCATACTGCTGAAGCACGGGAATACGCTCCGCTTCCGCCTGGCGGCTGAGCAGGCTGTACTCATCCTGGCTGGCAATGAAGGCTGCCGCGCCCAGCTCGCGCGCCACCCACTGCGCTTCAACCACTTGCCATGGCGCATAGTTGGATAAACCCACATAACGCACCTTGCCCGAGCGCACCAGATCATCCAGCGCGCGCACGGTTTCCTCGATCGGCGTTGCCGGGTCTGGACGGTGCACCTGGTAAAGGTCGATCCAGTCGGTGCGCAGCCGTTGCAGGCTGGCCTCCACCGCGCTGAAGATATAACGGCGCGATGCCCCCTTCAGGCCAGCCGCTTCATCGAATGGCGAGGCAAACTTGGTGGCCAGGATCACCTCCTTGCGCCTGTCGCCCAGCACCTCGCCGATGATGGTTTCAGAACCGCCCTTGTTACCGTACACATCGGCGGTATCAAAGAAGTTGATGCCCAGATCCAGCGCCTTGTGGATGACCGGACGCGATGCGGCCAGATCCAGCCGGCCACCGAAGTTGTTGGTGCCGAGGCCCACCAGCGATACTTTCAGGCCGGAATGGCCCAGTTGACGATATTCAGGGGTAGACATGCTTGCTCCTTGAAGCGCAGACCGTCATGGCAATCCGCACGTTGAAAAACGGGCCGGACACCGGGCATCGCTCAGGGCAAAGCACGGTGCGGCAGCCATCTAGGCAACTGCGGATGCGGTTTCAGGCTGCGCAGCGGCGGCTGCGGTAGCCGCCGCGTCACCCTTGGCAAAACGGTTATGTGGATACGGCAAGCCCAGGTTCTCGCGCAACGTGCTGCCTTCGTATTCGGTACGGAACAAGCCCCGCTGCTGCAGGATGGGCACCACGTGCTCGACGAACTCCTCCAGGCCACCCGGCAGCCATGGCGGCATCACGTTGAAGCCGTCGGCAGCGCCGTTTTCAAACCACAGCTGCAACTGGTCGGCAATGTGTTCGGGTGTGCCCACTACTGTCCAGTGACCGCGCGCACCGGCAATGCGCTCGTACAGCTGGCGCAAGGTCAGACCTTCGCGCTCGGCCAGATCGCGCACCAGCTTCAGCCGGCTCTTGCTGCCATTGGTATCGTCGGGGAACGGCGGGGGCGGTGCATCCAGTTCGAATGACGAGAGATCCTTGCCGCCATACACGCCACCCAGCAACGCCAGCCCCACGGATGGGTGGATCAGTTGCTGCAGCAGCTGGTACTTGGCCTCCGCCTCTTCCTGCGTCTTGCCGATCACCGGGAACACACCCGGCATCACTTTCAACTGGTCCGGCGTGCGGCCGAACTTGGTCAGCCGCCCTTTCACGTCGGCATAAAACGCCTGCGCCTCTTCCAGTGTTTGCCAGGCGGTGAAAATCACCTCGGCGGTGCGCGCCGCCAGCTCCTTGCCAGGCTCGCTGGCACCCGCCTGCACAATCACCGGGTGCCCCTGCGGAGTTCGCGCCACGTTCAG
Source organism: Andreprevotia sp. IGB-42 (assembly GCF_009848685.1). Classification (GTDB taxonomy): domain Bacteria; phylum Pseudomonadota; class Gammaproteobacteria; order Burkholderiales; family Chitinibacteraceae; genus Andreprevotia. The sequence continues at coordinate 268,516 of NZ_WXTX01000001.1, forward strand.
CGGCCCCTTCACGGAGAAATGCGTGCCCTTGTGGTTGAGCACATGCAGCTTGTCCTGATCGAAGAACACGCCCGATTCCTTGTCGATCTTGAAGGCATCGTCTTCCCAGCTATCCCACAGCCCACCCACCACGTCGACAAACTCGTCCGCCCGCTCGTAACGGTTGGCGTGTTCGAAGTGCTTTTCGCGGTTGAAGTTGAGCGCCTCGGCTTCGGTGCCGGAAGTCACCACGTTCCAGCCGGCACGCCCGTCCGACAACCAGTCCAGCGAGGCAAACTGCCGCGCCAAGTGATAAGGCTCGTTGTAGCTGGTGGATGCGGTGGCAATGAAGCCGATATGCTCGGTCACCGCAGACAGCGCAGAGAACAAGGTCAGCGGCTCGAAGGTAGCCAGCTTGCCGTTGCGGCTGAGCGCCTCGACGCTGGTAGAGCGATCACGCACCCCCACGCCATCGGCCAGGAAGATCGCATCGAACTTGGCGCGTTCCGCCAGTTGCGTCACCGCCTTATAGTGCTCGAAGTTGAGCCCCGCGTCGGCATCGGCCTGCGGGTGGCGCCACGATGCCACGTGGTGCCCGGTTGCCTGCAGGAACGCCCCCAGGCGGATCTGTTCTTTACGCTTGCTCATGCTGTTGTCCCGTCACGCGCCGCGCGAGTGCAGCGGCAAACCTGTGACACAGCAAGGAGCGTTCCACGCCGACAGCGCAGCGATCCCATGCGGCAACGCAGCGATGTGTGCCAAAACGTGCAGCGGTGGCAGCAGCGTGTTGATTTGCGAACAGGCAGCGTGGTCCGCATCGCGCCACCATTCAGCACGGGATGTATATAAATACACGCAATCCAGAACCCGGAATGCTTGTCAGCCAGCTGCTTCACTGTTGCTTGGATGCAACGTGAAAATTCACCATTTCTGAATAATCCCAGTAAGTTTTGCATGAAAACATACCGACGATCATGGACAAAACTATCTGCAAGCCATTGAATTTAAATGATCGATAAGGACAAACAAAAAAAAGACAGCTTTTTTGCAGAAGTAGCAAAATTACTGGATTATTTTGTAAGCATTTTCTGATTCGCTGATGTGATTTGTGTACCTGCCCAAATTGACACCCCCGTCACACAAGGCTGCTAATTGGCACACGGCACCCAGGCCTGCGCTCTGAAGATGGGCCAGATGCCCGCCGCACAGCACCGTGATTACCGTGCGGCCTTATACAAATCACAAGAAGGAAATGTCGAAAATGTCCATGCTTCGTTACAGCATGGCGGCTTTGCCCATGGCGCTGGTCGCCGTGTTCGCACATGCTGCCTATCCGGCCTGGCAAGAAGGCCAGACCTACGCTGCTGGCACTCTGGTCAGCTACAACGGCCACGATTACCAGTCCCTCGTTACCCACACCGCTTATGCCGGTGCAGGCTGGAACCCGGCCTCCACCCCGACCCTGTGGAAAGATCTGGGTGTAAGCAGCGGCAATACGCCGGTGCCTACACCGACTACCGCACCGACGCCGACTGCTGTGCCTACCCCTGTAGCCACACCGACCACGGCGCCTACCGCCAAGCCGACAGCAGCACCGACTGCAACCCCGGCACCATCCGCAGGTTGCTACCAGGCCTGGGACAGCACCACCGCGTATAACGGTGGCGCACAAGTCACCTACGCTGGCCGCAACTACCGCGCGCAGTGGTGGACACAGGGCGACACGCCTTCCAGCAACACGGGGAGCGGCAAGCCATGGGTGGACCTGGGCGCCTGCGGCGTAACCGGTACACCGACCATCGCACCGACCGTGGCACCGACGGCCACACCGGTCCCGACGGCCAAGCCGACCGTTGCACCGACCCCGACCGCAACGCCGACTGTCGCACCGACACCGACTGCCAAGCCCACGGTTGCACCGACACCGACAGCCACACCGACTGTCGCGCCGACGCCGACTGCCAAGCCGACCGTCGCACCAACCCCGACAGCCACACCGACTGTCGCGCCGACGCCGACAACAGCGCCGACACCGACCACCAAGCCGACTGTCACCCCGACACCGACCGCAACGCCGACCACCCAGCCGACACCGACCAGCGTGCCGAACCCGGGTGCCAAGCAAGTGGGTGCGTACTTCTCGCAGTGGGGCATCTATGATCGCGCCTACTTCCCGAAGAACATCGACACCAGCGGTGCAGCAGCCAAACTGACGTTCCTGAACTACTCGTTCGGCAATATCTACAAACAGGCTGACGGTACCTTCACCTGCGGCATGATCACCAAGCTGGAACCGGGTGCAACCAACCCGAATGATCCGCAAGCCGGTACCGGTGGTGATGCCTACGCCGACTACGGCATGGGCTATGCAGGCAAGGATTCCGTCGACGGCAAGGCCGACGCATGGGGTACCGATGGCCAGCAAACCTACCTGAAGGGCAACTTCAACCAGATCAAGAAGCTGAAGGCCAAGTACCCGAACCTGAAGGTGGTGATCTCGCTGGGCGGCTGGACCTGGTCCAAGTGGTTCTCCAACGCGGCAGCAACGGACGCACTGCGCAAGAAGCTGGTTTCCTCGTGCATCGACATCTACCTGAAGGGCAATCTGCCGTTCGACGCAGGTGACAATGCAGGTGGCCCGGGCGTGGCAGCAGGCGTGTTTGACGGTATCGATATCGACTGGGAATACCCGGGCGGTGGCGGCCAGCCGTACAACAACTTCAGCGCGGCTGACAAGCAGAACTACACGCTGTTCTTCAAGGAGCTGCGTACACAGCTGGATGCCTACGGTGCAACCACCGGCAAGCATTACCTGCTGACTGCCGCCATCGGCGCGGGTTCGGACAAGATCATCAATACCGAACCGGGCCAGTACAGCCAGTACCTCGACTGGGTCAACCTGATGACGTACGACTACCACGGCGCGTGGGAACTCGGTACCACCATCGGCGCAGGCACAGTGACGGACTTCCATTCCAACCTGTACAAGGACCCGGCCAGCCCGAACGTCCAGGCAGGCGGTACGCTGGCTACGTACAACACTGACGATGCGATCAACGCATTGATTGCAGCCGGCATGCCGGCCAGCAAGATCAACCTCGGCATTCCGTTCTACGGCCGTGGCTGGACTGGTGTGGCAGCAGGCCCGAATGGCAATGGTCTGTACCAGGCTGCGCCGAAGGCGGGTGCGTGCACCGGTGCCGATTGCGAAGCCGGTTACGAGGACTACCGTAACCTGGTGAATGCAGCCGGTAACGTGTACTACAATGCCGCCACCAAGCAGATGTGGAAGTTCAACCCGGCCAACGGCACCTTCTACAGCTACGACGATCCGACCGTGATCCAGACCAAGATCGACTACGCCAAGGCCAAGGGTCTGGCAGGTCTGTTCAGCTGGTCGCTCGATGGTGACGACGCGAATGCGACGTTGACCAAGGCTACCGCGAAGATCAATCAGTAACCGTTCGCATCCTTCTCTGCAGCAATGAAAAACCCCGGCCACAAGCCGGGGTTTTTTACATCGTAATACGGTAAATCAAACAGCGCGCTGTCTGACCTGCCTGGCTAGCAAGCGATGGCCCTCAGCATCAGAACGCAAAATGCCCATCCGCCACCAGCTCGGCCAGCGGCTTGCGCGGCGTGGGCTGTTCTTTCTCACGCAGCGCATCAGGCAGGATTGCTGCATCGGCCTGGCGGCCAATGGCAATCACCACTTCCAGATGGTAATCATCCGGAATGCCCAGCACGGCGCGTGCCGCATCCTTGTCGAAACCGCCCATCGCCCGTGTGCGCCAGCCCAGCTGCGCGCCCTGCAACGACAGGCTGGCCCATGCCGCGCCAGCATCGAAGCTGTGGTTGCGCGCCGGGCGTGCTTCCGTCTCGCCGGCCGGCACATGCGTTTTCTTCGACAGCAGCAGCACCAGTGCGGCCGCCTTCGGCGCCCACAGCTGGTTATTGCCGGACAGGAAAGACACAAAGGTGTCCCACTGCGCCGAGCCCTGCTTCACGTAAATGAAGCGCCACGGTTGCGAGTTGCTGCCTGATGGCGCCCAGCGGGCCGCTTCGAACAGGGTGAACAGCTCATCATCGCTGATGGCCTCGCCGGTATACGCACGGGGCGACCAGCGCGCGGCAAACTGGCTGTCTATCGGGTATGCGGGGGTACGTTGGCTCATGGCGGTTTCCTTCGCTCAGCGTGCTGCATCGCCGTGGCGATATTCGGCAGTGATTTCGTCAAAGCGCGCTTTCAAAGCCGGGTCCAGCGTGTAGCTGGCGGCGGCCAGGGTTTCATCCAGCTGTTCCGGACGGCTGGCGCCAATCAGCGGCGAGGTAATCGCCGGGTTGCTCAGCACCCATGCCAGCGCTGCGGTGGTCAACGATACGCCTGCATCCGCACTGGCAGCCTGCAACGCAGTCACGGTCTGGAATTCACGCTCGTGCCAGTAACGCTCCTGGTAGCGGCCGGCAGCCGACCCCAGTGTGAAGCGCGTGCCTTCGGTCGGCGCGCCCGGCTTGTGCTTGCCGGTAAGCAGGCCACCTGCCAGCGGGTTGTACGGAATAACCGCCAGGCCTTCTTCCTGCGCCAGCGGCAGCAGTTCACGCTCGATCTCCCGGAACAGCAAGCTGTAGCGCGGCTGCACCGAAACGAAACGCGCCAGCCTGCGCGCATCCTGCTTGCCCAGCGCGCGGGCCAGCCGGTATGCCAGGAAATTGGATACGCCGATGTAACGCACCTTGCCGCTACGCACCAGATCATCCAGCGCGGCAATGGTTTCATCCAGCGGGGTATTCGCGTCATCCGAATGCAGTTGGTAAAGATCGATGTAATCGGTGCCCAGGCGCTTGAGCGATGCCTCGGCCGCCTCGACCAGATGCTTGCGCGATGCGCCCTGATCCCATGGCTTGGGGCCGGTCTTGCCCACGGCCTTGGTGGCCACGATGAACTGGTCGCGCTTGCCCTTCAGCCAGCGGCCGACAATTTCCTCGGTCTTGCCCACGGTTTCGAAGTTGCCGCCCAGCGGGTATACATCGGCGGTATCGATCAGGTTGATGCCGGCGGCGGTGGCCTTGTCCAGAATGCGGTGCGAGGTGGCTTCGTCGGTCTGCAGGCCAAAGGTCATCGTGCCCAGCGTAAGACGGGATACCTGCAGGCCGGTATTGCCAAAACGGGTAGTAGGAATGCTCATGATCGTATCGTCCTGATGGGTTGGTTCATTGCCGGTTCCGGGAATAGCGGATCAGATCCGCAGAAGGGTGTGCCCAGGGCACTTTGCTGCTTGTCCAGGCCTCGTAGGCGGGCCGGACCAGATCGGGGTTGTCGAGCGTGCCCGCGCGCAGCCAGATCGATTCGGGCCGTGCCGGGTGCAAGGTAAACAACGGTGAACCACAGTCACCGCAAAACTGCCGCGTTACAGGCTGGCCGCTGCCGCCGGCGTGCACGAACGCGCTGGGGCTGCCTGCCACCTGCAGGTTGGCCACATCCACGCGGATGCCGATATTGAATGCGCTGCCGGTTACCCGGCGGCAATCGGCGCAGTGGCAATAGTTGGCCGGCCCCAGCGGGCTGGCGCAGGTATAGCGGATGGCGCCGCACAGGCAGCCACCGGTAACGGGCAACAGCGCACTCATGCCTGCCCCTGCGGGCTGGCCAGGTGCGGCATCACGCAGCGCCTGCAAAAACTGCTGCGCCTCTCGCGGATGCCTGAATTCGATCCAGCGCAGCTGGGCAAATTCACCCGCGGCCCGCAGCGCCGCGTAATTGCGCCTGCGCCGTGCATACGTGGTCAGCACCCACAGCAGGATGGAATCGCGGGAGAAAAAAGAGCGGCGAAATGATTCTGCATTGCCGTGCCACAGCGGCTTTCTGGTACTGGCACGGTAGAGCGTGCGCTTGAGTGAGCGCCACAGCACTACAGTGAAGCTGTAATTGAGCCAGATCACGCAGCTTGCCCGTGACCAGATCAGCCCCCGCACGTCGGCATAGTTGCCTGCAACCACCCAGCGCTCGCCCGCGATAGCCTGCGCCACCAGTTGGCGGAATACCTGTGCCGGTTTGGGCGTCCAGTCCGGCCCCCAGAACAGCGGATCCAGATCCTGCGCGGTGCCACCCAGCACGGCAGCCAGTGCTTCTGCAAAGGTGGTCTTGCCGGCACCGCTGGTGCCGACAATCACCACCCGCGCCAGATCGGCAGGCTGTGCCGGCACGGCATGATCACGACCGGCGCCACACGCATCAGCCGCGCCCACACGCGCAAGCGTAATAGCGGCGAGCTGCGTCGCGGAAGAGAAAGCCGGCAACAAGCCCCCTGCCTCAGTAATGGATGCTGCCGGGGCTGCCGCCACCAGCGGCAATCGCATCGCCATTGATGGCCGCCGTACGCGGCGACGCCAGGAAGGCCACCAGATCGGCAATCTCGGCTGCATCCACAATCCGGCCTATGGTGTTGGCCTTGCCGGCGCGCAGTGCAGATTCTTCATCGGTGCGCTCGGTGCGCGTGGCGCCCGGGTGGATGGCCACCACGTTGATGCCCTGCGGGCCTAGCTCATCCGCCAGATTCTTGGTGATGGCCGCCACGCCCACATTGCGCAGCGTGGCCACCGGGCGGCCGGTCTTGTGGATGGCGAGGCCGCCGATATTGATGATGCGCCCCCACCCATTGCGGATCAGGTGCGGCGCCAGCGCTCGTGCGGTTCGCAGATAGCCCACCACCTTGATATCCACATCCAGCAGCAGCTCGTCATCGATGATTTCCGCCAGCGCGGTAGCGGTGGAAATGCCGCCCGGCTGCGCGGCAGCGTTCACCAGGATATCGATGCCGCCCAGCGCCTCGATCGCATGCGCCACCAGCGCATCAGCCGCATCCTTATTGCCGGTATCGGCCACCACCGGCACGATGCGGCGGCCGGTTTCGTCAGCCAGCTCGCGCGCGGTGGCTTCCAGCGCTGTGCGGTTGCGCGCGGCAATCACCACATCCACGCCTTCCAGCGCCAGTTGGCGCGCAATGGCCTTGCCGATGCCGCGGCTGCCGCCGGTCACGATCGCACGTTTGCCTTTCAGTTGCAGATCCATGGGTGTGTCCTTTCCAGGTTGAACGACAGCGCCGCCCGGCTTCATCCGAAGCAGGCTCAGGCGCGGGTAATCGGGATGCAGTGGGATGCAGGAGCTGGTTATCAGCCAATCACCCCGAACAGTTCGCCTTCCAGCGGCTGCGAGCGGAAACCATCCGGCCCCTGCGGCAAGTCGCCGGCCACGGTGATGCGGCGCACGGTACGCGGCAGATCGAAGTGTGCGTAATCAATGGGGCCGGCATGCGCGGTGGCCTGGTTGTCCCAGATCACCAGTGCGTCGGGTGTCCAGCGAAAGCGCACCTGGTATTCGGGGCGGGTGACTTCTTCGCTCAGCAAATCGAGCAGCGCCTGGCTTTCCCGCTCGCGCAGGCCGATGATGTGGCTGGTGGTGCCCGGGTTCACGAACAGGATTTTTTCGCCGGTCACCGGATGGATGCGTACCAGCGGGTGCAGCGATACAAACGGCCCTGCCGCCTTGCCATCGCGGCGGATTTTTGGTGCTGTGCCGGCGTCGTAGCTGCTGGTGCGGTGCACCGCCTGCAATTCATCCACCAGCGCCTTGATCCTGGGCGACAGCCCCGCATACGCCAGCGCCAGGTTGCTCCACAACGTATCGCCGCCATAGGCAGGTATCTCGATCCCGCGCAGGATGGAATAGCTGTTGGGGTTGGCCACGAACGTGATGTCGATATGCCAACCCTTGTAATCACGCGGCGGCCGCGCGCTGGGTATCGCCACATCCGGCCGGTGCTTCTTGTACTCGGATGCATGCCGCTCCCAGATTTCCGGGTGATCCAGCAAGCCCTCCGAGATCGGGTGCGCCGGTGTCAATGGTCCGAAATAACGGCCAAAGCGCAGTTGGTCTTCATCGGAAATCGGCTGGTCGCGGAAGAACAGCACCTTCCATTGGTGTAGCGCCGCCTTGATCGCCACCACGGTATCGGGCGGCAGCGGCTGGCGCAGATCCACGCCGTAAATCTCTGCGCCGATCACTGGCGTGACCGGGCGGATATCCAGCGTGCTCACGTCTGCGTCGGCATCGGCAGTAAAGGCTGTGGTTGGGGCGGTGCTGGGCATGGGTGCTCCTTGGCTGGTTGCGCCGATCGGGCTGATCCGGGTTAGGGATGGGCCGCGTGACCTGCCGCGCATTGCGGCTACACCTTGGCTACAGCAAGCAGTGTTCCAGCCTGCAACGCACGGTTTTGCTCGATCAAACCGGCCACTTTGCGCAATACCCAGCAGCCTTGGCAGCAAGCTGCACCGATCAGCACAGCGCTACCGCACGTGCGCCATCCCCTTGCCCCTCCTGCACCCTCACAGGATTTGAGCTACTTCCTCGAAACTGAGGCGCGGCGCGCGTTCCACCAGGCTGGCCGGGTCGCCATAGCCCAGGTTCACCACCATGAATGCATGCGCGGTGCCATCGGGGAAGAACTCGGCATCCACCAGCGCCGGCTTGAAGCCGCTCATCGGCCCTGCATCCAGCCCCAGCGCCCGTGCCGCAATCAGCAGGTACGCCGCCTGCAAGGTAGCATTGGTACGCGCCGCCGGCTCGATCTGGCCGGGGTCCGCATCGAAGAACGCCTTGGCGTCATAAGCAGGGAACAGCCTGGGCAGATGCTCGTGAAAACGCTGATCCCACGCCACCACCACCGTCACCGGTGCGGCCAGTGTCTTTTCCCGGTTGGAGCTCGACAACGCCGGCGCCAGCCGCGCCTTGGCCTCGGGCGAGGTAATGAACAGATAGCGCGCCGGCTGCGCATTGAAGCCGGTCGGCCCATGCTTGAGCAGCGCATACAGCTCGCGCAACAAGCGCTCGCTCACCGCCACCGGGCGGAAAACATTGTAGGTACGCGCCTTGCGGAACAGCTGATCCAGCGCATGAAAATCCAGTGTGGCCTTCATCGGTTTCCCCGGGGCTGCCCAGCGGGCCAGCCCATCAAAGCACAAAGCCGATACCCCGCAGTGGCAAGGTATCGGCTGCAACATCCGCTTGAGGCCGCCACTATTGCGGCCCGGCGCGGTTGGCGGTTACGCCTGCTTGGCGTCGCGGTAGCCCGCGTAGCGGTTTTGCGGGATCGGCAAACCCAGGTTGCCACGCAAGGTCGATGCCTCGTACTCGGTACGGAACAAGCCACGCTTTTGCAGGATGGGGATCACCAGCTCGGAGAACTCCACCAGCCCGGTCGGGTAGGTCGGCGCCAACAGGTTGAAGCCGTCGGCCGCTTCATTCAGGAACCACTCTTCCAGCTGGTCGGCAATGCTGTCCGGCGTGCCATGGATCACGCGGTGGCCACGTGCGCCTGCCACCCATTCGTACAGCTCGCGGATACTCAGGTTTTCACGCGCGGCCAGCTCCAGCAGCAACTGACGACGGCTCTTGTTGTTGTTGGTGTCCGGCAGGTCTTGCGGCACCGGGCCATCCAGATCGTAATCGCGCAGCACTTCCAGCCCGCCCAGGCTGGCCAGCAACGACAGACCGATCTGCGGGTGGATCAGCGCACGCAGCTGTTCTTTCTTGTCCAGCGCCTCTTGCTCGGTACGGCCGATCACCGGGTACACGCCCGGCAGGATCTTGATATGGTCCGGATCGCGCCCATACTGCTCGGCGCGGCTCTTCACATCGCGGTAGAACGATTGCGCATCGCCCAGCGTCTGCCACGCCGCAAAGATCGCCTCTGCAGTACGCGCGGCCAGCACGCGGCCGGGCTCGGATGCCCCCGCCTGCACCAGCACCGGGTGCCCCTGCGGCGAGCGCGCCACGTTCAGCGGCCCTTTCACCCTGAAGAATTCACCCACATGGTTCAATTCGTGCAGCTTGGCCGGGTCGCTGAATACGCCATTCTCCTTGTCGTACAGCAGCGCATCGTCTTCCCAGCTATCCCACAGGCCTTTCACCACCTCCACAAACTCGGTGGCGCGGCGATAGCGGTCACCATGGTCCGGGTGGCCATCCAGGCCAAAGTTGAACGCTGCCTGCGCATTGCCGGACGTCACCACGTTCCACGCCGCGCGCCCGCCGCTGATCTGGTCCAGCGATGCAAACTTGCGGGCAATATGCCAGGGCTCGTTGTAGGTGGTGGACGCCGTTGCCACAAAGCCGATATTTTTGGTGACGGAAGATAGTGCCGAATACAGCGTAATCGGCTCGAAGCCCGCACCCTGCGCACGCCGGCTACGCACTTCTGCATCACCGGTGCCGCCCCAGAAGCCATCGCTGTCTGCAGTAAATATGGTATCGAACTTGGCCTTCTCCGCCAGTTGCGCCAATTTCTTGAAATGCTCGAAGTCCGTCGCTCCGCCCGGATTGGTATCCGGGTGACGCCATGCGGCTTCGTGGTGGCCGGAGGGCGACAGGAATACGCCCAGCTTGATTTGTCGTTTGCTGCTCATCGGTAAAGTCCTTGCTGCAATGGTCGTCGAAACGCAGGCTGTCTTTGCCTGCTGCACGCACCTGTTGAGCAAACACCGTTCCAGCGCCCACCGGTAACGCCCCAAGCTACGATCAGCACTGGCGGCAAACCCCGCCCGATCAGCCCCGGCGCCACGCAAAGCCGCACTCTGCCGGCAATCAGGCAGGGGCAACCCCACACCTTTCAGGCACCAGTCCCCCCAATAGAACCTTGCGCACTGCGCCGCAACCCACACACTGCGCAGCAGCATGCTGTATTTTCAACAACACGCACACAAACCAGCACTTGGTAGCCCCGAACTCTTTGATGCCGGGAAGACATGGATTAGGCTGTCGTTCACAGCGATATTCCGGACAGGAGATGGTCATGCCCCAGATCAACGGCAAGTTCGACGTTACGCTCGCCAACCAGCCACATGAAGAAAACGTCGGCGACCCCAGCATAGGCAGGCGCTCGATCAGCAAGCAGTTCCATGGCGAGCTCAACGCCACCAGCCAGGGCCAGATGCTGGCCATTGGCGGCAGCGTGCCCGGCTCTGCCGGCTACGTCGCCATCGAAAAAGTAAGCGGCATCCTCGCCGGCCGTAGCGGCAGCTTTGCGCTGCAGCACAGTGGCATCATGAACTGCGGTACACCGTCCCTGACCATCACCGTTGTGCCGGATTCAGGCACAGATGAGCTGACAGGGCTGACGGGAACGATGGGGATCAATATCGTCGAAGGCGCACACTTCTATGAATTCGAGTATGCGCTGGGGTAGATGCATGCGCTGATGCTGCGTGATTCAATGCGACCGCCATCGGCAAACGGGGCGCTGCGGCCTTGATGCGCCTTCCCTCCGGCGTGTGCAGGCCTTATGGATGAAGTGTCTCACCCCGCGCCAGCATGGCAATGAACTCGTCCAGCTTGCGCGCGCGGGTTTCCGGCTTCTTGGCATTTTGCAACCGGAACAGGATGGCGTAGCGGTTGGCACTGTTGAGGGTGGCAAAGCACGCAGCTGCGGCGGGCATGCCATCGAGTGCCCGTTGCAGGTCATCTGGCACCGCCGAATTACGCGCGGACGTGTAGGCCGCCGCCCAACGGCCATCCTGTTGTGCCAATTCGATCTCGCGCCGGCCCGCCGCGCGCATCCGGCCAGCATCCAGCAATGCCAAGGCCTTGTCCTTGTTGATCTGCAACCAGATGCTGCGCGCTCGACGCGGGGTAAAGCGCTGTAGCCAGTAATGGGCGTCATCCGCCTGCTTCTGGCCATCGATCCAGCCAAAGCACAATGCACTTCCAGTGCCTGCCCGTAGCTCAACGTCGGTTGCGGTGCGCCCTTCTTGGCCAAGCGCAACCACACCCCGCTGGTGCCTGCACCATGCGTATCCAGCCAATTTTCCCAATCCTGCTGGGTGATGAAAGTACATTGCAGATCGCTCATGGCCTGCATTCTGTCATCATTTTCAAACCGGCAATCACCGCTTGGCGGCACCGTCCTCCGAACGCAGTGCAAACTCGACCGGCGGCAGCGCAATATCCAGCTCCACCCTGCCCGGCTCCTGTTCGGTCAATACCGGTTCTGCCGGCTGGTAATCGGCCCCGGTATTGAATTGCGCCAGCGCGATCCGCGCCAGCAGCTCGGATGGCCAGGCATCATCGTCCCGCCCCACTTTGTCGGTAAAAAATGAGGTTGTCGCTTCCAGTTCGGCGCGCTTCACGCGGATTTCCACCCGGGTTTCGTCATCCCGTGTGCGGTCCACCATCACGCTTACCCGTTGCACACCTTCTTGCCCGAGCAAGGCCGGGTCCAGACCGAATACCGTTTTTGCTGCAGCTGTCATGGCGCTCTCCCAGGTTGTTCACCCCAGCTTAGGCGCATGCCCGCACCGGCCCTGACCATGCGCGGCTGAAAACCATGCAGGAATACAGGCTTGCACTACAGTCAGTCGTTGGCGGTCTGTACCTGCCGATACCAATCGGCAATTTCGCTGCCGGTCGCCAACCACACATCCTGGCGCGCGGTGATATCCGCCAGCGCCCGGTCAAAATGCTTGCTGCGGTGTGGATGACCAATCAGGAACGGGTGCAGGCAGATCGCCATTACCCGCCCAGTTGTCGCACCATCCTCGTACAGCACGTCAAACTGATCGCAGATGCGTTGCGCAAATGCTTCGCCACTCTGCCCCTGTTCCAGGAAAGCTGTGTAGTCATTCAGCTCCACCGAATACGGCAGCGACAGCATCGCCCCGCTTTTCACCCGCATCGGGTACGGTTGTTCATCGTTCACCCAGTTGGCTACGTAATCGATGCCCGCTTCAGCCAGCAGATCCAGCGTGTGATGTGTTTCGCTCAGGGCGGGGCTCAGCCAGCCACGCGGCGGCTTGCCGGTGCTGCGCATGATGGTATCGATCACCGTGCTGATGATCTGCCGCTCTTCCGCTTCGGGCTGGCTGTTGAGCATGATGGAATTGCTGCTGCCATGCCCCATCCATTCCCAACCCAGTGCATTGCCGGCCTCGATAATGCGCGGGTAATGTTCGCATACATCGGCATTGAGCGCCGCCGTGCCGCGTATACCGTATTTCTCCAGCACCTCCATCAACCGCCACACGCCCACCCGCACGCCGTAATCGCGCCAGGAATAATTGAGCACGTCCGGCACAAAACTGCTGGTGGCCGGGATGATGGCGGCACCAGGACGGTCAAACAGGAAATGCTCGATATTGGGTATCACCCATACCGCTACCCTGGCGCCATTCGGCCAATGCAGTGGTGGCCGGTCGACGATGGCCGAATAGGCAAAACGGTCGTGCCGTTGCGGTGCGCTGGCGTGCAGCGGGGTTGTGGTCTGTGGCATTGCAGACTCCTGAACAAGAACGTGATCTGGTCACTGCAAACGCCCGCTGTACCGATGCAGGGCCAGCAGCAACCACCGGCAACCAGCTTAATGCCGTTCCCCACCAGTGATAATCCGGCTACAGTACCTCACACATCGGACCTTTTTGTCCGCAATGAGAGGGATGCAATGGACAGCCTCAGCGCCCTCAATGCTTTTGTGCAGGCTGCAGAAGCACGCAGTTTCACCGCTGCCGGGCGACAACTGGGTGTGTCGTCCTCGGCCATCGGCAAGGCCATTGCCCGGCTGGAAGCGCGGCTTGGGGTGCGCCTATTCCACCGCTCCACCCGCACCATCGCACTCACGCCCGAGGGCGCCACCTTCCTGGAGCGTTGCCGGCGCATCTTCAGCGAGGTGGAAGCGGCCGAGCAGGAGCTGGCGCAAACGCAAGGCGCGCCATGTGGCAGGCTGCGCGTGAGCCTGCCCATCGTCGGCATGCTGATGATGCCGGCGCTCGGCAGCTTCATGCGGACCTACCCGCAGATCGAACTGGAGCTCGATTTCACCGACCGGCTGGTCAACGTGATCGACGAAGGCCTCGATGTAGTCATCCGTGCCGGCGAGGTCCACGATTCACGGCTGATGAGCCGCACCCTTGGCTCTTTCGCGCTCAAGCTCGTAGCCGCTCCCGCCTATCTGGCACAGCACGGCACGCCCCGGCAGCCGGCGGACCTCGCGCAGCACGCGTGCCTGCAGCATCGCTACGCTACATCCGGCAAGCTGGAGCGCTGGCCGCTATGTGATGGGGAAAAGGATATCGACATCGATCTACCAACAACCGCAGTCGCCAACACCATCGAGCCGCTGATCCATCTGGCCGAACAGGGCCTTGGGATCGCCTGCCTGCCCGACTTCGCCATCCGCCGCCAGTTGGCAGATGGCACGCTATGCACGGTGCTGGATCAGCACACCCGGCATGCCGGCACCTTCCGCCTGTTGTGGCCATCCAGCCGCTATTTGTCGCCCAAACTGCGGGTGTTTGTCGATTTCATGGCGCAAAACCTGTTTGCCGCATGAGCATGCGGCATGCACAGGCACGGAAAAAGTTACATCCCAAGTGCCAGCATCGCTGGCAATCTATCCCATTGCAGACCCATACCCCTGCGCTGGCAAGACAGTGCCCGGCGTCGCCCGGCCATCCTTCATCAGCCCGAAACCCGACAATGCAAAGCAGCAGCAAAACAACCATCGTCCTGATGCCCGGCCTGAATGGCACCGCAGGCTCTTTCCAGGATTTCGCGACCATCGCGCCAGCAGCGCATGAAGTAATCGCCTTCACCTACCCGACCGATACCGCGCTCAACTACGAGGAACTGACCGACTGGGTGCTTGAACGCCTGTCTTGCCTGGAAGGCCCCATCGTACTGATCGGCGAATCGTTTTCGGGGCCGTTATCGCTATTCGTCGCCAGCCGTCTGCAGCAAAACGTGGTTGCAGTCATCCTGGTGGCCAGTTTCGTCCAGCCGCCCAAATCCGCCTTGTTCAAGCTGTTGCCATGGCAAACCGGTTTCTCGCTCACCAGGCCGCTCTACGCATTACGTGTCAGGTCCCGGACGATTAATTACCCGTTTGTGGAATAAGTCAGGCCGCTCTCGTGCCCAGTCCTTCATGGCCTGAACCGGCGTACGGTGACGCAGCGCCAGCTGCGGCAGGTGCTGGTTGTACA
Organism: Andreprevotia sp. IGB-42; assembly: GCF_009848685.1. Lineage (GTDB taxonomy): Bacteria > Pseudomonadota > Gammaproteobacteria > Burkholderiales > Chitinibacteraceae > Andreprevotia. The sequence continues at coordinate 283,519 of NZ_WXTX01000001.1, forward strand.
GCCAGACATAGCGCGCCAAGGTCTGCGCCAGATCCTCACCCGATTCAAAGCGGTGCGTCGCCAGTACCTCGCTGATCCGGCCGTTGAAACGTTCAACCATCCCGTTGGTTTGCGGGTGGCGTGGTTTGGTCAGGCGATGCTCGATGCCCAGGGCGGCGCACAACCGGTCGAATTCATGCTCGCCGCTGGCCTGCTTTGCTTGTTGAATAGCCGGTCGGTGAACTCACTGCCGTTATCGGTCAGCAATTTCTGTACTTTGAACGGCGCTGCTTTGGTCAGCGCAGCCAGAAACGCACTGGCCGCTGCAGCGGTCTTGCTGGGTTTGCCTTGCACGAACACCCAGCGCGTTGCGCGGTCGATCGCCACAAACAAGTAACGCCGGCGGGTTTCATCAGCCATCTGTGGCAGGTATTTGATGTCGATATGCACGAAGCCGGGTGCGTAGTCCTTGAAAGGCTTGCTGCGCGGGGATGGCGTAACGGGGACCAGTGCTCGCAGACTGCCTACGCCATGACGTGCCAGGCAACGCCCCAAGCCTGCACGGGAAACGGCGGGGTTGAGGAATTCGCGGACGACGACCAGCAAGTCATCCAGCCCCAGCTGGAGCAACTTGCGCAATTCGACCGCGATGTGTTCCTGAGCCGGGGTCAGTGTGGTTTGCAGGTGATATGCGGTATGCGATTCATCCAGCACGGTGTTACGGCGACGCCATTTGGCGATCGTTGGGGAACTGACGTTGTAGCGTCGTGCCAGCTCGGCATCGGACAGACTGTCCGGCGCGGCCTGGATTTCGGCCCGGACGGCGGGGGTGGTCCGGGCGCGGCGATGGAGCTGGACGATCATCGGATAGACTCGGAAAGTGAGGTGATGAGCATAGCTAACGCGGAGCGGGCCAGATAGAGCTGCCAGCCTCTTGGGCTTAAATTATCGTCCGGGATGCGACACCTAACCAGCAGCTTTTGCCTGCAATGCGGCCATAACGGACAGTCCAAATATCCTTAATCGAGGGCTAAAATCATTGAGCCACGATAGTTACTACTTACTAAGCATGACTAGTGGCACAATGGGTACATTACTAGTGAATTAAGCCAAAGCACATCAACATGCCTCTCTCATGGAACGAAATCAAAGACCGCGCCCTTGCCTTCTCGCGAGAATGGGAACACGAAACCAGCGAAGATGCAGAAGCCAAATCATTCTGGGATGGCTTTTTTAATGTCTTTGGCATCACGCGCCGCCGCATCGCCAGTTTTGAGCACGCAGTAAAAAAAGGCGATGGCAAGCAAGGTTTTATTGATTTGCTGTGGAAAGGCGTGCTACTGGTTGAGCACAAATCGCGCGGTCGTGATTTGGATCGTGCGGCCAAGCAGGCCACCGATTATTTCCCCGGGCTGAAAGAGCGTGATTTACCGCAGTATGTCCTTGTTTCGGATTTTGCTCGTTTCCGCCTATACGACCTAGATAGTGGCGAAGAACATGAATTTGCCTTGGCAGATTTATATAAAAACGTGCGGCTATTTGGCTTTGTCGCTGGTTATCAAAGCCATGCAGTTAAAGCTGAAGACCCCGTGAATATCAAAGCAGCTGAGCGCATGGGCAAGCTGCATGACCAACTCAAAGCGATTGGCTATGAAGGCCACCATCTTGAAGTTTATTTGGTGCGCTTGCTGTTTTGCTTGTTTGCCGATGACACCAGTATTTTTGAAAAAAGCCAGTTCCAAGACTTGATCGAGCAGCGTACCAGCGAAGATGGTTCCGACTTAGCCGATCGCCTGAATTCGCTGTTCTACAACCTCAATATTCCCGAAGAAAAACGGTTGAAAAACCTCGATGAGCAGATCGCCGCCTTTCCCTATGTGAATGGCAAACTGTTTGCCGAGCAACTGCCGCCCGCCAGTTTTGATAAAGCGATGCGCGAAACGCTGCTTGATGCTTGTGCAATGGACTGGAGCCGTATTTCGCCAGCTATTTTTGGTAGTCTTTTTCAGAGCATTATGGACGCCAAAGCGCGGCGTAATCTAGGTGCGCACTATACGTCGGAAGCCAATATTCTGAAGCTGATTAAGCCGCTGTTTCTAGATGATCTACGTGCTGAATTCGACAAAATCAAAACCCAAGTTAAAAAGCTCGTTGAATTTCATCAGCGCATCGCCAAGCTGGTTTTTTTTGATCCCGCGTGCGGTTGCGGTAACTTCCTCGTTATTGCCTACCGTGAGTTGCGCCTGTTGGAGTTGGATATTCTGCGTGTGCTGTACAAAGACAGCCATACAGCCCAGCTTGATGTATCGAGCATGATTTACCTCGACGTCGATCAGTTTTACGGTATCGAAATCGAAGAGTTTCCCGCGCAGATTGCCCAAGTGGCACTGTGGCTGACTGACCACCAGATGAATATGCAAATCAGCGAGGAATTCGGCCAGTATTTTCGCCGCCTGCCGCTGAAAAAATCGGCGCAGATTGTGCATGGCAATGCGCTGAAAATTGAATGGCGAGAGGCTTGCCCCAATGCGGATTACATTTTGGGGAATCCACCGTTTATTGGTAAAAAAGAACAAAGCAATGAGCAAAAATCAGACTTAATGCTAATTTTCACCGGAGTTAAAGGCTGTGGAGTCCTTGACTACGTTGCCTGTTGGTACATTAAGTCTGCGAACTATTTAAGCACCGCCAGAACTACTCGTGTCGCTTTCGTTGCCACCAATTCAATAACCCAAGGCGAACAAGTTGGTCTGCTCTGGCCTGAATTATTTAAAAGAAATGTAAAAATTAATTTTGCACATCGAACTTTTCAATGGAGTAGCGAGGCAAAAGGAAAAGCGGCAGTCCATTGTGTCATTATTGGATTTGACTTAACTGACAGACAAGAAAAGTGGCTGTTTGAATATGAGACCCCAAAAGGCGATCCGCATACATTAAAAGTTTCACAAATAAATCCTTACCTAGTCCAAGGAATAGACATTACTCTGCCGAATAGAAAACAGGCAATTGGTACGCAAGCGGCCATTATGGAAGGAAGCGCCTTAATTGATGATGGACATCTTATTTTTTCTGAAGAAGAAGCAAAAATAATAAAGGAAAATTACCCTGTATCAACAAATTGGATCAAGCCGTTGATTTGGGGAGATGGATTCTTAAATGGGATGCGACGCTATTGTTTATGGCTTAAAGATGCAAATCCTAGTCAAATACGGTCAGTTCAACCAGTGCTTGACCGGCTTAATTTGACTGCTAACTTTAGAAAAAGTAGTAACCGTGCAGCTACCAATGTTTTGGCGGCGACGCCAAATAAATTTGGCGAAATCAGGCAACCTGAAACTAATTATTTATTGATACCAAAAACCTCAAGTGAGCGTCGAAAATACGCTCCCATTGGCTTCCTTTCGCCAGATAATATTGTTAATAACACATGCCTTTTTATAGATGGTGCTTCAACATACCATTTTGGCGTACTGGCATCATTTATGCATATGGCATGGCTTCGTTCAGTAGGGGGTCGACTAAAACACGATTACCGCTATTCCGCAGGTATCGTCTACAACAATTTCCCGTGGCCAGAACCGAACGATAAACAGCGCCTCGCCATCGAAAAAGCCGCGCAAGCTGTCCTCGATGCCCGCGCCAATTATCCAGAATCCACGTTGGCCGATCTATATGACCCGCTAACAATGCCGCCCGACTTGCTCAAAGCGCATCAAGCACTAGATAAAGCAGTCGATGCCGCTTACGGCAAAGCATCCTTCAAAACCGAAGCTGAGCGTGTCGCTTTTCTATTCGAGCGCTACCAACAAATTACGAGCTTGCTGCCCACTGAACGACCAAAAAAAACGAGTAAAAAACCAATATAAAAAACCATAAATTTGGAATTATATTTAATCTGGACTTATTTTTCAGGATGAAATCGTGATTTTGTATAAATACATGAGCATTGGTGTATTTGAAACATTCATTAAATCAAAATCACTAAGACTTACTAGATCATACTCCCTAAATGATCCATTTGATTTTTTAGCAAGCAGCGATGATATACAACTCCACTTTAATTCGGAGGAAATGCAAAAAAATTTACTGACTTTGTTAACATGTCAGGCTGCATTTCGATGACGACAGAAAGAGAAAATATATATATGTGGTCGCATTACGCAGATAGTCACAAGGGTGTTGTAATAGGATTTAACTTTGATGAGAAATCACCAAAGTCATTGTTTTATGGCAGTGCAAATATTTATGAAGGAAGCCATACGGAGAACCCAACTTGATTTCGTCACTCTTACGTCAACTACTCTGTTTTACCACCCAATTGTTCTGCCATTAATTAGTGAAAGAATTTTTTCGCTTTATCCTCTGCAGTATCTCTATTTCGCGTTTTTAGACTGAATCTTGCATATTTCTTTTCTTTCTCCAGCCACATCCGCATCTGCCAATATTCGCCACGCTTATAGATCAGCGCACCGTCATATATTTCAATCTCATCGTCTGAAAATACATTCTTTTTGAGTGACATATTTTTAGCCTTGGGTGGCTACGATTTTTAGTAGCTGCAATTTTGTGTAGGAATATGTGCAACTATAAACAAAACGGCCAGCTAAATCAAAGAGATAGCTGGCCGCGTGAAACTTTTGCGCAAGTTAAATTTCGTTAAAAATCAACATGTTAAGTTAATTTTTTTACTCCCACTCGATCGTCGCAGGCGGCTTGCCGCTCACGTCATAAACCACCCGATTGATACCGCGTACTTCATTGATGATGCGGTTGGATACCTTGCCCAGCAGGTCGTACGGCAGCTCTGCCCACTTGGCGGTCATGAAGTCGCTGGTGCACACCGCGCGCAGTGCCACCACGTATTCGTAGGTGCGGCCGTCGCCCATCACGCCTACCGATTTCACCGGCAGGAACACGGCAAATGCCTGGCTGGTTTTTTCGTACCAGCCGAATGCGCGCAGCTCTTCGATGAAGATCGCGTCCGCACGGCGCAGCAGGTCGCAGAATTCCTTTTTCACTTCGCCCAGCACGCGTACACCCAGGCCCGGGCCCGGGAACGGGTGGCGGTAAACCATTTCGTGCGGCAGGCCCAGCGCCACGCCGAGTTCGCGCACTTCGTCCTTGAAGAGTTCGCGCAGCGGCTCCAGCAGCTGCAGCTTAAGTGTATCCGGCAGGCCACCCACGTTGTGGTGACTCTTGATCGTGTGGGCCTTGCCGGTCTTGGCACCAGCCGATTCGATCACGTCCGGGTAGATGGTGCCTTGTGCCAGCCACTTGGCGCTGGGTAGCTTGGCCGATTCAACCTGGAATACTTCAACAAATTCGCGGCCGATGATCTTGCGCTTGGCTTCCGGATCGCTCACGCCGGCCAAGTGGCCCATGAACTGCTCGCTGGCGTTCACGTGGATCACCTTCACACCCAGGTGCTTGTTGAAGATGTTCATCACCTGCTCGCCTTCGTTCAGGCGCAGCAAGCCGTTGTCCACGAACACGCAGGTGAGCTGATCGCCAATCGCACGGTGGATCAGCGCGGCAGCCACCGACGAATCCACGCCGCCCGACAGGCCCAGGATCACTTCATCGCTGCCTACCTGCTCGCGGATGCGCGCAACGGCCTGGTCGATGTAATTGGGCATGGTCCAGCCCGGCTGGCAACCGGCCACATCCAGCACAAAGCGGTTGAGCATGTCGCGGCCCTTGAGGGTATGCGTCACCTCCGGGTGGAACTGCACCGCATAGAAGCCACGCGCTTCGTCGGCAATGGCGGCAATCGGGCAGGCGGCGTTTTCTCCAATGATGCTGAAGCCCTGCGGTAGCGCAGTCACCTTGTCGCCGTGGCTCATCCATACTTCCAGGTAGCCTTCGCCATTGTCGCCCTTGCGGTCTTCAATGCCGTTGAACAGCTTGCTATGGCCATGCGCACGGATTTCGGCAAAACCGAACTCGCGGACCTTGCCCGCTTCAACCTGGCCACCCAGCGCCTGCGCCATCCATTGCATGCCGTAGCAGATGCCCAGTACCGGCACGCCCAGCTCGAACAGTTTGGGGTCGGCCTGGTAATCGGATTCGTATACCGAGTTGGGGCCACCCGACAGGATGATGGCCTTGGGGTTGAATTCCTTGATGAAATCGATGGAAACATCGAAGGAATGCAGCTCACAGTACACATGGGCTTCACGCACGCGGCGGGCGATCAGCTGGGTGACTTGCGAACCGAAGTCGAGGATGAGGACTTTGTCCAAGGCTTGAGTCATGGGCGGGCTTCCGTTACGAGCGGGCAATCGCGGATTTTACCGCGTTGTGCGCAATGCCGCGAGTTCACCGGTCGGCGCATTGGCAATCCAGCGCAGGATTTCATCCAGCACCGGGCCATAAAGCGGGGCGCGCGGGTTGTTGGCAATGGCCACCACCGCCCAGTCCACCCCATCGGCATCGCGCACATAGCCCGCCACCGCCTTCACATCCTTGAGTGTACCGGTCTTGATATGCGCGGCCACGTCATCGCGCTTCAGGCGTTTTTTCATGGTGCCATCGATGGCGACAATGGGCAGCGAGGAAATGAATTCCGCACCAAAGCGGCTGCGGTCGGCACTCACCAGCAATTGCGCCATATGCAGCGCGCTGATGCGCTCGCGGCGCGACAGGCCCGATCCGTTTTCCAGCGTCAGTTCATCGAAGCGCAGCCCCTGCTGCCCCAACCAGTTGCGGATGGCGGCAGATGCACGGGTGGGCGTATCACCACTTTCCTGCGATTGCGCACCCAGCGTGAGGAAAAGCTGGCGCGCCATCATGTTGTTGCTGAACTTGTTGATATCGCGGATGGTATTGGCTACATCCGGCGACCTGGTCGAAGCCAGTACCACGGCTTTATCCGGCGTTGCGCCCTCGCTCCAGCCACTGATGCCCTGCCCGCCCAGCTCGCGCCACAGGTGGCGCACCAGTGCCGCCGTGTACGCTTGCGCGTTCATCACCGATACATAGCGCTCCACCCTGCAGCCCGGCGGCACTTCACCGCTCAGCTGCACATACACCTGCAGATTGTTCATCTGCCCCAGCCGCTGGTTCACGCGCTGGCTCCATGCCTCGCAGTTGCCGCCGCGGCCGATGGCAAGCTCGTTGCCCACGCGTACTTCCGCCAGTGGCGGATCGGCGTTCAGCTTGACCTTGTCACCGGTGCTGTCGATCAGCAAGCGGATCGATTTGAAGTTGGTCAGCGCGGCATCGGGCTCTACCATGAACGGGCGCTCGGCGCCGTTGCCGTCATCGTCGAACGATGTTTCTGGCGGCAGCTGGAACAGCGATCGATCCAGTACCAGCTTGCCGCGGATATCGGTCACGCCGGCGGCTTTCAGATCCCGCAGCCACAGCCACATGCGCTCCAGCGTCAGCTTGGGGTCGCCGCTGCCGCGCAGGTACAGGTTGCCATTGATCACGCCATTCACCGGTTGGGCATCGGCCAGCAGATCGGTCTGCCACTGCCACGCCGGCCCGAGCAAACCCAGCGCGCTGTAGGTAGTCACCAGCTTCATGGTGGATGCCGGGTTGACCGGCTTGTCCGCCTGGTATTGCAGCACCGGCTTGCCGTCGGACAGCGACAGCACCGCAACCGAGAGGCCATCGGCCGCGAGTTTGTTCGATTTGAGCGCATTGCTCACGGAAGTGGGCAGTGTGTCCGCCGCAACAGCGGCCAAGGTGGCGCCCGCACAGCACAGTGCTGCAATGGCATTACGCAAAAGCATCATCGGATATCCAGTTTCACATCGGGGTGGCGCTGCTGCCAGGCGATGGCAGCGGCACGATAAGTGGAAAGATCGGCGGCATAGAAATCGAAAATGCACGGGTCGCAACCGCTGCCGCAGCACTCCTCCAGCGCGGGTTCGTGCGGTGGCGCGGGTGGCGGGTCATCGGGAAACTGTGCAACAAGAAGATCGTGGTTACCGGCTTGCATGGATAGGGATCGGATCAGTGTGTATCGGTTAGAAGCAGTCACATAGGTTAGAATCGGCCCCATGGCCTACCAAGTACTTGCCCGCAAGTGGCGACCCAGAACCTTTGCCCAGCTCGTCGGGCAAGAACACGTGATCCGCGCACTGGCGAATGCCTTTGCCAGCGAACGGCTGCATCATGCCTACCTGCTGACCGGCACGCGCGGGGTGGGCAAGACCACCATCGCGCGCATCATGGCCAAGGCGCTCAACTGCGAAACCGGCATCACCGCAGCGCCGTGCGGCGTCTGTTCCGCCTGCACGCAGATCGATGCCGGCCGCTTTGTCGACCTGCTGGAGATCGATGCTGCGTCCAACACCGGCATCGACAATATCCGCGAGGTGCTGGACAACGCGCAGTACGCGCCCACCGCCGGGCGCTTCAAAGTGTACATCATCGACGAAGTGCACATGCTCTCCAAGAGCGCGTTCAATGCCATGCTCAAAACGCTGGAAGAACCGCCGGGCCACGTCAAATTCATCCTGGCCACCACCGATCCGCAAAAAGTGCCGATCACCGTGCTCAGCCGCTGCCTGCAGTTCTCGTTGCGGCAGATGACGCCGCAACAGGTTGCCGGCCACCTGAACACCGTGCTGGATGCCGAGCAGATCACGTTCGAGCCCGCAGCGCTGCCGCTGCTGGGCCACGCCGCCAATGGCTCCATGCGCGATGCGCTGTCGCTGCTGGACCAGGCCATTGCCTATGGCGCCGGCAAGGTGGAGGAATCCGGCGTTCGCACCATGCTGGGCGCGGTGGACCAGAGCTACCTGTTCGATTTGCTGAACGCGCTGATTGCGCGTGACGGTACGGCACTGATGGCTGCGGCCGATGCCATTGCCGGCCGTGGCTTGTCGTACGAAGCCGCACTGCACGAGCTGGCCCATTTGCTGCATCTGATTGCACTGGCGCAAACCGTGCCTGGCGCGCTGGCGGATGAACTGCCACAACGCGGCGATATCCTGACCGTTGCACAGGCGCTGGCGCCGGAAGATACCCAGCTGTTTTACCAGATCGCATTGCATGGCCGCCGCGATCTGCCCCTGGCACCGGATGAGTACGCCGGCTTCACCATGACGCTGCTGCGCATGCTGGCCTTTGCGCCGACCGAAGCCGATCAACTGGCAGCGCTGCCGCGCAGCACCCCTGCTGCTATCGTCACACCAGCCACCGCCGCACCGGTAGCCAGCACACAGGCATCCGCTGCAACTGCAGCCCCCATACCTGCAGCACCTGCCGAAGCCCAGCCGCCCGCCGTGGAAGAGGTGCCACGCGCCTACGTACCTACCATCCCGGTGCAGATGCATACCGAGGCAGCGCCAGAGCCGGTCGCGCCACCTGCTCCACCGCCGGCGCCGGTAGAGGAGCTCGCACCCTGGCAGGAAGAAGACCCGGCCAGCCGCGTATTCGATGGTGACTGGCGTGCGCTGATCACACGCATCAAGCTGGGCCGTGCGGGCATGCTGGCGCAGCATGCCGAGCTGGTCAGTTACGAAACCGATGCGTTCGAACTGAAAGTGGCGGACGAACACAAAAACGTCGCCACCCGTGATTATCAGGATGCATTGCGCGAAGCGCTGAACGCCCATTTCGGCCGCACCATGCAGTTGAAGATCAGCCTGGATACCAGCACCGCCGATACGCCGGCCGCCCAGTTGCAACGCGAGCGACAGCAAAAGCAGGTAGAGGCCGAAGCCCATATCCAGGGCGACCCATTCGTGCAGACGCTGGTACGCGATTTTGGTGCCAGCATCCTGCCCGACTCGATCAAACCCGTTTAAACCCACTGCCGGGCCAGCGCCCGGCTTGCAAACAAGGAGTTCACCATGTTCAACAAAGGCGGCATTGGCCAGTTGATGCAGCAGGCGCAGAAAATGCAGGAAAACATGGCCAAGGCTCAGGAAGAGCTGGCCAAGGTCGAAGTCGAAGGCGTCGCTGGCGCAGGCATGGTCAAGATCGTGATGACCTGCAATCACTCGGTAAAGCGCGTTGCCATCGACGACTCGCTGCTGAGCGACGATAAGGACATGCTCGAAGACCTGCTGGCCGCAGCATTCAACGATGCATCGCGCAAGGCGGAAGCCACCAGCCAGGAACGCATGAGCGGCATGACGGCCGGCCTGCCGCTGCCCCCGGGCTTCAAGCTGCCGTTCTGATCACGTTCGGGGGTAGCCTGGTAAGCCCCCGCTTCGTGGTCCGCAAGCCCTGCAACGAACCGTCCCGGCGCAGGGCTTTTTGCATTCAGTCACCGGATACCGCCACGCCCCATGAAAGCCCCCTCCTCGCTCGAGCAACTGGTTCAGGCGCTCAAGGTATTGCCCGGCGTCGGCCCCAAGTCGGCCAGCCGCATGGCCTACCATCTGCTGCAGCGCGATCAGGCGGGTGCCGCCAACCTGGCGCATGCGATCGAATACGCGATCGCCACGCTGCGGCATTGCCGCAGCTGCAATACCTTTACCGAAGCCGAAGTGTGCGAGATCTGCGCAGATGAAGACCGCAACCGCCAGCAGCTGTGCGTGGTGGAAATGCCCACCGATCTGATGATGATCGAGCAGACGCTGGCTTACCACGGGCTGTACTTCGTGCTGATGGGCAGGCTGTCACCGCTTGATGGCATCGGCCCCAATGACATCGCGCTGTCGCGGCTGCTGGAGCGTGCGGTGGATGGCGAGGTGCAGGAAGTGGTGATCGCTACCAACTTCACCGTGGAGGGCGAAGCCACCGCCCATTACCTGGCCGAGCTGTTGCGTACCCGCGGCCTGCAGGTCAGCCGTATTGCGCGCGGCCTGCCAGTGGGGGGCGAGCTGGAGCATGTCGATCCCGGCACGCTGGCGCAGGCACTGGTCGAGCGGCGCAAACTCTGAGCGCCTGCACCTTTACCATCACCCAGGCGCTCCAGCGAGCCGACACATGGCAAGCCAACCGCCTTTCCGACGTGCAATCACTCCACCAGTTGCACACCCACGGCAGCCCACGCTGGCACCCGGTTATGGAACGCGCCGGCAAAGGTACGATGCGCCTCCTTGTCGCTGAATGCCGCCTTCAGCAATGCCCTGTCCTGCGCATTGAGTGAACGGCGGGACAGATAGAACCCTTCATCCGGTGCCGACATCAACGGCAACACGAAGATTTCTTCCGTCACGTACTGCAGGATCGCTTCGGTCATCGCCAACGGGCTGATCAGGATCACGCCGGCGCGACCCGCAGCCAGTTTTTTTGCCGCCGTATCAGGGTCTACCACCGTTTCCAGCCGTTGCTGGTTATCCAGTACGCTGACCAATCCAGCGTATTGCTCCCCGTATTCATAGCCACGCACGATATTGACGGGAAAACTGCCGCTCAACTGGCTATCCGGCGCCAGCACATCACGCTGGCTGCGCAAGCCGATGGCGGCCACGATGGGTCGGGAAAAGACCACCAGCTCGCCAGCCTCGTCCCTTTCCGCGCTGCGAATGGCGGCCATCATCAGATCGGCTTCACCGCTCATGAACATCTTCCACGCACGAATGCGCGGCACCCGGATGAAATTGAACCGGCATTGCGTTTTACGGGCGATCACGTCCATCACCGCCATGTCGATCCCGCCCGGCGTGCCTTTCTCGCCCACGGTGACATAAATCCCCACCGGGCTGAGCGGCACGTTGATTGGCCGCGAGCAACGCGCGTGCACCACACCCGACCACCCGATCATCACACCCAGCCACAATGCGGCCCAGCATCGCTGCGGCCGACTGCAGCACATGCTGATGGCACGACTCATGAAGTTCATCGCATCTCCAAAGCCCAGTGTTCTGCAAGAAACCGGCGTGCTACGAATCAATATAGCCAAGGGTGCGTTTTGACGACAACACTGCCGCATCCGCCCGGCGCATCGCAAGAACCGGCGTTTACCCACGAGACAGCAGTGACAAAAAAAGCCCCGCATGGCGCGGGGCAAGTTGACTACTCACGAGGAAATCGTTGGCGGCGCATCTGGCGCCGCCGTTGAATCAGGCCATCACGCCAGGCGGGCTTCGGTTTCCGCATCGAACAGCACGGCCTTGGAGACATCCGGCTGCAGGCGCACGGTTTCGCCGGGGCCCTTGGCATCGCGCGGGTGCAGCCGCGCGCAGACTTCCACGCCATTGAGCTGCGTCAGCACCATGGTGTCCGGGCCGGTCGGTTCAGTCAGGTGTACCTTGCAGGCCAGGCTGTCGCCACTGTCGATCACCACGTCGAATTGCTCTGGCCGGATGCCGAGGATCACCTTCTTGCCGACAGCGCCCACCAGCTTGGCAGCCTGCGGCAGCGCGATGAAACGGGCTTCGCCTTCGCTTTGCAGGCTCACGCCCAGCGCGCCGTTCTGCTCGGCCAGGTGGCAAGGAATGAAGTTCATCGATGGCGAACCGATGAAGCTCGCCACGAACAGGTTGGCCGGCTGCTCGTAGATGTCTTGCGGGCTGCCGAACTGCTGGATCACGCCATCCTTCATCACCGCGATCTTGTCGCCCAGCGTCATCGCTTCGATCTGGTCGTGCGTCACATAAACAATGGTGGTTTTCAGGCGGTGATGCAGCTGCTTGATCTCGGTACGCATTTCCACGCGCAGCTTGGCATCGAGATTGGACAATGGCTCGTCGAACAGGAACAGGATGGGATCGCGTGCCAGTGCACGGCCCATGGCCACGCGCTGGCGCTGGCCACCGGACAGCTGGCTGGGCTTGCGATCCAGCAGGTGATCCATCTGCAGCATCTTGGCCACGCGGGCAATGATCTCGTCCTGCTCTTTCTTGGGTACGCCACGCGTTTCCATGCCGAAGGCAATGTTCTGGCGCACGTTCATGGTGGGATACAACGCGTAGCTCTGGAACACCATGGCGATATCGCGGTCCTTCGGCGCCACGTTGTTCACCATGCGCCCGCCGATATGCACTTCACCGGTCGAGGGGCTTTCCAGCCCGGCAATGATGTTCATCAGCGTGGATTTGCCGCAGCCGGACGGGCCGACCAGAATCAGAAACTGGCCGGATTCGATCTCGATATCGATGCCCTTCAGGATATGGGTATCACCGAAATTCTTGGTGACGTTCTTGATGGCGAGTGCGCCCATGTAATTCTCCTTAACCCTTGACCGCGCCGGCGGTCAGGCCGCGCACGAAATATTTGCCTGCGAATACATAGACGAGAATGGTCGGCAATGCGGCAATCAGCGCAGCGGACATATCCACGTTGTATTCCTTGACCGAAGTGGATGTGTTGGCGAGGTTGTTCAGCCCCACGGTGATCGGTTTGCTGTCGCCGGCCGAGAACACCACGCCAAACAGGAAGTCGTTCCAGATCTGCGTGAACTGCCAGATCAGCACCACCATGATGATGGGGGTGGACATCGGGATGATGATGCGCAGGAAAATCCGCCAGAAGCCCGCGCCATCGAGGCGGGCCGCCTTGATCAGCTCATCCGGGATGCTCACGTAGTAGTTGCGGAAGAACAGCGTGGTCGATGCCAGGCCGTAGATCACGTGCACGGTCACCAAGCCGGCAATCGAGTTGGCAATGCCGAACCAGCCCAGCGTCTGCGCCATCGGCAGCAGTACCACCTGGAACGGGATGAACACGCCGAACAGGATCAATGCAAACGTCAGCTCGGAACCGCGAAAGCGCCACTTGGAGAGCACGTAGCCATTCAGCGCGCCCAGCGTGGTGGAAATCAGCACCGCAGGGATAACCATGCGGATCGAGTTCCAGAAGAACGGCTGCAAGCCGCTGCAATCCACGCCGGTACATGCGCCGGACCATGCCTTGCCCCAAGCCTCGAACGAAATACCGGTCGGCAGCGACAACAGGTTGCCGGCACGGATCTGATCCATCGTCTTGATGGACGTAATCACCATTACATACAGCGGCAGCAGGTAATACAGGGCTGCCACCAGCAGCGCTGCGTACAGCGCACCACGCCAGAATTTAGGCATTGCGGTTTCCTCGCAGCTCGGAATAAAGATAAGGCACAACGATGGCGGCAACAGTCATCAGCATCATGGTGGCGCTGGCAGCACCCAAGCCGGTCTGGCCGCGGGTGAAGGCCATCGAGTACATGAAGGTGGCCGGCACGTCGGACGCAAAGCCCGGGCCGCCACCAGTCAGCGCCATCACCAGGTCGAAGCTCTTGATGGCGATATGGCACAGGATCATCAGCGTGGAGAAGAACACCGGGCGCAGTGCCGGCAGGATGATCTTCCAGTAAATGCGTGGCAACGATGCACCGTCGATCTGGGCCGCCTTGATGATGGATTCATCGATGCCGCGCAGGCCGGCCAGGAACAGCGCCATCACGAAGCCGGACGATTGCCACATGGCGGCAATCACCACGGTGTAGATCGACATGTCGGTATTCACCAGCCAGTCGAAGGTGAAGTTGGCAAAGCCCCAGTCGTGCATGAGCTTTTCCAGGCCCAGGCCCGGGTTGAGCATCCATTTCCATGCGGTACCGGTCACGATGAACGACAGCGCCATCGGGTACAGGTAAATGGTGCGCAGCGCGCCTTCAGCGCGGATTTTCTGGTCGAGCAGGATGGCAAGGAAGATCCCTACTGCCATCGCGCCGCCAATGAACAGGCCACCGAAAATGAACAGGTTCTTCACGGCAACCCACCAGCGCTCGCTAGCAAACAGCGCCTGGTATTGAACGATGCCGGCCCATTCGAAATTGGGCAACAGGCGTGAACTGGTGAAGGACAGGTAGCCATTCCAGGCGATGAAGCCGTAGACGAAGAAAATCGTCAGCAGGAACGACGGTGCCAAAACCAGCCGGGGCAACCAACGCTCCGCAAATCCGTAATGCGCGGACTGAGTTGGGTTAGACATGGCAGGGGTTCTCCGGGGACCGGGTTGATCTTGTTTTAGGTATGAGGGCGTCGTGACTGCCGCGGCGGTAAGCCACGGCAGTCCGACCTTCGCTGCCGCCCGGTCAGGCGGTGGCGAGCTGGCAGAGCCGTATTACTTGGTCTTGGCTGCGGTCGCGAGCTTGTCGGCTGCAGACTTGGCAGTCATGTTGTCGTCGTTCCAGAACTGCGACACCACGTCGTAGATCGCGCCTTGCGTAGCCGAATGCATGGCCATGCCGTGGGCGAACGACGGCACCAGTGTGCCGGACTTGTTGTCTGCAGCGAAGTCCTTGGCCGATTGCTTGCCGCATTCGTCGAACTTGCTCATGTCAGCACCCAGGCGAACCGGGATCGAGCCCTTGTTCAGATTGAAGATTTCCTGGAATTGCGGGCTGACCAGCGTGGAAGCGAGGTCGTTCTGGCCCTTCACGGCATCCTTGTTGGCCAGTTTGAACATCGCGAAGCTGTCGATGTTGAAGGTGTAGGCGTTGGCGGTGCCCGGTGCGGCTACGCACAGGAAGTCCTTGCCCGGTACCTTGCCAGCGGCAAGGAACTCGCCCTTGGCCCAGTCACCCATGAACTGCATGGCAGCCTTGCCATTGATGACCATCGAGGTAGCCAGGTTCCATTCGCGACCGGCAGCATTCTTGTCGGTGAACGGTTTGATCTTCTTGTAGGTTTCCAGCACCTTGACCATGGTGGCGCTCTTGAGCGTGTTCTGGTCGAGGCTGATGAAGGCCTTCTTGTAGAAATCGACGCCGCCGACACCCAGTGCCACGGTTTCGAATACGGTGGAATCCTGCCATGGCTGGCCACCGTAGGCCACCGGCTGGATGCCGGCTTTCTGCAGCGCTTCTGCGGTCTTGAAGAATTCGTCCCAAGTGGTCGGTGCCTTGGCATTGACCTTCTTGAGCAGCTCCGGGTTCACCCACAGCCAGTTCACGCGGTGCACATTCACCGGTGCTGCCACGTAGTGGCCCTTGTACTTCATGGTGTCGATCACGACTTTGGGCAGAACCTTGTCCCAGCCATCGGCCTTGGCCACATCATCCAGCGAGGCCAGCACGCCTTCATCACCCCACTCCTGGATGGCCGGGCCCTTGATCTGTGCTGCTGCGGGCGGGTTGCCCGAAACCACGCGTGTCTTCAGCGCAGTCATCGCGTTTTCGCCAGCGCCACCAGCAACTGCGAAATCCTTCCACTTGTCGCCCTTGGCTTCGAGCATCTTCTTGAGCTCGCCAGCCGCTTTGGCTTCACCACCGGATGTCCACCAGTGGAGTACTTCAACTTCAGCCGCGTTGGCTGCGAAAGCAACGGTCATAGCCGCTGCACAGAGCGTGATACGCAGGGTTTGCATTTTCTCCGATCTCCTAGGCTCAGGCCGCCCCATGGCAGGGCCCGATGCACCACATTAGGCTATGAAACCTGCAGTAGAAATCAGGTAATCACCGGTCAGGGTGGCTACCTAAGGTGAAGACCTTACGAAAATCGGAAGATTGAGCGTTATTCCGGCAAATTGTGCACCAAACGCAACCTAAAACACCTTGAGGTGCACAAAAACGCAACAGGATCAGAAGCCGGTCCAGGTGCCGATCAGCACGCGCGTCACGTTATCCTCGCCGCTGGCCATACTGAAGCCATCGATGCTGAAACCGTGCGCCGGTTGATCGTATTTCTGGTAGCGGGCCTGCAGAAAAGCGCTGGTATCTTTTGACAAGGTGTAATCCCACTGAAACGCCAGTTGGTCTATGTCGCTGCCGAAACTTCTGCCATTGAGTTCCGCCGCGTCCAGATGCTGGTACGACAGGGTCACCAGCTGCTTGCCAAAGCCATAACCCGCGCCGATCAGGTACTGGTTCAGCTTGACCTCGTCGGCGTGCAATTCCCACTTGTTGGTTTTGTAACCGGCACGCAAATTGAATGCGCCAAAACGCACCCGCGCCCCCAGGTGCGCCAGCGTACTTCTGGCACCGGCAACGGCTACGTCCGTGGTGATCACCCCGTTGCCGACAATCGCGCTGGAGCCAACGATTGCATCCTCGTTGACCTGGTATCCCGCATCGATATTGAACATCTCGCTGCCGTAGCCACCGCTGATGTCATAGCCATTGGTATTGAGGTTGTCGTCCTGCGAGCCCAGCTTGTATTGCGCTGCAAAGCTGAAACCACCCCACTTCGGAGAGAAGTAAGCGACGGTATCGCCCCAGTTCACCGCATAAGCGCCAATGTCAGCCCACAGGTTGCCGGAGCCCTTCACGCCATACGGCCAGTCCATCTGCAGGTAGGTATTGGTCATTTGGTTACCAAACCGCAGTTCACCCCAGCTGCCCGCGTAACCGATCCAGGCTTCGCGCAGGCCGAACGAGTCAAAACGGTAGTCAGTCGCCACCTTCTGGGCTAGACGCCATTTCAGGGTATCGCCGGTATCCAGCTTGTCGCTGCCATCAAGGTTGATCACGATGGCGATTTCTTCCAGCAGCTTGCCATCCCCATTCGGGGTGTTGTTGGTGCGGTAGAACAGATCCATTTCAGCAGAACCGTTGATGGCAACCTCGGCCACGGCCGGCATCGCAACAGCGGCAGCCAGTGTGGCGACAAGCGAAATGCGTTTGAACATGCCCGAGTTCTCCTGATGCAAATGGTGTTTTGATAGCAAGTGGAAACCAGCATTGTTGCCATGAAGGTACTACCGCTAACACGGCGATGGATGCCTAGTCAGCGTAGACCCGGCACAATCAATCCGCAACGGATTATGACTTCGGCATGAATATGCCACTGTGCGGCGCCACAGCCATGTTGTGCATCACTGCAAAAGATGGGGCATGCGGCGTTTCAGACCAGAAAGGATCACGCATCTTGCGGGCAGCAGACGGGCGGGGAAGCTGGCTGAGTCGGGGCCAGGCTTGCACGGTGGGCTGCTGAGTACGTGTGATCAGCCCAGCAGGGGGCGCAGAGCATTGGCTCAATCCGCTGCAATGCGGCGGATAAGCATCTGGATCCATAGCAATTGCGGAAGACCCCATTCGGGGAACCACCAAAGCAAAGCCCATGCAGAAAAAGGAATGCGATGATGGCAGCGATAACAGACAGGCCAGACAGCAATGATCGTGCCTTTGGCGGCATGAAACCTGCGTATCCGGAGCGCCAATAGAAAAAGGCGGCCGAAGCCGCCTTTTTCAAGCTTTAAACCGTCTCAAACGAGTCGATTAGAAGCCAGTCCAGGTACCAACCAGGATACGCGAGACATTGTCGTCCTTGCCATTCCAACCATCGATTGCCCAGCTCGGCAGCTTCGACTTGGAAGCATCGTCAAACTTTTGATAACGGGCTTGCAGGAACGCGCCAGTGTTCTTGGACAGGCTGTAGTCCCACTGGAAGGCCAGTTGGTCGATATCGCTACCAACCGAATTGCCGTTCAGTTCTGCGCCATCCAGATGCTGGTACGACAGGGTGATGTTGTTCTTGCCGAAGCCGTAGCCACCGCCAATCAGGTATTGGTTCAGCTTAACGTCGTCCGAACCCTTTTCCCACTTGTTAGCCTTGTAGGCTGCGCGGATGTTGAAGGCGCCGAAACGAACGCGACCACCGATGTGGCCCAGTTCTGTCTTGGCATCAGCAGCAACCAGGTCGCCAGTAACTTGACCGTTGCCGCCAACTGCGAAAGTGCCGACCAGTTGGTCGTTGTGCACTTGGTAGCCGCCGTCGATGTTGAACACGTCGTTACCGTAGCCACCGCTGATGTCGTAGCCGTTGGTGTTGGTTGCATCATCTTGCGAACCCAGCTTGTACTGAGCTGCGAAGCTGAAACCGCCCCAGTTCGGCGAGAAGTAGGAAACTGCATCACCCCAGTTCACCGAGTAAGCGCCCAGGTCAGCCCAGAGGTTGCCCGAACCCTTCACGCCGTACGGCCAGTCCATTTGCAGGTAGGTGTTGGTGAATTGGTTACCGAAACGCAGTTCACCCCAGCTACCAGCGTAGCCGATCCATGCTTCGCGCTTACCGAACGAATCGTAACGGTAGTCAGTAGCAACCTTCTGAGCCAGACGCCACTTCAGGGTGTCGCCGGTGTCCAGCTTGTCGCTGCCGTCGAGGTTGATAACGATTGCAACTTCTTCCAGCAGCTTGCCATCACCGTTCGGGGTGTTGTTAGTGCGGTAGAAAAAGTCCATTTCAGCGGAGCCGCTGATAGCAACTTCAGCAAAAGCCGGAGCGGCGAAAGCACCTGCAACAGCAGCGGCAACCAGAACACGCTTAAACATTATTAATTCTCCTAGATACGAGAGTTGGTTTTAAAACCAGCTTAGTAACAGCAAACTTTGCATCGTGAACCGATACAACCTTGCTCTACGGACCAAGATTAAGGGAGTCGCCGGGCTCGGGCAAACCAGATTGGTACGTCTCGCGCAAAACGTGGTATTCGCGCAACACTCGCCTAACAGAGCAATGTTACAAACAAAAAAACCGCCGGTAGAACCGGCGGTTTTGCTGGAAAGCAACGGTATTACTTGGCGTTCCAGAGTGCCTTGGTGGTGTCGAGCATGCGGTTGGAGAAACCCCATTCGTTGTCGTACCAAGCCAGCACCTTCACCAGCGTACCGTGGCTGACCTTGGTCTGGGTCGAATCATAGGTGCTGGAAGCAGCATCGTGATTGAAGTCGACCGATACCAGCGGCTTGGTGTTGTAGTTGAGAATGCCTTTCAGCTCTCCTTCCGACGCGGCCTTCAGCACGGCATCGATTTCTTCCTTGCTGGTTTCACGTGCGGCGGTGAAAGTCAGGTCGACCAGCGACACGTTGATCGTCGGTACGCGCACCGAGAAACCATCCAGGCGGCCATTCAGTTCCGGCAGCACCAGGCCAACCGCAGCGGCAGCGCCGGTCTTGGTCGGGATCATGCTGTGGGTGGCTGAACGTGCACGGCGCAGGTCACTGTGGTACACGTCCGTCAGCACCTGGTCGTTGGTGTAGCTGTGGATGGTGGTCATCAGGCCGGATACGATGCCGATCTTGTCGTGCAGCGGTTTGGCCAGCGGGGCCAGGCAGTTGGTGGTGCACGATGCATTGGAAATGACGGTATCCGATGCCTTGAGGATATTGTGGTTCACACCGAACACGATGGTGGCGTCGACGTCATTGCCACCCGGAGCGGAAATCACCACTTTCTTGGCGCCGGCAGCGATGTGTGCGGACGCCTTTTCCTTGCTGGTGAAGAAGCCGGTGCATTCGAGCACGACATCGATGCCCAGGTCTTTCCACGGCAGGTCAGCCGGGTTGCGCTGTGCACACACCTTGATCTTGTCGCCATTGATGACGAGGTATTCACCTTCCACCGACACGTCGGCATTGAAGCGACCGTGCACGGTATCGTACTGGGTCAGGTGGGCATTGGTTTCAGCGTTGCCGAGGTCGTTGATGGCAACGATCTGGAATTCATCGGTACGGCCGGATTCATACAGCGCGCGCAGTACGTTGCGGCCGATACGGCCATAGCCATTGATGGCGATGCGGATTGCCATGATGAGTCTCCTTGAGATTGATCTGCGGTGCGAAAAGTATTTGGTGCAAGTATGCCAGCATCGAATGGCAAGCACATTGCGCGAGAACAACAAGAGGCCGTTTCAAACGGCCTCCCGGACGGATGGGATTACTTGCCGAGTGCAGCGGCTTCGCGTGCGATGGCGGTAATGCCGGCCCAGTCGCCAGCGGCAACCAGGTCTTTCGGACAGAGCCACGAACCACCGACGCAACCGACATTGGGCAAGGCAAGCAATTTCGGAGCGGATTCCACGGTCACGCCGCCAGTCGGACAGAACAATGCCTGCGGCAGCGGGCCACCCAGTGCCTTGAGCATGCCGTAGCTGCCAGCCTGCTCGGCCGGGAACAGCTTGAGCGCATCGAAGCCCTCTTCCAGCGCGGCAATCACTTCGGACGGTGTCATCACGCCTGGCAGCAGCGGAATGCCTGCTTCACGAGCGGCAGCGGCCAGCTTGGGCGTCAGGCCCGGGGTCACCGCGAACACGGCACCCGCGGCCTTGGCTTCGGCAAACTGTTCCGGACGCACTACGGTACCGACACCAACGATGGCTTCCGGCACACTTTCGGCAATGGCCTTGACCGCCGCCAGCGCAACCGGTGTACGCAGGGTGACTTCCAATACCTTGATGCCACCTGCAACCAAAGCACGTGCCAGCGGCACTGCGGTTTCCAGATCGTCGATCACGATGACCGGCATCACCGGGCACGAGCGCATGATTTCTCGAATTTGCATGGTCTGTTTTCTTGCTGGTTCGTTGATCAAAACCCGCCCCTGGGCGAGCGTGCCGGAATCGATACCGGCGTTTGAACCGGACGATAGCCCGGCGATACTGCGAAATATGTATCTCTAATTAGTGCGCGAGGCCCAGCGAGATCGCACCCTCTTCTGCACCGGTTGCCGACGCACGGAAGCTGGCAAACAGCTCGCGGCCCATACCATGGCCATTCTTGGCCATATCGGCGGTGGCGCAGTCGCGCTTGGCCCACTCAACCGGGGCCACCTTTGCTTCGATCACGCCCAGTTCGGCGTCCAGGCGGATCACGTCACCATCGCGCACCTTGCCGAGCGGGCCGCCGGACAGGACTTCAGGCGTCATGTGGATGGCGGACGGCACCTTGCCGGATGCGCCGGACATGCGGCCATCGGTCACCAGCGCCACCTTGAAACCGCGATCCTGCAACACACCCAGCGCCGGGGTCAGCTTGTGCAACTCCGGCATGCCATTGGCACGCGGGCCTTGGAAGCGCAGCACGGCAACGAAATCCTTTTCCAGCTCACCGCGCTGGAATGCTTCCAGCATGTCGTCCTGGTCATCGAACACGATGGCCGGCGCTTCGACCACACGGTGCTCCGGCGCAACCGCCGAGACCTTGATCACCGAACGACCAACGTTGCCGGACAGCAGGCGCAGACCGCCATCCGCACTGAAGGGGCTGCTGGCCGGGCGCAATACGCTGTCGTCACCCGACTGGGCCGGCGCATCCCGCCATTCGGCATGACCATCGATCAGGAATGGCTCTTGCGCATAGCGGCGCAGTCCGTGGCCGGCGACAGTCAGCACGTCGTCGTGCAGATGACCGGAATCGACCAGCTCGCGGATCAGGTAGCCCATGCCGCCTGCGGCATGGAAATGGTTCACGTCCGCCGAGCCATTCGGATAGACGCGCGCCAGCAGCGGCGTCACTTCGGACAGATCGTGGAAATCATCCCAGTTGATCTCGATGCCGGCTGCCTTGGCAATGGCGATCAAATGGATGGTGTGATTGGTGGAGCCGCCAGTCGCCAGCAGGCCGACAATACCGTTGACGATGGCTTTTTCATCCACCACCTTGCCCACCGGAATGAATTCTTCGCCCAGCGCGGTGATCCGCGCGGCGCGGCGGCCAGCCGCGGCGGTAAGCGCATCCCGCAACGGGGTGTTGGGATTGACGAAAGCGGCGCCCGGCAAATGCAGGCCCATCACTTCCATCAGCATCTGGTTGGAGTTGGCGGTACCGTAGAAGGTACAGGTGCCCGCGCCGTGATAGCTGCCCTCTTCGGACGCCAGCAACTCATCGCGACCGCACTTGCCCTCGGCAAACAGCTGACGCACCTTGGCTTTGTCTTTGTTGGAAATGCCCGATGTCATCGGCCCGGCAGGCACGAACACCGCCGGCAGATGGCCGAACTGCAATGCACCGATCAGCAGGCCCGGAATGATCTTGTCACAGACGCCCAGATACACTGCAGCATCGAACACATTGTGCGACAGTGCTACTGCCGTGCTCATGGCGATCACGTCGCGACTGAACAGGCTCAGCTCCATGCCCGGCTGGCCTTGCGTCACGCCATCGCACATGGCGGGTGTGCCACCAGCGTATTGCGCGGTGGCGCCGGCTTCGCGCACGGCAGCCTTGATGATGGCAGGGAAGGTTTCCAGCGGCTGGTGCGCGGACAGCATATCGTTGTAGGACGACACGATGCCGATGTTGGGCTGGCGCATTTCGCGCATCATGATCTTGTCGTTTTCCGGTGCCGCTGCCCATGCGTGCGCCTGGTTGGTACAGGCAAGGCCCTTGCGCATCGGCTCCTTCGCCGCGGCAGCTTCCAGGCGCTGCAGATAGCGGGCGCGCGATGGGCGGCTGCGCTCGATGATGCGCTGGGTCACTTCATTCAGGCGAGGGTGCAAAGGGCGGGACGACATTGACAAGCTCCGGGTCAAGCGGTAGCGACAAACAACGATCGCACCGCGAAAAATCAAGCGTAGTTTTACTACAGACGCACTACAAATTCAACTGTAAGCATGCAGGAAACCCTCGGTGGTGCATTGCAGCAACAGTCAGCATCAGCGCGGGTTTGCAGCATTTGCGCTGCTTCGGTGCCCGTGCACCAATCTGGCAAAACAAAACCGTTTGCGTGCAATTTTCGGGGTGTAGTAAGATTACAAAGTCTTACTACATCCAACCTCGGCACGGCCGTCGATTTTCGCATGCGCCGACGCAGTTTCCGAGCCCAGAACAACAGAGGAACTCTCCGCAATGACCGCGATCGACGCTTTTGATATGGTGCTGTTCGGTGGCACCGGTGATTTGGTAATGCGCAAATTGCTGCCTGCACTGTATCACCAGCACCAGGATGGTAACCTGCCTGCCGAAGGCCGCCTGATCTGTCTCGGCCGCAGCGTACCCGACACCGCAGCCTACCTCGACAAAGCTCACGGTCTGGCCAAGGGCTACCTGGGCAGTGCCTACAACGATGCAGACTGGGCTTCTTTCGCAGCCCGCATCCAGTATCTGAAGCTGGACGCGAATCAGCCAGAAGAATTCCAGAAACTGGCCGACGTGCTGGGCGAATACCCCAACCGCTCCCGCGTATTCTACCTCTCCACTGCGCCGGATCTGTTCGCACCGATCTCGAAGAGCCTGGCAGGCGTTGGCCTGAACAAGGGCAATTCGCGCGTGGTACTGGAAAAACCGCTGGGCCACGACCTGGCGTCCTCCAACAAGATCAGCCACGAAGTGGGCGAGTTCTTCCAGGAACAGCAAATCTACCGGATCGACCACTACCTGGGCAAAGAGCCGGTGCTGAACCTGATCGCGCTGCGCTTCGGCAATACCTTGCTGGAACCGCTGTGGCGCCGTGAATGGATCCGCGATGTACAGATCACCGTGACCGAGCAGGTTGGCGTGGAAACCCGTGCCGACTTCTACGACAAGGCCGGTGCGCTGCGCGACATGATCCAGAACCACCTGTTGCAATTGCTGACCATCGTGGCGATGGAGCCGCCGGCCAGCATCGACGGCGATGCGGTGCGTGATGAAAAGCTCAAGATCCTGCGCGCGCTCAAGCCACTGACTACCGAAACCGTGCACAGCCACGTGGTGCGCGGCCAGTACCGTGCCGGCGCCATCAACGGCAAGCCGGTGCAAGGCTACCTGGAAGAACCGGGCGTGCCCGCTTCGTCCAAGACTGAAACCTTCGTGGCGTTGAAGGCCGAAATCCAGACCTGGCGCTGGGCTGGCGTACCGTTCTACCTGCGTACCGGCAAACGCCTGCAAGAGCGTCTGGCCGAGATCGTCATCAACTTCCGCGAAGCACCGCACTCCATTTTCGGCCGCACCGCCACGCCCAACCGCCTGGTGATCCGCCTGCAGCCGGATGAATCGGTACGCCTGTACCTGATGGCCAAGGAGCCGGGCAACCAGTTCCGCCTGCGCCCGGTACATCTGGATCTCGACTTCAAGGAATTCTTCTCGGCACGCAGCCCGGAAGCGTACGAACGCCTGCTGATGGACGTGATCCGCGGCGACCTGTCGCTGTTCGTGCGTCGCGACGAACTGCAAGCTGCGTGGAAATGGGTCGAGCCCATCATCGACAGCTGGGAAAACAGCAGCGAAGGCCCCAAGCCGTACACCGCAGGGACCTGGGGGCCGGCAGCGG
The DNA here is from genome assembly GCF_009848685.1 of Andreprevotia sp. IGB-42. GTDB lineage: Bacteria > Pseudomonadota > Gammaproteobacteria > Burkholderiales > Chitinibacteraceae > Andreprevotia. The sequence goes on from NZ_WXTX01000001.1 coordinate 308,295, forward strand.
CTTCGGCACTGCTGTCGCGCGACGGCATGTCCTGGCACGAAGAAGCCTGACCGGCAGCGCCGGGCCACGTGCCCGGACCGCCACGCAGCCGCTGTCCATCAACGGCTTGCGTGGCCCGCCCGAAGCCAAACCGCCCACCACACACCCTGAAGGTTACCGATGTCCCTGCAATGGCATGAATTTGCATCCAAAGAACAACTCGACGCGCAACTGGCGCACGCGCTGGCTGCCGACCTGAATGCGGCCATTGCCGAACGCGGCATCGCCGGCATTGCCGTTTCGGGCGGCCGTACCCCGGCCGGCATGTTCAAGGCGCTGGGCGAACAGCCCATCGACTGGTCCCGCGTGGTGATCACGCTGGTGGACGAGCGCTGGGTGCCGGTTGACCACGCCGACAGCAACGAGCGTACCGTGCGCCAGAACCTGCTGGTGGGTGCGGCGGCCGCAGCACGCTTCATCTCGCCGGTTTCCACCGCGGCCACGCCGCACGAAGGCGCAGCGGAAATCGAGGCACGCCTTGCCGCACTGCCCTCGCCCATCGACGTGCTGATCCTCGGCATGGGCGACGATGGCCATACCGCATCGCTGTTCCCCGCTGCGGCAGAACTCGAAGCCGCCTGCGCATCCACCGCGCTGGTGGCTGCGGTCACCCCGCCAGCTGCACCGCACCAGCGCATCACCCTCACACTGCCGACCATTGCCAAGGCGCGGCACGTGATCGTGCACATTACTGGCGAAGGCAAGAAATCGCTGCTAGAAACCGCCATGGCAGAACAGAAAACAGTCACCGAGCAATACCCGATTCGCCGCGTGCTTGACCAGGTTGTCGGGCACAAAGACGTGTTCTGGGCGGCCTGACCGGCGCACAGCAACCACAAGAGACGGGGCTTTCTGTGAACAGCAGACTGCCCCGCTGTTTCAAGTAGCGGCCCAATCGGACGCCCACTGGGCTTCGATTTTCAAGAGAGCGATGCATGCTGGAACGAATTAAAACCATGATCGACAGCCTGTCCAGATCCGAGCGCAAAGTCGCCGAACTGGTACTGGCACAACCGAATCTGGTGGCCAATGCGCCGATCGCACAGATCGCCGAACTGGCCGAAGTCTCGCAACCGACAGTGATCCGCTTTTGTCGCTCCCTCAATTGTTCGGGCCTGCAGGATTTCAAGTTGCGCCTGACACGCAGTCTGGTGTCCGGCGTGCCTTATGTGCACTCGATGGTGTCTGCCGAGGATTCGGCCCACGATCTGGCCAAGAAGCTGTTCGACAACAACATCTCCCACCTGCTGCGCTGCCGCAACGAACTCGATACCGATGTACTGGAGCGCGCGATCAAGGTGCTCTCCAACACGCACAAGATCGAAGTGTGGGGCCAGGGGCAATCCGGTGCGGTGGCCATCGATGCACAGAACAAGTTTTTCCGCCTGGGCGTGCCTACGGTGGCGTATACCGACCCGCACATGCACGGCATGAGCGCATCCATGCTCAAGCCCGGTGATGCGGTGGTGGCGGTATCGAACTCCGGCCGCACGCTCGACCTGATCCGCTCGGTGGAAATTGCCCGCGATGCGGGCGCCGACGTGATCGGCATCACCCATTCCAAATCGCCGTTGGCCAAGCGCTGCAACATCTGCCTGTATGCCGACACGATGGAAGACCCCGATCTGTACACCCCGATGATCACGCGCATCGTGCACCTGGTCATCATCGACGTGCTTGCGGTGGGCGTAGCGCTCAAACGTGGGCCCGAGCTGATCGATCAGCTCGAAAAAATGAAACGCAACCTCAAGGAAAAGCGCGTACGCGGTCACGACAACTGACCGCTGGCGCCCCTGTTTCTGACTCAAGGAAGATTTACGATGTCCAGCTTGACTCAATCACCGGCATGGCTCGCTCTGGCAGAGCACTTCAAGGAAGTGCAAGGCCAGCATATGCGCGAGTTGTTCGAACAAGACCCGCAGCGCTTCGAGAAATTCTCGCTCGAATCCGGTGGCCTGTTCTTCGATTATTCGAAGAACCGCGTCACCGAAAAGACCATGGCGCTGCTGTTTGACCTGGCACGCCAGGCCGGCGTGGCCGAGCGCGCGGCAAAGATGTTTGCCGGCGACAAGATCAACATCACCGAAAACCGCGCCGTGCTGCACGTGGCGCTGCGCAACCTCGACAAGAACCCGATCCTGGTCGACGGCGACGATGTGATGCCCAAGGTCAACGCGGTGAAGGAGAAAATGTTCCAGTTCTCCGACGAGATCCGCTCGGGCGAACGTGTCGGCTACACCGGCAAGGCCTTCACCGATATCGTCAACATCGGTATCGGCGGCTCTGACCTGGGCCCGGTGATGGTGTGCAATGCATTGAAGAGCTTTGGCCACCAGCGCCTGAGCATGCATTTTGTTTCCACCGTGGACGGCGACCAGATCGTTTCGATCCTGAAGAACCTGAACCCGGAAACCACGCTGTTCATCGTGGCCTCCAAGACCTTCACCACGCAGGAAACCATCACCAACGCGCGTACCGCGCGGCAGTGGTTCCTCGACCGCGTGGGCAATGAAGCGCACATTGCCAAGCATTTCGTCGCCGTTTCGACCAATGCCAAGGCGGTGGCCGAGTTCGGCATCGATACCGCCAACATGTTCGAATTCTGGGACTGGGTGGGTGGCCGTTATTCGCTGTGGTCTGCCATCGGCCTCGCCATTGCCATTTACCTGGGTCGCCACGACTACCAGGATCTGCTGCATGGTGCTTACACCATGGACGAGCACTTCAAGAACAAGCCGCTGGAACAGAACCTGCCGGTGATCCTGGCCGTGCTGGGCGTGTGGTACATCAACTTCTTCGGCGCGGCCACGCATCTGGTTTCGCCGTACAACCAGAGCCTGCAGCGCTTCCCGGCCTACCTGCAGCAGCTGGACATGGAATCGAACGGCAAGACCGTGGATCTGGACGGCCAGCGCGTCGATTACCAGACAGGCCCGGTGGTATGGGGCGATGCCGGCATCAACGGCCAGCACGCGTACTACCAGATGCTGCATCAGGGCTCGCAACTGGTGCCGATCGATTTCGTCGCCAGCGTGGAACACCCGGAGGTGCCCGAGCCGCACAGCACCATCCTGATGGCCAACTTCTTCGCGCAGACCGAAGCCTTCATGCGTGGCAAGACCGAAGCCGAAGTGCGTGCAGAATTGACCAAGGCCGGCATCACCGGCGAGGCGCAGGATGCACTGGTGCCGCACAAGATCTTCGAAGGCAACCGCCCGACCAACACCATCCTGATGCAGCGGCTGACGCCGCGCCGCCTGGGCGCGCTGATTGCGCTCTACGAACACAAGGTGTTCGTGCAGGGCACCATCTGGAACATCAACTCCTATGATCAGTGGGGCGTCGAACTGGGCAAGCAACTGGCCAAGACGGTGGAAGCAGACCTGAACACCACCGGGCTGACCAGCAGCCACGATGCGTCGACCAACGGCCTCATCAACTACTACAAGCGGAATACCCCGCGCTAACCGCCCGCAGGGCCCCGCCTCAACCCGAGGCGGGGAAAGCAGGCAGACATAGATCAACCACCAAGTGAGAGTGACAATGGCAGAGCAGCATCATGACCTCGACCCCCAGGAAACGCGCGAGTGGCTTGAAGCCCTTGATGGCGTGCTGGAACAGGAAGGCGCGGAGCGCGCCCACTTCCTGGTCGAACAACTGATCGACCATGCCCGCAAGGATGGCGTGAACATTCCGTACACCGCCACCACTGCGTACATCAACACGATTCCGCAGCACCTGGAGGCCAAAAGCCCGGGTAACCACAGCTATGAAGAGCGCATCCGCTCGTACACACGCTGGAATGCTGCGGCGATGGTGGTCAAGGCCAACCGCGGCGATGCCGAGCCGGGCGGTCACATCACTTCGTTTGCATCTGCTGCTGCACTGTATGACGTGGGCTGGAACCATTTCTGGCATGCACCGAGCGACAATCACGGCGGCGACCTGGTGTACTTCCAGGGCCACAGCGCACCGGGCATGTACGCACGTGCATTTCTGGAAGGCCGCATTACCGAAGAGCAACTGAACAAGTTCCGCCGAGAGGTGGACGGTGGCGGCCTGTCTTCGTACCCGCACCCGTGGCTGATGCCGAACTTCTGGCAGTTCCCCACCGTATCGATGGGCCTCGGCCCCATCATGGCCATCTACCAGGCCCGCTTCATGAAGTACCTGCACGACCGCGGCTTTACCCAGAAGGGTGACCGCAAGGTATGGGCATTCATGGGCGACGGCGAAATGGACGAGCCGGAATCCCTGGGTGCGATCTCGCTGGCTGGCCGCGAGAAGCTCGACAACCTGGTGTTCGTGATCAACTGTAATCTGCAGCGCCTGGATGGCCCGGTGCGCGGTAACGGCAAGATCATCCAGGAACTGGAAGGCGATTTCCGCGGTTCCGGCTGGAACGTGATCAAGGTGGTATGGGGTTCGGGCTGGGATGCCCTGCTGGCGCGCGACAAGAAAGGCGTGCTGCAGAAGCGCATGCTCGAAGTGGTGGATGGTGAATACCAGACCTACAAGTCGAAAGACGGCGCGTACGTACGCGAGTACTTCTTCAACTCGCCCGAGCTGAAAGAGCTGGTTTCCAATATGTCGGATGACGACATCTGGCGCCTGACCCGTGGCGGCAATGACCCGCACAAGGTGTATGCCGGCTACAAGGCTGCCGTGGAGCACAAGGGCGCACCGACGCTGCTGCTGGTGAAAACCGTCAAGGGCTACGGCATGGGTTCTGCTGGTGAATCGCAGAACGTGGCGCACCAGACCAAGAAATTGTCCGACGACGACATGCTGCATCTGCGCGACCGCTTCAAGATTCCGCTCACCGATGAAGAGGCCAAGGCTTGCAAGTTCTACCTGCCGCCGGCCGATGCACCGGAAATGAAATACATGCACGAACGCCGTGGCGCGCTGGGTGGCTACCTGCCCGCCCGCAACCCGGTGAACGAGCCGCTGGAAGTACCGGCGCTGGATGCCTTCAAGGCACAGCTGGAAAGCACCGGCGAGCGCGAGATGTCCACCACCATGGCCTTTGTGCGCATCATGAACACGCTGGTGAAGGACAAGAACATCGGCAAGCGCGTGGTACCGATCGTGCCGGATGAATCGCGTACTTTCGGCATGGAAGGCATGTTCCGCCAGTTGGGCATCTGGTCGCACGTGGGCCAGCTGTATGCACCGCAGGATGCCGACCAGCTGATGTTCTACAAGGAATCGACCGACGGGCAGATCCTGCAGGAAGGCATCAACGAAGCCGGCGCGATGGCCGACTGGATTGCTGCGGCCACCTCGTACGCCAACCACGGCGTGACGATGATTCCGATCTACATCTACTACTCGATGTTCGGCTTCCAGCGCGTGGGCGATCTGGCCTGGGCAGCAGGTGACCTGCGTGCACGCGGCTTCCTGGTGGGCGGCACTGCCGGGCGCACCACGCTGAACGGCGAAGGCCTGCAGCACCAGGACGGCCACGGCCACCTGTTTGCCGAGTTCATCCCGAACTGCGTGTCGTACGACCCGACCTTTGCCTACGAGCTGGCAGTGATCGTGCAGAACGGCATGAAGCGCATGTACCAGGATCAGGAAAACATCTACTACTACCTGTCGGTGATGAACGAGAACTACACCCACCCGGCCATGCCGGCAGGTGCAGAGGAAGGCATCATCAAGGGCATGTACCTGTTCCGCGAAGGTGCGGCCGATGCCAAGCTGAAGGTACAGTTACTGGGTTCGGGCACCATCTTCCGCGAAGTGATTGCCGCGGCCGAACTGCTGAAGGCCGATTTTGGCGTGGATGCGGACATCTGGTCTGCCACCAGCCTGAACGAGCTCAAGCGCGACGGCATGGCCGCAGAACGCTACAACCTGCTGCACCCGACCGGTGAACAGCAGGTGCCGTACGTGACCAGCCTGCTGCAGGATCGCCAGGGCCCGGTGATTGCCGCGACGGACTACAAGCGCGTGTTTGCCGACCAGATCCGCGAGTACGTGCCGCAACGCATGGTGACGCTGGGCACCGATGGTTTCGGCCGTTCGGACAGCCGCCAGCAACTGCGCAAGTTCTTCGAAGTGGACCGTTTCCACGTGGCACTGGCCGCGCTGAAGGCGCTGGCCGACGAAGGCAAGATCGAGCGCGCACGCGTGGCGGAAGCGATTGCCAAGTACGGCATCGAAACCGACCGCCCGGCCCCGTGGACCGTGTAAAGACGTGAGGCACCCGGCGCGCGGCAGCCACGGCAACGACCGTGTTGCCCGTGCCGGATGCTGGCAGAAGCAGGCGGCTGCCTGCTTCTCATCCCTCACCCCTCACAGGATGTGGACATGAGCAACATCATTGAACTGAAGATTCCCGACATTGGCGGCCACGACGGCGTTGATGTCATCGAAGTGCTGGTCAGCGTTGGCGACACCGTGGCCAAGGAACAAAGCCTGATCACGCTGGAAACCGACAAGGCCACCATGGAAGTACCGGCCAGCCATGCCGGCGTGGTGAAGGAAATGAAGATCAAGGTTGGCGACAAGGTTTCCGAAGGCACGGTGGTCCTGTTGCTGGAAGAAGCCGGCGCTGGCGCTGCTGCAGCTGCAGCGGCCCCTGCCGCGAGCCCCGCTCCGGCTGCTGCTCCCGCACCGGCGGTTACACCCGCTGCAGCCCCGGCCAGCACTGCGGCAAGCCAGCGTGTTGAAGTGCATGTGCCCGATATCGGTGGCAGCACCGATGTGGACGTGATCGAAGTGCTGGTGAAGGCTGGCGACACCATTGCGCTGGAACAATCGCTGATCACGCTGGAAACCGACAAGGCGACGATGGAAGTGCCATCGAGCGCAGCCGGCGTGGTGGAAAGCGTGGCAATCAAGGTGGGCGACAAGGCCAGCCAGGGCACGCTGATCCTCACCGTGAAAACCAGCGGTACGACGGCTGCTGCAGCCAGCCCTGCCCCTGCTGCCACACCCGCAGCGGCGGCACCGGCACCTGTTGCCGCAGCTGCTCCGGTAGCGGCACCAGCTGCTGCGCCAGCAGCCAGCACACCGGCCAGGATCGATGAAGCCGGTTTCTCCCGCGCGCATGCCAGCCCGTCGGTGCGCAAGTTTGCACGTGAGCTGGGCGTGGATCTGGGCAAGGTCAAGGGCAGCGGGCCCAAGGGCCGTATCCTCAATGCCGACGTGCAAGGTTATGTGAAAGGCGTCCTGGCTGGCAGCATTGCTGCACCGGTTGCCGCGGCTGGCGGCTCCGGCGCCGGCCTCGACCTGCTGCCGTGGCCGAAGGTCGATTTTGCCAAGTTCGGCCCGGTTGAAGCCAAGCCGCTATCCAAGATCAAGAAGATTTCCGGCGCGAACCTGCATCGCAACTGGGTAGTGATTCCGCACGTCACGTTCAACGACGAGTGCGATATCACCGAGCTGGAAGAATTCCGCAAGAGCATCGGCAAGGAATGGGAAAAATCCGGCCTCAAGCTCTCGCCACTGGCCTTCATCATCAAGGCTGCTGCCGAGGCACTGAAGGCGTTCCCGGAAATGAATTCCTCGCTGGATGGCGACAACCTGATCCTCAAGCAGTACTACCACATCGGTTTTGCAGCGGATACGCCCAATGGCCTGGTGGTGCCGGTGATCAAGGATGCCGACAAGAAGGGCCTGAAGCAGATCGCCAAGGAGCTGACCGACCTGTCGGCACTGGCACGCGAAGGCAAGCTCAAGCCGACCGACATGCAGGGCGCCACCTTCACCATCTCGTCGCTGGGCGGCATTGGCGGCACCAGCTTTACGCCCATCATCAATGCGCCGGAAGTGGCCATCCTGGGGGTGTGCAAGAGTCAGATCAAGCCGGTGTGGAACGGTGCCGCGTTCGAACCGCGCCTGTTGTGCCCGCTGTCGCTGTCGTTCGATCACCGCGTGATCGATGGCGCACAAGCCGGCCGTTTCACGGTTCACCTGGGCAAACTGCTGGCCGACATCCGTCGTCTGGTTCTGTGAGGACGACGCGATGAGCACAATCGAACTCAAGGTACCGGATATCGGCGGCCACGATGGCGTCGAGATCATCGAAGTTTTTGTCAGCGTGGGCGATAGCGTGGCCGTGGAACAAAGCCTGATCACGCTGGAAACCGACAAGGCCACCATGGAAGTGCCGGCCAGCCATGCCGGCGTGGTGAAGGAACTGAAGGTCAAGGTGGGCGACAAGGTATCCGAAGGCAGCGTGATTGCTGTGATCGAAGCCGCTGCCGCCGTTGCTGCAGCCCCTGCTCCAACCCCTGCTCCAACCCCTGCCCCGGCAGCTGCGCCGGCACCAGCCCTCGCTGCTGCCCCAGCACCGGCACCGCCCGCCGCACCCGTTGCCGGCAGCTATAGCGGCCCGGTGGATATCGAAACCGAGCTGATGGTGCTGGGTGCCGGCCCCGGTGGTTATTCGGCAGCGTTCCGCGCGGCCGACCTGGGCGTGAAGACCGTGATCGTCGAGCGCTATGCCACGCTGGGCGGCGTATGCCTGAACGTGGGCTGCATCCCCTCCAAGGCACTGCTGCACAACGCGGCGGTGATCGACGAAGTGAGCCACCTGGAAGCGCACGGTATCAAGTTCGGCAAGCCGGAAGTCGATATCGATGCACTGCGTGGCTACAAGGAAAAAGTGATCGGCAAGCTCACCGGCGGTCTGGCCGGCATGGCCAAGGCACGCAAGGTGGACGTGATCCGCGGTATCGGCACTTTCCTGGATGCCTATCACCTGCAGGTGGAAACCACCGAAGGCAGCGGCCAGGACAAAACCGGCAGCAAGCAGGTAATCCGCTTCAAGCAGGCGATCATTGCCGCCGGTTCGTCGGTGGTGAAGCTGCCGTTCATTCCGGATGACCCGCGCGTGGTGGATTCGACCGGCGCGCTGGAATTGAAAGGCGTACCGCAGAAAATGCTGGTGATCGGCGGCGGCATCATCGGCCTGGAAATGGGTACCGTGTATTCGACGCTGGGCGCACGCCTCGATGTGGTCGAAATGCTCGATGGCCTGATGCAGGGGCCGGATCGCGATCTGGTGAAGGTGTGGGAAAAATGGAACGCCCACCGCTTCGACAACATCATGCTGAACACCAGGACCGTGGCCGTCGAGCCCCGGGCCGATGGGGTGTACGTGAGTTTCGAAGGCGCGAATGCGCCGAAAGAACCGCAGCGCTATGACCTGGTGCTGTACGCAACCGGCCGCTCGCCCAACGGCAAGAAGATCGGCGCCGAGAACGCAGGTGTTGCAGTTGACCAACGCGGCTTCATCGCTGTGGATAAACAACAACGCACCAACGTGCCGCATATCTATGCGATTGGCGACATCGTCGGCCAGCCGATGCTGGCGCACAAGGGTGTGCACGAAGGTCATGTGGCAGCCGAGAATGTGGCCGGCCACAAGGCCTATTTCGATGCGCGCGTGATCCCGGGCGTGGCGTATACCGACCCTGAAGTGGCCTGGGTGGGCCTGACCGAGGCGGACGCCAAGGCGCAGGGCATCAAGGTGGAAAAAGGCGTATTCCCGTGGGCAGCATCCGGCCGCGCGATTGCCAATGACCGCACGGAAGGCTTTACCAAGCTGATTTTCGATGCAGAAACGCACCGTATCGTCGGTGGTGCCATCGTGGGCCCGCACGCGGGCGACATGATCGGCGAAGTGTGCCTGGCGATCGAAATGGGTGCGGATGCGGTGGATATTGCCCGCACTATCCACCCGCACCCGACCATGGGCGAATCGATCGGCCTGGCTGCCGAGGTGTTCGAAGGCAGTTGCACCGACTTGCCACCGTTGAAAAGGAAGTAACCCAGTTATGTAGGCGATCGCTTACGACTACAAAAAGCGCCGCACCGGTTGTCCGGGCGGCGCTTTTTGCTGGAACACTTGAGCATTTTCTAATCAACGTCTCCGGTCTTGTATGCGTTTGCCGTTATCGTTTAAGCTTGCCAGCGACCACGCAAACAAATGATTTTGCGAGGCAATCCGCTCAGTCCGGCGGGTAACCAAAGAAGAAGAGGAGATCGAAATGCAACAAGCCTTTGCCCTGCGGCAAATTGGCTTGGCGGTGGCGCTCGCCATGCCCAGCCTTGTCTACGCTCACGGTTCGATGGAAGTTCCGGTTAGCCGCGTACTGAACTGTTACAACGAAGGTCCGGAGGCGCCAAAATCGGCTGCCTGCCAGGCCGCTGTGGCCATCTCCGGCCCGCAGATGCTGTATGACTGGAGCGGCGTCAACCAGTTGCCCAACGGCAACCACCAGGCCTTCGTGCCGGATGGCCAGCTCTGCGGTGGCGGCAAATCCAACTACGCCGGCCTGAACCTGGTTCGCAATGACTGGGTGACCACACCGATTGCACCGGATGCCAACGGCAATTTCGAATTCATCTACAACGCACCGGCACAGCACCAGACCGCCAAGTGGGCGTTCTACTTCACCAAGGAAGGCTGGAACAATTCCGCCCCGCTGAAATGGAGTGACCTGGAGCAGTTCTGCGAACTGGGCAATATCGCCGGTGATGCCAACAAGCGTTACCACCTGACCTGCAAACTGCCGAAGAAAACCGGCAACCACATCCTGTATGTGACCTGGCAGCGTTCGGACAGCGCCGAAGCGTTCTACTCATGCTCGGATGTGAGCTTCTCGGCCACCGCTTCCAACTTCAAGGAACTGGGCCAGGTCCGTGCATCGGCCAATCTGGCTTCCGATACCGTCGTGACCTTCCGCCTGTTCAATGCAGCCGGTGGCGACGTGGAATCGATCTCGCAAACCATGTCGTGGGATTCCGTAACCGGCAACGAGATGTTCACCGCCACCAACTGGCCGTACTACCTGGCACAGAAGGTGAACGGTACGTCGTCGCGCATTGCCATCGGTGTACTCAACACCAGCAACGGCAGCATCGTGCCGGTGCAGGATGCTCAGGCCAACCGCGTTTACTCGCGTGATGGCAGCAGCGCCTACACCTTCGCGATCGACATCAAGGGCGGCGCCGTAACGCCGGTACCGACAACCGTGCCGACCGTGGTTCCGACCACCAAGCCGACCGTGGTGCCGACCGTGGTGCCGACAACGACACCGACAACCGTGCCGACCACCACACCGACCGTGGTACCGACGACCAAGCCGACAACCGTTCCGACAGTTGCACCGACTGTTGCCCCCACTATCGCACCGACTGCAACACCGACCACAGCGCCTGGCGCCGGTTGCAACGCAGCATGGTCGACCACCAGCACTTACAACGGTGGCGACAAGGTGAGCTACAACGGCCGTAACTACCAGGCCAAGTGGTGGACACAAGGCAATATCCCGTCCAGCAACAGTGGCGACGGCAAGCCGTGGCAAGACCTGGGTGCTTGCGGTACTACAAGCACCAGCGTGCCGACCGTGGCGCCGACGGTTGCACCGACCGTAACACCGGTTCCAACCACCAAGCCGACAACCGCGCCGACTTCGGCACCGACTGCCGTGCCGACCACTGCACCGACAGCAATCCCGACGGCAGCACCGGGTACTTGCGCCGTGGCGTGGGCTGAAGGCAACACCTATGCAGTAGGTGTCAAGGTCAGCTACAACGGCATCAACTACCAGGCACAGGTTGCGCATACCGCTTATGTGGGCGCAGGCTGGAACCCGGCAGCCAGCACCACATTGTGGAAATCGCTGGGCGCATGCTGATCAGTAGCAACACGTAGTTCGCAGTAAACGAAACCGCCGGAAGCGATGCTTGCCGGCGGTTTTGTTTTATCGGCATGCTGGACGTTGCCTGCCGGAATGAATCGGACCTGTGAACCAGACAGGCCTCCCCTCTTCCCGATGCTGCAACCCATGAGCCGGGCTAGCTTTCGGCGCGCGCTTCCAGATCTGCAACGTGTGGCAACCCCTGCCCCGGTGGCGGGAAAGCACTGCGGAAGGTGAATGCCTGTTGGGTGGCGCCCGATTCGCGCAGCTGCGCCAGGCGGGCAGCGGCCTCGTCCAGCGTGGGCTGATGCCCGGCGGGCACCCACCACAGCACCATATAGGCATTCTGCATGCGCTCGAACCACTCACGGCGGCGGCGCAGGATTTCCACATGGGCAGACTTGAATACGTAGCTCGACAGCGCATCAACGTCTTGCCAGACCGACATATTGGCAAGGATATCCGCGCCGAAGGCACGCATGGCCGTGGCATCGCCCCCTTCGTCCTTCATCCGCCACACAAAGCCCGGGCTTGCCTCGGCCAGCGCATTGATGCGTTCCAGGTTGTTGACGAAATCCGCCATGCCCGGTGATTCCAGCGGCATTTTCATGGTGGCGATATTGAGCTGGGCAAGGTGGTATCCAGACAAAGCGAACTCCCAAAGGTAATGGCGTATCAGCAACAGCTATCTGGGTACGCCAGCACGCCATTCAAGTTGCAGCAGCGAAAACAGCCGCACGTCGTGAAACTTTCCCTTCCAATAGCCGTATTGTCGTAATACCCCTTCCTCGACAAAACCCAGCTTGCGCAGCAGCGTGATGGATTTGTGGCTGCCGAGATCGGTGGTGGCAGTTACGCGGTTGACTGGGCAAGGAAAATGGCGGGTGAAACAGAAGTTGAGCATCGCCCGCACTGCCTCCGCTGCATAACCGTTGCCCCAGTAGGCAGGATGCAAGTCGTAGCCGATGGCCAATGAGCAAAACTGTGGATGGACTGCGTAAAAGCCGCAACTGCCTATCAATGTATCCGGTGCAGCAGCAAGCGCAATGGCCCAACGAAATCCGCCCATGCCTTCGGCTGGGTATGCGCTGCGGCAACTTGCGATCCATTGCGCGGCCTCGGCCATATCGGAGAAGCTCGCCACATCATAGAACTCGGTCACGCTGTCGTTGGCAAACAGCGCGAAAACTGCTGCAGTATCGGCAGGCTGGATATCACGCAACAGCAAACGTGGGGTACTGATTTCCGGAAATGGATGCATGGCTGGAACAACGCTTGAATACTGGATAAACCATCAAGGCTGCATTATTCCATTCGCGATACCTGCGCGGCAGCCATCAAGAAGATGGCGGCCATGCATTCAGCGCATGGCCGCCAGCGCAGCCCGCTGGCGGCTTGCCCAATAGCCTTCCAGCGTATACAGCACCAGCGCGCTCCAGATCAGCGCAAAACCGATCTGGCGGTCCACGCCGAATGGCTCGTGCCACAGCAATACGCCCAACAGCAGCTGCAGGGTGGGGCCGGTGTATTGCAGCAGGCCCAGCAGCGATAGCGGAATGCGCCGTGCACTGGCGGCGAACAGCAGCAGCGGCACGGCGGTAATGGGGCCGGCCAGCAATGCCAGCAACTGCACCGTGCCGGTGGCATGGCTGAAGCCAGCCTGGCCGCTTTCGAACAGGTAGAACAAGGCGCTACCGGCCAGCGGGAACAGCAGCAACGTTTCCAGCGACAGGCCTTCCAGCGCACCCAGTGCAGCCGTCTTGCGCAGCAGCCCGTAGGTGCCGAAGCTGGCTGCCAGCACCAGCGCAATCCACGGCAGTTGGCCGAGCGACACGGTCAGCCACAGCACGCCGGCGGCAGCGACGGCAATGGCCATCCACTGGCCGCGCCGCAGCCGCTCATGCAGGAACAATACGCCCAGCAATACGTTGAACAACGGGTTGATGAAATACCCCAGACTGGCATCGACCACCCGGCCGGCATTCACCGCCCAGATATAGGTAAACCAGTTGGCTGAGAGCAGCAGCGCGCTGACGATGAAACCCAGCACGAGTTTCGGGTTGGAAAACGCCGGCTTGATCCAGCCCCAGTGGCGGCGCCATGCCAGTACCACGCCGAGAAAAACCAGCGACCACACCATGCGGTGCAGCAGGATTTCCAGCGGCCCGATGCCGTGCAGTGATTTGATGTAGAGCGGCAACAGGCCCCAGATGATATAGGCCAGCAGGCCGTAGATGATGCCGGTTTGCATGAATGATTCCGCAGTGTGGTCCACCGCAGGGACAGGTGGACTGGCAGGCATGGCCTGGGTAATCGGCACAATGGTAAGCACTGGCGGCAAAACTACCCATTGGGGAAAGCGACCGATACACCTTCCACCACTCAGCGAGGATACAATCGGCCGGAAGCATGTTGCTAAATTGATCAACCTGTATCCGGCCGGAACCTGTCTTGCATGCATGCTGAAGATGCAATCCTAATCGAGGATTTTGCCACTCTCGCTCGCGGCTATTGCGCCTGGTGTGAAAACACCGCGAATGAAAAAACCGCTACGGAGGCGGCCACTTGGCTTGCCCGGCTACACGCTGCGGCACTGGGCTTGCCAGCCTGTGAGCCAGGCGATACCGACGCACCCGATCTGCCAGTCGTACAGCGCGAACTGGCCCGGCAAGGGCTGGCGCAGGTTCGCGGCCGCTATTACCGCAGTTGCTTCGATCTCGATCCTGCGTGCACAGACCCGGTTACGCTGGGCGATCTGGATGACGACCTTCAGGACATTTATTCAGATCTGTGGTGTGCGCTGGCGCTATTCGATGCGGGCGAAAAACAGACTGCAGCCTGGGAGTGGGCATTTGGCCACCAGGCACATTGGGGACGACATGCGGTCAGCGCACTGAAGGCGTTGTATTCCGGTTGCTGATCGCCGCTGGCGCGTTGTGCGATCTGCTGGTTGGATATTGACTTGGCAGAACGCAGGCACCACGGCAGACCAACCCATCGCCAAAGAAAAAGGCGCCTCACGGCGCCTTTTTCTTGCATGGTCGAGCCGGCCGCTCAGCCCAGCTCGCCCTGCTCTGCCATCTGGCGCACTTTCTTCAGCGCCTCGACATCCATCTGCTGGTACGCAGCCTTGAGGTAAGCGGCGTAATTGGCTTCGCCCTCGCCGGCAGCCGGATCGTGCTCCGGCACCGGGGTGTCGTAGACGAAACGCACCAGCAGCTGTTCTTCTTCCGGCACTTCGATGCTGATGGTGAGCGTGCCACCTTCGTGCTGGTCGCTGGCTTCGGTCACATGGTGCACCGACTGGTGAGGCGTGAGCGTGATGCGATCACGCACCGTCAGCACGCCCAGCTCGATTTCACGCAGCAGCGTGCCGGGGCCACGCTCCAGGATGCGCACCGATTCGATGTGCTCCAGGAAGAGGTCCGGCGCTTCCGCGCGCAATACCAGGCCATTCCACAACTGCGCCAGCGTCAGCGGTTCAACCAGCGGGTTGCCCGGCTCGTTGACCACCACCAGATGTTCGAAATACATCCAGCCCCCTTAATTGAAACGGCGGCGCGGAGTATCGAACAGTGCGGCGACCGGGCGGCTTTCGTTGCTGGTGGGCTGGCGCTCGTCCCAGTACGATGGATCACGCTGCTGGGCAGGTGGCGTACCACGTGCCTGGTTGCCGCGGTTGTCCTTGTCGCCCTGCGTGCGTTGCTGCGGCTTGCCGCGGCCTTGGGCACCACCGGTACCACCGGCGCCACCACCGGCAGCGCCCTGCCCCTTGCCGCCGCCTTGACGCGGACCTTGGCCCTGGCGCGGTTGACCGTTACCGGCACCCTGCCCCTGGCGTTGGCCCTGACCACCCTGACGCTGGCCCTGGCCTTGACGCGGCTGGCCCTGACCCTGGCGGCGTGGTTGCTGGCCATCTGCTGCCGGCTGTTCACCTTCTGCCTGCGGAGCGGATGGGTTGGCCTGGCGCTGCGGGCGCGGCGCACGCTTCTGCTGACCGCCGCCCTCGCCTTCACGGCGTGGCTGGCGTTGTTGCTGGCGTTGCCCCTGGCCCTGGCGTTGACCACCCTGGCCCTGGCCCTGGCCACGACGGCCGTTGATGATGGGTTCCGCCTTGATGGTGGGATCGGGCTCGAAGCCTTCGATCACCTGGCTGGGGATCTCGCGCTTGATCAGGCGCTCGATATCGTGCAGCAGCTTGATTTCGTCCACGCACACCAGCGAGATGGCCTCGCCTTCCGCGCCGGCACGGCCGGTACGGCCGATACGGTGCACATAGTCTTCCGGCACATTGGGCAGCTCGTAGTTGACCACGTGCGGCAGTTCGTCGATATCGATACCGCGCGCGGCGATGTCGGTTGCCACCAGCACCTGCAGCGTGCCGGCCTTGAATTCGGTCAGTGCGCGGGTACGGGCACCCTGGCTCTTGTTGCCATGGATGGCCAGCGAGGTGATGCCGTCCTTGTCCAGTTGCTCGGCAAGGCGGTTGGCGCCGTGCTTGGTGCGAGTGAAAACCAGCACCTGGAACCAGTTGTGTTCCTTGATCAGGTGCGCCAGCAGCTGGCGCTTCTTGTCGCGGTCCACCGGGTGCACGCGCTGGGCAATGGTTTCTGCGGTGGCATTGCGTCGGGCTACTTCGATCAGTGCCGGTTTATCCAGCAGTTTGTCGGCCAGCGCCTTGATTTCATCCGAGAACGTGGCCGAGAACAGCAGGTTCTGGCGCTTCTTCGGCAGCAGGGCCAGCACTTTCTTGATGTCGTGCACGAAGCCCATGTCCAGCATGCGGTCGGCTTCGTCCAGCACGAGGATTTCCACGTGCGAGAGGTCGACGGTCTTTTGCGACACGTGATCGAGCAGGCGCCCCGGCGTGGCAACGAGGATATCGATGCGGCCCTTGAGCGATTTGATCTGCGGGTTGATGGCTACACCGCCGAACATCACCATGGATTTGAGATTGGTGTTCTTGCCGTATTCACGCACGCTTTCTTCAACCTGCGCGGCAAGTTCACGCGTGGGGGTGAGGATCAGCGCACGGATGACTGATTTGCTGCCTTCTGCCGGGGTGCGTTGCGACAGCAGTTGCAGGATGGGAAGCGTGAAGCCTGCGGTCTTGCCGGTGCCGGTTTGTGCGCCGGCCAGCAAATCGCCGCCGGACAGGATGGCCGGAATGGCCTGGGTCTGAATTGGAGTGGGTTCAGTGTAGCCACGTTCGGTGACAGCGCGTACCAGCGTGTCATCCAGACCAAGGGAAGCAAAGGACATAGAGGTTTCCGAGGGAAAGATACAGTTGTCCCGGTTGGACGCGGATTTGCGGTAAGCAGGTATCGGGACGGGTTTTCAGCCACATGCCGGCAAGTAAGCCGGTCATTGCGTCGGGCTGTTCTGGGTTTCTCCGGGCAGTATACGGTAGTAAGCGCCGTACACCAAGCAGGATGCGCAATGTGGTATTGATCACCCATCATTACGCATCCGGCCCCGCATGATCGAAGCACACCCCACCATCAGGCCACGCGGAAGCGCTCGATCTCGCCCGATAGCTGGCGCGTGAGCTGGTTGAGTGTTTGTGCGGCGTCGTCCATCGCCCCTACGGCGGCGGCATTTTCCTCGGCCATCTGTGCGATCTGTTCGACGCGCTGGGCAATTTCCTGGCTGCCCACGCGCTGCTCGGCCAGCGCTTCGCTGATCTGGTGCACGGCGCTGCCGGTTTCGATGCAATGCTCGTGGATGCGTTCGATCACCGAGCCGGCGCCGCTGGCCACCGCCGCGCAATCGGTCACTTTTTGTGTGGTCTTGCCCATGGTGGTGACCGAGTGCTCGGCCTGCTTGCGGATGGCGGCAATCTTCTCTTCGATTTCCACCGTGGCGCGCGCGGTGCGCTCGGCCAGCTTGCGCACTTCATCGGCAACCACCGCAAAGCCGCGGCCCTGCTCGCCGGCGCGGGCGGCTTCGATGGCGGCATTGAGCGCCAGCAGGTTGGTCTGCTCGGCCACATCGCGGATCACCTGCACGATGCCGACGATGCGCTGGGTTTCCTGGCCCAGCTCGCCGACGATGCCGGCGGCCTCGCCCACTGCGTGATCGATCACCTGGATTTCCGCCACCGCCGACTTGATCTGGCCACGGCCTTCCTCGGCCAGCTTCTGCGTGGACCGGCTCAGCTCGCGCGCAGACTGCGCACTGTCGGCCACGATATTGATGCTGACGGTCACTTCCTCCACGCCTGCGGCAATGCCCGTGGTCACCCCGCTCTGCACGTCGCTGGCCTTGGCAAGCTCCTGGCTGGTACCGGCGAGCTTGCCCGCCTCCCCTTCCACGGAGCGCATCACGCTGCGCGCCTGCACCAGCAGTTGCTGGATGCGTGTGGCCAGCGCATCGTAGGCGCGGCCGATGGTATCGAGCTCATCGTTGCCCGACAGGTGCGTGCGCAAGGTGAGATCGCTGTTTTCGCGGCTTTGCTCCAGCGTGCGCGTGAGGTGGCCGAGCTTGTTGCTGATGGTATTGAGCAGCCATGCGCTCATGCCAAGGCCGATCAGCACCGCAACGATCAGCGAGCCCCAGGTCACTGCGGACGTCTGCTTGTAGTGCGACTGGGCGATTTCGAAATTGTCTGCTGCGGCGTGCAACTGCAGATCGACCAAGCCGCCGATGTCGGTCGTTACCGGGTCGATGGCCGGGTAGAGCTTCTGGCGGGCAAACTGGTTGACGGCTTCCAGATCCTTGCCGGCGATGAGCTTTTCCAGCTCGGCCACTGCGGCATCGGCAGCGGCCATCTTGGGCTTGAGGCCGTTGACGAGTTGCTGCTCGTTGCCGGTCATTTCAGTTGCGGCATAAGCCTGCCATTCCTGGCCCAGTTTTGCCTTGGCCTCCTGCACCGCCTTATCGGCAGCAGCCCAATCGATCACGCCGTAATTGAGCTTGTGCGTGGTATCGACAATATTGACCGCATACATGTCGGAGACGATTTTCAATTGCTTGAGCGGCACCACCCGGTCGTTATAGGTGGATTTGAATTCATCGTTGGTTTGCGACAGCGCATTGAGGCCGAACAGGCCCAATGCAATCATCAACGCCAGTAATACCGCCACCAGCGCGACCAGTTTTGCCCGGATTCCCATTACCCTTACCCCTGAACGGCTTGTTGTTGTCGGGAACGCCCCTGACACAGGTATAGGCAAGGGGATGTAAGCTCGCCACCTAATACGCTGCATTGCACTATGCTGTTGTGAACTCAACCCTGATCAGGAGCCGAACCATGCCGGATGAACCCCAGTTTGACCCCGCTTCACGCCGCCATTTTCTTGCTGCAGGCGCAGCGCTGAGCATCAGCGCCGGCTTTGCCCGCGCGGTCGCCCCGATAGCCGCCAGCGCCGTGGCCACCGATAGCGTCGGCCTGGAAGCCGGCCCGGTGGGCATACCGGTGGCCGGTGCCACGCTGCCCGCATACCAGGCGCGGCCGGCTGGTGCCAAGGGGCCGCTGCCGGTGGTGATCGTGGTGCAGGAGATCTTCGGCGTGCACGAGCATATCCAGGATGTATGCCGCCGGCTGGCCAAGCAGGGTTACCTGGCCATCGCCCCCGAGCTGTATTTCCGCCAGGGCGATCCCCGGCAATACACCGATACGGCCGAACTGATGAGCAAGGTGGTCTCCAGAGTGCCCGATCAGCAGGTGCTGACGGACCTCGACATGACCTGCGCATGGGCGGTTGCCCATGGCGGTGATGGCAAGCGGCTGGCAATGACCGGCTTTTGCTGGGGCGGGCGCATCGTGTGGCTGTATGCAGCGCACAACCCCTACCTGAAAGCCGGCGCAGCGTGGTATGGCCGCCTGGTGGGCCAGCCCAGCCCCAACAACCCCAAGCAGCCGATCGATGTGGTGACGCAGCTGAAAGCCCCGGTGATCGGCTTTTACGGTGGCAAGGACCAGGGCATCACGCAGGAGCATGTCGAAGCGATGCGCGCGGCGCTGAAGGCGGCCGGCCGCAGCGACGAAATCAATGTGTACCCGGAAGCTGGCCACGCATTCAATGCCGATTACCGGCCCAGCTACAACGCCGCAGCGGCAAACGATGCCTGGGGCAAGATGCTGGCCTTCTTCAAGCAGAAAGGTGTGGCGCCGGCAGAGGCGAAGTAGCAGCGCCGCGTTGCATGCAAAAAGCCGGCTGATGCCGGCTTTTTCACGTCGGATGAGAGAGCCGAGTAGCGCTCAGGAAACCGCCTTGAGCCCCACCACGCCGCCCACGATCAGCAGCAGGAAGAAAATGCGTGCGGTGCCCAGCGCATCACCAAACCAGATGATGCCGCCGATAGTCACACCGATGGCGCCAAGGCCGGTCCAGATCGCGTAGGCGGTGCCAGCGGGGATGCCGCGCATCGCATACGACAATAGCGCCATATTGACGAAGGACAGCCCGATCGACAGGCCGACCACCCAGGGACTGGGGTGCAGTTGCACGTATTTGAGCGACAGCGCCCAGACGATTTCAGTGAAGACAGCGAGAGCGAGAACCAGCCAGTGCGTAGCCATGAGTATGCCTTTTGGTCATGCGGGCTCTTCATGGAAGCGCGGCGCCGGAAACCCGTAAGAGGCGCTTTGCAATACGGGTGCGTGCGCACCGGAAACGGAAAACGGGCGGCAAGGCCGCCCGTTGGCTGATGCGGCAGTACTTACTTGGAAGCGCCGATCATGTAGAGCGCGGCAGCCTTGAACTCTTCATCAGAGCCACCATAACCACCCTTGGGCGGCATGGCACCCAGGCCCTTGAGGCCAATGGCGACTGCGGCATCTGCACCTTCTTTCAGACGCGGTGCCCAAGCGGCCTTGTCACCCAGCTTGGGTGCGCCGGCAGCACCGGTACCATGGCAAGCCTGGCAGGTGGATTCCCAGATTTCCTTGCCCTTGGTGGCCGGATCGACCGCGCCGCCACCGGCAACCTTGGGTTCTTCGAACTTGCCGCCGGCACCGTTGCCCATGTAGGCCACTGCGCGTTTGACTTCGTCATCGCTCAGGTCAGGCGCGCCGCCCTTGGCAGGCATGGCGTTGAAGCCCTTGATGGCGTGGGTCCAGAGGGTTTCGAAGCCCTTGGCAATACGCGGGCCCCAGGCTGCGGCATCACCGAACTTCGGCGCACCAGCCAGGCCCGCGCCATGACAGGACACGCAGATGGCTTCGTAGACGGCCTTGCCGTTGCGTGAGCCCGGAGGGCCACCGTCAACGATCTTGATCGTACCCACCGGCTGCACACGTGCAGCAACGGCTTCTGTGCTCATGGTGTTCTGGCCGAGATCGACCCCGCTACCGGCGGAAAACAGTTTCACGACCAGGTAAACGAAGACCGGAAACCCGATCAGCGAGCCGACGATCATGGCGACGACGCTTTTTGCGCCGGAGGCGTTGGAACCACTCATGCTGCCATCCCTTGTGTAATGTCTTGGAGGTGGAATAACCGGCGGAATTATACGTATAAAGCCACGCACCACAAAGCAGCGCATAGACGGTGTTGGGCAAACGCGCTATGATCCGCCTCCTTCACCCCGCGCTCGTAGCTCAGTTGGATAGAGTGTCAGTTTCCGAAGCTGAAGGTCACAGGTTCGATTCCTGTCGGGCGCGCCAGAATGCAATCAAAGGCTTACGTGGATTCACGTAGGCCTTTTGCTTTTCCAACATCGCGTAATCATCCGTGACTTGCATGAGTATTGGCATGCCGGGCGCACTTGGGCAAGCACATGCGCCAAGTGTGCACATCTGCCACCATTCCCTGCACAATTTGCAGCCATTTATCTTGCTGATCAATGGAAGCGCTGTTTGCAGGCGTTCATCAAGCGGCCAGAAACGCCGGGCGGGAATCGGTTCCGGCAATGACCTGCCCATGGACAAATGAAAAGCGGAATCGTCGCCCGTGGTGGCGGGAATGGCAAAAAGCGATGACAGACACACAGCACCGCACATTGAAACAACGCCGCACCTGCAGGCGCATGCTGGTTTTATGGGTTGCGCCGCTGGTGCTGGGGGTGCTCATGATGCTTTGCTGGCTGGCCGGCGGCACGCTGTCAGCACCGGCCAATCATGCGCGGCCGGCATCGCCGGCAGAGGACGGTGTTCGGGCTGTCACATTTTCCGGTCTGCATGGGTGGTGGCTGGCGGCTAGTCGGCCTGCTGGCGATTGCGCGCTGCTGATGCATGGGGTCCGCGCTGATCGCACTGCAATGCTGGGCAGGGCACGCTGGTTCCAGCAGCATGGCTACCATGCCTTGCTGTTCGATTTCCAGGCGCATGGCGAAAGCCCCGGTGAACAGATCACCTTTGGCTATCGTGAATCTGCCAACGCCCATGCCGCCGTCGATTTCATGCGAAATAGCGGCCAGTGCCAGCGCATCGTCGCAGTCGGTCAATCCTTGGGCGGAGCGGCAGCGTTGCTGGGATCGGCACCGATCAAGGTAGAGGCGCTGGTGCTGGAATCGGTCTATCCCGCCATTGAAGATGCGGTAGCAGATCGGCTGGAGATTCGCCTTGGCAGGCCAGGCCGCTGGCTTGCCCCGTTGCTGTACTGGCAGATTCCCTGGCGCCTCGGCATCCCGCTCGACGCATTGCATCCCGAAAACGCAATCAGACAGCTACGCAGCCCGGTGCTGATCATGGCCGGCAGTGCCGACCGGCATACCCACCCGGATGAGGCGAGGCGCCTGTACGCAAATGCACCCGGCCCCAAATGGTTCCGGGAGGTAGCCGGTGCGCAGCACCAGGATCTGTACCGATACGCGCCAGACGCCTACGCAGCGCAATTGCAGTCATTTCTCGGACAGACCTTGCCGCGCCCATGATGCCGCCGGATCGGCATGCTTGATCCGGCTCATGACATGCACTGCTGCGCGCAGGATTGCCCTGCGCCGGCAACTGTGCAACGCTGGCAATTCCAGTCAATACCACGAGGATAGCCATGGATGCCACAGCTTATCTGGCTTTTGATCCATACCGCGCAGCCGGCCTGGTCGTTGCGGTGGTGCTGGGCGGTCTGATCGGGCTGGAGCGGCAATGGCGCCGGCACCCCGCAGGCCTGCATACCAACGCGCTGGTGGCGCTGGGCGCTGCCGCATATGTGATTGCCGCCGTGTTGATCGGCGACAACACCGGGCCGGCGCGCGTGGCAGGCCAGGTGGTGACCGGCGTGGGCTTCCTGTGCGCCGGTTTGATCTGGCATGAAGGCGTGAGCGTGCGCGGCATCAATACTGCGGCCACCGTGTGGTGCTCGTGCGCGGTCGGCGTGCTGGCGGGCTTCGGCATGCTTGCGTGGGCAACCGTGGTAGCGTTGCTGGTGGTGCTGACCAACGTGGTGCTGCATTACGTGGCGCGCAGCGTCGACAGCGCGATCAAGTGAATGCAAGCCGGCGTGGCGGCATCAGCGCTCGCCGGCCTTGCCGGCCAGCCGCTGGCTGACTGCCGGATCCAGCTGCGCCATGAATGCCTCTACCGCTGCGGTATAGGCACCCGGTAATCCCAACTGCTGGTTGATTTCCTTGTGGGTAAGCGCCTGCGGCAATACGCTGGCTGTTACGCCCAGCGTAGCTGCCCTGGCAACGAAGCGCTCGGCCGGCGGGCAGGCGTCGCTGCGGCGGCTGGAACATACCGCCAGCATCGGCGCCGCACCGCGCACCAGCACATGGTATGGCGATACGCTTTGCCAGTAGGCAGGATCGGTGCCGAACGCAGGATCATAAAGCGGAAAATGGCGCCTATTCATGATGCTGACCACGTCGATTGCCGCGCTATCGAGCGATACCGTACCCAGCCACGGTTTGGCGCCGGCCTGATACGCCAGTTGCGGCGCGGCATTCAGCAGGCCGACCAGATGTGCACCCGCTGAATGCCCCATCAGGATGAACCGCGCCGGATCGCCGCCCCAGCTTGCTGCCTTGGCCTGCGCCGCAGCCAGCGCGGTGGCCACATCCCGGGCTTGCGTCAGCGGGTCTGCATCCGGCAGCAGGCGGTAATTGGCAGAGATCACGATGAACCCTTCGGGCACCCAGCGCGCTACCTTGTTTTGCACCACGGTGCTGGCGGCTTTGTCGCCAGTCCGCCATGCGCCGCCGTGCACCATGAAGATCACCGGTGCCGCACCGGCTTGCTGCGGCAAGTAGATGTCCATGCGCTGCAACGGATTGCTGCCGTAGGCCACGTTACGCATCACGCGCACGCCGGCTGGCACTGCCGCGGCAGTGCCGGTATCGGCGCCATCCATGTCCTCATCCAGCTCAGCGGCGGGTGCACTGGCGTGGGCGCGGCGCTCGCGCAGCTTGTCCAGCAAGGGGCCGGCCTGGGCGGCTTGCGCAAGCATCATTGCAGCCAGCAGCAGGCAAATGCGGGAATGCCCATGGAACGGCGGTTGGATCGTCTTCATTTTTGCTCCCATGCAGCGCCACCGGTGCATGCCGCATCGGCGGCAGTTAACGACATCCATTGTCCGGTCAGGCTATCTGCAACGATTTGCGCCAGTTTATCGATGACAGGACTGGCAGCGTTATCCGCCCGGTGCAGCAGCAGGCCGATGCGTGGCAATGGTGGCAAGCCCTCCAGCACCGCCAGTTGCGCAGGCATGCCGGCACGGGTGCGGATGGTAATGCCGAGGCCTGCGGCGGCGGCCGCCCATATCCCATGCAGGCTGGGGCTGGTAACGGCAACGCGCCAATCCTGCCCGCTACGTTGCAGCGCCTCGATCGCGGCACTGCGCATCAGGCAAGGCGCGGCAAATACCACCAGTGGCAACGGATCTGCGGTGACGGAGGTATCGGGGTGGCCTATCCAGTGCAATTGCAACATTGCCAGCGGGGTGCACCCGGGGGTGCGCTGGCCGCCATCCCATGCCAGCGCCAGATCGAGCCGGCCGGCAGCGATCTGTGCCAGCAGTTCTTCGTTGCGGGCGATGCAGATTTCCACATGCACCTGCGGATGGGCGCGGGCAAACTGGCCGAGGATATCCACCAGCAGGTGCTCGGCAAAGTCTTCCTGCAGGCCGATGCGCACCTGGCCAGCAAGCTCAATGCCGTGCAGTGCGGCGGCCGCCTCGTCGTTCAGCGCCAGCAGGCGGCGGGCATAGGCCAGCATCACCTCGCCAGCCGGCGTCAGCTGCAAGCCGCGGCCGGCTTTGCCGAGCACCGGCGCGCCCACCTGCACCTCCAGCTTCTTGAGCTGGGCACTGACCGCCGAGGTGGACCGGCCCAGCCGCTGCGCCGCTTTGGCAAAGCTGCCCAGCTCGATACCGGTAACAAAGCTGCGCAATACGTCCAGATCAAAGTTGGTTCGCCGCATGCATCAATCCTGTTTTATAGGATCATTCATTTCAAATTTCCCGATATTCAGGATTATCGTCGCTTGCTACCTTGGCGCTGTCAACCACCGCCAAGGAGCCCTTCCATGTCACCGATCCCGCCATCCTCCGATAGCCAGCGCGTGTTTGGCCCGCATGCGCCAAAGCTGGCGCAACTGACCGACGACGTGCTGTTTGGCGATGTCTGGCAGCGCCCGGATCTGAACCCGCGCGAGCGCTCGCTTGCCACCGTCTCCGCCCTGGTGGCGCTGTACCGGCTGGAGCAACTGCCGTTTCACCTGCAACGCGCGCTGGATAACGGCATCACGCATGCCGAACTGGCAGAGCTGATCACCCATCTGGCGTTTTATGCCGGTTGGCCGTGCGCGGCATCGGCCATCACGCTGCTCAATGCCATCCCCGCCGCAGCCAGCAGCAACACAACCGAGGAAACCCGCCATGCCCTATAGCCGTATCTCGCTCCTGAAAGGCAAAACGCAGGATTACCTGCGTGCGCTATCCGACAACCTGCACCGTGCGCTGGTGGAAACCTTCGAGGTGCCGGAAAACGACCGCTTCCAGGTCATCCACCAACTGGCACCGGAAGAACTGGTGTTCGATCGCAACTACCTGTGTGGCCCGCGCAGTGATGATTACGTGCTGATCGCCATCACTGCAGGGCGCATCCGCAATACACAGCACAAGCGGGCGTTCTATCGCCGGCTGACCGAGCTGCTGCAAATTTCCCCGGGCATCCAGCCACAGGATGTGATGGTGGTGATCAATACCACCGAAGCGGAAGACTGGTCGTTCGGGAACGGTATTGCCACCATGCTGCCAGCGGCAGATTAGGGTACTTCCAGAAACCGTTTTTCCCATAAAACACCACTGATATAAATCAATAGGTTACATGCGCACGGCATTTGAAAATCGAGGTTTTTGGAAGCCCCCATTAACCGGCAATGCGCTATCCGGCTTGGCCAGGCACCGGCCCGGTAGCCGGGTAGCACTGCTGATAGTCAACCCGCCCGTTCGCGCATCATGGCCACGAAGCGGTCCAGCGCCGGGTGCGTGCGGCCGGGTAGCCAGGCCAGGCCGACTTGCCAGCGCGCAGTGGCAGCATCGATGGGCAATAGCCGCACGCCGCCGCGCAGCAGATGATCAGACCGGTGCGGCAACAGCGCCACGCCGATGCCGGCAGCCACCACCGCCAGCACTGTCTGGATATCATCCGCGTGCTGGATGATGCGCGGGGTGAACGCGCTCGCCCCACACCATAACTCGATCTGCGCGGCAAGGCCGGGCCCGCGCTGACGGTTGAGCGCCACGAAGCCCGACGCATTCAGAGATGCCAGCTCGGCTGGCAGCTGCCCATGGGGGCTGGCAGCCGGTACTGCCAGTGCCAGTTGCTCATCCAGCAGCGGCAAGGTGGCAAGGCCGGCGCTGGCTGGTAAGCGCACGAAGCCGAGATCGAGCTGGCCGGCCAGCAGGCGCCGGGTCTGCTCGGCCGACGACAGGTCGTTCAGGGTAATGACGACATCCGGGCATTGCTGGCGGAACGTGGCGATGCACTGCGGCGCCAGTGCCAGCGTGGACAGGCCGAAGCCGATATCCAGCCGGCCACGCTCGCCCTGGCTGGCTTGCCGCACGCGTGCCAGCACCGTATCGGCGTTGCCGACCAGTTGCAGCGCATCCGGCAGCAGTTGTTCGCCAAACGGGGTCAGCACCGCACCGTGGCGGCCGCGCTCGAACAAGCGCGCGCCCAATTCGGCCTCCAGAGCCAGCATCTGCTTGCTGAGCGCCGGCTGGGTAATGCACAGCATGCTGGCAGCCCGGCCGAAGTGGCCAAGCTCGGCAATGCACAGGAACGCACGCAGCAACTTGATATCCATTCCATTTTCTTATCAATCAATCACCAATTTTTCATTTTACGCATGAAATGTGCAGGCGCTTAATGCAGTGGTTTCCATGCAACCTCAAGGATCATCATGTCTGCCCCTACCCTGCGTGCCGCATCGGTACAGTTTCAGCATCGCGCTGGCGATAAAGCCTACAACCTCAGCCAGATCGGCCATTTTGCCGGGCAAGCCGCTGCGCAACAGGTGCAACTACTGGTGTTTCCGGAAATGTGCATCTGCGGTTACTGGCATGTGCCCAAGCTGGGCGTAGCAGCACTGGAAGCGCTCGCAGAGCCGCTAGATGGCCCGTCAATCAACGCGGTGGCCGCGCTGGCGCAGCAAAGCGGCATTGCCATCGGTGCGGGCTGGCTGGAGCGTGCCGACGACGGCCGGCTGTTCAACAGCTACGCGGTATGCATGCCCGATGGCGCGCGCCACGTGCACCGCAAGCTGCATGCATTCGAGCATGTGCATATCCATAGTGGCGAGCGCTATACGGTATTCGATACGCCGTGGGGCATCCGTGCCGGCATCCTGATCTGCTGGGACAACAATCTGGTGGAAAATGCACGCGCCACCGCGCTGGCCGGCGCCACGCTGTTGATCGCACCGCACCAGACCGGCGGCACGAACTCGCGCAGCCCGCATTCAATGAAGCCGATTGCGCTGGAAAAATGGCAACAGCGCCACAGTAACCCGGCAGCCATCGAAGCAGAATTCAAAGGCCCCAACGGGCGCGAGTGGCTGCTGCGCTGGTTGCCCGCACGGGCGCACGACAATGGCCTGTTCGTGATTTTCAGCAACGGCGTGGGGCAGGATGACGACGAAGTGCGCACCGGCAACGCAATGATCCTTGATCCGTACGGGCGCATCCTCAGCGAAACCTGGGCCGCTGCCGATGCGATGGTGGTGGCAGACCTGGATCTGGGCCTCACCGATATGAGTACCGGCCAGCGCTGGCTGCGCGGGCGGCGGCCTGAATTGTATGGCGTGCTGGCCGAGCGCATGGGCAATGAACTGAACCCGCGCGATGCGCGTTTTTCCGCTGCCAGCACGAAAACGCCGCCCTCCAACGTCAGCGAAAACAGCAACCCCTGATATGTAAGCTTTTGATTCATTGACAAATAACACCGGATCGCCAAATCTTGACAGACCCCGGCCGGAAGCCGGGGATAAACCAAGAACTGGAGGAGTCATCAATGAAGAAATCGTTACTGGCCGGATTGATCTGCATGACCGGCGCGGCAACCCCGGTATGGGCGTGCACACAACCACCTTCACAGATCATCACCCTGCCGGCCGGCGTGGATGGCAAATTGCCGATTACGCCGCCCAACCTGCAAACCACACCCACGCTGGTACCTGGCGCGCCGACACCCACCCCCACGCCGACCAGGTCGCCGAGCAGTTGCCCGCAGGTCTATCGGTACGCGTACAACGCCGACGTGCCGTCGCTGACCGATCAGGAGATCATCGACCGGCTGGGCGGCAACCTCAACACACCACAGCTCTCCGCTGGCTGGGTGGACAGCAATGTTTACCTGGCTGGCGCCAAGGCATCGTTCAATGGCAAGAACTACACGGCCAAGTGGTGGACGCAGGGCACACAGCCCGATACCCCGAATGGCCCGTGGAAAGAAGATGCCGATATCAATGGCGTACTGACCTGGAGCGCTACCCGCACCTACAACACGGGCGAGCAGGTGGTTTACAACGGCAAGCTGTACAGCGCCAAGTGGTGGACACAGAACGAGCAGCCGGGCGCCAGCGAATGGGGTGGCTGGGAACTGCGTGGCGATCCCCCTGCCGGCACCATCGATGCGTCCGCCATGCCGGGCAGCTTCAATGTTGCAGTGAGCAAGACCGGTGACCAGCTGCTGCTCAATTTCAACGCCAGCCGCACGGTACAGTGGAAGCACACGCACGACGGGCAATGCGGTCTGATCACCACCAGGACCGGCAACGAGCCATTTGCCGAACGGTGGGAAGTCCGCCTTGATGGCGTGACTGTGGCCACCTCCGATCTGTCATTGCCCATGGTATCGGGCACGCTGCCACCACCAAAGGTCATCAGGCTTCCTGATGGCAGTTGCCCGGCCGCTGGCGGTGTAGCGCAAACCAATGGCGAAGGCCAGTTGCAAACCGCCACTGCCACCGTTGCAGCCGGTAGTTCGCGTTTCCTGAGCGTGTGGGCATGCAAGGGCACCCAATGCCGCCCGAGCAAGCTGCTGGATCATCTACTGATGGGAGGATTGACTTTATCACCCAACCGGTACGTCAGCCCGTGACAGGTTGATGCAATGCCCGCCGGATTGCATGGCATGCCGGCCCGCGATGGCGAATCCGCAAGGGTTCGCCATTTTTCTTGCCCACGCAGGCAACGGACACAACGAAAACAGATGCCTTGCCAGCCATCCGGCGCCCCTTGCCGCACGCTGGTACAGCGTGCCTTGACAAAGCCATTGCCGTTTACAACCCTGATGGCATCCATGCCAATGGCATGAGACAACAATAACTGGAGGAGTTGGAAATGAAACCATCGTTGATCGCAGCGATGCTCTGCGTGCTGGGCGCTGCCGGGCAAGCATGGGCTTGCTCACCGCCAATCCGCCCCATCGTCA
Source organism: Andreprevotia sp. IGB-42 (assembly GCF_009848685.1). GTDB lineage: Bacteria > Pseudomonadota > Gammaproteobacteria > Burkholderiales > Chitinibacteraceae > Andreprevotia. The sequence goes on from NZ_WXTX01000001.1 coordinate 337,814, forward strand.
CGCTGCCTGCCGGCCCGGATGGCAAGCTGACCGTGATGCCGCCCGCGCTGGACCCGAACTACCCGTACATTCCGCCCCCCAATGCCGGCATGTGCCCGACTGCGGCACGTTATGCAAATAGTGCGTCGATTCCATCACTCACCGATCAGGAAATCACCGACCGCCTGGGGGGAAACCTGAATACGCCGCCGCTGGCTGCCGGCTGGTTGATCGACAAGGTATACAACGCGGGCGAAAAGGCCTCGTTCAATGCCAGGAACTACACCGCGCAGTGGTGGACACAGGGCCAGCAGCCGGATATCCCCGGTGGCGCATGGCTGGAAGATGCTGATGCCAACGGCCAGCAAAGCTGGAACGCCAGCCGCGCCTATGTAACCGGCGAAAAGGTGGTGTATGGCGGCAAGCTGTACAGTGCAAAATGGTGGTCACAGAACGAACAGCCGGGCAGCAATGAATGGGGTGCCTGGGAACTGCTGGGCGATCCGCCCCCGGGCATCATCGACCTGTCGCGGCTACCCGGCAGCTTCGAGGTCACCACCAGCAAGGTAAACGGCGAACTCACGCTGTATTTCAACGGTGCTAGAACGGTAGATATCTTCTATGCGGCGAACGGCCTTTGCAGTAGCGAAACGCTACCGCCGCGTAATTGGCCTGTGCATGCCGATCGCTGGGAGGTGCATGTGGATGGCGTGAAGGTGGCCGATAACCCGTTACCGCCAGCAGTCCAGACAGGGAATGCGCCCAATTCGGTCAGCTCGGCCAATCCCGACGGCAGTTGCAAACCGCAAGGCACCATCTTGGCGACCATCGGCAAGATCACTACACAGCAATATGTATCCACGCATCTGCCGGCTGGCACATCACGCTTTGTCAGCGTGTGGGCGTGCAAGGGCACACAATGCCGGCCAACCAAGTTGCTGGATCACAGCCTGATGGGGCAATCCTCCGGCGTACCACCCATTTACGTCAGCCCGTAACCGGCAACCGCAGCAACCATGGCGAGCTGCAAAGCTCGCCATTTTTCCATTCCGCCGCAACCGCCATTCAACTCACGATTGCAACGGCATCCAGATTGCCATCGTGCGCCCGGACTGGCCGGGTGCACTTGGTTCATCGTAACGCTCGAAACTGGGCGTATCGGCTGCCCGGTAACCTGATTCCGGCAACCACTCCGCCATCAGCCATTGCCAGCCCTGCTGGATGCCGGCAACAAAATCGCCCTGGTTGCTTGTCGGCGTTGTGGTCAGCACCGCGTAGCGGCCTGCGGGCAATGCCACGCTGCGGCAGCCGGCAGGTACCACGGTGTCCGCATCGGCCAGCACACCGATCAGGTAATTGAAATCCAGCGTGGCGTTATCGAACGCATGCACCACGCCAACATAGACCGCGGCGCCGGCGCGGCCTGGCAGCGTCGCCAGCATATTGCCTGCCTCCACCTGCTGCCAATGCGCGGGGATTTCGCGCTTGTTGCGGCCATCACGTGCCGACGTGGCAAAATCGAACCCCAAGGCCAGATCGCCGGGGTACGCTTCTTCAATACGAACCTGCATGTCTGCCTCCCGCCGGGAAATACCAGCATAAGCGCTAAAGATGAAACTGCCGGCTTCGCTTTCTGCAGAGTCGGCATGCACTTCACAAATGCCGAAAGGAAGCGCTACCGGATTATCTGCGACGCCCTCCGAAAGGACTGCATTACCTGCCCGGCGGCTTGCCACAAACCCTTGCCGACAATGGCAAAATGACCCGAAGCACTGAAACCCGGCAATGATCCGCAGCAAAACGCTTATATTTCATTCTCCGGATGCGGCATGCCGTGCTACCTTCACTTCCTTGCAAGCAGCGGCATGGCTGATGCCCTGTGGTACGTTTTGAACTCGCCTCCGATCACGACCCCGGCTCTGGATGAAACGGCAGCTTTCCATATATAGCGATGCAGAAATCGCGCAGCAGCGCAGGCGGCTTTGGGCGTCCAGCGCGCTGTCGCTGTGCCTGCACGCGCTATTGCTGATCCTGCTGCCGATGGCCATACCGCCAATCGCCAGCAGCGCGATAGGTGCTGGCGCGTGGTTGCTGGAAGTGAGCCTGCCTGTGCAGGTGCCAGCTGCTGCACTGCCCGTGCCGGAAATACCTGCACCGCCGCCGGCAGACAGCAAGCCACCCAAGCCCGTCGCGGCCAAAGCCGCACGTACTCCCAAAACTGCCGCACCACCGGTCCACGTGGAAACGGCGCCTGCGCCCGCAGCGGCAGTTGCCGTCAGCGAGTTTTCCAGTTATTCCGTTCCGCCCACCGAACAGCCCAAGGCTGATTTGCCACCGGCAAGTACAGCATCTGCACCCGAGCACCAGCGTGTGACCGAGCTGCCGGCAACCAGTACGCCGGTTCGCCCGGTACCGACCAGCATAGCCCCGGTCGTTGTTACATCGGCACCGTTGCCGGAAAACAAGCCGCAACCGACCTCCGAACCCAGCCCGCTACCGAAGCCGACGCTCACGCCGCTCCCGGTCGCCACGCAGGCGCCGGTACAGCCCGTCGCGCTGGCCGCCACCGCCGTGCCCACGCTGACACCAAGCAGCATCCCCAGCGCACAACCGCAGGCCGAAGCCCGGCCGATGCCCAGCGAACGGCCAACGCCGTTGCCAAGCAACACGCCCACGCCCATGCCATTGCCAAGCAAGCCACCCACCGTACCGCCGACGCCGGCACCGGTGCCAGTACGGGTAGAGGCAAGTCGCCCACCAACCCTCGCCCCCACGGCGGTGCCCAGCATCGTGCCCAAGGCTGCCACCGCGGTGGCAGCGCGGCCGACGGCAACGGCCAGCCCGGTCCCCCTGCCACCAGCCACGCCTCAGCCGGTTTCCACACCGGTACCGGCAATGACGTCGACACCGGCTCCACGGGTGATTGCAACACCGGCGGCAACCGCCGCGCCGCAGCCTGCCGCCAGCGCAACGCCGCGGCCGGCCACCGTTACTCCCAAGGCAGCAGCCAGCGTGGAGCCAAGCAGCGCCCCCTCGCCTGCACCTGGCGCGCCCACCACGGCAGAAACGAAAGCAGCAACAACGTTGCCCACCACCAAACCAGGCACGCAAGCAGCATCCAGACCGGCCAGCAGCGGTTCTTCACCCGCAGCCAACCCCGCAACCGGCAGCAAGCAGGGCCAGACAAGCACCAGCACCGGCAGCGGTGACACGGGCAACGGCAAGCGCACGCCATCATCCAATGCAGCGGGCAGGGAAGTGGTGGTCGGCGACATGTCCAGCATGCTGGCCAAGCCCAGCGCACCGCCAGCACTGGTCACCCGTTATGGCGACCTGAAGCCGGAAGTGCCGCGTGTCACCCGCAGTGGCATGGAAACACCACAACCCGATTCGATCACCCGCGCCATCTATTCGCTGTGGGAAGACCAGATACGCCGCAAGATCGTGCGTATGGGCGAAATGAACTTCCCGCGTGACGAGCGCGGCAAGGCCATCTATGGCCAGGTGCGGGTGCGCATCGTACTCAATGCCAATGGCACGCTGGCCAGCAGCACCATCATCGAGCCCTCCGGCAATATGGAACTCGACAAGGGTGCACTGCGCATCCTGCAGTATTCGTCCCCGTTCGGGCCGATTCCACGGCCGTTGCTCGATAGCGATGGCCAGGTGGTGCTGCTGCGCACTTTCTATTTCTCCAGCGACAAGTTCGGGCTGGAATAAGACGCTACCGGCAAGAGCGCAGTCGGCAGCGTTGCACCGGGATTATCAGCAATGCCGGCAGTCCACCGGGGCAGCCAGGATGCAAGCTAGAACGGTGCCGGTGCGTCGAAGGTCATCGCCGCACCGCTGACCGGGTGTTGCAGCGACAGCAGCCGCGCATGCAGCAACAGGCGTGGTGCGCGTGGCGACCATTCCGGCCCGCCGTACAGGGTATCGCCGAGCATCGGATGCCCGATCGCCTGCATATGAATGCGCAACTGGTGGGTGCGGCCGGTCACCGGCTCCAGATCGACGCGGCTGCTGTTGCTGGCGGCATCGAACGCCACGCGCCAGAAGCGCGTGTGCGAGGGCTTGCCCGTTTCGAAGTTGACGTGGTGCAACGGCCGGTTGGGCCAATCGACGATCAGCGGCAAGTTCACTTCACCATCGGCAGCGATCTCGCCCCCCACCACCGCCACATAGCGCTTGTCCACCTGGCGATCCATGAAGGCCACGCTCAGATCACGCTGCATGAGCGGGCCGCGGCCGAAGATCACCAAGCCCGAGGTATCCATGTCCAGCCGGTGCACGGTCATGGCATCCGGGTATTCCAGCTGTACACGGCTGAGCAGGCAATCGGCCTTGTCTTCACCGCGGCCGGGCACGGCCAGCAGGCCGGCAGGCTTGATCACGACCACGATGTGGTCGTCGGCATGGACAAGATCGAGCCCGGTATGGGCGGGTGGCTGGTAAATGGACATGGCAACTCCGGTCAAGCGCGCGGTTTTACCAGCCGGCGGTCAGCCCGGCAAGCGGCACGCATGCCGCATTGTGCGACAATCCGCCCTCTTCGCATCTGCAAGGCACATTCCGGCACGTGTTGAGCGCAGTGGCCTGCAATGCAGCCGGCTGCGCAAAACAGGTGGTACGGCGCCATCATGGACAAAAAACTCATACACGTCTCCACGCTGGAGAACCTCGATACCTGGGCCAGATACCGCAACGGCATGTGCCTGGATTGCCGCTCTGCCTGCTGTAGCATGCCCGTGGAGGTCAAGGTTTCCGATCTTGTCCGCATGGGCGTGGTCGATCCGTTCGAAGCCGAGCACGAAGCTCCCAAGCAGATCGCCCGGCGGCTGCAAAAAGCCGGTGTGGTGGCGCATTTCAATTTCAAGCACAGCATCTTCACGCTGGCGCAGCGCGCCAGCGGTGAATGTACGTATCTGGATGCCGATACCCGTTTGTGCACCATATACGACCTGCGGCCCAATACCTGTAGGAACCACCCCAAGATCGGCCCGCGGCCGGGCTTTTGCGCGTACCGGAACAAATAAGCGCCATGCCGTATACCCTGGCCGCGCCGGTGAGCAGCCTGCTGGAAATAAAGAAAAGCCGCTTCATCGGCCTGGTGACGCCGGTGGCAGACCGGCCCGCCGCACAGGCCATCGTCGAGCGCTTACGCGTCGAGCACCCCGAGGCTGTGCATGTCTGCTGGGCCTTGCTGGCAGGCGGGCACTCCGCAGCGGTGGACGATGGCGAACCAGGCGGCACCGCCGGCCGGCCGATGCTGGAAGTATTGCGCCACCAGCAGCTGGAGCGTGTGCTGGCAGTGGTGGTGCGCTATTTCGGCGGTGTGAAGCTGGGGGCCGGCGGGCTGGTGCGCGCGTATACCGATACGGTGGCACAGGCACTGCTGCACGCCGAGAAAATGCCGTTGCGCAGCATGGGCACGCTGCACGCCCGGGTGCCATATGCACAGGAAGGTCTGCTGCGCCGGCTGATCCAGCAGGAAGCGGATGCCGAATTGCTGGCGGTGGAACATGGTGATGCGGTCACCATCACGTTGCGCTTGCCAACCGATCAGGCTGGCAACTTTGCGCTGCAGGCCAGCGAAGCCAGCCATGGCGCGCTGCGCTGGCTCAAGCCGGACGAAACCGATCCAGCTACGAGCCAGCGCTAGCCATTTAGAAAGTCAGGTGCAGATCGGGGCTACGACCACCGCGCACCAACAGCTTGCGCTGCTGGGACTTGCCCTCGGATTCAGCCGCCAGCGTGTATTGACCATCCGGTAACTGGGCGTAGAAATACGGGCCTTCCGATTGTGCATCGACCACCGCATTGCCTTGGCGATCCTTGATGGTGATCTGCACGCCCGAGAGGTAGGCACCGCTCTTCTCGGTCAGCAGCAAGTGCACGTTGTAATTGGCACGCTCGCTCTTGATTGCGACTTCTTCGCTGTCACCCACACCGCCGCTGGTAAAACTGGCTGTGCTGTCGGCAGCGTAAACAGGGGCAATGGCCAGCATTGCGACAGTGGTAGCCTGCAGCAGACTGCGTTTGAAGTTGTTCATTGTCGGTTCTCCTTATGCATCCTCGCCCCATTTCCGGACTTACCGGACAAGACGCGGGTTCATGGAATTTCATTAAGCCTCCATTTTGCTGGCTGCACACAGCCACAATTCACGCATCTGCCGGTTCAAAATGCCAAAACGATATTGCAATGCCAGCCATGCAGGCACCCGGAAAAATCCATGCGCTGATGGCAGACCGCATTGGCAAGGCCGGTGGGCAACGGGCAGAATCACGCACCTAGAAACAGGCAGGAATGACCATGATGCAAGACAAGGTAATCGCCGCAACGCGCAGCTGGGTGGAAAAAGCCGTGATCGGCCTGAATCTGTGCCCGTTTGCAAAAGCGGTCCATGTAAAGGAACAGGTGCGTTATGTGGTGAGCGAAGCACGCCACCTGGATGCATTTCTGGAAGATCTGGACCGCGAGCTGGATCTGCTGGCTGCGGCAGACCCGGCACAGATCGATACCACCTTGCTGATCCATCCCACCCTGCTGGCCGACTTCCTGGATTTCAACCAGGTGATCGGCATTGCCGAAGAGGCTGTTGAAGAGCACGAGCTGGAAGGCGTGATCCAGATTGCCGCCTTTCATCCACAATTCCAGTTTGAAGGAACCGGCCCGGACGACATCAGCAACTACACCAACCGCTCACCCTATCCTACGCTGCACCTGTTGCGCGAGGACAGCATTGCGCGCGCCGCAGCGGCGTTTCCCGATGCATCGGCTATCTTCGGGCGCAATATCGCAAAGCTGGAAGAACTCGGCCATAACGGCTGGCAAGCATTGCAGGTCGGGCCACCGGCAGCAGATTGATGAACTGGCTCCAGGATTCATGTTCCCGCACTGACAACAAGCGCATTTTCAATTTATAGTGAACGCCAAACTTACAGGGCAGGGCTGACATGGGGTTTCGTTTGGGGTTGCGCGGCAAGTCACTGGTGGCCTTGCTGGGCACTGCGCTGCTGGCATTGGTATTGGCCGGCGCACTGGGCTGGCAAGCCATCGATTCGATCCGCACTCACCTAGGCGATGCCTTTGCCCGCAACTTCACCCTGCTCAACCGTGAACGCATCCTGGCGCCGGTATCGCGCGAGCTGGCACTGTCATTGCGGCTGGCCCATTCCGAAGTCACGCGCCGCTGGCTGCTGGCGGAAAACAGTCAGGACATGCGCACGCTAGCGTTTACCGAGGCGGAAGGCTACCGGCAGGATTTCCGTGATCACTCGTACTTTTTGATCTCGGCGCTATCGAACAACTACTATTTCAACGACAGCAAATCGCCGTTCAGCACCGCCCCCCGTTACACGCTCAACCCTGCCACCAGCAACGATGGCTGGTTCTTCGGCACCATGAAGGACACGCACGATTTCAACATCAACGTCGATCACGACGTGGCGCTGGGGCTGACCAAGATCTGGTTCAACGTGATCGTGAAGGATGGCGACAAGCCGATCGGACTTGCCGGCACGGGGCTGGATCTGTCGACCTTCCTCAAGGATTTTGTCGGCAGCGGCGAAAAAGGCGTGACTGCCATGGTCATCGACGCCAAGGGCGCCATCCAGGCCCATCCGGACGACAAACGCATTGCGCTCAATTCAGCGGTGCGCCAGGCGGGTTACGACAAATCACTGTTCGGCCTGCTGGCACGCCCCGAAGACGTGGCGAGGGCGCAGCAGGCGATGGCCGCCTCCGTTGCAAAGCCGCAGGATGCCACGCTGTTTTCAGCACAGCTGCAAGGCAAGCCGCAGCGCTTCGCCATGTCCTATATCCCCGAACTGAAATGGCATGTGGTCACCGCGGTGGACATGGATGCCGCGCAGGTGATCGACAGCAAGCTGCTGCTGCCGATTGCACTGGCCGCACTGCTGCTGTTCATTGCCGCCATCCTCGCCTTCATCTATGCGGTGAACCGCCTGCTGATCGTGCCGTTGCTGCAGCTGGAGCAATCGGCCCGCGCCATTGCCAATGGCAACTACGCGGTGGCCTTGCCGCCTGCGCGGCTGGACGAGATCGGCGCGCTGACCACCGCATTCGGCAGCATGGCCAGCAAGATCCAGCGCCATACCGAAGAGCTGGAATCGACAGTACGCCAGCGCACCGGCGAGCTGATCGTGGCCAACCAGAACATGGTGGCTGCCCACAAGAAGATCAGCGATTCCATCGCGTATGCCAGCCTGATCCAGCGCGCCATCCTGCCCGAACAGCAACTGACGCAGGCACTGGGCAGCTCGCAGTTCGTGCTGTGGCAGCCGCGCGATGTGGTGGGTGGCGATTTCTACCTGTACCGCCCGCACCCGCGCGGTTATCTGGTTGGCGTGATCGATTGCGCCGGCCATGGCGTGCCGGGCGCGATCATGACCATGCTGGCCACTGCCGCAGTAGACCAGGCCATCCTCGAGGCCGGCGTGCAGGACCCCGCAGCGCTATTGACCCGGCTGGACGACATCGTACGCAGCAAGCTCACGCGCGATCAGCGCGACATGATCGCCACCAATATGGATGCCGGCTTTGCCTGGGTGGACCGCAGCACGCAGATAGTCACCTTTGCCGGCGCACATATCCCTCTTTACTACCACGATGGCGAAGAGGTGCAGGTGATTGCCGGCAACCGCCGCGCCATCGGCGACCGTCACCGCGGCGAGTTCGGCAATGCAAGCATCGAAGCCACAGCCGAAACCCGTTTTTACCTGACCACCGATGGGTTTCTGGACCAGGCCGGCGGCGACAAGGGCTTCGGCTTCGGCAACGCGCGCTTTGCCGACATGATCCGCCAGTATGCCCGCCTGCCGCTGGCCGAACAGGCGCAGGCATTTGCCGCCACGCTGGCTGCGTACCAGGGCGAGCATGCGCAGCGTGACGACATCACCATCATCAGTTTCCAGCTGGATTGAATTGCCATGCCCGATCAAGGCCCATCGGCCCAGAGCCCCACGAAGGGAAACCATATGGAAGTGCTAGACCTGCATGCATTGCAGCAAACCTATAACGAGCAGCGTATCCTGCTGTGCTTCAACGGGCCGCTGACGCGCAGCCTGATCGAGGAAATCGGCAAGGCGCTGCGTAACTACCTGCAAGGCGAAAATGCCGCCGCATCTGCAGCCACCGATGTATTCGGCGCTTATATCGAGATGACGCAAAACATCCGCCACTACGCCGCCAGCAAAGGCTGGGATGATCTGGAGGCATGTGCGACCGTAGTGATTGCCCGCGACCTGGAAGGCCGCTATGTCGTCTCCGCCGGCAATGTGGTTGATGCCGTCGATGGTACGGCGCTGGCGCAACAGGTGAACGGCCTTGCCGCACTGGACAAGGATGCGCTCAAGACCGCGTACAAGATGCAACTGCGCAAACCGCGCGACGAAGAAACCGGCAGCGGCGCCGGCCTTGGCCTCATCGACATGGCGCGGCGTGCCTCACAGCCGCTGGCCTGCGTGCTGCGCGAACTGCCCGATGGCCGCGCCTTTTTCAGCTTGCGTGTCGTGATCTAAAGAATATTGAGCAACAAGGAACAAGCCTGATGACCGACCTCCGTATCGCGGCTACGCAAGCCACCCCGGAAATCCATACCGACCACGCGGCCGGCCTGCTGACCATGCGCGGGGACTCCTATCCGGAAAACTCTTTCGAGCTGTTTTCACCGTTGCTGGAGTGGGTGGATGGCTTCCTGGCCTCCGGTGATGCCCCCCTTACCGTCAACCTGCATCTGCTATACCTGAACACCAGCAGTGTGAAGGTGATGATGGATATCTTCGATGCACTGGAAGACGCACACGCCAACGGCCGCGAAGTGACCGTGCACTGGCACTACGACCAGGAAAACGAACGCGTGGCCGAACTGGCCGAAGAATTCAGGGAAGACTGCAGTTTCCCGTTCCACATCATCAAGCAATAGGCAGCTGCAATGAAAGACGGCCGGATTCTTGATGGCACCATCGAAACGCTGCTGGCAGACCCGCAGTACGCCGGACATCCGCTGCGCGCGGCGCTGGATGAGCTGTATGGCGAATTTCGCGGCCAGCTGCATCAGATCGAACGCATCACGCATATTTCAGACCGTTACCAGAGCATGGCGCGCGAGCAGAACCAGTCGCTACTGGAGCGCTATCGCCGCCAGATGAAAAAACTGGAAAAGATTGCACGCATTTCCGATCGTTACCAGGCGGTGATGCGTGATCTGAACGAGGCCCTCAAGGAGGCATCCAACCACGATGCGCTGACCGGCCTTGCCAACCGCCGCATGCTGATGGAAGCGCTGCGTACCGAATCGAACCGCCTGCAAAGGCTGGACCGGCCGATGACGCTGGTGCTGGCCGATATCGACCATTTCAAGCTGATCAACGACGAATACGGCCACGAGCAAGGCGATGCGGTGTTGGTGGAAATTGCCCGGGCGCTGTCATCCGCGGTGCGCGAATACGATCTGTGCGGGCGCTGGGGCGGCGAGGAATTCCTGATCCTGATGCCCGAGACCGGTACCGCCGGCGCGCTGGAAGTGGTGGAGCGGCTGCGCAGCGCCATCACCGACCTGCACCTGCACACTGGTGACGTGCGCCTGCATGTATCGGCCAGTTTCGGCGTGGCTGACCACCTGCCCGGCGATCACCTGTCGGCCACCATCAACCGCGCCGATGCGGCGCTGTACAGCGCCAAGAAAAGCGGCCGCAACCGCTGCGAAGTCGCCAGCAAGCGCTAGCGCCAATCCGCCCTTTCCGGTCTGCCAGCCTGCGGGAGCGTGCTGTTGTCTGCCGCCTGTCGGTAATACCGCCAGCCATGTAGGAATCTTCCGGCCTGTTGCAGCGCATTTGCGGCACTATCCAAAGCAGGATCAGACCGCCAAACTCGTGCGATGCCGATGAGCAGCCCATTCTTCCTGTCGCGTTTGCTGCTGCGCTTTTCCGCCACGCGTGGCGTGGCCGGCTGGCTGTCATTTGCCGCCTTCCTGGCCTTGCTGGTCATCCTGACCATGCTCATGCTGCTGCCATTCAAATCACAGCAGAGCGCCGCACTGGCCGACCTGCGCGAAGCGCTGAACGCGCGGGCCATGACCATCGGCAACAAGCTGGGGGAAGTGGCGTATCAGGTCAGCGGCCAGCGTGAAGCTGCCGAAGCATTGCTCGAACCGCATACCGCCTTGCCCCCCTCCCCGCTATATGCGTATCTGGCCGATGATGCGAGCGCCAGCAGCTTCGGCCTCAACCATGTGCCGGCAACAATGGTGACGATGCGTGTGGGCAATATCTACGGGCTGGGCAGCTTCGCAGCTGCGGATGAACAACTGCAGCGCGAAGTACAGATGGCGCTGTGGCTGTTTTCGCTGCACCGTGCCGCACTGCGGGCCACCCCGGAGCTGGCAGCGGTTTACTACGATTCGGTGCAGCCGATGCAAGCAATATCGCCGTGGGTTTCGCACCAGAGCATGGTGCTGCAAACCCGTGCGGCCAATACCGCGGCAATGATCCGGCAACTGCAGCAGCAGCGCTTCATCACGCAGGGCGAACCCGCGCAGAACCCCAAGCGGCTGCCTTGCTGGAGCAGACCGTACCCGGCCGGCATCGGCCAGGGCAGCCTGATCAGCTACGGCGCACCGGTTTATGAGGGCAATACCTTCAAGGGCATCGTCGGTGCGGACCTCCGGCTGGATTTCCTGGCCGCACACATGAAGCAGGAGCGCCTGGCGGGTGGACGACTGTTCGTGGTGCAGGGAAAAAGCGGCCGCGCGGCACAAGGCACGGTAATTGCCAGCAGTGAAAGCATTGCTGCCGGCAAAGCGCCCCCCAGCTTGGCCGGCATGCTGGGCCTGCCGGCGGCAGCACTCGAGGATGTCTTATCCACCGAAGGCGAATTCCAGCCGGAAGGCCGCAATTACCTGATCGCGGTACCGGTACAGCAGGCAGACTGGTGGCTGGTCTACCAGGTGCCGCGCAGCAGGGTGTTGCTCAATGTGGTGGAGCAATTGCGACCGGCAGCGGGCATCGTCGTTGCGCTGTTATTGCTGTTGATCCTTACCTTCCACCGGCTGCGCCGCAGCACGCTGGCACTGCAGCAACAGGCCACGCGCGATGCGTTGACCGGTGCGCTGAACCGCCGTGCGCTGTTTGCCGCCATCGAGCAGGAGCGCGCGCGCCAGCGGCGTGGCGGTAGCTTCTATGCGCTTATCATGATCGATATCGATTTCTTCAAGCAGGTGAACGATCTGAACGGCCATGGTGGCGGCGATGAAGTGCTACGCCAGGTGGCCAGCGTGCTGCAGGCCAACCTGCGCGATACCGACCGGCTGGCGCGCGTGGGTGGTGAAGAGTTCGTGGTATTGCTGCCAGGCAGCGACCCGGCCACCGCCATGGCCACCGCGGAACGATTGCGCAAACAGGTGGAAGCGCTACGCGTGGTTGTGTGCGAGAAAACCATCCAGGTCACCATCAGCCTGGGCGTGACGGTGCCCGCCTATGCCGATGAAGCGATCGATACCACCTATCAGCGTGCCGATGTGGCGCTCTATGCGGCCAAGTATGCAGGTCGCAATTGCTGCAAGCCGTTTTTTCTCGATGAGTGAAGCGCTATCACTGCACCGCCTGAGTGCCCATCGCTGCATGGTTGACGGACCCAATCTCCACTCTTGTGGGCCAGCGCTGCGGTTCGCCCCTCTGCAGCCGATGAGAACCCGGTCAGGCCGGGCGCTTCCTACCGGTCACTACAGATAACGGTGGGGCGTATGACAAGCGCTCAGGCGCGCGTATCCATCACCCCGGCAAGGAACAAGCGCTGCGTGATGGCAAAGCAGGCCAGCACCGGCAACATGGCCAGCATGATGGCTGCCATCACCAGGCTGGTCGATACCGCGAACGGCCCGGTCAGATCGTTGAAGATACCCACGGTGATGGGCATTTTCATGCGGTCGTACAGCACCACTGCCGGCCACAGGTAATCATTCCACGCGGTGACCAGCGTAAAGATCGCCAGCGTGCCCACCGCGGGCCACGACATGGGCACGGCAATGCGCCACAGCACCTGCCATTCGCTGGCGCCATCCACCCTCGCCGCTTCAAGCACCTCGCCTGGCAGCTCCTCGAAGTACTGCTTCATCAGGAATACGCCGAATGCGCTGGCGATGTTGGGCAACACCGCCGCTGCGTAGCTGTCTATCCACCCCAAGCCGGAGAGCGTGAGGAAATTGGGCACGATGCCCACCTCCATCGGCACCATCAGGGTGGCCAGCAGCACGCCGAACAGCAGCTTGCGGCCAGCAAATTCCATCTGCGCCAGTGCATAACCGGCGGGAATTGCCAGCGCCAGCGTGGCCACCACGGTCATGCCGGCCATGATCAGCGAGTTTTTCAGGTAAGTGAAAAACGGCATGTCGTGTATGACGCGGCCAAACCAGTACCAACCCGGATCTTGCGGCCAGAACGCCTGCGGAAACTGCCAGATGCCCGATGGATCGACCGATAAGCCAACCGACAATGCCCACAGGAAGGGAAACGCCGTGACAGCAGCAAAAAAAATCAGGCCGGCATAACGCACCGGCAAGCCCAGCCACGCCGGCCAGCGCCGGTTGCGCCAGCTGCCATTGCGACTGCCATTGTGATTACCGCTACCAGCAGTGACCACGGGCGGCTGCGTTGGCATATCGTGGCTGGTGGTGATCTGTTCGGCGCCCATCACACTTCCCTCCCCCAGATGCCTTTCTGGCCGAACAGGCGGAACTGCGCTGCCGCGATCACAAAGCACACCACCATCATCACCACCGCGGCGGCGGCAGCCACGCCGAAGCTCTGTCCGCGGAAAGCCGCGCTGTATACGAACATCAGCAAGGTGATCGTATCGGAGCGCCCACCCGTGAGTACCAGGATTTCCTGGAAGGCCTTGAGCGCACCGATGGTGGACAGCAAGGTGCACAGCAGGATCACCGGCCGCAGCGTGGGCAGCGTGACATGGCGCAAGCGCTGCCATGGCCCGGCACCATCCAGATGCGCAGCATCAATCAATGCGCGCGGCACCGCCTGCAGGCCGGCCAGATACAGCACCATGTAATAGCCGACGTTCTTCCACAACGAGAACAGCATGGTGGCATACAGCGCCACCTTGGGCTCACCCAGCCAGTCCACCGCTGCGCCCGGCCATAGCCCGGTGAACGACAGCACGCCGTTCAGCATGCCCTCGTAATGGAATACATACCGCCAGACCACGCCGGCAATCGACACCGCAATGATCACCGGCAGGTAGTACACCGCGCGGAAGAAGCTGATGCCGCGCAGCTTCTGCTGCACCAAAAGCGCCAGAGCCAGCGCAGCCGCCTGCATCAATGGCACCACCAGCAGGAACAACAGAGAATTCTTCAGCCCCTGCGCAAACCATTCGGATTCGCTCAGGGTCACGTAGTTGGCCAGGCCGTTCCACGCGGTGATGCGTTCGGCAAGGAAATAATCCATCAGCGACAGCCACACGTTGTAAAGCAATGGCCACAGGCTGAATACCGCAAACGGCAGCAGGAAGGGTAAAACGAACAGGTAGGCGGTATATCGGTGGACCCCGGGTTTGGCCATGGCCCTTCCTCTTGTCGGGTGGAGACTGGATTACCTGCGTGATGTTTTCCGGCAAAGTACAGTTTGCGTCAAGCTGTCACATGCATGACCCGTATGCACACCGTGCATTGATGACTCGCGCATAATGGCGCCATCCATCTCGCTGGCATACCGCATGCGCCTTTTACACAAACCGTTGTCCGGGCAGAGAAAAATGTATCTTGCCGCTGTGGTGCTGCTGTTGCTGATCCTTGCCGCGTGGTGGGCTTGGGAGTGGTGGCCACGCCCGCCGCTGCCCGCGGGCACGGTGGCTGCAGGCACTGTCAAGCCCCGCCAGACCATCCGCACCGGCTTCCTGCCGAACTGGGACCAGGTGGCGCTGCAGGAAATGGAGCGCCAAGCGGCGAAGTACCCGCACAACCTGTGGCTGGAAGGCCCCACCTACCGCCGCCAAGTGGCATTCACCTTTGACGACGGCCCCAGCGAATACACCGGCGCGCTGCTGGACGTGCTGAAAAAACACGGCGTCAAAGCCACGTTCTTCTTCATGGGCCAGAACATGGAACTGCGCCCGTGGGCAGTGGAGCGTGCGTGGCGTGAAGGCCATACGCTGGGCAACCATACCTACACGCACCCGCATCTGGCCGGGGTGGATAGCACTACCTTCTGGGATGACGAAATCGGCAAGACCCAAGCTACCTTCAAACGCATGCTGGGCTGGGAGCCGGCAATGATGCGCCCGCCCTATGGCGAGATCAGCGATGCGCAGATCGAAGACCTGGGCCGCCACGGCATCAAGGTCATCCTGTGGTCGCTGGATACGCAGGACTGGAACAAGAACCGCATGCTGTTCGGCAAGCACAATATCGAGCGCAGCGTACAAGATCACATGCATGAGGAAGCCATCCTGCTGATGCACGACGGTGGCGGAAAACGTGCCAAGACCGTAGCGGCCGTCGATGCGCTGATCCCGTGGCTGAAAGCCGGCGGGTACGAATTCGTCACCGTCGATGCCTTGCTGGGGCTGCCGGCGCAGCCCCGCGCGCCGCAGGCTAAAGCGGCAAGTGCGCCGCAATGAAGCCTGCAATGCGTTGCTGCACGGCCTCGCCGTCCGGGCCTTCCAGCAAGTCGGCGCCGTGCAGGCCGGTCGGATAGATGTCGATCTCGCTGCGGTCCGCTACAGCGTCATGCATGCGGCGGGTATCGGCCAGATAGCTATCGTACTTGCTGTTGATGAACAACTTGGCCGCCGTTGAGGCCTGCAGCGCCTGATCCGTTGCGGCAATGCCACCAAACGCGCCGGGCGCACCGATCACCACGTAGGCCACCGGCTGCACCTCCAGCGCAACCGGCACGGTAACGAGGCCGCCCATGCTGGCGCCTACCAGTACCAGTTGCGTGGCGCCATGGGCACGCGCGTAGCCCACCGCGGCCTTCAGATCCTGGCCCAGCATGGCGACATCCACTTTGCCGGTCGACGGCGCATAGCCGCGGAAGTTGTAAGTGAGCACCGTGTAGCCCGCATCGCCCAGCCGTACCGCCAGCGGCAGCCAACTGCTCTGGTCGCGGTTGTACTGGTGGGAAAAGATGACCACCCGTGTGCCATCCGCCGGGCCGTACTGCACGCCGGACAGCGTAACGCCGTCATCGGTCTGGAAGCTGACCACGCGGCCAGCCGGTACAGGCTTCGGGGTTGGATTGGATGCTACAGCAACGGGCGATACCCTGGCGGCTTTGGCACGCGATGTCGCTGGCGCAGCAATGGCAATACCTGCTGCTATCAGCAGCGAGGTCAGCAGCGCCGCGCGAATGGCATGGCCGCTATGGGCGTAGCGATGTATTGCAGACATGATTTTCTCCGTGAACCCGGCAACACGCCGGTTGACGGCAACAAGCGTATTGCAGGAACAGGAACAGGGATGAGAGCCAGATGACCATCGAAGTGTGCGAAACGACAATCAGTGAAGATGAAGCCAGCGCGCCCCCACCCGGCATACTGGGCCGGGATATCTACCCGGGCTACCTGCTGCCCTTGTCCGTACATGCGGGCAACAGCTTGCTGATGGCAGATGCCACGCACCCGCGCTTTGCCATCGTGCATGTACAGCAGGGGTCGTGCCTGCTGGCGCATGGCGGTGAGCCCATCATCGTCACCGCGCCGGCAGTGCTGCTGCTGGACGAGCAAAGCCGCCCGGCAGTGTTGCGGGCCGCAGGGCTGGTGCTGGAGACCACGTATTTCCACCCCAATATCGTCAACAGCGCATTTTTCTCGCCGCAGGTGCTCAAAGACACCGAGTGGTTTGAAGGCACCACCAACCAGGATGCGTATCTGCTGCGCCTGTTCCTGGATGTGGCACGGGTGGGAAAACCGCTGCCGTTGCCGCCAATGGCGCAAAAACAGCTTGCCAGCTCGTTCGCGCGCATCGCCGAGGAAGGCCGCGCGCAGCGCAATGGCGACTGGCCCTGCCGCGCGCGTTCCTGGCTGATCGAGTTGCTGTTCCACCTGCGCGTGCTGGCGGAATCCGCACCGGCGGATCACATGCCCGCAGCCAGCGGCAGCCGGCTGGACCAGGCGCTGCTGGTGGTGCACGACCGTTACAACACCAGCATCACACTGGATGAACTGGCCCGGCTATGCGGCAGCAACCGCACCACGCTCAACACGCATTTCCGCACCGTCACCGGCCAGAGCGTGCGCGCCTACATCATCGGGCTGCGCATGCAGATGGCTGCCACGCTGCTGCGCGATACGCTGTTGCCGATTACTGAAATCATGAGCCGCGTAGGCTACGATAACCCCAGCAACTTCACCCGCACGTTCCGCAGCGCCACCGGCAAGACCCCGCGCGATTACCGCGATGCCGAATCGTGGCTGCTTTGAATCACCAGTGGTGGTAACCCGGCAGCTGATTATCCGGTCGCCAGGCCACGGCACCACTCCGGATCCGCCCGGAGCAATGAACAGAGCAAGGAGCATCCGGCAATGCACATTCCCGTCAAGCCTGTACGGCAGTTGCTGCCTCTCATATGCGTGCTGGCCCTGGCAGCCTGCCAGGAAAAACCGGCAGCGCCAGCGGTAGCCAGCGCCGATGCGAAGGGCGAGCTGTTCGACGATTTCAGCTACGGCAGCACCGGCGAGCTAGCCGGCAACGGCTGGACCATGCGTACCGCAGCGGGCTGGCCGGGGGTCGCTGGTGCGGCTTGGGGGGTGGAACGCTTTGCGCTGGTTGACGATACAGAGCAGGCCGGCAACCGGTTGCTGCGGATGAATGCCGAAACCGACGGCAGCAAGACCGCACAGGCGCAGCTATGCCATGCCCGCAAATACCTGGCCGGCACCTACGCGGCGCGCGTGCGCTTTGCCGGTGCACCGGTATCGGGCCCGAATGGTGATCAGACGGTACAGACCTTCTACATGATCAGCCCGCTGGCGCGGGACATGGACCCGGATTTCAGCGAAATCGATTTCGAATACCTGCATAACGGCGGCTGGGGTGAAAGCGGCCCGGCTTTCTTCATGACCAGTTGGGAAACGGTGCAGATGCAACCAGTGTTCAAGCCGGTGAACCAGAGCCACACCCAACGCGACAACATGACAGGCTGGCACACGCTGCTGGTGCAGGTGGCCAATGACGAAACCGTGTATTACGTCGATGGCATCTATAGCGGCCGGCATGGCAAGCCCAGCTACCCGCGCGTGCCGATGTCGATCAATTTCAACCTGTGGTTCACCGCGGAAGGCCTGCTGGCCAGCAAGGAAAAACGCCGCTGGGAAGAAGACGTGGACTGGGTATTCCATGCAGCCAATGCGGTGCTGTCACCCGAACACGTGAACGCCCGCGTGGCCGAACTGCGCCAGCACAAGGTGGCGTTCAGCGATACCGTGCCGGCAGCGAAACCGGCGCTGCCGTCGCCTTGCGATCTGTAGCTGGCAAAATCCGGCACAAGACAGGGTTGCGGTTCGCTGTCCATATGGAAAAACCGGCCCTGATGGCCGGTTTTTCATACGCTCAATCCCGTGAGAAACTGTACACATCCATCGCCAAAATACGCTCGGTCACCTTGGCAAAGTGCCGGGTCACCGCCGGTTGTGCGCTGGCGGCCCCCAAGGCAACGAAAATGGGCAACAGGTGCTCTTCGCTCGGGTGGGCACGTGCAGCCTCCGGCGCCTGATTGCGATAGTCGAGCAAGGCGGCCACATCGCCGGTACTGAGCTTGTCGTGGAACCAGTCCTGGAACGCAGTGACATACGGCGGTGGCGTTTCGCCGTCCCGGCCCCATTCGATCTCGTACAGGTTGTGCGTGAGGCTGCCCGAGGCCACCAGCAATACGTCATCCGGCAGCAGGCCAGCCAGCGCCTGCCCCAGCCGATAATGCCATTCCGGGCTTTGCTGGCTATTGATGGCGATCGGCACCACCGGCACATCCGCAGCCGGATACATATCCTTGAGCGGCACCCATGCACCGTGATCGAGGCCGCGTTCGGCATCGGTACGGGCCGGCCAGCCGGCCAGCTGCAGGCCGGCTGCCAGCTGCGCGCCCAGCGCAGGATCGCCCTGCGTGTCGTAGCGCACTTCGTAGAGCGGCGGCGGGAAACCGCCGAAATCGTGGATGGTATCGTGCTGCACGGCAATGCCCACCACCGGCACCGGCGCCGACCAGTGGGCAGACAACATCACCACCGCGCGCGGCGTGGGCAGCGCCTGCGCAAGCGAGCGCCAGGCGGTGCCGGTTTCGCCGGCACCCAGGGCCAGCATGGGCGAGCCATGGGAAACGAAAACGGTAGGCAAGCGGGTCATGATGTATTCCTCTGCTGATCGGATGATGGATCGGTGCGCCGGAGGGCGGCTTGATCGGCATGCGCCGCCTCCCGGTAGCCTGCGTGGGCGCTTAGCGGCCCGGGCGCGGGCTGGTGCGCAAGGTGAATACCCCGTCGCCCAGCAAGGCAACTGCCACTGCGGCAATGGTCAGGAATACCGGGTATTCCCAGCCGCCGCCCGCATTGCCGAACGCCCAGCCATTGCTGAAATGCACGGTGGAGGCAGCAGCCAGTTGCATCGCCAGCATGGCGGCCACCCAGCGCGGCATCACGCCCAGCAACAACAATGCACCACCGAAAATTTCGGCAAACGTCGCCGGGTACGCCAGCCAGCCTGGAAATCCGACCGAGGCAAAGAACTGTGCAGTACCGGGCAGCGTGAACACCAGCAGCTTGGTGAGCCCGTGCGCGGCGAACATCACGCCCAGTGCAGCGCGCAGCAGGAAAATACCGTATGGCGCGGTGTAGCTGGTGCCAGGAGCTTGAGCGGTGCTGGTCATGATGCTGGTCCGGTGTATCGAGTGGGCAATGACTGCACTTTAAACCCCGTACCCACCCAGGATAAACAGCCGGATAACACACAATCAATCCCGAAAAATGGAACAATCAGATCTCCACGCCGATCTGTGCCAGGCTGGCCGCGTCGTAAAGCGACGGGATCAGCCGCAGCCCGTCTCTGGTGCGCGCGATCAAAGCCGGCACGCCAAGCACGCCAACAGCGCGCATGGCGGCACGGACAGCTGCCATGCGCTGCTGCACGGCCCGGGCGGTATCCGCTGTGCTCAGCGCCTGCAGGAAGGCAGCACGCGCCATGCCTTGCTGTATGGCGATGTCCGCCAGCACCGCCGCATTGCCGACATCCAGCCCTGCCACGTAACGCGCCTGCTGCAATGCCTCCAGCCGTTGCAGCCCCTGTGCGGGCGAGGCGGATTCCAGCACATGGAATGCACAGGTCAACAGCCATGAATCGAATCGGCCACCGGCACCCAGTGCCTGCTCCCGATAGCTGCCGGAAAATACCTGCCCGGTCATTCCATGATGCGCTGATCGTTCTGCCACGCATAGGCGGCAAATGCGGCATCCATCTCGCGCCCGCCCTGGCCTGCGAACAAGCCGGTGGGTGACAACTGCAATGGCTTGCCGGTTTGCGCGATCACTTCCCGCACGATGGGGTGCGCACCGTAGCACCAGCCGCAAAGCGGATCGAACAGCAATTCGAAGGATTCGGCAACGATAGCCATGACGGTTTCTCCTGCCAGGGCGGGCAATCGGGCCGAATATAAAGCAGCGGCAGTGAAATCATGCCCTTGACCGCCGGATGGCGCCATAGCCGCCGCGAGCCTGCATCATTCCTTTCTCCCATGACAAAGAGCCACGCATTGCGTGGCTCTTTGTCATGGGGTAATGCGTACCGTAATTACGGCTGCGCAGCAGCCTGCGGTGGCGGTACGGCACTGCCGTATTCAACCTTGATGTCGCGCTTCAGGCCGTTTACGTAGTTCTGCATTTCAGCCTGGCCATAAGCTTGGGCCAGTTGATCAACCAGACGCTTGCGCGTTTCTGCAGTCAACGCCGGGGCCGGTACCGCCTTGATGGCCTTGTAGATCACATAGCCCTGGCCAGGTACTTCGCCAGAGGCATATGCGGGCAGCTTGTCGGCTGGTGCAGCGAACAGTGCTGCCAGGGTCTTGGGCTCAACGCTACGTTCGCCAATACGCGACAGCTCGCGCGTTTCGGTCCATTTGAGCTGCACGTTTTCGCCCTTCTGCAATGCAGCCAGTTTTTTGGCGCCATCAGCAGCGGCAAGCTTGAAGGCTTTCTCCTGCTTGAGCTTGGCCTGGATATCCGCAGACACCTGCGCCAGCGGCGTTTGCTGTGCCGGCTTGTGCTCGATCACACGGGCAGCAATCAATGTACCCGGCGCCACTTCGATGCCTTCGGTGTTGTGCTTCTTGGTCAGCACGTCATCACTGAATGCCGCTTCCAGCAGCTTGGGATTGTTCAGTTGCGGTTCCTGCGCATTGGTCTTGCTGACCCAGCCACTGGTTTGCACCTGCAGCTTGAACGCATCCGCGGCCGGCTTGAGGCTGTCTGCCTGCTGGTAAACGGTTTCGTTGAATTTCTCGACCTGCGACTGGAAAGCAAGCTGTGCTTTCTGCTGCTTCACCTTGGCCACGATCTCCGGCTTCACGTCGGCCAGTGTCTTGGTCTTGATGTCGTCCACGCGGATGATGTGGTAGCCGAACTGCGTTTGCACCAGGCCAGACACTTCACCCTTGCCCAGCTTAAGCGCTGCGGTCTTGAATTCAGGTACGAACTGCACCGAATCATCGAACCAGCCCAGATCGCCACCGTTCTCGCCGGAGCCCTTGTCATCCGAATTGGCCTTGGCCAGCTCGGCAAACTTGGCCGGGTTGGCTTTCACCTGCTTGAGAATATCTTCTGCCTTGGCGCGGGCAGCCTTCTGTTCTTCAGCCGGTGCTCCCTTCGGGGACGCGATCAGGATATGCGCGGCCTTGCGCTGTTCGCGGGTCAGCTCTTTCTGGTGCTCGTTGAAGTATTTCTGCACGTCGTCATCGCTGATGGTCTGCGCGTCGGCCAGTGCCGCTTGCGACAGCGTCAGGTATTCAAGCTTGACGAGCTCCGGCGCCTTGAATTCGGCCTGGTTCTTGTCGTAATACGCCTTGACCTCGGCATCGCTCACCGTAGCTTGCACCAGGTAATCAGCTGGGCTGATCAACACCGCAGTCACTTCCCGTTTTTCACCGGTGAGCTTGGCAATCCGATCAACCGTTGCATTGGAAGGAATACCGCTGAGCATGAACGACGACAGCAGCTGGCGCGATGCCAGATCGTCACGCACACGCTTTTCGAATTGCGTGGCAGTCATCTGCTGGGCAGCCAGCAGCTCCTGGTAACGTTTGGGGCTGAACTGGCCATTTTCCTGGAACGCAGGAATGGCGGAGATGGTTTCCTGCAGTTGCTGCGGGCTTGCGCCGAAATGCAGCTTGCGCGCCTGCGCCAGCATCAGGTGCTGTTGCACCAGCTGATCCAGCAGCATCGGCTTCATGGCCTCGCTGACCGGACGGCCTTGCGCCGCTTCGGCAAGCTCGCGCTCGGTGATCTCGGTGCCACCCACCTTGGCAAGGAAGGTACTCCGGCCCTGGAACGCATCCAGGCCAGCCACACCTGCGGTGGCGACCAGACCAAGCGCTACAAGTCCCAGAAGGATCTGTACCGCAGTTTTATTTCTTTCTACAAAATCGAACATGTGACATGCAGCTCCGCGACGTTTCGCGCAGTATCATGCCAGAAGCGTCAGGCGCTGTCTCGACCGTTACAGGAATGCTGCGGAACTGATGCGCGGAAAACAAAAAAGCCAAGCACATTGTGCTTGGCTTTTTAATTCTGGCGGAGCGGACGGGACTCGAACCCGCGACCCCCGGCGTGACAGGCCGGTATTCTAACCAACTGAACTACCGCTCCAGAAGAGAAAGCGATTGTAGCAGATTTCAGGAGCTTTGCAAGAGGTTTTCACCGAATTTGCTTGGAACTGAACTACTAGATCACTTTGGTGGGTAGTAATGGATTCGAACCATCGACCCCCTGCGTGTGAAGCAGGTGCTCTAACCAACTGAGCTAACCACCCATCCGTCTATCGCCGCTACATTCCTGCAGCGACGAAAGACAATTATTGTACTGCATCCTTCAAGGATTTGCCAGCCCTAAATTTAGGTTGCTTGGCTGCTTCGATCTTGATGGTCTCGCCAGTGCGCGGATTGCGGCCGTTACGGGCTTCGCGCTCTGCAACATAGAAAGTACCAAAACCGACCAACGTCACTTCGTCACCCTTGTTGAGGGCAGCGGAGATGGCGTCCACGGTTGCATCGAGCGCTTTGCCAGCAGCAGCCTTGGACAGGCCGGCAGATTCAGCGATGGCATCAATCAATTCGGATTTGTTCACTTACGTCCCCTTACATTCTGGTTGGATGGTTCCGGTCAGCCGATTGCTTGAGCTTTATAGCAAGCGGCAAAATCGCGTGTCAACTAGTGCTTGGTCAGCTGTTGGCCCGCATCAACGCTTGGATTCGCGCTGCTTTGCGGCAAAATCGCCGCGGTATTCTCTGCTGCAGTCGCCAGTGCCTGCGGTTGACGCTCCAGCGCCAGCCCCAGTACCTGGTCGAACCACTTCACCGGATGGATCGCAAGGCCGCGTTTCACGTTATCCGGAATTTCCGCCAGATCCTTGACGTTCCCTTCCGGAATCAGCACTTGCTTGATGCCGCCACGGTGAGCGGCCAGCAGTTTTTCCTTCAGGCCACCGATCGGCAGTACCTCGCCCCGCAGGGTGATTTCGCCGGTCATGGCCACATCGCATCGTACCGGAATATCAGTCAAAACTGATACTAGCGCGGTTGCCAGACCGATACCTGCACTCGGGCCGTCCTT
Organism: Andreprevotia sp. IGB-42; assembly: GCF_009848685.1. Taxonomy (GTDB): domain Bacteria; phylum Pseudomonadota; class Gammaproteobacteria; order Burkholderiales; family Chitinibacteraceae; genus Andreprevotia. Next base: position 361,632 of record NZ_WXTX01000001.1, read on the forward strand.
GGGTGTAGCGCCCTCGGGCAGATGAACGTGGATATCTTTCTTCTCGAAGGCATCTGCAGCAATACCAAGGCTTTCAGCGCGGCTGCGCACCACCGAGCGGGCCGCCTCGATGGATTCCTTCATCACGTCGCCCAGCGTGCCGGTACGGGTGATATTGCCTTTGCCGGGCATGGTCACAGCCTCGATGGTGAGCAATTCGCCACCCACTTCGGTCCATGCCAGGCCGGTCACCTGCCCCACCTGATTCTGCTGTTCGGCCACGCCATACTCGTAGCGCTGCACGCCCAGATACTTCTCCAGGTTCTTCGGGGTAACCGAGATTTTCTTGTCCGACGGCTTGAGCAACAGCGCCTTGACTACCTTGCGGCATACCTTGGCGATCTCGCGGTCGAGCGCACGCACGCCCGCCTCACGGGTGTAATAGCGGACGATATCGCGTACGGCAGCATCGGAAATGGCCAGCTCGCCGTCCTTCACGCCGTTGTTTTCCATCTGCTTGGGCACCAGGTATTTCAGTGCGATATTGACCTTTTCATCCTCGGTATAACCCGACAGACGGATCACTTCCATGCGGTCCAGCAGTGCCGGCGGTATGTTCAGCGAGTTGGCGGTCGCCACGAACATCACGTCGGACAGGTCGTAATCGACCTCCAGGTAATGATCGTTGAAAGCATGGTTCTGCTCCGGATCGAGCACTTCCAGCAACGCGGACGACGGGTCGCCACGGAAATCCTGGCCGAGCTTGTCCACTTCATCGAGCAGGAACAGCGGGTTTTTCACGCCGACCTTGGTCATGCTCTGCACGATCTTGCCGGGCATGGAGCCGATATAGGTACGGCGGTGACCACGGATCTCGGCTTCGTCACGCACGCCGCCCAGCGCCATGCGCACGAACTTGCGCCCCGTTGCACGCGCAATCGATTCACCCAGCGAGGTCTTGCCCACGCCAGGAGGGCCTACCAGGCAGAGGATGGGCGCCTTGAGCTTGTCGACACGGCTTTGCACGGCGAGATACTCGACGATGCGTTCCTTCACCTTCTCGAGGCCGTAGTGATCGGCATCAAGCACGTCTTCAGCCGCGCCCAGATCCTTGCTGATCTTGGATTTCTTCTTCCATGGCACGCCCAGCAACGTATCGATGTAGTTGCGGACCACTGTCGCTTCCGCGCTCATCGGGCTCATCATGCGCAGCTTCTTGAGCTCGCCCTCGGCCTTCTCGCGACCTTCCTTGCTCATGCCGGCAAGCTTGATCTTCTTGTCCAGCTCATCCAGATCGGCGTTCTCGTCGAGCTCGCCCAGTTCTTTCTGGATGGCCTTCACCTGCTCATTCAGGTAGTACTCGCGCTGGCTCTTTTCCATCTGGCGCTTCACGCGACCACGGATGCGCTTTTCCACCTGCAGGATGTCCAGCTCGGTTTCCAGCTGCTTGAGCAGATGCTCGATGCGCTTCTTCACATCGGGCATTTCCAGGATCGCCTGCTTTTGCTCAAGCTTGAGCGGCAGATGCGCGGCAACGGTATCGGCCAGACGGCCGGCCGATTCGATGCCAGCCAGCGAGGTGAGGATTTCCGGCGGGATTTTCTTGTTCAGCTTCACGAACTGGTCGAACTGCGCCAGCAAGGTGCGGCGCATGGCTTCCACTTCGTGGCCATCGTTCTCTTCCGGCGCGAACGGCATGGCCTCGGCGCGGAAATAGCCGTCCTCATCGAAGAGGCCGGTCACATCGGCGCGCACCAGACCCTCGACCAGTACCTTGACGGTACCGTCCGGCAGCTTGAGCAATTGCAGCACGGTGGCGATGGTGCCCACCGGATAGATGTCGCCCAGCGACGGTTCGTCTTTCTGGGCATTCTTCTGCGCCGCCAGCAGGATATGTTTGCCGCCTTCCATGGCAGCTTCCAGCGCGCGGATCGACTTGGGCCGGCCCACGAACAGGGGGATCACCATGTGCGGGAAAACGACGACATCGCGCAGGGGCAACATCGGATACACGGCGGACTCGGTCGGCAAGGTATGGTTTTCGGACATGAGATTCGCCTTGTTAAAAAGGGAGACAGTGAAGGGATAATGTGGCCTCACCGCCATAAATTCAACGCCGCCGGGCACGTATGTGCACGGCGGCGTTAAAAATGACACAAGAACAGAGGCTTAGGCGGCTGCCGCCTGATCGTTTTCTGCTGCAACCAGCTCGGGCGTGGCGCCCTCGGTGATCACCGGTGCGTCCACCACCACCCTGGCAATGCCTTCCATCGCCGGCAGCTCGTACATGGTATCGAGCAGCGCGCCTTCCAGGATCGAGCGCAGGCCACGTGCACCGGTCTTGCGTTCCATCGCCTTCTTGGCAATCGCGGCAAGGCCGGCTTCAGTGATGTCCAGCGACACCTCTTCCATCTCGAACAGGCGCTGGTATTGCTTTACCAGTGCGTTCTTCGGCTCGGTCAGGATGGAAACCAGCGCGGTTTCATCCAGCTCGCCCAAGGTGGCAATCACCGGCAGACGGCCGACAAATTCCGGGATCAGGCCGAAGCGGATCAGGTCATCGGGCTCCACTTCATGCAGCAGCTGGCTGATGTTGGCATTTTCGTCCTTGCTGACCACCTGCGCGCCAAAACCGATACCGCCCTTTTCCGAACGGCTGCGGATGATTTTGTTCAGGCCCTCGAACGCGCCACCGCAAATGAACAGGATATTGGTGGTATCGACCTGCGGCATTTCCTGGTTCGGGTGCTTGCGGCCACCGTGCGGCGGCACCGATGCAACCGTGCCTTCCACCAGCTTCAGCAGCGCCTGCTGCACGCCCTCGCCCGATACATCGCGGGTGATGGACGGGTTTTCCGACTTGCGGGCGATCTTGTCGATTTCATCGATGTAGACAATGCCGCGCTGTGCCTTGTCGATATCGTAATCGCACTGCGCCAGCAGCTTGGCAATGATGTGCTCGACGTCTTCACCCACGTAACCGGCTTCGGTCAGCGTGGTGGCATCAGCGATCACGAACGGCACATCCAGCATCTTCGCCAGCGTTTGCGCCAGCAAGGTCTTGCCCGAGCCGGTAGGGCCGATCAGCAGGATGTTGGACTTGGACAGTTCAACGCCCTGCGTGGCCAGCTTGCCCTTGGTGGAGAGGCGCTTGTAGTGGTTGTAAACCGCAACGGAAAGGATCTTCTTCGCGCGTTCCTGCCCCACCACGTACTGATCCAGCGTGCTGCGGATTTCCGTCGGCACCGGCAGCTTGCGGCCATCGGGCGTGGTCGGCTCGGCCGACAGCAATTGCGTGGCCTCTTCCTTGAGCACATCCGTGCACAGGTCGATGCATTCATTGCAGATGAACACATCCGGCCCGGCGATCAACTTCTTCACTTCGTGCTGGCTTTTGCCGCAGAAAGAGCAATACAGGAGTTTTTCTTTATCGGTCATCTTGAAGCCAATCAGTGGCCGCTGGCCTGGCCAGCGGCGTTTACATCAATGCAATCAGCTTGCGCGGGAAGTCAGCACTTCATCGATCAGGCCGTATTTCTGTGCTTCGGCCGAGCTCATGAAGTTATCGCGATCGGTATCGCGTTCGATGGTTTCCAGCGATTGGCCGGTGTGCTTGGCCAGCAATTCGTTGAGCAGGCGCTTGGTCTTGATCAGCTCGCGGGCATGGATTTCGATATCCGATGCCTGGCCCTGCAGCCCGCCGATCAGCGGCTGATGGATCATGATACGCGCGTTGGGCAGCGCAAAGCGCTTGCCTTCCGCACCGCCTGCCAGCAGGAATGCACCCATGCTGGCCGCCATGCCCACGCACAGCGTGGAGACCTTGGGCTTGATGAACTGCATGGTGTCGTAGATCGACATGCCGGCAGTCACCGAACCGCCCGGCGAATTGATGTAGAGGTGGATGTCCTTGTCCGGGTTTTCGCTCTCGAGGAACAAGAGCTGCGCCACGATGACGTTGGCAACGGCATCGTTCACCGGGCCGACGAGGAAAATCACCCGCTCCTTCAAGAGGCGCGAGTAGATGTCATAGGCGCGTTCGCCACGGCCGCTTTGCTCGATCACCATCGGCACATAGCCGAGGTTCTGCGGATCAAATTGCTGCATCCTGATTCCCCTGGGTTCGGTACATAAGCCGGCAGATATCCAGTATCCGCCGGCAAGAATGAGTGCGGCGCGGTAACCACTGCGCCATCGAAATGGACATCAGGGCGCCGCGCCGGTTTTACAAGGTGCGAATGATGGTTCGCTTAGCCTTGCTGGCCCATCAGTTCGTCAAAACCGATGGCCTTTTCCACAGCCTTGGCCTTGGACAGCACGAATTCAACCACATTGTCTTCCAGCGCCATCGATTCCGGGCCGGCCAGACGTTCACGCTTCTCGTAGTACCAGCCGATCACGTCAGCCGGATCTTCGTAATTCTGCGCCAGATCTTCAACGATTGCCTTTACTTGTTCCGGCTTCGGCTCCAGGCCATTGGCCTTCACCAGCTCGGCCAGCACCAGGCCCAGGTGCACGCGGCGCTGTGCTTGCTGCTCGAACATCTGCGGCGACAGCGGAACCAGCTTCGGATCGATGCCGCGCTGCTTCAGGTCAGCCTGCGCTTGCTCGGCCAGACGGCCGATTTCCAGGCCAACCAGTGCCTTGGGCAGGTCAACCGGTGTGGTTTCGATGATGGCGCTCATCACGTTTTCCTTGGCGCGCGCCTTCAGGCGGAAGCGCACTTCACGCTCCAGATTGCCCTTCACTTCTTCGCGCATCTTGGCCACATCGCCATCTTCGATGCCGAGGGTCTTGGCAAATTCAGCGTCGATCACCGGCAGCTTGGCTTCGGCAACGTTCTTCACGGTGATGGCGAAAACGGCAGTCTTGCCAGCCACTTCCTTGCCCTGGTAATCGGCCGGGAAATTGACGGTCACGTCCTTGGTTTCGTCTTCCTTCAGGCCGACGATGCCGGCTTCGAACTCGGGCAGCATCTGGCCCTTGCCCAGCAGGAACGCGTAGTTCTGCGAAGTACCGCCGTCGAACGCCACACCGTCGATGGTGCCGGCGAAGTCGATGATCACGCGGTCGCCTTCGGCAGCAGCGCGCTCTACGCGGTCGAAACGGGTGCGTTGCTTCTGCAGGATTTCCAGTGTCTTGTCGATTTCGGCATCGCCGACGGTCAACGTCGGGTTTTCGATTTCCTTGCCGGCAAATTCAACCAGCTTCACTTCCGGATACACTTCGAAAGTGGCCACGAACTGGAAATCGCCTTCTGCATCGGCACCTTCCTTCGGCTCGAAACGCGGGTAGCCGGCAACCTGGATCTGATCCTTGGTCACGGCTTCGCCGAACGAGCGCTCGACGGTTTCGCCCAGCACTTCTTCCTGCACGCGGAAACCGTATTGTTGCGATACGATGCTCAGCGGCGCCTTGCCCGGACGGAAACCGTCGATCTTGGCAGTCTTGGCCACGCGCTTCAGGCGTGCATCCACCTGCTTGGTGATTTCTTCACGCGGAATGGCAAAGCTCAGACGGCGCTCGAGCTGGCCCAGGGTTTCCAGTTGTACTTGCATGTTCGTTCCTTGACTTGTCCGGCCGTCTCGCGTGACGGGATGGATGAAAACGTGGTCAATAGAAGTCGGTGCGACGATAGCACCCAGGCGGGACATGCCGGCCGAAGCAGCATGTTGCAATCTTGATGCTGGTGCGAGCGGAGAGACTCGAACTCTCACGCCTTACGGCGCTGGAACCTAAATCCAGTGCGTCTACCAATTCCGCCACGCTCGCAAACCTTGCTATCGCCAAGTCACCGAAACGACTATCTGACTTGGGAAAACGGGGATTATAGGCAAACCCGGTCTAGATCACAAACCCGCATGCGCGCCATGGACTGATGAACGTCATTTGTGGCGACTGACGGTGGTTCCTGCTTGGCCAGACACCGCCTCTGACCCCCCCCCCCCGGATTCCGATGCCTCGCCATACCCCCGGCAGCGGCAATGACGATCACCGCGAACGGCAGCCCAGGGTTGCTGACATGAAACCTGCCAACATCCGGGAACCCGGTCGTGACCATTGCGGGGATCGCCTTGCGCTACTTCGGTATGATGGATGGATATTTCTCATTGACTGATCGACCATGGCCCCTGCAACGACCGACACAACGCCACTAGATTGCCCACCCCCGGACCCCGTCACACTGGTCACCCTGCGTCATTTCGATACGCTACCGGACGCGGCAATTATCCGGGGGCTACTGGAGAGCAACGGAATCCCCGTTCGTCTGAGCGATGCCTATATCGTGCAGGCCAACCCTTTGCTGTCGACGGCAGTAGGTGGTTTGAGGCTGGAAGTACCCGCAGACCGGCTTGCTGAAGCAGAAGCACTACTGGCCAGCATGGCAGCGGGCGAACTGATTGATACCGAAACAGCAGATACCGATACCGCACCGGTTGCGCCGATGGACCCGATGCCGCCGCTATGGCACCCGGATTGGGCATGGGCATTGGGCTGGATCACCTCCGGCCCTTGGCTGCCGATGCTGTTGCATTACCAGAACTGGAAAAAACTCGACCAGTCCCGCGAAGCACGCAAGGCACTCTATTGGCTACTGTCTTCGGCAGCCCTCGCGCTATCAGCAACAGGATATGCGCTGGGCGTTGCACGCGATCTGAATGTCCTGATCGCGCTCGGGATGCTGGTTTTCGGCCCGATGCTGATCATCTGGTATTTGCTACAGGGCCGTCGGCAATCACAACTCCTGTTGCGCTGGCCTTATCCACGCAGGCCGATGTGGCTCGCAGCGTGGCTGGGCATCATTGCAGCCATCAGTTTCTGGCTTGGGGCATATTTTGTGTTGCAGCATGGCATTCCGCTGGAACAGCGAGTGGCCGATCTGGCGCAACAGGCTAATGCGCAGCGTGCTGTCAGGGCGGATGGTATAACCAGCAAGGTTGAAGCGCGTGCAGAAGGAGAAAAACTGATCCTTGTTGTGGAAGTGCAGAACGCACAGGTCACCGAAGAATCGCTGGCAGCCGTAATACATATCAATACCTGGAAAACATGTCATGACCCCAAAATGCACGATCTATTTCTACAAGGCATGACTCTGGAAACACGCATTGTTGACCCGGATAAAACGCTACTCGGGGAATATCAGATCACCAAAGCCAACTGCAATTTCGCCAGCTGATCGTTGGACGGGCCCACATCGTCCTGCACGCAAGCATATGCCTGGCAAATCAGTAGCGAGCTACCTTTCAAGCGGGTGGCTCGCAATGATTTTCATGATGCAGCGAAGCGGGTACAAGACGCTGCCCATCAGTATTTCACCCCGCCAGTTTGCGCAGCACCCGTGCCACCGCGGCAAAGCCGAAGCTGCCGGTCACCGCGATGCTGGCACCGAAACCGCCTTCGCAATCAAGGCGTACCGCCGCTTCGCCTTCCTGGCCCATATGCGGCGGCTTCTGCGCGCACACCGAGCCATCGGGCTGCGGATACACCAGCGGCTCGGTCGAGTAGACGCACTCGATGCCGAACTTCTTGTCACCCTTGGGAAAGCCATACTCGCGCCGCAACAACGCGCGCACCTTGGATGCCAGCGGATCCTGGATGGTGCGGGTCAGGTCATCCACCTTGATCTGCGTGGGATCGGTCTGCCCGCCAGCGCCGCCGGTGACGATGAGCTTCACCTTGTGGCGGCGGCACCAGGCAATGATGGCCGCCTTGATCTTGACGCTGTCGATGGCATCGATCACGTAATCGAAGCCGCGCCCCAGATAGTCATCCAGGTTTTCGGCCACCACGAAATCCTCGATGGCGTGGACTTCGCATTCCGGATTGATGGCCAGGATGCGCGATTTGAGCACCGCCACCTTCATGCGGCCATAGTTGCCGATCATGGCCGGCAACTGGCGGTTGGTATTGGATACGCACACGTCATCCAGATCGATCAGCGTGATCTTGCCGATGCCCGAGCGCGCCAGCGCCTCTGCCGCCCACGAGCCCACGCCCCCTACCCCGATCACGCACACGTGTGCACGCTGGAAGGTATCCAGCGCAGGGCGGCCATACAGCCGGGCGATGCCGCCGAAGCGGCGCTCGTAGGATTGTTCCATGCTCATTCCACCCGGCCTGCAGCCATCAGAGCTGTTCCGCCCAGAGGTCGTGCTCGTCCGCATCGGTGATGCGCACGGTCACAAAATCGCCCGGCTGCACGCCCGGCTTGGGATCAAAATAGACCAGGCCGTCGATTTCCGGTGCATCGGCATAAGTACGTGCCACTGCGCCTTCGTCGTCGATCTCGTCAACCAGCACCTTGTACTCGCGGCCGATGCGCGCCTGCAGCCGCGCTGCGGAAATGGCCGCCTGCTTTTCCATGAAGCGGCGCTTGCGGTCTTCGGCAATGTCTTCCGGCACATGGTCGGGCAAATCGTTGGCGGTCGCGCCATCGACAGGCGAATAGGTAAAACAGCCCACGCGATCGAGCTGCGCCTCATCCAGGAACGCCAGCAATTCCTCGAACTCTGCCTCGGTTTCGCCAGGGAAACCGACGATGAAGGTCGAACGGATCACCAGCTCCGGACAGGTCTCGCGCCATTTCTTGATGCGCTCGAGCACGTTGGCGCTGTTGGCCGGCCGTTTCATCAGCTTGAGGATGCGCTGATTGGCATGCTGGAACGGGATATCCAGGTAGGGCACGATCTTGCCCTCGGCCATCAGCGGAATCACTTCGTCCACGTGCGGGTACGGGTACACATAGTGCAGGCGTGCCCAGATGCCCAGCTTGCCCAGTTCCTCGCACAGCTCGGTCATGCGGGTTTTGACCGGACGGCCGTTGTGGAAGCCGGTCTTGTACTTCACATCTACACCGTAGGCGGAGGTATCCTGCGAGATGATCAGCAGTTCCTTCACGCCTGATTTGGCGAGGTTTTCCGCTTCCTTCAGCACGTCATGGATCGGCCGACTGACCAGATCGCCGCGCATGCTCGGAATGATGCAGAACGTGCAGCGATGATTGCAGCCTTCGGAAATCTTCAGGTACGCGTAGTGCTTGGGGGTGAGCTTGATGCCGGCAGGCGGCACCAGATCGGTGAAGGGATCATGCGGCTTGGGCAGGTGCAGGTGCACATGGTTGAGTACTTCATCGCGCGCATGCGCACCAGTCACCGCCAGCACCTTGGGGTGCACTTCGCGGATCATGTCGCCGTCTTTCTTGGCACCCAGGCAACCGGTGACGATCACCTTGCCGTTTTCGGCCAGCGCCTCGCCAATCGCATCCAGCGATTCCTGCACTGCTGAATCGATGAAGCCACAGGTGTTGACCACCACCAGGTCGGCATCGCCATAGGACGGCGAAATCTCGTAGCCCTCGGCACGCAGCTGGGTAATGATTTGTTCGGAATCGACCAGCGCCTTGGGGCAACCCAGGCTGACCATACCGATACGGGGAATCTTGTTCACGGCTAAGCTCTCTGCCATGGAAAACCCGTCAGTATACAGTGATTTAGCGCACTTTGGCCTTCCGGCGGTCTGCCGAACCACCACATCACATGCCATACGCGTGACAAGCCAACTAAGTGATAGATGAAAAGGCCTTACCTTCGCTCCCCAACTGTAAGCCATATAGAATTTCGCAAAACCTTGCATTAAAAAATTCCATTTATAAACAGCACCAATAAAATACGCTCATGCATAAAATACGGATAAACGGTCATGTATTCGCATTACCACAATGCTAGAATTAAACAAGCTAGCACTCGATTCTTATTGATCACAAAAAATCAAGGGGCCGTAATGAGTATGCCGTCGCACTTACTGCAACATCAAGTAAAGCATCGTTTTGCGGAATTCATTCAAAGTTACGATGATACGGAACTATTTTGGCATGAAGGCACAAGAGAAAACGATACATCTCTGACCATTCGTTATCCAATAGCAGACGGATTCGCGGGAGCAAGTGGACGCTTTGTTACTGGGTTTTGGCCGCGCTTTGAAGTGTCTACGCCAGAAGAGCAAGCAAATGTCTTGGATCGCATCTTCTGGCGTATCGAAGCTATTCAGGGAACTGGAACATACCTTCCAAATACCACGTTCGGATTGGATACCTTTAATTCCGATCAAACCGATAAAAGTTAAACCACAACTACTGTTTCAACTCTATTCCCTGCTTTCGCCACATAGGCAAAGCAGCTGAAGCCCAGTTCGCCCGCCAACTCGCGCACGTTGCTGCCGTGGGTATCCACGCTATCGCGCGATTGCAGCGTGGCGTAGGTGCCCAGTAGCACCTGCATGGCCTGCTCGGGTTTGCTGTAACCGGCGGCGATTTCGGTATCGCGATGGCCCGGCATGCCGTTACGGATGTATTCCACCCTGATCTGCAATTTGCTCTCGTGCATATCCAGCATGGCTTGTCCTCCTGTAATGCATGTGGCCACCTTGCCGCTTTGGACGTTGGCTGCGTAGCGGCGGCAGCCAGATTGCGCTGTGGGAAAAGCGCGCTGGCGCTGTAGGGCCGGGCTCGCCTACGCGGGCGGATTGAATATCCCGCCACAAACCGCACCGTTGTCCGACAGCGGCAGATTTTCATCGGCATAGCATCCGTCTCAGTGGCTGCGCCTGCCGATTGGCAAGCGTGGCCCATACCCAGCCAAGGAGATCGCCATGAGCCAGCAACAACGCTTCGAAGTGAAAAAAGACCGCGACAATCAGGACCCGATCACCGGCGCAGCTGAATTCCATCCGGCCGGTACCGCTGCCGGTGCGGCAGTGGGTGGTGCCGCAGGCATCGGCGCGGCAGCGGCAGCAGGTGCCGCAATCGGTGCTGCCGGCGGCCCGGCCGGCTTGGCGGTGGGTGCAGCAGTAGGTGCCGTGGTGGGCGGCCTGGCTGGGAAGGCTGCCGCCGAGCGCTTCAACCCAAGCGAAGAAGATGCCTACTGGCGCGCCAACCATGCCGGCCAACCTTATGCCACGCAAGGCCTGGATTACGATGCCTACCGCGGTGCCTATGTAACCGGCTACGAAGGCCGCACCCGCTACGAGGACCGCACTTTTGAAGATGCGGAAAACGAGCTGCGCACCGACTACGAACGCAACCGTGGCGATTCGGAACTCGATTGGGAAAACAGCCGTGCCGCATCCCGCGCAGCGTGGGATCGTGTCGGCCAGCGCTACTACGGCCTGCATTGAGCTACGGTCAGATAGGGCACCCGCTGCCTGCATTGCAGCGATCGCCCTGTCCGCGCCGGGCCCCGCCTGCTGGTGGCGCCCGGCGCTTTGCCGTATCGGCCAGCCGGCATTGTGCAAGCGACCTTCCCGCTTCTCTACCTGAGGCAGATGGCCTGTGCCTGATACAGCGTTGCAGCCTTCATCGATCTCCTTCACCACTCCCGCCGCTTTGGCGGCGATCACCACCAATGCACGAATACGCGGCGCGTTATGCACACGGCGCGATGGTTGGGCACGCGCATATTTCATGGCGCGGGGCCGCAATCGGCGGGATAATTCATCCCTTGGTAATACGGCGCGCCGCCATGGCCTGAAGGGGCGCTGCAGCGCGCCTCCGACAAGGCCCATTATGTCCAGACCCAGTATCAACCCGGATTCCATCCGCCCCGTGGCGCTGTCCGAGCGCATCCGCAGCCGCATCCAGGCGGCAGGCGCGCGCTACCACGCCAACGACAATATTGCCGCCTTCATCGAGGAAGGCGAGCTGGCCGAATTGCAGGCCGAAGTGCAGCTGAAAATGCAGGGCGTGCTGGAAAGCCTGGTGATCGATACCGCCAGCGATCACAACACGCAGGACACCGCCAAGCGCGTGGCCAAGATGTTTATCCAGGAAGTATTCCGCGGCCGCTACCAGGCGATGCCGCCGGTGACCGAGTTTCCGAACATCGAGCGCCTGAACGAGCTGATGATCGTGGGCCCCATCACCGTGCGCAGCGCGTGCTCGCACCACCTGTGCCCTATCATGGGCCGTGTATGGGTAGGCGTGATGCCGAACGAGCACTCCAACCTGATCGGCCTTTCCAAGTATGCGCGGCTGATCGAATGGATCATGAACCGCCCGCAAATCCAGGAAGAAGCGGTATCGCAGGTAGCCGACCTGCTGCAGGATCGCCTGCAGCCCGATGGCTTGGCCATCGTGATGGAAGCAGATCATTTCTGCATGCACTGGCGCGGCGTGAAAGATACTGATGCCAGAATGACCAATAGCGTGATGCGCGGGTCTTTCCTGCGTGATGCCACTTTGCGGCGCGAGTTTCTTGCGCTGATGCCCAAGCGAGGATGATGAATGCTGGTCCGCCTGATTTACGCTAGCCGCGCCAAAGCGCCGATTACCACCGAAACCATCAATGGCATCCTGCTTGCCGCACGCAAGCACAACCCGGATAACGGCATTACCGGTATCCTGGCGTATGGCAACGAGACCTTCCTGCAGGTGCTGGAAGGCGGCCGCCAGCAGGTGAATCAGCTGTATGGCCAATTGATCCACGATGAGCGCCATACCGATGTCACGCTGCTGGACCTGAGCGAAATCGACTGTCGCCAGTATGCCAACTGGAGCATGGGGCGCGGCAAGCTGGACCGGGTCAACCTCTCGCTACTGCTGAAGTACTCGGCCAACCCGGTGTTCGATCCGTACAGCATGTCCGGCAAGGCGGTGGCCTGCCTGGTGCAGGAGCTGGTGGCTTCGGCATCGTTCGTTACCCGCGATTGATACCGGCACGCCCGCGTTGACGGCGGGTGCCGCCCCCCCTCCTTTTCCCCACAAGGAGCAGGCCGCAATGGCCGATAGCGCCACGCTGTAGCCATCTGCGGCGCTGCCGTGAGCTGGGTGCGCCCTACCCGCCGGCGTAGCGGTGCAACGCCGCACAGCGTCAGCAAATGCCGACACACGCTACTGCCGTGCCGCCACTACCCGGCGCCCGCGTCGATCAATAGCATGGACCGATCGCACACATCGGGAGTTGCCATGCAAAACACCATGCCTGTTGCCCGCACGCGCATCACGCCAAGCACATCACGTACCCGCTTGCTGGGTGGCCTGCTGGCCGGCCTGCTTGCGCTGCCTATCTGTACACACGCAGCCGATCAGGCACCGGTGCAGACCGTGCCAGCCGTCGAGCTGCCGCGCTATCTGGGCCAGTGGCATGAAATCGTCCGCTTGCCGATGTTCTGGGAACGCAACTGCCTGGATCAGGTGACCGCCAACTACAACCTGCGGCCCGATGGCAAAGTCGAGGTCATCAACCGCTGCCGTACCGAAAAAGGCATGGATGAAAGCCGTGGCGTTGCCAAGGTGATTCCGGGCAGCCAGAACGCCAAGCTGGATGTAACCTTCTTCTGGCCCTTCAGTGGCGACTACTGGGTGTTGGGGCTGGCGGACGACTACCGCTGGGCACTGGTGGGTGCGCCATCGCGTGATTACCTGTGGGTGCTGGCACGCAAACCGGATCTGTCGGATGCCGATCTGCAGCAGGCATTGTCGATTGCCCGCGCGCAAGGCTTCAATCTGGACAAACTGATTTACGCGCCGGGCCACGGCCCGAAGTGACGCAGCGCACAAGCAAAAGGGCATGCGTGGGCATGCCCTTTTGCTATGGCCGGCCCAGATGGACCGGCACTGCTGCAGCTCAGGTGCTGCGCTTGCGGGGTGCCGCCTTGGGCGCTGCCGGTGCAGGCTCGGGCACGGCGGTAGGCGGCGTGGACGGTTGCGGCTCGCCCGGCTGCGGTTCGGCCGGCTTGGCATAGCCCGGCATGCCGAATCCGGTAAACAGGTGCTTGGCGCGATCCTGCAACTGTTGCTGCATGTCCACGAACAGGTTGGTACTGCTTTCCAGGTAATTGCCCATCATGCTCTGCAACGCCGGGCCCTGGAATTTCATGAACTCGCCCCACAGGTTGGCATTGCCCAGCATCGGGTTCTCGCCATTCATTGCGTGCTTGGCCTGGTCCTGCAGACGGCCCTGCATTTCTCCGAACAGTTGCAGGTTCTTTTCCAGATAGTTGCCCATCAGGCCCTGCATGGCATTGCCATAGAAGCGGATGATCTGCGTGAGCACCTCATACGAGAACAGCGGCATGCCGCCCGCCTCTTCTTCCATGATGATCTGCAGCAGCACGCTGCGCGTGATGTCCTCGCCACTCTTGGCATCCGACACCTGTAGATCGATGTTTTCCAGCACCAGCTGCTTCACGTCTGCCAGCGTGATGTAACAGGAAGTGGCGGTGTCGTAGAGCCGACGGTTAGGGTATTTCTTGATCACTCTTTTTTCGGCGCTCATGCCACGACCTTTGCAAACACGGTTTCAACCTCTGCACGATAGCCGCCGTTCGTCGGGGATGCAACAGCACATGCTGCAACGCAACAAAAACAGCTTGACGAAAGGATAAGGACTTTCCACAATGGAGTCGTATTGTGCAAAGCAACATCGGCACTGTTCCATGCCGAGCCCACCATCGTTCAGGAGAACTGTCATGTCGCAAATCCAGCAACAAGCCCAACAGCAATTCACCGATTTCGCTACCGAAAACGTTGAAACCTACCTGCGCTTCGCCCGCATCGGCCTTGATTCCGCCGAGCGCCTCGTCAAGCTGCAACTCGAAACCGCCAAGACCACACTGGAAGAATCTGCCCGCGCCGCCCAGACACTGGCCGCCGTGCGCGATCCGCAGGAAGCTTTGGCGCTGCGCAGCAAACTGACCGAAACCGGCGTAGATCAAGCCAGCGTGTACTCGCGCCACGTGTACGAAATCGCTTCGCAAGCCCAAGCCGCGCTGTCGCAACTGGTTGAAGAGCGCACCACCGCGTTCAACCGCAACGTGGTTGCCGGCCTCGACCGCTTCGTGAAAACCGCACCGGCCGGCGCCGATGTGGCCGTTGCCGCCGTGAAGTCCACCGTGCAGGCCACTGCCGCCGCCGTGGACAGCCTGACCAAGGCTGCCAAGCAGGTTGCCGACTTTGCAGATGCATCGGTGAAGGCGGCTTCCACCGCCACCAGCGACGCAGTGAAGGCTGCTGCCAAGAAGACTGCAGCTGCTGCCTGAGCGTTTGTAGTGTTGTAAAAAGGGGAGCCTGCGGGCTCCCCTTTTTTATTGGGCCAGTCACTGGACCGGCCAAGCCCCGTTTGACAACGCACGCGACACGGCAAAACGCTGCGGGACGCACATCAATAAATTCCGCAGCAAGGCTTTTCCTGCCTGCGAAAATCTACCAAAACCTGCAGGCCGGCAAGCATGAAGGAAGGACGCCTGGCAAGCACTGGGGCCGATCCCGCGCTGTAGATAAAGCATGAAAAAACCGCCCGATCTATGCAGATGGAGCGGTTTTGTTGATACCTGCATCACTGCAGCATCCAGCCAGGCCAGCGGCAAGCCGCTGGCTGCAGACTGTACTACTTACTCGGCATCAGCCACCGGTGCAGCTTCAACCGGAGCAGCAGCAGGCGCTTCGTCGTTCAGCACGGCCTTGATCGACAGGCGCACGCGGCCCTTTTCGTCTTGTTCCAGTGCCTTCACGCGTACAACCTGGCCTTCCTTCAGGTAGTCGCTGACGTTCTTGATGCGCTCGTTGGCGATCTGGCTGATGTGTACCAGGCCGTCACGGCCCGGCATGATCGAGACGATGGCGCCGACGTTGTTGTCCAGAATCTTGACGACCGGGCCTTCGTAGATCTTGCCGATTTCGACTTCGGCAGTGATCTCGCTGATGCGGCGCTTGGCTTCATCAGCACCTTCGGACGAAACCGAAGCGATGGTGATGGTGCCATCTTCCTGGATGTCGATCTGCGTGCCGGTTTCTTCGGTCAGCGCGCGGATCACCGAACCACCCTTGCCGATCACGTCACGGATTTTCTCCGGGTTGATCTTCATGGTGTAGAGGCGCGGCGCGTGTTGCGACACTTCGGTGGAAGCGCCAGCCACTTCGGATTTCATGATTTCCAGGATGTGCAGACGGCCCGACTTGGCCTGGTCCAGCGCAACCTTCATGATTTCCTTGGTGATGCCGTCGATCTTGATGTCCATCTGCAGTGCGGTGATACCACCATCGGTACCGGCCACCTTGAAGTCCATGTCACCCAGGTGATCTTCGTCACCCAAGATGTCGGTCAGCACCGCAAAGCGGTTGCCTTCCTTGATCAGGCCCATGGCGATACCCGCCACGTGGTTCTTCAGCGGCACGCCGGCATCCAGCAGTGCCAGGCAGCCACCACACACCGATGCCATCGACGACGAGCCGTTGGATTCGGTGATTTCGGAAACCACGCGCATCGAGTACGCAAAGTCTTCCTGGCTGGGCAGCACGGCGATCAGTGCGCGCTTGGCCAGACGGCCGTGGCCGATTTCGCGGCGCTTCGGCGTACCAACGCGGCCAGTTTCACCGGTGGAGTACGGCGGGAAGTTGTAATGCAGCATGAAGCGGTCGGTGTATTCGCCGGCCAGTGCATCGATCTTCTGTTCGTCCAGCTTGGTGCCGAGGGTGGCCACCACCAGGCCCTGTGTTTCACCACGGGTGAACAAGGACGAACCGTGCGTGCGCGGCAGCACGCCGGTACGGATCTTGATCGGGCGCACGGTGCGGGTGTCGCGGCCGTCGATACGCGGGAACCCGTCTAGGATCTGGTTACGCACGATCTTGGCTTCCATGTCATGGAAGATGCCACGGATCTTGTTGGCGGTCAGCGTATCGGTTTCTTCGGTGATCAGTGCTGCCTTGACCTTGGCCCAGGCTTCATTGATCTTGACGGTGCGTGCCTGCTTTTGCGGAATGCGGAATGCCTGGGCGATATCATCACCCGAGATACCGGCAATCTGTGCTTCCAGCGCTTCATCGCGGGTCGGCTCGGCCCAGTCGAACAGCTCCGGGTTCACTTCGTCGGCGAGTTCGTTGATGGCGCTGATGACTTTCTGCAGTTCGTCGTGACCGAACACCACGGCGCCCAGCATGATTTCTTCCGACAGCTCTTGTGCTTCGGATTCGACCATCAGTACAGCCTTTTCGGTACCGGCAACCACGAGGTCCAGCTGGCTGGTCTTCAGCTCATCCTTGGACGGGTTCAGCAGGTACTGGCCGTTGGCGTAACCGACGCGGGCAGCGCCGATCGGGCCGGAGAACGGCACGCCAGCGATCGACAGCGCAGCAGAGGCGCCGATCATGGCAGGGATATCGGAATCGATTTGCGGATCAAGGCTGAGTACGGTAGCGATGATCTGGATTTCGTTGAAGAAGCCTTCCGGGAACAGCGGGCGGATCGGGCGATCGATCAGGCGGCTGGTGAGAATTTCCTTCTCGGACGGACGGCCTTCACGCTTGAAGAAGCCACCGGGGATTTTACCGGCAGCGTAAGTCCGCTCTTGGTAATCAACCGTGAGCGGGAAGAAATCCTGGCCAGGCTTCACGCCCTTGGCGGCAACAACGGTTACCAGCACGACGGTGTCGTCCATCGACACGACGACGGCACCGGAGGCCTGACGGGCGATTTCGCCCGTTTCCAGCGTTACGGTGTGCTTGCCGTACTGGAACGATTTCGAGATTTTATTGAACACTAGAGTTTCCTTTGCGTGCACCCGGTGCCAAGAGTGCGAAGGGATATGAATGCAATCATTACGACGCGGCCACGTCGCCGGCTTCGGCACAACAACCCGGACCTGCCGCCGAAGCCTGTTTGGGCTGGGGCCGGGAAAAATCATGGTGCAGGTTTTTGCCGGAACGGGGAGATCACCGCAAAACCCGCTTTTCAGACCGGACGGCCTGAAAACAAAAAAGTCGCAGTACGGTGACTGCGACTCTCTTGATAGCTGCCTTACTTGCGCAGGCCCAGCTTGGCGATCAGATCGCGGTAGCTGTCGGCGTTGGTGCGCTTGAGGTAATCCAGCAGGCGACGACGACGCGACACCATCTTCAGCAGACCACGACGCGAGTGGTGATCCTTGGCGTTAGCCTTGAAGTGGGGGGTCAGGTCATTGATACGGGCGGTCAGCAGTGCAACTTGCACTTCCGGGGAACCGGTATCGCCTTCGGCGCGTTGGTACGATTTGACGATGCCAGCTTTCTGGTCAACGGTAACAGCCATTTCTGAAACTCCGATTTGATGATTGATGAGCCTTGCCTGTCGATCAACAGGGACTCGTCGAGCCAACGCCAGCCGAAACCGGCACTGACTCCCCTCGCCTGCCCGCTTCCCTATTCAGGAAAATGGGCCAGCAGTCGTTTGGGCCGCAGCACACCATCGGATGCCACTTCGCCCAAACCGATGAACCGCGCATTATCCGTGTTTATCGGGTAGCCGTAAAGGCGGATGTTCTCGGCGGCATTCCAGCCCTGCCCATCCGCGATCGGCATGCCGTGCAGGATGCGGTCGGTTTGCGCGGCATCGAGCGCCAGGTGCGGCAGATCGGTAACAAGGCTGTCCACCGGCAGCAGCGTGGCTTCACGCGCCGGCAAGTCCATTTCGATCAGCGCATCCAGCGGCACCGCATCTTCCAGCCGGAAACCTGCGGTGCGGGTTCGGATCAGGCCGGCCAGATAGGCGCCGCAACCGAGCGCCTTGCCCAGGTCATCGGCCAGCACGCGGATGTAAGTGCCCTTGGAGCACAGCACATCGACCACCAGTGTGATGCCATCGAAGCTGACGAGATCCAGTTCATAGAAAGTGATCTGGCGCAGCTGGCGTTCGATCTCCACGCCCTGGCGTGCATATTCATACAGCGCCTTGCCCTGGAACTTCAGCGCCGAGTGCATCGGCGGCATTTGCTCGTACGCGCCCAGGAACGATGCCAGCACTGCCTTCAGGCGGGCTTCATCGCAATCGACATCGCCACTGCGGGTGATCTCGCCCTCGCCATCGAGCGTACTGGACACCTCGCCCAGGCGGATGGTGGCACGGTAGCCCTTGTCGGCATCCAGCATGCGCTGCGAAAACTTGGTGGCCTCGCCAAAGCACAGCGGCAACAGGCCGGTGGCAAACGGATCGAGCACGCCGGTATGGCCGGCTTTTTCAGCCGACAGCAGCCAGCGCGCCTTCTGTAGCGCATTGTTGCTGGAAATGCCAAACGGTTTGTCGAGCAGCATCACGCCGTCGATCTTGCGCTTGGCCATCAGGCATTGCCCTCGTCGTCCAGCGCCTGGCTGCTGACCGCTTGCTGGATCAGGTTATCCAGATGCATGCCGTTTTCGACCGAATGGTCATAAACGAAATGCAGCTCGGGCATCTTGAACAACTTGAAACCCTTGGACAGCGCGCTGCGCAGGAAGCCCTTGGCATTTTCCAGCTTGACGCCGATGGCCACCGTATCCTCGGGCGTGCCGAGGAAAGTGTAAAAAATCTTGGCGTGCGAGTAATCACGCGTGACTTCCACATCGGTCACGGTGATCAGCGATGCCTTGGGGTGATCCAGCTCCGCGCGGATCAGCTCGGCCACATCGCGCTGCAATTGCTGGGCGATGCGGTCGGAGCGGGTGAAATTCTTGGCCATGTCATGCCCTCTTTAACGTGTATTGCAACATCCCGGCCGAAGCCATTGCGTGCCGGCCAGAAAAGGCAAAAGGCGGTTGCCCGCCTTTGCCTGTGTACAGCCCGGAAATACCGGCCTGAACGGGTTCCACCTGCCACACCGGGAGGTGCGACTGGCGGTGGACCGGTTCTTACAGCGTACGCGCCACTTCGATGATCTCGAAGACCTCGAGCTGATCGCCTTCCTGGATGTCGTTGTAGTTCTTGATCTGCAGACCGCACTCGTAGCCAGCCTTGACTTCCTTGACGTCGTCCTTGAAACGCTTGAGCGTTTCCAGCTCGCCCTGGTGCACCACGACATGGTTGCGCAGCAGGCGTACACCCGCACCACGCTTGACCGTACCGTCGAGCACGTAACAACCGGCGATCGAACCCACCTTGGACACCACGAACACCTGGCGGATTTCCACGAGACCGATGATCTGTTCGCGTTTTTCCGGTGCCAGCATGCCGGTCAGTGCGGCGCGCACATCGTCCACAACGTCATAGATGATGTTGTAGTAACGGATGTCGACGCCTTCGGCTTCGGCCAGCTTGCGTGCGGCCGCATCGGCGCGCACGTTGAAGCCAACCACCACCGCCTTGGACGCCAGCGCCAGGTTGATGTCCGATTCCGAGATGCCGCCCACGCCCGAGTGCAGGATCTGCACGCGCACTTCGCTGGTGGAAAGCTTGAGCAGACTGCCGCTGAGTGCTTCCAGCGAGCCCTGCACATCGCTCTTGATGATGATGGGCAGGTTCTGCACTTCGCCCTCGGCCATCGCCGCGAACATGTTTTCCAGCTTGGAAGCCTGCTGCTTGGCAAACTTCACGTCACGGAACTTGCCTTGACGGAACAGGGCAATTTCACGCGCCTTCTTCTCGTCGCCCAGCACCATCACGTCGACACCGGCTGCCGGTACTTCGGACAGGCCCAGGATTTCGACCGGGATGGACGGGCCGGCTTCGCTGATCTGCTTGCCGTTTTCGTCCAGCATGGCACGCACGCGGCCATACACGCTGCCGGCCAGCACCACGTCGCCCTTCTTGAGGGTACCGGATTGCACCAGCATGGAAGCCACTGCACCACGGCCCTTGTCCAGACGGGCTTCGATGATGATGCCCTTGGCAGGGGTATCGATCGGCGCGGTCAGCTCCAGCACTTCGGCCTGCAGCAGGATCGCGTCGAGCAGACCGTCGATATTGGTGCCCTGCTTGGCAGAGACTTCAACGAACTGCGTATCGCCACCCCAGTCTTCCGGCACCACTTCCTGTGCCACCAGTTCCTGGCGGATACGCTCGGCGTTGGCACCCTGCTTGTCGATCTTGTTGACCGCAACGACGATGGGTACACCGGCCGCCTTGGCGTGGTGGATCGCTTCGATCGTTTGCGGCATCACGCCATCGTCAGCCGCCACCACCAGCACCACGATGTCGGTCGCGCTGGCACCACGTGCACGCATGGCGGTAAACGCCTCGTGGCCCGGGGTGTCGAGGAAGGTGATCATGCCCTTGTCGGTTTCCACGTGGTACGCACCGATGTGCTGGGTAATGCCACCGGCTTCGCCTGCGGCAACCTTGGCACGACGGATGTAGTCCAGCAGCGAAGTCTTGCCGTGGTCAACGTGACCCATGACGGTAACGACCGGCGCACGCGAAACCTGCAGGTGTTCTTCGCCCTTGGCTTCGTCAACCAGATAGGTATCCGGATCATCGAGCTTGGCGGCAACCGGGGCATGGCCCATTTCTTCGACGACGATCATCGCCGTTTCCTGGTCCAGAACCTGGTTGATGGTCACCATCATGCCCATCTTCATCAGGGCCTTGACGACTTCCACGCCCTTGACGGCCATCTTGTGCGCCAGATCGGACACGGAAATGGTTTCCGGTACGTCAACGGTATGCACGATTTTTTCAGTCGGGGTCTGGAAACCGTGCGCGTTGTCGCTATCGGTGCTCTTGTTGTGCTTGCCGCTGCCCTTCTTGGATTTCCAGCCACCGGTACCGGTGTCGCCACCGCGGGTCTTGAGGCCGGCACCGCCCTTCTTGCCGCGGGTGTCTTCCCAGTTGCCGCGCTTGTCGCCGTCTTTCTTCTTGTCGCCCGGCTTCGGGGCAGCAGTGGTGGAAGACGGCGTTGCCGCAGCGGCAGGCGCTGCAGTCTTTGCAACAGCCACCACCGGTTCCGGCTTGACCGGCTCCGGCGCGTGCATCGGGGTTTCCTTCGGCTTGCGCAGCTCTACACGCATGCCGATACGCGGGCGATCACCACTGACCGAAGGCACTGGCGACGGGGCCGGTGCAGCAACGGGTGCAGGGGTGGGTACCGGCGCAGCAGCTGCCGGGGTGCTGGCAGCAGCAGCCGGTGCCGGCGTGGCGACAGGCGTAGCAGCGACCGGGGTAACCACCTCGGCAGCAACAGCTTCAGCCACCGGCGCAACGGCAACGGCTTCATCTTCCCTGGCCGGCGCAGTACGCTGTTCCTGCTTGGCGCGCATTTCTGCCGCCTGGCGCTCACGCAGCGCATTGCTGCGCTGGGCATCCGCATCACGCGCGGTACGCTCGGCATCGCTCAAGGCCACCGGCGCGACTGCAGGCTCTGCAGCACGCACGATTTCTGCTGGCGCCTCGGCCGGCAGCACGCGCTTCTTGCGTGTTTCAACGGTGATGGTCTTGGCACGGCCGGTGGAATCGGTCTTCTTGATTTCCGACGTCTGCTTGCGTGTCAGCGTGATCTTCGGCTTGTCGGCCGCAGCACCATGCTTGTGTTTCAGGTGATCGAGCAGACGCGCCTTGTCGTCTGCAGTCACCGGGTCCGATTCACCTTGCTTGGCCACACCGGCCGCACGCAACTGCTCAAGCAGTTCTTGCGGCGGCATTTTCAGCTCAGCGGCAAATCGACTGACGTTTAGTTCACTCATGCATTTCTCCCAGCCCTCTACGAGCAATTACGCGAACCAATGCTCGCGGGCCTTCAGAATCAGTTGCTTGGCAGACTCGTCATCAATGTTGGTGATTTCGGTCAGCTCGTCCACGGCGAGTTCAGCCAACTCGTCGCGGGTGTGGATATCTTTCTCAGCCAGCGCGGCAGCAATTTCCGCTGTCATGCCTTCGAGATTTTTCAAGTCTTCAGCCTGGTGCTCAAGTTTTTCTTCGCGCACGATCGCCTGCGTCAGCAGGGCATCACGGGCACGCGAGCGCAATTCGTTGACGGTATCTTCGTCAAAACCTTCGATCTCGAGCATTTCCGCCAGCGGCACGTAGGCCACTTCTTCCAGCGTATTGAAGCCTTCCTGCACCAATACGTCGGCGACGTCTTCATCCACATCCAACGCTTGCACGAAGAGTTCGCGGATCTTGGTGAACTCTTCTTCGTGTTTCTCTTCAGCTTGCTCAACGGTCATGATGTTGAGCTTCCAGCCGGTCAGCTCGGCAGCGAGCTTCACGTTCTGGCCGCCACGGCCGATGGCCATGGCCAGGTTGTCTTCATCAACGACCACATCCATGCTGTGGTTGTCTTCATCCACGATGATGGAATTGACTTCGGCCGGGCTCAGCGCGCCGATAACGAACTGCGCCGGATCCGGCGACCACAGAATGATGTCGACACGCTCGCCGGCCAGCTCGTTGGTGACCGCGTTCACGCGGGTGCCGCGCACGCCGATGCAGGTGCCTTGCGGGTCTACGCGCTGGTCGTTCGACTTGACAGCGATCTTGGCGCGGGCGCCGGCATCACGGGCCACGCCCTTGAGCTCGATCAGGCCGTTTTCGATTTCCGGCACTTCCAGCTCGAACAGCTTGGCCATGAATTCCGGCGTGGTACGCGACAGCACCAGCATCGGGCCACGGCCCAGGCGGTCGATACGCAGCAGGAATGCCCGCACGCGGTCGCCCACGCGCAGGTTTTCCTTCGGGATCATCTGGTCGCGCGGCAGCACGGCTTCGAGCTTGCCGATCTCGATGATGGCATTGCCACGCTCGATACGCTTGATGCTGCCCGACACGATGTGCTCGCGGCGCTGCAGGAAATCATTCAGGTTCTGTTCACGCTCGGCATCGCGGATCTTCTGCAGGATGACCTGCTTGGCGGTCTGCGCACCGATACGGCCGAATTCGATCGGCTCCAGTTCTTCTTCCCAGGTTTCCCCGAGTTGCAGATCCTTGTCGTAGTCCGGCGCATCGGTGATGGCGATCTGGCGGCTGGGTTCTTCGTGGTCGTTGTCTTCCACTACGGTCCAGACGCGGAACGAACGATAGTCGCCGGTATCACGGTCGATATCGACGCGGATATCCACTTCGTCTTCGTAACGCTTCTTGGTCGCCGAAGCGAGGGCCATTTCCAACGCGGTGAACACCACGTCTTTCTCTACATTTTTCTCACGTGCCAGCGCATCGACCAGCAACAGGATTTCACGGCTCATTGTCTTCTACACCTTCAGCAAAAGCTCGCAAACGCGTTTTCTAAAATTCAAAACTGCGGCTCGAGCCGCACCTTGTCTATCTGTGCCAGCGGCAGCGCCAGGCGCTCGCCATCGGCATCCACGACGACCGAACCGTCTTCCAGCCCGATCAGCGTGCCTGTAAATCGTTTCCGCTTGTCCGGCAGGGGCAAACGCAGCTTCACCTTGACGAGCTGCCCTGCGAAACGCGCAAAGTCTTCCGGTTTCCTGATCGGCCGATCCAGACCCGGCGACGACACTTCCAAGCGTTCGTAGGCGATATTCTCTACCATGAACAAACGCGTGAAATGGTTACTGACCGTCACACAGTCTTCCACGGTGATGCCGCCCGGCTTATCGATAAACAACCGAACCAAACCGTTTTGCGCCAACTCCAGATCAACCAGCTCGTAGCCGAGACCGGGCAGCGTGGACTCCAGCACGTCTTGCAGATTGGGCATACTTTCCTTTCAACAAACGCCACAAACAAAAAATGGGCTGCAAAACTGCGCCCATTTCAAAAAGGACTCCCCTGTTCATACCGCTTTATAGGGAATAGCCCCGATTCTAACAGAAACAACCACTTGGCGAAACTAGGGGCGCTCACCGCTTGAGCGATGTAGCTGACCTCACTACAGTTACAGATTAACTACCAGGAGACTGTGCAATGGATCGACCGTGGTTCGAGAGCTACCCCGAGGGCATTCCGCAACAAGTGGATGTGCATGAATTCGGCTCCATCCCCGAGGTGATCGCGCGCACCGTCGAGCGCTTTCCCGATCGCGATGCCTTCATCAACATGGGGCGCGCGATCAGCTATGCCGAGATGGACCGGCTATCCAATGCATTTGCCGCCTACCTGCAACACGATCTGAAGCTGGCGCGCGGCGCCCGCGTGGCGCTGATGATGCCCAATCTGCTGCAGTATCCGATCGCGCTCTTTGGCGTGCTGAAAGCCGGCATGGTGGTGGTGAACGTCAACCCGCTGTACACGCCGCGCGAGCTGGGCCACCAGTTGAAGGATGCCGGTGCCGAAGCGATCGTGATCCTCGCCAACTTTGCGCACACGCTGGAAAAAGTGACGGCCGAAGAAAAAGTCAGCCTCAAGCGCGTGATCGTCACCGAGATCGGCGATCTGCTGGGTTTCCCCAAGCGCTTGCTGATCAATGCAGCGGTCAAGTACATCAAGAAGATGGTCCCTGCGTATGTGCTGCCGGGTCATGTGAATTTCAACAGCACCATCGCCAGTGGCGAGCAGCTGCAGCTGACCCCGATTGCCCTCACCCACGACGACATCGCCTTCCTGCAATACACCGGTGGCACCACCGGCGTGGCCAAGGGCGCGATGCTCACGCATGGCAATATCGTCGCCAACATGCAGCAGGCGCATGCGTGGATCAAGGATGCGGTGGACGAAGGCCGCGAGATGATCATCACCGCGCTGCCGCTGTACCATATCTTTTCGCTGACCGCGAACGGCATGGTGTTCACCAAGATCGGCGCCACCAACCTGCTGATCACCAACCCGCGTGACATTGCCGGCTTCGTGAAGGAGATCGGCAAGTACCCGGTCACCTGCATGACCGGTGTGAACACGCTGTTCAATGCGCTGACCAACAACGCCGACTTTGCGAAGCTGGACTTCAAGCGCTGGAAGCTGGCGCTGGGCGGCGGCATGGCGGTGCAGCACGCGGTGGCGGACAAATGGAAACACATCACCGGCGTGCCGCTGGTGGAAGCCTACGGGCTGACCGAAACATCGCCAGCGGCGATGATCAACCCGATGACGCTGAAGGAATACAACGGCATGATCGGCCTGCCCATCCCCAGCACCGACGCGGAGATCCGCAGCGACAGCGGCGAGGTACTGCCGGCCGGCAGCGCAGGCGAGTTGTTCATCAAGGGCCCGCAGGTGATGAAGGGCTACTGGCAGCGCCCGGATGAAACCGCCAAGGTACTGGGTGCCGACGGCTTTCTGGCTACCGGCGATGTGGCGGTGATGTCGCCCACCGGCTTCTTCCGCATCGCGGACCGCAAGAAGGACATGGTGCTGGTATCGGGCTTCAACGTGTACCCCAATGAGGTGGAAGACGTGGTGGCCGAGCATCCGGGCGTACTGGAAGTGGCGTGCATCGGCGTGCCGGACGAGAAATCCGGCGAGGCAGTGAAGGTGTTCATCGTGAAGAAAGACCCCAAACTGACCGAACAGGACGTGATTGCCTTTGCCCGCGAACGCCTGACCAATTACAAGGTGCCACGGCTGGTTGAGTTCAGAGACCAATTACCCAAATCAAATGTGGGTAAAATCCTGCGCAGGGAACTTAGGCCCCACTAATAACCAGAGAATATCGCCATGAACCTGTTGCCGTTTTTCAAACTGATGGCCGATCACAAGGCATCCGACCTGTTCTTGTCCGCACAGTCGCCGGTCATCATCAAGATAGGCGGCAACTGCCGGCCGGTGAATAGCCAGGTGCTGAACGCGGAGCATGTGCAGCAGCTGGTGTACCAGTTGATGAGCCCGCAGCAGATTGCGGATTTCGAGCGCGAGCTGGAATCGAACTTCGCCATCTCGGTACCCAGCGTGGGGCGTTACCGGATCAACGTGTTCCGCGCGCGCGGCGCGGTGGCCATGGTGGCGCGCTACATCCGCGTCGATCCGCCATCGATTGCCGAGCTGCGCATGCCGGAGGTGCTGCAGGAGCTGGTGATGCAGAAGCACGGCATCATCTTGCTGGTGGGCGCCACGGGTTCGGGCAAGAGCTCGACCATGGCGGCCATGCTCAACTACCGCAATGAGCACCACGCCGGGCACATCCTCACGCTGGAAGACCCGATCGAATTCATGCACCCGCACAAGAAATCGCTGTTCAACCAGCGCGAGGTGGGTATCGATACCAAGACCTACGGCGATGCACTGAAGAACGCGATGCGGGAGGCTCCCAACGTGCTGATGATCGGCGAAATCCGCGATCACGAAACCATGCTGCATGCGATGCAGTACGCGCAGGCCGGCCACCTGTGCCTGTCGACGTTGCACGCCAACAACAGTTATCACTCGATGAGCCGTATCGTGAACTTCTTCCCGCAGGATGCGCGCGAATCGCTGCTGTACGACTTGTCGACTTCGCTGAAGGCCATCATTTCGCAGCGGCTGGTGAAAACCGACGATGGCCGCGTGGTACCGGCAGTGGAAGTGATGCTGAACACGCCACGCGTGGCGGAACTGATCCGCAACGGGCAACTGTCCGAGATCAAGGAAGCGATGGAGCAATCGCTGACCGATGGCTCGGTCACCTTCGAGCAAGCATTGTTCCGGCTGTACAGTGCGGGCGAAATCAACCTGGACGAAGCGCTGCACAACGCCGATTCGGCCACCAACCTGTCGTGGATGATCAATAACGCCAACGCGGGCGAAGATGCGCCGATCCCGGTGCGCCCCAAGAACGCCGATTCCATCCTTGCCCCCAGGCAGGAAGTAGTGGAAGACGCCAACCTCAATTTCGACATCAACCTGCATTGAGCCGGAAAGGCGCAGCCTTTCCGACAGCAGGATGCCCCCCCGCCAGGGCCGCAGACGCGGCCCGCTGCATTTGCAACGAGGACACCCATGAAGCTTTACGGCATACCCAACTGCGATACCGTCAAGAAAGCCCGCAGCTGGCTCGCGGACGCCAATATCGGCTACGAATGGCACGATTTCAAGAAACAGGGCGTGACGTCCGAGCTACTGGGCGGCTGGGCAGCGCAGGTGGGCTGGGAAAAGCTCGTCAACAAGGCCGGCACCACCTGGCGCAAGCTGGACGATGCCACCAAGGCGGGCGTGGTCGATACCGACAGCGCCATTGCGTTGATGATGGCCCAGCCATCTGTAATCAAGCGCCCGGTGCTTGACAGCAATGGTACGATTTCCGTGGGATTCTCTACCGAACGCTACGAGGCTTTGCTGAAATAATGGCTGTTGAACTGAACGACGACCCCACGCTGGCGCTGACCATCCAGTTGCTGAAACAGGCATCCGTGACACCGGATGACGCCAACTGCCAGCAGATCATGGCGGCCAGGCTGGCCAAGCTGGGCTTCAAGATCGAGCCGATGCGCTTTGGCGACGTGGACAACCTGTGGGCGCGGCTGGGAGACAGCGGCCCGGTGCTGATGTTTGCCGGCCATACCGACGTGGTGCCCACCGGCCCGCTGGACCGCTGGCATTCCGATCCGTTCAAGCCTGACCTGCGCGACGGCCACCTGTTTGGTCGCGGCGCAGCGGACATGAAGGCATCGCTGGCAGCCTTCGTGACTGCCTGCGAGGCATTCGTCGCGAGGCATCCGCAGCCCAAGGGCTCGATTGCGTTCCTGATCACCTCGGATGAAGAAGGCCCGGCGCATGACGGCACGGTAAAAGTAGTCGAGGCGCTGAAAGCGCGTGGCGAAGCCATCGATTACTGCATCGTGGGTGAGCCCACCAGCGCCGAGGTATTCGGCGATACCATCAAGAACGGTCGTCGTGGTTCGCTGTCCGGCCATCTGTCGGTACACGGCGTGCAGGGCCATATTGCCTATCCGCATCTGGCGAAAAACCCGATTCACCTGCTGGCGCCTGCCCTGGCCGAGCTGGCAAACACCGAGTGGGACAAGGGCAATGCCTACTTCCCGCCCACCACTTGGCAGGTATCGAACATCCATGGCGGCACCGGCGCCACCAATGTGATTCCGGGCACGGTGGAAGTGCTGTTCAACTTCCGCTTCAGCACCGAAAACACCGCGGACACGCTGAAGGCCAAGGTGCACGCACTGCTGGATGCGCATGGCTTTGAATATGAGATCAACTGGTCGCTGTCGGGCGAACCATTCCTGACTGGCGAAGGCGAACTCACCCAGGCGATCAAGGCTGCGGTGAAAGATGTGACCGGTAGTGAACCACAATTGAACACCACCGGCGGCACCTCCGACGGGCGCTTCATCGCCAAGCATTGCGCACAGGTGGTGGAGTTCGGGCCGATCAACAAGACCATCCACAAGCTCAACGAGTGCGTGGCAGTGGAAGATGTGCCCAAGCTGGCACAGGTTTACCTGGGCGTGCTGGAACGGCTGATTGCCTGATAATCCACTCGCTTACCCGCTGTTCTACCGGCTAATAGAGAACGCCAGCAAACCAACATCAATCTGTCTGGCGCCCCGGTGCCAGCGCTCTCTTCCTTCACAGGCAGCATGTCAGATGACATGCCTGCCCACAGCGTCCCAAATATTCATGGAAGAGAAATGGGATGCGGCACCCGCCAAGCCTCATCCTCAACGATATTGCTCCATGTTGTCCCCTCTTTAGAGAACGACTTTGAACATGCCTGCACTTCAGGCCCCTCGGCATCAGCGAAAAGAATGCCAAGGAAAAACTTGCAAGTTTCGTCATCAAAATGATAAAAAGCCAGCGGAAATTAACCAAGTAAACCTAATGGGATAACAGAAATGAGGGCTCTGGCTGCTGTACGAATTTCATTACTAGCAATGGCATTTACCCTGACAGCCTGCGGTGGTGGAGGTGGAAGCAATGGTGCGTCTGGTGGCGCTACTTCAAACGGCAATGCGTTGATCTTTTCCCCGCCCACACTGGATGTTGATATCCCTTTTGCTGGGCCTGAGAACAGCAAAGAAGTAACTGTATCGGCAACTGCCTCCGGCGCTATCGACGGCGATGTATATGTGAAGGTCACGGAGCCCACTGGCACCTTCAAACCCAACATCAGCGTTCGCGTAAACAATCGCAATATAACAGCAACGCTGGTCACCATCGCTAACCTGCCAACAGGCACGCGCAGTGGCAAAATCAAAGTGCAACTGTGCAGAGATTACGATTGCAAGAATGAATATCCAGGCTCGCCTTCCTATTTGCCTTTCAATGTAAGCAGCGCTTGGCGGCAACCGCAATTAAGCAGCTGGGCCGGCGTTGCAGATTGGGGGACCGAGCGCTATAACCAGGCACGTAATCCATTTGTTCCTGTCACGCTTGACCCTCAGCAATTTTCGCCCCGCTGGGAATGGCGTGGTCAGGATACATTCGCGCATTGGAGCCGCATCGCTATCGGTGGCGACAAAGTCATCATTACCGACAATTCGATGTACGGACTTTCACAGATTGCACTTAACGAAGGCGATGGACAGCAAGCATGGAAAAATCCCTTCACTGGTGTGGGGCTATCTGCAAGCAATGTACTGCCTGAAGTCAGCTCTCCAACCATCGAAAGCGGCAACATCTACTTCAAGGGCTTGTCCTCTTATTGGCAACAAGACTCAACCACAGGCATCATCAAGAACACGCCTTTATCTTCCGCATGGAGCGGCACCGCCACCGAGCCGATTTACGAAACGCTGAATGTGGAAAAAGGGGTTTTCTATGACTTTGCCCCCATATCGCAAAGCGTGCTTACCCAGCCAGATTACCCGGTAACACTGAGAGCCAGAGCCGTTTCCGGTGAGCTATGGCGCACCAGCTGGATATCAGCAGCAGCCAAGCGCCACATTGTGATCGGTAACAAAGGTATCTACATTTATTCCTGGTATGTAGACCATACCGATCTACGCATAATTGATAAAGCCAGCGGCACAATCCGTCAAACCATCGGAGATAACGTCATAAACACCAACCCCTCCGTCATTTACGGTGGTGCAGTGGTTGGCCCGGATGAGGGTGTGTACGTTGTCAGCAATTACAACAGGGGCGGTGTAAGCGGTAGCGATGGAACCCCACCAAACATAGCTCGTCTGGATCGGTTTGAGGAAGGCAAGGGCAAAATTTGGTCGGTTAACGGTACTTTCTGTGGCAAACCTACGGTCAGCGACGATCATGTCTATATTCTGGCATCTGACCGCTTGGAGGCGCGCCGTCTCAATGATGGTGGGCTGGACTGGAGCTGGCCGTTCCCGAAGGTTTATAACGAGGTTGGTTGCCCGGCTCCGAGTGATATATTGGTCACACGCAATCTGGCATTCCTGAATACGCGTGATGGTATCTACGCCGTTGACCTGACCACACACCAGAAAGCATGGGCTTTTGTTAACCCCATGGCCACTGGCGACCTGGCGCTTTCAGCCAACGGTGTGCTTTACTCAGTAGGCAGCGGCGATCCAAATTACCGTACGGCACGCATACGTGCGTTCAATGTGAAATGATCTGGCGCTAGAGTCCAGCTCGACTTTCCAGCCACCCATTGGATGCAAACAGCCCGGTCATAACCGGGCTGTTTGTTTATCACAGCAGCAGAGTGCCAGACTTACGGCGACCACACGTAGCCCAGCCCTACCCCATAGGTAAGCTGGTTGCGCGTGCCGCGCTGCGTGACGATGGGCGTGTTGGCTGCCGACCCCATCAGGTATTGGTCGAATACGCCGGCGCCGGCATACCAGTTGGGATGCAGCTGGTAAATGGCACCCAGCCAGCCGATCACCTGGTGTGCACCGCCGCTGGCAGCAAAACCCGGCAGGCCGCTGGCCTTGGCGCCTGCGGCATCGATACCGTAATAGGTATTCATGAAATCGCGGCTGGCCCAGCTGAACCCCGTCCCGGCCCCGATCAGGAAGCGCCGCGACAGGGGCAGCCAGCCAGTAGTGGACACATTGAGCCGCGCGCCATCATAGACCGAGCCGGCATTGGTCAAGACGTTGGCACCCACCCGCCATGTATACGGCACCTCGCCCGCGTTGATGTACTGATAGCCGACATAACCGCCGAATTCGATGGTGGTGTCGATCTCGGGCAAGGCATTGAGCACGGAATCGCTCAGATCGCTGCGGCCCAGCTTGAGGTTGACGGCAGGGCCCCATTGCAAACCCTGAAGGCCGCCGAAATTGTATTGCGCATACGGGCCATACCATTCGATCAATCGGCCTGACTCGGTGACGTAACGCACGCCCGGCACAACGCCCACCATCGTATCCTTGCAGCCGCTGCACTCGGTGGTCACGCCCACCGCAGCACCCACCAGATTGGGCAATTGCGGCAAATCCACCTGCGAGAACGCGGCGGAGAGGCTTCCCGCGCAAAAAATGGTAATCAGCACACGCTGAATCAGGCACGGCATGCCGTTTCTCCTGTAAAAACACGGTTGAATTTCAAAATTTCAGGATGCCCTGTGCCCAGAATCATCGCTGCATCGATATGCATATTGCTTGCCGCCCTGCTCATCTATTCAGGAATCAATGCCTATGACAGGCTGACATGGTTGCTGGAAGTTACACCAGTCCTGATTGCCACGCCCATACTCGCATACACCTATCGCGGTTTTCCGCTGACACCCTTGTTGTACAGCCTGATTGCACTGCATGCGGTGGTACTGATTTTTGGTGGTATGGATACCTATGCCCGCGTGCCGCTGGGATTCTGGATCCAGCATGTGTTCGATCTGTCACGCAACCCGTACGACAAGATCGGCCATTTCATGCAGGGCCTGGTGCCTGCGCTGGCCGCACGCGAAATCCTGTTGCGCCGTGGTTACCTGAGCAGCCGGGCGATGGCCGGCTTTCTATGCGTCTGCGTGGCCATGGCAATCAGCGCCTGCTACGAACTGGTTGAATGGTGGTCTGCACTGGCGCTGGGCCAGGGTGCGGATGAATTTCTCGGCACACAGGGCGATCCGTGGGACACGCAATCGGACATGTTCATGGCACTGATTGGCGCAACGCTGGGCACGGTGGGACTAGCATGCTGGCACGACAGGCAAATTGCCCGGTTGGAAAAACCGATTGCTGCCGCAGTCCGTTGATTGGCCTGGGAGCCACCAGCAACCCTGCACGCCGCCTGAAACGGTTCGGGTAGTCCCGGGGGCCGGCAGGCATCATGAGCGGCGGCAAACAGCGTTGCATCGCCCTGCGATCACCCGGATGGATTGCCGTCATCCACCCCGTAGCGCGCCGGCGTTTGCAGCTGCGCTGCGGCCTCTGCAGGCAACGCGTATGACAAGATGGTCTGTTCCCGCACCGGCAGCGCTTCGTTGATGGTTTCCACCGTCTGCAGCCGCTGCGGGGGCGATGCATGGCCCCAGTCGCGGCATACCCGGGCACGACGATCCTCGGGGCCCTCGTCTTCCGGGTACGATCTGGCCAGTACCGGCTTATCTTCACCGGGAACCTGCCTGATAGCGACAGTGGTACCAAGGTAGCGCAACAATTCGAGCGGGTTCATCGCAGCTAGGGCCTGCAGCAGTTACATTCACCGGGTGAGTATCGTGCATCTGCGGGCGTTCCGCGCTGCATTTTCTTGCCCAGCCCAGCCCCACAGCACAGGAAGCCCAGCACATGGCCCGGATTTACCAGTCTGCGACCCCCGGCGAAGCGCATTTGCGCGTTGCCATCGTGCCTGAGCGCGGCAGGGCTGACTTGCTGGTGCATCGTGTTGCCAGCCAGGGGCTCGCACATGGCGACGCGCTCTGGTTCATTACCCGTGACAGGCAGATGGCCAGCGCATGGGTTTACTTCACCAGCCCGGGCATGGCCGATCTCAATATCTGTTTTGTCGACAACTACAGCGAAGCGGGCTGGCTGAAGGAAAGCCGCTACAAGGGGCGTTTCGGCTAGCACCCGGCAATCACTCAGGCTGGCGCGGCAGGCAGCAGGATCACCGGCAACGCCGTAGTACCATGCAGTAGCGTGTCGAGCAACGGTTGCGCCGCACGGGCTTCACCGACGCTGCCATATGGCCCCACCGCCAGAATGGCACTCTGCCCATCCCATTGGTCGACCACCATGATGACGCGCCAGGCCACATGCAATGGCGCCAGTAATGCTGCAGCCTGCTCGGCGCTGGCTGCATCCGCAAACCGTCCCACCTGCAATGCATACTGCCCCTTTGCGGGCAAATCTGGCGGCAACAGGATGGCCGAGGCCGCAATAGCTTTGGCTGCGGGCCGGGCAGGCGCTGACGCGCTGGCGCTGGCAGCTTTACCGGCGCCTGCCCCTTTGCTGGCTGCAGCGCCCGAAGCAACGGCAACAACGGATGCGGCCATCTTCGCCTGCCCGGTCAGCTGCGCAAGGTAGCCTGCCAGCCCGGTTTTGGCCGATGCAGGCATGGCAACGCCAAGCACGAGCATCGATGCGCCAAACACCAGCACCAGCAAGATCAAGCCGAATTTCATCAAGACAACGACCCTCTCGTCAGCCCGAGCGCCCCGGCCACCAAACCGGAGCGGTCAATTGGGCCTGCCCGTATCCACATGGCATGCATACTAATATCGAATACCGGACAAAACCAGACCATGAAACTTCTGCGTGACTCTGTCAGCTAACCGCGCCATTCCCGCTAACGACCTGTGCATCTTTACGGAACGGCACAACAATGGCGTTGTTTATAAAGCGTTTTTTATTTACAAAAGTCGGGTGGACTTCTGAAAACTGTAAACTATCCTCATTGAGTCGGATCATGCTGACGTCGGCCCCACGTCAGCCCATGATAATCAACGTAAAAATGTGTCATCGGTAGGTAAGCGAATGGACAAGTTTTCCCAACTGAACCTGATCGGTTCCTCGCATTCTTTCCTGCAAGTGCTCAAGCAGATTCAGAAGATCGCCAAGGTTGACGTTTCGGCGTTCGTGATGGGGGAAACAGGCACCGGCAAGGAGCTTGCCGTGCGTGCCATCCACTATCTGGGCCAACGACATGAGAAACCGTTTGTGCCGGTCAACTGTGGCGCGCTACCGGAAACCCTGATCGAAAGCGAGCTGTTCGGCCACGAGCGCGGCGCCTTCACCGATGCCAAGGCGCCCTATCGCGGCCTGATTGCCGAGGCCGAAGGCGGCACGCTGTTCCTGGATGAAATCGATTCGCTCGGGCCCAAGGCGCAGTCAGCGCTGCTGCGCTTCCTGCAGGATGGCAGCTACCGGCGCGTTGGCGCCAGTGTGCAGCGTCATGCCGATGTCCGCATCATCGTCGCCAGCAACGTGAAGATGGAAACGCTGCTCGAATCGCGCACCTTCCGCCGCGATTTGCTGTACCGGCTCAATATCCTCACCCTGCATATCCCTCCGCTGCGCCAGCGTGGCCAGGATGCGGCAGAGCTTGCCCATGTGTTCCTCGACCGTTTGCGCCATCAATACCGGATGCCGGACAAACAGCTGCACCCCGATGCCATGCAATTCATTGCCAGCCACCCCTGGCCGGGCAACGTGCGTGAACTGGAAAACATGCTGCATCGCGAGTTTTTGATGTCCGATGATGAATACGTGCGTCTCGGGCCGCCACAGCATGGGATACCTGAAGTTGTACCTGTCGCCCCCGGCAGCGGATTACCGGTGGCGCTGAAAGTGGCCAAGGCAGAGGCCATTGCGCGTTTCGAGCAGAATTACGTGCGCGAGCTGCTGGAGCGTGCGAACGGCAACCTCACCCATGCGGCGCAAATGGCCGGGCAAGATCGCAGCGCCTTCGGCAAGCTGGTGCGCAAGCACCGGCTGAGCCATGACAAATCGAGCTGATCGCCTACAGCGCCATTGGGCGAAACAGCGATAGCGTACATGCAGAAAGTTGGCCATATTCAGATGACATGGCTGGCCTGACAGCTCCGATACATCCGGCAATCCCAGACCTACTGCATGGAAAAACAACTCGTTACCCATACCGCCGCACTGATCCAGCGCTATATCGCCAGCCGCCCCGATGCTGCGGATACCATAGAGGGCATCCATCTATGGTGGATAGACTGGCCGCAATCGCCAGAGCAACCGGCGGTCACCCTTGCCGCGCTGGAACAGCTGGAAGCTGCCGACCTCATGGAACGCGTGCAGATCGGCGGCCGCGAGCTGTGGCGCGCCAAGCGGAGCCGCTAGCGGATTCTGCCTTTCTAGCCTTCCGCCTTTCTAGCCTTTCTGCCTTTCTGCCTTTCTGCCTTTCTGCCTTTCTGCCTTTCTGCCTTTCTGCCTTTCTGCCTTTCCGCCTGCCGCACATCCCCCAACCTCAGCGCCCTTTGTTCTGCTTGCGTGCCTTTTGCTCACCTGCCTTGAAATCCGCGTTGGCCCGCTCCCATTCCGGGTCAAATCCGACCCTGCCGGGAAAAAAACTCCACCCTTCATACGCAGCGATCACGTCCTTCCGTCCATACATAATTTAAAAATACCTATAAAAATCAATTAATTGAAATCAAATATCACGCTGGCATGAATATTGATTAGAGGTTATCCCGATGACTCCACCTTTTGGCCCAGGCCGCACTGCAACGTGGAGTCAGTGAGTGGCTAGCCCGATCCACAGCATCCCGTGCTGCCTGGAAAGTGGTTCCGCGTGAGATGTGTGGCGGTGACGTGCGCAAATCGCGC
The DNA here is from genome assembly GCF_009848685.1 of Andreprevotia sp. IGB-42. GTDB lineage: Bacteria > Pseudomonadota > Gammaproteobacteria > Burkholderiales > Chitinibacteraceae > Andreprevotia. The sequence goes on from NZ_WXTX01000001.1 coordinate 397,816, forward strand.
AGGCCCCCATTCTGGTCATGGAGCGATGAATAGATGAATTTGACGAACGACGACAAGGTTCAACAGAAGCTGACCCGGGTACGCCCACCCAGGGTCAAGATCACCTATGACGTGGAAACGGGGGGCGCAATCCAGCAAGTCGAAATCCCGTTCATCGTCGGTATTTTCGCCAACTTGTCGGGCGATACCCCCATCGGGACCGCTGTCCCGCCCAGCACCAGCAGCATCACTGCGGGCGTCAGCAGCCCGGGCGCAGCGCTGCGCCCGCTGGCCGCGTACAAGAACCGCGATATGGTGGAAATCGACCGCGACAGCTTCAATACGGTGCTGAGCAACTCGTCGGCCAGCGTTGCGCTCAGCAATGTCCCGAATACCATCGATGTGCTGCATACCGCCTTGAGCGTTTCACCGGCCGCCAGCGGTTTGCCTCCGGAAGAAACCCTTTCGGGCACGCTGCCGTTCACCAGTTTCGATGATTTCCTGCCCGGCAACGTGGTCGCCAACATCCCCAAGCTCAGCGAATACGCCAAGGCACGCGCCAGCATCCGCGAACTGCAGTCCAAGGCAGATGCGGATGAAGATCTGGCGCAACTGCTGGATGCCGTCGTGCTGTTCAACAACACGGCGACATTACGCAAATCCGTCACCGCCCAATTGCCGCAGGCCGGTCTGAAAGACACGTTGGGTACGCAGGCATCGGCCTGGGGCAGCACAGCCAGCAGCAAAAAGGGCAACGCCACCGTTTCCGCCGCGGTGCGGGCCTCGGGCCAGGTCAGCGTTCCGGTGACTGGCAGCTTTGCGGTTTCGGGTACTGGCGTGGTCAACGTCAACGGCACTGTCAGCTTTACCGTTTCCGGCACTGCCAATGGCAAGCTCACCGGTACCGTATCAGGTTCCGGCATCGTCAATGGCAGCGGCAACATCACACTGCACGGCACTGCCAACGGCACGCTGACGGCAGCCGGCTCCGGCGCGGTGAACGAGGTGCTTACCGGCCAAGCTGCGGTCACCGCCACGCTCATCACCCGCGTCACCCCCTCCACCGATACCGGCAGCCTGCCGACTTCCGGCACCATCTCTGCGCAGTTGCTCGGCCAGTTGACCGGCGCACCGCCCGCCAGCGGCACCGATCAGACGGCCTTTGTGCAGCAGGTAGCCGCAGCGAGCACCCTGCTGGGCTACTTCAGCCAGCAGGTGCTGGCGCAACCGGCCAATGGCGCTGTGTCGCTGCGGGCCACGCAACTGATCGACCAGCGCGTGGCGGCTATCGACGCCGCACTCAGCACCCAGGTTTCCGCCATCCTGCACAGCCCGAATTTCCAGGCGATCGAAGCCACCTGGCGTGGCCTGCAGGGGCTGGTATCCACGTCCGAAACCGGCCGGATGCTCAAGCTGCGCGTGTTCAACGCCACCAAGCAAGACCTGATCGACGATCTGGATCAAGCGGTGGAGTTCGACCAGAGCAAGCTGTTCAAGATGATTTACGAAGCGGAATACGGCACCTACGGTGGCTTCCCGTACAGCCTGCTGATGGGCGATTACGAATTCGGCAGCGGTGACGCCGATATCGATCTGCTGAGCAAGCTGACCCAGGTTGCAGCCGCCGCACACGCGCCGTTGATTTCCGCCGCATCGCCGCAGTTGTTCGGCCTGAGCGATTTCAGCAAGCTGGCCAACCCGCGTGATCTGTCGCAAATCTTCGAAGGCATCAGTTGGTCCAACTGGAACGCCTTCCGCGATACCGAAGATTCGCGCTACGTCACGCTGGTGTTGCCGCACATGCTGCTGCGCCAGCCCTACGACTACCGGCTGGCCGACGTGAAAGGCTTCAAGTTCGTTGAAGACATCACCGACAGCACCAGCACGCCACTGGACGCCACCATCAATAATCCGGGCGAGCCGCAGACGGCCATCCGGCCCACCAACAAGAAATTCCTGTGGGGCAATGCGGCTTATGCGCTTACCGGCCGCATCACCAATGCCTTTGCACTGTATCGCTGGACGGCAGCGATCCGCGGCGAGGAAGGCGGTGGCCTGGTCGATGGCTTGCCGCTGTACATCTATCCGTCCGAGCTGGGCGCACCGGTAGCACTATGCCCGACCGAGGTATCGATCACCGACCGGCGCGAGAAAGAGCTGAACGATCTGGGATTCGTTGCACTGTGCCATTGCAAGAACACCTCGCACGCGGTGTTTTTCGGCGGCCAGACCGTCAACCTGCCCAAGCGCTACGTGAGCGATTCGGCCAACGCCAATGCGCAGACCTCGGCCATGTTGCCGTACATGCTCGCCGCCTCGCGCTTCGCGCATTACATCAAGGTGATGATGCGCAAGAAGATCGGCAGCTTCCTCACGCGCGGCAACATCGAGTCGTACATCAACACCTGGATCGCCCAGTACGTTCTGCTCGACGACAACGCCAGCCAGGACGTGAAGGCGAACTACCCGTTGCGTGCCGCCGAAGTGATCGTGACCGAGGTACCGGGCGAGATCGGCTCCTATAACGCCACGCTGTTCATCAAGCCCCACTTCCAGCTCGAGGACCTGCGCGCCTCGATCCGTCTGGTGGCGGATTTGCCGAAGGTATAACGCGTATCGCTTGTGGACCCGCCAGCTTGCTGCGCCGCTGAAACGATCATGCGGCGCAGCCGGCAGGCTTGCTCCAGCATCCCTATCCAATACAAGGAAGCATCATGGATCTGATCCTGTTACAACCGGGTAACCCGGAAATCTTCGGCGGCGCAAACAGCTGGACCAATGGCGGCAGCCTGATCGACAACACCTGGCGCGATAGCGTTCTCAACCTCGGGCAATGTATCGAGCTGGTGTCCATCCACCACGGCATGAAGCAGCAGGTCACCACCGACGTCAGCAACTCCGCGCGTACATCCGGCCGGCCGGTGATCACCGAATTCACCTGCGTGAAGTACGTCGACAAGACCTCGGTGAAGTTTTACGAGTATTGCCTGCGTGCCGAGCCGCTGGGCAAGGACAAGGGCAACCCCACCAAGATCTACATCGCGCGCAACTCGGGCGACAAGACCGCCAACATCATGACCATCGCGTTGCGCGACGCCATCATCAGCGAGGTGCAGTTCCAGTCGCACCCCAACGACATGCCCACCGAGCAATTCAAGCTCAGCTTCACCGAGGTGGTGTGGACCTACACCGTCCAGCTGGCCGATACCGGCACTGCAGGCAACCTCTCTGCCGGCTGGAGCGTGGCACGCAACCGCCCGATCGGGCAGTTTACCGATTGATCATCGCCCGCCCTCTCCCGGGTACGGGAGGGGGCATTGCACAGGCCGCTCCCGGCATCGGGCAGGCCCGCACAGACCATACAGGGGAATCGTCATGCATTTTCTGCTGGAACGCCTGGCCAGCAGTCCGCAAGGGCTGCGCCCCCTTGCCATGCAGGGGGATGAAGAAGAAGCCTTGGGCAATATCGAGGCGCTGATCGTGGCGCAGATCGAGCGCATCGTCGCCAACCGGCCGCGCGCCAAGGATGACGCCACGCTGCTGTATGCGTTCGGCATGCCCAGTGTGGTGGAGCTGGCGAAGTACAACGGCGACGAGCTTGCCAGCTATGCACAGCGGCTGGAAAACATGATCCGCAATACCGAACCACGGCTGGAAAACCCGCGCGTGCGCGTGGTGCCCGGCGCCAGCGAATGGCTGGGCAAGGAGCTGTTGATCAGCGGTGACGTGCGCATCGCCCGCAACCTGCATCCGTTCACCTTTACCGTTCAGCAAGATGGCGCAGCAGCATGAATGTCACTGATGTCTCGCTCAAGGATTTCTTTGTCCGCGAGTTGCAATCATTGCGCGACGATGCCAGCGAATTCGGCCGGCTGAACCCGGCTGCCGGCCATGCACTGAGCCTGGGGCGCGGCGCATCCGGCGATCCGCAGGTGGAGCTGCTGTTGCAATCCTTTGCCTGGCTGGCCGGTCGGCTGCGCTACCAGGTAGAAACCGGCCTGGCAGCAGTACCCAATTTCCTGAATGCATTCATCTATCCTCACCTGTCGCTGCCCATTCCGTCGATGCTGATCGCGCAGTTGGAGATCAAGCCAGACGGCGCCAACTTCACCCGCGAGAACCTGCTCAAACGCGAACGCATGTTCGGCGCAATGGCGCGCAACGACCTGCATGAGCAATACAAATGCCGCTTCCGCACCTCGTGCGATACGCAGCTGCTGCCGCTGCATATCAGCCAGATCCAGTTGCTGGGCCGCGAAGACCTGCCGCTGGGCGTATGCGGTGACAACACCGCATCCATACTGCGCGTGCGCGTGCAGCGCAGCGCTGCCGAAAGCCTCAAGACACTCAACTGCAATCGCCTGCGCATCCATATCAAATCAGATCGCAACGACGCCTTCCGCCTGTATGAATGGTTTGCGCTGAACAGCTACGAAACCGGCGCCAATACCATCGCCATCTGCCCCGATGGCAACAGCGCTGCCACACAGCGCCTGCCGGTTGGCAGCTTCAGCTGGGCGGGGTTCGAGGATGACGAAGCGCTACTGGAGGTGAACCAGAACACGCACCCGGGCATGCGTTTGCTGCAGGAGTATTTTGCCTTTCCGGAGAAGTTTTTCTTTTTCGACCTGCACCAGTTGCCGCTGGATACCGCGCAGGACAGCTTCGACCTGCTGTTTTTCAGCACCATCCAGGTAGACAAGACGCTGGGTATCCGCGCCGACAGCCTGCTGCTCAACTGCGTGCCGCTGGTGAACCTGTTTCCGCAGCGCCTCGAGCCATTCCAGCTCGACCATACCCAGTACGAATACCGGCTGCAGGGCGATGCCCGCTTCCACCGCTATTGCGAGGTGTATTGCATTACCAGCCTTACCGCCACCCGCCCCGGCGGCGCGGCGCGCGACATTGCCCCGTACTTCTCGATGGATGGCGGCGGCGAAGCCGGCGATTTCTTCTATATCTCGCGTCTTGCCGAAGATCCAAGCGGGTCCGTCAACGGCACCGAAACCTATGTGTCCTTCCTCGACGAAGCGTTCAGCCTGGAGCAGACCGTCGACGAGGTGGTTGGCGGCACCGCAGTCTGCACCAATCGCTGGCTGGCAGAACAGCTACGCATGAACGACCCGCTGTGGATCGAAGGCGCCGCCCCGCTGGCAGGCACGCGCATCATCAGCAAGCCCACCGCCCACCAGTCGCCGCACATCATCGGTGAGCAGCCTTGGGCGCTGGCGGCGCAACTGGCGCTCAACCACCTGTCGCTCAGCGATGGCCCGCAGGCGCTGGCCGCGTTGCAGGACATCCTGCGCGTGCACGTGCCGGCGAAGAACACGCAGGCGCAGCGGCAGATCGATGGCCTGGTGGACCTGCAGTGCGAGCGCGTGCGCCATCATCGCAATGACGACGCATGGCGTGGTTTCCGCTCCGGTATCCGCATCACGCTCACCGTCGATCACAGCCAGTTCGTCGACAGCAGTGCCGTGCTGTTCGGCGAAGTGCTGCACCGTTTCTTCACGCTGTATTGCCCGGTGAACATGACGGTCGAGCTGGTACTGCGCACTACTGAAATCAAAGAGGATGTAAAAGCATGGCCTCCGCTGTCCGGCTCGCAACACCTGGTATGAGCGGCGGCGCAGCCGGCCAGCCCGGCGCACCGCAGCTCGACCTGCTGATGCGCAATCATTTCATGCGCTTCAATGCCTTTCAGCTGGTGCGCCTGCTGAACTGGCAGAACGCTGCGCCGGGCGCCGGCAAGGTGCGCTTCCATGCCGATTGGTCCCCCGCGTTTCCGGGCGTGGAAATCACCACGCTGCAGCCGGACCCCACGCAAGGGCACACACCCGAGCGCTGGCGCGTGAGTACACCCAACTATTGCGTGGGCGGCGAGCTGGGCCCGCTGCCCGATACGTTTACCGAATGGCTGCGCGAACAGCAACGCATGGGCAGGCCTGCTGGCGCGCGCTTCCTGGATCTGTTCAACCATCGCTTCAATGTCCTGCGCCACGAGATCAAGACCGCGCAGGACATTGCGCTGAACCGCCTGCCGCCCGCGCAGTCACCGCAAGCGGACTATCTGGCCGCGCTGGCCGGCCTGCACTCGCCGCATCTGCAAGCGCAGATTCCCATGCCGCGCCGCACCTGGCTGGCATTGGCTGGCATGCTCACCATCGCACGCTACAGCTCGGCAACGCTGACGCGCGCGCTGCAGCACTACCTGGGCGTGCCGGTGCGCATCGAGCAGTGGGTGGGTGGCTGGTTCCGGATCGAAAATAGCGAGAAACAGCGGTTGGGAAAGCGTAACCATGCACTGGGCCATAGCGCACTGCTGGGAAGCCGCGCCTGGGATGACCATGCAGGTATCCGCATCCACGTTGCAGAACTGGATTACCCGCGCTATTGCAGCCTGTTGCCCGATTCGGCGCAAACCGACCCGGACGCACGCACGCCATTCAATGGCCTGGCCGCCATGCTCAACCTGTTGCTCGACCGCCGGGTGGATATCCACGTGCGCCTGCAGGTACGCGGTGATACCTGCCCGCCCTCGCGGCTGAGCGCTACGGCAAAGCGCAGCGACGCCTATATCGGCTTGCGGCTGGGACAGACCGCGTGGCTGGCTGGTGCCAGGCCGGACGATCCGGGTAGCGAGCGCGAAACCAGTTACCTGCTGCCTGCCTTTGCCGGGGAGCTGCCAGCATGAACGCCACGGTGACAGGGGCTGACGTGCGTGCACCGTTGCACCGGAATGTTGCGGCAGCGCCCGCCAGCGCGGAGGTGCTGCAATGAACCTGCCCAGCACATTCCTCGGGCGCACCGCAGTCGAGCAGATCGGCCTGCCGGTGCTGTTTCTGCATGTCGCGCTGTTCTTGCCGGGCCGGCGCATCATCAGTGATGAAACCTTCCGCCTGATCAGTTTTTCAGGCCAGGAAAGCGTATCCAGCCCGTTCGAATACACGCTGGAGCTGCATGGCGCCAGTACCGCTGCACCCAACGGCATTGCGCTGCAATTTGCCGATGTCATCGGTAGCAGCGTCACGGTGGGCATCCAGTACCCGTGCGACCAGACGTCGGCTGCCATGGCAGATCGTTTCCGGAGTGCGGTTCGCGGCGGCAAGGCTGTGGATGGCCTGGCGCTGTTCAACGGCATCGTCACCTCGTTCTCCAGCGATATTCCGGGCGTTTACCGCATCAGCATGAAGCCCGCGCTGTACCGGTTGACGCTGACCAATGCCTATCAGGTCTATCCGCAGATCAACATCAGCGACCTGATCGGCAAGCTGATGAAAAAGCACCAGATCGATTATTCGGTCGAAGGTATCAGCAGCGGCGCGCAGGGTGGCAACCAGGCGATCAGCCGCGTGCAGGACTGGCTGCAAGCCGGCGAGAGCGATTTTTCGCTGTTGCAGCGCTTGCTGGGCAAGGCATCGATTTATTTCTACATCACCCACAGCGCTACCGGTCACAAGGTGGTCTTTGCCAACCAGCCTGACTACGTGCCGGTGTATGCCGATGGCCGGACACTGCGCTACACGCATACCGGCGAAGACGAACTGGGCCTGGTGGAAGCCGATACCGTCACCAAATACACCTATCAGCAATCGCTCACCAGCAGCAATGTACTGAGCACTTTCACCCGCCAGGAAGAAGCATGGGATGTGGACCCGATACCGGTATTCCACAGTTACGCCGCAGGTAGCGGCACGCCCGGCACCTTGCCGTTCAACCAGTACCGGATCTATCAATACGGCTGCAGCCATCAGGAAGTTGCGGATGCGGTGGCGTTGACCGGGCTGTCATTGCAGACGTCGGCCAGCAGCCTGTCTGGCAGCAGCCACTGTGCATTCTTCCGCGTGGGCGCGCAGTTTGCACTCAGCGGTGCCGATACCCTGCCCGCCCCGATGCAACCCATGCTGGATGGTCAGCCCTTCGTGCTGACCGAAGTAAAGCATGAAGCCAGTGCAGATGGCGGCTACAACAACGATTTCCAGGCGGCCGAAGCCGCCGGGCTGATTACGCCGTTTTCCATCGAAAATACCCAGCAAGGCACCGTACTGGCGCAGGTGGTGGCGCACGCCAGCGCCAACAATCCGAGCGACTGGCGCTACTACGCGCCGGACAACTTCGATCCGGAAAGCAGCGCACTGGTCGATACGCTGGCCCAGCCCGATACCCTGCAGGCCAAGGGCGTATACGTGCGGTTTTCCACCGCCGATCCGCAATCTGCTCCCGTGTGGATAAAGCTGTCTTCCAGCATGCAGACCGTGCCGGAACTGGGCGTGACCGTGATCGTGGCACGCGCACAGGATGAATCGGAACTGCCGGAAATACAGAACATCGTGCATGCCAACGGCAATATGGTGGTGACCCCGTCCGGCTGGACCGCGGATACCCGGGTTGGTAGCAGCTATTCCACCAATTATGGCGACAGCAAGAGCATCCGTTTCGGCCGCAGCTCCACGCCGCAATTGCAGACCGCCATCGACATCGTCAGCAATGCCTACACAACCGGGCAGTTCCGCGATGCCAGTTATTCCCAGGGCGCCAGCTACAGTTTTTCCACCTCGGACACCAGGCAGGAAGGCTTGCTGAACCAGGCGTATTCCTATGGTTCTTCACGCAATTTCAGCTGGGCGGCGTTCAATCGCAGCTTCAGCGCGGTCGGCGTCAGTTACAACGAATCGGTGATCGGCCGTTACGATCCCGCCAGCCAGCAACCCGGCAGCTACCCGCAGGCCGCCGCTGCCGTGCAAGCCAACATCACCACGCTGTACGGCGATAGCTACGGCAAGACCACCAATAATGGCGCGGTCAGCAACGACAGCTATACCAGCGGCGCCACCACCAACACCACCGTCAACGACGGCAAGGTGACCAACACCAACACCAATAATGCAGACGTGGTTTCCACCAATACGGTCAACGGCAATTCGACCAGCATCAACAAAACCAGCGGCAATACCAAATCGGACAACACCACCGGCACCGCGGAAAACACCAGCATGACGGGTGCCCAAGTCAGCAACACGCTGCTGGGTGCCTCTACCAGCCAGAGCATGACTGGCGCCACCAACGATATGTCGATCACCGGCGCCAGCAACCGGGTCTCCATTACCGGCGTGGGCGTGGATACCTCCATCAGCGGCTCATCCACCCGTATCAGCATCGTGGGCAACAACAACGTGATCGATATCGCCGGCCCCGGCTTCCGCCTTGCCGAAGAGGCGGAACGGCCGGTGGTGGAAATGGCGGATGTGAACATCACCATCGTGGCACTGGCGCAGATCTATCTATGAACAACGTCGCCGCCCTTTTCCCGGCCTTGCACCGCCACGCCAGTTGCCCGGCAGGTGAGCGGGCGCGCACCGTTGCCGGAGCATGGGCATGAAAGCGATCAAACCGCTCAGCCTGGGCTTGCTGCATCGCCCTTACCGCATCGGCGATGAATACCGCTTCGTCGTTTCCGCGCTGGGGTTTTTCCGGTTGGGTACGCAGAACGAAAGGTTCCTGATCGACAACCTGCAATGGCCGCTGGTCGCCAAGGCCTTGCCCGCTGGCCAGATGCTCGATGAAGTGATGCCCAAGCCAGCCGGGGAAGTGCTGCTGGCCGGCAGCGCCCATGCCCCAGGTGGCGAGCCTGTCAAAACCATGACGGTATCGATGCAGCTGGGCAAGTTGCAGAAAAGCCTGCGCATCGTCGGCAAGCGCACGTGGGCGTACGGGCTGCTGCCGTGGTACCGCATCAGTGCGCCAGCGCCTTTCAGCAGCATGCCGATCGATTATGCGCATGCTTTCGGCGGACCCGGCCTGAAGGCCAACCCGGCAGGCATGGGCTATAGCGGCAACCCCTTTGCGGCGTTCTGGGGCAGCAACACGGGTGTCTTGCCCAATATCGAACTGCCCGGCCGGCCGGCCATCCGCCACTGGCGGCGTTACGCACCGGCAGGCTTTGGCGCGATACCGCTCAGCTGGACGCCCCGCATGACGCTGCTGCGCGCCATGCCGCGCCCGGATGAAAAGCAGCTCACGGCCACTTCACCCTTGCCGGGGCTGGCTGCCCGTGTTGATCGCTCGCTGTTCCAGATGGCGCCAACCGACCAGCAGCTACCGGGCGATGTCGGCAGCGGCGAGCCCTACCGGCTGACCGGCATGCACCCGCAACAGCCGGTGATCGAAGGCCAACTGCCTGCACTGGCAGCACGCGCCTTCATTCAGCGCCGGGGCAGCGATGCGGCGGAGGAAGTACCGCTGCAATGCGATACCGTCTGGTTCTTTCCCGACCTGTTGCTGGGCGTGATGATCTGGCATGGTGAAGCCGCCATCAGCGACAGCCTGGCGCAGGATGTGCAAACCGTGATGGTGGCGTACGAGCGCGCCGGCAGCCCCAAGCCGCTTGCGCATTACCAGCAGGCGCTGGCGCGGCGTACCAACCCGGCCACCGCCGGTCATGATGCATTCAATGAATCCCAGCTGGCAGCCGAGTACTCGCCGGCCGAGCAGGCACGACGGGCTAGCGCGCAGGCCATGGTCCAGGCAACGGAAACGGCCCGCCAGCAAGCAGTGCTCGACGAACACACTGCCGATTTCTGGGCCAGCAGCGGGCTGCAGCCCCCGCCAGGATACGTGCCGCCGATCATCCCTGCACCGCCGCTGCCACTGCCCAACCCGCTGCAGATACGCGAACGCGATTTCGACGTCGGTGCGCTGATCGACGCTGCGCGGGCAGTAGGCAATACGCTGCAGCAACAGGCGGCCGTGCAACTGGCGGATGCCCGGCTGCAGTTGGGCAAGCTGGCACCACCCCCCGTCCCCACGGTACGCGAACAACAACAGCAGGCGCTGGCGCGGGCCAGCGTGGCTGCTGGTGATCTGCAGCCGGTACCGGCCGCGTTGCCGGCACAGTTGCAACAGGTGCTGGCGCAGGCCAGACAGTATCAACCCAGCCAGCCCGGCTTGCAGCCGCTGGCAGTCTCGCCCGCACGGCTTGATAGCGCAGCCGCCCAGTTGCCGGCATTGCAGCGGCAAGCCCGGCAAATGGCGCCGGAAGGCAACAAGGCAGCTGCGGCGCTCGATCAGGTGGTGGCCGCCTGGCTGGGCCAGCAACTGGCGCTGTGGCACGCTGGCGGGGCCCTGCTGGCGGGCCGCGATGTGGCTGGCGCCAGGCTGGCCGGCATGGACTTCCGTGGTGCGGATTTACGCGAGATCATGCTCGATTACGCCGATCTGAGCGGTACGTGTTTTGCTGGTGCCGACCTGCGCCGCGCGGTACTCACCGGCGCCAGACTGGATGGCGCCGACTTTAGCGGTGCCCGGCTGGACGGGGCCAACCTCAACCTGAGCCACGGGCAGGCCATCCGCTTCGATGGCGCCACGCTGAGCGGTGCGCAGGCAGACCAGGCCCGCTGGCCAGCCGCCCGCTTGGGCGGTTGCAAGCTGGACCGCTGGCGCGCCACCGGCATCGACCTCAGCGGCGCCATGCTGAACGGGAGCGATCTCACCGCCGCGCTGCTGCTGCAAGCCATTGCACCACATAGCAGCTGGCAGGAGGCCCGACTGGACAAGACCGTGCTGCTGCGCGCCAACCTGAGCGGCGCGGACTGCCGCGGCGCAGTGCTGAACCGCGCCATGCTGGTGGAGGCGCAACTGGCGGGCAGCGACTGGTCCGGCGCCAGCTTCATCGCCACGGTTGGCAACGGCGCGAAGACCGACTGGCGCGGTGCGCTATTGCGCGGCGCACGCGGCGAACGCAGCAACTGGCAGGGGGCAGCCATGGCCGGGGCCGATCTGCGTGGCGCCAACCTGCAGCGTTGCGATTTCAGCTACACCGACCTGACCGGCGCCACGCTCAGCAATGGCTGCTTTGCCGGCAGCCTGTTCCTGGCCACCGTACTGGCCGACTGCGTTGCCGATCATGCCGATTTCTTCCAGGCACTGCTGCACCAGGCCCGCTGCAACGGTGCCGACCTGCGCCATGCCAGCTTTGTGCAGGCAGACCTGAGCGAAGCGGATTTCACCCGTGCACAACTCGATGCCATCCTGCTTGAACCCGCGCGGAGCATTGCCCGATGACCACGAGTGCATCCTTCGACTGGGCCGGCATCGACAAGGCGTTGCGCTTGCAGCAGCCGATCGAGCGCATCTCGCTGGCGGGCGTCGACGCGCGTGGCCGCTCGTTCAGGGATGCGGTATTCAAGCAGGTGGACTTCCAGCACGCGCAACTGGCTGGCGCCAATTTTTCCGGCGCAAAGTTCATCCAATGCACTTTGCATGGCGTGGACCTGAGTGATGCAACGCTGGCAAAAAACAGCTTCATCCAGTGCGACTTGTCTGCCGCCACCTTGCCTGCCGGCCCGCTGCATCTGCTCAGCCTGGTGGCGTGCCAGTTGCAGGACAGCCGCTGGCGTGATGCCCAACTCACACTGTGTGCATTTGCCAATTGCCCGATGGGCGGCATGCACATGCAACAGATCACGCTGGAGCGCTGCACGCTGACAGGCTGCACGCTGGACGGCGCGCACTGGCAGGACCTCGCGCTCACGCACTCCGCCATCACCGCTGCCGATTTGCGCGGCGTCAGGCTCGACGGTTTCAGTGCCGAGCGCGCGGTGCTGATGCAGGCCAATTTCGCAGGCAAGGCCATGGCCGGTGTGCAGTTGTGGCAGTGCCTGCTGCAAAACGCTGTCTTTGATGATGCCGACCTGAGCGGCGCCGACCTGAGCGAATCCAACTGCCAGGGCGCGCAGTTTGCACGCACGCAGGTTGCCGGCCTGATCGCGCCGCGTGCGCTGTTCATCAACGCAGTGCTGAGCGAGCTGGATTTTCGCGGTGCACAGCTGGAAAGCGCGCTGTTCAAAGGCGCGCAATTGCATGCTTGCCGCTTCGATGGCGTGGCGCTGTCGCAAAGCGTCTGGCACGACAGCCAGCTCGACCAGGTGTCATTCGTTGCTGCCGACCTGCGCTATGCGCAGTTCGACCATGCGCGCGGGCAACAGGTGGATTTCGAGCGCGCTCAGCTCGATCACGCCAGCCTCAACGATGTGTGCATCAAACAGATGTCGCTGCGCAATGTGCGCCAGAGCACGGTGCGTGGCACCGATCCATTCCTGCTGGCCGCGCGGCAACCCAGCCGCGCAGCCAGCACCACCCCGGAGCCCCGTTGATGCATACCTATCGTCAGTCGATCCAGACCCAGTCGCCGGCAGTACCCGCCTGGCATGAATCCAGCGTGGCCGTGGCGCTGGGTGAAGGACGCTACCTGCTGGAAGACGGGCGCATGGCAGCGCAAGCGGTATCGTGCGTGATCGAGGCCGCCGTCGGCGATCGCGTGCTGGTGGCCGGCTGCGGCGATGGCAACGCCTACATCGTGCATATCCTGGCGCGCCCGCAACTGGCAGACGCCACCCTGTCCGTCCCCGGCGCCAGCCGCCTGCAGATCCAGCAGGCCACGCTCGATCTGGCCAGCACCGGCGATATTTCGCTGCAGACGCTCAAGGACGTGAAGATCAGCGCCGGTGCCGGTGCCATACGCCTGACCGCGCAAGACCTGTTCCAGAACGTCAACGGTTCGGTGGTGGAAAACGCCCACCACTTTATCGGCCAGGCCGAGCATTACCTGCTGGAAGTGAAGCAGCTGCTGCGCCAGCACGGCCAGCAGGTGATCGTTACCGCGGAAAGTGATGTGAAGGTGGATGCAGAACGGATCTCGATGGGATGAACCGTTGCCATGAACGAGATGCATTGCGTGCTTGCCCTGCAGATGCACCACACCCGAGACACCCACCCGCTGCGAGCCGCGGGCCGGCAAAGGAGTAGCTGACGATGTTCGCCAATACCAACCTCGGCGTGATGAATTTTGCCTTTCCCGATGTCTGCAAGGTGCCGACACCGGTCGGGCCGATTCCGCTGCCATTTCCGAACATCGCGCTGTCGTTCTTCCATATTCCATCGCAATTCCAGGTGATCATCGATGGCGGCCTGGCAGAGAACCTGCTGACCGAAGGCACCATCAGCCGGGGCGATTTCCCCGGCGTGCTGGGCGGCATCATTTCCAACGTGTTCATGGGGCCGGATCGTCAGGTGCTGGGCAGCTTCAAGGTGCTGATGGGCGGCATATTCGGTACGCGCCTCACCACGCTGACGCTGCAGAACGGCGAGGTGCCGAATGCCCCGGGCCTGTCGATCACGCCGGCGCAGTTCCGCGTGATCCTGCTGGGTTGAAGCCATGAAACACCTGCTGCCCCGCCTGCTGTGCACACCGATCATCATCCTGGCACTGAGCCTGCCCGGCTGTGGCCTGACCGCCGCGCTGTTCGGCCCGCCAACCACTTCGCTCAAGTCGGTACAGATCAACAGCCTGCCCGACGCCAACCAGAACACGCCCGCCACGGTGGACGTAGTGTTCATCTACGACAACAGCGCGCTGGCCTTGCTGCCCAATACCGCAACAGACTGGTTTGCCAACCGCCTGGCGCTGCAGAACACGCTGGGCGGCAACATCGATGTGGCATCGCAGGAAGTGCCTCCCGCCAGCCAGGTGAACGTGGTGATGCCGGCGCGGCATGGCAAGGCCCTGAAGGTACGCAGCTATGTGGCGTACGTATCGGGCAATCAGGCCGCTGCCGACCTGACGCTGTTCCGCAAGGTGCAGATCGAGTTGCAACCGGCCAGCGTGGCCTATTCGAACCAATAACATCCAGACATGGGCCGCCGCAGTAGCGGCTGTCAGGGAGAACGCGATGCCGAACGAATACCTGCCAAACAGCCTGCAATGGTCGGACGGGCTGTTGCTATCGCCGCAGCATCTGCAGCAGAACGACATCTACTGGCATCAACGGCTGCACTACACCGCGCAAAGCCTCGACCCTTCCGGCTGGGGCATCCGCAGCCTGAGCCTCGATACCGAGCGCCTGCAGCACGGGCTGGTATATATCGGCACGCTGGAAGCCATCCTGTCCGATGGCTCGGTCATCCAGTACCCGGGCAACTTCAGCCAGATCCAGCCCGCGCAGCCGCTGGCACTGGATATCGCCAGCGTGATCACCACCGGCACGCCGCTGCGCATCTGGCTGACCCTGCCCCAGCGCGGCAGCATGGCGGCGGCCCGCAGCAATCCGCAGCGGCGCTTCCTGTCTTACCGCGATGACAATGTCACCGACGAGAGTGCCGAAGCGGCGCAGGAAGCGGTCGCGGTCGATCGCCTGGTGCCCAGGTTGACACTGTATGCAGGCGTCACCCCGCCGGCGCTGCATGACTGGTGTCCACTGCTGGAGGTGATGCGCGATGCCGATAACCGCTATAGCCTCACGCCATACCACCCGCCGCTGCTGTGCATGGGCGCGGCTGCATTCCTGGGCGAGGCGAGCCTGCAAAAGCGTGTGGTGGCGCTGAAGAAAACCATGTGGGAAAAGCTGCGCGAGCTGGCACGGGAAAGCGGTGCCGACCAGGTATCCGCAAGCGAGCCCGCCACCGAACTGGCCACAGACCAGTTGATCGTCGTGCGCCATCTGGCAATGAGCTTGCCCTTGCTGAGCATCATGGCCGACTCCGCCTGGTCGCGCCCGCTGGACATGTATGCGCTGCTGGCGCAGGTGGCCGGCCAAGTTGCCCCGATCGGCGACAACCCGCTGCCGCCGATGCTCGATGCTTACGATCATCAGGAATGCTACGCGCAGTTCGATACGGTGATCCGCTACATCAGCCGCAAGATCGAATCGATCAATACGCAGTACATCACGCTGACTTTTGCCAGATTGCGCCAGCACGCCGGGTTTGGGCTGCGCCTGCCCGGCTTTGCTGGCGACGAACTGGTGATCGAACTCAAGCCGCGCGACGGGCAATCGCTGCAATCGCTGTCGCACTGGCTGGATGGCTGCGTGATCTGCGCGGTGGAGCTGAGCAAGGAATTGCTGGACCGGCGCGTATCCGGCGCGCATCGCCGCATGCTGGACCCGAAGGAAATAACCCGCCGCGGGCTGCGGCGCGGCGGGCTGTTTTTCGTACTGCGGAATGAACGCGTGCAACTGGGACAGCAGATGCGCCCGGTGTTCAGCGCCGGCGATACCCTGCTGATCCGCAACCACGATCACCAGCGCCACGCACCGGCAGACATCATCCTGCATTGCCTGCGCCAGCAGCAGGCCACGGCCCACACGAGCACGATGCAAGAAGATGACGACGAAGATGCCCCGGTGCTGTTCGAGGTGAGCGATGCACGCTGAGTGCCTTGCCCCAAGCCATCCTGCCACGGCGCAAGCGCCGCAGGATGCAGCAGTGGACGCCGATGCACGCTCGCTGTTCGGCACGTTCTGCGCATTTTACGAGCAGATCGCTGCCATGCGGCTGGCGCAAAGCCAGGGCCACCTGCCTGCGCTGCTGGTACAGGGCGACGAGGCCCCGCCGACCACCGCGGAGGATATGGCCACACGTGCATCGGCACAGCTTGCCGGTTGGCTGCGTGCCGATGCCGCGCTGACGCGCAAGACCGGTACCGATGCTTACATCCGCGTACACAAGATGGCGCAGTACGTGATGACCGCACTGGCCGATGAAATCCTGCTGCTGGAGCTTGACTGGGCAGGGCAGCGCGCATGGCCGGCCGTGCTGCTGGAAGCGCGCCTGTACCGCACCCGCATGGCCGGCGAGCGTTTTTTCGAACTGCAGCGCCGCTTGCTGGAAGTACAACGCCCGGCCGAACTGCATGTCGAGCTGGGCATGATCATGCTCGCAGCGTTGCAACTGGGATTTCGCGGCATGTTGCGTGGCGATCATCTGCAGCGGCAACTGGCGCAGGTGCAGCGGCGCCTGCTGCATTTCGTTGCACGGCAACGCCCGGCGCCCGATGGCGAACATGCGTTTGCACAAGCGTACACACAACGCAGCACCGGCAGCAAAGACCAGCGGCTGGCGCCGCTGAAGCCATGGTGGCGCTCGCTCACGCTGGCACTGCTTGGCGTGGGCCTGCTGTCGATGCTGATCTGGCTGGTGATGGTGCAAACCGGCCTGGCCGCCTTGAATGCCGCCAGTTAGCCAATAAGGAGCCGTGACGTTGTCATTCGGATTCATACTTGTGCTGCTTGTGGCCTTGTTGCTCGGTGTTGCTGCCGTATGGCTGATCTGGCGCGCGCGACTGCCTGCCGGCATCGCCGGCCGGCTGGACAAGCTGTTTGCGCCACTGAGCCAGCTATCCGGCGCTGCCGAAGCACGTTACCGCACGCCCTGGGTATTGCTGCTGGGCGAACATGGCGCGGGCAAGAGCAGCTTCACCGCATCGATTCCGTCCTGGCTCGGGCAGGCGGCGCCTGCGCACCGGCTGACGGCGAGCGGCACGCAATGGTGCTATTGCAATCGTGGCGTACTGATCGATCCGGATAGCGGCCTGCCGGATGCAGTGCCCGGCAGCACGGCAGCAGGCAAATGGCAAACCGCACTGAACGCCATCCGCCGGCTGCGCCCGGAACGCCCGCTCGATGGCGTGGTGCTGTTTGTGTCCGCCCGCACCTTGCAGGGCGACAGCGGCGCAATCCAGGCGCAAGCAGATGCCGCCTGGCAGCAGCTGTGCCAGTTGCAAGCTACCTTCGAGTTTTCACTGCCTGTTTACGTGGTGGTGTCGCAATGCGATGCACTGAGCGGCTTTGCGCCGTTCTGGCATACGCAGGATGCGGTATACCGCGAAGAAATGTTTGGCTGGTCTGCCCCGGCCGCCAGCGAGAGCGGTAGCCCGGCACAATGGAGTGCCGCAACCTTGCTCTCGGTAACGCGCAGCCTGGAAACACTGCAACTGCGTACCGAAGGCGACCCTGCCGGGCAAGCTGCAGATCAGGCCACCACCGGCCAGAATGCGGCGGATAACGACGGATTCTTCCTGTTTCCGCGCCAGTTGCTCAAGCTGCAGGATGCGCTGACGCAATGGCTGGAAACGGCCTTCCGCAGCAGCGCCTGGCAGGCCGGGTTTACCTGCCGGGGGATCTATTTCACCGGCAGCATCGAGGCTGCCGGGGTCATCACCCCCAAGCCACGCAAAGACCTGGCTTTTGTAGCCGACCTCGTCAACGACAAGATCCTGGCAGAGCGCTGGCTGGCCACGCCAAGCCGGCAAAGCATCTGGTCGCGTGACCGGCTGATCCGCAGCCTGCAGATCAGCGGCATCGCGCTGATCGCCGCGTTGAGCCTGGGCCTTGCTGCGGCCAGCCTGGGGCTGTATCGGCAAACGCATGCGCTCACGCACGGAGTGAGCGAGCTGCAACATGTTGCCAGCCAGGTTGCCGCCGATCGTTGTGCCGGCAAGGAAGCGGTGTTCCGCTTGCTGGCCGGTACCGCGCAACTGGACGGCACATTGCCGATGCCGCAGGCCTTGCTGGATCACCGTATACCGGACCGGGCGGCCGAGCTGGTGGGAGCGGATGTCTTCCAGCGCGCCGTGCTGCCCAGCCTTGCCTGCCATCTGGACCAGCGTGCGCAAAACTTGCGGCAAGCCGGTGATACCCTGCCCGGCTCGCCGCTGCCCGGTGTGTATCCGTACCAGCAATACCAGCGCGCGTTGTTCTCGCAGATCGCCGCGGTGCGGCAGCTGGAAGAAAACGTGGCGCGCTATCAGGCCCTGGCACAACCTGGCAGCGCCCGCTCGGCCAGCGCACGGGCGCACGACTTTGCGCTACTGCTCAGCTATGCCTACGGCGTGCCGGAAAAAGAGGTCGCCGCCTATCGCAAAGGGTTGTTCGACGACGTGCTGGCCAGCCTGGACCATGTGCCGGCGCTCAAGCAAATCGCACTGGCCCGCCCCGGCTATGCGCAACAGATCACGCAACTGGGTAATGGTTTGTCGAAACAGCTGTATGACGAAGTGGTGGTGGGCAGCAGCCTGATCGACAACCTGAACCATAACCGCGAGCCGATATTGCAGCAGGCGCGCCATCTGGCGTGGTGGCTCAACTGGACGCGTGATTCTTGGCTGTCGATGGATGCCAATCCTTGCCTGACCAATGCAACCGGGCTGCAAGAAGGCATTGCGCAATTGCAGCAGTTCAGTACCGCCTATACCAGCCTCGGCAAGTTGCCGCAGCAATTCGACGCCAGCCACTGCGCAACGCGTGCATTCCAGTCGCTCGATACGCTCAAGCTGGCGCCGTATGGCCAAGTATTCGTGCAAGCCAACGGCGTGCGCACGCTCAACCCTGCATTGGCACCGGAGCTTTCCGGGCTCAACAGCATGCTCAACCTCGGGTTCATGCAGCTTGACCCGGTCCGCCCGTTTGCCTGCATTTCGCCGATGGCAGGCTGGCGGGAGGATGCACTGGGGCAGGCATCCGGCTTCATTGGGCAGTACCAGCGCTTCATCAAGCAGCAGAACCTGCCCGCGCTGGGCGGCAATGCAATGTCACGGCCGCTGTACCAGCGCATTGCGCTGTCGCAACTGGAGCGGGCGCTCAACAGCACCATGAACGATGCACAGGTCTCGCAAGCCGGGCTGTCCACGCTACCCGCGGTCAGCAATATCCCGGTCAGCGACGACGATGCAGAGCTGGCTCAGGAAAGCAGCAGCTTCGCCCGCACTGTCACGCCCTTGCTGTCGATACGCGATACGTACACGCAGTTGGGGTTTGCCGCCAGCAACACCAGCCTGACCACCTGCATGCGCCAGATGGCCAGCGGCCGGCTGGCCGCCGTGGATGCGCTGGCAGACGACAGCCAGCTTTATGATCCCTCCACGCCGCTGGGGCAGACCGCGTTCTTCTCGCCGGCCGGCACGCCCGCCATCAACGATTACCTGAACCGGCAAGCGGAGCGCAGCCAAGTGCTGGTGGGGTACGCCAGCCCGTTCGTGACCTTGCTGCGCAATACCGGCGGCGTCAACGATGGCAACGCCGCCAACAACCAGATGGTTGATTACTGGGCCAATACCATAGGCACGCTGAACCGCTTCGTCCAGGCCAAGGATCGCAGCGGCAGCATGGGGCAACTCGACAGCCTGCTGGTCAATATCAATGGCATGACCGAACAGAATTGCCGCAGCCTGCTGCAAGCCAATCCGCTGGGTGCCAGCAGCAACGACCTGTTCTATACCCGGCGCGATTACCTGCTGGGCCAGGTCAGCAGCCGTTGCAGCGGTTATGCGCAGGCCAGCGCCCAGGATAGCTGGCAAGACTTCACGCGCCGTTTCCGCAAGGATCTGGCCGGACGCTACCCGTTCGGGCCGCTATCCAGCTCGGATGCCGATCCGCTGAAGGTCAGGCAATTCTTTGCCGACTACAACACCAGCAGTGCCATGCTGCGCAGCGCGGCGGCGGCGCTACCCGGCAGCAATGCCGGCAGTGCCAATGCCTTCCTGGACCAGCTGGATGACTGGAACGCATTCTTCAGGACCACGCTGGCCGCGCCGGGCGACATGCAGCCGGTACACGTGGTGCTGACTTTCCGCGCCCAGCCCGACTATTCGCATGGCACCGAGCAGATCGTATCCTGGGCACTGACCAGCGGCACGCGCATGGCCGGCTTTCCCAACCAGCCCACCACGCTGGATTGGCCATACGGACAGATGACAGTGCTGGACCTGAACTGGGCCGATCACTCGCTGTGGCAACCCGGCAGCGATGTGCAACAGCGCGATCTGCAGGTGCAGCAACGCTCGGCGTCGTTCGTGGCGCTGGGCAACTGGGCGCTGTTGCGCCTGATCGACCGCCATGCGCCTACCAGCGCGCTGCCAGCCGGTGCCGCCGGCAAGGGGGTATTGCTTGAATTCAATGTGCCGGTATCGACCGCCCCCGTCGGCAAGGGCAGCCAGCAACAGGATGTTGCCCGCGGCTACCTGGGCATGCTGCTGCAAGGCACCGACCCCGCCAGCAAGGCGCTGCAGACGCTGAGCAAGCCGGCCACCGCCCCCTACGCTGCCCCACCATACAAGCCGGTGGTGAGCACCGTACCCGCCAGCACGCCCACCAACAAGCCGGCAGCCAAACCGGCCTCCGGCGCGGCCGCCAAGACCAATGGAGCCTGACCCGATGCACCCACACCTTTTTGCGCTGACCGAAACCTACTGCCTCGATCATCTGGGCGTGTCCTTCGAGGCATTGCTGGCGCCGATCAGCGCCCAGAGCCCGGCAGGTGCGTCATTGCGGGGCAGCCCGCTCTACCGGGCCATCCAGCAGGCGCGTGAACACGATGACCCCAGCCTGCCACAAGGACAGTGGGAGCGTGATCTGAAGCGTGCCGACTGGGACAAGGTGAGTGCACTGGCGCTACAGGGGCTGACCCAGCAAAGCAAGGATCTGCAACTGGTGGCCTGGTTGATGGAAGCGCGCCTCAACATCACCGGCCTCGATAGCCTGGTGCCCAGCCTGGTGCTGCTGGACCGGATCTGCGTGCGCTACTGGGATGATCTTTTCCCCAACCTGAAAGACGGCAGCGCCACCCATCGGGCCAATCTGTTTGCCTGGATCAACGAAAAGCTGCTGCCCACGGTGCGCCAGCTGCCGCTCACCGCAAGCGGCCAGCAGGAATACAGCTGGGCGGACTGGGAACAGGCGTGCCGCAATGAAACGATACGCAGCGAGGGCAACCGCAACAACCCGCCACAGCTGGAAGGCGCCACGCTGGCGCAATTCAATGCCGCAGCCAGCGCCACCACGCGCGAAGCCTACCTGTGGCTGCACGAAACCATGACCTGCGCACTGTCCGCCATCACGCTGCTGGGCGATACCTTGCGCACCTGCTTTGGCGACGAGGCACCCGGCCTGCCCAAGCTGACCGCGTTGCTGGAGCAATTGCGCAGCCTGGCCGAGAGCGAACTGCAACGCCGCGGCTGGCGACCCGGTGCAACCGCCGAGGCGGACGTGCCTGAAGCCGTTGCTGCCGTACCCAGCGCCACACTGACCGGCGCGATTGCCGGGCGCGACGATGCGTATGCCCAGTTGGCTGCCGCCGCTGATTTCCTGCTGCGGCTGGAACCACACAGCCCCGTGCCCTACCTGATACGCCGTGCCATCGAATGGGGGCAGCTCAATACCGTCGAGCTTTACCAGGAGCTGTTTCTCAAGTTCAACGGCCAGATCAACATTTTCGAGTTGCTGGGGCTTGAAGCCCAGCAAAGCAAGTAGGCGCAGAAGCGCACGAACAACAGTTTGCCGGCTTCCCGGCAACAAGCAACAGGAGCAATGGCATGGCATGGCGTGCATTAACGAGACTGGGGGCACCGGCAACCTCACGGGCAACCGCGGAGGGTGTTGGCTCTGCCCTGCAACAGACACGGGCCTTTTCCCAGTTTGCATTGTCATCCATGCAGCATGCACCGTCATTTGCCGGCACCTCTGCCACAGCGCTGCATTCTTGGCTGTCCCCCCCGTTCGCGCATCTACCCAGCCGTACTTTCAGCACAACGAGTGGCTATCATGGCGGAGCCGATGACTGGCGACAGCTGAGCAGCAGCGGCCCATCCGGCATGGGAGGGCATGGCGGGTTCGGTGGGTTTGGCGGAACGGGGCACCCCGGCGGCGGCGATGGCGGCGGCCGGCGTGGTGGTGGTGACGATGATCCGGAAACCAGGCGGGGCGCTGCCAGCGGGCATTCGGTCAATGGCAAGGCCTTCACGCCGGTCCACGATACACCCGCCGTGGTGCGTGACTACGTGTCGCAAAACCACATGGGCCTGCACCATGATTCGGAAACGCAGTTGCACCGCCGCGCAGCAGCCACCCAGAAATACATGCCGGCCGAGAAAGCGATGCTGGACGACATCGGCCAGAAACTGGACGACGGTCATTCTGCGGAAATGCGCCAGAGCAGCTGGATGGCGCATGTGCAGCGCGGCGATCTGGGTAGCCTTGCGCTGTCTGACGACGCCCGCGCCCACCTGGCAGCGGAATTCCGCAGTGGTGCCTCGAAAGCAGTCCCCAAGACATCCGAAGCCGCACGCGAGGCCATGGCCATGGCCGTGCAGGGCCAGCATGGCCCGCTGACCTTGGAGCAATCCCGGCAAGGTGCGGAAATGGCCAGCGTATCGCAAATCCTGCAAAGCAAGTTCATCAAGGCGGAAATGGGCCCGGCAGATCTGGCCAGCCAGTTGCAGGCACGCAAGGCGCTCAGGAGCGAGCGGGTGGAAGCGACGCGCGAGCTGGATGAACATGGCAAGCCCAGCCATCAGACCCGCTCCGAACATGGCATGAACCTGGCAAACGACGTGGGTACGCGGATGCGCGACCGCGTCGGGCTACCTGTCATGTCCGGCACTTCCGGTACCTCGTCCGAGGTCGTATCTTCGCATCGCTTTGCGGCACAACGGCAAGGGGTATCCATGCATGCGCCAGGTTTTGGCGACGACAGCGGACATACACCCGAGCACAACCCGGGCCAGACGTTCGAAGCGACCACCAACCTGATGTTCCACCAGATGCGCAGCGGCGCGGTGCCTCAGGAAGTCGGCCGGCAAATCAATGCCCAGCGGGCCAGATTGGGGCTGCCTGTCAAGGATGTGCCCGATGCGCACGTGCAAACCCACAGCTATCCGGAAGTTCGCGCTGGCGTGGCATTGACCCTGGCCAAGGTCAACCCGGCCGACGAAGCCCATACTGCGCGCAAGCTTGCCAGCTCGACGATCGCGGCCAAAAGCGTGCTCGACCGGTACCTGCCCAAGAAAAGCTAGCAGACCAGGCATCACCCGGGCCCCGCAGTTTTGCCAGGCAAATCGATAGCGTACCAAGGAGGCGTCGTCATGAATGGACCGAGAGCGCATCGGCATGCTCACCGGTGGCCTGCGGCCACAGATCAACACGCGGCCGGATCAGGTTCAGCCGGATATCTACCGGGACATGCAGTGAATACGCGGCCTCCGGCACGCAAGCAAGGTTGACCATGGCATCCATCACAAGCCGCGCGCAGCGCACCCACACGCTGGCCGACCTGCTGGCGCAAAGCCCGGATCGCAGCGATATGCTGGCCAGCCCACGCATGGCAAACGCATGTGTGGAGGCCATGCTCACGGTCTGGCTTGCAGCGGAAGCCACCGGCACGCTCGACCTGCGGCAACCGCTGCAGATTCTGGATCTGGCGCCCGGACACGGGCGGCTGGCCGCCCAGGTGTTGCCGCGCCTGCACCGACGGCTCAATGACATCGGCCGAGCCCACTGGCAATTCCAGTACATTGCGCAGGCCGAAGCAACCATGCATGCCGCGCAATTGCTTGCGCACCCGCAGCTCGCGCCCTGGCAGCAGCACGGCGGCTTCAGCGCCCAAGCCGATGCAATCGGGCTGGTACAAGCCGGAAACCCGCTGGCGGTATTGGCCGCCGGTGCATTTGGCCGCCGCGAACCGGCCTGGTGGGGCATCCATCACGCCAATCGCCTGCGCGGTCAGTTGCAAGTGATGCCGGGTGATCAGGATGGCCAGTATCTGCTGCGTTGTGACTGGACTAGCTGCAATACGGCCTTGCCGAGGCTAGCCGGTGTGGCTGAACTACTCGATTTCTACCGGCATGCGCTCTACAGCGCTGCCTTTCCGCTCCCCGAGCATGCGCTCGGGCAACTGGCCGACCTGATCGCAGCCACAGAGGGGCGTTACCTGCTGGTGGCACTGGATCATGGCGTAGCAGACCTCAACGAAATCCGCGTTGGCGCGCTCAATCCGCCATCACACTGGCAGGTGGGCGTGAGTGGCTTGGGCGTCAATTTCCATGCGCTGTCGTATTGGCAAAGCCAGCTTGGCGCAGCGGTGCATACACTGCCGCGCCAAGGCAGCAGCCCGCTGCTGCAATTGGCCTGGCGTGATAACGCCAGCCCTGAGCAGATCAGCGTTGCCGCAGTGCTTGAGTATGCCGCTGCGGCGCAACCGGCCGAGCAGATCGCGCTGATCGAAGCCGCGCAGTCCATGCCTCCCAGCCTGGCCTTGCTACGCGCCAGCGTGCACGATCCCTTCGTGCTGGCGCCCATGCTGCCCGCCTTGCTGGAAAACACACCGGCAGACCAACTGGCGTGGCAACAGGCGCTGGCGGCAACGTGGCAAAACAATCTGGCACTGCCGCTGGAGGCCAGTTTCAGCCTCGATCTGGCCAATCTTGCCGCCAGGTTGGGGCAGTACGGATTGGCACGTGCGGTTTTGCGCCATATCGACGGGCTGGCCGGGGTGACCAAGCCACTGCAAGCAGCTGCGTTATGCGGGCTGGCAGAGGTGGAATGCCATACAGGGCGCAGCCACCTCGCCCTGCCGCTATTGCAACGGGCGATGGTGCTGACACCCGATTGCACCACAACGCATGCGCGTCATGCCGCGCTGGCCGCCCGGCTCGGGATCCGGCAGCAGCGGGGCTGGGCACCGCCCGCAGATGAAGGTGACGACATGCTGGTGCTGGAGCCACTCGATGACGCACATGCCAGTGCTTTTTTTCACCAATACCGTGATCCGCAAATCGCTGCACTGACATTGCTGGATGAGTTTGCACACATCGACGAGGTGGTGGCATGGATAAGCGGGCCAGCAACACAATCCGGCCAGCAGCACTTCGCCATCATGCACCGGGATGCGGCCTTTGTCGGCGTATTGGGGCTGACCTGCCAGAATGGCGCCGGCTATTTTCATTTCTGGATCGGGACGGATTTCCAAGGGCGGGGGCTGGGCCCGCGCGCAGCCCGGCTGCTGCTGGACAGCCCTCAGGTGCAGTGCCTGGATGTGCTGTATACCTCGGTGCTGGCAGGCAATTTGCGCTCGCGGCGGGTGCTGGAGCAACTGGGGTGGTTGCCCCTGCCGAGCAAGGCATTGCCACCGGATGACGACATGCTGTTCTTCCACTACCCGCTGGCTACCGTCATCGATACAACGCAGTTGCATGTGCGCTTGCTGGCCTTGTGTGCGCAGACGGACAGCGCCTTCCGGTTTGCACCGCAAGGGGTAGGTACATGAGCGCGAGCCCCCGGAAAAAGGATGCGCCTCTTGGCAAGCCAGCGTCCACCAACCTGAAAAAAAGGAGTGCTCCGCTCGACGGGAAAAATGATAGCGATGAAAATGCCCGGAAGAAGGTGAAGACGCCACAGGCATCCACCTCGTCACAGCACAGCGTCAACGAGCTGGTGCGGCCCACGTTGACCTTCCAGCACCCGATGCTCCAGCTGCGCCCGGATACCGGTCCGGGTTTGCAATACCATCACCTGAGCACCCAGCAATTCAGCGATGTGCATGCATTTCAGGAGTACGAGAAAAGCACCGGGCTGACGGTGCCGTCCGGCGTAACACGTGACTGGAGCGGCAACAATGCCCCCACCGCCGTCACCCTGTCGCGCCGGGGCTCGATCAGCGGCCATACCATGCGCAACGATGGCGGCATCGATGCCTTCCGCTTCCACTCGCTGCCTACCAGCGAAGCCATGGCCACGCACGACGGCGATCTGAGCCATTTCATGGGCAGCTACGAGCAATCAGCCAATACCATCATCAGCAAGGCCACCAACTCCGCCGGCAACAAGGAAACCGTGAACGCGGTACTGGCCGATCATGTCAGGATGGATTACGAACCGGACAAGGGCTTCGTGCCTTCAAGGGTCACGCACGGCAGCGGCTTTTCGGGCAAGGCAATCCACAGCTCGCACAACGACGACGCGTTGCCGCTGTATCAACCCAGCGTCGATCAGCTCAAACGCGATGGCAAATCGGTTACGCCTTCGCAGGCGTTCCATTCCGAACCGATGATGACATCGCTGGACAATCAGTATCGCAGCCAGCAAGGCTGGCCCGAATTGCACGATGACCGCAGCATGTTCTCGATGGTAACCAGTGCGCCTAACCAGGTGTGCTTCAACTGCGGCCGCATGTTGCATCACGAAACACCGCAGGACAGCGTGACTTCGGGCATGCCAGGCGTGCCCTTCGGCGGGCAGAAACCCGGTGCGATGCCAATCAGCGATAAACGCAACAGCACCGTGGTGCGTGCCACGCCTTTGAGCGAGCTGGTAAAGTCGCCGACGAACACGAGTGAGGTAGGCGCCCTGTTCAAAGCTTTCCCCAACTTCAAATGATGCCCCGGGGGGCCCGGATATCCTGTCGATGCAGCCGGTTCAAACAGGGCTTGCCCCGGCCTTGCCTGTAATACCAGCGCGCTTGATGATTACCCATGATGGAGCCGGCTTATTCCCGGCGCGATATCCGATTCGAAAATCGCGATGCCAAGCTCTGCATCGGGCCTGCCACCTTCTTTCATGCACCAGCTATCAATTCCCCGCTATCTGCATAAGGGGAAGACTGTAGTCGTTTCACCTTGGCGTGCTGACGACATGCCTGTCATGTACGCTATGCACGCTATCTGGCGATACGTGTTTGCATGCGAGCCGAATCGCCGGCTTTGCCACGAGCGGCAAACGGCAAATCAAATGGCGTTTATCCATGCCGGTGCGTATGGTCAGAGGCGGCATCGCGAGAAGCCATCACCATCACGATGCATCAAATACCCGCAAGCATAGCCATCAGTCGCGGAAGCTGCCCAAATGACAAAACCCTCCGAAGAGGGTTCCATTATTCGCTGATACCAGCCAATCAGATCTTGATCTGATCCAGCGTGCCACCCTTTGCCAAGTGATCAACAACCCACAATGGTTTGCGGCCGCGGCCGGTCCAGGTTGCCGACGCGTCAGCCGGGTTGCGGTACAGCGCAACGCCTGCTGTCTTGACAGGCTTGCTGCCTGCGGCGCCCAGCAGTTCGTTGATGTCGAAGCCACGCTCAGCAGCCAATGCCTTCAGCGCCTGCAGCGTATCGCGACGATCAGAAACCTGGCGTTCCGCGATGACCCGGACAATATCTTTTTGCAGTTGAAACAGCTCTGGAAGCGAATAGGCGGAAAGATCGGCCATGGTTTAGTCCTTGAATGGGTGGATAGGATAAGGGGCCGGGCTACACAATGGCGTCAGATGTGATATCGCGCGCGCTGTGAAACCACCGGGCATGATTGGAAACTATACAAGATGAAGCGCATATTTGCCTAACAGCAATCTTGAATACTCAATACAACTACCGTGCATGATCATGATTGCCCCTAACCAATGATAGTGGGTCATGCATCGATATTGCAGTGTTTCAAATGGCAGTTGAACCGGTATTTTTTCCTGCCGGCTTGTTTCAGTGCCCAGAACAGCGCCACCGGTTGGCCCTCCAAGCTGCTGCATTGCCGCAATATTCATGCTTACATCGGGTTCAGTCATCAACCGGGATACCGCATGCATGGGTGAGCAATAGCCACGCGACGCATTTTCATGTCGCAACGATGCCAGTGCCTTGCCTGTGTGCATCGCCACCGTGTTGCAGACGCTTGCAGATGCAGGGAACGCTGCCTATATGGCACTCTGTGCTGCCCGGTGCCGGACAGCAAGCGCAGGCATGAAAAATATACTTGCAAGAAAAGAACGATCGTTCTAGGATTGCCAGAACGATTGTTCTACATGGAGTACGCCATGACCACCGCACCCCGTTTTCGCTTTTCCGAATCTGCTGCAATCCGCAAACACGTGCTGCGCGTGCCGACCGAGCTGGTGGAACATCTGGTGAACCGCGCAGCGGATTCTGCCGCCGCCGGTGTTCGCTGGCTGCAGGCCGCAGATCTGGTCACCATGAGCGATACGCTGAAAGTAGAAGGCCAACGGCTGATGGGCATGTATGTGTATATGGATGAAGCCGGCACTGTGACCGAAATCGGCTTGGCCCGCGCTGGCGCGCTGCACTGAGTTGAAGTAATCGGCTGGCGTACGCCAGCCCGCAGCAATTGGGCAAGACCATGCTGCGGCACACCCGTAGCGGGAAATTGCTGACAAAACCTTGCCGGCTGCGTTGTAGGGGCGGCGAACCGGGAACACCTGGCCGGAGAGAGACACGGAGCCTTGCGTGCCCCGCTCCTTGTGCTGCCTGCGTCTTCCGGGTCGGCCACGCGTTACGCGTTGCCGACCTCAACTCGCCAGCCGCGTTTCATCTCGTCTCGTTTGTTTGTAGCGCCAAACGCCAGGCATGAAAAAGGCGAGGCTTGCGCCCCGCCCGTTCCATCACTGCTGGCCCAGTCTGGCGGCCGGCAGCTTCATGCCATCAGCGCCGTGCCAAGCGGCGCACCACTGCCACCATGCGATCGATTTCCTCGCAGGTGTTGTAGAACGCCAGCGATGGCCGCACGGTGGCTTCAACCCCGAAGCGGCGCAGGATAGGCTGCGCGCAATGGTGGCCGGAGCGCACCGCGATGCCCTCGTTGTTGAGTGCGTGGCCGACTTCTTCCGTCTTGTAGCCCTGCAGCACGAACGACGCCACGCTGGCCTTGTGGTGTGCAGTACCGATCAGGCGCAAGCCCGGAATGGCACGCAAGCCATGAGTGGCGTATTCCAGCAGTGCATGCTCGTATGCGGCGATGTTTTCCATGCCCAGTTGCTCGACGTAATCGATGGCAGCACCCAGGCCTACCGCATCTGCGATATTGCCCGTGCCGGCCTCGAAACGCGCCGGTGCACCGTGGTACACGGTCCGCTCGAAAGTGACATCCGCGATCATGTTGCCGCCGCCCTGCCATGGCGGCATCTGATCCAGTATCGCTTTCTTGCCGTACACCACGCCGATGCCGGTCGGCCCGAATACCTTATGGCCGGAGAATACATAGAAATCCGCATCCATCGCCTGCACGTTCACCCGCAGGTGCGATACCGCCTGCGCGCCATCCACCAGTACCTTGGCACCCACGCTATGCGCCAGCGCCACGATCTCGTTCACTGGCGTGATGGTGCCCAGTGCATTCGATACCTGCGTGATGGCCACCAGCCTGGTACGGCTGCCCAGCAGCTTGCGGTATTCATCAAGCTGGATCTGCCCGGTGTCGTCCACCGGAATCACGCGGATCTTTGCGCCCTTTTCTGCCGCCAGTTGCTGCCATGGCACGATGTTGGCGTGGTGCTCCAGGTTGGAAACGATGATCTCGTCGCCAGCGCCGATATTGGCCGCCCCCCAGCTCTTGGCCACCAGGTTGATGGCCTCGGTAGCGCCGCGAACGAAAATGATCTCGTCCGGCGATGCCGCACCCAGAAAACGCGTGACCTTCTGCCGTGCCGCCTCGTAGGCATCCGTAGCCCGCGCTGCCAGCTCGTGCGCGGCACGGTGGATGTTGGAGTTCTCATGCGCGTAGAAGTACGCCAGCCGGTCGATCACCGATTGCGGCTTGTGCGTGGTGGCAGCGTTGTCGAACCACACCAGTTGCTTACCGTTTACCCGCTCTTGCAGAATGGGGAAATCACGGCGCACCAGGTTCACATCGATGCTGGGGCTGCTGGCGGCATGCGGTGCTGCTGCAGGTTGCTGGCGTGTGGCGGCGGTATCCAGAAAATAGAAATGCCCGCTGTTGCCTGCCGGCGCCGATGCTGGCGAGCGATGATCGATTTCCGCCAGCAACGCACGCAACGCTGCATCTCCGGGGAAACCGAATGGCTGCGCAACCACCTGATTAGGCACTGCTACATCGGCATGGGCCGGATAACCGTTGCCTTGATCAAGGAAGTAAAACGGCGACGATGCCGCAGGGGCCGACGGCGCACCCACACCCGGCAATGCGGCTGCATAACCCTCCGGCACGCCGGGGTTGGCTGCGCTGCTGCGTGGCACGCCAGCGCCTGCCGGTGCCTCGGCAGGTGGCGCCACCGGCGCCAGCGTGGGCGAACCGCTGCCCAGCACAATGGCCGGTTCGGCCGCACGGGGCGGCGTCAAGCGGTTGCGCAGGCTATCCAGCGGATCACCCGGCAAGGCCGCGAAAAATTCGCCAGCCATTTGCGCCAAGCTCAGCTCATCCGGCAAGCCTGCCGGAACCGCCTCACTTGTAAGTGTCTGGATAGTCATGATACTTGCCGATCTCCACGTCTTCCAGAACAGCCAGTGCGTCATCCGACAGCACGGCCAGCGAGCAATACAGCGAGATCAGGTACGACGCGATGGCGTTGCGGTTGATCCCCATGAAACGCACCGACAGGCCCGGGCTCTGTTCGCCGGCAAGGCCGGGCTGGAACAGGCCGATCACGCCCTGGCGCTTTTCGCCACTGCGGATCAGCAGGATCTTGGTCTTGCCATCTTCAACCGGTACCTTGTCCGACGGCACCAGCGGAATACCGCGCCAGGTGAGGAACTGCGAACCGAACAGGCTGACTGTCGGCGGCGGCACGCCACGGCGGGTGCATTCACGGCCGAAGGCGGCAATGGCCAGCGGGTGGGTCAGGAAGAAGCCCGGCTCTTTCCACACCTTGGTGATCAGGTCGTCCATGTCATCCGGTGTGGGTGCGCCTGTCAGGGTGGACAAACGCTGCTCGTCGGCCACATTGGCCAGCAGGCCGTAATCCGGGTTGTTGATCAGTTCGCTTTCCTGGCGTTCCTTGATCGTTTCGATCGTCAGGCGCAGTTGCTCCTTGATCTGGTCATGCGGGCTGGAATACAGGTCGGAAATGCGCGTGTGCACGTCCAGCACGGTGGTCACCGCGTTGAGGAAGTATTCGCGCGGCTGCTCTTCGTAATCGACAAACGTGGACGGCAGCTCGGATTCGTCACGCTGCGAGCAGGCAACGCGCACGTCACGCGGGTTCTTGACCTTGTTCAGGCGGTAGATACCTGCTTCAACCGGTTGCCATTGCAACAGGTGGGTAAGCCAGCGCGGGGTGATGATGGAAAGTTGCGGTGCCGTTTTGGTGGCATTCGCCAGCTGGCGGGCGGCGTTATCGCCAAGGGCCAGTTGTGCGTCGTTCTGGGCGGACATTAAAACCACTCCTCAAGTTGAACAAAAAAGTAATAAGCAAATATCTTCTGAGTCTTAAGGGCGATCAACATGCTATCGCCACCAATGCACTGCGCCAGCGGTGAAATGAAAGAAAAACAGCGCTTTCAGCGCAATTTGGCTGCGCGCGAGCCCGCCTATCCTCGTAAGGAAGGCAAGCGGCAACGGTGTGAAGATCAGAACGACAGCGGGATCAGGCGGGGCTGCCCACTTCGCAGCGGGCAATCAGTTCGGAGAGATTGAGTCCAAGTGCAACGGACACCTTGGCCATGGTATGCAGCGAGGGGACGACATCCCCACGCTCGATTTCGCCCAGGTAAGAGCGGTTGAGATCCGCCTTTTCAGCCAGTACTTCCTGCGACCAGGCCTGCGCTTCACGCGCGCTGCGCACCACTTGGCCAAAGCTGCGGTAACGGGCGGTCATACCGCCACGCCCCCTGCCTCGTGGGTTTCCTGGCGGATGCTGGCCTGCGTGACCACGCTGCCGGCGGGCACGCTGCGCGTCAGCCACACATTGCCGCCGATGGCGGAACCCGCACCGATGGTGATGCGGCCCAGGATGGTGGCGCCAGCATAGATCACCACGTTGTCTTCCACGATGGGATGGCGCGGCTGCCCCTTGTGCAGCGCGCCGCTCTCGTCGGTATCAAAGCGCTTGGCGCCCAGCGTGACGGCCTGGTACAGCCGTACGCGCTCGCCGATGATGGCGGTTTCGCCGATCACCACGCCGGTACCGTGGTCGATGAAGAAGCCGCTGCCGATACGCGCACCGGGGTGGATATCGATACCGGTCTCGGCATGCGCCAGTTCAGCCACGATGCGGGCCAGCAACGGCACACCCAGTTGATACAGCTCGTGCGCCAGCCGGTGATGGATGATGGCAATGATGCCGGGGTAGCACAGCAGGATTTCATCCACGCTGCGCGCAGCCGGGTCGCCCAGATAGGCGGCTTCGACATCGCTATCGAGCAAGCGGCGGATACGCGGCAGGCGGATGGCAAACTCGCGCACGATGCCGCGCGCCTTGTGTTCAATCGCCTCGCTCAGATCCTCGGCCTTGTTGCGTTGGGCAAAGTGCAACTCCAGCTTCACCTGCGCCAACAGCGCATTGAGGGCGGTATCGAGCGTATGGCCAACATAGAAATCCTCGCTGGCCGGGCGCAGATCAGGTGGCCCCAGGCGTAGCGGGAACAAGGCACCGCGCAGCGCATGGGTGATCTCGGTAAGTACATCGCGCGATGGCAGCTCGCGGCTGCCCGGCTCCGGCAAGCGTTGTTGTGCGGTACGCCAGTCGGCACGGATTGCATGCAATTCGTTCACGATCTGGTTCAGCGGCCACAGGCTGCCCACCGGTGCAGCAGCCTGGTGCGGCAGCAATGCCTGGGTGGCAAGCGCTTCGAGATCAGGTTTCATTCACTCAATCCTGTTGCC
The DNA here is from genome assembly GCF_009848685.1 of Andreprevotia sp. IGB-42. GTDB lineage: Bacteria > Pseudomonadota > Gammaproteobacteria > Burkholderiales > Chitinibacteraceae > Andreprevotia. Next base: position 430,956 of record NZ_WXTX01000001.1, read on the forward strand.
ACGGCAGGCCGCGATGGCGCCAGCCACCTTGCGCGCCACGACGGTGTTGTTCGTCCAGTTCGCCTTCAAAGCCTTCCAGCACATTGAATACACTGGAAAAACCCGCTTTTGCAGCTGCTGCGGCAGCCTCGGCAGAGCGTTTGCCGCTGCGGCACAGCAGCAGGAGCACGGCATCCTTGCCACCCGCTTTGGTTTCCAGCTCTTTGACAAAGCGCGGGTTGCGGTTGAGCGACGTGCCCGATGCCCATGGCACGTTCAGCGTTTCCGGTACGGCGCCGACAAACTTCACTTCTTCCGGCGAACGCACATCCACCAGCCGCGCGGCACCGGTATTGACGAGCTGCCACGCCTGAAGCGGCGTAACGCTGCCAGCGAACGACAGTTGCTCTGCCTGTGCGCGGCTGCGCGCGGTAGCCAGCACGGCGTCTTCATCTGCAGGGGCTTGCGCGGCGGTATCGGGGTAGTGAGCGAGTGCTGCGTTGGACATCTGATCTTCTCCATTCGGTACTGCGCACCACGCATCGGTAGTGCGAACTGATACCCGCAGGATATGAAGCAGCAGATTGAATGTAAAAGACTAAAGAATAGATTGTTTAGTGCAATTTGTTATTTGTATGCACAACAAGGCTTTGGCGGCTATCGCCGCCAGATTTTCACTGCATCAACGTACAGCTGCACCGGCCAGCCCGGCTAGCAACGCTGGCCACCAAGCAGCAAAAAGCGCTGCCACCCGGAATGGGTGGCAGCGCCCGAGCCCGGCATTGCCGGCTGTCCTTTCAGCGGTTTACAACCACGGATGACGCGGCGGATTCACACCATTCAGGTAGTAGTTGCCCACATGATGATACTTCCAGCGTACCGGGTCATGCAGCGTGTGGGTACGCGCATTGCGCCAGTGCCGGTCCAGGTTGAACTGGTTGAGCGTGGAGCGCGTACCGGCCAGCTCGAACAGCTTGCTGGCAGCCAGTACGGCGGTTTCGGTGCTCAGCACCTTGGCCTCTGCCACAGCGATTTGCGATGCAGCCACGTTGGCCTCGGTCGGGTCCGCCTGGGCCAGATCGATGGTTTCACCGGCGCGGCGCAGCAGCGCATCGGTGGCGTGCACGCGGATGGTCAGGTCACCGATCTCGCGGATGATCAGCGGATCTTCATAACCGTGCTCGACATCGCTGTCGATCCACGGCCGCGTGTGGTTGCGCACGAACTGGATGGTGTCGTTGAGCGCTGCATGCGCGATGCCGGCATCGACGGCCGCCTGGATGATCTGCGCAATCGGCCCCATCACGGTCGGGCGATCAAACGCCAGGTGATGCGGCAACACGTATTCGGTCGGTACAAAAATGCTTTCCAGCAGCGTGGTGCCGCTGGCAGTGGTGCGCTGGCCGAAGCTGGACCAGTCATCGATCACCGTCAGGCCCTTGCTGCCTTTCTCGACAAACGCCACCACGGTTTCATCGTGTTCGTTCTTGGCCACCACCGGCACCCAGTCGGCCAGCAGCGCGCCGCTGGAATAGAACTTCTTGCCCGATAGCAGATAACCGCCCTCGGTCGGCGTCAGGCGTGTCTGCACGTCACCCACGCTCTTGGTACCAATTTCCGAGAACGCATTGCCAAAGCGCACCCCCTTGAGTACCAGATCGAAAAACACCTGCTTTTGCCAGTCACTGCCATCAAGGCGCAGGCCTTCCACCATATACAGATGGTTCTGCGGAATCTGCCCGATGCTGGGGTCTGCCTCGGCAATGATCTTGATCACTTCCGCCAGCGTGACATTGGAAACGAATGCGCCGCCGTATTCCTTCGGCACGGTAATGCCCCACAGGCCACTTTGCGAGAACGCATCCAGCTCGGCACGCGGCAGCCGGCGCTCGGCATCACGCACGGCCGCATCCTCACGGAATTGAACGGCCAGTTGCTTGGCAATCTCGATCGCCTCGGCATCGCTCCTGATGATGTGGGCAGCCGGGCGCTGTATCTGGGTGGAAGCCGGGATGGCGGTACTGGTATCAGTCATGCAATGCACTCCGTCGGTTGAAGCAGCGGGCCGCACGCCATGCGCGGCCGATGCTTCAACAGATGCACGGAGCATGCCAGCGCATCAAGCCATTGATTTCAATCGTTTTCCATATGCAACCGGTGCATACCGGCATGCAGAAAACACAGCATGCTGCTGGCCTTGTGCTGCCTGGGCAGCACCCAAACACAAAACACCACACCCATTGCAGCAACTGCTGCTACAGCAGCACATGCGCAGCAGCGTGGTTGCCGCTCAACATGCGGGCCCAGAGCGGTTTTATACCAAACCACTGTTTTTAAACATATTTATCGACTGGCACGATAGCTGCTACCTGTAAGGCTAGCCGCTGCACGGTTGCAGCAACGTATCTGGAGACACGCATGAGCAAGAAACTGAAAGTCGTTGCCGTATCGGGCAGTGTGCAACGGCCATCCCGCACGCTGACGCTGGTGCAGGAAATCCTGGTGGCGCTGGGTGCGCACCTGCCGATCGAAGTGCGCCTGATCGAGCTGGGTGATATCGGCCCCGGTTTTGCCGGCACGCTGCGCCGTGATCAGTTGCCTGCGCATATCGAGGCGGATATCAGCGCCATCGAAAGCGCCGATCTGCTGGTGGTGGCCAGCCCGGTATACCGCGCTTCGTTCACCGGCCTGTTCAAGCACCTGTTCGACTTTGTGCATCACGAAGCATTGATCGATGTGCCGGTGCTCTTGGCTGCCACCGGCGGCAGTGATCGCCATGCGCTGGTGATCGAGCACCAGTTGCGCCCGCTGTTCTCGTTCTTCCAGGCGCTGACGCTGCCGCTGGGCGTGTACGGCGCCGAGGCCGATTTCCTCGATTACCAGATCCATAGCGCTACGCTGAAAGCCCGCATCCACCTGGCGGTAGAACGTGCATTGCCCTTGCTGTCGCACCGCGATGTACCGGTGGCCGATACCGTGCAGACCGCCTGATCCAGCCCTTCTTCCATTCGTTTTTCAATTCATATCACGGAGCCCCGTCATGAGCCTTGCCCCCGTCAAATTTGCCTATTGGGTACCCAACGTCAGCGGCGGCCTTGTCGTCAGCAAGATCGAGCAGCGCACCAGCTGGGATATCGATTACAACCGCAAGCTGGCACAGCTGGCCGAAGCCAACGGCTTTGACTACGCGCTGAGCCAGATCCGCTTTACCGCCGGCTACGGCGCCGAATTCCAGCACGAACCCGTTGCGTTCACCCATGCGCTGCTGGCAGCCACCACCACGCTCAAGGTCATTGCCGCCATCCTGCCCGGCCCGTGGAACCCGGCCGTGGCCGCCAAGCAACTGGCCACCATCGATCAGCTCACCAATGGCCGCGTGGCGGTCAATATCGTCTCGGGCTGGTTCAAGGGCGAGTTCACCGCGATTGGCGAACCATGGCTGGAGCACGACGAGCGCTATCGCCGCTCGGAAGAGTTCATCCGCGCGCTCAAGGGTATCTGGACCACCGACAACTTCACCTTCCGTGGTGATTTCTACCGCTTCAACAGCTATACGCTCAAGCCCAAGCCGCTGCAGCAACCGCACCCGGAAATCTTCCAGGGTGGCAGCTCGCGCGCCGCACGCGATATGGCAGCGCGTGTTTCCGACTGGTATTTCACCAATGGCAACACCGTGGAAGGCATCAAGGCGCAGGTGGATGACATCCGCGCCAAGGCTGCCGCCAACAATCATGCGGTGAAGGTGGGCGTGAATGCCTTCGTGATTGCCCGTGAAACCGAAGCCGAAGCGCGCGCCGTGCTGGCCGAGATCATCGACAAGGCCGATCCGGAAGCCGTCAATGCGTTTGGCGACGCCGCCAAGCAGGCCGGCAAGGCCAGCCCGGAAGGCGAAGGCAACTGGGCCAAATCGAGCTTTGAAGACCTGGTGCAGTACAACGATGGCTTCAAGACCAACCTGATCGGCACGCCGCAGCAAATTGCCGAACGCATCGTGGCGCTGAAGGCAGTGGGCGTTGATCTGGTGCTGGCCGGCTTCCTCCATTATCACGAGGAAGTGGTGTATTTCGGCGAGAAAGTGCTGCCGCTGGTGCGCGAGCTGGAAAAGCGCGCACTGGAAGCGCTTGAAGAAGTGGCGGCCTGAGGCAAGCCATGACACAGCCCGTTTCCACCCTGCCCGATCAGCTGCTGGCGCAAGCGCGCCAGCGCGGGCAACAGACTGCGCTGCGGCACAAGCAGTTGGGTATCTGGCAGGAACGCAGCTGGCGCAGCATTGCCGATGAAACCGGCCGGCTGGCCGGCGCGCTGGCTGCGCGTGGCTTCGTGGCCGGCGATGCGCTGACGCTGCTGAGCCACCCGCGTGCAGAAGCGCTGCTGTTGTCACTGGCAGCGCAATGGCTGGGCGGCATTGCTGTGCCGCTCGACCCCGCCCTGCCCGATAAGCAACTGATCACCTTGCTGCAGCAGATCGCGCCGCGTTTCCTGTTCCTGGAAGATGAGGTACAGGTGGCACGCAGCCATGCGGCCGGGCTGGCAGCGGCAACCACCATCTATGCAGCGGCCCGCGGGCTGGCCGATCACCGGCAGCTCACCAGCTACGCCACGCTGGCGGATGAGGCCGCGCAAAGCGTGCCCTCACCCAAGGGCAGGGCAGAGCAGACGGCGTTTGCGTTCTACCGCCTGCTGGCCGATGGCAGCGCCGAGCGCGAGCAGCTCAGCCATGCGGAGCTGCTGCAGGAAGGCCAGCGTCTTGTAAGCGCGGAGCAGCTGTCGCACCGCGAAGAAGCGCTGGCAGCGCGGGCTTTCGCTGCTGGCGGCCAGGCGCGCTACCTGCTGGCGCCATGGCTGCTGGCAGGCTTCCGCCTCAACTTCCCGGAGAACCTGGCCACGCGCGACAACGACCGGCGCGAGCTGGGGCCGACGCTGGTGGCCGGCACACGCGAAACCTGGGGGCGCCTGGCGCTGCAAGTGCAGCAACGGCTGCCGGAGGCTGGCAGTTGGCGCCGCGCCTGGATCGATGCGGTGGTGAAAACCGGCCACGACCATGCGGCAACGCCTTCGTGGTTCAGCCGCTTGCTGGCCCGCAGCGTGGGCCACTGGCTGATCCGCAAACCGCTACGCGACGTACTGGGGCTGACGCGCACCCGCGTGCCGCTGCTGGTGGGTGAACCGCTGCCGGAGCATGTGGCGGCGTTCTTTGCCAGCCTGGGGCTGACGGTACGTACCTGGCCGGACCCGGCGCAGTGGCAGGGCCTAATCACCGGCGCGCGCGATGCGCAGCGCATCAGTGGCTGGGCCGAACACGATGGCACGGCAGTACAGCCGGGCTGAGCATGCAAACGAGGCAACCATGAGTGCATCCCCACACATCAGCAACAGCAACAGCAAAGGTAGTGCTCCGCTGCTGCGGCTTGAACATATCTCGCTGTCCTTCAAGGGTGTCAAGGCAGTAACCGATATCAGCTTCGACGTGGCCGAAGGCGCCATCACCGCATTGATCGGCCCCAATGGCGCGGGGAAAAGCTCGCTGTTGAACGTGATCAACGGCGTTTACCAGGCGCAACACGGCAGCATCACCTTTGACGGCGAGGTGCGCCGTCACATGCACCCGCACCATGCGGCGGTACGTGGCATTGCACGCACCTTCCAGAACATTGCGCTGTTCAAGGGCATGAGTGTGCTGGACAACGTGCTGACCGGGCGCAACCTCAAGCGACGCAGCAGCTGGCTGGAGCAGGCATTGCGCATCGGCCGCGCGCCGGGCGAGGACGATGCACAGCGCCGCCATGCGGAAAAAGTCATCGAGTTCCTGCATATCCAGCCATGGCGCAACAGCGTGGTGGGCAAGCTGCCCTACGGCCTGCAAAAACGCGTGGAGCTGGCGCGTGCGCTGGCGGCAGAACCGCGCCTGTTGCTGCTGGATGAACCGATGGCAGGCATGAACGCCGAAGAAAAACAGGAAATGAGCAGTTTCATTGCCGATGTGAACCGCGAATTCGGTACCACCGTGGTGCTGATCGAACACGACATCGGCGTGGTAATGCAACTGGCCGATCACGTGATCGTGCTCGATTACGGCAAGAAGATCGGCGATGGCACGCCGGATGACGTACGCAACAACCCGGATGTGATTGCCGCCTACCTGGGCACACGCCACTAGCCCCCTCACCCCACCCCCACACACACCACATCAGGTGGTTTTGCTGCACCCGCAAACGGGTGCACGGGGGCGGCTTGCGTTTTACGGAGCAACAAAGATGGGATTTTTCCTTGAAGTACTGGCCGGCGGCCTGCTGGCAGGCGTGATGTATTCGCTGGTGGCAATCGGCTTCGTGCTGATCTACAAGGCATCCGGCGTATTCAACTTTGCGCAGGGCGCCATGGTGCTGTTTGCCGCGCTGACCTTTGTCAGCCTGCTGGAACGCGGCGTGCCGTTCTGGCTCAGCTTCGTGATCACCTTGCTGGCGATGGTGGCACTGGCCTTGCTGATCGAACGCGCCGTGCTGCGCCCGCTGGTGAACCGCCCGCCCATCACCCTGTTCATGGCCACGCTGGGGCTCTCCTACGTGATCGAGGGTGCCGCGCAGGCACTGTGGGGCGCACAGGTACACGGGCTGGATCTGGGTATCAAGGACGAGCCGTTCGAGTTTGCCGGCCTGCTGCTGTCGCAGTTCGACCTCTTTGCTGCCGCAACCGCCGCAGTGCTGGTGACCACGCTCTCGCTGCTGTTCAGCAAAACCCGTATCGGGCTATCGCTACGCGCGGTGGCGGACGACCCGCTGGCAGCCCTGGCCATCGGCATCCGACTGCAGCGCATCTGGGCGGTGGTGTGGGCGGTAGCCGGCTTTGTCGGGCTGGTGGCCGGCCTGCTGTGGGGCGCGCGGCTGGGGGTGCAGTTCTCGCTGTCGCTGATCGTACTCAAGGCCTTGCCGGTGCTGATCATTGGCGGCTTTACCTCGATCGGCGGCGCCATCGTTGGCGGGCTGATCATCGGCGCCAGCGAGAAACTGGCCGAGGTGTATATCGGCCCGCTGATCGGCGGTGGCATCGAAAACTGGTTTCCCTACGTGCTGGCCTTGCTGTTCCTGCTGGTACGCCCAGCCGGCCTGTTTGGCGAACGCGCCATAGAACGAGTTTAAGGATATACCCATGATTTATACCGAAGCCGGCCAGTTCAGCATCCGCTACAGCCACGACCGGCGCATTTTCCGCCTGCGGCAAGACCGCATCGGCATCACCGCGCTGTTGCTGTTTGCATTTGCCGCCGTACCACTCTTGGGCAACGACTACTGGTTCAGCGCCATCCTGATTCCCTTGCTGGTGCTGTCGCTGGCCGGGTTGGGCCTCAACCTGCTCACCGGCTACGCGGGCCAGCTATCACTGGGTTCTGCCGCATTCATGGCGGTGGGTGCATTTGCCACCTACAACTTCCAGCTGCGTGTGCCGGGCTTGCCGTTGCTGGCCAGCATGGCGCTGGGCGGCGTGATGGCGGCCGGCGTTGCACTGCTGTTCGGCTTGCCCAGCCTGCGCATCAAGGGCTTTTACTTGCTGGTCTCCACCTTGGCCGCGCAGTTCTTCGTGGAATGGTTCTTTACCAAGTTCGGCTGGTTTTCCAACAACAGCGCATCCGGCGTGATCAGCGCGCCGCCGCTGCTGATCCTGGGCCACGACTTCAGCAACCCGGTGGGCCGCTACCTGCTGACGCTGGCCGTGGTGGTGGTGGTGACCGCGCTGGCGCGCAACCTCGTCAAAAGCGAGCTGGGCCGCAACTGGATGGCCGTGCGCGACATGGATACCGCCGCCGCGGTAATCGGCATACCGCTACTGCGGACCAAGCTGCTGGCGTTTGCCATCAGCGGCTTCATCCTCGGCGTGGCCGGTGCGCTATGGGCGTTCACCTATCTGGGCACCGTCGAGCCGCACGGCTTTGACCTGGCGCGTTCATTCCAGATTCTTTTCATCATCATCATCGGCGGCATGGGCAGCATTCTGGGCAATTTCCTCGGGGCCGCCTTCATCGTGCTGTTTCCGGTGTTGCTGTCCCAGCTATCGGGCTCCTTGCTGTCTGGCGTGATCGATGCCGGCCAGCTGGAAAACCTGCAGAAAATCATTTTCGGTGTGCTGATCATCGCCTTCCTGATCAAGGAACCCGATGGGCTGGCACGCCTGTGGCAAATCGCGCGGGAACGTGCCCGCGTATGGCCATTGCGCTACTGAGAGTCCCTGACAAAACCCTGCTGGCTGCGTTGCACTCACTTGCCGTACGCCTTGTACTGTCTGCGTTTCGCGCGCCTCGCCAGCACCGTTGCACTGGGTTTTGTTAGTGACTCTGAATGCGCCCCCGATCACGCCGTTCCACTTTGTCTGCACTGCCTTACCAACCAGGGAAATCACAATGAAAACCATCAAACAGCAGTTTCACCGCATTGCCACCACGCTGGTGGGCGCAGCCTTGCTCTCCGGCGCTGCGCACGCCGCCAACGAGCAATACTTTCCGCTGCAAAGCTACCGTGTTGGCCCGTATGCCGCAGGCGGCACCGGCTTTTTCGGCGGCTTCATCGATTACATGCAGTACATCAATGCCAAGGGCGGCGTCAACGGCGTGAAGCTCACCTGGAGTGAGTGCGAAACCGAATACGTGGTCGAAAAAGGCGTGGAATGCTACGAGCGCCTGAAAAAAGGCCTGAACGGTGCGCCGGCCGCCGCCACCAATCCGCTGTCGGTAGGCATTGCCTATGCCACGCTGGACCGCTCCACCGCCGACAAGCTGCCGCTGATCACCATCAACCATGGTCGTACCGATTCCACCGATGGCTCGGTGTTCCCGTATGCGTTCCCGCTGCAGCTGAACCCGTATTCGGAAGTGTCGGCCATCGTCAATTACATCGCCCAGAAATCGGGCGGGCTCGACAAGCTCAAGGGCAAGAAGATCGTCACGCTGTTCCATGGCTCGCCGTACGGCAAGGAAACCAACCCGATCCTGGAGCTGCTGGCCAAGAAATACGGCTTCGAGCTCACGCTGATCGAAGTACCGCATCCGGGTAACGAGCAGCAATCGCAATGGCTGAACATCCGCCGCCTCAAGCCGGACTGGGTGATCCTGCGCGGCTGGGGCGTGATGAATCCGGTGGCACTGAAAACCGCCCAGAAAACCGGTTTCCCGGCTGACCACATCATCGGCAATATCTGGAGCAACTCGGAAGACGACGCCGCACCGGCTGGCGATGCCGCCAAGGGTTATATCTCCATCACCACGCATCCGTCCGGCACCAGCTTTGCCGTGCTGCAGGACATCAAGAAAAACGTGATCGATGCCGGCAAGGGCAACCTCGCGGATCCGAAACGCTTCGGCAACGTGTACTACAACCTGGGCGTGGTGAACGGCATCCTCAACGTGGAAGCGGTGCGCCTGGCACAAGAAAAATTCGGCAAGAAGCCGCTGACCGGCGAGCAGGTACGCTGGGGCTTCGAGCACCTGAACCTGGACGACAAACGCCTGAAGGAACTGGGCGCTCTGGGCTTGGTGCAACCGCTGAAGCTCTCTTGCGCTGACCACGAAGGCGGCGGCGCGGTGCGCTTCCAGCAATGGGATGGCCAGAAGTGGAACGTGATCTCGGATTGGGTACAGGCAGACCGCAAGCTGCTGCGCCCCATCATCGAGGAATCGTCGCACAAGTACGCGAAGGAAAAGAACATCACGCCGCGTGATTGCAGCAAGGAATCCTGATCCCGCAGACCGTGATCCAACAAGGCCGCTGCGCCGCCACCCGGCGGTGCAGCTGGTTTGGGGCCGGCCGCGTGCGGTAGCGCATCCGGCCCGCTCTGCCCTTGCAATTGAACTGATCCACCCTTCTACCCTGTTACGGAAACACCCCCATGCCCGGCACGCCCATCCTGCAACTGGAACGCATCGAAGTCATTTACGACCAGGTCATCCTGGCGGTGCGCGGCATTTCACTGGCGGTACCGCAAGGCGGCATCGTTGCGCTGCTGGGCGCCAATGGCGCGGGCAAGAGCACCACGCTGAAAGCCATTTCCAGCCTGGTACGTGCGGAACGCGGCGAGGTGGTGCAAGGCCGCATCCTGTTCGATGGTACGGACATTACCCACGCTAATCCCGCCAAACTGGCGGAATCAGGCTTGGTGCAGGTACTGGAAGGCCGGCATTGCTTTGGCCATCTGAGCGTGGAAGAAAACCTGAAAACCGGCGGCTTCGTACGCCGCCCCAGCCGTGCCGATCTCTCTGCCAGCCTGGAAAAGATTTATCACTACTTTCCGCGGCTGAAAACGCGCCGGCACAGCCTGGCGGGCTACACCAGCGGCGGCGAGCAGCAGATGGTGGCCATTGGCCGCGCGCTGATGGCGAAACCAAGGCTGATCCTGCTGGATGAACCCTCGATGGGGCTGGCACCACAGATCGTCGAAGAGATTTTCGAGATCGTGCGCGACCTGAACCAGCGCGAAGGGGTGAGCTTCCTGCTGGCCGAGCAAAACGCCACCGTGGCGCTGCGCCATGCCAGCTACGGCTACGTGATCGAAAACGGCGTGGTGGCCACCGAAGGCACCGCCAGCGAACTGGCCGGCAGCGATGCACTGCAGGCGTCCTACCTGGGCGGAAAAACCGTTGCCAGCCTGGTGGCTGCATGATCGGGCGCGGCTGTCCTGCCCGATAGAACGCGGTCAACGCACAAGAAGGCGAGGTGCCGCACGCACCTCACCATCCGTTCCTTCCACCTTCAGCAGTCAGCAAGCAGCGTGCTCAGGCACTCAGATAAAGCGCATGCCGGTCCATCAGCCCGGTCAGCCGTTGCCGGTATTGCGCCAGCGCAGCGATGGTGATGATCGCCAGCCCATGCTGCTGCGCGAAGCGGAACAGATCAGGCCGGCGCGCCATGCTGCCATCGTCGTTGACGATTTCGCACAGCACACCCGCTGCCTGCAAGCCGGCCAGCCGGGCCAGATCCAGCGCGGCCTCGGTGTGCCCGCGGCGGCGCAGCACGCCGCCATCGCGGTAGCGTAGCGGGAAGATGTGGCCGGGCCGCACGAAATCCGCTGCCCCCACCGCAGGATTGGCCAGTGCCCGTAGCGTAGCAGCGCGGTCTGCGGCGGAAATGCCGGTGCTGGTGCCATGCCGGTAATCCACGCTGACGGTGAATGCGGTCTGGTGTGATTCGGTATTGTCCGCCACCATCAGTGGCAGCCGCAGCGCATCGAGCCGCTCGCCAGTCAGCGCCACGCACACCACCCCACTGCTGTGGCGTACCAGGAAGGCCATCTGCTCGCTGCTGATGCACTCTGCAGCAATGATCAGGTCGCCTTCGTTTTCGCGGTCGGTATCGTCCACCACCACCACGAAACGGCCAGCGGCAATATCGGCAATGGCCGCTTCCACCCGGTCAAAACCGGCTTCATGCAGGGCATTCATGGCAGCACCTCAGGAATAGAACGACGGTGTGGGGTAGCGGGCATTCAATGCCCAGTCGCCCAGCTCGCGCAGTTTGTAATCGACCGGATCGTGCAGCGTGTGCACGCGCAGATTGCGCCAGTAGCGGTCAAAGCGCAGCGCAGCGGTGGTGGAGCGCGCTCCGCTCACCTCGAACATGCGGCTGGTGAGATCAAGGCCGGTTTTACTGGCCACTACCTTGGCCGTCGCCACGGCCACAGCCACCTCGCCACGCTGCGCATCGCCCAGCGCCAGATCCTGCTGCCACGCGGCGTCGAACAGTGCGGCAGCATGATCGGTCAACAGGCGCGCACCGGCCAGGCCCACATGGAATTCGCCGTAATGCGCCAGCACATACAGGTCTTCGCTGGCGCTGGCAGCGGGCGATGCATGCCAGCGGCGGCTTTGCGTGCGGGTGTACTGGCCGGCCTCTGCCAGTGCGCCCTCGGCAATGCCCAGATAGATGTTGGCGAGAATCAACTGCGCCAGCAGCGGGCGCAGGCAGGCAAACGGCGAGGAGAGCGGGCCGGGATCAGCCAGCACCTCACCCTCTTCCACCCGTAGCGCATCAAACCGCGCGCTGCCGCTATCGGTCTGGCGCTGGCCCATATTGTCCCAGTCCTGGAACACGGCGATGCCGGCACGGCCGGTGGGTACCGCGGCGATCACCAGCTTGCCAATATCTGCCTGCAGCGCCGATACGATCAGCATGTCCGAATCGGTGGCACCTGAGCAAAAGCTTTTCTGGCCGCTGAATTCACGCCAGCCAGCGTGCGCGATGCTGGTGGTGCGCTCATCCAGCGGGTTGAGTGCATTGCCCCAGAACCAGCGCTGTTGCACCGTCTGTTCAAACCACGGCTGCCATTGCTGGCGCTGGCCAAACAACCGTGCCGTGGCCAGCAGCAAGTGATGGAAGGCAAATACGTGCGCCACGGAGCTATCCACGCGCGCGATCTCGCGCACCGCGGCCAGCGTCTGCTGCCAGCTGGCGCCCTGCCCGCCATGTTCGACCGGGATACTCATGGTCAGCAAGCCGCTGGCACGCAGCAGATCACGCTCGGCCTTGGGCGTGCCGCCATCCTTGTCGCGCTGTGCGGCGGTGCTGGCAAATACCGTGCACAGCTCTTGCACGGTCAGCGTACGCTGCGTGGCGAGATCGGGTGCCCGCAAGCTGCCGGCTGAGTGGCCTGTTTCGATCACCGCCATCACACTGCCGCCTGTTCGGGCTGGCGTGTATCAACAGCTGGCACGATATCATTGGCAATCACCTCGCCAAACGGCCCGGTCAGGTTGGCCTTGCCCGCCGGCCTGACGATATCCAGCGGTAGCAGCGGGAACAACAGTTCCGCGGTGCGGTAGGCTTCTTCCAGGTGCGGGTAGCCGGAGAAGATGAAGGTTTCGATGCCCAGTGCTGCGTATTCCTTGATGCGGTCGGCCACTTCCTGCGCGCTGCCCACCAGCGCAGTGCCAGCCCCACCCCGTACCAGGCCAACGCCAGCCCACAGGTTGGGGGAGATTTCCAGGTTGTCGCGCCGGCCACCATGCAGCTCGGCCATGCGGCGCTGGCCCACCGAATCGAAACGGGCAAAGGCTTTCTGGGCGGCGGCGATGGTGTCGTCAGTGACGTAGCTGATCAGTTCATCCGCAGCTTTCCAGGCTTGTTCGCTGGTTTCGCGCACGATCACGTGCAGGCGGATGCCGAACTTGACGGTACGGCCCAGTGCATCGGCCTTGTCCTTGACCGCCTTGATCTTCTCCGCCACCGCTGCCGGGGGTTCACCCCAGGTGAGGTAGACGTCGACCTGCTCTGCAGCAAGGTCCACTGCCGGTTCGGATGAACCACCGAAGAACAGTGGTGGGTAGGGGGTTTGCACTGGCGGATACAGCGTCTTGGCGTTTTCCACCTTGAGGTGCTTGCCGCTGAAATTGACAGTTTCACCCGCCGCCACGCCACGCCAGATTTTCAGGAATTCATCGGTGACTTCGTAGCGTTCGCTATGGGTGAGGAAGCTGCCATCGCCATGCTGTTCATCCGGGTCACCGCCGGTGACCACATTGATCAGCAGCCGACCATTGGAAATGCGGTCCAAGGTGCTGGCCATGCGGGCCGATACGGTGGGCGAAATGATGCCGGGGCGGATGGCGACCAGGAACTTGAGTTTCTCGGTGAACGGCACCAAGGAAGACGCCACCACCCAGGAATCCTCGCAAGAGCGGCCGGTGGGGATCAGGACGCCTTCGAAGCCGAGCTGATCTGCCGCCTGGGCGATCTGCTTGAGGTAGCCGTGATCGACGGTGCGGGCACCGACGGAAGTACCCAGGTAGCGGCTGTCGCCGTGGGTGGGCAGGAACCAGAAAAGCTGCATGGATTGCTCCGGAATGCAAAAGTCAGAAGCCCCATCACAGCACTTTGCATGCCAATGCAAATACCTTTGCAAATCAACGCCCCCGCCATCGCCCCTCGGTGCGGTTGCTGCTGCAGCAGCAGATCAACGCGGTTTTTGCTGCACCAACAGCAAACAGCGCGTTGTGCTGCCTATGCAGATGCCGCTTTTGCATCATCACGTGGAACAACTGTCTGTTTTTGAGCAATTCGTTGTTTTGATTGTTCAAAAATCAACTTTAAAACGCCTTTTCAGCTGATTTACCCACCTGATAGCGCTGGCATGGTCCCTGCTACCTGATTCATCGCTGCTGCCCTTGCAGCAACTCTGGAGCCATCGCTTGAATAGTCCGTTGTTCATTCCCGCCTACGCGTTTGACCCTGTCAGCAATGAAACGCCAGCACAAACCGCAGCGCGGCTGGCGCAGGCTTTTGCCGCCACCGCTGCCGAGCGTGACCACCAGGGCGGCACGCCCAAGGCCGAGCGCGATGCATTGCGCGCCAGCGGCCTGCTGGCACTGAGCATCCCGCGCGAGCACGGCGGGCTGGGTGCAAGCTGGCGCGAAACACTGGATGTGGTGCGTATCCTCGCCGCAGCCGATAGCTCGGTCGCGCATGTGTTTGCGTTCCACCACCTGATGCTGGCCACGGTGCGGCTGTTTTCACAGCCGGCGCAATGGCAGCCCTGGTTTGAGCACACGGCGCGGCTGAACTGGTTCTGGGGCAATGCGCTGAACCCGCTGGACGACCGTACCGTCAGCCGCCGCTTTGATGGCTGGCGCGAGTTTTCCGGGCGCAAGAGCTTTTGCTCGGGTGCGCTCGATTCAGAGATGCTGATTGCCTCCGCGCTGCAGGATGGTCAGTTGCTGATTGCCGCGCTGCCCACATTGCGCAGCGGCATCGCGGTGATGGAAGATTGGGACAATATCGGCCAGCGCCAAACCGACAGCGGCAGCGTGACTTTCGAGAAAGTCCGCGTGGAAGAAGGCGAGATCCTGGCCGACCCCGGCCCGCTCTCCACGCCGTTTGCCTGCCTGCGTCCGCTGATCGCGCAGCTGATTCTCACCAATATCTATCTGGGCATCGCCGAAGGCGCGTTCGACGATGCGCGCCATTACACGCAGCACGAGGCGCGCCCATGGCACCGCTCGGGCGTGGAGCAGATCGGCCAAGACCCGTATGTGCTGTCGCACTATGGTGATTTCTGGCTGGGGCTGGAATCGGTGCGTGCGCTGACCGAGCGCGCAGCCGACCGGCTCGATGCCGCGTGGGCGCAAGGCAGCGAGCTGACGGAGGACGAACGCGGCGAAGTGGCCATTGCCATTGCGGCCGCCAAGATTGCCGCCACGCGCACCGGCCTGGATATCTGCAACCGCATGTTTGATGTAACCGGAGCCCGTGCCACGCATGCCGGCTTGCGGCTGGACCGCCACTGGCGGAATTTGCGTACCCATACCCTGCACGACCCGGTGGATTACAAGATCCGCGAGCTGGGCGTATGGGCGCTCACCCGGCAATACCCGAGCCCGAGTTTCTACTCATGAACGCACGCTACCACCCTTCCGCAAACCACTACCGCGCACAGCATGACGACGACGAAGCGCCGGTGATCACGCTGCCCAATTCGCAAGCGCTGGCTACGTCGATACGCGCTACCGCGCAAGTGTTCGAAGACCCGAAATCGGTGGCATTGCTTGGCCGCATCCGCCAGGTGGCACCGAGCGAAGCCAATGTGCTGATCATCGGCGAAACCGGTACCGGCAAGGAGCTGATTGCCCGCCATGTGCATGCGCTCAGCCACCGTGGCAATGCGCCTTTCGTGGCGGTGAACTGCGGCGCGTTCTCGGAATCGCTGGTGGAAAGCGAATTGTTCGGCCATGAAAAAGGTGCTTTTACCGGTGCGTTTTCAGCCAAGCCCGGCTGGTTTGAAGCCGCCAATGGCGGCACATTGTTTCTGGACGAGATTGGCGATCTGCCCATGTCCATCCAGGTGAAGCTGCTGCGCGTGCTGCAGGAGCGCGAGGTGGTGCGCCTGGGCTCGCGCAAGCCGATACCGATCGATGTACGCGTGATTGCCGCCACCAATGTGCGGCTGGAAGAGGCGGTGGCCGCCGGGCACTTCCGTGAGGATCTGTTTTACCGGCTGCGCGTGGTGAACCTGGAGCTGCCGGCGCTGCGTGACCGCCCGGGCGATATCCTGCCGCTGGCGCATTACTTCGTGGATGAATACCGCCGCCGGCTGGGCTATGGCAATGTGAGCATCGCCGCGGATGCCGAGCACAAGCTGCATGCACACGCGTGGCCAGGCAATATCCGCGAGTTGGAGAACGTGATCCACCACGCACTGCTGATCTGCCGCAACCAGACATTGCGCGGCGATGACCTGCACCTGTCCTCATTGCAACTGAGCCGGCGCGCCGGCAGTGCCTCCCCCGCCGTACCGCTGGATGCCGCAGCGCAGCTGGAACAGGCACTGACCGCGCTGTTCGAGGAAAACCACGATGCGCTGTTCGAACATATCGAGGAAGTGGTGATGCGCGCCGCGTATGCGTATTGCCACCGCAACCAGGTGCAGGCGGCCAAGCTGCTGGGTATCAGCCGCAATATCATCCGCGCGCGGCTGATCAAGATCGGTGAGGTATCCGCACTGCGCTAGCAGCAATGGATACAAAAATGCCCCGCCTTTGGCGGGGCATTTTGCTGGCTGGCGCGCAGCGGCAACCGCTCAATACGGCGCATCACCCAGAATGGTGGCGCGATGCATGATGCGTCGTGCCGGCAGGTAATCGGCCACTGCGTAGTGCTGGGTAATGCGGTTATCCCAGAACGCCACGTCGTTTTCCTGCCAGCGCCAGCGCACGGTGAATTCCGGCCGCGCCACGTGCGCAAACAGGAAATCGAGCAAGGCGCGGCTTTCGCGTTGTGGCAATTCGTTGATGCGCAGCGAGAAGCCTTCGTTGACGAAAATGGCCTTGTGCCCGGTGACCGGGTGGATGCGGATCACCGGGTGCGATCGTGGCGGGTGTTTGACACGCGTGGCTTCCCATTGCGCGCGGCCGGCATCCGATATTGCATGCCGGCTGGCCGGAAACGACAGCGCAAAATCATGCGTGGCGGTCAGGCCATCGAGCAACGCCTGCAACTGCGGCGACAGCGCGTTGTACGCTGCCGTGCCACTGGACCACAACGTATCGCCACCGGTGGGCGGCAACTGCTTCGCAGCCAGCACCGCGCCCAGCGGGGGCGTAGCAATGAAGGTGACATCGGTATGCCAGTTATCGTTGTCCGGCAGGTTGTCTGCATGCGTGTCGAGCACGAGGATTTCCGGCGTTTCCGGCACGTTGGGGTAAATCGGGTGAATATGCAGATCGCCGAAGTGGCGCGCAAAGTTGCGTTGCTGCACCGGGGTCAGCGGCTGGTTGCGGAAGAACAGCACCTGGTGGCGCAGCAGTGCTTCGGTCAGCGTGGCATGAATGGCATCGTCCAGCGGGGCGGCCAGCGCTACGCCTTCGACGATAGCGCCCAGCGCCGGGCTGAGCGGGGTGATGTGTATCTGGGTCATGGTTGAATCCGGTAACGACAACAATCAATCAACAACAATCAGCGGCATCCCTGCGGGATGGCGCCGACACGACCAACTACCGCCACTGCAATGCAGTCTGCGGTGGCGGCGCGTCAATGAGTGTGGCCTTGCCACGGCACCAGCTTGCGCTGCAGCGTGCGCAGGCCCAGCTCCAGCGCAAACGCGATCACCGCGATGACGATGATGCCCAGCACCACGATATCGGTCACCAGGAACTGCGCGGCCGACTGCACCATGAAGCCCAGCCCGCGCTGCGCGGCAATCAATTCGGCCGCAACCAGCGTGGACCAGCCGGTGCCGAGGCCGATGCGCACACCGGTGAGGATGTCCGGCAGTGCCGAGGGCAGGATCACGTGGCGGATCAGCTGCCAGCGGCTGGCGCCAAGCGATAGCGCCGCGCGTACCCTGGCGTTGTCGACGCCGCGTACGCCGGTTGCGGTGGCAATGGCAATCGGTGCGAAAATCGCCAGGTAGATCAGCAGCACTTTCGATAGCTCGCCGATGCCGAACCAGATCACGATCAGCGGCAGGTAGGCGAGCGGCGGAATCGGCCGGTAGAACTCGATCAGCGGATCGAGCACGCCGCGCGCACGGCGCGACAGGCCGATGGCGATGCCTACCGGCACCGCGAACAGCACTGCAGCTGCCAGCGCCAGCACGATACGCAAGGCGCTGGCCCCCAGGTGCTGCCACAGCGTGGCATCCATATAGCCCTTGGTGGAGGTCAGCCACAGCTTGGCCAGCACCGCCTGCGGTGGCGGCAGGAACAATGGTGCAATCAGCCCGCTGGTGGTGACCGCCCACCAGATGAACAGCACGGCGGCCAGCGTGAGCACGCTGATGGATAAAGTACCTTTCCGCGCCGCACGCGGTGCCGGCGCATCGTGTTCTGCGGCCGGGAATTCGTGCTCGTCCAGCGTGAGTTCAGCGCTGTTCATCATGCAGCTCCTGCAATGGTGGCATTGCGATGCGCAAACACCTTGGCCAGCACATGCTCGCGCATGGCAATGAATTCGGGATCGGACTTCACGCTGCGCGCCGGCTCACCAGCGGCGTGGCGGCGGCCGAAATCAAGCGACAGCCGCTCGACGATACGACCCGGCCGCGGCGACATCAGCACCAGATCGGTGGCGAGGAACACCGCCTCTTCGATATCGTGCGTGATCAGGAACACGCGCTTGCCGCTCTGACGCCAGATGCGCAGCAGCAATTCCTGCATCTGTTCACGGATGAACGCATCGAGCGCGCCGAATGGTTCGTCCATCAGCAGCACCTGCGGGTCTGCCGCCAGCGCACGCGCCAGGCCGACGCGCTGGCGCATGCCGCCGGACAGCTCCCATACTTTCTGCTGCTCGTAGCCGTGCAGGTCTACCTGCTGCAGCACCTGGCGCGCGCGTGCTTCACGCTCGCGCTTGCCCACGCCCTGCAGTTGCAAGCCGAACGCCACGTTGTCGATCACATTCAGCCACGGCAGCAACGCATCATCCTGGAACACCACGCCACGCTCCGCACCTGGCCCGGTCACCGGCTTGCCATCCAGCGTGATCTGGCCGCTGGTGGGTGTAATGAAACCCGCAACCAGGTTGAGCAAGGTGGTCTTGCCGCAGCCGGACGGGCCGAGTGCAACCACCAGGCTTTCCGGTGCAATGGCGAGCGATACATCGTGCAGCGCAGTGGCGCTGCTGCCCGCGTATTGCACTGAAACGTGATCGACGATAAGCCGGGAACCGGGCTGGGACATGGGAGGCCTCCAAACGAAAGCAGCCGGGGCACGGCCCCGGCTGTGGGTACAACAGGATTACTTGCTGGCAGCCTTGGCGAAGTTGCCGTTCACGTATTCGGCGTAGCTGGTCTGCACGCTATCGACTTTGCCCTGCTCCTTGAGGAAAGCCGATGTATCGGTCAGCGCCTTGATGGTGGGTACGCCAAGGATCCTCGTCTGCTCGCTGGCTACCGGGTAACGGTTGCCTTCCAGCAACGCACCTACTTCTTCCGGCTTGGAACCGGTGATGCGGGCAATCTTTTCTACCCGTGCTGCGTCAGACAGGAAAGCCTTGGGGTTGGCCTGGTAATCGGCATAAGCCTTGAGGGTGACCTTGGCGAATTGCTCGACGAACTTGGGGTTCTTCTCGGCAAAATCCTTGCGCACGATCCATGCATCGAACGTCGGCGCGCCCCACTTGGCGACGTCGGTCGAGCTCACCAATACCTTGCCGTTTTCCTTGGCCTTGCCCAGCGCCGGATCCCACACATAGGCGGCATCGATATCACCACGCTGCCATGCAGCAGTGATTTCGGACGGACGCAGGTTGATGATCTGCACCTTGGAAGGATCGATCTTCCAGTGCTTGAGCGCAGCCAGCAGGCTGTAATGCGTGGTGGATACAAACGGCACGGCAATCTTCTTGCCGGCAAGATCGGCCGGCTTGTTGATGCCTGCGCCATTGCGCACCACCAGTGCTTCGGCCGAGCCGATCTGCGCGGCGATCAGGAACGTCTGCACCGGCAGCGAGCGGCTGGCAGCGGCGGCCAGCGGGCTGGAACCCACGTAGCCGATCTGTACGTCACCGGATGCCACTGCGGTGATCACCTCGGCGCCGCTTTCGAACTTGCGCCAGTTGATCTTGCTGCCGGAGGCTTTTTCGTAAGCGCCATCGGCCTGTGCCACCTTGGCCGGTTCTACCGTGGTCTGGTAAGCGATGGTGATGTCATCGCTGGCGTGTGCGGCAATGCTGGCACCCAGCGCCAGTACCGGCAGCCAGCGTGCAATTGCGTTGAGCTTGCGCATGGTGATTCCCCTTGTTCGATTTGCTTGTGATGCCCGGTCAATGCCAGAGCCTGCTGCAAATCTACCAAGGGGCCATACATTAAAGAAGGAATAACAAATAATTTCTTAATACTTTTATTGCATAACATGCTAGCAGCTTGCTGGCGCGCACCCTGGCAAACTGCTGGCGTATCAGGTGCGCATCCGCTTCATGGCGGTGCAGGCAGCGAGAAATGGAACGTTGCCCCCACGCCCACTTCGCCCTCCGCCCAGATGCGCCCGCCATGGCGCACGATGATGCGCTGCACGTTGGCAAGGCCGATGCCGGTACCGGGAAACTCTTCCACCCCGTGCAGCCGGTGGAACACACCGAACAGCTGTTCGTAATAGCGCATGTCGAAACCCGCGCCATTGTCCGCCACCGTGTAGATACATTCCTTGTCGGCACGCTCGCCGGTGACGGTGATGCTGGCCTGCGGGTTCTTGCCCGAATACTTGATGGCATTGGACAGCAGGTTGGCCCATACCTGCCGGATCAGCGCCACATCCCCCCATGCCTCTGGCAAGGGCGCCAGCGACCACTGCAGCTCACGCCCGGCAGTCTCTTCACCCAGCGCGTTGAAACAGTCTTGTGCCAGCGTGGTCATGTCCACCGCCATCGGCACGATGGCGGCACTGCCCAGCCGCGAAAAAGCCAACAGGCTGTCGATCAATGTGCCCATTTTCTTGCTGCTGTCGCGGATCACCTGGATCAAGCGCCGGCCTTCTTCATCCAGATGGCCTTGCTGGGTGTTTTCCAGCATGCGGGCAAACCCGTCGACTGCACGCAGTGGCGAGCGCAGATCGTGCGATACCGAATAGCTGAAGCTTTCCAGCTCCCGGTTGGCCGCTTCCAGCTGTGCGGCGCGCTGCGCTAGGCTGGCCATCAGCGAGACGCGCTCCAGCGCCACCGTCATCTGGCTGCCGACCGCGCCGAGGATTTCCAGGTCTTCCTGCTCCGGCTGGTATGCCGGTGCCGGCAAGACATGCAAGCGACCCAGCCGGCGCGCGCCCACCAACAGCGGCATGGAAACGAGCGGATAGCTGGCCCCGTCTTGCGGCAGCGGCGCTTCGTGAAACCTGGCGCCCGGTGCCCACGGCAAATCGTCATCGCCGCTTTGCTGTGCTGCCAGCCACGCAACGAGTTCCGGCGGCACCTTGCCCACCAGCACGTTGCGCGTGGTGCCCGCGTTGCTGCCAAGACAGATCCAGCCCGCACGGTAACGCGACAGCGCCATCAGCCCGCGCAGAGCACTCTGGCATACGGCATCGGTCGAATCGGCATTGATCAGTCCTTCTGCCACGCCATACAGCCCACGCAGCAGCTGGTTGGAATGCACGATCTCCTGCTGCTGGCTTTTCAGCTCGTCGTTCATGTGCATGGCTTCCTCGTACGTGGAAAGCAGCATGTCGACGATCTGTTGCCGGTCTGAATTGATGTAATGGGTTTTGCCATCGAGCATCACTTCCATGCCCATCTGCACCTTGCTGGTCTTGCGCATGTGCAGGTTGAGCAGGATGTAATTGAGGCGGGACAGCAGCATCCGGGGTTCATACGGTTTGCGCACCAGATTGTCCGCACCGCACTCCAGGCTTTTGGCCACTTCCTGCATGCCGGCCAGCGAAGTGACGATCACCACCGGGATGTCTTTCAGCCCGGCATCGGCTTTTACCGCAGCGCACAGCTGGTAGCCGTCCATTTCCGGCATCACGATATCGGTAATGATCAGCGTGGGCCGGTGCTGTTGCAGGCGCTCCAGCGCCACACGGCCATTTTCGGCCACCTCGACCGTATATCCCTCTTCTTCCAGCAGGAAGCGCAACTGTTCTGCCTGCGTGGGGCTGTCTTCCGCGATCAGTATGCTAACGCCAGCGCCGGTACTTTCCATACACGCTCCTGTTCAGTCATTGCAGATTGCAAGCTGCCTGCCGTTGCCAGCCTCTGCCCTAAGGCTGGGTACCCAGGCGGCGCAACGTGGCGGCGATATCATCAGGTGCCAGCACGAAATGCGCGGCTTCCAGCTTGACGGCCTCGCCCGGCATGCCGAACACCACGCAGCTTTCCTCGTCCTGCGCGATGGTGACCGCGCCGGCGTTGCGCATCAGCTTGAGTTCCTGCGCGCCATCCTTGCCCATGCCGGTCAGCAATACCCCCACCGCATTGCCGCCATAGGCCTGCGCCACCGAGCGGAACAGGCAGGCTACCGACGGCCGCAAGCCATGCTCTGCCGGCCCGGACGTCAGCCTGACCTGCCCGCCGGCAGTCACTTCCATATGCACGCCATCGGGCGCGAGGTAAGCGCAGCGGCCCAGTATCGGCGCGCCATGCTCGGCCAGACGCACCGGAAAACCGCTGCTTTGCCCCAGCCATTCCGCAAACCCGGCGGCAAACCCCGCAGCAATATGCTGGACGATGACGATGGGCAGCGTGAAGGTGGCAGGCAATTGCGACAGCACATCGCGCAGCACCAGCGGCCCACCGGTGGAAGCGCCGATGGCCACCAGCCGTATCTGCCGGCCGCTGGCCAGCGCGGATTCCAGCGGCGGGTGATTGCGCGCATGGCTCCAGCGCCGTACCACGCTGACCTCGGACAGCAGCTTGATGGTCTGCAGCAGCTCACGCATCGATGTATCGAAATCCGGGTGACCCAGCCCCAGCGGTCGGCCGATCACCGTAAGCGCACCCGCCTCCAGTGCCTTGAAGGTAGCGCTGACTTCACGCGGCACCACGCTGGCAGTCACCATCACGATGCGTGTGGGGCACTCTTCCATGATGCTGCGGGTGGCGGCAAAGCCATCCACCAGCGGCATGTGGATATCCATGGTGATCACATCGGGCTTGAGGCGCCGCGCAGCTTTGACCGCTTCTTCGCCATTGCTGGCAGTACCGATCACCTGAAGTTCCGGATCGCCATTGAGCAGGTACACCAGCAGCTCCAGCGCGGACGGCGAATCGTCGACCACCAGTATCCTGATCGGTGATCGTGACGGGGTATTGGTCTGGTGCGCGTTGTCCGCAAGCATTGGTGGCCCATGCCACGGGCCATGGCCCGGGCGATATCAAGGTTTTAGAGCAGGCGTCGAACCACTTCCAGCAGGTTGCCCTGATCGAAGCTGCCTTTCACAATATAGGCATCCGCGCCGACGTTGATGCCGTGTTCGCGGTCCTCGCGCGAATCGAGCGCGGTCACCAGCACCACCGGCAACGCCTTGAGCTTGCTGTCGCGACGGATCTGCGTCGCCAGCTCGAAGCCGTCCATGCGCGGCATTTCCACGTCGGACACCACCAGGTCGAACTGGCCCACGCGCAAGGTGGTCAGCGCATCCAGGCCATCTACCGCCGTGGTCACCCGGTAGCCGGCGGTTTCCAGGATGTTCTTGAACAGCGAGCGTGAGGTAACCGAATCATCCGCCACCAGCAGCGAGCGCTGCTGATGCTCGGGGGCGCTGGCCTGCACCGCGCCACCGGCCGGGGCAACCCTGATCGCGCTGAGCAGCAGATCCGGCACATTGAGGATGGGCACCAGCTTGCCGGCGCCCAGCACCGTGGCTGCCGCAATATTGCGCAGCCGCTGCAGTTGCGGGCCCAGCGGCTTGACCAGCACTTCCTGATCCGCCAGCACCGCATCCACAACGAACGCGATGCGGCGCAGTGCATTGCCCAGCACCACCACTTGCAGCGGTGCATCGTCATCGCTGCGCGGGCGCACCAGCCCCAGCACATCCGCCAGCCACACCAGGCCGACGATCTGGCCATCGATAGGGATGGTGTCGCGGTTTTCCACGGTACTGACGGTATGGCGCGCCACGCGGGCCACCCGCTCCACGTTCACCGAGGGCAATACGAACTGCCGGTCGCCAATGCTCACCAGTACACCGCGGAATGTCGCCAGCGTGGCCGGCAGCACGATGCGGAAGCAGGTGCCCTGCCCCTGCTGCGATTCAACCTTGATGCGCCCGCCCAGTTTCTCCACCTTCTCGCGCACGATGGCAAGGCCGAGGCCGCGCCCGGAAATGTCGGTCAGGATGGGGCTGGTGGAAAACCCCGACTCGAACACCAGCGCCTGCAGTGCTTCGTCATCGCTCACTTCGCCCTCGCGCAGCAGGCCGCTGCGTGCCGCCACCTCGCGGATGCGGTCGTGGCGGATACCCCCGCCATCGTCTGCCACCGCGATTTCGATCTGGTTGCCATCCTGCGGCAGGATGGTGATCGAAACCCTGCCCTGCGCGGGTTTGCCGTGCTGGCTGCGTTGCTCGGCTTTCTCGATGCCATGATCGATGGCATTGCGCAGCAGGTGGATCAGCGGGTCTTTCATCTGCTCGAGGATGCGGCGGTCGATTTCGATGGCCGCCCCATCGATGACCAGTTCCACCGGCTTGCCGCTATCGCGGGACAGATCGCGCACCAGCTTGGGAAACAGTTCCAGCAGTGACGAGAACGGCAGCATCAATGCCTGCTTCATGTCGTCGAGCAGGCCATCGATCATGCCGGCCATGCTGCGCCGTTCCTGCTCGGCGCTGCGATGGATGCGCTGCAGGCGCTCATCCAGCAAGCGCAGGCGTGCATCGCCCTGCTCGAACGTCTCCAGCAGGCCGTCCACCTGTGCGGCCAGATCCCTGGCACGGCCGCGCCGGCTGCCACGCAACGCCTTGCCGGCCTTGCCCCACTCCTTGCGCCAGCCGGCAAACCCGCGCGACAGCTCGGCGATTTCGCTGGCCACATAGGCTGCGCCAAACTTCAGCGCGTGCAACTCTTCTGCCTGGTTGAGCAAGGCGGTGAGCTTGGCGGTGGAGATGCGCACGGTTTCGCTGGCTACGGGTTCGGCCGGCACCGCTCGTGTTGCTTCGGCAACGGGCCCACTTGCAGAGGATGCGGGCGCTGCAACTGCACTCCCTCCGGCTACAACACCAGCCGGTACCGGGTTGGTCGCCACAGGCGCCGTGGTGGGTGCCGCAGGCGCTGGCGTGCCCACCAGCAATGGTTGCAGCCGATCCAGCGCCTGGTAGAGCGTTTCGAAAATCTCCGGGCTGACGGTGATCTCGCCGTATTTGAGCGAAGACAGCAACTGCTCCATATCGTGGCAGACCATTTCGATCTCGCGCTGGTTCACTGCGCGCGCCGCGCCTTTCAGGCTGTGTGCTTCGCGGAACAGCGTTTCGATCAGCGTGGCTTCTGCAGCGGCATCGGGGCCTTGTTCCAGCTCGGGCAGCAAGGTCAGCATGCTTTGCAGGTGCTCGCTGGCCTCCACCTTGAAGGTAGCCAGCAAGCGCTGCAGGAAACGCTCTTCTTTTTCTGTCATCGCCATCCTTGATGGGTTTGCAGCAACGGGCTGGCAGCCGGCCTGACCGGCACCGGCGGGCGCCGGCCAATCCGGCCGGCACTGTTCACAGCTTGAAACGCGCCAGCATGCCCCGCAGCTTCTGCCCCAGGTCATGCAGGCCCTGCGCAGTAATCTCGGATTGGCGCGCACTGGCAATGTTCTGCGAACTGGCGGTGCGGATGTTGTCCATGGCCAGCGCCAGTTGATCCATGCCCGCCAGTTGCTGCTGGGCGGAAATGGCAATCTGTGCGGCGGCCTGGGCATTCTCGACGATGGTATCGGCAAGCTGGCGGATCGCCTCCCCGGCCTCGTTCGATTGCTTGAGGCCCACTTCCACCGCCTTGCTGCCCTGCTCGGTCGCCAGCACCGCACCACTGGTGGCCTTCTGTACCTCGCCCAGGATGCCGCGCACCTGCACGGTGGCCTGCTTGGATTGCTCGGCCAGGCTTTTCACTTCCTGTGCTACCACTGCGAAGCCCTTGCCCTGCTCACCGGCCTTGGCCGCTTCGATCGAGGCATTCACCGCCAGCAGGTTGGATTGCTCGGCCAGATCATTCACCGTGGTGATGATTTCGCCGATCTGCTGGGTCTGTTCGGACAGGCGCACGATGCTGTCGGCTACCTGCGCCATCTGGTCGTAGATGCGCTGCATACCGTCCGCCACCTCATCCACCGCCTTGCGCCCGGCCTGCGATACCTGGGCGGCGCGCTGCGCGGTTTCGGATACGGTCTTGGATTTCTGACTGGCCACGTTGGCGGTCTGCTTGATTTCCTCCACGGTGCTGGATGTCTCCGAAATCGACGTGGCGGTTTCTTCGGCGCCGGTGGAAATCTGCGTGGTGCCGGCAAGGATTTCACTGGCGGAGCCAGACAACACGTCGATCCCGCCCTGCAGCTCGCCGTTCATGTCGCGCAGCGTGGTGATCATCTTGCCGAATGCAATGCCCAGTGCATCGCGCTCGGACTGACGTACTATCTCCACGCGCAGATCACCGGCGGCAATCTTCTCTGCCACCGCTGCCATGCCGCGCAGCGATTCGCCCATGCGCGAGAACGCACGCAGCAACTGGCCGACTTCATCACTGCGGTTGCCCGGATCAAGGCCCACCGACAGATCGCCGCTGCTGATTTTCTCGGCAATCCCGGTTACCTCGCGCAATGGCTGGCCGATATTGCGGGTCAAGAAGATGCCGGCAGCGATGACGATGATCACCGCCGCCAGGAAGCCGATCAGGATGGTGAGCTGCGATGCCCTCGAGCTTTCCTGCACGCCTTCATCACGGGTTTTCAGCAGCGCCGCTTCGGCATCGTCCATCTCGCGCACGATGGCGCGGATCTGGCCCATCACGTTCTTGCCACGATCGGTCAGCACCACCGCGCGCGCGGCTTCGAAACCCTTGCCGGTACGCAAGTCTATGGTTTCTTTCAGCTCGCTCATCTTGGCCTGCACCAGAGGGGCCAGGCTGGTGATGCGCTGTTGCTGCGCCGGATTATCCGCAGTCAATGTCTTGAGTTCAGCCTGCACACCATCCATCTGCTGCAGCGCTGCGCGATAGGGCTCCAGATAGCGGTCTTCGCCGGTGATCAGGTAGCCGCGCTGGCCGGTTTCCGCATCTTTCAGGTTGGACAGCACCACCGCCAGCGCGGTACGTACCTGATAGGTGTGGCTGCGCCACCCGGCGGCTTCGATCAGAGTGTTGATGCTCTGGTAAGCAGTGCTGCCGATCACCACGATGACGATCAGGATGGCCACGAAGCTCAGCCAGATTTTTGCACCTATCGAAAATTTCATGCGGTACTCCCTTTTACACAATGCCAGCAAGGCCGGCCGGCGCACTGCCCGGCCAGCATCTCGAATCAATCAGGATTCCACGGTTTCGTTGATCACCATCGCCGGGTCACGGATCAGCTTCTGTGCATCGAGCACGATCAGCCTTTGCGCAGTCACGCCATGCAGGTATTCAGCGCGGATGCCGGTCAGCGTGGGCAACGGCGGCTGGATCTCGCTCATGCGCAGCAGGTTCACGCCCTCGATCACATCGGCCAGCACGCCGAATTCCATGCTGCCATCGCGCAGGATGATCACCTTGTTCAGATCGCTGACACCGCGCTCGGGCAGATCGAAGAAGCGCTTGATATCGATTACCGAAACGATGCGCCCCCGCACGTTGACGATGCCGAGCACGAAGCGCGGCGCGCCGGGCAGTTGCGTCAGCTCGCGCAGCGGATATACCTCGTCGACAAAACGCGATGCAAGCGCGTAGTGCTCGTGCGCCAGCACGAATTGCAGTACCTCCAGCGTCTCGCCCGCGGCATCGCTGGCAGGTACCTGGGCCATCTGGCGTGCACGCTGCTGCAGCACTTGCTGATGGGCCTGCGATGAGGGTTCCAGTGTTTCGCGCAGCGTGGCTTCGGCCGCCGCCATGCGCTCGCGCACTGCGGTCCAGTCGATGCGTTTCGGCGTGCTTGCTGTCATGGCGATGTATTCCCCAAGGCAATGATTTCCGCCAGCCGGCCGGCCGTCATGCCTTCGGATTCAGGCAGCAGCGCATTGGCGTCGTAGCGCGCAAGCAGCTCGCGCGCGTTGGCAAAATGCCTGGCGGCGCCGGCAATGCCCAGCCGCCGCTTGAGGTTACCCAGCGCGAAATGCGCCAGCACGAAATCGGGATCGAGATAGATGGCCCGCCGCAGCGCCGCCATGGCTTCGTCGGTCTGACCCAGTTCTTCCTGCACGGCGGACAGCAGGTATTGGCAGCCGGGGTTCAGCCTGTCGCTGGCAATCGCACGCTCGCAACAGCGCGATGCCTGGTGCAGCTCGCCAAGATTGGCGTGGATATGCGCCAGCAGCAGCAGAGAGCGGGTATCGTCCACGCCGCTGCCCAGCAGTTGCGCGGCACGCTCGTACTCGCCCCGCTGGTAATGCGCCTGCGCCTGCTGGTAGTGCGCGTCTGCACTGGCCGCATCCTCGCTCACTGAAGTGGGTTGCGCTTGCAGTGGCTGCGGCTCGCCCGTGGTGGCGAGCGGCAGATCGTCCAGCGCCTCCGTCAGCCATGCCAGCGGCTGGCGCAGATCGGCGCCCTGATCCGGCTGGGGTTTGCGGTAAATAACCGCATCCGGGAAATTGACGGTCTGGAAGTCATGGAAAATCTGCTGGTTGGTTTCCACCGCGCCCACGGCCAGCCAGCCATCGTCGCGCAGTGCCCGGCGCAGGTTGCCCACTACCTTTTCCACCCGCTGCGCATCGAAATAAATCAATACGTTGCGACACATGATCAGGTCCAGCGCATTGGTGTTGTTTTCAACCGCCGGGTAACTGTCTTCCACCAGGTTGAGGTAGGAAAACGTCACCATGTCCTTGATGCGTGGCAACAGCGCCATATGGTTGCTGGGCAATACCTTGAAGTAACCGTTACGCACCCAGGGCGGCGTATTGCGGAATGACCATTGCGGGTAGACGGCGGCACGGGCGCGCGCCAGCGCCAGCGGGTTGATGTCGGTACCCAGGATGGCAATGCGCCACGCCGGCAGATCAGGCAGCAGCCGCGCCAGCAAAATGGCCATCGAGTAAGGTTCTTCGCCACTGCAGCACGCAGCGCTCCACAGGCGCAGGCTGAGGTTGCCGCTGGCGCGCCGCGCCTGGATCAACGCTGGCAAGATCTCCCGTTCCAGCGCATCGAACACCGCCGGCTCACGGTAGAAATAGGTTTCCCCGATCGTGAGATGCCGCGCCACCACCTCCACGTCGTGGCGGCTGAGCGGTGCGGCCATCAACCGTTGCATGCATGCCTGTACATCGGCATCGCCGCACTCCTGTGCCACTGCCGCCATGCCGCGCAACAGGTCGGCATGCCGGGCTGCCGGGTAATGCAGGCCGATCGACGACACCAGGAAACCCGCAAAGCGGGTGAGCAAGGCAATGTCTGCAGCGGGGCTGGCCGAGGGCAATGCCATGTTCGTCACGCCCCGTGTTCCAGCGCCTGATCAAGCGCCTGCTGTTCGCTCTGCGTGAGGAACGTATCCAGATCGTGGATCAGCAGCAGCCCGTCGGGCAATGTGAGCACGCCCTGCACATAGGCCACGTCGGGCAACAGTTGCTCTGCAGCCAGCACCTGCTCGGGCATGCATGCCATCACACCCTGTGTTTCATCCACGCACAGGCCCACTGCGCGCGTGGTGGTCCTCGCCAGCAAGATCTGATCACCCAGCCGCAATGCGCGTGGCGGCAAGCCGAAGCGGCTGCGGATATCGAAAACCGGCATGACCGTGCCCTGCACATCGATAGCGCCCTGCACGCCGGCCGGCGCACCGGGCAATGCGGTGATGGCCTGCGCACGAATCACGCGCTCGACACGGCCCAGTGCCAGCGCATAACGCTGGTCATCGAGTGTAAACACCATCAGTTGAGAAAAATCGCGCATTGCATCCTGATCACCGGCCCCGGCCACCGCAAATACCGGTATGCCGTAAGCATTGAAGATAAAGCCCCGCTAGCCGGCTGGCGGCACCAGCAATGCCCACCCAAGCCGGCGCCTGGAAAAAATGGTTTGAATACAAGCCACAAGATCAGCCCGGCCACCCTGCAGCCCGGCGTACATCTGGCCGCAGATGCCGTCTGTAGTAGCCCCGCAGCGGTTGGGTACAACATTGCATCGCTTTTATGCTAAAAGTTTAGTCAGACATCTTCGTTTTAACCAAACAAAATAAGTAAGCAAAAGCGTGACTGGCTGGACGGCAGTGGTCAGCAGCACGAAACGGGGAATGTGCGCCGCAGCGGCGATGGAGGAATCAGGGTTGAGCACAGAACGGAAGCAGACCAGGCCATGCCTGACCGGTTTGACAGTTGGCTGCGCCCGCAGACTTGACAACGTCAAGTATCGGCATGCGCGTTGCAGATTCGCGGCATGGGGCACGCCATGGAACGCCTGAAAGTACTGATTCTGGAAGACGTGCCCACCGATGCCGAGCTGGTGCTGGCCGAGCTGAAAAACGGCGGCATCGATGCGGACATACGCCGCAGCGTCAGCCGTGACAGCTTTGCCGCCGCGCTCGACAGCTTCATGCCGGACATCATCCTGGCCGATTACTACCTGCCCGGTTTCGACGGACTGACCGCGTTGGCTTTGCGCAACGAGCGCCAGCCGGATACGCCATTCATTTTCGTGACCGGCTCGCTGGGGGAAGAGCGTGCCATCGAAACACTGCGTGCCGGTGCCACCGATTACATCATCAAGGACCGCATGACGCGGCTGCCGGCCGCCATCGTGCGTGCGCGGGAAGAACGCCGGCAAAAGCGCGAACGTGCGCGCATCGCCGGCGAACTGGAAGCCGAACGCCAACTGGTAACCGCCATCCTCAATACCACCAAGGCACTGGTGACCGTGCTGGACCAGGATGGCCACATCCTGCACCTGAACCCGGCGGCGGAACACGCGCTGGGCCAGTCGCGCGAGGCCATTCTCGGCTCGCTGTTCTGGGAAACACTGCAGAACCCCGATGCCATCGAGCTGGCGCGCTGGCATATCCGCCTGGCGCTGGAATGGAACAGCCCGCTGCCGATCCGCGCATGGCGGGTATCCACCGGGCAGGGCCGCACCATCCTGTGGTCTACCGGGCGGCTGACCACTGCCACGCAGGGCAATGAACAACTGATCCTGTGCGGTATCGACATTACCGACCAGGAAGAAGCCGAAGAGAAAATCTATTTCCTCGGCCATTTCGATACGGTAACCGGCCTTGCCAACCGCAAGCTGTTCATCCAGCAGCTGGAAGAACAATGCATCCTGCAGCGCCAGCGCGAAACCGGCATGCTGGTGGTGATGATGATCGGCATTGCCCGCATCCAGGAAATACGCGATGGCTATGGCGAAGCGCTGATCAACCAGTTGCTGGCGGAAATCGTGCAGCGGCTGCGGCCATGGCCTGCCAAGCCCGAATTGCTGGCGCGCGTGGCCGACAACACGTTTGCGATTGCCTTCAACCTGGGCGACGATGCCGAGCTATCCGCGCTGGCGCCATATATCCTCGAGCAATTGCGCCAGCCCATCGAGCTGGAGGAGCGCCACTGGAGCTTTCCCACTTACGCGGGCACCGCCATCTACCCGCGCGATGCGCAGGAGCCGGCATTGCTGTTGCAGGCCGCCGAGGCCGCGCTGCACTGTGCCGAAGCCAATACCGATGTGCCGCACGGGTATGCGTTCTATACACCATTGCTCTCCGATGAAGCGCGCGAGCGCCTGCAACTGGAAAGCGAGCTGCGCGAATCGCTGACCCGCGATGACCAGTTGGTGCTGCACTACCAGCCGCAGATCAGCGTGGCCGAGCAAACACTGGTAGGGCTGGAATCACTGGTGCGCTGGAACCACCCGCGCTTCGGCCTGCTGCAACCTGCGCGTTTCATCACGCTGGCCGAAGTGTGCGGCCTGATGCCGCAGCTGGGCCGCTGGGTATTGCGCCAATCCTGCCGGCAGATCCATGACTGGCAAGAGGCAGGCTTCACCCCGCCCACGGTGGCCGTCAACCTGTCTGCCAGCCAGTTTTCGGATGCCGCGCTGCTGCAGGACATCACCGATGCGCTGAACGAATTCGGCGTGCGACCGGCGCAACTGGAAGTGGAACTGACCGAATCGGCCAGCATGCGCGACCCGCATACCTCGATTGCCATCATGACGCAGCTCAAGAACATGGGACTGAGCGTATCGATCGACGACTTCGGCACCGGTTACTCCAACCTGGCGTACCTGAAGCGTTTTCCGGTGGACCGGCTGAAGCTGGATCAGACCTTCGTGCGCGAAATCACCACCGATGCCAATGATCTCGCCATCTCCCGAGCAGTGATCGCCATGGCGCACCAGTTGCACCTGGAAGTGGTGGCAGAAGGGGTGGAGCGCGCGGAACAGCTGGCGCTGCTGGCCGATGCCGGCTGCGATACCGTACAGGGCTATTACTTCAGCCGCCCGGTAGCGGCCGAGCATTGCATGGCGCTGTTCCTGAAGGAGCAGTTTTCCGGCACCGCCTGAAGCCGCCTGCGCCCGCTGTGCCACAATGCCATTGCCCAACCTTGGCCCGATGCAATGAGCGCCGCCGACTGCGGATATGCGCTGCATGCCGGCATGATGCCGCATGCGCGCTGTTTTGCCCGCGCCGGGTTGCCGGCATGGCCGACCATTACCTGTAGCGCCCCATCCCGATGATCGATACCGCCATCCATACCCAGCCTGCCATTTGCGCTGCACATCCGGAAGATGCTGCCGAAATACTCGCGCTGCAGAAACTGGCCTATCAATCCGAGGCAACGCTGTACAACGACTGGACCCTGCCGCCGCTGGTGCAGACGCTGCCGGAACTGCAGGCCGAGTTTGCCACCGCCACGGTGCTGAAAACACAGCTGGGCGACCAGATCGTCGGTGCGGTCAGGGCCGTTGCCAGAGATGAAGACGGGCAGACCGTTTGTGCAATCGGCCGGCTGATCGTGCACCCGGATTATCAGCGGCGCGGCATCGGCTCTGCGCTGCTGCACAGCATCGAAGCGTGCTTTCCAGGCGCTGCACGCCATGTGCTGTTCACCGGCAGCAAGAGTACCGCCAATATCCGCCTGTACCAGCATCATGGCTACCGGATCAGCCACACGCAGCGACTGTCTGCAGCGGTAGAGCTGGTTTTTCTCGAAAAACAGCGTTGAGCACCATGGCCTGCGGCAGCCCATCCGCGATGGAGCGTGCCCCGGTTTTTCGGGCAGCTCATTCATCAGTCCCTCGCAAAAAAACCCGGGCTGCCGGCATGTGGCCCGGAAGTCCGGGTTTGGTTAGCGCATGAGACGCCAGGCTATTTCTTCACCGGCTTGGCATTGCCATTGCCCAGCACTTCAAACTCGCCGACAAACACGGTTTCACTGCGGTCCTTGAGCCTGAGCGTAACGATCTGCTCGCGCGCGTTCTTGCCGCCAAATCCGGTGGCCAGTTTCACCTGCAGTGTGGTCGCACCCGCCACGGTTTGCTGCCGGTTGCCGTAGAAATTGACCTCTACCTTGTACTTTCCCGGCTTGGCATGGCGTAGCGAGAACTCCTCCGGCCCGTAGCCGCCGGTAAAGTCGCGTGACATGCGGCCGCCCTGATAGGTAAAGCGGTGGCCGTAGTAGCAACGCTCGCCGTTCGGGTCGGTCACCCACAGATCCATATCGCTGTTGTCCGCATCCCAGGTCAGGATCACGCGCAGGTCCAGCGGCAGGTTTTTCAGCAGGCGCGGATCTACGCTGCGGGTATCGAGCATTGTTCTGGCGTTGGCAACGATGGCATTGAGTTCTGCCACCGCAATCAGCTCGATTTCGGCAAAGCGGCCATCCCACGGGCGCACGATCACCTCATTCAGCTGCTCGACTGCATCCTGCTCGCGCCCTACCGCCGCATAGGCGAGACCCAGATCGCGGAACGATTGCGGTTCTTCCTCGGCCATATCACGCACCTGCTCGAAAATGGGAACCGCCAGCTCCGGTGCCTTGGTCTGCAGCAGCCGGTAGGCAAGGATGCGCAGGATGTGGCGGTTTTCCAGATCCATTTCCGCCAGGTTGGAGAGCACGCGCAGCGCCAGATCACGCTGGTTCTGCTCGAACAGCAGATCGGCCACGTCGAGGTAGAACGCGCTGCTGTTGGCGTAGCCGGGTTTTTCATCCAGGTAGATTGCGTACAGTGCTGCCGGCTTGGCATTGCGCAAGCGCGAGATATACGGTGCATCCGGCGTCCAGCGCTTGAGCGCGATGCTGATGGCAGGGGCAGCGGCATCAGCCTTGTCGGCCATATCGGCAACGACCTCTGCCCTGGCTTTGCGGGCCATGGCAGGTGCCGCAGCCATCGGCGTTGCCGGGAAGACTCTACCTTCCATGTTTGCTTCGCTTTTCTGGAAATCCAGTGATGCCGATTCCTCAAAACGCCCACTCTTGGCTGCGGGTGCCGGCTTGGGTGTCGGTATGGCACCCTTGGGGTAATCACGCTGCCACCACGCCACTTTCTGCTCGAACTCCCGTACCACATCTTCCACATGTTTGCGGCGGGTTTGCGCCTGCATGGTGCCTTGCTCAGCCTTGAGCTTGAGATAAGCCGCGCGCTCGCTGGCAGGCGGCTCGATCTCGTAACGCACGTAGTCGGCGATGGTTTCCAGCACGATCAGCGAGGTTTCCCGCGTGGGCAAGCCAAAGCGCTGGCCCAGCCGGCGGATTTCGCCACGATAGCGTTGTGGCTCTGCTTCCAGCGTGGCGATACGGTACTGCGCCCACTGCGCGGCTGCCGCCGGGTGCGGATTGCTGCCCGTGCGCAGTGGCAGCCTGATTTCACTGCGCTGGCCACCCTGCTCCAGCGTGATACGCAAGGTGTCTTCCGCGGCGCCCAATACGCCAGCGATGCGCAGCATGCCGTCATCGGCATACGGTGATTGGGCCACCAGTTGGCTGGCACTGTCTGCAGCCAGCCCGGCGATATGCGGCGCTTCTTCCAGCAATTGCCGTGCGGCCTGTGCCACGCCGGCCTGATCATCCAATGTGATCAACCGGCCGCGATTGCGCGCTGCCAGCGCGGCAAGGCGCACGCTGTCTGCGGCGCTGGCGCTGTTGATGCTGTACAGCCGCTGGCCGGGCGCCAGATCGGGCACATCATCACTGCCATAGTTGCCCACACCGTCGGAGAACAGCAGGTATTCGCCCACATCCGCCTGCGGCTGCCAGCCGCCCAGCGCGGTTGCGCCATCGTACTGCGTACCCTGCAGCGCCTGCCGCAGCGCGCTCCAGTCGCCACCGGCGATCTTGTAGCTTTGCACTGCTTCGGCCCGATCACGCAGGCGGACCAGCCTGACTTCGCCATTGCCCATGGCCTTGAAATAGCGATCGAGCAGGGCCAATTCGGCCGGTAGCGCGCGGTTGGCACCTGAGCCCGAGCTATCCCACAACAGGCCGATGGTCTTGGGCAGCACGCGCGGTTTGCTGGCGGCTTTCAGTGGTACTTCGGCCACGAAAAAGCGCTCGCTATCGAATGCCTGCGTATACACCTGCGGCCTGGCCGTGGCCGGCCAGCTCAGCTGCAGCTGGCCCTGCGGCGCGAAGCTGGCTTTATCGAAACGGGCACTATAGCCATCGCCATCACGCACGAATTTCAGCGGCAACAAGCTACCTTGCAGTTGCGGCGCAACGCTGCTGCCAGCAACGTCCACCTGCAGTTTGAAAGCGGCAACCGACTTGAAGAAGTCCAGCGGCAGCCGGTACAGCAGCTGGCCGTTGCGGGTGGCCAGTGCCTCGTTCACGGTGATCTGCACGGTGCGCCGGCCGTAGGCCGGTACCGGATACACGCGCAGCTTGAACTGGTTGCCGACGGTTTTTTCCAGCAGGCCAGGGTCGACCCGGCGGCGCTCGATTTCATCAAATACCTGCCGCCCCTTGGCTTTTTCCACCGGCACTGCCGGGCGCATGGTGCCGTTGATATCCAGCGCAAAACCGCTGATCTGCTGCTGCGGCAGCAGGGGAAACTGCAGCTCGCCTTCCAGCTGGCGCGAGTTGGGGTTGTAGAACACCATGTCCAGCGTGGTGGTGGCCTGCGTACCGGCAACAGCCACCTTGACGGCCAGCGATTCGAGCTGGATGGGCGTTTCGCTGCCTATGGTGCGCAGCACGGTCTGGCGGATTTCGCTGATCAGCACCGGTGTGGGTGCGGGCCTCCGCACAGGCGTCAGCGCCCACGCCAGGTTGGAACACAGCAACGCAAACAGGATAATCAGTACAGCCCGGAATGGGCGATGGAACAGGTGGGGTAGCATGGCAGCTCCAGCGGGTTGATGCGTATAGCATTCAACGCGGGGCTGCTGCGGGCGGGGTTAAGCCGCGCTTAAAATAAATCCTGGCGCCTGCGGACAACCTTGCAGGTATGTAGCAATGCGGCGTGCCACAGGCATCAAGCCAGCAAACAGCGTTCGCTGTGGCTGGCGGCTGGATCAGGGGGCGAGTGCATCCAGCCGCTGGCGCAGCGCATCCTCCACCGGGTAATCCGGGTAGGCTTTGCGGAAGCGTCGCCATTCCATGCCTGCCTGGCGCTTGCTGGCGGTTTTTTCCAGTACCAAGATCTGCGCCAGCCAGTCTGCCGCCTGCGTGACTGGCGCGGCAACACCAGCTTCGGCTTGCGGTGCCGACGCTATGGCCCTAGTGACGGGAGCGACCCTTG
This sequence comes from Andreprevotia sp. IGB-42, assembly GCF_009848685.1. Lineage (GTDB taxonomy): Bacteria > Pseudomonadota > Gammaproteobacteria > Burkholderiales > Chitinibacteraceae > Andreprevotia. The sequence goes on from NZ_WXTX01000001.1 coordinate 467,660, forward strand.
CGGCGGCAGGCGCAGCCGGTACTGGTGCAGCGGCAACGGCAGGTTCATGGGCATAAAAGTCCAGCTGGCTATTCGCGGCCTTGTCCTCATGCTGTGCCTGCCCGCCTGGCTTGGCGGGGCTCGCTTTTCGCAACTTGGCTGCATCAGGCTCCACTGCGGCCAGTTGCCCGATCTGATCGGATTTGGCGAATGCGCTATCGGCCGCTGCTTGCGCCGGCGTAACCGATGCAACGGCAATGCGCTCCTCCACCGCTGTGGCAGCGGATTCCTTGCGCGCCATGCCGCTCACCGTTGCAGGCGCCGGGTTTGCCTGGTTCAATGCCAATTGCTGCCTGCCTGACCTGGCTGCGGCCAGATCCGCCCCACCTTTGGCACGAGCGGTACTTGTGGCCGCTTCTGCTCCACCCTGCCCCGATTTTGCCTTGGCGCTTTGTTCGGCCTGCAGGGCTGCGCGTTTGTCTGCCTGTTCGGCTTTGGCTGCGGGCACAGCAGCCGTTTCAGCAGGTGGCTCGAGCTGGGCAATCACTACCGGTGGTGCGGCTGCGATTGCAGCCGGGCTTTGCGCAAGCGCTGCCGCTGCCGCTGCCGGCGCCTCATCACGCAAGTGCAGCAGTTGCAGCGATACCGCAGCCACCAGCACCACGCTGGCCGCCAGCGCCAACGGCACCTGCCAGCGCGGGCGATGGCGTATCGGCTCAGCAGGTGTGGCGTCATCCGCAGGCATTGCAGCCTGCTCGTGGATTTCATCGTTGGCCGCACCGGGCAAGGCATCGTTGGCGGCAAGGCGCACTGGCGCGGCGGCAGCCTGTCCGGCACCGCCGGGCTTGCCAGCATCGGGGCCTTGCGCAAGCAGCAATGCAGCCTGTGCGAGAATGGCCTGATCCAGCTCGGCAGAAGGCGCTGGCTGCGGCAGGCCGCGCAGCATGGCGGACAAATCGTCGTCGCCGGCAAGGAAAGCGTTCAGGTCGTGGTCATCATCAGTGGGCTGGCTCATGCCTGTTCCCCTTCTGCATCTTGCGCCAGCGTGGCGCGCAACTTCTGCATCGCATAGCGCAACCGGCTTTTGACAGTTTCTGCCGCAGCCCCCGTCAGTACAGCGATCTCGTCCAGGCTCATGCCGTTGAACTGTTGCAGCACCAGTGCCTCCCGCTGTTCGGCCGGCAGACTGCGTATGGCCGCCTGCAGGCGCTGCGCACGCTGTTTTTCAGCCAGCGCGGCCTCTGGCGTGGGTTGATCGTTGGCGGCAGCCAGCCGGTCCAGCGCTGCGTGTGGCGCAACATCGTGCGCGCCAGCCAGATCGCTTTCCAGCAGCGGCTGGTGCTGGCGCAGCAAATCGATCAGCCGGTTGCGGGCAATCTGGTACAGATAGGTACGGAAACCCGCCTGCGGCTGATAGCGCCCGGCGGCCTTGTGCAGGCTGGCCCAGCTATCCTGTGCAATCTCGTCCGCCCAATCCACCCGTGGTGCCTGCCAGGCAATGAAGCGGTACAAGCCCTGACTGTGCCGGCGATACAGCTCGCCAAACGCGGCGATATCGCCAGTCTGGTAGCGTTGCATCAGGGTCTCGTCGGTCAGGTCGGCCAGCATGCCGGGCAGTCTAGCTGGCTTTGCACCGTTGTGCTGTGGTGGCTGCACGGCACCGTGTTGCAGATAGGGCATGAATCAGCATCGGCTGCGGGTGAATACATTGAACGGCCGACGCGGCAGAATGGGGTTGGTAACCGGAAAGTCATTGCCGGTTACCAAGGAGGTGGATGTGTTGAAGACCGATGAGGTAGTCAAACCAGATGCAAAATCATCTGCACCTGTCCGGAAATGGCGGCTGGTGCCAGGCAGCATCGGCGCTCTGATCTCACTTACCGGCATTGTGCTGGAGCGATTTGCATTTACTTTCAAGCACGAAGCGTTTGCACTGGGATTGTGTGCCATCGGATCCATGCTGTGTTCCTCCTGCCTGAAACAAGAGGAACCGCGAACGGATCATCGGCAGAAGAAACGCCAGCCACTATGGGCAAATCTCGGCACCAATCGTCACCGGATCAATAGCAATCCGGCATGACAGCTCATCCTGTGTTATGTCATCGTTCTCATCAAAAACCAGCGATTGAACAAGGACGCCAGACCGTGCCATGACAAATACATTGCTTATTCTTGATCTGGACGAAACCCTGATTCACGCCACAACCACGCCACTACCTTGCGAGCATGACTTCGTCGTCGCCAGCTATTTTGTTTACAAGCGGCCCTGGGTGGATCAATTCATTGCATTTTGCTTTGCGCACTTCGATGTTGCAGTGTGGACGTCATCGACCGAGCCCTATGCACAAGCTGTCATCGCCAACCTTTTCAACGAACCCAAAGCACTCAAGTTCATTTTCTCCAGAAGAAAGTGCACGCGGCGGTTTGATTTTGAAACGCACGACGACACCTATATCAAGGACTTGAGGAAAATCAAGAAAAGAGGCTACACACTGGAGAAGACGTTGATCATCGATGACACGCGTGAAAAGCTGTGCCGGAACTATGGAAATCTGATCCATATCGACGAGTGGACGGGTAATGCAACTGACCGTGAGCTTTTGCATATCCAGCCCTACCTGTTGTCGCTCAAGGGGGCAGAAAACATGCGGAAAATCGAAAAGCGCTCATGGCGTAGATTGCGACATCAAGATGTTCCACAAAACCCGAATGTGGGTTAGCGCTTGTCCACACCCGTTTCAGGTTCGGAACAGTTGGGGGTGGCAAGCAAGCATGAAACACGCTGCGGTGGTTTGCAACACAGCGGGCCGCCCGAAATGCGCCGAACGCACAGCGCTGTGCCCGCGCGCTTACCCGGTACTACAGGTCTTGTGGTTAACAGCCTTGCCTCAATGAAAATCCCGGCTCCTGACCGTCAGCTCGCCCAGTAGCGCCGTCTTGTCCACCAGCCGCTTGGCCAGCACGTTCACCACCAGCCCTTCGCGCTGCACGATGCCGTAGACGGCCATCAGCTGTGAGCCCAGCAGCTCGCGCCGCTGGCGCTCCACCAGATCGTTCCAGACAATCACGTTGACGTTGCCGGTTTCATCTTCCAGCGTCACGAACACCACGCCGGTGGCGGTGCCGGGCCGCTGGCGGCCGACCACCAAGCCGGCCACGCGCACGATGCGGCGGTCCGGCGCGTTGTTGATGTCCGCAGCGGTCAGCAGGCGTTCTTTGCCCAGCCGCTGCCGCAACAGGCTGAGCGGGTGCGCACGCAGCGTCAGGCCCATGGCGCGGTAATCGAACACCACATCCTGCCCCAGCGTGATCGGCGGCAAAGCGGGCGTGGGGGTTTGCGCATCATCCGGCGCGTGGCCCAGATCGCGGCTGGTTTCCACGCCGCTCACCTGCCACCAGGCCTGGCGGCGATGGCCGGCCAGCGCGGCCAGCGCATCGGCCTCGGTCAGCACGGTCAGCGCACGCTGATCCAGCCCGGCCAGTTGCTGCAGTTGCTCGACGCCAGCATAGCCACCAGCCGGGCGCATGGCGGCAATCTGCCGCGCGGCCGCTTCAACCATGCCCTTGACCAGACTGAACCCCAAGCGCACCGCTGGCTGCTGCTGGCCGTTATCCTCCAGCGTGCTGTCCCAATCGCTGTGCTGTACATCCGCCGCGCGTACCTCCACGCCATGGCGGCGTGCATCCTGGATCAGTTGCGAGGCGGAATAGAAGCCCATGGGCAAGGAATTGAGCAAACCGCACAGAAAAGCCGCCGGTTCGTGGCGCTTGAGCCATGCCGATGCATACACCAGCTGCGCAAAACTGGCTGCGTGTGATTCGGGAAAGCCATATTCGGCAAAGCCCTCGATCTGCCTGAAAATCGCCTCGGCAAAATCCAGCGGGTAATCGCGTTGCAGCATGCCACTGATCAATTTGTTGCGATAGCCTTCCAGCTTGCCGGTGCGCCGCCATGCTGCCATCGAGCGGCGCAATTGATCGGCTTCACCGGGGGTAAACCCACCGGCAACGACTGCAAGTTGCATCACCTGCTCCTGGAACAGCGGCACCCCCAAAGTGCGGCTCAGTACTGCCTCCAGCTCTGGCCGGTGGTAGGTCACTTTTTCCACCCCCTGCTTGCGGCGCAGATACGGATGCACCATGCCACCCTGGATAGGGCCGGGGCGCACGATGGCCACCTCGATCACCAAGTCGTAAAACGCCTTGGGTTTCAATCTGGGCAACATGCTCATCTGCGCGCGGGATTCCACCTGGAACACGCCCACGCTGTCGGCCTGGCTGAGCATTTCGTACACGGCAGGGTCTTCACGCGGAATGGTGTGCAGCTGCAGCGGCTTCTGCCGCAATGCAGATACCAGTGCCATGCTGCGGCGGATGGCGGCCAGCATGCCCAGCGCCAGCACGTCGATCTTCAAGAGGCCCACCGAATCCAGATCGGTCTTGTCCCACTCGATGACCGTGCGGTCGACCATGGCGGCGTTCTCGATCGGTACCAGCCGCTTCAGCGGCCCGCGCGAGATCACGAAGCCGCCCACGTGCTGCGACAGATGGCGCGGAAACCCGCGCAGCGTGCCCACCAGCGACAACAGCTGCCGCACCGGCTGGCTATCCGGCTCCAGGCCGGCCTCCAGCATGCGCTGCGCCAGCTCGGCCTTGTTGTCCCACCACGCCAGCGAGCGGGTCAGCCGGTCCAGCTGGTCTTCCGATAGCCCCAGCGCACGGCCCACATCACGCAGCGCGGATTTGGTGCGATAGGTAATCACCGTGGCCGCCAGCGCCGCGCGATCCCGGCCATATTTGCCGTACACGTACTGGATTACCTCTTCGCGCCGGTCGTGCTCGAAATCGACGTCGATATCGGGTGGCTCGCCGCGTTCTTCGGAAATGAAGCGCTCGAACAACAAGGTGCTGACGGCCGGGTCGACCGCGGTAATGCCCAGCGCGTAGCACACCGCCGAATTGGCGGCCGAGCCGCGCCCCTGGCACAAGATGTCCCGGCTACGGGCGTAGCGCACGATGTCTTCCACGGTGAGGAAATACTGCTCGTAGCCCATGCGGGCAACCAGTGCGAGCTCCGTATCCACCTGTTCGCGCACCTGCGGCGGCGTGCCGTTCGGGTAGCGCGCCAGCAGGCCGGCCTCGGTCAGCCGGGCCAGGTGCCGGGTGGGGGTGAGGTGCGCGGGCACCAGTTCATCCGGATATTCGTAGCGCAGCTCATCCAGCGTGAACGTGCAACGCGCCACCACATCGAGCGTTTCTGCCAGCAATTCGGGCGGGTAGATGCTGGCCAACCGCGCGCGGGAGCGTAAATGGCGCTCGCTGTTGGCAAACAGCGCCATGCCGCACTGCGCCACCGGCTTGCCGATGCGCACCGCGGTCAGCATGTCCTGCAATGCCTTGCGGTCGCGCTGGTGCATGTGCACGTCACCGGCGGCCAGCAGCGGCAGCGCAGTTTCACCCGCCAGCCATTGCAGCTGGCGCAGGCGCCCGGCATCGTCCGGGCCGCGCAGCAGCTCGGCGGCTATCCAGCTGCGGCCAGCAAAATGGCGGGCAAACCACAGGCCATCCTGCAGCTCGGGTTGATCCGGCGGCAGCCAGACGGCCAGCAAGCCATCGGCAAATTCGACGATATCGCTGCGGGTGAGGTGATAACTGCCCTTGTCCGCCTGCATGCGGCCACGGGTGATCAGCTCGGCCAGATCGCCGTAGGCCGGTTTGTCCGGCGCCAGCAATAGCAGCTTCAGGCCGTCATCCAGCGTGAACTCCGCGCCGAACACCAGCTTCAATCCATGCTCCTTGGCGGCATTGTTGGCGCGCACGATGCCGGCCAGCGAGCATTCATCGGTAATCGCCAGCGCGCGGTAGCCCAGCTCGTGCGCGCGCAACACCAGCTCTTCCGCATGCGATGCGCCGCGCTGGAAAGAGAAATTGGTCAGGCAATGCAGCTCGGCATAATCGGGCAGTGGCGGCGTGGTTGGCTGCACCACCTGGCCGGGCATTGATGCCAATGGCAGCGTCTCCCCATCGCTGGCAGCAGGCAGGAAGGTGACCGTGTCCATCGTAGTCATCCGAATACGCCATGCAGAAACCAGTCATGGCTGTTGCGTTCCTGGTACAGCCAGTAGCGCCGCCCGCTGGGGCCGTGCGCCTGGAAATAATCGCGCACGGCGGTGGCTTCATCCCACCAGCCCGATTCGATGCGCTCGGCATGGCCGGTGCAGGCCAGCGGCTCGCCATACCAGGGCTGCCCGGTGCGCAGGGCCAGCGGCACCGGCCTGGGCAACAGCCAGCCCGGGCGCTCCCCTACCGGCAGCGGGCTGGATGCCTCGCCAGGCTTGGTGCTGCGCCAGGCCAGCTCCGGCCGGTGCTCGGGCACGGTGGCGATGCCGCACACCGCATCGCCGCCCAGCCGCGCGGCTAGCCGTGCCAGCAGCAAGGCAATGCCGCCGCTGCCCACTTCGCCATCCGGGCCGAACAGCAACAACGGCTGGCCATCCAGCGTGTGCAACGTATCGGCGATCAGCGTCAGCGCCAGTACCGGCGCATCCAGGCTGAAGCGCGCGGCGCGCTCGTTCAGCACCGCCAGCATCTCGGCTGCCTTGCGGATGGGCACGCCAAAGCCGACGGTCAGCAAGCTGGCCGGCGCACTTTCATGCTTGCAGCGGAACACCACCGATTGCACCCCCAGCCCGCGCCCTGCCAGAAAACCGGCCAGCTCGATCAGCAGCCGCTCGGCCAGCAGCAGGAAAATGGCCAGGTGATCGAACGGATAATCCAGATCGATGCAGCGCTCGAAGCGGTCTGGCGCAATGAAAGGCACGCGCGGATCACTGGCCACGCCCAGCGCCTGATCCAGCTGGATAGCCAATGCCGTGCCAAAGCGTTTGGCCAGGCCACCGCGTGGCAATGCCTGCAGTGCAGCCAGCGTGCGGATGCCCAGCTGTGCCAGCCCGTCCGCCTGTTTTTGTGTGGGCTGCAGCACGCTGATCGGCATATCTGCCAGTGCGGCCGGCAAGCCAGCCACATTCAGCACCGGCGTGTGCTGGTCCAGCCATGCCCGCCATGATGCCGCCAGCGGCGTGGGTGCGCAGCCCGCCTGCAACTGGTGGCCCAGCGCGGCAAGGCCTGTTGCCACCAGGTGCTGCAGCCGGGCCAGGCCGCCGAAATACTGCAGGCAGCCGCCGATCTCCAGCAACAGGGTAGCCGGCGGCACGATCACCACGGTGGGGGTGAACTGCAGCGCCCATGCGGCCAGCGCCGTCATGGTTTCTGCCTCTGCCGCCGGTTTGCGCCGGTGCACGGTCAGCTCGTTGGCGAGTGCCAGCGCAGCCGACAGCTTGAGGCCGGCGCGCAGACCCAGCGATGCAGCCAGTGCATCCACCTGCACCACCTGATCGAAACGGCCGGTGGATTCCACCACCAGCGTGGGCTTAAGCGCGGGCGCGGCTACGCCGGGCTGGAAGACTTCCAGCGGCAGCTGCGGCAGGTAAAGGGCGAACCAGAGCATGATCGGCTATCCGGCTATCCAGGTGGCTGGTTAAATGAATGGGCTGGGCCAGTGGTGGGCCGCGCCGTTTGAGGATGCGTACCTGCACCCCACCGGTGGCGGGCTCAACCCCCAGCCGCAATGGCAGGGGCGATGCGCTATCTGCGCGCGCGCCCAGGCGCAGCAGGAAACCACAGGCGGCACCGGCCTGTGCGGCCAGTTGCAGGCGACGGCATGCCCGGTCATCGATCTGCCCGGCGGCCCAGCCCAGCACCGCGCCACAGCCGCTGTCACGCAAGCCCTGCTCCATCGCCCACAGCGCATCGGCTACGCTGCGCGGCCGCACCCATACCAGGCGGGAGAGCAGCACCCCGGCAGCCTGCCACGCCGGTGCATAGGGAATATGCGGCGGCTGGATCAGCAACACGTGCTGGCGCTGTGAAATCTGTCGCAATGCCGGCAGCAGCAAGGCCAGCTCGCCACTGCCCGGCTTGGCCAGCAGCAACTCGGCCATGCCACGCAGCGGCCAGCCCCCGCCAGGCAACACCGCATCCAGCGCCGGATAGGCACTGGATACTCCGGCGGCATCCGCCCGCGCCATGCTGCCGCCACGCCAGACGGCAGGATGCTTGAGTACCTCCATCAGTTCGGGGGCCATGATCGTCTCTTTCCTGCTTGAGAAACCATGATATAGAACGATTGTTCTACAATCAAATAAGCGGCGACGAGCGGGCAGTTGCTGCAGCACCCTGCCCGCGTCGGCCCGGCCATGGCCAAGGCAAGCCCCGCCGCTTCCGTCATGCACGCAGTTCGTGGCGCATCCGGCTAGCTGCCCGTATGATCATTACCTACCCGGCACGGCCTGCATCGGCACTTGTGCAATCCACTCCATCCAGCCAAGCACACACCATGAAACGACTCAGCAATGCCCGTCTTTTTGCGCTGTCCATACTGCTTGGGCTGGCCGCAGTGCTGGCCCTGTTCGCGTACGGAGTCCTGACAGCCCCGCCGCAACTCAATGCCCACCTGCTCACCGCAGATATCGCCGTTACCGAGCAATTGCAGCTGAATGCGGTTTCCAGCGTCAAGGAGAGCGGCTACGCAACCATCATCGATCTGCGCCCGGATGGCGAGGCGCCAGATCAACCGGCATCCGCCGATGTACAGACACAGGCACACGATAACCAACTGCACTTTGCCTATGTACCGGTCCCCCATGGCGACATACCGGCGGCCACCGTGGACCAGCTGGCCACAGCACTGGCCAACAGCCCCAAGCCCATCCTGCTGTATTGCCGCAGCGGCAAGCGTGCCGCACGAACCTGGAGCCTGGTGGAAGCATCGCGCCAAGGCGGCATGGATGCAGCCGCGATCCTGGCAGCGGTAAAAGCCAGCGGCCAGAGCGCGGATGACCTCACCGCCAGCATCGAGCGGCGCATTGCCGCACGCGGCCAGCCTGCTGGGCAAACGCAATGAGTGCCGCTCCCATGCCGCCCGTCCCGGAAGAAGCATCAGAAGGGACGCCCCGTACTGACCAGCTCATGCTCGGTACGCTGCTACTGAAACTGCTGCTGGTCGTCAGCGGTCTGATCATCGGGGCGGTGGCCGCCTTGTTCATTGGGCTGGCTGTGGGCTGGATCAAGTTCACCTGCTGAAGCACAGCAAACCAGCAAACAAGGAATACGGTTGGAACTGGTCATTTTCATCGGCGGTCAGGGCGCAGGCAAAAGCACCTATTACAAAAGCCATTTCTTCGATACGCATCTCCGCATCAATATGGATATGCTCAATACCCGCCACCGCGAGCACCTGTTGCTGCAGGCCTGCATGGCCATGAAGCAGCGCTGCGTGATCGATAAAATCAATGCCACGGTGGCCGAACGCGAGAAATACATCCGGCTGGCACACGCCCATCATTTCAAGGTGATCGGCTATTACTTCGATTCACCCATTGAAGATCTGCTCAGAAGAAACAGCCAGCGCAGCGGCAAAGCCAATATTCCGGAAATCGGCATTCGTGGCACGTTGAAAAAACTGGTGGCCCCGGCCTTTGCCGAAGGGTTTGATGAAATCCACCACGTCGCCACGCTTGATGGCGGCCTGTTCCACACGGTGAGCATGAAACATGAAGTTTGAAGAACTCGACAGCAAGATGCGCGTGTTTGAAACCACGCATGACCGGTGCGTGCTGCCTGGACTGTATATCGTGGTGCGGCTCGATGGCAGAAGCTTCACCCGCAATACCAAGGAAGTGTGGCAATTCGATGCGCCATTCGACACACGCTTTCGCGACCTGATGCTCGACACCACCGAGCACCTGATGAACTGCGGCTTCGGCGTGGTGTACGGCTATACGGAAAGCGATGAGATATCGCTGCTGCTGCGTCAGGACGAAGCCACTTTTGGCCGCAAAACCCGCAAGCTGATGTCCATCCTGGCGGGGGAAGCCAGCGCCCGCTTCACGCTCTCGCTGGGGCAAATGGCCAGCTTCGATGCGCGCATCTGCGAATTGCCCAGCGCAGCACTGGTGCTCGATTACTTCCGCTGGCGGCATGAGGATGCACATCGCAATGCGCTGAACGCGCATTGCTATTGGCTGCTGCGCGGGCAAGGCCAGGCCCCGCAGGCAGCCAGCGATGAAATCGTCGGGCTATCCACGGCGGAGAAGAACGAGTTCCTGTTTCAGAACGGTATCAATTTCAATGGCCTGCCCGCCTGGCAAAAACGCGGCATGGCGGTGTACTGGGAAACGTATCAGAAGCCCGGCATCAACCCGCAAACCGGCGAAGCAGTCGCCAGCCCGCGCCGCCGGCTGAAGCGCGATCTTGAACTGCCGATGGGCGAGCAATACAGTGCCTTTGTCCGCCCTTTCATCCAGGCAGCAACGCCCTGACCTGCACGGCCGTCGTTTTGCAGGGGGATGTGCATCACCGCAGCTTCAATCGTGCCGGACAATTTACCGGCAAGATCAGCATGCCCGACAAAGCTGACGTGCAGGCCAACCCGGTGTGGCGGGCTCAGCCTTGCGGTATCGGGCTGATCTGCCCGGCAACCACCTGCCAGCCGGCAGCCTCGGTCCGATGCCACACGCGGGTGGCGCGCAGATCGCCGGCGAATGGCGTGTCGGCGTAGCTGCCGGCCATCTGCACGCGCACCGAAACAATCGCCACATTACCGACCAGCCTGATCTGCCGCTCGGACGGTGCGATGCGGGTAAAACGCATCACGCCGCTGCGGTGTGCGGCCAGATCATCGTCCTTGCCCAATACCTGCCCCAGCGGGTTGGTGAAGATCAGTTCAGCGGCGATCAATCCATCCAGCGCGGTCACGTCGGATGCCAGCATGGCCTGCTGCAGTTGTTCTTCCGCCGCGATGATCTGTTGCTCGATATCTGCCATTCGCCTGCTCCGTAATCACCCATAAAAAAAGCTGGCCCGCAGGCCAGCTTCTTCACATCACTTGTACAACTGCAACTGCATCAGCTCGGTGCGTATGCCCTGGCTGGTACGCACCATGGGGCCGTGCGACTGCAGTGATTCCGCCAGCCCTGCCCTGGCTTTGCCGGCTTCGCCACTGTTGTTCATGTCGCCATAGGCAATGGCGATCACCGGCTTGCCGTAGGCGATGGTGGGATAGGCAATCAGCTTGTCCGCGCCCAGCTCGGCACCCAGCCGCTTCAGTGCGGATTCGGCACTGGCGGGGCTGTCCGCCAGCCAGATCTGCAAGGTGAAGCGGCCATTCACCGGCAGCCAGCGTTCGGCCGCTGCATAACCGGCCTTGAGCGTGCTGGCTGATGCCGGCACCGTACCCGTTACCAGCCGGCCGCTGGCTTGCGCCGGGGCTGGCGTGGGGGCCGCAGGAACCGGCGTGGCAACAGGTGCCGGTGTCGGCTGGGCCGCCGGCGCGGATGCCAGCGCTGCGGCAGCCAGTTCGTCGATCACCTTGCGTACCGGTTTTTCTACGGCGCGGGCCTTGGCATCCGGGTTCCAGCACTGGCCGACACGGCCCGGCACCTGCACGCTGAGCGGGGCCGAGTTGGGCGACAGACCCTGCATCTTGCTCTGGAAGGTTTGCTGGTCAAACGCGGTGAGTGCAGCCTTGGCTTCCTGCTTCTGTACCAGCGTCTTGCTGCTTTCTTCTTCGATCAGTGTCAGCTGGCGCACGTTCTTGAGCAGCAGCTCTTCACCGCTGAACTGGTAGCGCACGGTAATGCGCTTGACGTTGGCGGCATCGAGCCGTGCCTTGTCGAGCGGGAACTCGCTGCCATCGAACGCGTGCGTGCCGGTCTGGAAGTCCTGCAGGAAGGCCACGAAGCCTTGCGGGCCCGGGTACTTCTTCGTCAGCGTGAACGATGCCAGCTTGATGCGCAGCGTGGTATCGCCGCAGGTCTGCTGCGACCAGTTGAAGGAATCCGACACCGAGAAGTTGAGGTTGGTCAGGTTGAACGGCGCAGATGCGCATTGCACCGTCAGCTGTGTACTCAGCACATTGGCCTTGGCGCCTTCGTTCACGCCGGTGGGCAAGCCGGTGATTCCCACCGGGTAAGCGGCAAGGCGCAGGCTGTCTGCGGTTTTCTTCAGATCAGCCAGGCGGGTTTCAGCCTGTTGCTCTTGCGCCTGCAGCGTCTGCTTCTGCTGCTGCGCTTCCAGCTCCACGCGCTTGTCGTCGGTCAGTTGTTGCTGCTTGGCCACCTTCTGGCCCACTTGGCGCGATACCGCCGCGTTCAGGAACGGCAGGAAATCCGGGTTGAACGGCACGGACTGGCCCAGCGTTTCGACCACGCCATACGCATCGGCACCGCGCCGTACATACGGTTTGGCCGGGCCGTTGACGAATGCCCACACGCTGCCGTTGTCGCCATACAGCTGATCGAGCATTTCCGGCAGGCCGGCTGCAGACTGCATCGGCCACATCACCTTGGCTTCCCAGTCTTTCTGCAGCACGCACGATGCCTGCGTATCGGCATAGCGCACCGCCAGTTGCAGCGGGCCAGCCAGCAGCCCCCACGCCACCTGGTCTTCCGCCTGCGCGGTACCCAGCGTGCGGCGCAACTCGGCCAGGCGTGCGTAGGCATCCTGCAGGCTGGATTTCACCGCCGGGTCGTTCTCGAAGCTGTGGAAATCCGCTGCCGTCTGCGCGGCCTTGCCGGCCCCGCCGCTGCTGTCGGTCACCGCCTTGGCCAGCGCCGTGTTATACGCCTGGTAAGTGCCCATGGCGGCAAACTGCGCGTCGATCTCGGCCTTGGCGCGGCCCACTTCGCCACCGCTGGCAATGCCCTTGAGCAACTTGCCGCCGATATCGTTGATAGTGCCCGGCGCCTTGATTGCCCCTTGCTGCGCAGAACGGTTGCGGATGGAGAACAGCCGCTGGTTCAGCGCCAGCCACGATGGCAGTTGTTCATCCGGCACATCCTTGAATTCGCCCACCAGCCGGTTCATCAACAGGTTGTACGGGCTCTCGCTGCCGGTCAGGCGTACCAGTGCGCCGCGCCATTCGTTCTCGCCCGCCAGCAGGTCTTCGCCCTGCGGGAAGTTCCACGCAAAGTCGCGCCATACGCGGATCTTCTCTGCGTTGTACCAGGCGGTGAAGCGCGCCAGTTTCTCGTCGAAGCTGGCCGGGTTGGGTGCGCTCTTGCGTACTTCGGCCATGAATGCATCGATGCGGGCCTTGCCATCGCGTGTGAACGCCGGCGAGATTTCCGGCGTACCAACCAGCTTGCGGCTGCCGCGCCAGAAGTCAGTCAGCTGCACTTTCTTCAGGTCAGGCTGCGCATCGGTCCAGTTGACGATCCACTGCAGGTCGTCGCTGTTGAGCGCGATCTGGTTCAGGTCGTTGCGCAGCGCGGCCAGGCGCTGCAGGCGGAACAGGTCATTCGGCTGCCAGGCCAATAGCGCCACGTACATGTCGTTGAAGTGGCTGGCGGCCTCTGGCGACATGTTCGGGTCCATCTCGAACAGCACGCTGCCCGACAAGGGCGGCATATGGCGCAGATCCTCATGCGAGGCATCGCTCAGGCGTGCCTGCACCAGGTTGATGCGGCGTACCAGCGTCTGGATATAGTCGGCCAGTTGCTCGGATTGCCCCAGGCCCACCAGCGCGTTCACCTTGTTGCTGAACGCCTCATCCAGCCCCGGCAGGATGTACTTGCGGAACTTGGCCACGTAGTTGGCCTTGATGCTGGTTTCCACCTCGACCACCTTGCCGTCGAACGCCAGGTAGCGGGTGGCAAAGCGCGCATCGCGCTGCTCCAGCCAGTAGGCAAAGCCGCGGAATTTCTCCAGCGCTTCCACATCGTGGCGCAGTTGGCCGGTCAGCGCGAGCTTCTCCGGATACATGTCGCGCATGTGGTTGAGCGTGTTCAGGCTGTGCACGAACGAGAAGCTCAGGTAGCAGCCGGCTGCCAGCATCAGGAACAGCCATGCGGTCATGCCCAGATGGCGCGTGGCGCGCCGCCAGTGATTGACCAGCGCAGCCGGGCGCAGCAGGTAGCGGTCGGCCGGCAGGATGCGGTCGAACAGATCGTGCAGGAACAGGCCCTTGTAGCTGGGCGCGTGATCGGGCTCGCGCGGCGCAATGTCCTTGAGCAAGGACGACACCGCCCCGCCCTGTTGCAAGCCGCTGCTGAAGAACACGCCACGCAGGAACGGGTCTTCCAGGTACGGGCTGTCACCCAGCGCATGGCGCAGGAACGTTTTCAGTGCGCCCTGCAGGCGGGAAAACTCGCTGGGGAACAGCAGCAGGCCCGGGTCTGCGGTATCCAGCCGTTGCATGATGGCCAGTTGCAGCCGCTTGAGGCGTGCGCCGACGTGTTCGAACGCGGTATCGACAAAGCCCGATTCATCCACCTTGCCCAGCATGGCTTCGGTGCCGACATAGCCCATGGCCTGGTCGAGCAGGCCATCCGGCAGCAGGCGGCTCCACGCTTCCATGCCGTAGAGCTGGTCGCACTTGGTCACCAGCACGTACACCGGGAAGCGCTTGTCGAACAGGCGGATCATCTGCTCGATACGCATGCGGATCACGCGGCCCTCTTCGGCCAGTGCATCGGCATCCGGGTTGAGCAGGCGATCGGCCTGCACGGTGATCACCAGCCCGTTGAGCCCTTCCTTCGACCGGTAATGGCCGAGGAAGTCGAGCATCTTGTCCCATTCCTTGCGGTCGGCCTCGGGCTCTTCGGGCGCGATATAGCGGCCGGCGGTATCGAGCACGATGGCCTTGTCGAAGTACCACCAGTCGACATTGAGCGTGTGTTCGACTTCCGCAGTGGCGCTGACCTTCTTCAGTGGCGACGACAGCCGCGCACGCGTCAGTGCCGTGGTCTTGCCCGAACCGGAGCGGCCGATGACCATATACCAGGGCAACACGTACAGCGGGTTGCCCAGCCGGCGCAGGTTGGAGCGGCGCAGCAGCGCAATCGCTTCCTTCCATTTGGCCTTGAGCGCAGATTCCGCGCTGACCACGGGCTCGGGTTTTTCAACCGGCGTGGCGGTGCGGCTGCGCTCGCGCCAGCCGGCAATCATCTGCCACACGAACTTGCACAGGAACCACAGCCCCACCACGCCAAAGAACAGGAACAGCGCAGCCCAGGCAGGCCAGCCATTCCACAGCGCAATACCCCAGCACACCGCGGCAAGCGCGATCAGGACCAGCAACCAGAACAGGAAAGCGAAAATTTTCTTCATTGCACCAGCCGCAGGAAATCGTTGACCTGGCTACTGAGCACAAAGGCAAACAGGATGTAGAGAATCGCCAGGATGCCCAGGGGCGCGGCAAACATCAGGATGGTGGTACGCGTTGGTCGCCAGCGGCGCTTGGTCGGGGCATCCACCGATGGCGCGTAGGCCTCGGGAAACAGCACGAAATCGCTTTCCAGCGTGGCCTCGCGCCCCAGCAGGTTTTTCAGCTCGCGCGCCTTGATTTCGTCCAGCGCAAAACGCCCGCCCTCCGCGGCGTAACGGCCTTTGAACCCCAGCGACAGGCACAGGAAAAACACTTCGCGTACGCCATCCTGCTCGTTGCGCAGTTCATCAAGCCGGGCAAAGAACTCCACGCCGGCACGCGTGGTATTGAAATAGCTTTTCTGCAACGGCCGGCGGCGCCACACATCGGCGCCTTCCCAACCCGAACACATCACGGTTTCGTCTATCCAGGCCACCACGGCAAACATGGCGTTCTCGATATCGCTGCGCTCTGCGCCGCCATCGGTGGCAGCCAGCCGCGCTTCGGACAGTTGCTGTTCCAGCCGCTGGCGGAATACCGCTTCATCGGCATCCGGCACATCGAGAAAGAGCCGCGCATAGGCAAGCGGCTTGACGAAAGCATCAGACAATCTCATCGGCGCAGCACCACCAGTTCAGCCTTGAGGTCTTGCGGGGCATCGGGCCAGTCCAGCGCGATATTGCCGTCTTTCTCTACCTGCTCCCACGATTCGGAGACGGTTTCGACCCGGAAATAGAACGAATACGAGCGGCGCGGCAGGCCCTGCGGCGCCACCGGCATATGGATGAGCTCGACGCCCGGCAACGCGCGGCGCACCAGCGTGGGCAGATCGTCGATGGCGGCCAGCTTGGCCGAGGTGCTGAAGGAATCGACCAGCGCATCGGGCTCGGCCTCGCTGCGCAGCACCAGGTAGAAACGGTTGCGCGTGCCGAAGAACTGCTTGGGCAGATCCGCGCCCAGGTAGCCTTCGCGCGGTTCCAGGAACACCAGGAATTCCGGCCCCACCGAAATCTCGTTCAGCAACTGGCTGATCAGGCTGTGCGCGGCAAACATGCATTGCCCCAGATCATGATGCGCATACGCAGGCAGCGCCAGCGTGCCATCGGCAAACTCGCCCAGCATGTTGCAGCGCTCGGAAAACGACGACAGCTCGCCGATCAGCTGGCGCAGCACCCCATACACGTCCCACGGGTGTGCCTGCGGCGATTCGATATAGTGATGCAGCAACGGGGTGTAGCGGTTGAGCGTACGCAGCGCCAGCAGAAACACCATGTAGCTGGCATCGAACTCAGCCTTCTGCATTTCGCGCGGGCTTTTGTATTGCTCGAGCTGATGCGCGCGGCCGGAAATATCGTCGCGGATTTCCTTCACCACGTTGTATAGCGCTTGCGAACCGGACAACGTATAGCTGGGCGGAATGAAGCGCGGCGATAGCCGGAAGGTTTCGCCGCTGCGCTCCAGTTGCGCGGCGGCAATCACTTCGTAATCGGTGAGGTTATCCAGCTCGTCTTCCCACAGGATGCGGATGACGTAACTGAGGCTTTTGACTTCGGCCACCGGGCCATCGGAATGGATATCGCGGAATTCCTCGGCCTCGTGCGTGGTCACCGCACGGATGTTCATATCCGCGCCATCCTGCAGATCGCGCACCACCGCCACGTTGGGCTCGGACAGGCTCAGTTTCTTGATGCCGAAATAAACCTGGAATGGCTTGCTTGGGTCTTTCCACGCCGCATCGAACGAACGTGGCTTGATTACCGCGTTGCCCGGGTATTCCAGATAGGTGCCATCCTTGAACAACACATGTGCCGACTGCACTTCGAACACGCGGTTGGCCACCGCAGAATCGGCTACGGCCAGCTCGCCGATGCCCCAGAAATACGGCAGGCCTACTTCAAGAAACGGTTTCAGCCGAAAACGCGCATGCAGATCGGTCAACTGGAAATGCTGCGGCTGCAGGAACAAGCCCTGATGCCAGTAAATCGGTTTCTTGATTTCCATGCCCTGTCCGCCCCTGGCGAGTGTTCTTGTTATACCCGTACAGCCCGCTACACCACGGTGCTACACAACGATCCAATCAGTTCAAATCTGTCAGCTTTACCGCCCCCACCACTGCAGCGCGCGGTGCCTCGCCCTCTTGGGGCAGCTCCGGCGGCACTGCGGCAATGGCCGCGCTGGCAATCGATTCCGGCCCCAGCTTCATCCTGACCTCCGCCACACCGGGGCTGGCGCTGTAATCCTTGATCACGATGCCGCTTTTCTCCACCGCCACCGGCAGGTTGAACAGCATCGCGGTGCTGGACGGCGCAATGCCATAAAACGCGGCCACCACACCGACAAACCGGGCGCCCTGCGTGCGGTCGATACGCATGGCCGCCTGCCGGTCCGGCTCGATGGCAAAACGTACGACCTGCAACAATCCTGCCGGCGGCTTGCCGCCTTGCAGGGTTTTTTGCAGCAATTCGGCGTTATCGAGCAACTGGTAGAACGGTGCAGCATCCGCCGTCTGGATCACTGCCAGCACCAGGCTATGCGCCTCACCGTCGTAGCGGTTGAGCGCCACATCGGTATCCACCTTGAGCTCTATCCCGCCGGGGCCGTAATCCCACGTGGTAGCCGCCAGTGCGTCTTTCTCGCTATTGCCACCCATGGCCTTGTTCATCGAGGTGCAAGCCGACGTCAGCGCCAGTGCAAAACCGAGCAAACACAAGGCCAGCGGGCGTAATAATACCGTGGACATAGGTAAAAACGGCAATCGCCCCATTGTTTATTCTTCGCTGTAGCCGAGCATGTCTTTCAGGCGGTTGCGCGTGCTGTCGTCACGCACCACTTCGCGTATCCATTCATCAAGGCGCATATTGCCCCAACGGGCGGCTTTTTCCACCAGATAGGCCACCGGGCTATGGGGTTCGCTATTGCGATAGAACTCGGCAATCTCGTGCAGGCGGCGCAGCGCTTCCTCGCGCGTTTGCGGCGGGCCGGCCCGCACATTCTGCACCGCGGCAGCTGGTGCCGCCGTGCCCGCAGCGGTACCGTCGGCCGGTGCATCGGCAACGGGTGCATCCGCAACCGCGCTGGGCAATGCGCCCTTGTCACCAGCGATCTTGGTAGCCAGCTTGACGATATTGCTGAGCGTTTCAACGATCTGCGCGAGGCTCGGCGCATCGTAGCCAAACTTGTCATCCACCGACTTGACCAGCGCTTTGGCTGCATCAAGCGCGGCACTGCTGTCTGCCAGCAATGCCTGATAGAACGGCATCGGTGTCTGGTTGACTGCGGAATCCCACATCTCGGAATTGATCTTGCCTTCCTTGAGTGCCTGCTTGAGCGCATCCTCGTTCTGGCGCGCCAAGTTATCCACCTCGCGCGATTGCTGCCAGCGCGCCCAGCCATGGCCACGGCTTTCGCCTGCCGGCCCGGTCATTGGCAACTGGCGCAGCACCAGCGGCAGGTTGTTGTCCAGCCACACCAGCCGGCCGATGCGCAACTCGACGTCATCGCCATCCTTTTCCGGGTACAGCGTATCCCAGAACTGGGTAAGCAGGCCGTCCAGCAAGGCAAAGCCATCGCGTGCACCGGCAAAGCCGTGCAGGTTGGTCACCGCCTCCACCAGCCAGCAGCTTATCTGCAAGTCCTTGCTGCGGCTGGCGATCAAATCGCTGGCAACCTGTTTCACGCGTGGCCAGTCAGCCACCTTGATCTCTGTTTTCCAATCGCCCTGTGACAGGTAATCCGCATCGGCGCGGCGCGCCTCCTTGATTTCATCCACGAGCGGATCGTAAGAGATATCGGCGCCGGACGGGTTGTCCCCCAGCAGCGGGGCCAGTAGTGAAGGAAGATCGAGTGTGGTCATTCGTCGGTTCGGATAAGAAAACAGATTAAAGGGGCAGAAACTGGGAGCCGCGGATATCGGCGAAAACCAGGTTCGGAATGTAGAACTGTGCATTGTTGCCGGCCAGCTTGGCAGCACCACCGGATTTTTCCGCGTTGCTGTCGCGCTTGGTCGCCCCGCCGCCACTGCGCGCCTGCCCGGCCACGATGCCGAAGAAAACATGGACGGGCTGGGTGAGCGTGGCGACCCATAGATACGCGAGGCTGTTCCAGTCCTCCTTGACTGCCATGACGATACGCGACAACTCGCGCGTGCTGACGCCGAAATGCGCGGCCAGCTTGCGGCGCTCGAGCATGCCGGCATCCCAGTCATATGGATCATACGGTGACCACCACGCGGTCAGCGGCGTGCTGTCCACAGTGCCCGGCGCCAGGTTGCTGAAGCCGTGCAGGCGACAGATTTTCAGCCCGGCGGGCAACAGGCGTTTCTCTGCTTTGCCGTATTTGAACGCCTGGTGCACTTCTTCCAGCGTCTGGCCTACCGGCTGGAAGCCGCCCCAATCGACATCCGCATTCTTGTACATGGTTTTCGTCCCTTCAGGTTTGACCTTACTGACTTTAGCCGCCAATCAGCACCGTGGGGCAACCCAGCACGATGCTGCCCCCATGAGCGGTCGTATCACCCATACGCGCGGCCGGCTTGCCACCGATCATCACCGTGGCGCTGCCCTTGACGATGCTGTCCGGCGGCCCCACGCACACGCACAGATCGCCCATCACCGCAGCCGGCAGCTTGCCGATCAGCACCGTGGGCACCCCTGGCCCGGTTACCGGGCCGCCCACGTGCGGAATGGGCGCAGGCACTGCCGGCGTCTGCATCGGGCAGGTGTGCATATCGGTGATGCGGGCTGCGAGCGACATGATGGAATCCTCAACAAACACGTTTGCCGGCAGCAATCTCGCTGCCCAGCATGATGAACTGGCGATACAGATCCAGTGTGCGCTCCGGCTGTGACAGCCCTGCCAGTTGCACCGCGCAACCTGCTGCGTGGTGGCATAAATGATCGAACGGCAATACCTCCGGCTCATCAGCGGCGCTGATGCTGGCACCGCTCCAGAATACCGCCAGCGCCACGCTGGCTGCCGCGCTATCGAAGCCGGCCGCTTCGGCCAGGCTGAACGCACCACGGCGGCAGGCGTCTTCCGGCTGCTTCAGCCACTGCTGCGCCGATGCGAGCGCACGCGTCTGCTCTTGGGCTGCCGGTGCCGGCACGCTTGTCGCGCACGACCACGCCCAGCACACTGCATCGCGCTTGGGCAATGCATGAGCCAACAGGTGCAACGCATCCGGCCAGTGCTGGCCGTCAGCCAGTTGCCCGATGGCCTGCGCCACCGATTGTGCGCTACCCAATGCAGCCTGCCCTGCCTCACTCGGGGTGAAGCGGGCAAGTACCGGAGCTGCGGGGGCGGCAAGATCGACTGGCATGCTGCTTACCGGATCCGGTGCTTGCGGCGGTATTTGAACTCGGCGTCGAGTTGCGAGTGTGCGTAGGCGGCCGGGCCGAACAGTTTCGGCGAGCGCAGCAAAGCCACAATGGCCAATCCGCCGACCAGGGTACCCAGCGGTACAGCGGCCAGGCTGATCACCGCGATGGGCAATGCCAACCACTGGCCCCAGCGGGGGCGCCACAGACAACCATATGCAGCAGCCAGGCTCAACAACGGCATGCCCAATACGATAAGCCAGTAGCCATCCATTGCATCGGCCCATAGCCACAACGTGCCGGAAACCAGCGCAATCAATAGTGCCAGGCCGCCAAAAGCCCGCACCGAGTGCGAATCGTTGCGCAGCCGGCGCAATGTCTTGTAATCGAGCTCCGTAAACTGCAAAGGCTGCAGGCCAACGGTCAGGTCGCTCTTCGGTGCGGCGTAGGGATTGGCAGGTGCGTTCATTGCAACATCATCAGTTGATCATCACCATCGCACCCTTGACGGTGGTCTGGCCGGCTGCGGAAAGCTCCGCACTTGCGGTGCCCTTGAGCGTGGCAGCCATCTGCGCGGTCAGGCTCACGTTCAGGCCGGATGCAGTGACATCACCGGCACTGCTGCTCACAGCCACCTTGCTGTCGCCCGCCACGGTCACCGATGCCGCCTGGATGGTGATGCCGGATTGATCGATCTTGATGCTGTTGCTGCCCACTTTGAGCTCGATCGACTGCATTGCTTCCATCTCGGCCTTGCCCGCATCGATCTTCGTGACCTGGTTGCCGGCCTTGATGGTGAGCTCGTCATTGCCCAGCGATACCTCGACCGTGCGGTTGCCGGTCTTGACCACGTGCTGGTCGTTGCCGGTATCGACCAGTACCGCGCGGTTGCCGGTTTTCACCTGCAGCTTTTCATCGCCCTCCACGGTGACGGTATGCATCCCCTTGGTCACCGTGTAGCTGGCATTGCCTTCCACCACCTCGCTGCTGTGGTTGCCCTTCTCGATGGTCAGCGTGTCGTTGCCTTCCTTGACCGTTTCGGTGCGGTTGTTCTTCACCTCGATGGTCTGGTCGTGGCCTACCTTGAGGTCGTCATCGTTCTTGACCAGCCGGTGGAAATCCTTTTCCGCCTGGAAGTAGATGTCCTCTGCGTCTTTCTTGTCTTCAAAGCGCAGCTCGTTGAAATTTTCCGCAGTGCCATTGGGCGTGCTGCGGCTTTTCAGGCCGCTTTGCGTCTTGTTGGCCGGCAGCTCATATGGCGGGGTTTTCTGGCCGTTGTAAACGCGGCCGGTAATCAACGGCTGATCCGGATTGCCATCAAGGAAATCGACGATCACTTCCTGGCCCACGCGCGGTATATGCATGGCGCCCCAGCTCACACCTGCCCAGCCTTGGGATACGCGTATCCAGCATGAACTCTTGTCGTCGTTCTTGCCAAGGCGATCCCAGTTGAACTGGACCTTCACCCGGCCATGCACATCGGTATAGATTTCCTCGCCTGCGGGGCCCACCACGACGGCGGTTTGCGTGCCGTGCACCAGCGGCTGCGGCGTAACGCGCGGCGGCCGGTAGACAGTGGCCTTGGGCTGGCAAACGAAACGGTTTTCATAGTGCCCGTCGCCGTCCGTCCATGGCAGGTTGTTGGTGGCATCGTGACGCACCGCCAGCAATGCATATTCGGCGTTGTAGCTGTCGCGGAAGTGCTGGGTGAGCTTGAATGAATAACCGGCAGCCAGCGTGCGGCAGCTGCCGCCGCCGTCGATGCGCGTCTGTCGCGCTTCCCACTCTTCCATGCGTACCTTGGCGTAGGCTTCACCACCGCTCACCGCCTTGTAGTTGCCCGGGTAATCGTAAACTTCCAGCTTGTCCTGTTTGGCCACGGTAGCCACGGTTGGCGAGATCGCAGTCAGATCCAGTGTGGGTTTCTCGAAATCATAATCACGCAGCGATACCGAGGCCGGCACCACCGTCATCGACTGCAACCACAGGGCGATATCGTCGCCTTCTCCAGTGCCCGCCTTGGGGCGATAGGGCACGTCCGATTTGACCGCGCAAGCGGCAATGGCCGAGCTGGCGTCGGCCAGCACCAGCGTGTGCTTGTCCTCCTCGTGCTCGAAGAAATAGAAAATGCCTTCTTCCTCCAGCAGGCGGCTGACGAAATCGAAATCCGATTCGCGGTACTGCACGCAATAGCCACGCGGCGTGTAGGTCTTGGACAGCGAAAAACGGAAATCAGTGAAGCCGCGGGCCTTGAAGACTTTTTCAACGATGTCCGGTACCGACAACTCCTGGAAAATGCGGCTGTCCGCGGTGTGCTGCAAAAACCAGAACCACGGCAGCAACTCTGCGCGGTAACGGTAGCGTGCTTCTTCGCTGCCCACCTGCGTGAAGCGGCCGATGATGCCATGCCAGTAGCGCAGGCTGTCGTCCGCCAGCTTGATGGACAGGCTGGCCGGCTTGCTGACGATAGCCGAGAAATCGATATCCTCGGTTTCGGACAGCAGATCGAGCGTAAACGCGAACAGACCGGAAACGCGCTCTTCACCGGAAAAGCGTTCAACCAGCAGCGTGCTGTCCAGCTGCGTGCTGAGTGCAAGCAGGCGTTTTTCTGCATCAATGGGCACAACATCTCCTTGGCAACAGCCAGACCCGGTGCCGCAGCACCGAACTGGCCGTCATTCCGTTTTCAGTCCACGCTATAGGCAAAATCGCCGGCTGCACCCACCGATACGGCAATGCGTTCCACCACCTGCCCTTCCGCCATGCGCGCCAGCACTGCACCGGCCACTTGCGGCAACAGGGTGCCGGATACGATGTTATCGATATTGCGTGCGCCGCTGTCCACTTCGGTACAGCGTGCAGCAATCGCCTCCACCAGCGCTTCGTCATAATCGAAGCTGGCGTTGTGGTTGATCTTGACGCGCTTCTTGATCTTGTTGAGCTTGAGGCGAACGATCTGCTTGAGCACTTCGTCCTTCACCGGGTAGAACGGTACCACCTGCATGCGGCCGAGGAAGGCCGGCTTGAACACCTGGTTCAGTTCGTCACGCAGTGCATCGCGCAGCGATTCCTCGCTGGGCATGGTTTCAGCATGGCGGCAGGCATCCATGATGATGTCGGTACCGGCATTGGAGGTCAGCAGGATCACGCAGTTCTTGAAGTTGATCTCGCGGCCTTCGGCATCGTCCATCACGCCCTTGTCGAATACCTGGAAGAACATCTCCAGCACGTCCGGGTGGGCCTTTTCGACTTCATCCAGCAGCACCACGCTGTAGGGCTTGCGGCGCACCGCTTCGGTGAGGATGCCGCCTTCGCCATAACCCACATAGCCCGGTGGCGAGCCTTTCAGGCTCGATACCGTATGCGCTTCCTGGAATTCGGACATATTGATGGTGATCAGGTTGCGTTCGCCACCGTACAGGATATCGGCCAGCGCCAGCGCGGTTTCGGTCTTGCCCACGCCGCTGGTCCCCACCAGCATGAACACGCCGATCGGCTTGCCCGGATCTTCCAGACCAGCGCGGGAAATACGGATGCGCTGCGCAATCGCTTCCAGCGCGTGGTCCTGGCCGATCACGCGCTCGGCCAGCGTATCTTTCAGCTTGAGCACCGTGGCCAGTTCATCCTGCACCATCTTGCCCAGCGGGATGCCGGTCCATGCCGAGATCACCGCGCCCACGGTCTGCTCGTTCACACACACCTGCACCAGCGGCTGCTTGCCTTGCAAGGTGGCCAGTTCATCGTTCAGGCGGTTCAGGTCAGCCAGCAGCGGGGTGCGGTTCTGGCCCGGTTCGGCGGCTTCGGCATCGGCTTCCAGCTGATCCTGCACATCGCGGATCTTGCCGACGAGTTCCAGCTCGGCCGCCCAGCGTACTTCCAGCTGGCCCAGCTCAGCTTCGGCAGTTTCCTTGGCAGCAGTCAGTTCTGCCAGGCGGGTATCGTGGCTGCCGCCGCTGGCGGTTTCCTTGTTGAGCACGCGGATTTCGGTGACGATGCCATCGATGCGGCGGCGCGTGTCTTCCACCAGCGCCGGCGTGGCGGACTGGCCGATGGCAATGCGCGCGCAAGCGGTATCGAGCACGCTGACGGCCTTGTCCGGCAACTGGCGGCCGGTGATATAGCGATGCGACAGCTTGACTGCAGCCACCAGCGCCTCATCCAGCACGCGCACCTTGTGGTGTTGCTGCATTTTTTCCAGCAAGCCACGCAGCATGATCACGCCCTGCTCTTCGTCGGGTTCATCCACCTTGACGACCTGGAAGCGGCGGGTCAGCGCCGGGTCTTTCTCGAAGTACTTCTTGTATTCCGACCATGTGGTGGCGGCAATGGTACGAAGCTCGCCACGCGCCAGCGCAGGCTTGAGCAGGTTGGCGGCATCGTTCTGGCCAGCCTGGCCACCGGCACCGATCAGCGTGTGCGCTTCGTCGATGAACATGATGATGGGCTTGACGCTGGCCTTGGTTTCCTCGATCACCGATTTCAGGCGGTTCTCGAACTCGCCCTTCACGCTGGCGCCAGCCTGCAACAGGCCCAGGTCCAGCATATGCAGTTCCACATTCGCCAACGCCGGCGGTACATCGTTGGCGGCGATGCGCAATGCCAGCCCTTCCACCACTGCCGTTTTGCCTACGCCGGCTTCGCCGGTCAGGATGGGGTTGTTCTGGCGGCGACGGGTAAGGATGTCCACCATCTGGCGGATTTCCGAGTCACGGCCCAGTACCGGGTCGATCTGGTTCTGGCGCGCGCGCTCGGTGAGGTTGACCGTGTACTGATCCAGTGCCGGCGTCTTGCCCAGCTTGGCGCCTGCCGGTGTACCGCTTGGGGTAGCACCTGTGCCCAGCGTGGTGGCAGTGGCGGCTTCCTTGGAATCGGCCGTGATGGCTTCCAGATTCTTCTGCAAGTCTTCCAGCGAGACGGCTGCCAGGTCTTTCGACCATTGCTTCACCAGTTGCGACAGCTCGCCATCACCCAGCAGCGCCAGCAGCAGGTGGCCGCTGCGGATGCGTGTTTCGTTGAAATCGACCGACGCCACCAGCCACGCTTTCTGGAACAGCTTGGGCAAGTTGGCCGCCAGCACCGGATTGCGGGTATTGCCGCTCTTGAAGCCACTGAGTGCATCGTTCAGCTCGCGCTCGAAACGGCTAGGGTCGATACCGTAGTGGCGCAGGATGCGCGTCAGATCGGTATTGTCGGCCTCCAGCACCTTCATCAGCAGATGCTCGACATCCACTTCGTAATGACCGCGTGAAATACACAAGCCGGCAGCGGATTCCATGGCACTGCGGCAGATCGGGTCCAGCTTGCCTATCAGGGACTTCAAATCGGTGGACATCGGGCTTTCCTTGTCAAAGTTGTGCGGACGATGCGTGCATGCAATTGCACAGCGGTGTTAATGGGTGAGTGGCCTGTTCAGCGGGCCTGTTCCAGGTTTTGATAGGCAAGCGACAACCTGCGCAGCGTGGCCGCATTCAGTTCCCGGTTGTGACGGTTCCAGCGCTGCATCGCGCGGTCGATATCGGATTTGAGTTCCAGCGCGATCTGCTTCTCGCCCGCGTGCGCGGCCCAGATCGCGTATTCGGCACGCACTTCGAAACTGCCGAAACGCTGCACGGCGGTGTCGAACGCAGCCCTGGCTTCGGCATTGCGCCCGGCACCGCCCAATGCACGTGCAATCAGCAATGCAAGCTGCTCGGCACGGAAATCAGGGTGGCTGGCCTGCACCGACTTCAGGTGGGCAATGGCCTGGTCATGGCGCTTGTTTTCCAGCGAGGCGCGCGCTGCACCCAGGCGGATTTCCGGATCAGCGGCAAACGGGCCTTTCAGGCAGGCTTCGTAGTTGACGGCTGCCTCGTCGGCTTTGCCGGCTTCCAGCAAGGCACTGGCAAGGCGCATCTGGTTTTGCGCGGTGGGCGTGTAGTCGAACGCGCTGGTGGCTTCACGCAGCTCGCGCGTCGGATCCAGCACCTTGACCGCAGCGCTGACCACACGCTTGGCGCCACGCTCCAGCCGCGATTGCGGCAGATAGATGCTGAACGCGTACACCACGCTGCCCATCAGCGGGAACGAGAACAGGATGAACAGCCAGTATGTCTGCTGGCCGGTGCGTACCGCATGTACCGCAAAATACAATGCAACCAGAAAGTGCAAACCCAAACCCAGAATCGGCATGTTTCCCTCGTCAAAAATCCAGATCGATTGATTGAATGTTCATCGGCCGCGCCGCCATCACGCCGCCGCCAGCCGCTGCGCGTATTCCGGCAGCACCACATCGCTGGCATCGTTCAGCGCCGTTTTGGGCCGATCCAGCCACGTGGTCCAGCCCAGCCGGGCACTGTTGTTGCCCGGCTCACCCAGAATGCATGGCGGTGTTTCGCGTTTGTCGAGCACCAGCTGCACATCGAATTCCAATGCGTGGCCCACGCAGAATTTCACCATTTTCACCAGTGCGCGGTAGGCCTTGCCGGTGGGCAGGAAATCGTCGAAACGGCTGCGCTTGAGCGGGCCGATGCGGAGACGGAATTTGCTCTGGCAATCCCAGGTCTGCTTGCCCAGCATCGGGTGCTCGCCCAGCGTGCAATTGATCATGCCCAGCCGCGAACAGTCGGCCTCGTCCAGCCGCAGCCAGTGGCCACGAAACTGCTCCAGCGTGACCGGTACATCAAACTGGTCTGACAGGATGGCCTGCATGCCCTCGACGGTATGTGCACGCTCGGCAAAGCGGCCGGCATAAAATGCAAACAGCTGGTCGTCCACGCCCTCCGGCGCCAGCCGGCGTTGCAGCCCGGTTGTGCCCAGGCCTACCAGCGACATCACATGGCGCTGAAAGCCATCGCGGCCACCGCGCTCGTAATCGACGAACACATGGTGCTTTTGCCACGATTGGTAAAACAGCGTGGTCAGCCGGTGGCTGAACAGGTCGAAGAAATTGTGTGCGGTCTGGTCACGATGGCGGAAACGCCGCTCCAGCAGCATTTCGGTATAGCGCGCTGGCAAGGTGCCGGATGGGCCGGTCAACCCCATGAAGGTGACAGTCATCACCGGCGGGCGGAATGGCTCCGGCTGGGTCAGCGTGTAGATGGCACTGGCAGGGGTTTCCAGCGACAGCAAGGTACGGAAACGGACCGGATCATCACCGACCGCGCCACCCTGCTGTACCTGCGCCGCGCGCAACAGCCGCACCGCCTGGAAAAAATCATACGCATACGGGCGTTCGTACAGGTCGCCCAATACTCCGGTCTGCATCATCCCAGTACCGCCTTGCCCGCGCGTGGCGGCCAGGTCTTCATCGGTTTTTCACGCTGGCGCGTTTTCACCGTCAGGCGGGTGAAACTGTTGATCGAACCATACAGCCCCAGGAAACGTTCCAGCACGCTGGACAGCAGATACACCCCTGCGCCTTCAAACTGCTCTTCGTCCAGCTCCAGCTCCACCGCAATACCACGGATGAACGCGGCCTGGTAACGCGTGGCCAGCTTGGCCACTGTCGGCTTGCTGGTCACCTGGCGTATGCCCATGATCTGCTTGCGGGTAGCGGCAGAATTGGCGAAGTTGTACAGGCCCAGCAGTTCCCGGAAGGCCTCGGTACTCTCGGTTTCACCATCGGCAATCGACAGATGATTGAGGCTGAGATGCGAAATCAGCCGCCACATGGCAGCGCGGCCCATGGCAGGGCGCTGCGTGGTGGTGGGTTTGCGCAGGCAATGGATGCGCGATACCGGCGAGCCACCCTCGATCTCGAAATCTCCCTGCTCACCACCAAACGGCAACATGCCCGGCAGATCACGGTTGGTGCAGGTGATCTCGATACTGAGTGCCTCGGTGGCAGGCAGGTTGGGATCGAAATCCAGATCGACCAGTGACAGGTACACATCGGTGCCCGGATCATCGGCGCGCGCGCCTGGCCGGCGCGTGGCCAGCCAGAAAGTCTGCTGTGCATCAGCCTCGTTGGCGTGGTGCAGGCCGAAGAACGGCTGGTATTCAACGATATCGGCCCGGCCCTGGTCCTTGACCAGCTTGCGCACCACATCCACCGAATACACTTCCATGCCCCAGGGACGGCGTACATCGGGTATCACCTGGTATTCGGTCTTCAGATGCGTGATCTGCAGCGGCTCGGCACTTTGCCGGAACAGGTTGACGATGGGTGCGCAGCCCAGCCGGAAGGTATCGGCATTGATGGTATCGGCCAGCTTGGCCAGGCGGTCGGCGCGCTCGAACTCATCGATATGAATGGCAATTTCCATGTCCTTGCACGCGGGGGGCAGCTCGGCGGCCAGCAGCCCCACCACGTCGAAGAACATGAACTTGTCTGGAAAAACAAAGTATTCCTGCAGCAGGCGGTAGGCGATGGACGAACGCTTGTCGTAATCGAGCAACCCTTCGTCCTCTTCAAACCCGACCGGGCGGATGGCGTCCGCCGCCAGTTTCACTTCATGGCCACCGGCATATACGGTGGTCTTGCGTACATTGTTGAACAGCAGCTCATACAGCGCGTGCATCACCGGTGCTTCACCCTGCAGGAAGAAGCGCAAGCGGTCTATGCCCAGGTCGTTCAATACCTGGCCGGGGTGTGCCTGGATGCGGATACGTACGATGGCTGCGGCATCATCACGGCGTAGCGAAAAATCCGCGCGCTGTATCGGCTCGAAACGGGCATCGGCCACCGTGACCGGCCACAGTTCCACCGGGTAGGCGGTACGGAAACGGCAGGGCATGTCGTTCACCCGCCGCGACAGCAATTGCGCATGGCGCGGAATGGCCAGCTTGCCCGACAGGTTCATCTGCGTGGGGTCGATGGTGAACTGCACCACCGACATCGACGGAATCGGCCGCAAATAGTGCGGGTAAAGCACGCCCAGCAAGGCATCGGTGATTTCGGGAAATTCGTCATCGAGTTTGTGATGGATGCGCGCAGTCAGGAATGCGAACGATTCGATCAACCGCTCGACGTGCGGATCTTCCGATACCCCCTCTTCCAGCAGCAAGCGGCCGGCCACCTTGGGAAACTGGCTGGCAAACTCGCGCCCGAGCTGGCGTAACGATGCCAGTTCGCGGTTGTAATAGGGAAGCAGATCTTGATGCATGGATACCTTGCGTTTACGTCAGGCAATCAGCTGAACAAACGCCATTTGATGGACGATTTGACTTGGCCGGTATGGTCACCACGGCAACAAGCCACATGAAATTCGGTGATTTGCGGTGCATGGCGCTTGATAGCGGAAATGATGCTGCTCAAGGTCTGATAATGGCCAAAGGCCCAACCCCGGTTGCGGATGGTCACAACATGCGGCGTCCAGTCATCCCCTTTGCCCTGCATATAATCCATGGCACCGCGGATATCCGCGTAGTCGGAACTCATTTTTTCCCAGTGGTAACCCACCCCCTTGAACAAGCTGTAATTGGGAATGCCTGTCGATGGGCCGGTAATGATCTGCATATCTGCCTCTGCCGGCTTTACCTGCCCCTTTACCGCATAACCCGGATTCGTCAGCAACGCATCGCCATGATTCTGCTGCCAGAAACGCAGCTCGATGCCTGCAGGCAGATCGAAGCGACCGGACGCCCATAATTGCCCACCATGACCGAAGATCAGGCAACGTTTTTCGCCTGCCTTGTCGCTGCGGAAAAAGTACAGGCCACTACCAACTGCCGCCTGTCCTTTCGCTTTTTCCATGTCATGGTAAATGTCGTAATTCTTGGGGTTAGGCATCGCTCGAAACTCTTGTTTTTGATTTTGAATACCCCGGCGGCACCGGGTACTACTCGATTTTGTATAACTGGGTTGCCACTTCCAGCACCGCATCAAACACCACCGGTTCCGGCACCGGATCTACCTTGAGCAGCGCTTCGATATGGAAGCTGAACTGGCTCAATTGCCCCTCTTTCTGCACCAGATGCACCTGCACCTGCGTCAGGCGGGATTCAAAGCGCGCAATCACCGAATGGATTTCCGCCCTGATCCGCACACGGTCGGCCTCACTGGCGGCGCTCAGCGCAGAAAAATCCGGCAAGCCATAGCTCACCACCGAGCGGGCCAGCTCGGGAAATGCATCCAGATTGGTCACCGAATCGGCACGGGTATTGAGCAAGCCTTCCAGATCGCGCGCGACCGACTGCTTGAGCTGATCGAGCCCTTGCCGGAATGTCGGCTGATAGTCATTGATCTCGAGCGGATCGTCATCGAACAGCCGATCAAGCAGCGATGGGGTAATGCGTATGGTTTGCGGGCGTGTCTGCATGGCCTGTTCCGGAACAATACGGGCCGCATGCGCGGCCCGTATTCACCCTTGGGGCAAGGATCAAACCTTGACGTTGGTGGTGATGTTCCAGCCTTCCGGCCCGATCTTGTCGCCCTTCGAACCATCGTGCAGGATCGGGGTGTATTCCCAGGTGACCTTGCCGTAGGCAATCGACAGGCTTTCTGTCGGACGGTCATCGCCACCGGAGCTGCCGCTCCACTGGATGCTTTCGATCATGCAGTCCTCGAACACATACTTGATGTAGGTGTGCTTGGAACCGGTGGTCAGACACAGCTCGACTTCAGCCTTGTCGAAATGCTTGCCGGCTGCAGATGCAGATGCAAGCTTGATCGACGCCTTGTCGTACTTCTTCATCACATTGAACGACGAGAAGCTGGCCTTGCCTGCTGTGAGGCCGCCGGTGGCGCTGCCCACGGTCACCGGGTTGCTGATACCCAGGCTGAACGAGTACAGCTCGATCCAGTCTTTGTGTGCATCGTCAGTGCTCTCGCCCTTGACATCGCCAAGCTTGAGGTAGGAATCGTATGCCATGCCAAATTACTCCAGTTTGATTGTTCGGATTCAACAGGTTGAAGCGCGCCGGCGTGCCGGCGCTGTTTCAAGGGTTTACTTGGCCGGTGGCGGCAGATCAGCCACAAGACGCAAGCTGGCGGTAAGGCCTTCGAGCTGGAAGTGCGGTTTCAGGTAGGCCACAGCCTTGTAGAAACCCGGCTTGCCCGGAATCTCGCTCACATCCACGCGGGCTTCGCGCAGCGGATACTTGGCCTTGATTTCCTGGCCGGCATCATCCGAACCAACCACGTAGTTGCTGATCCAGCGGCCGAGGAACTGCTCGCAATCGGTGCGGGTCATGAAGCTGCCCACCTTGTCGCGCACCATGGATTTCAGGTAATGCGCAAAGCGCGACGTGGCCATGATGTATTGCAGCTGGTTCGACAGGCGCGCATTGGCATTGGCTGCATCGGTATCGTACTCCTTGGCCTTCTGCACCGACTGGGTGGAGAAGAACGCCGCGTAATCAGTCCCCTTGCAGTGCACCAGCGGGATGAAACCGAGGTCAGCGAGTTCTTTTTCACGACGGTCGGTAATGGCCAGCTCGGTCGGGCACTTGAGCGCCACTTCGCCGTCATCGGTGGTGAAGGTATGCGTAGGCAGGCCCTCAACCAGGCCGCCGCCTTCCACGCCACGGATGGCAGCGCACCAGCCGTACTTGGCATAGGCGTTGGTCAGGCGTGTGCCCAGCGCGTACGACGCATTCACCCACAGGTATTTGTCGTGTTCCTTGCCGCTGACGTCTTCTTCGAAATTGAAGGCTTCGACCGGTACGGTGGCGGAGCCATACGGCAGGCGGCCCAGCACGTGCGGCAAGGTCAGGCCGACATAACGCGAATCTTCCGAAGCGCGGAACGACTTCCACTTGGCGTATTCAACGGTGTCGAAACCCTTGGCCAGATCACGCGGCTTGGACAATTCAGTCAGGCTGTCGAGACCGAACATGCCGGCATTGGCTGCCGAGAAGAACGGTGCGTGCGCGGCAGCGGCCACGTGCGACACTTCTTCCAGCAGGTACAGGTCTTCCGGATGATTGCTGAACTCGTAGTCGCCCACCAGCGCAGCAAACGGCGCGCCACCGAAGGTGCCGTATTCTTCTTCGTAGATTTTCTTGAACAGCGCAGACTGGTCAAACTCTGCCGCGCCCTTGAAATCCTTGATCAGGTCTTTCTTCGAGGTGTTGAACAGGTTGATCTTGAGGCCGGTACCGGTTTCGCTCTGGTGCACGAGGTAGTGCAGGCCACGCCACGAACCTTCCAGCTTCTGGAAATCTTCGTGATGCATGATGGCGGACAGTTGCTTGGAGAGCACGCCATCGATTTCCGCAATACGCTTTTCGATGCTGGCGATCAGGTCTTTGGACACCGTCACGGTACCCGACAGCACTTCGTTGACAAAGCCGCTGATCAGGTCCTTGGCACGGTCTTTCTCGGTATCCGAACGGGCAACGCGGGTTTCGTCGATGATGCTGTCGAGCAGGCTGCCTTCGGCTGCTGCGGCGCCTGCGCCAGCGGCGGCTTCTTGTTGTGTATCGCTCATTACTTGGCCTCCTCAGCGCTGTAACCGGTTTCCTTGCCCAATGCCTGCAGCTTGGTGGTGTCTTCCAGGATTTCCTGCAGCACTTCGCCCAGGCGCTCGTTGCTGTACATCTTGTTCTTCAGATCCGACAGCTTGTTGCGGATTTCCAGCAATTTTTTCAGCGGCTCGACCTGGCTGGCAACCTGGGCCGGTTCGAAATCGGCAATGGTTTTGAAGCTCAGATCCACGGACAGCTGGCTGTCATCGTTGGCCAGCGTGTTGTCCACGCGGAAGGCCAGATGGGGTTTGGTGCCCTTGAGCACATCATTGAAATTATCGCGGTCGATGTTGACGAACTTGCGGTCCTTCAACTTGGGCAACGGTTCAGCCGGATGACCGGTAAAATCGCCCAATACACCCATCACAAAGGGCAGTTCCTTTTTCTCGACTGCATCACCGACTTCAACGTCGTACGTGATCTGCACACGCGGGGCGCGAACGCGGTCCAGCGTATGCTGCCTGCTCTCATTTGCCATTCCGGATCTCCAAATTCAACAACTTAGACGTGGGTTTCCCACAGTTGACGGTCACAAAAAAACGCATCGTCATACTTTCATCCTCTCAGAGTAAAATGACAATGCGTGGATGAACAAGTCGATTAGATTTCTCTAATGTTTTCACGGGCCAGACATCGGTCTTATTAGCTGTAGTCTCAATTTGCAAAAAATCCAGCCTGCTTTTGCTGATCATCGGATCAGACAACAACCTACAAAACTGAACGGAAGCTGAATGTTCTCTCGTGTACTGCCCCGCCACTGGCCGCTGTGGTTGCAGCTTGGGCTGCCGATCGCGCTGGTGGTCAGCATGTCGGTCGGCCTGATCGCCTTCCTCAATTTCTTCAATTACCAGAAAAGCTATCGCCAGCTGCAACTGGATCGCTACCTGGTACTGGGCAAGGATGTACGTCAGGCGATCGAATCCGGCCTGAACGTGGGGCTGGATCCGGCGGCCAACACCCGGCTGGAAGGCTTGCTTGGCCAGTTGCGCCAGGAATCGGCCGGCGTGCAGTTCATGGCCGTGGTGGATGAAGCCGGCAAGCAACTGGTGGCCACCGGCACCCTGCCTGCTGGCCAGGACTGGGCTGTCACCCCCGCCAGTGCACCAGCACAGAACGATTGGCAAAAGCAGGACGACGCGCTCTACTATCTGGGGCTGCCCTACCGGAACAGCTTTGGTGTGGCCATCGGTTCGCTGGTGATCGGCTATCCGCGCAGCGCCATCGATAACGCCACCACGGCGATGCGCTTGCGGCTGCTGCGCCTGTGGCTGCTGGTCAGCCTGGCAGTCTTTGCGGTGACGCCGCTGGCGGTCTGGCTGCTGACCCGCAAGATGAGCCGCGAGCTGGATCTGGCCGCACATGCCATCGATCACGCACTGGATCCGGATCCGCCGGAAATCCCGCAGTTCAAGGCGCTGGGCGAAGAACTGGCGCAGGACATCCCGCAATTCATCCGCAGCAGCCGTGAATCGGCCAGGCTGATCACCCCCGCAGCACCGGAGCAACCATGAAGCGCCTGCAAATCAGACTGATCGCGCTGGCCGTGGCTTTGCTGGTAGTGGCATCTGCGGTGCTCTCGCTATTGGCGCTGCGCGATTTCGAAACCGGCCTCACGCCGCAGATGGCGGCCGGCGACCGTGAAATCGGCGCATCGGTGCTGCGCGTGCTCGACAAGGCACTCGATTACGGCGTGCCGTTTGCCGAGCTGCAGGGCGTGGATACCTTTCTGGATGGCGTGCGCCACGATAACCCCAAGGTGGATTACCTGATCATCACCAATGGCTGGGGGCAAGCGCTATACAACAGCCGCGCCAAAGACCTTGCCAACCGTGGCGAGCTGGAAGACCGGCTGGCGCACTGGACACAGGGCCTGACCAGCGAACAGGTCGGCCCTTACCTGAATACCGCCATTCCCATCCGCAGCCACGGCGAGCAGATCGGCTGGCTGCATCTGGGACAGAAGGCCGACGTGGCACGCCAGCAACTGAACGACGTGGTGCTCGATCTTGTCACCGTGCTGATCGTGGCCGGGCTGGTGGCACTGGAGCTGCTGCGCCTGCTGCTGACGCTGACCGTGGCGACACCGGTGACGCTGCTGCATGATTTCCTGGCCAAGGTGCGCGAGGGCGATTTCAGCTGGCAGTTGCCGCGTGATTATCTGGGTGGTGTGGGCAAGCTCAACCGCCACCTCAACCATGTGGTCAAGGTCATCAATCACCGTTACCAGCAGCTACGCACGGCGGCACGCCAGCAAGGCCGGATCACCCCGACCCATGGCTTCCGCTTTCTGGACAAGGGCGAGCGCCACACGCTGTACGTGACCGCGCTCGATTACATCCGCTGGCCGTTTTTCCTGCTGGTGTTTTCGGATTCGCTGTCGCTGTCGTTCTTCCCGGTGTATGCCGGACAGTTTTACGATCCTGCGCTTGGGCTGTCCAAACAACTGACCAGCAGCCTGCCGATATCGGTCTTCATGCTGGTATGGGCGCTGGCCATGCCGTGGGCCGGACAATGGTGTGACCGCGTCGGTTACCGGCGTGCATTCAGCGTGGGCGCCATCATCACCACCGCCGGCCTGCTGCTGACGGCGGTATCGCAAACCTTTTTCGACCTGCTGCTGTGGCGCTCGATTACCGCCATCGGCTACGGTGCGGTGTTCGTCACTGCGCAAAGCTATATCGCCAACAACACGCCGGCCCACCAGCGCACCCGCGGCATGGCGCTGTTCCTGTCCACGTTCTTTGCCGGCTCGCTGGCGGGGGCTGCCATCGGTGGCATCCTGGTGGACCGCCTGGGCGACCGGCCCACCTTCGTACTGTCTGCGCTGCTGTCCGCCGCTGCCGCGGTATTCGTCGCCCGGGTGATCCGCCGCAAGAGCGGTGGTGGTGCCAGCCGCAAAAATCTGAAACTAGCTGACTTCGCCACCTTGCTGCGCCACAAGCAGTTTGCCGCCATTACCTTCCTGACGGCGATTCCGTCCAAGATCGCGCTGACCGGCTTCCTGTATTACTCGGTACCGCTATACCTGAAATCGGTGGGCGCATCGCAATCGGGCACCGGCCGCATGATGATGGCGTATGGCCTGGCCATCATCATCCTGTCACCACAGATTGCCCGGCTGGCCGATGCGCTGGGCCACCGGCGCTGGTTCGTGATTGCCGGCGGCTACGCCGCGGCCATCGGCATGTTTGCCACCTACCTGAACGACAGCCCGCTGGGGGTGTTGATCAGCATCACCTGCCTGGGCATCGCCCACGCAGTGGGGGTATCGCCGCAACTGGCGCTGGTGGGCGACTATTGCAAGGATGCGGTGGAGGAAATGGGCCAGGCCACCACCACGGGCATCTTCCGGCTGATGGAGCGGCTGGGCAACGTGCTGGGCCCGCTGATTGCCGGTGCGCTGATTGCCAGCTACGGCTTCAAGGGCGCGTTTTACGGCGTGGGCTTGCTGATCCTGTGCACCACCACGCTGTTCATGCTGCTGTTCTTCCGTTTCGATGCACAAAACGCCAGGGCGGTACCCGCATGAAACACCTGCAACGATTGCTGCTGCTGGCGCTGCTGGCGCTGCCACTGCTGGCCCGTGCCGCAGAGCAAAAACCCTACCGCGTGATGATGCTGCTTTACCGCGGCAGCACCGATGCCGAACGCGGCTTCATGGATTACCTGAAAGCTCGCCTTCCGGTGGAGTTCATCGTGCGCGACGCAGCCGAGGACAAGGAAAAGATCCCCGGTTTCATCGCGGAAGCGAAAAAGCTCAAGCCTGACCTGATCTACACCTTTGGCACGTCGATGACGCTAGCTACCGTGGGCAAGGCCGACAATGCAAATCCTGCCGGCACCATCAGCAATATTCCGGTGGTATTCAATATCGTGGCGGACCCGGTGGGCTCCAAGCTCAGCCACACGCTGGCAAGCTCCGGGCGCAACCTCACCGGCGTATCGCACCTGGTGCCGATGGCCGACCAGCTGAAGGCGGCCGAGCGATTGGGCAAGATCGGCCGGCTGGGCGTGGTGTACAACCCGCAAGAGCCCAATTCGCTGCTGGCGGTGAAAGACCTGCAGGATAATGCCGCGCGCTTCGGCTATACGTTGCTGCCCGCAGCCATTGCGCTGGACGACGCCGGCAAGGCCACGCCGGAGGCCATTGCCGCAGCGGTGCAGCAGCTGTTGATCGGCAAGATCGATTACCTGTACCTGCCCTCCGATTCATCGCTGATCCAGCAAGCCGATGCCATTGTCGCGCCGGCCACTGCCGCGGGCGTACCGGTGATATCGGCCACCGAAGCGCCAATACGCAAGAACGGCGCACTGATGGGCCTGGTAGGCAATTACTACAATGCCGGTGCGTTTGCCGGCTACAAGGCCGAGCAGATCCTGCTGAAACGCAAAACCGCCGCGGCCATACCGATGGAAACACTGCAGCGCTTTTCGCTGGTGGTGAACATGCAGACCGCGCGCGCACTCAAGCGCTATCCGCCGCTGGAAGAGTTCCGCATTGCCGAGCTGTTGCGCTAAGCCGCCCTTGCCGCCATGAACATCGTCATTGCGCCGGATTCGTTCAAGGAAAGCCTGCCGGCCAGTGCGGTTGCGGCCGCGATACTGGCAGGCTTCGCCACCGGCTTTCCGGCAGCCCGCTGCGTGTGCCTGCCGGTGGCAGATGGCGGCGAAGGCACGGTGGATGCGATTGTGTCGGCCACCGGCGGCCGCGTAGTGGCGGCAACCGTCACCGGCCCGTTGGGCCAGCCGGTCGATGCATTCTTCGGTCTCAGCGGCGACGGTGATACCGCCATCATTGAAATGGCCGCTGCCAGTGGCCTGGCGCTGGTGCCCCCTGCCCGGCGCAACCCGCTGCTGACCGGCAGCCATGGCACGGGCGAGCTGATCATCGCAGCGCTCGATGCCGGTGCGCGGCAGTTGATCATCGGCATCGGCGGCAGCGCCACCGTCGACGGCGGCGCAGGCATGCTACAGGCGCTGGGGGCGGGTTTGCACGATGCACAAGGCTCGCAGATCCGCGCCGGCGGTGGCGCACTGGACCAACTGGCGCGCGTGGATCTTGGCGGGCTGGATGCACGGCTTGCCGATTGCACGATTGCCGTTGCCTGCGATGTAGACAACCCGCTATGCGGCCCACAGGGTGCAGCAGCGGTGTTCGGCCCGCAGAAAGGCGCCACGCCAGCCATGGTGGCGGCGCTGGACGCCAACCTTGCCCACTACGCCAGCGTGCTGGCACGGGCTACCGGGCGGCATGTTGCCCCCATCGCCGGGGCCGGTGCAGCCGGCGGCCTGGGCGCCGCGCTGCTGGCGGTGCTGGATGCACGACTGCGCCCGGGTATCGATATCGTCAGCGAGGCCATCGGCCTGGATGCAGCCATCGCTGCTGCCGACCTGGTCGTTACCGGCGAAGGCCGGCTGGATGGGCAAACAGCGCATGGCAAGGCACCGGCCGGCGTGGCGCAACGGGCCCGCGCCCACGGCAAACCGGTGATCGCCATTGCCGGCAGCCTGGGCGACAACGCGGCCATGCTGCACCGGCACGGCATCGACGCGATGTTCAGCGTGCTGCCGCAGCCCTGCACGCTGGAACAGGCGCTGGCAGATGCGCCGGCCAACCTGCAGCATACCGCCCACAATGTCGCGGCCTTGCTCAGGCTGGGGCAGTGCCTGTAGCACCCCGGTCTACCCGCAACAAAGCAAAAGCGGGGTTGCCCCCGCCTTTGCCTGCCACTTGGGGCGGTGCTATTGCTTCTGCACGATGGCACTGCCGCCACCATGGCGCAGCGGCTCGCTCACCGCGGTCACCGTGCCATCATCGTTGAAGCGCAGGCCATTGGCGGCGCCGATTTCATCGGTTTCGCTCCAGGTGTGGCCATAGGCTTCCAGCGCTTGAGCCTGCGGACTGCCGACAAACTTCAGCAATGATTCCACCTCGGTCTTGTCGCCATTGCGCTGGCTCATGCGTGGTGCAGCCAGTGCCTCGCCCAGACTCATGCCCAGGTCCACGTGGTTGACGATGGTCTGCATCACCGTGGTGATGATGGTGGAACCGCCGGGAGAGCCGATGGAGAACGCAGGCTTGCCGTTCTTGAACGCCAGCGTGGGGCTCATGCTGGAGCGCGGGCGCTTGCCGGCTTCCGGCACATTGGGGTGCGGGCCACTGAACTCGAAATCGGTCATCTCGTTGTTCAGCAGGAAACCCCGCCCCGGCACGACGATACCGCTGCCACCCCAATCTTCAATGGTGAAGGTATAGGCGACGATATTGCCTTCGCGGTCGGTCACCGTCAGGTGGGTGGTGTGTGCGGGTTCCGCCGCCAGCGCCGGCTGCGGGCGCAGCGGCACCGACAGGTCGTTCTGGAACGGGTACGGATCGCCCTGCGTGGCCTTGCCATGCGCGGTTTTCAGGTCGATCTGCCGGGCGCGTTCCCGCGCGTATTCTTTGGAGAGCAAGCCCACCCTGGGCACATCAATGTATTCGCCATCCGCCACGTAGGCATTGCGATCGGCAAACGCCAGGCGCGACGCCTCCAGGTACAGGTGCTCGGCCTGCGTGCGCGGCATGGATTTCAGATCGAAGTTTTCGAGGATATTGAGTGCCTCGGCAATGGCGATGCCGCCGCTGGATGGCATGGGCATGCCATAGAGCTCGTAGCCGCGATAGCTGGAGCGAATGGGCTGGCGCAGCCGGGCTTCGTAGTCCTTGAGGTCATTGAGCGTCATCTGCCCGGTCAGCACCGTCACGCCAGCCTTGGTGGGTGGGGTATTCACCGCCTTGACGATACTTTGCGCCAACGCACCTTCATAAAAGCCCTTCACGCCACCCTTGCCGATTTCCCGGTAGGTATTGGCCAGATCGGGGTTGCGGAACAAGGTGCCCACCGGCAAGGCCTTGCCCTCTTTCAGGTACAGGCTGGATGTGGATTCGAAACGGCCGAACTTGGCTTCGTTCAGCGTATTGATGCGGTTGAAGTTGGGCTCAACCTTGAAGCCCTGCTCGGCCACGCGGATGCCCGGCTTGAGCACCTGCGCAAAGCTCATCGTGCCGTAACGGGTCAGCGCTTCATTCCAGCCGCGCACCGTGCCGGGCACGCCCACCGAGAGACCGGTCGGCACCGCATCATCCCATTCGATTTCCTTGCCGTTTTTCTGGAACACCGTGGGGCTGAAATACGCCGGCGCGGTTTCACGGTGATCGATGGTGATCACCCGTTTGTCCTTGGCCGAGTAGATCATCATGAAGCCGCCACCGCCCACGCCACAGCTGAACGGATCGGTCACGCCCAGCGTGGCGGCCGCCGCCACCGCGGCATCCACTGCGTTACCGCCAGCGTCGAGAATCTCCATCGCCGCCCGGCTGGCCTGATCCGAGATCGTCGCCACCGCGCCGCCATGGCCGGTGGCTACTGGCTGTTTGGCCCAGGCGGCTAGCGCCGCCGTCATCAATATCGCGCTTAACAGTGCCCTGTGCTGCATGATCGCTCTCCTCGGGAAGGTATAACGATGCTAGCAGCATGCTGATGCCAAACTTAATGGGCATTTACCCCTAAGGGAAAGTCGCGTCAGGGTCTGTGTTTGATCGCAACCTGAATGTCGCGCGCTGGTCGGTAACTGCGGCCATCGAATGGCGAGCGCTTGAGCGTGGCAAGATCAACATCTTGCAGGCAGCGCACATTGATTGCAGTCATGGGCGCGCGGAGGGGTCGCTATCCATGCCGAATGGCGCGCAGCCACAGCCAGCGCAAAAATGGTGCGCAATCACATGCTTGTTGACTAACGCCAACGCGCTTTCAGGCATATGCAGCCGCAAGCCGTCACGCGGCACGAACCACAGCAGATAGCCCTTGCGCTGGCAATGCGTGCAGTTGCACTCGATGACCATGCTGAAAATCGCCCTCGACCTCGTAACGCGTCTGTCCGCAGTGGCAGCTTCCTGAATAAAGCATGGATTGCTCTGTGCCAGCATCTCATGCATGCCGGTATTGTCATTTCCGCTGCCCGGCACCGACCAGACGTCATTGCGATGGGGAGCGATCCCGCGTCTGCAGTACGGGTATGGCGCCGCAGTACATACCGGTCGGCAATCGCCGATAGCCATGACGGCCCAAGTTGCGGAAAATACCCTGATCAATCCACCGGGAGCGCTGCCATGAGTACCCTGCACCTGCGCTACTTTGCCCGCCTGCGCGAGCAGTTCGGCCGTGATGCCGAACCGCTGGGCATCCCTGCCGTGCCGTACACGGTGGGCGACGTGATCGACCTGCTGATCGCCCGTGGCGGCGTATGGGCGGAAGAGCTGGGCGGCCCGCGCGTATTCCGCGTGGCGGTGGATCAGGAAATGGCCACCTTGGACACAGCAGTGCATGATGGTGCCGAACTGGCGATTTTTCCGCCGGTGACCGGAGGCTGAAATGATGGAAGCCGCCTGTGGCACCCCGCCACGCATCAGGGTTGCCGTGCAGTACGAGGATTTCGATCCCGGTGTAGAGGAAGCCTGCCTGCATGACGACGATCACCGTATCGGCGGCTGCGGCTGTTTTGTCGGCCGCGTGCGTGCAGACAATGGCGATGACCCATTGCTGGCGCTGACGCTGGAACACTATCCGGGCATGACGGAAAAAGCGCTGACCGCGCTGGCCGGGCAGGCGGTCACCCGCTGGCAGTTGCTGGGGGTAACGCTGATCCACCGCATCGGCCGCTTGCAGCCCGGCGAGCGCATCGTGCTGGTGCTGACCGCCAGCGCGCATCGCCAGGCCGCGCTGACCGCCTGCGAATTCCTGATCGACGCACTGAAAACCGATGCCCCGTTCTGGAAGTGTGAGGAGCGCAGGCGCAGCAAGCAGTGGGTGGATGCAAAAACCAGCGATGCCAATGCCCGCAGCCGTTGGGGGCAGCATGACTGAGCGCCCGGATGTGCTCATTCTGTGCGGTGGCGAAGGCCGGCGCATGGGCGGTCAGGACAAGGGCCTGGTGTTGCTCGATGGCGTGCCGCTCTACCGGCACGTGCTGAACCAGCTGGATCATCAACTGGTGGGCCAAGTGTGGATTTCCGCCAACCGTAATCTGGCGTGCTACCAGCAGCATGGTCATACCGTGCTGACCGATACCCGCAGCGGTTTTTGCGGGCCACTGGCCGGTATCGAGGCCGGCTTGCTCGCCACCTGCGCAGACTACCTGCTGGTACTGCCCTGTGACGTGCCACAGCTGCCCGGCGATCTTGCCACGCAGCTGTGGCAGGCACGCAGCCAGGCAGCAGTCGTCCGTGCATGCAATGCCGAGCGCGCCCAGCCACTGGCCTGCCTGATCCACCGCGCCACGCTGCCGGTACTGCAGGCGGCGCTGGATGCCGGGCACTACAGCGTGATGCAATGGCAGGCGCTGGCGGGGGTGGCAGAAGTCATGTTTGATGCCCCGTTCACCAATATCAACGATGCCGCCACATTGGCTGCCATCGCCCCGCCCCTTGCAATGCCGGCCTGACATGAACGCCCCGCTGCCCCGTCCCCTGATCGACCGCTTCAATCGCCGCATCAGCTATCTGCGGCTGTCGGTGACCGATCGGTGCGATCTGCGCTGCAGCTACTGCATCCCGCAAGGGTTCAAGGATTTCGAAGAGCCCGAACACTGGCTGACTTTCGACGAGATCGAGCGTGTGGTACGCCTGTTTGGCCTGCTGGGCGTTGGCCGGGTACGGCTGACTGGAGGCGAACCGCTGCTGCGCAAGGATCTGGCGCAATTGGCCGGCCGGCTATCGGTATTGCCGGGGATTGAAGACCTGTCGCTCTCCACCAATGCCACCCAGCTCGACCGCCACGCCACGGCATTGCATGCCGCCGGCGTAAAACGGCTGAATATCAGCCTGGATTCGCTCAAGCGCGATTGCGTAACCCGTGTGAGCGGGCGCGACAGCCTGCCTGCGGTGATGGCCGGGCTGGACGCGGCGCAGGCAGCAGGCTTTGCCCCCATCAAGCTCAACATGGTGGTGATGCAGGGCGTGAACGATGGCGAAATCGAGGCGATGGCAGCGTTCTGCCTTGCCCGCGGCTTTACCTTGCGCCTGATCGAAGCCATGCCCATGGGCGACACGGGCCGCAATGCCCATTACCTGCCGCTGGATGGTGTACGCGATCAACTGGTGGCCCGCTTCGGCCTGATCCCGCAAGCGCTGGAAATGGGCGGCGGGCCGGCGCGCTACTGGCAGTTACCCGATGGCAGTGGCAATATCGGTTTCATCACGCCGATCAGCCAGCACTTCTGTGCCACCTGCAACCGGGTAAGGCTGGCTGTGGATGGCACGCTGTACCTGTGCCTGGGCCAGGAAGAGAAACTGGCACTGCGCCCGCTGCTGCGCGGCGGCGCCAGCGATACCGAGCTGATTGCCGCGCTGCGCGACGCCATCGAGCTCAAGCCCGAGCGGCACGAATTCCGCGAGCAACCGGGCAAGATCATCCGCATCATGGCGCATACGGGCGGCTGATGGCGCTATTCGGCATCTGCGGGCACTCCGGTGCGGGCAAGACCACGCTGATCGAGGCCTTGCTGCCCATCCTCAACGCGCAGGGCCTGACCGTCAATGTGGTGAAGCACAGCCATCACGATATCGAGCTGGAGCCTCAGCGCAAGGACAGTGCGCGCTTCCGCAGCGCAGGCGCACAGGAAGTGCTGCTTGCCACACCCTACCGCTACGCAATCATGCATGAGCTGGCCAATGAAACCGAGCCTGGTCTTGCCACGTTGCTGGCACGGCTGGCTCCGGCCGATGTCACGCTCGTAGAAGGCTATACCAGCATCGCCATGCCGCGACTGATCGTGCACCGTGCGGCGCAGGGCAGGCAGCCACGCGGCTTGGGCGAGCCGGGGGTAGTCGCCATCGCCTGCGACAGACCGGATAGTCACATCGATGGCACAAACCTGCCCCGCTTGCCGCTGGATGATCCGCAACGGATCGCCGTGCTGATCCTGCACACGCTGCATCGCTAGAATCAGTCGCCCGGGGCGCCCGGCACCCCGATGTAGTTCCGCCCTGTCGCCAGCAAGCGCCCGCTTGTTTGTCCGGATCGTGAAACGCGGTCGACCTCCACTACACAAGACCGCGCCGCCCAGGCTGGCAGCAATCCGGAAACGCGCATTGCATTGTCATTACGATCCCATTGCAGGTCGTTATGCGTTTTTCATAAAAGACGGTGCTATCGGATTAAACCCTCACAAATCACAAACTTACCAAAAAAGTCAGATTTTGACGGTTTTTTTCTGACAACCTGCCTTGGAAGCCACGAAACTTGTGCAACGCAGCATGATCGTCATGTAAGAATTCTTCCTACGTGCAATTATCCATGTCAATTACATAACACCGAGATGACCATATTTTTTTCATTCGCCATTCAATTAATTATCAATTCATTTCCTCGCCATCATTAATTCATCATCACCCATTACGATGTATGTAGCTTGTAGTGGTATTGAAGGACGGACACCTACAAAAAATGTCGGAATACGTAGGAAAATGTGTAGGCCAGA
Organism: Andreprevotia sp. IGB-42; assembly: GCF_009848685.1. GTDB lineage: Bacteria > Pseudomonadota > Gammaproteobacteria > Burkholderiales > Chitinibacteraceae > Andreprevotia. The sequence continues at coordinate 512,063 of NZ_WXTX01000001.1, forward strand.
AGCCTTGTATTACGTACATGAAAGCGTTTTCAGACAACTTTGTTGATTTGTAGTCTGTCAGCACTACAAAGGTGCATTTTTCAACAGATGAATCAAATTTGTGCAGAACGGCTATTTGGTTCTTATTCGAAATAATGGTAAAAGCCAGCGCATTCTCAACCGTTCATGCAGTGGGTGTTAAAAATAACAAAAATTGTGAAACAGATCACAAACCGCCGCAAAACCAATACCCGCGCGACTTTCACAGTCATTTCTAATGTACTACAAGACTTACGTTTATCTGCTGCCTGGGTTTTGTCGTTGTAATGAAACATATGCCGTGGCATCCTGCGCTGGACAAAAAACACACCAAACAGTCAGGGTTTTGTAAACAAGTATTTTCTTATGCAAGGAGAACGAAACATGCGTTTTGCCAACACTCTCGCCAAAACCGTCGTCGCTTCGCTGCTGCTTGCCGCAGCCAGCCTGAGCCATGCGGCCTATAGCAAGTCCTTCTCGAGCGACCAGCACACACTGTTTGCCTTCGATACCTTCAGCAGCAGCACGCCATTCACACTCAGCTACTCAGCCACCCCCAGCGTTGCAGGTGGTCAGCTGGAAAGCCTGTTCGGCGTTCTGTTCCTGATGTCCCCCACCGGCACCGGCCAATCGCTGGTTTCGCAGGTGTTCTCGCCAGGTGCGCAAAGCTTCAGCGGCAGCTTCTTCATTCCGGAAGCAGGCACCTACAGCTATGCGTTTTCGCTGAACAAGAACAGCGATTGGCTGGGCTCTTTCAACCTGAACGTGGCCCCGGTTCCGGAACCTGAAACCGTTGCCCTGATGGGTATCGGTCTGATGGGTGTACTGCTTGCGCGTCGTCGCAAGCGCGGTTAAGCATCCGGGCGCGCTGCCGGGCCGGAATCCAGTCCGTGCCGGGCAGCAGCGCTTCAGGATGACCCGCAATTACCTGTTGAATGCAATGCGTTTTTACCGTTTCTCGATGTTGTGCCCCGGCGTGCTGCCAGCTTGGGGCGTGATGTTCGGTGTTGCCCTGATTGGCGCGGCCGGCAAAGCGGCCGCCGCATATGACGACGACGATGTCTTCACTGCTCATGCCGAGGTCAACACGCTGTACGACAGCAACCTGTTCCGCGTCTCGGACGGTGCTGCGTCAGCAGTAGGAAAAAAGAGTGACACGGTGGTTGAGGCCCGTGCAGGTGGCAGTATCGACAAAACCGTTTCGCGTCAGCGCTTCGTGCTGGAGGGGGATGTGTTCCGGCCTACCTACCTGTCACACCGGCAGCTCGACTACCAGGGCTGGCAAGGCTCGGCAACCTGGCATTGGCAGGTGGGCAGCCCGCTGTCGGGCAAGCTGGCCTATGAGGATCAGCACACGCTGTCGGCTTTCGAAGATGTGCTGCTGGGGCAGAAAGACCTGGTGCGCCAGCGCACCACCAGCGCGGAAGCGGATTACGCGCTGGATTCGCACTGGTCGGTGTTGGCCGCAGTTTCCAGCGGAGACCAGAAGCACGACAGCCGTGGCTATCTGGATTTGCACCAGCAGACTGCGGCAGCCGGGGTACGACTACGTACCGGACGGGGCAGCGAGGTGAAGGTGATGGCCGACTACCTCGATGTCGATTACGACCGCGACTATGCCATTGCCCCCCTGGCCGAACGTGGCTATCGCCAACGCGGGTTGCACGGCAACGTGAGCTGGCCCATAAGCGGCAAGACCACGCTGACCGCCAATCTGGGCATTGCCAGCTGGCGCTACTACGGCGACGGGGATTGGCGCCAGACGGGAACCGGTGGATTCGGAGCCATCTGGCAGGCAAGCGAAAAAACGCGCGTCAGCATCGATTACCAGCGCGATTTCGAAGCGCCGGGCCAGAACATCGGCCGCAATGTCGACGACAACTTCCGGCTGGCCGTGCAGTGGCAAGCCACCGGCCACACCGTGGTCGATGCGTCCTGGCGCCGCACATTGCGCCATGTGCAACAGGTTTTCGATTACGACGAAACCACCGATTACCTGCGCCTTGGCCTTGAGTACGAGTGGCATAAATCATGGTTCGTCAGTGTGTACGGGCAATACCAAACGCGTGATTCCGAACTGCCCGCCAATGACTATACGTCGGCGCAACTGGGCCTGAATCTGGGATATCGCTACTGATGTACAAGCAACAACGGTGCAGCGTGCTGCGCCAGGGTATGGGGGATTAAAGCGTGAGTCATTCCGAACTAGCCATCAAGGATCTGCCGCCGCAGATCATCGAAGATGCCGGCCTGCCGCCGCACCTGTCCCAGCTCAACGACCGTTTCAGCGAACTGGTGACTGCAGCGCCACTGACCGGTTTCTTCAAGTCATTTATAGACCCTGTCGTGGTGGTTGCAAGCCTGTATCTGCTGTCACTGCCGTTCCAGGTCACGTTCGATGGTTACAGCTGCCTGCTGGCGGTGGTGACCTTCCTGCTGACCTCACAGGTGCTCGACGGCGTGTTCCTGTTCGTACCGGGGCACGAGCGCCCATTACTCGGGCTGGGACGTTTTGCCGTGCAATGGTTGTTCATCTGCGCGGTACTCTGCCTGATCGGCTGGGCAACCGGCTTTGCCGCCTATTTCCATCCGCCATACATCCTGACCTGGTTCCTGGTGGCCCCTGCGGCACTGATCGGCGTGCATGCGATGTTCCGGCCGTTCCTGCTGGCATCACGCGGCAGCACGCAAGGCACGCGCAGCGCCATCGTGGTGGGCGCCAACCGCCCGGGTTGCGCGCTGTCGGATGCGCTACGCAACGATCCGCTGCACCGCATCGAATTCAAGGGTTATTTCGACGACCGCGAGCATGACCGCCTGCCGGGCGTAAACGCCGATGAAATCATCGGCAAGCTCAAGGACCTGCCTGCCTATGTGCGCGATCACTGCATCAACAACATCTACATTTCGCTGCCGATGAGCTCGCAACCGCGCGTGATGCAGATGCTGGACGGGCTGAACGATTCCACCGCGTCGATCTACTTCGTGCCGGACCTGTTCGTGTTCGACCTGATCCAGGCGCGTTTCGACCACATTGCCGGCATTCCGGTGGTGACCATCTGCGAGAGCCCGTTCGTGGGCCTGCGCGGCGTGCTCAAGCGCTTCTCGGACATCGTGATCGCGTGCGCGCTGCTGACGCTGATCTGGCCGATCATGCTGGGCGTGGCCGTAGCGGTGAAGCTCACCTCCAAGGGCCCGGTGCTTTTCAAACAGCGCCGCTATGGCGCCGACGGCGAGAGCATCCTCGTCTACAAGTTCCGCTCGATGACGGTGATGGAAGACGGCGACAAGGTGGTGCAGGCCACCAAGAACGACCAGCGCCTGACGCCGATCGGCGGGCTGATCCGCAAGACCTCGCTCGACGAGTTGCCGCAGTTCATCAACGTGCTGCAGGGCCGCATGAGCATTGTAGGACCCCGCCCACATGCGAATGCCCACAACGAGCAATACCGCGCGTTGATCAAGGGCTACATGATGCGCCACAAGGTCAAACCGGGCATTACCGGGTGGGCCCAGGTCAACGGTTTCCGTGGCGAAACAGACACGCTGGACAAGATGCAGCGCCGGATCGAGTTCGATCTCGACTACCTGCGCAACTGGTCGATCTGGCTGGATCTGAAAATCGTCGCCAAGACTGCACTGATGATGGTGCATGACAAAAACGCCTACTGAACTTCATCCCAAGCACGCAATAGATTGATCGAGACCACCATGCGATATCGTGAACGCAATACCGCAGTGCTACTGGTACTGGCCGTGGCACTGAGTGCATGCAAGCCGGCGGCAGAAGAAAAGACTTCCCCCAGCCAGGTAATCGCCCGTGTAGGCGATGCTGAAATCACCGTGCATCAGCTCAACTTCCTGCTGGCGCAGCAACCTGCAGCGGCCAGCCCTACTACCAAGCAGCAAATCCTTGACGGATTGATCGACCAGGAACTGCTGGTGCAGAAAGCCGTGACGCTCAAGCTTGATCGTGACCCCAACGTGGTGCAGGCCATCGATGCCGCGCGCCGGCAGATCCTGGCCCGTGCAGCGGCCGAGCGCGAGTTTGGCAAAGCCCAGCCGCCAACGCAGGCGCAGATCGATGCATTCATCGCGGATAACCCGTTGCTGTTCAGTGAACGCCGACGCTATGAGTTTGAAGTGTTCGCCATCGCGCACTCCGCACTCAAGCCCGAACAGGAAGCGATGCTGGATCAATCGAAATCCCCGAAAGAAACCATCGCGCTGCTGCAGAAAGCCGGTATTGCCTTCCAGCAAAGCGATACCCAGAAAAACGCCGAACAGGTGCCGATGGCACTGCTACCGCAAATTGCAGCAATGCATGTGGGTGACATCACCTCGCTGGCGGAGGGTGACAAATTGCTGCTGTTGCAGCTCAAGAGCGCCTCCCCGGCTCCGCTCGATGGCAGCCAGTCCGCCGAGAGCGTCAAGCACTACCTGCAGAGCAATCGCGTGCAGACACAAGTCGCCACCCGGATGAAAGCGTTGCACGACACCACCAAGATCGAATACCTGCAGCGTTTTGCCTCGGCAACGGCTGCGGTACAGCCGGTGGCGCAGCAGGACGTCACGGATGCCAGCATCAAGGCCGGCCTGAAGGGGCTGCAATGATGCGCCGTTTGCTGATTGCGTTTTGCGTGCTGCTTTGCGCACTGCCCGCCTTCGCCGCTGCTGAATACCGGCTTGGTGCAGGCGACGTGGTAAAGATCACCGTTTATGACCATGACGATCTGAATACCGAGCTGCAACTGACCCAGAGCGGCGAGCTGGCTTTTCCACTGATCGGCCGTATCAAGCTGGCGGGCCTTACCTTCTCGGAAACGGAGCGCCTGATTGCCACCAAGCTGGATGAAGGCGGCTTCGTCAAGAAGGCTTTCGTCAACGTACTGATCACCCAGTACCGCAGTCAGCGCGTGACGGTGATCGGCGAAGTGAACAAGCCGGGCCGTTATGACCTGGACGGCGTTGCCAATATCGTCGACGCCGTGGCACTGGCCGGCGGCGTAGCCCCCACCGGGGGTGACCGCGTGGTACTGACCCGTGGCGAAACGCGCAACGAAATCCTGTTGTCGCAATTCCTCAGCCAGTCGAAGGAAGGCGATCCGGCCACACAGATCCGCAATGGCGACGTGATTTTCGTGCCGCGCATGCAACAGATCTATGTATACGGCGAGGTCAACCGCCCGGGTGCATTCCGTCTGGAGCCCGGTATGACCGTGGTGCAGGCGATCGCGGCTGCAGGCGGCTTCAACCAGCGCGCCACCAAGCGCGGCCTCGAGATCGAGCGCCGCAAGCCGGAAGGCGGCACCGCCGTCATTGCGCCACGCCTGAGTGACCCGGTGCAGGACAACGACGTGATCAACGTCCAGGAAAGCCTGTTCTAAGGCGCTCACACAAGGACGACGTAGCCATGCCCGCTTATTTTTCTGTTTTCTTCCAGGTCCTCAAGGCCAGACGCTGGATTGCGCTGCCGGTATTCGTGCTGGTGGTGCTGGTCACGCTGATTGCCAGCCTGCTGCTGCCCAAACAATACACCGCCGATACCACGGTGGCACTTGACGTCAAGGCGGTCGATACCGTCACCGGGCAGCAGGTTACCGGTTACCTGGCCCCCAGTTACATGGCCACCCAAGTCGAGATCATCGGCAGCATGGCCGTCGCGCTTAAGGTGGTCGATGCGATGGGCGTGGTAAACCTGCCGGAGGCGCAAGCCCAGTTCCGCGAGGCCGGCAAGGGCGAGGGTGATATCCGCAGCTGGTTTGCCGGCCGCCTGTTGCGCGGGCTGGAAGTACGCCCCAGCCGCGAGAGCAACATCATCAACCTGCGCTTTACCGGGGGTGATCCCAAATTTGCCGCAGCAACGGCCAATGCCTTTGCCGCTGCCTACGTGCACACCATTGCCGATATGCAGACTGCCGCCGCACAGAAGAAATACGACTTCTTCCAGTCGCAGATCAAGGGTTTGCAGCAGAACCTGGAGAAGAGCCAGCACCAGTTGTCTGCCTATCAGCAGGAACAGGGCATCGTGGCCTCCGACGAGCGCATGGACATGGAAACACAGCGCCTGAACGAGATCACCACCCAGTTGGTGCAGGCGCAATCACTGGCTTTCGATGCGCAATCCCGTGCACGTGGCGGCGCTGGCGCATCCGATGTGCTCAACAACCCGCTGATCCAGCAACTGAAGAACCAGCTTGCCACACAGGAAGCCAAGTTCAGCGAGATTGCAGCCAAGAACGGGCCCAATCACCCGCATTACCTGCAGGCCAGGGCAGAGCTTGAATCCACCCGCAATCAGCTGAACCAGATGCTGGGCCAGTACGCGGGCGGCATGGACAACGCGGCCGGCAATTCGGCATCGCGCCAGGCCTCGCTGCAGCAGGCATTGCAGAAGCAGAAAGACCGCGTACTGGAATTCAAGTCGCAGCGTGCACGCCTTGATGTACTGCAACGCGACGTCGATAGCGCGCAGCGCGCGTATGACTCGGCCATGCAGCGCCTGTCGCAAACCATGCTGGAAAGCCGCTCCGAGCAAACCAACGTCACCGTGCTGAACGAGGCCACCGAGCCCATGCGCCACAGCCGGCCGCGCGTCACGCTGAACGTGCTGTTGTCGCTGTTTGTGGGCGTGGTGCTGGCAGCGGGTTGCGCACTGCTGGTTGAAATGCTCAACCGCCGCGTGCGCTCCGCCAACGATCTGCAGCGCCTGCTGGGCCTGCCGGTGCTGGCTGACCTGAGCCTGGTGACCAGCAAGAAGCAGCCCCGCAAGGGCTTTTTCCAACACCAGCCACAAGCGAGCTGAACCATGAATACGCCCAACGCGATTCCGCTGCCGCAGGCACATGCCCGGATTGGCACCCTGTTGCTCGAACGTGGCAGCATTACCCAGTCCCAGGCGGCTCTGGTGCTGGAACATCAGAGACGCCGCGGCTTGCGCTTCGGTGAAGCCGCCGTCGAACTTGGCCTTGTCAGCGATGCCGATATCCGCCGCGCGCTGTCTGCCCAGTTCGATTACTCGTACGCACACAGCGGCGAAAGCAGCATCAGCCCACTGGTTACCGCCGCCTGCAATCCGTTCTCGCCCGAGGTGGAGGCGCTGCGCAGCTTGCGCAGCCAGTTGCTGCTGCGCTGGTTCGAAGCCGAACAGCATGCACTGATGGTAGTCGGCAGCGAAGCCGGTCCTTCCGCCTCCATCCTTGCCGCCAATCTGGCAGTGGTGTTCTCGCAGATGGGAGAACGCACACTGCTGGTGGATGCGAACCTGCGCCAGCCACAGCAGCAGACGCTGTTCGACCTCAAGGGCCGCCACGGGCTGACCGACCTGATGGCAGGCCGCGCCGAACCCAGCACCTGCATCCAGCAATTGCACACGCTGCCCGGCCTCTCCATCCTGGCCGCCGGCACCCAGGTACCCAATCCGCAGGAACTGCTGTCACGCCAGGAGTTTGCACTGTGGTGCGAGCAACTGGCGCAACAGTTCGATGTAGTGCTGTTCGATGCCCCTTCGCTGTCGCTGGGGGCCGATGCACAGCTGATCGGTGCGCGCGCACGCGGTGCGTTGCTGCTGGCCCAGCGCAACAAGACCGCCGTAGCCGACGTGGCGATGCTGCGTGATCAATTGCGCGTTGCAGGTACCGAGGTGGTTGGCTGCGTGCTCGACAAGGCCAGGCACTGACATGACGGCAGACCAGGCAGCTGTTTTCCCCCCGTTCCAGATAGGACGTTTCATCACCCGCAATCTGCTGGTGCTTGCCGGGCTGGCCGCCCTGCTGCTGCCCACGCTATACGATCTGGGCACCGGGCTATGGCAGAGCAATGAACAGGGACATGGCCCGCTGGTCTTGCTGGTGGTGCTCTACCTGTTCTGGCGCCAGCGTGGCGCCTCGCCGGGCCGTTGCTCAGCATGGGGCTGGCCGCTGATCTGCGCGGGCCTGCTTGCCTACGTGCTGGGCCGTTCACAGGAAATCTGGCTACTGGAAATCGGCGCCTTCATCCCGCTGCTGGCAGGGCTGCTGGTGCTGGAAGGTGGCTGGAAGCTGCTGCGCCAGCATGCATTTGCGCTGGGCTTCATCGTGTTCCTGATCCCGCTACCCGGCGTACTGGTCGACTGGCTGACCACCGGCCTCAAGGGCGATGTATCCGCGCTGGTGGAACAGATCCTCTACACGGCAGGCTATCCGATTGCGCGCACCGGCGTGATGCTGAGCATCGGCCCGTACCGGCTGCTGGTGGCCGATGCCTGCTCCGGGCTCAACTCGCTGTTCAGCCTGCTGGCGATGGGCTCGCTGTATGTCTACCTCGTCCACCATACCTCGCGGCTGCGCTCGCTGCTGCTGTGCCTGCTGATCGCCCCGCTGGCTTTTGCCGCCAACGTGGTGCGCGTATTGATCCTGGTGCTTGTGACCTATTACTGGGGCGATGCAGCCGGCCAAGGCTTCATCCACCAGTTCGCCGGTATCGCGCTGTTTGCAGTGGCATTGGGTGGCCTCTACCTGTTCGATGCCTTGCTGGGCCTTGTACTGCCCGACCGGAGAACCGAATGAATTCCGCCCTCACCCGCAGCGCGCTGCTGTTCGCGCTGATGGCACTGACCGCAGTCGCCGCCCGCTCGCTCACACCAACCGAATTCAGCGCGCGCAAGCACCCGGTGCAACTGGAACAAATGGTGCCGACAGAGTTCGGCCCGTGGACGCAGGACAACCTGGCGCAACCTGCCGTCACCGCTTCAGAGCTAGATCAGAGCGTGAGCAAGGTCTACTCGCAAGTACTCACCCGTACCTACCGCAATGCCCGCGGCCAGCGCATCATGCTGTCGATCGCCTACAGCGACGATCAGCGCGATAACGCCGGCAAGCAGGCGCACAAGCCGGAAATCTGCTACCCGGCGCAGGGCTTCACCATCGAGGCGCGCAGCAGCAGCACGCTGATGCTGCAAGGCCAGCAGGTGCCGGTACGGCGGCTGGTGGCGGTGCAGGGCGAGCGCATCGAGCCCATCACCTACTGGATTACGCTGGGCGGCAAGCCGCAGCGCAATGCCACGGATCTCAAGCTGGCGCAGATTGCCGCCGGCCTCGCCGGGCGCATCGAGGACGGGCTGATTTTCCGCGTGTCGTCCCTGGATGCCGATAGCGGCCTTGCCTACCGGCAACAGGCGGCGTTCATCGACGATCTGTACCAGATTGCCTCGCCAGCGGCACGCCGTGCCTTCTTCGGGGTAGGTGCATGAGCAATGCCGCAAACATTGCCGTACCTGCGATGACCAGCCGCAGCGGCTGGCTGGGCAACACGCTGGCGCGCGTACCGCGTCCGCTGCTGTCCTTCGTATGCCAGGGCCTCGTCAGTGGCGTGAGTTTCCTCTCGTCGCTGGCGGTGCTGCACTGGGCCGGCCGCGATGATTACTCGGCCTACGTGCTGTTCATCAATGCCTATGTGCTGCTGTCGAGCATACAGAACGCGCTGCTGCTGTCGCCGCTGGTAACACTATCCGGGCGCATGAGCGTGGCTGCACGCGAACACGCGGTGAGCTGGGGGGTGCGGCTGGGTGTGGTGCTGGCTTTGCTGGGTGGCCTGGTGCTGATGGCGTACTGGCACTGGCAGGCGCCGCACAGCATGCCGCAGTGGCTGTGGGCAGGTGTACCGGTGGGCTTCGGGCTGCTGCTGTTCCGCGACCTGCGCCGCGCCATCTGGTTGCTGCTGGGTGATCTGGTGTCGTTGCTGCGGCTCGATATCGTCTACTTCCTGCTGTCCACGTTGATCCTGCTGCTGGCATATCACTACCGCGGCATGAGTCTGGGCCTCGCCATCGTTGCCGTTGCATTGCCGGCGCTGTGGGCATTGCTGAAACGCCCCCGCTTTGCTGCCAATACCAGGACGCCCGAATTCGAGCAGCTGGACAAGGCATTCCGTGCCGAATTGTGGGCATGCGCACGCTGGGCGCTGCCGGGCGTGGGTGTGACCTGGCTGTTCAGCAATGGCTACTGGTTCTACCTGGACGCCGTGCAGGGCAAGGCTGCGGTGGCCTTGCTGGCGGCCACCCGGCTCTTCTATACCCCGATCGGTCTGATGATCCAGGGCTGGGCCGGCTATTACCGGCCGGTGTTTGCCCGCATGGAACAGGCCGGCCAGCAAAAGGAAAAATGGGTGCTGGTATGGCGCCAGGTGGTATGGGCGGCGTTCATCGTCGCGAGCTTTGCTGCAGTACTGGCGGCAGTGTCGCTGTGGGTGCCCGCCATCCTGCCGCACTTCATCGATCCGCAGATGTGGCTGCTGTCGGTGGCGCTATGGGCGGTGTATTTCATCATCCAGTGGGGGCGTACCGTCGTCGCCACTGCCCTGCTGGCCGATCCCACCGGCTACCGCGTGGTATTCCAGGCGGGCCTTGCCGGCTGCGTGCTGTTCTATGCGCTGTTCATTCCGCTGGCCGCGTTCACCCACCAACCCCTGTACTGCCCGCTGGCGCTGATCGTGGCTGAAGCCGCCATCGCCCTGTGGCTATGGAAGAAGCGCCATGTATAAGCCCCTGCACAACCCTACGGTTGCCATCCTGGTCTGCACCTTCCGCCGGCCAGGCATGCTCAGCGACCTGCTCGATTCCATGGCCGCGCTGGAGCGTGATGGCCTGCAACCCAGCCTGTACGTGATCGACAACGACCCTGCCCGCTCGGCCGCCGAGGTGGTGGCTGCGCGCCAGGCAGGCTTTCCGTTCCCGCTCACCTACCTGCACGAACCGCAGCAGAACATCTCGCTGGCACGCAATCGCGGTCTCGACAACGCCAATGCCGATTACATCGCCTTCATCGACGATGATGAAGTGGCGGTATCCGGCTGGCTGAAAAGCCTGGTCAGCACTGCCGGCAATTTCCAGGCCCAACTGGTGTTCGGTCCGGTCACGCCCATTTACCCGCCGGACATGCCGCACTGGCTGATCGAAGGCGGGTTCTATGAGCGCGCAACACACCCGAGTGGCACGCCGATGCCACTACTGGAAGCGCGCACCGGCAATGTGCTGATCGATAGCCGCATCCTTGGCACACCGGCATTGCGCTTCGATCCGGCACTGGGCTTGAGCGGTGGCGAGGACTATGTCTTTTTCCGCCATCTGTATGCAGCAGGTGCAAAAGGCGTGTTTGCCGAAGACGCAGAAGTGCGCGAAGAAGTACCGGCGGCACGCGCCAACGCGCGCTGGCTGGTGAAGCGCAGCTTCCGGGTAGGCTCGGTAGAAGCCACGCTGAGCCGCCGTGCCGGCGTGGCCAGCAGTGCCCGCATCGTGGCCAAGATTGCGTACGTGCTGGCGCGCAGCCTGCCGGCGCTGGCCATCAGCCCGTTCCGCTCGCAGGCGGGCCGGCTGTGGGTGCGCCGTCGCGTTGCCATCGGTTTGGGCCTGATGTATGGGCTGGTAAACGGACCCTATCGTGAATACAAGTAATCCTGCCCTCCATTTTGCCGCACAGCCAGAATGGCGCGGCCGCCTGTACGCACTGGCGCTGTTCCTGAGCGTGTTTGCGATCGTGGCGTTGGGTGCATCGCAAACCGGTGGCGGCGGCAGCATCGGCCGACAGCTGCAATGGCTGGGGCTGGCTGGCGGCGCAATCTGGGTGCTGCGGCGTGGCGACACCCGCACGCAACCGATGGCGTTCGGCTGGGCCAGCGCGGTCGGTATGCTGGTATTGCTGTACATCGCCGTATCCGCCGCGTGGTCCGTCGTGCCGGATATCACGCTCAAGCGCGCGATCCTGCTGTGGATCGTGGTGGCACTGTGCGTGGCGACGTTTGGCCAGTTGCGCAACGAACCGGTGGATTTCCTGCACTGGCATTACTGGCCGGTGGGTATTCTGCTGATCTCGTCGGTGATGGTGGCCGTGGCGTGGCCAGCCTATGGCGTGACCGCCATCGGCTGGCGTGGCGTGGCTTCGCACAAGAATGAACTGGGGCAGCTCGCCACGCTGGGTGTGTTGATCTATGCCACGCTGGCGCTGACCGGCCGCGTGTGGGTGGGTGGTGGCCTGGCGGTACTGGCGGTATTCGTATTGTGGCGCTCGCAAAGTTCCAGCTGCACGCTGGCGCTGGCCGTGGCGCTGATGGTGGGCGGCGTGGCATGGACCATTGCGCAGGCGCGCAACAGCCAGATCGCCAAGCCGCTGGTACTGGGTACCGGCCTGATGCTGCTGGTGGTGTTGTTCGCGCTGTTCGTTGCCGGGCTCATCCCGGATGTGCAGGGCATCATCGATATCGTATTCGGTGCGCTGGGCAAATCATCCACGCTCACCGGCCGTACCGAATTGTGGGAGCTGGTGCTGTACAACTCGCATTTCCAGAACCCGTGGCTGGGCGGTGGCTATGGCGGCTTCTGGAACGGCGTGGACAGTATCGCCGGCTATATCGCCTATCGCTTTGGCGGCGGTTACGTGGGTCAGGCGCACAACGGCTATATCGACCTCTTCAATGATCTGGGCTGGATCGGCATCGGCCTGCTGGTGCTGTTCCTGCTGACCTGGTTAGAGCGCATCTTCGCCGCACGCCGCATTGCCGGTACCGAGTTCTATTTCCACCTGATGTTCTTTGTCTTCATGGCGATTCTCGATATCACCGAGAGCGCGTACTGGCGAACGACACAGTCACTCAATATCGTGCTGATCGCATCGTTCATCCGGGTCAACACCCTGGCGATTGCCGCAGCAAGGAGCAACCGATGATCCGTTCCCGCGAGGATTACCTCCGCTATCTGGAAGCCGACCGCATTTCGCTCGGGGCCGACAACACGCTGTTCCAGCGCCTGTTCAACGATCGCTGGCAATACCAGCGCCTGCTGCGCCGCGTGGAATACCTGAAGAACTGCCGCAAGAACAAGCTGCTGCGGCTATGGGTGGAATGGCGTCATCGCAAACTGGGCCGTTTGCTCGGCTACTCGATCCCGCCCAATGTGTTCGGCCCCGGACTGGCCATTCCGCATCGTGGCACCATCGTGGTGAACAGCTACGCGCGCGTCGGCGCCAATTGCCGCATCCATGTCTGCACCAATCTGGGTACCAACTTGGGCACGCTCGATGAAGCGCCGGTGCTGGGCGACAACGTCTATATCGGTCCCGGTGCCAAGCTGTACGGCAAGATCGTATTGGGCGACAACATGGTGATCGGCGCCAATGCAGTGGTGAATCGCAGTTTCCCCGAGGGTAACTGCACTGTTGCCGGTGCGCCCGCACGCGTGATTTCCGAGCGCACATCCGCCGGCGGACTGATCCGCGGCCACGCCGTACCGCAAGGCGAGGCAATCGGGGCATGAGGCTGTCTGGCGCGCCCGACTGCTTTGAACGCTGCATTCGTGCGGCCATGCAAACCATCTCGTTGCTGAACCGGAAGCATGCGGTCAAGCGCGCTTTCCTTTCATCAAATTCTTACAAAAACCGGCTTGCAAGCCAAATACCTTACAAATCATGGTGGGAAAAATTTTCTGGAAAATTGACCTTTCGTCAAGGAACATTAGAACTCACTAATGCGATTCCAGTCCAACAGTTATCTCAACTGGAGGACCTCATCATGAAGATCGCAACGCTTGCCGCCATTTTGGCATTGGGGGGCTGCCTGGGAACCACTTCTCCGCGCGCCAAGGCAGACCTGTTTCTCGGACAACACATTTTTTATGCATCCAGCTGGCAGCCTGTAGAAGCCGGCTATTTCGATGGCGTGCGTATCTGGTCAGGCGCATCGCAATCCGTCACCTGGAAGGACATCGAGCCCACCAGCGGCAATTTCAACTTTTCCCTGCTTGATCAGCATGTTGCCAATGCAAAATCGCGCAACATGGATGTGCTGTACACGCTGGGGCAGGCCCCTGGCTGGGCATCTGCACGCCCTGCCGAACAAGCCAACATGGGCAAGGGTGCAGCAGCCGAACCCAGCGACATGAGCTTCTGGAGCCGCTATGTCGGCACCGTGGCCGCCCGGTATCGCGGCAAGATTTCTGCCTACGAGGTCATGAACGAGCCCCGCATCCCGGAAGCCATCCTGCCGTATTCGCCAGGCTTTTTCTCCGGCAGCACCGATCAGCTGGTGCACATGACACAACTGGCACGCGACGCCATCAAGGCTGAAGATCCAAATGCATTGGTGGTCTGCCCGCCCATGGATGGTGGTGACCTTGGCGTGAAGCGGCTGGATTATTTCCTGAGCCATGGCGGCGGCCAATATTGCGATGCAATCGGCTTTCACTTCTACCTGAAAACGCAAACCGTAGCGGAGTTCAATACGCTGCTGGCAGGTGTGAGAAGTGCCATGGTGCGCAACGGGGTAGGCAATCTGCCGATCTGGGATACCGAAATCGGCGTGCTGGTTGCACAGAGCGGCACCAATGTCGTGCCGCGCAGCCCCAGTGGCGCGCTGTCCACGGTACTGGATGAAAAAGATGCTGCTGCGCTGATGCTCAAGCTGGTGCTTGCCAGTCAGGTTGGGGGCATTGCCCGCACCTACTGGTTTGCGCATGACAGCTCGTCCATGGGCAGTACCCAACCGAACAAGACCGTGGGCGCCCTCAACCAGCTTGGCGTCGCTTATATCCAGGCCAAGGAATGGCTGAACGACAAACAGCCGCTCAACTGCAGCATCAATGATGGCAGCACCGACTGTACGCTGGTCAGCGGCAACACGCCTGTAGCACGTGTGAGCTGGAGCAAGACACTGACCGTGACGAGCTTGCAGCAGGCCGGCGTGCAAGCGGTATGGCTGCTCAATGGTGAGCGCCAGAATCTGGCCGGCATGAGCAATGCCACACTCGCCACACTGACGCGCAATTTTGCCGATCCGGTCTATCTGGTATTGCAGGACTGAATAATGGCGGCACCGGCACGCAATCTCACCCTCGACCTGCTGAAAGTGCTATTGGCGCTGATGGTGGTGGGCTTGCATGCCGGTTTACTGACCGATAGCGCGCCGGAGCTGGGCCAGTTGCTGGTGCAGGGATTGTTCCGCATTGCCGTACCGTCATTTTTCATCGCTAATGGTTACTACTTTGCTGCATGGCTGACCCGTGGCAAACCGATATCGAAATGGCTGCTGCGCATACTGGTGTTGTATGCGGTGTGGATGGTGATCTACGCGCCGCTCTACCTGCGCGCGTTCTGGAAAAGCGGGGATACGCTGGACCTGCTGACCGATCTGGTTTTTGGTTACCGCCACCTGTGGTATCTGCCGGCAATGCTGCTGGCTGGCTTGCTGCTACATATGCTGCGTGGGGCAAGCGTAAAGCGTATTGCAGCGCTCAGCAGTGTGCTGTTCGTATGCGGCCTGCTGCTGCAGAACAGCTGGCGCTTCGCAGCGGAGGCCCCAGGCCTGGCCGCGCTGCCCGCCGATCTTTACCGCAACGGCCTGTTTTTCGGCCTGCCGTTTTTTGCCGCCGGCTATTGCCTGGCGCGCGCCGACGCGCTGGCAACGCTGGCCCGTGGTTACTGGGCAGCGCTCGCACTGGCTGGCGTGGTGCTGATGCTGCTGGAATCGGATATGGACTACCGCTTGTTGCCGCCCGGAATGGGCCTCGATCTGCAATTGGGCCTGCCTGCCGCCAGCATCGGCCTTTTCATGTGGGCCAATCAATCGTTGGCAAAAACCAGCACCGACCTCTGGTCACGGCTATCCGCAGCCATCTATTTCATTCACCCGCTGTGCCTGACCGTACTGCTGGGTGTGCATCACTTCAAGAGCACCGTACTGACCGCACTGGGCGTGGCGATGTCGCTGTTGTGCAGCGTGGTATTGCTGCGCGTGAACCAGCGCTGGCCGGTATTCCTGTGACAAGCAAACCGTTTTTCCATCCGTACAGCCGGCCATTGCGGCCGGCAAGGCGAGCATCATGAAAGTGACCATTTTCCAGTACCGGCTGTTTCACTACCGCCAGCGCCTGTTCGAACTGATGCGCGAGAAGTGCATTGCGGCCGGCATCGACCTCAACCTGGTCTACGGCCAGCCGTATGGCGATGAAATCAAGAAGAAAGACAGCGTGGAATTGCCCTGGGGCATCAAGGTGAAAAGCCTGTATTTCCCCATCAAGGAAAAGAAAGACCTGTGCTGGCAACCGGCACCGGCATCGGTACGCGATTCGGACCTGTTCGTATTCATGCACGAGAACCGCCTGCTGGCCAACTACTGGTGGCTGCTGCGCCGCAGCTTGGGCCTCGGTCCAAAGGTGGCGTTCTGGGGGCATGGTCGTGATTTCCAGAGCAGCGCCCCCGGTGGCCTGCGCGAAAAGTGGAAAAGCCTCACGCTCAACTGGCCGGACTGGTGGTTTGCCTATACCGGACTTACCCGCCAGATCGTGCAGGCGGCGGGTTTTCCGGAAGAGCGCATTACCGTGATCAACAATGCCATCGACAATGAAGAGTTCGTCGGTGAGCTTGCTGCAGTGGATGAAGCGGCACTGGCGGCATTGCGCACCGAGACCGGCTTTGGCGTGGATGACTTCGTCGCCATCTATTGCGGCTCTCTCTACACCGAAAAGCGTATCGACCAGTTGCTGGAGATTGCCGAGCAATTGCACCAGCGCCAGCCGTCGTTCCGCCTGCTGATCATTGGCGATGGCGCGCTGCGCAGCCAGGTAGAAGCGCATGTGGGCAGCCGGCCATGGATTGCCTATCTGGGCGCGGCGCATGGCGCACGCAAGGCCACTTGCTTCAGGCTGTCGAAGTTGCTGCTGTGCCCTGGCGCGGTCGGCCTCAACATCCTTGATTCCTTCATTGCCGGCACGCCACTGGTTACCATGAAAAGCGCCAAGCACGGCCCGGAAATCGGTTTCCTCGAGCACGGCAGCAATGGCTGCATGATCGATGATTCCGCCGAGCAGTACATCGACCAGGTGGAGCGGCTGATTGCCGAGCCAGCCGAACTGGCACGCCTGCAGCGTGGCGCACAGATTGCCGCCCAGGAATACACCGTGGACCGCATGGCAGAGCGCTTTGTCGATGGCCTGCGCGCCGCACTGGCGGACCGCCGCCAGGAGCAGACCGCATGAAGGTGGCCATCGTCGGATTGCGCGGTTTTCCGGATGTACAGGGTGGCGTGGAGCGCCATGTGGAATCGCTGGCGCCATTGCTGGTGGCACAGGGGGCCGACGTCACGGTGTACGTGCGCTCGCCATACATGCAGCATGTGCAGGGCAATGAGTATCAAGGCGTGCGTTTTTGCCGGGTATGGTCGCCCACCGGGCGCGCTTCGGAAACGCTGGTACATACCTTCCTGGCGGTGATCGCCGCCGCATGGCAGCGCAACAAGGTGATCCACTTCCATGCCATCGGCCCGTCGTTCTTCGTGCCGCTGGCACGCCTCCTTGGCATGCGCGTGGTGATGACGCATCACGGCCAGGATTACCAGCGGCAGAAGTGGGGCAAGGGTGCGCGCCTGTTCCTGCGTACCGCAGAGAGCCTGGGCGTGCGCTTCTCCACCCACGTGGTGGTGATCTCGCACCAGTTGAAGAACCTGGTTACCGATACCTTCAAACGTGATTCGGCGCTCATTCCCAATGGCGTGACGGGCTTTCCGGCGGGCAGCGGCGATGCGGGCCTGCTGGCCGGCATGGGGCTGGAAGCCGGTAAATATGTGCTGAATGTCGGCCGCTTTGTACCGGAAAAGCGCCACCACGACCTGATCGACGCCTTTCTGCGCCAGCCGCCGGCTGGCTGGAAGCTGGCGTTTGCCGGGGGCGCGGATCACGAGGACGCGTATTCGCGCTCGGTACTGGAACGCGCAGGCGACAACGTGGTGTTCCTCGGCCGCCGCAACGCCACCGAGCTGGCCAGCCTGTACCGCCATTGCGGCCTGTTCGTGCTGCCCTCTTCACACGAAGGATTGCCGATTGCATTGCTCGAGGCACTGAGCCTGGGCGCGCCGTCGGTGGTCAGTGATATCGAACCGCATCTTGAAATGCACCTGCCGGCGGAAAGCTATTTTCCGCTCGGCAATGTTGACGCGCTTGCCGCACGCATCCAGCACTTTGCCCTCACGCCCGCACGCTGGGACGAATGGGCCGAGCGCGTGAAGCGTGATTACGACTGGCAGGCCGTTGCCCAAAAAATCCACACCCTCTATCAAACGCCATGAAGCAAGGAAAGAAGAAAATGACAACACTCGCAGTCGTCGGTCTGGGCTATGTCGGCCTGCCCCTCGTGGTCGAATTCGGCAAACAGATCAAGGTCATCGGTTTCGACATCGATGAAAACAAGGTAGCCCGCTGCCAGGCAGGCAAGGACCCGTCGCAGGAAATCCCGGATGCGGAAATGGCCTCGGCCATCCACGCCGAGTACACCAGCGACGGCAAGCGCCTGGCGGAAGCGGATTTCATCATGGTGGCCGTGCCTACGCCGGTGGATCAGGCGCACCAGCCTGACCTGCGCCCGCTGCTGTCGGCCAGCCGTTCGGTCGGCCAGAACCTGAAGAAAGGCGCCATCGTCATTTTTGAATCCACCGTGTACCCGGGCGCCACCGAAGAGGATTGCATCCCGGTGCTGGAGCGCGAATCGGGCCTGAAGTGGAAGGAAGACTTCTTCGTCGGTTACTCGCCGGAGCGTATCAACCCGGGTGACCGCGAGCACATGCTCACCAACGTGATCAAGGTGGTATCGGGCGATACGCCGGATACCCTCGTCAAGGTGGCCGAGCTGTACGAGCTGGTGGTAAAAGCCGGTACGCACCGCTGCTCCAGCATCAAGGCAGCCGAAGCGTGCAAGGTGATCGAAAACACCCAGCGTGACCTGAACATCGCGCTGATGAACGAGCTGGCCATCATTTTCGACAAGCTCGACATCGACACCAACGAAGTATTGGAAGCCGCCGGCAGCAAATGGAACTTCCTCAAGTTCAAACCGGGCCTGGTGGGCGGCCATTGCATCGGCGTGGACCCGTACTACCTGACACACAAGGCCGAGAAGATCGGCTACCACCCGCAGGTGATCCTGGCCGGCCGCCGCATCAACGACGGCATGGGCAAGTACATCGCCGAGCAGACCATCAAGCAGATGATTGCCGCCGGCAGCTATGTGAAGGGTGCGCGCGTGAACGTGCTGGGCCTGACCTTCAAGGAAAACTGCGCCGACCTGCGCAACTCCAAGGTGGAAGACATCGTGCGCGAGCTGAAGGAATTCGGCGTGGAAGTGGCCGTGCATGAACCGTGGGGCGATGCGGAAGAAGCGCTGCACGAATACGGCGTGAAGCTGCACAGCTGGGAAGACCTGCCGCGCGCCGATGCCATCGTGGCCGCCGTTGCGCACCGCAACTTCCTTGAGCTGGGCCTGGAAGACCTCTCGAAGAAGCTGGTGAAGGGGGGTTGCTTCATCGACGTGAAGTCGCAATTCAACAGCCGCCAGCTGGAAGAAGCCGGTTTCCGCGTGTGGCGCCTGTAATCGGCTAGCGCCTGATCAGACAGCCTCGCTCGCGGGGCTGTTTTTTTGCGTGCACTGCAGATACCTTGCGTCTGCAGTGTCGGCATCCTGTGCGCGCACGCGCCATGTTGCCCATACAATGAACTGACTCTCTCAGGGGATACCTCATGCCTGCATCCGCCAAACCATGGCGCCCGTACCACACGCTGGAAGACCGCCTGCTGATACCCAGCGCCGAAATACGCGGCCCCGGCGCGATCATCGTCACCGGGCCATCGAGCTGCGGCAAGGGGGAGATCTCCAACGCGCTGTGCGAGCTGCTGTCGATTCCGCATACGCGCTGGCTGTCGATGGGCAACATCCTGCGGGCCACCTACGAGCATGCGGCCAGCGATGCCGAATTCAGGAATCACCTGGCCAACAAATACAGCATCAGCAGCGAAACGCTGGTGCTCGACTGCATCGATACCACGCCGGAACTCGCTGCCAAGGTGGAAGCACACGCGGAGCAACTGAACGCGCAAATGCGTGCCAGCCACCAGATCATCGGCACACCGGACCTGTGGCGCTCTGCCACGCAGCTGGAATGGCTGGAACTGTGCACGGTAAATGGCCTGCTGGTGCCGGACCGCTGGACGCAAGCGCTGATCGCCGCGCATATCGAATCCATCCCCGATCTGCAGGAACGCCCGTTCGTGATCGACGGCTACCCGCGCACCAAGGCTGCAGCCGCGCATTTGCTGGAGGTATTCGGCGAGCTGAACATCCCCGTGCTGAAGGTGCTGCACCTGAGCATCAGCAAGCAGGAAATGCTGCACCGTGCCGGCCGCCGCCAGCGCATCGACGACAATCACGAATCGCTGCTCAAGCGCTATGCGTTCTATGTCGACAACGTGCAGCCCAGCGTCGACTACCTGAAAAAAGCACTGGGTCCGGATGCCATTGCACTGATCGATGCGCACCAGCCGCATTACGATGAAGTGAACGGTGAAAAGATCTTCAACCTCAAGCAGTCGATCCGCAACGTGGTGTATGCATCCGCGCTGAGCATGGGGCTGCCACGAGTGGTGATCGATGCGCTGATCGCGGCGCGGCCATAAGGTGATGCCGGCACTGCCCACTGCGGTGCCAGCATCTGGCGTTCTGCCGGTATCATCCGGGTCTTGCCACCCGGATCACCTGCCATGACAGAACGCCAGCTCATCATTGCCGCCGCCCTCAACATGCTGATCGGCGTTGCTGCCGGGGCTTTCGGTGCGCATGCGCTCAAGATGCGCCTGCCACCGGATCTGCTGGCAGTATGGCAAACGGCGGTGCTGTACCAGATGCTGCACGCGCTGGGCCTGTTTGCCATTGCGCTGCTGCTGCCGCGTTTTGCCAGCCCCGCCCTCACCTGGGCTGGCCCGGTAATGCTGGCCGGCATCGTGCTGTTCAGTGGCAGCCTGTATGTGCTGGCCCTATCCGGTATCCGCATACTGGGTGCCGTTACCCCGCTGGGTGGCGTAGCGTTCATGGCCGCATGGGTGATGGTCATCGTTGCCGCGTGGCGCAGCCCGGCCTGAACTGGCATACCTTGTCGACTGATCCGGAGACCGCCCCATGCTGAGCGTCAACGATGCCCTTGCCCGCCTGCTGGCGGCAGCCCTACCCGCTGGCGCCAGTGAAACCATCGCGCTGGGCCTGGCCGATGCACGCATCGCCGCACGCGATTACACCGCCAGCGTCAACGTACCTGCACTGGATAATAGCGCCATGGATGGCTACGCACTGGCGCTGGCCGATGGCGCACCGCTACCCGCCAGCTTTCCGGTAGTACAACGCATAGCTGCAGGCCAGCTTGGCACCGCGCTGCCGGCAGGCTGTGCGGCGCGCATTTTCACCGGCGCGCCCATCCCGCCCGGCGCAACCCTGGTAGTGATGCAGGAAGACTGCGAGCTGCTCGATACCACACTGCAGCTGAAACCCGACGTGCAGCCCAAGCCGGGCCAGCATATCCGCCGCAAGGGCGAAGACATTGCGCATGGCGCCACGTTGCTGCAGCGTGGTGATGCGTTGAACCCGGCACACATTGCATTGCTGGCAGCCAGCGGCATTGGCGATGTCGAGGTTTACCGGCCGCTGAAAGTCACGCTGCTCTCTACCGGAGACGAACTGGCCGAGCCGGGCGATCCGCTGCCGGCAGGTGGCGTGTACAACAGCAACCGGCCGATGCTGATCGCCATGCTGCGCGCGCTGGGCTGCGCAGTGCGCGACGGTGGCAAGGTGCCGGATCAGCGCGCCGCGACCGAGGCCGCGCTACAGGCAGCAGCAGCCGATAGCGACGTGGTGATCAGTACCGGCGGGGTATCGGTAGGTGAAGAAGACCATGTAAAGGCCGCGCTGAGCGCACTGGGTACACTGGATTTGTGGAAGGTGGCGATCAAGCCGGGGAAACCGCTGGCATTCGGGCGCATCGGCAACGCGGATTTCATCGGCCTGCCGGGCAACCCGGTATCGGCGTTCGTTACGCTGCAGGTGCTGGTGCGCCCTTTCCTGCTCAAGCGCATGGGCGCCAGCGGGCTTGCCACCAGCGGCTGGCCGGTGCGGGCGGACTTCAACTGGCCACGGCCGGATTCGCGCCAGGAATACCTGCGGGTGGCGCTGGACGCCAATGGCCTGCAACTGGTCGGCCAGCAAGGCTCGGCAATGATATCCGGCCTGGCGGGCGCGCATGGGCTGGTGGAGGTGACGCCGGGCCAGATCATCCAGCCTGGCGACATGGTGCGCTTCCTGCCGTTTCAGTCACGCTGAACCGTATGGCGCCAAGCGGCCAGCAACGTGCTGACCGGTATGCCATCGATACTGGCACCATCCAGCTGGCAGCCGTTCAGCGCGGCACCGCGCAGATCGCAATCGGTAAGGCGGGCATTGCGCAGATCGCAGCGTTGCATGCTCACCGGCTCGGCTTCTTCGCCATTCCAGCCCAGATTGCTGTCGCTGAACTGCGCACCGCCCAGCGATACATTGCATAGCCGCACCCCATCAAGCCGTGCATTGCCGATGCGCGCGCCGGACAGGTTGACGTTATTGAAGACCGCCCCCGTCACATTGGCATTCTGGACCGTCAAACCGGCCATGCCGCTGCTGCTGATCTGCACACCGGCAAGATTGCACTCGAAAAAATCGGCGCCGGACAGCGTGCAGTCACGGTAACCGGTGCCGGCCAGATCCGCCGTGTATTGCTGGCGCTGCGCACTTGCACCGTCCACGGGTCGCTGCTTCCTCAGGTAATACTCATCGTCATCCTCACCAACCAGCACATACCCATGCTTCCGGTAGAACGCCAGATTGCGCGCGCTATGGCGTGTGGTATCCAGCGACCATGTGCTGACTTGCGGGTAGTGCGCTTCCAGCAGCTGCAGCACCTGTCCACCCAACCCCCTGCCCTGCCAGACCGGGTCCAGATAGAACAGCTCGATGCGTGCATGCTCGCGCCCGCTGTGCGTGAGCTGCACCGCGCCAGCCAGCATGATCTTGTAATAGGCGCCCAGGCCAGCCTGGTAACGCTGCATGCCGGGCTTGTGATGGTCGGGGATGAATGGCTGCCTGCCACCCAGCCAATGGCTGGCCTCATGGGCAACAATTCTGGCAAACAACGCGCACAGCGCATCGGCATCCGTCACTGCCTGCAGTGACGCGCTTGCGGGATGGGTCGTACTTGAAGACATCAAGGGTATTCCTGATCAGCATGGGCATGCGTACCCGCACAGGCGGCTAGCAGCATGCAAATCCCTGCAGCGGGTTGCGCTGGCAGGCCATCGTCGAAAGCGAAGGCAGATCAGTTGGACACGGCTGATTTCCACCGGATTTGCAGCGGTAGCGCTGCGCAAGCCGGCACAGTAAAGGAAGGGCGCGGAAAAGGGCATACCCGTGCATAGCGCTGTGGCGAAAATGCGCCACCCCGGATTGCGGTGTAGTGCCCAACCCGGCGATCTGGCCGGCTTGCCTTGCATTCGTCGATCACCTTTGGTGCAGCGCACTCCAAATCGGCAACTCAATGGGGCAGCTGCTATCCGTAGGCCAGATGGCACACGGATACTGCACCGCACAAGCAATTGTTCTTGCAGGTTTTTTCAAAGCACCCTAAAAATGTAAACGATTACATTATTGGTGCGACAGCATGCCCGAACGCAGTGCCAGCACACCTCAAAACGGTGCATCCATCACCACCGTCGCCTTGCAGGCAGGGGTATCGGTGGCGACCGTATCGCGTGTGCTCAATGGCCATGCCGGCGTGAAACCCGCCACACGTGACAAGGTGATGGCGGCGGTGAACGCCAGCGGTTATCGCATCAACGAAATGGCGCGCAACCTGCGCACATCGGAAAGCCGCTTGCTGCTGGCCATGGTGCCGGATGTGGGCAACCCGTTTTATGCCGAGCTGGTGCGCGGCATCGGCAGCGTGGCACGCCAGCACGGTTATGACGTATTGCTGTGCGATACCGGCGCAGACCCGGGGCGCGAGCGCACCTACTTTGACCTGCTGCGCCGCAAGCGTGCCGACGGCGCCATCTGCCTGGACCCGGATACCGTGCAGCATGCGCTGGCCGAGGAATCGCTCGATCTGCCGTGGGTAGCCTGCTGCGAATTCGATCCCGCGGTACCGGTGCCGTATGTGGGCATAGACAACCATGCGGCCGCGCGCGATGCAGTGCGCCACCTGCTGGCCACCGGCCACCGCCGCATTGCGCTGATCAACTCGGACGAAGGCTATCTGTATGCACGCCAGCGCCAGCTGGGTTATGTGGATGCACTGCGCGAGCTGGATATCGCCATCAACCCCTCTTGGGTGCTGAACGTGAACTCGCTCGATTACGCCGCTGGTGCCGATGCAGCGCGTGCGCTGATGGCGCAGGCCGATGCGCCCTCGGCCATTTTTGCGGTATCCGATACCTTGGCCATCGGCGTGATTGCCGGCCTGCGCAGCGTGGGCAAACGCGTGCCGCACGATATTGCCGTGGTGGGTTTTGACGATATCTCGCTCGCTACGCAAATCGACCCTCCGCTGACCACCATCGCCCAGCCGATGCGCGCGCTGGGTGAAACCGCCGCACGGCTGTTGCTGCAGCGGCTGGCACAGCCCGGCCATACCGTGCCGGGGGTATTGCTGCCCCATCAACTGCTGATCCGCGGGAGCGCCTGACCATGAGCGTTGCAGTGCATTTCGACGCGATACGCAAGGATTTCGGCCCGGTGCGGGTACTGCACGGCGTGAGCTTCGAGATCGCCCCCGGGCGCATCTACGGCCTGCTGGGCGAAAATGGCGCCGGCAAATCCACGCTGATGAAAATCCTTTCCGGCTATGAGACGGCCACCGCCGGCGAAATGCGCATCGATGGCGTACCGCAGGTATTTGGCAACTCGCGCCAGGCAGAAGCAGCCGGCATCGTGCTGATCCACCAGGAATTCAACCTGGCCGAGCACCTGACCATTGCGCAGAACATGTATCTGGGCCACGAAAAGCGCCGCGGTCCGTTCGTGGACGATGTGGCAATGCGCAAGGATGCGGCGCGCTACCTGGCGCAGGTGGGCCTGACCATCAGCCCCGATACCCGCGTGCGTGATCTGATCGTGGCCGAGAAGCAACTGGTGGAAATTGCCAAGGCGCTCTCGCGCAACGCCCGGTTGCTGATCATGGACGAGCCCACCGCCACGCTCACGCCAGGTGAAACCGCCCGCTTGTTCACGCTGATGACCAAGCTCAAGGATGACGGCGTGACGTTGCTGTACATCTCGCACAAGCTCGATGAAGTGGAGCACATTACCGATGAGATCATCGTGATGCGCGATGGCCGCTTCATCACCCGCGAAGCCACCGCCAATGTCACGCGCCAGCAGATGGCCAACCTGATGGTGGGGCGCGAGCTGTCCGACATGTTCCCGCCGCGCAATCCGCCGGCGGCCGATGCGCCGGTGGCGCTGAAAGTGAGCGGGCTGACCGTGCCCGGCTGGGCCAGCGAGCTGGACTTTGAAGTGCACGCTGGCGAAATACTCGGTTTTGCCGGGCTGGTGGGTGCCGGGCGCACCGAATCGTTCGAGGCCATCATCGGCCTGCGGCCACGCAGCGCCGGGCAGATCGAGATGCTGGGG
Source organism: Andreprevotia sp. IGB-42 (assembly GCF_009848685.1). Lineage (GTDB taxonomy): Bacteria > Pseudomonadota > Gammaproteobacteria > Burkholderiales > Chitinibacteraceae > Andreprevotia. The sequence continues at coordinate 537,568 of NZ_WXTX01000001.1, forward strand.
CGGCCGGTGCAGCTGAAATCGCCGCGCGATGCGGTGCGCCACGGCCTGACTTACCTGTCCGAAGACCGCAAGGGCAAGGGGCTGCACGTGAACCTGCCGCTGGCCGACAACCTGACGCTGATGACGCTGGAGCGCTACGCCCACCCGTGGCTGAGCCTGCAAGCCGAGCGGGCGGCGCTCAGGCAGGCGGTGGCCCACTTCGGCATCCGCACCGGCGACCTCGACTTGCGTGCCCGCATGCTCTCGGGCGGGAATCAACAAAAACTGGCGCTCGCCAAGGTATTGCACCCCGATCCGAAGGTGGTGGTGCTGGACGAACCCACGCGCGGCGTGGATGTGGGTGCCAAGCGCGATATCTATTTCCTGATCCACCAGCTGGCCGCACAGGGCCGCGCGGTGATCGTGATTTCCAGCGAGCTGATCGAGCTGATCGGCTTGTGCCACCGCGTGGCGGTGATGCGGGGCGGCAGGCTGCAAACCATGCTGGGCATGGAACAACTGAACGAAGAGGAGTTGATCGCTCATGCAACCGGCACACACTGAAACCGGCAGCACCCGTCCATCGCTGCAGCGCATGCTCCGGCATGTGAGCAGCCTGGGACCGGTACTCGGGCTGATCGTGCTATGCATTGCCGGCACGTGGCTGAACCCGGATTTTGCCACGCTGGACAACATGATGAACGTGCTGACCCGCACCGCCTTCATCGGCATCATCGCGGTGGGCATGACCTTTGTGATCATTTCCGGCGGCATCGACCTGTCGGTGGGGTCGATGGCGGCATTGATTGCGGGCAGCATGATCTTCCTGATGAACAAGCTGGTGCTGGCCGGCACGCTCAGCCCGCTGGCCATCGTGCTGACCGGCATCGCGCTGGCACTGCTGCTGGGGGCGGCATTTGGCGCCATCCACGGGCTACTGATCACCAAGGGACGGATCGAGCCGTTCATCGTCACGCTGGGTACGCTGGGCATCTTCCGCGCCTACCTCACCTATCTGGCCGATGGTGGCGCGCTCACGCTCGATACCGCCCTCAACGATCTGTATGCGCCGGTGTATTACGCCAGCCTGCTGGGCATACCGGTGCCGATCTGGGTGTTCCTGATCGTGGCGGCGCTGGGCACCATCATCCTCAACCGCACTGCATTCGGCCGCCATGTGCAGGCGATCGGATCGAATGAGCAGGTAGCGCGCTACGCAGCCATCCGCGTTGATCTGGTCAAGATCGTTACCTATATGTTTCTGGGATTGTGCGTGGGCATCGCCACGGTGCTGTATGTGCCGCGGCTGGGGTCGGCCACGCCCACCACCGGCATCCTGTGGGAGCTGGAAGCCATTGCCGCGGTAGTGGTCGGCGGTACGGCGCTCAAGGGCGGCGAAGGGCGTGTGATCGGCACGGTGATCGGCGCCATCCTGCTGTCGGTGATCAGCAACATCCTCAACCTCACCAGCATCATCAGCGTGTATCTGAATGCAGCAGTACAGGGCTTCGTGATCATCATCGTGGCCTTCCTGCAACGCAGCCGCCACTAGAGCGGCGCGTCAACAGCAAGCGGGGGAACGGATTCGGTTTTTACCCATGGGCTGCCACGGCCGCCCACCATTTGGAGAGAGCATCATGAAACGCTTTACTCAGGTATTGGGCGCCGGCGTACTGGCACTGGCCTTCGGCGCAATCAGTGGCAATGCAGTGGCTGAAAAAGTCACCCTTGGGGTATCGATTCCCACCGCCACGCATGGCTTTACCGGTGGCATCGTGTGGTGGGCGGGCGAAGCCAAGAAAGAACTGGAAAAGAAATACCCGGATCTGAAAGTCATCATCAAGACCGCCGGCGGTGCGCCGGAGCAGGCCAACCAGCTGCAGGACCTGGTGACGGTGAACAAGATCAATGCGCTGGTGATCTTTCCGTTTGAATCCGCATCGCTCACCCAGCCGGTATCCCAAGTGAAAAGCAAGGGCGTGTACGTAACCGTGGTGGACCGCGGCCTGACCGATACCCGCGCGCAGGATGCCTATGTGGCGGGCGACAACACCGCATTCGGCAAGATCCCCGGCGAATACATCGGCAAGACACTGGGCGGCAAGGGCAATGTGGTGGCGTTGCGCGGCATTCCCACCACGCTGGACAACGAGCGCTACGAAGCATTCCAGACCGCGCTCAAGGCCACGCCGGATGTGAAAATCCTCGATGCCAAGTATGCCAACTGGAACCGCGACGATGCGTTCAAGGTGACGCAGGATTTCCTCACCCGCTTCAAGCATATCGATGCGATCTGGGCTGCCGACGATGACATGGCAGTGGGCGTGCTCAAGGCGCTGGACCAGGCCAAGCGCACCGACGTGAAGATCGTGTTCGGCGGTGCGGGCGCCAAAGGGGCCATCAAGACATTGATGGACGGCAGCGACAAGCGCATCCAGGCCAATGTGTCGTACTCGCCCAAGTTCATCTACGACGCCATCAAGCTGACCGCTGAAGCCCGCCTGAAAGGCGAAGCCCTGCCGGCCAAGACCATCATTCCGTCGGTGCTGATCACCAAGGAAAACGCCAAGCAGTTCTATTTCCCGAACTCGCCATTCTGATAGGCCGGGAGATGGATGGGGAAACGGATCAATCGGTGGGAAAACCCGGCGCGGGCGCAGCAATGGCGCGGCCGATGGATTGATCACGGCGCGGGCGCGCAGCAGGGGTAGGCCCCTGCTGCGCGCCCTTCCGGAGCAGCACTGCCGGCAGGCACCGCTGCTGGTGTAGCGGCCTTGCGGCCAGTTCAGCACACAGGACACGCGAGATGAAAACCATCAAGGGCCCGGCGATCTTCCTTGCCCAGTTCATGGGCACGGCAGCGCCATTCGATACGCTGGATCACCTGGCTGGCTGGGCGGCAGGCCTGGGCTACGAGGGTATACAGCTGCCGACCGATCCGCGGCTGATCGATCTGGCACTGGCCGCGCAAAGCCAGACCTATGCGGACGAGATACGTGGCACCGTTGCGCAGCACGGGCTGGCCATCACCGAACTATCCACGCACCTCCAGGGCCAGCTGGTGGCGGTGCACCCGGCCTATGACAGCCTGTTCGACGGCTTTGCCGCACCTGAGGTACGCGGCAAGCCTGCCGCGCGCACTGCATGGGCGATTGCGCAGCTCAAGGCGGCCGCGCAGGCATCGCAACGGCTGGGCCTGAGCGCACAGGTGACATTCAGCGGTGCGCTGGCGTGGCCCTATCTGTACCCGTGGCCGCAACGCCCCGCCGGGCTGGTGGAAGAAGCCTTCGGCGAGCTGGCACGCCGCTGGCAACCCATCCTGGACGAGTTTGACCACTACGGCGTGGATTGCTGCTTCGAGCTGCACCCCGGCGAAGACCTGCATGACGGCATCACTTTCGAGCGTTTTCTGGATGGGGTGAACGATCATCCGCGCGCCAGCATCCTGTACGACCCCAGTCACTTCGTGCTGCAACAGCTCGATTACCTGGCCTTCATCGACATTTACCACACGCGCATCAAGGCCTTCCATGTGAAGGATGCCGAGTTCCGCCCCGATGGCCGCCAGGGTGTATATGGCAGCTATAACGGCTGGGCGGAACGCGCCGGCCGCTTCCGCTCGCTGGGCGACGGGCAGATCGATTTCGTCGGCATTTTCTCGAAGCTGGCGCAGTACGATTTCCCCGGCTGGGCAGTGCTGGAATGGGAATGCGCGCTCAAGCACCCGGAAGATGGCGCGGCCGAAGGGGTGGATTTCATCCGCCGCCATATCATCCGCGTGGCGGAACGCGCATTCGACGACTTTGCCGGCAGCGGCGTAGATGCAGTGCAGATCAAGGCACTGCTCGGTACGCAGGAGGCATGACATGACACGGCGTTTGCGTCTGGGCATGGTCGGCGGCGGCCAGGGGGCGTTCATCGGTGCGGTGCACCGGCTGGCTGCGCGCATCGACAATCATTATGAGCTGGTTGCCGGTGCGCTCTCCGCCAATGCTGTGCGCGCTGCCGCCAGCGCGGCCGAGCTGCGGCTGGATCCGGCGCGCAGCTACACCGATTACCAGGAGATGGCGCGCACGGAAGCCGCGCGCAGCGATGGCATCGACGTGGTTGCCATCGTCACGCCCAACCATCTGCACGCGCCCGTTGCGACCGCTTTCCTGCAGGTTGGCATTCACGTGATCTGCGACAAGCCACTGGCCATCTCCTTGGCGGAAGGCCAGGCGCTGGCACGGCTGGCGCGGCAGCAGAACCGCCTGTTTGCACTCACCCATACCTATTCGGGCTACCCGCTGGTACGCCACGCCAGGGCGCTGGTGGCCGCGGGCGAATTGGGCGATCTCCGCGTAGTGCAGGTGGAATATGCGCAGGACTGGCTGGCAGAGCCATTGGAGCAAGGCAGCAACAAGCAGGCCGGCTGGCGCACCGATCCGGCGCTGGCAGGCCCGGCCGGTTGCCTGGGCGATATCGGCACGCACGCCTATCATCTGGCTGGCTTCGTCACCGGCATGCTGCCTAGCGAACTGGCTGCCGAGCTGCACACCTTTGTGGCAGGCCGCCGCGTGGATGACCATGTGCAGATGCTGCTGCGCTATGCCAATGGCGCACGCGGCATGCTGTGGGCCAGCCAAGTGGCCAGCGGCGAGGAAAACGGACTGAAACTGCGTGTGTACGGCAGCAAGGCCAGTATCAGCTTCGATCAGCAACACCCCAATGAGCTGTGGTTCACGCCGCTGGGCGGTACCGCGCAACGCATCACGCGTGGCCGAGCGGCAGGCAGCGCCGCCATGCATGCCACGCGTATTCCAGCCGGCCACCCGGAAGGCTATCTGGAAGCCTTTGCCCAGCTGTATAGCGACGCCGCACTACAGATTGCCGCCATCGATGCCGGCTTGCCCATCCCTGCGGAGGCAGCACTGCTGACCACGGTGGAAGATGGCGTGGCCGGGCATCACTTCATCGATGCAGCGCTGGCCAGCCATGCAGCGGGCGGGCAATGGACGGCCATCAGCACCGGATGAAGCGCCGCGCGCTGGGCGGGCATTGCGGCAAAACAGGCAGATGCCGCCCTTGCAGCGCCGGCCGGCAGCCCCATCTGTGCTGCATACACAGGGGAATGCAATGCGCGCGGCAGACTGGCTGATCGGATGGATAGGCAAGCACACCGGCAATCCGGCACGCAATGCGCACTACAACCCGGCGCTGGCACACCACCTGCCGGAAGGGTTCCGCAACAACTACCCGCATGGCCGCCCACAAGCCGGCGATCTGGCCCGCTGGCGCAAGGAGCGCAAGGCAGCGGGCCTGCCCAAGCCACCGCAAGCAGACCTCTCGCCGATTGCCGCTGATCTCGCCTTCATCCAGCAAAACCGCAGCCAGACTGCAGTAACGTGGATAGGCCATATCACCCAGCTGGTGCAGGTGGGCGGCATGAATATCCTCACCGACCCGATGTTCTCCGAGCGCTGCTCGCCGGTGCAGTTTGCCGGGCCCAAGCGCCACCAGCCACCGGGTGTGGCATTGCAAGACCTGCCGCATATCGATCTGGTGGTGCTGTCGCACAACCATTACGATCATCTGGATGCCCGCAGTATGAAGGCACTGGCGCGGCAAGCCGGCGGCCCGCCGGTCTTTGCGGTGCCGCTGGGCGTGGATGTCTGGTTCAGGCACAACATCCCGCAGTTGCCGGCCAGCAAGCTGATTGCGCTGGACTGGTGGCAAAGCGCCAGCGTGGGCAAGGCGGTCGTCACCTTCGTGCCGGTGCAGCACTGGAGCGCACGCACGCCTTTCGATCGCAACGCCACGCTATGGGGTGGCTGGGTGATCGAGGTAGCCGGCTGGCGCAGTTTCTTCTCGGGCGACTTGGCCGACTCCAAGGATATCGACGACATCGCCGCCTACTTTCCCGCCGGCTTTGATTTTGCGGCGATCGGCATCGGCGCGTATGAACCACGCTGGTTCATGCATAACCAGCACATCAGCCCCACCGAAGCCGTAAGCATCCATCAGCGGCTGAAAGCCAGGCAAAGCCTAGGTGTGCACTGGGGCACGTTCGAGCTGACCGATGAGCCGCTGGATGAACCGCCGCAGGCGCTGGCCCGTGCCCGTGCCGCCGCCGGGCTGAGCGAGGCCGATTTCTACGTGCTGCGCCACGGCGAAACCCGCGTGTTGCAGCCATTGCCCTCGCCTCTATGACGCAGCATGTTGAAGTGCACCCTTCCATCCGGACACCCCCGATTGCCTGCCGGCGCATAAAGCGCCACGCTGGCAGCGGCATCCGTGCTTGAACCCGGGAGAGAACACGCGCATGTTCATCGGCATCGACCTTGGTACCTCCGGCCTCAAGGCCATCCTGCTCGACCGGCACGGTCAGGTTGCCGCCAGCGCGCATGCGCCGCTTGCCATCAGCCACCTGCAGCCACGCTGGAGCGAGCAGCATCCTGCCGACTGGTGGCATGCGTGCGAAACCGCGCTGGTGGCCCTGCTGGCACAGGCAACGGCGCGCGGCATTGCGCTGCATGATATCGAAGCCATCGGCCTCACCGGCCAGATGCATGGCGCCACAGTGCTGGATGCCGGCGGCCAGGTGCTGCGCCCTGCCATGCTGTGGAACGATGGCCGCGCGCATGCCGAATGCGCAGAACTGGAAAAGCGCGTGCCGGATGCACGCAGCATCACCGGCAACCTGATGATGCCGGGCTTCACCGCCCCCAAGCTGCTGTGGCTGGCCCGGCACGAGCCAGCCATCTTTGCCCGCACCGCCAAGGTGTTGTTGCCCAAGGATTACCTGCGTTACCGGCTGACCGGCGACTACGCCACCGATTTATCCGATGCGGCCGGCACAATGTGGCTGGATGTGGGCAAAAGGGACTGGAACGACGCATTACTGGCCGCCACCGGCCTCAGCCGCAGCCATATGCCGCAGTTGTACGAAGGCAACCGGATTACCGGCACCTTGCTGCCTGAGATTGCCGCGCGGCTGGGGCTGCGTTGTATCCCGGTGGTGGCCGGCGCTGGCGACAATGCCGCGGGGGCCATCGGCATCGGTATCGTGCAGCCGGGGCAGGCGATGCTGTCACTGGGCACATCCGGCGTCTACTTCGTGGCGAGCGACGGTTTCCACGCCAACCCGCAACGCGCGGTGCACAGCTTTTGCCATGCGCTGCCGGGCACCTGGCATCTGATGTCGGTGATGCTGTCTGCTGCAGCCTGCGTTGATTTCACTGCCCGGCTGACCAGCCTGCCCGACGTTGCCACGCTGCTGCATACTGCCGAAGCACGTGGCCTGCACGCTGGCACGCCGCTTTTCCTGCCCTATATGGCGGGCGAGCGCACGCCGCACAATAATCCGGCCGCGCAGGGCGCATTCTTCGGGCTGACCACAACGACCGAAGCCGCCGATCTTGCCAATGCCACGCTGGAAGGCGTGGGGCTGGGCTTGCTCGATGGCATGGATGCACTGGAAGCCACCGGCATTGTCCCGGATGAAATCACGCTGATCGGCGGCGGTTCGCGCAGTGCCTACTGGGCGCAGATGCTGGCGGATATCACCGGCCGCACGCTGACCTGCCGCGCAGGTGGCGAGATCGGCCCGGCACTGGGGGCGGCCCGGCTGGCACACCTGGCCATGCACCCGGCAACACCGCTGGCACAGGTTTGCCCGGTACCCACGCAAACCGCCCGTTACTCGCCAGACAGCCGCCGCCATGCGTTTTACCGCGATGTGCGCCGCCCGCGTTTCATGGCGCTTTACCGGCAGCTGCTGCCGTTATTTGCCGCTGGCGGTGGCGAGCAGGCGTGACAGCACCCGCCGCACTCAAGCCCCGGTAGCGGCAGTGAAGGCGATTTCCACTTGCAGGTCGGGCGATGCGAGCTCAGCGCGTATGCAGGCACGCGCCGGTGCACTTCCCGCTGGCAGCCATGCGCCCCAGATCGCATTGAATTCGGCACGGCGATCCAGATCCGGCAGGTAGATCGTTGCCATCATCAAACGGCTTTTATCCGAGCCGATGGCAGCGAGCGTGCGCTCGGCCTGCGCCAGCAACGCATGGGTTTGCTCGGCAAAGGTCCCGCCACTTTCCGGCACCTCGACAAAGCAGGCAATGCGGTTGAACACCACAGCATCGGACCACAGCGGCGTGGGATTGAGGCGCTGGATATCGGGGTTGGGCATGAAAGGCTCCAGATTGGCAGGCTTCGCAGTATAAGGCTGCGCCCGGCGATTGCATGCCCGGGCCGCCCCGGGAACGGGGCGAGCATGATCAGAGCCAATACCGGCAAAGGCGTGCCGCTGATGCTGTGGAAGGAAAAAAGCTGCGTGGTTTCTCGGCCTAGCGCTACGACAAGCTGTTTGCACAGGCCAGGTAAACGCCGGCGGCAAGGCCAGCCGGTTGACAGCTGCGCAGAAGTGGCGCTCTATCCGGCCTTATGACAGCACCACTTCAAGTCCCCAGCAAGGACGCCATCAATCTGCTGCCGCTCTACCGGGCGCTGGATCTTGCACGTATCACGCTGGTGAACAGCGCGGAAACCGCGCAAGCCGCATTGGCCGAGCTGAAAAAACACCCGGCCGTGGGCTTCGATACTGAATCGCGCCCCACCTTCCACAAGGATCAACAATCCACCGGCCCGCATGTGCTGCAGTTCTCCACGCCAGAGCATGCGTTCATCTTCCAGATCCACCAGCAAGACAGCCATTTTGCGATTACCGAACTGCTGACCGATGCCGCGCTGCTCAAGGTGGGTTTTGGCCTGGGCAATGATCTGGGCCATATCCTGCGCAAGCTGAAAGTGCAGCCGCGTGGCCTGTTCGATCTGGGCCGCGAATTCAGGAAACGCGGCTACAAGCACGAGGTGGGTGCGCGTAGCGCGGTGGCCATCCTGTTCGGGCAGCGCTTCTCCAAATCCCGGCATATCAGCACCTCCAACTGGGCCGCCAGGGTGCTGAACGACAAACAGCTGATCTACGCCGCCAACGATGCCTATGTGGCGATCCAGGTATTCCTGGCGCTGGCGCCGGTCGATACCCCGGACCACGCTGCTGCCAGCTGAACCACCGGCCGGCATTTGACACATCATGCCGGCGATACGCTTGGTACACTGCGCAGCGGTGGCATAGCGCCACATCCTTTCCGCCTGATGGACCCGTGAACTTGCAAGCGCCCGTTTTTACCGAAATCCCGCCGTATGGCGTCGATGAAGAAACCGACCTGTGCTGGAAGTGGCTGCAAACAGTCGGCCAGCTGGTTGCGGCCGAGCTTGCGGCCATGCCGCGTGGCACGCTGGCGCTGGCAGACGATGGCGACTGCGTGTACTGGGCGGCGCTGATCGAGGATCATATCCACCTGGCTACCGCCCCCGTCAGCGATGGCGTGATCCATTTTGAACACAGCGCGCTGCTGCGCCAGCTGATCGGCTACAGCGTGGAAGAACTGCACTACCTGCGCGGTACGCTGGAAAACTGGTTGCAGGCACAAACCACCATGCGCATCAGCGACCAGCGCGAGCTGCAACGCTGGCCCACGCTACCTGCCAACCTGACCGATTGAACGACAGAGACCCATCCCATTACAGAATCCTTTATGACCGATACCGCCACACCGCCCATCGATCAACCCGAAGCCGCTGCGCTGGCCGAATACCTGCACGCCCAGCAGGCCACGCTGGTCACCGCCGACGGCAGCTACGCCGTTTCGGTGCATGGGCAGATCATCGTCAACAAGCGCGTGGTGCCCTACCACCTGGTGCCCGACGAAGGGTTCCTCGGCAAGACGGCGAAATGGCGCAAACTCAATACCCACGAACGGCTGGAACTGCTGCATGCGCGCTGGAACGATGCCGCGCGCGCCAAACTGGAAGCGCAGCTGCAGCAATGCGCGGACACCATTGCCGCCATCGCGCGCGATTACGAGCTGGACCCGGGCAGCGCCTACAACGCCTTCCAGGCCAAGTACGAACGCGCCAGCCTGCGCTGCAACCTGGCAATGGACCGGATCGAGGCGCTGCAGGGCACCCGCGCCGCCACGCGGCAGGCCGAGAAAACCCGCAACGCGGTCAACCTGTCGCTTTATCCGGAATCGTTTACCGTGGCGCAAGGCATGCAACGCCATTTCATCGCGGTGCTGGGGCCGACCAACTCGGGCAAGACCCATCAGGCGATGGAGCATCTGGCCGAGGCGAAATCCGGCGTCTACCTGGCGCCGCTGCGCCTCTTGGCGCTGGAAAACTATCACCGGCTGCAGGATGCCGAAGTGGCGGTCAGTCTCGTCACCGGCGAGCAGCGCAAGGTGCACCCGGAAGCCACGCATGTGGCCAGTACGGTGGAAATGCTCAACCCCAACCGCCCGGTAGAAGTGGCAGTAATCGATGAAATCCAGCTGCTGGACGATCCGGACCGAGGCGCCGCGTGGACGGCGGCCGTATGCGGCGTACCAGCCAGCACCGTTTACCTGCTGGGCGCGCTGGAAGCCGAAGAAGCGATCGTTTCACTGGTGAAACGCGTGGGCGGTACGCTGGAAATTCGCAAGCTGCAGCGCAAATCACCGCTGGAAATGGAAAAGCAGCCGCTGGGCTCGTTGAAGAACCTGCAGCCAGGCGATGTGCTGATCGCGTTCTCGCGCCGCGAAGTGCTCAATTGGCGCGACCAGGCGATCGAACAAGGTTTTGCGGTCTCGGCCATCTACGGCAATCTGTCGCCGGAGGTGCGCCAGGCGCAGGCTGCGCGATTCGTGGATGGTGAAACCAAGATCATCGTCGGCACCGACGCAATCGGCATGGGCCTCAACACCCCGGCGCGGCGGGTGATCTTCACCACCGCCAACAAGTGGGACGGTTATGCGGAAGGCACAATCAGTGCATCGCTGGCCAAGCAGATTGCCGGCCGCGCCGGGCGCTTCGGCGCGCACGAGGCCGGCTTCGTGGCCGGGCTGGATGCCGGCACGCACAAGACCATCGCCGCGTTGCTGCGCGAAAAGCCCGAGCCCTTGCCGGCCAGCGGCTTCTTCGTTGCCCCCAACCTGGATTACCTGCAGCAGATTTCCGCCGCCACCGGCCAGACCAAGCTGCAGGCGCTACTGGAGCTCTTTGCCAAGCACATCAATGTGCATGACGAGTTCTTCCTGCCGGCCAACCTCACCGAACAGATCGAGAAAGCGCGTTGGCTGGATACGTTGAACCTGTCGCTGGCGGATCGTTACCTGTTCAGTTTGTGCCCGATCTCGACCAAGATACCGATGCTGGAACGTGCACTGCAGGATTGGGCACGCTACCGCGCCGACAAGCGTCAGGCGCCGCTGCTGCGCATGGAAGGCATGGGCGGGCGTAACGAGCTGCAATACCTGGAAGACACCTGCAAGCTGTATTCCGCGTATGCGTGGCTGGGTTACCGCATGCCAGAGACCTTTCCCAACGAGGACATGGCGCAGATGCTGATGCAATCGACCTCGGAAAAAATCGACAACCTGCTGCAGGTGCAGAACACCCGCTCGCGCCACGGCAAGCGGCCGGAGCAGGCCAAGCGTGGTGGCGGCAAATACGGCCGGCGTTGATATTGCAAAGCGGCTGGTCAGCAATTGTACAAATTTAAATTGAACCCCTGACAAAAAACCCGGTCTGTTGCTTGCGCCTTGCGCAATCCCCTTGTTTTACCGACTTGAAAACCCTGCTCTCCGGAGCGGGGTTTCTTTTTTTTGCGGCCGTATCAGGGAAAGCAGCAATGTGTATCTGTCTGCGTTAACCGCATTTGCCTGCATCCGGTGCCAAGCCGGTGAGATACGCGTTTGCGGTCATTCCTGTTGCTTATTTCCTTATTGCCATAAAGATTTTGTTCTTATATCTGGCAAAGCTAATATTGCGGCTTGATGGCTACCCGCCATACTCATAACAAGACAGGCACCCAAAAGGCTGCTCAGTGATCCAGTTCAAGAACATATACAAGTCCTACCGCGTGGCAGGCACAGATGTGCCCGCATTGCAGGGTATCGATTTGCGCATAGAAGCCGGCGAAATTTTCGGCATCATCGGGCACTCAGGTGCCGGCAAATCCACGCTGGTGCGGCTGATCAACCTGCTGGAGCGCCCCAGTGCCGGCCAGGTACTGATCGGCAATACCGATATCACCGCGCTGGACGCCGCCGCATTGCGCGCGCAGCGCCAGCGTATCGGCATGATCTTCCAGCACTTCAACCTGCTGTCTGCCAAGACCGTGGCGCAGAACGTGGCGTTTCCGCTGTCGCTGGCGGGCGGTAAATCCAAGGCCGAGATCAAGCAACGCGTTGCTGCACTGCTGGCGCGCGTGGGCCTGACCGAGCACGCCGACAAATACCCGGCGCAGCTCTCCGGCGGACAAAAGCAGCGCGTTGGCATCGCCCGGGCACTGGCTACCGAGCCGCAAATCCTGCTATGCGATGAAGCCACCAGCGCGCTGGACCCGCAAACTACGCAATCAGTACTCAAGCTGCTGGCCGACATCAACCGCGAGCTCGGGCTGACCATCGTATTGATCACACACGAAATGGATGTGGTGCGGCGCATTGCCGACCGCGTTGCGGTACTGGATGCCGGCACGGTGGCAGAAATCGGCCCGGTGGCGGAGGTATTCCTGCACCCGCAGCACCCCATCACGCGGCGCTTTGTGCTGGAAGCGGAAAACGTCGATGAAGGCGAACTGGTGGACGACTACGCGCACGTGCCCGGCCGCATCGTGCGGCTGACCTTTACCGGCGACGCCACCTACGAGCCCTTGCTGGGCGCGGTGGCGCGCGATACCGGCGTGGATTTCAGCATCCTGGCCGGCCGCATCGACCGCATCAAGGACACGCCCTACGGCCAGCTCACGGTGGCGTTTACCGGTGGCGACATCCCGGCAGCGCTGCAGCAACTGGCCGGGCGTGGCCTGGCCATTGAAGAGGTGCGCGCATGAACGGATTTTTCAGCAATATCGACTGGGCCGATATCGGCCAGGCTGGGCTGGACACGCTGTTGATGCTGGGTGGCTCCTTGCTGTTCACGCTGCTGCTGGGCTTGCCCATCGGCGTGCTGCTGTTCCTGACCAGCAAGCGCCAACTGCTGGCGCAACCCCTGGTATACGGGCTGCTGTCCTTCGTGGTGAACATCCTGCGCTCGGTACCGTTCGTGATCCTGCTGATCGTGATGATCCCGCTCACCGTCTTCGTGACCGGGACCTCGCTCGGCGTAGCCGGGGCCATTCCGCCGTTGGTGGTGGGGGCCACGCCGTTCTTTGCCCGGTTGGTAGAAACGGCATTGCGCGAGGTGGACCGCGGCATCATCGAGGCCACACAGGCGATGGGCGCCACCACCACACAGATCGTATTGCGTGCGCTGCTGCCAGAAGCGCTGCCAGGCATCCTTGCCGGTGGCACGGTAACGGCGATCACGCTCGTCTCCTACGCGGCCATGTCCGGCGTGATTGGCGGCGGCGGCCTGGGCGACCTTGCCATCCGCTTTGGCTACCAGCGTTTCCAGACCGATGTGATGGTGGTGACGGTGCTGTTGCTGCTGATCTTGGTGCAGCTATTGCAGATGCTGGGCGACCGGCTGGTGATCCATTTTTCGCGCCGCTGACCATGAAGCCACCCTACCCGCCGCGCAGCCAGCTGCCCTGTTGAACCGATTGAATCCTGATCGCCTGCCCCAGATCCGGGACCAGGCATAACACCCATCCCACAAGGAAACGACATGAAAAAAACCCTCGCTCTCATCGCTGCTGCTCTGGCATTTTCGGCCCACGCTGCCGACAAGCTCGCCATCGGCGCCACCGCGGTACCCCACGCGGAAATCCTCGAATTCGTGAAACCTGCGCTGGCCAAGCAAGGCGTGGAGCTCGATATCAAGGTATTCACCGATTACGTGCAGCCCAATGTGCAAGTCGCCGAGAAAAAGCTCGACGCCAACTTCTTCCAGCACAAGCCTTATCTGGATGAGTTCAACAAGGGCAAGGGCACTAACCTGGTGGTGGTGACCGGCGTGCATGTAGAGCCGTTCGGCGCGTACTCGACCAAGATCAAGAAACTGGCCGACCTGCCCGAAGGCGGCACCGTGGCGATCCCGAACGATGCCACCAACGGTGGCCGCGCGCTGCTGCTGCTGGACAAGGCCGGCGTGATCACGCTCAAGGACAAGAAAAACATCCTGGCTACCGCACGCGACATTGCGCAGAACCCGAAAAAGCTCAAATTCAAGGAACTGGAAGCCGCCACGCTGCCACGCATCCTGGACCAGGTTGACCTGGCGTTGATCAACACCAACTACGCGCTGGAAGCCAAGCTCAACCCCAGCAAGGACGCACTGGCGATCGAAGGCAAGCAATCGCCGTACGTGAACATTCTGGTGGCCCGCCCGGACAACAAGAACTCGGCCGCGATCAAGAAGCTGGCCGCCGCGCTCAACAGCCCGGAAACGAAGAAATTCATCGAAACCAAGTACAACGGTGCAGTGGTTCCGGCATTCTGATCACGTCACGGCAACCGTTTCATCGACTGGCCGGCCAGCTTGATGCCGGTTTACTGCAAAATCCGGCTCCGGCCGGGTTTTTTCATGGCGGCGATACGCGGATAATGCAGCGCATGCCTCAACTTGAAATCCTGCTGTTCGATACCCGCAACGCCAGCGCTGCCGCCCTGTCACCACAGGCGCTATCGGCATCCACACTGCAGCGGCTGTCCGCAATACAAAGTACGCACCGTGCACGGCAGATCGTGCTGGGGCGGCGCCTGCTGGCTGTGGCTGCTGGCCGGATGCTGGGCACCGCAGTCGCTGCGCGTGACATCAAAGAAGGCGATGCGGGCTATCCACTGATCAACGGGCATGGCATGGTGTTTGCCAACCTGTCGCACAGCGGCCCATGGCTGGCAGCAATTGCCTGCCGGGATTGGCAGCCGGGGCTGGATATCGAAGTGGCAAGGCCGCGCAATGTGCTGGCGCTGGCAGAGCGCGCATTCGATGCCGATGATGCTGCACTCGTCTGCAACGCCGACCCCGCCCATGGCATGCAGTTGTTCCACGCGGCCTGGACACTGCGCGAGGCGGCCTACAAGGCAGGCCTGCGCAGCAGCGTGGTAGGTACCCCGGCTGTGCTCGACAGCAGCGGTGGCCCGGCTGCCGGCCTGCGCGGCCAGTTGCTGCAGCACACCTGGCAAGACGGGGATGCACTGCGCCAGTTGCACTTGGCAGTGGTTGCGCCCCGCCCTTTCAGTGTCAGCTTGTGCCTGATCGATCAGCTGGAAACAGTCTGAGCCAGTCTGCAGACCCAAGACCGTCGATCAGAACCGCCGATGGTCAGCAAGCATGAAAAAACCGGCCAACAGGCCGGTTTTCTTTTGCACCGGATCAACCGGCAGGCTATTCAGGCGAGGACGTCTTCGTCCCCATGCTGGCGTGCTTCGATGAACTCCTCCAGCTTGCGGCGGCGCTCGGTGACAACTCGGTTGGCGCGCGCGACGGCTTCCTTGGTGATGCCGCGCTGCGGGGGTTTGGAGAGCTCGTTGATGACGCTTTCCAGCTGTGCAATGCCCTGCGTTACAGACTCACTCATGGTTCAACTTCCCTTGATGCTGATGTGGACCGGGTAGCGCGCTGCAAGCACAGGCGCTCAATCGAGTATGCGCCCAGTTGGCCGGGATCGACAGTGCAAATTGGGCAAACGCTCCCGCGTGCTTCCCCTCCCCGGCCAAGCCGCGAAATCTCTGGCAGATAGCCGACCCCGACGTTGTACCGATGCGACAATCATGCAAGCCGCCGTAGAGCTAAAAACCCGTACAGACACGCTCCCCTCCAGCTGCAGGCTACACGCCTGATCACGACAGTACATGCAGGTGCAGCGCGTGGACAGATGCCCTGCCGATGCCGCAGATCCATACGCAAGCCTTGTTTCGCATAACGCCAAGGCAAGTGTTACACCCGGCAAGCCCCTTGCAGCAAACGCCTAACATGGCAGTGGCCAGCACGAACGAATGCTTGGCAAAGACCGGCCAGCAGCAAGGCCGGTATGACATGACCGGGATCGCCCCAGGCGATATTCAGAATTGTTTGCAAATCCTGTGTAAATAATAACCAGCTGCGCGGTGAACCCTTGTTCAGTCTGGACAAGCGAACCTGCCGGTCACGGTATTTGCGCAGGCCCAATCTAAGGAGATGGCATTGAAACCTGATCTGAATTCAAATGCCCAGCCACGTTGGCTTGGCAAGCTGTTCAAACCGGCAGCAACAATATGCTTGCCGATGACGATGTTACTGGCCATGGGGCTGAGTAGCGCTGCGATACCGACGGATAACTTGTTGACTGGCCGGGCGAGGCACTCGGGCACAACGCTGGCAGACGGCCGGGTGTTGTTTGCCGGTGGGACGACATCCAGCGGAGATTTTTCCAGTTCCACGAATACGGCGGAGATTTTTGACGGTACCAGCGAAACCTTCGCACCGACGGGCAGCCTGGCCCAGGCACGTGCATCGCACGCCGCGGTCAGGCTGGCCGATGGCCGGGTGCTGGTCATTGGCGGGCGCAGCACGACCTCGCCCTATAAAGGGCTGGCTACCGCAGAAGTCTACAATCCGGCCACTGGCAGCTGGAGCCTGGCGGGAACGATGAATACAGCCCGCTCCGAACCCGTGGCAGTGCTGTTGCCAACCGGCAAGGTGCTGGTCATCGGGGGAGACAGCGCGGTCAAATCAACCGAATTGTTCGACCCGGAAACCGGCACTTTCAGCGATGCCGGCACCTTGCCGCAAGGTCTGACCCAGTTCACTGCTGTAGCCCTTGCCAATGGCCGTGTGCTGCTGGCCGGTGGCAGCCCCGGCGGTGCCACCGTGGGCCTGGGTTTGACCACGGCTTTGCTATGGGATCCACAGCAAAATGGCTGGAGCAACACGGGCACCATGCTGCAGGCCCGACGCCAGGCAGCGGCGCTGGTACTGGCCGATGGCAAGGTACTCATCGCGGGCGGGTGCGCCACCGCAAGTGAATGTGTTGCCAGTACCGAAATTTATGATCCCCTGACAGGGACATTCGCGCTGGCGGCATCGACCAATAATGCCGGCAGCGGCTCGCTGATCAGCCTGGCAGATGGCAGCATCCTGATGGTGCGGGTTAGCCAGCCGCTGGAGCAATACACACCGGCAAGCGGTAAGTGGCGCATCGCTGGCGATTGGCTCAATGCGCATGGCTATGGCGCGGTCGTGCCGCTGGCTGATGGTAAAACCGTGCTGATGGCTGGCGGGGGCAGCACCAGCAACGGGGCGACTGCCGAATTGTTCGATCCCTCATGCGCATCGCTGCCCAGCCCGGTCAGCCCGCTGACGCTGAATTTCGATGGCAATGGTGGCGAGGGCGTACTCAATATCAATGTACCGGCTGGTTGCCGTTGGACCTACCAGCGCCTGCCAAGCTGGATTACCGCGCCAGTCCGCGTTGGTACGGACAGCGGCCCGTTCCGCTTCACGGTAGCACCGCTTGCGGCAGGCCAGACCAGCACCGCTTTGCGCATCAACGAAACCAACGTGACGATCTCGCAAACGGCCACCACCTCCACGGCGACGGTCCTGACACCTGCCAGCCAGGCGTTCAGCGCCAATGGCGGCACCGGCATCGTTTCCATCCAGACCGGCAGCAGCACGGCATGGAGCACCAGCAACGCACCCAGCTGGGTCCAGATCCTCAGCGGCGGTGGCACCGGCAATGGCCAGGTGCGGTACACACTGGCGGCCAATACCGGCCCGTTGCGCACGGGCAGCATGCTGATCGCAGGAAAAACCTTCAGCGTTACCCAGTCATCCAGCACGCCGGAATGCGATACGCCCACCTTGTCTGCAAGCGGCGCTTCGTTTGCATCCGGTAGCGGTAGCGGCAACGTGACCCTGACAACCGGCGCCGCATGCACCTGGTCCATCAGCAACGTACCGAGCTGGCTCACCATTACCGCAGGCGCAACGGGCATGGGTGGCAGCAGCATCAAATACGCTGTCACTGCGAACAGCGGTGCCGCCCGCAGCGCCACGCTGACCATTGCAGGCAAGAGCCACACCGTCTCGCAAAGCGCCAGCACCGCCTACAACTGCCAGGGGGGCAAGATCACCCCGCAAAGCCACACCATGAGCAATGCCGCAACAGGTAGTGAATTTGTGCTGAGCGTGCCGGGCACATGCAGCTGGAGCATCAGCAGCTTGCCAAGCTGGGTGAAGATCACCAGTGCAAGCAGTGGGCAGGGCAGCACGACTGTGCGCTACACCCTGACTGCCAATACCGGCCCCTCCCGGAACACAGCCATCAATATCGGCCCCGCCAGCTTCAACCTGACCCAGTTGGGTGGATACACTCCGGGTAATTGCACCGCCGCCCCCATTGCATTCAACCAGACGGTATCAGGCAACCTTGTCGCTGGCGACTGTACCGCTGGTGAACGTGGCAGTGCCTACTTTACTGACCGTCATACCTTTAATGCTGCACCGGGTGATCTGGTTGGCATCACCCTCAAAGCCAGCTTCGATGCGTATCTGTACCTGAAAGACCAGTCCGGTGCGGTGATCGCTTTCAGCGACAATGACGCCGCCAGCCCAGCATTCACGAACGCGCATATTCCGTCGGATACCACTTGGCTCACCTTGCCGACGGGCAGCAACGGCCCGTATGTGATCGAGGCAACATCATCCAGGCCGGGCGAAACCGGATCCTACAACCTGATCTTCAACCAGCCTCCCCAGTAACAGCAACGCAGCAAAAAGCCCCCGATGGGGGCTTTTTGTATTCCGGTGGCAACCACTTCAAGCAGCAATTACGCCACTGACACCGGAATTTTGCCGATTTTTGCCTGCCATTCCTTCGGTGCAATCGCGTGCACCGATGTGCCATGGCTATCCACCGCCACCGTGACCGGCATGTCCACCACGTCGAACTCGTAGATCGCTTCCATGCCCAGATCTTCGAAGCCGACGACCTTGCTGGCCTTGATGGCTTTGGAAACAAGATAAGCCGCGCCACCCACCGCCATCAGGTACACTGACTTGTGCTTCTTGATGGCTTCCAGGCCGGCCGGGCCACGCTCGGCCTTGCCAATCATGCCCAAAAGGCCGGTGGCATCGAGCACTTGTTCGGTGAATTTGTCCATGCGCGTGGCGGTGGTGGGGCCGGCAGGGCCGACGATTTCATCCCGTACCGGATCTACCGGGCCGACGTAGTAGATGAAGCGGTTGGTGAAGTCCACCGGCAGTTTTTCGCCCTTGTTGAGCATTTCCACCATGCGCTTGTGCGCGGCATCGCGGCCGGTGAGCATCTTGCCGTTGAGCAGCAGCGTCTGGCCCGGCGTCCAGCTGGCCACGTCTTCACGCGTGACGGTGTTGAGGTCGACGCGCGTTGCGGCGGCAGATGGCGTCCAGGTGACGTCCGGCCAGTCTTCCAGCCTGGGCGCTTCCAGCACGGCGGGGCCGGAGCCATCCAGCGTGAAGTGCACGTGGCGGGTAGCGGCGCAGTTGGGGATCATCGCTACCGGCAGCGATGCGGCGTGGGTGGGGTAATCCTTGATCTTCACGTCCAGCACGGTAGCAAGGCCGCCCAGGCCCTGTGCGCCGATGCCCAGCGCGTTGACCTTTTCGTACAGCTCGATGCGCAGTTCCTCGGCGCGGGTTTGCGCGCCACGCTCGATCAGCTCATGGATATCGATTTCTTCCATCAGTGCCTCTTTGGCCATCACCATGGCCTTTTCAGCGGTGCCACCGATGCCGATACCCAGCATGCCCGGCGGGCACCAGCCGGCACCCATCAGCGGCACGGTCTTGAGCACCCAGTCGACGATGCTGTCGGAAGGGTTGAGCATGACGAACTTGGATTTGTTTTCCGAACCACCGCCCTTGGCGGCAATATCGATATCGACGGTATCGCCCGGCACCACTTCGAAGTGGATCACTGCCGGCGTATTGTCCTTGGTGTTCTTGCGCCCGCCTGCGGGGTCTTGCAGAATGGATGCACGCAGCTTGTTATCCGGGTGCAGATAGGCGCGGCGCACGCCTTCATTGATCATGTCTGTCACGCCCATCGTCGCGCCGGCCCACTGCACATTCATGCCGACGCGCACAAAACAGGTGACGATGCCCGTATCCTGACAGATGGGGCGATGCCCTTCCGCGCACATGCGGCTATTGGTAAGGATCTGCGCAATGGCATCCTTGGCGGCCGGGCTTTCTTCGGCCTCATATGCCTTGCCCAATGCCTGGATATAATCTTTGGGATGGTAATAGCTGATGTACTGCAGCGCATCTGCGACGCTGTCGATCAGGTCTTCCTGGCGGATGACGGTCATGCTGAGGCTCCGGAAAGCGGCAAACGAAAGCGGCGATTATACCTTGCCGTGCCCGCTATCCTGCAGCCCGCACGCACGCCGCCTCATAGCCCGGCGGCAGTGCGCGCTGCCGGCAACGCGTGCCAGAGTTTTTCTGCCAGATCCGGATTGGCGGCGATGAATCCCCTGGAAAAAACCAGGTAAAACGGCTTGGTGACGAGGGGCGGATCGATGCGCTCGATGCGGCTGGCAAACTCTGGGTAGGCGGCAACGGTGCGGTCACCCTCGCCGGTGAGCAAAGCCACCGCGTCAATCCGTCCGGCCAGCAGTTTGCGCAGGTTCTGCTCGGCAAGGCGTGTACTGGTATCCAGCCTGAAGCCGGCTTCCTTGAGCTGCCCGATGATCGAATAGCCGGGCGGCACGCCGACAAGGCCGTGCACGCCGGAAAAATGCCGGCCATCCCATTGCACATTGCTGCCACGCACGCGATACAGGCTGTAGGTATCGAGTGTCATGCGGCGTTGTGCATCGGGCTTGCCGTTTTTCATCGGGAATGCGGCCAGTACCTGGCGCTCGGGCAAAAAGCTCATGGCCACTGCGCCATCCCACACGTTGGTGCGCAACTCGGCCATGCAGCGTTGCCACGAGCGCCCTTCGAATTCAAAATGCACCCCGCTTTGCTGTTCCAGCTGCACCAGCACCGCATGATTGGGGCTTTGCTTGAAGCGCACTTCGCCGACCGCGCCTTCCTGATCGTCGTAACAGACGCGGATGGTTTGCGCATTGGCCAACGGCAGCAATAGCAACCACACAGCGATCAGCACAGGCGCGCGCATGATGTAATCCGTTTTGTCAGGAAACCCACTGTCCATCGTAGCAGCCGCAGCACAGCAGGCAATGCCCACGCCGCGCTGCAGCGGAAAAAAAGCCTATCAATCATCTAGATGAAACATCTACCCGTTATGATTCGTGCTTACATTCACCCCAAGGTTATTCATCATGGTTGAGCGCGGTTCGGGTATTTCGCTGTGGCGGCAGATCGAAGAAACACTGGCAGGTGATATCGCCACCAAAAACCTGCGTGAACGCCTGCCCAACGAGATCGAGCTGGCGGGCCGTTTTGGCGTCAACCGCCATACCATCCGCCGTGCGGTGCAGGCGCTGGAAGGCCGCGGGCTGGTCCGTATCGAGCAGGGCCGTGGCACCTTCGTGCAGGAAGACCTGATCGATTACCGGCTGGGCCACAAAAGCCGCTTCACGCACAGCCTGGAAACCCAGCGCCTGACCGGTGGCAGCCGCGTGCTCAAGCATGAAGAGCTGGTGGCGCGCGAGGACGTTTGCGGTTTGCTGGCGCTGCCCGGCGGCAGCCGCGTGCTGAAGGTGGAATCGCTCGACCTGGTAGATGAGCGCGTGGTTGGTGTGTGTACCCAGTATTTTCCGCTGCCGCGCTTTGCCGGTTTTGCCGAACCGTATGCGGAGCGTGGCTCCACGGTGCTGACACTGCGCGAGTTCGGCGTGCAGGAATGCCGCCGCAAGCTGTCCCGCGTGACGGCGCGCCTGCCCAAGCCGGAAACCGCGCATCAGCTCTCCCAGCCCAAGACGCAACCCATCCTGTACGTGGAAAGCGTGTATGCCGATGCTGCCGGTGTGCCGATCGAATACGGCATCACCCGCTTTGCCGGTGATGCGGTGCAGTTGTTCATCGAGCCCGAGCAATAAACGGGCAGGCTGACCGGTTGCGGGCACTCGCGCTGACGGGTGCCCAGGCTCTACACTCTGCATATGGATGCACTGACCCCCTATCTGGAACACCAGCCGGTGTTCTCCCCCGCTGCGCTCAGGCGCTTTGTCGTGAGCGGACACGCGGTTGGCTGGCTGGAAGCCGTCACCGTCGATTTCCTGCTGGCGCAGGTGCCCGGCTTCACACTGGCGGGAAACACGCTGCAACTGCCACTCAGTGGCGACGCATGCAGTGCGCTGCTGGGCCGGGCGGCGCTGGCCATGCAGGATGCGGGCCTGATCCGTGGCTGGCGCAACGAGCGCTATGCCTGTCATGCCCCGGCGGCCGATGCCAGCCCGGATTTGCAGCAGGTGCTGTTCACGCTGGAGCGCGCGGCATTCCGCCGTTTTGGCCTGACCAGCCGCGCGGTGCATATCAATGGCTACACCCACGACGGCCGGCTGTGGGTAGGCCGGCGCGCACCCGGCAAGAGCATCGATCCGGATCGGCTGGATAATCTGGCCGCCGGCGGCCTGCCCGTGGGTGAAGCCATCACCGATTGCGTGATTCGCGAGCTATGGGAAGAAGCCGGCGTGCCGGCAGCACTGGCCAGCCATGCACAGCCGAGCGGCGTGCTGCGCACCACGCGCAACGAGGTGGACGGCACGCACGACGAAATCATCTACACCTTCGATCTGGCGCTGCCGGACGATTTCACGCCACACAATACCGATGGCGAAGTGGCCGGCTTCAAGCTGATGACGGCAGAGCAAGCCATTGCCGCGCTGGCCGACTTCACCTGGGATGCGGGCCTGGTGACCGCGCAGTTCCTGCGCCGGCAAGGCTGGGCATCAGGCCAGCCATGAGGCTGTTCATCGGCCTGGCGCCACCTGCCGACGCCCGTGCGGCCATTGCACGGGAGCGGGACCGATTGCATGCACAAACCGGTGGCCGCCCCAGCAGCGATGCCAACCTGCATCTCACGCTGGCATTCATCGGCGCCAGCACACCGCAAGCGCTGCAACGTATCCGCAAGATGCTGGAAACCATGCCAGCGGTTCCTTTTGCGTTGACGCTCGATTGCGCGGGCGATTTCAGACGTGGCGGCATCGTCTGGCTGGGCAGCAGTACGCCCGCTGCTGCGTTGCTGGCACTGGCCGATGCGGTACGTGCCGGCCTTGCCGCAGCCGATGTGCCGTTCGACCCGCAACCGTTTGCGCCGCATGTGACGCTGCTGCGCAAGGGCCAGCCGGTACGCGAGCAACTGGCCGCCCCCATCAGCTGGCTGGTGGATACGCTGGTGCTGTACGTGTCCGAATCAACAGAAGCCGGCGTGCAATACCGCCCGCTCTACCAGCGCCTGCTGGCTGCAAGGTGAAGCGCGCATAACCCCGTCACGCCTCGTCCAATGCGGGTTCGGGCCGGGTTTGCCTGGCCGGTGCCACCGGATCGGGCTTTGCCGCAGCCGCGGACGGTGGCGTCTTCCCTTGGTCCGGGTCGGCCGAGATATCGCGCCCGCGCGTTTCCGGCAGCAGCAGCCAGCCAACGATCAGTGAAAAAGCCGCGATGCCGATCGGGTACCACAGGCCGGTGTAGATGCCGCCACTGCGTGCCACCAGCGCAAAAGCCACCGGGGCGAGGAAACCGCCAAACCAGCCATAGCCGATGTGATACGGCAGCGACATCGACGTATAGCGGATGCGTGGTGGAAACAGCTCCGCCAGTTGTGCAGCCAGCGGCCCGTAGGTCATGGTGGCCAGCAGCACCAGCAAGGTCAGCAGCAGCAATACCATGGGCTTGTTCATGTGGGCCGGGTCGGCAGTGGCCGGGTAGCTTGCCCTGGCAAGGCCGGCTTCCAGCGTGGACTGGAAATCGGTGATGCGCTGCTGCAAGGCCGGGCCGCCCAGCCCCGCGCCTTCGAAGCTGGCAATGACATGTGCGCCGATCACCACCTGCGTAGGTGTACCGGGCACGGCAACATCGTTGCTGTAGGGAATGCCGCGCATGGCCAGCGCCGCCTTGGCGATATCACAGGCGGACACGAAACGCGCATTGCCCACCGGATCGAACTGGAAACTGCAGGTGGCCGGGTCTGCCACCACCAGCACCGGGTAATCATGCTGCGCGGCGGCAATGGCCGGGTTGGCGTAGTAGGTCAGCGCCTTGAAGATGGGCAGATAGCACACGGCAGCCAGCAGCATGCCGGCGATGATCACCGGCTTGCGACCGATCCGGTCGGACAAGGCCCCGAACAGCACGAAGAACGGCGCACCCAGCGCCAATGCGGCGGCCATCAGCAGATCGGCGGTCTGCGGATCGACACGCAAGGTCTGTTTCAGGAACAGCAGCGCATAGAACTGGCTGGTGTACCAGATCACCGCCAGGCCGATCACCGAGCCGAACAGTGCGGCCAGTGCGCGCTTGAGGTTGCGCCGGTTGCCGAATGCCTCGGTCAGCGGCGCGCGCGACTGGCGCCCCTCGCGCTTCATGCTGAGGAACACCGGCGATTCATTCAGTTGCATGCGGATATACAGCGATACCCCCAGCAGCGCGAACGACAGCAGGAAGGGAATACGCCAGCCCCAGATATCGAACGCATCGCCGGTCAGCCATCTGCAGGCCATGATCACCACCAGCGACATGAAGAGGCCCAGCGTGGCCGTGGTCTGTATCCAGCCGGTATAGCGGCCCCGATGCCGGTTGGGGGCATGCTCGGCCACGTAGACCACCGCACCGCCATATTCGCCGCCCAGCGCCAGGCCCTGCAGCAGGCGCAGCACCACCAGCGCAATTGGCGCGGCCACGCCGATCTGCGCATGCGTGGGCAAAAAGCCCACCGCGGCGGTAGATAGCCCCATGATCAGGATGGTGGCCAGGAAGGTGTGTTTGCGGCCGATCAGGTCACCCAGCCGGCCAAACACGATGGCGCCGAATGGCCGTACCGCAAAGCCTGCGGCAAACGCCAGCAACGCGAAAATGAACGCCGTGGTGTCGTTGACCCCGGCAAAGAACTGCTTGCTGATGATGACGGCCAGCGAACCGTACAGATAAAAGTCATACCACTCGAACACCGTCCCCAGCGATGCGGCAAGGATGACCTTGCGCTCTTCGCCCGTGAGGCTGCTTGTTGCTGACATCATGCCCGTCTCTCCGGTTTTTTCGTCGCCCGCCTTGCGGCAGCAACGCTGATCCTTGTCAACTACCCGATAAAGATCAACAGGAAAGCACTTAGCGTGGTATGCGCCCAACAACAGTGCCCGGGCGTGCACCGCAGCACCGCACTGCACCATGGCGGCACGGCGCTGCATGCCGCCACTGCCGGCATGCCGGGCAAAAGCACTCAGCGCGCGACCGGGTTATCCGCGTGCGAGCACCATTCGCTCCACGATCCCGCGTACAGGCGCCCGCCCTGCTGGCCGGCCACCGCCAATGCCAGCAGGTTGTGGCATGCGGTCACGCCGGAGCCGCACTGGTGCACTACCTCGTCTGCGGTGGTATCGCCCAGCACATCCGCCCATTCGGCACGCAATTGCTCCGCGCTCTTGAAACAGCCATCTGCCGCCAGGTTATGCTGGAAGAAGCGGTTCTTGGCGCCGGGGATATGCCCGCCGACCGGATCGATAGTTTCGCCACGGCCCAGGTAGCGATCCGGGCTGCGCGCATCGACCAGCTGGAATTGCGGCTCGGTCAGGTTGCGGCGCACGTCCGCCATGCTGACCAGCACATCATCCTGCACCTGCCAGGCAAATTGCGCGGCTTGTGGCTGCGGCACCTTGTTGTTCACCGGCAGGCCCGCCGCCGTCCACGCACCCCAGCCACCATCGAGCACCTGCACCGCATCGTGCCCCAGCCACTGCAGCAGCCACCACAAGCGTGCGGCAAAAAAGCCTCCCGATGCATCGTACGCCACCACCCGGCTGGTGTTGCCGATGCCCTGGCTGGCCAACCACCCCGCCAGTGCAGCCGGATCAGGTAGCGGGTGACGACCATTGCTGCCGGTCTTGGTGCCGGACAGGTCATGGTCGAGGTGGGCGAACACGGCGCCGGGGAGATGGCTGATGCCATAGGCCTGGCGGCCGGCATCCGGGTTGGCGAGATCATGCCGGCAATCAACGATGACCAGATCCGGCTGCCCGAGCTGGCTGATGAGTTCTATGGTCGAAATGAGGGGATGCATTGCGCACTCCTGCGGTATTGGATTGATGTGGGATGATGATGAATCGAGTAGCGGATTGATCGTGGATCGCATAGCCGGAAGGCCCGGGGCTTGAATACTGGCTGGCGCCGGAACAGGGCACCATCGCGGATCGGGCTGGCCCGCCAGCGCAGGGATTGAATCATCCCCCAGCGGCGAGGTATCAGGTACAACAACGCCCTCCAGCGGAGGGCGTTGCTTTTTCAACAGTGGTCAGGCCGGCGAGATCAGCGCTCGACAGCCAGCGCCACACCCATGCCACCGCCAATGCACAACGTTGCCAGACCCTTCCTGGCATCGCGGCGCTGCATTTCGTGCAGCAGCGTCACCAGCACGCGTGCGCCGGATGCGCCGATCGGGTGGCCCAGCGCGATGGCGCCGCCGTTCACGTTCACGCGGTTCCAGTCCCAGTTCAGTTCACGCGCCACGCCCAGCGCCTGTGCGGCGAACGCTTCGTTCGCCTCGATCAGGTCGATGTCATCGAGCTTCCAGCCGGCACGGGCCAGCACACGCTGCGTGGCCGGCACGGGGCCCAAGCCCATCAGTGCCGGGTCCACACCCGCCGAAGCGGCAGCGCGGATCGTCGCCAGCGGCTTGAGGCCCAGTGCATCGGCACGCTCACGCGTCATCAGCAACACGCCGGCAGCGCCGTCGTTCAGGCCCGATGCATTGCCTGCGGTCACGGTGCCTTCCTTGTCGAAAGCCGGGCGCAACTTGGAGAGGCCTTCCATGCTGGCGTTGGCCTTGATGAATTCGTCCTGCTCGAACACCACCGGATCGCCCTTCTTCTGCGGAATGGTCACCGGCACGATTTCATCGGCAAAGCGCCCTGCTGCCTGTGCGGCGGCGGCTTTCTGCTGGCTGGCCAGCGCCAGTTCATCCTGCTCGGTGCGGCTGATGTTGTGCTTCTTGGCGATATTCTCCGCGGTGACACCCATGTGGTAGTTGTTGTACACATCGGTGAGGCCGTCGTAGACCATGGAATCGATCAGCTGGGTATTGCCCATGCGGAAACCGTCGCGCGAGCCCGGCAGCAGGTGCGGGGTGGCGCTCATGTTTTCCTGACCACCGGCGATGACGATATCGCTCTCTCCCGACAAGATGGCCTGCACGCCGAGGGCAACCGCCTTCAGGCCGGAGCCGCACACCTGGTTGATGGTCAGGCCCGGCACGGCATCGGGCAGACCGGCGCGGCGCAGTGCCTGGCGGGCAGGGTTCTGGCCCAGGCCAGCGGTCAACACGTTGCCGAGGATGACTTCGCTGATCTGGTCACCGGCCAGGCCGGTTTTTTCCAGCAGCGCCTTGATCACGATGGCGCCAAGCTCGGGTGCGGCCACTTTGGCCAGGCTGCCGCCGAAGTTGCCGAGGGCAGTACGTTGGGCGGCGACGATGACGATATCGGTCATGAGGTTCTTCCTGATTCTTCCTGATTGATAGGGTATTGAGCTGGCCGGATCGTTGTAGAAGAGCCGGCCGGCAATTTCAAATCCGGTTTTGCAAGCATTGCGGTTGAGAGCAGGCACGCAGGCATTGGTTTGCACCAGCCGACCTGCGGCGCCTGCCGGTCAATCAGCCCAGGCGAGCACGCACGTAGCGGCCCGGCGCGGGTTCGATCTGCTTGAACTTGGCGCTGCCCAGTGTTTTTTTGGCGGCCACTTCCTTGCCGGCGTGCGGCACCAGCCAGGCGGCCCAGTCGTGCCACCAGCTGCCGGCACGCGATTCGGCACCCTCGAACCATGCAGCGGGCTCGGCTGCCAGATTGTCGTTCACCCAATAGTTGCGCTTGTTGGTGCTTACCGGGTTGATGGTGCCGGCAATGTGGCCGGAAGCGCCCAGCACGAAGCGCAGCGGGCCCTTGAAGATGCGTGTGGTGCCATAGGCCGACTGCCACGGCACGATGTGATCTTCACGCGCTGCAAACACATAGGTGGGCAATTCGATCTGGCGCAGGTCGATCGGCACGCCGCACAGGCTGAAGCTGCCCGGCTTGGTCAGGTTGTTTTCCAGGTACATGTTCTTCAGGAAGAACGTGTGCATGGGCAGCGCCAGGTTGGCCGAATCGTTGTTCCAGTACAGCAGGTCGAATGGCGGCGGCGTCTTGCCCTTCAGGTAGTTGTTGACCACGTAGTTCCAGATCAGGTCATTGGCGCGCAGCGCGGCAAACGTGCGTGCCAGCTCCTTGCCCGATACCACGCCGCCGGTTTCCGGTTGCGCGGCCAGCTGCGCTTCGCGCTTGCGGATGATGCTCCAGTCGATGAAGTGCTTGATATCGCCCGGATCGGTATGGTCGATGATTACCGTCATCAGCGTCAGCGATTCGAACCAGTCCAGATTGCGCGCCTGCATCACCGGAATCGCCGTGGATACCAGCTCGCCGCCGATGCAGAACGACAGCACGTTCATCTTTTCGCGCTTGGTGATCTCGCGCACCACTTCGGCAGCCTTGATCACGCCATCTTGCACGTAATCATCCCACTGCAGGTGACCTTGCTCGGGTTCGACGGATTTCCACGATACCAGGAAGGTGGTGTGGCCCTGCCCGACCACCCAGCGCACCATCGAGTTATCCGGCTGCAAGTCCATGATGTAGTACTTGTTCACGCAAGGCGGCACGATCAGCAGCGGGGTTTCGTACACCTTGGCAGTGCTCGGCGTATATTGCAGCAACTGGAACAGATCGTTCTCGAACACCACGGCGCCAGGCGTAACGGCAAGATTGGCGCCCACTTCGAACTGGCTTTCGTCCGTCATGGTGATGCTGCCGCGCTGCACGTCCTCCAGCATCTTCTTCATGCCTTCCTGCAGGCTTTCGCCCTTGGATTCGATGGCAAGCTTCAATACTTCCGGATTGGTGATGGCAAAATTGGTGGGGCTGATGGCGTCCAGATATTGCCGTGTAAAATACGCGAGCTTTTCGCGTGCTGTCTCATCGGTCTGGGATTGGCCTACCATATCCATCAACCAGCGCGAGCTCAGCAGGTAGCTCTGTTTCAGATAAGCGTAAAGCGGTTGTTCCCATTCGGGGGCATTGAAGCGGCGGTCGCCTTTTTCCGGTTCGATCTGCTGTTCCAGCGGTTTGGCGCCGATCAGGCCCAGCCACAGATCAAGTTGCTGGCGATAGTAATCGGCATGCGTTTCCAGCCAGGATGCAGGCAGGCCGTGGCTTTGCAGGAAAGGGGCAGTGGCTGGCGCAGCTGGCGGAACGGGTTGTCCCCAGCTTTGCCACCAACGGGAATTGGCGTCATTCAGTTGCTGGAAAAGGGCTTCAAGCGAGGTCGATGGCAACACCGGGAACTCCATTATCGATTTGGATGCGGGCAAGACAAACGTCAATCATGCACCCAAATTGTTGCACTGCAACGTAAAAAAATCCACCAGTCGACGAAAGGCTGGCGCAATTTTTAAAGAAGCACTTTGCAAATGCCACCGTACTACTTGATTTTGCATGACATTTTCAAAATGCTCCGATAGAATCAGTAGTATCTGATAAAGGTCAAGCCCGTATTCACATACGGTAATTTGATCTTTGCGCGCACCCAGGAGCTTTCATCATGCGCCGACCGATTCTGTTTCTATGTACTTTGACTGCTGCCGTGGCGCTGATGCTGCCTGGTGTAGTCGAGGCTGCCAGCAAATCCCAAGCCAAATCCCCAAGTAGTGCCAGCAAGAAAACGGCGACTGCCAAAAGCAACGCCAAGGCCGGCAAACAGCAGGCCAGAACCACGTACGTAACCCGCAACAAGGCAGCTGCGGTCAAACCGCGCAGCACCGTGGCGCGCACCGCGATTGCCAGTGCCCGCAACAACGTGCGCGTGGCCAAGACCTCCACACTGCCAAGCACGCTGGATCACCCGGGCGTGCAATCGTCGGGCGTGCTGGTGCTCAACGAAATCAGCGGCGAAGTCATTTATGAAAAGAATGCCGACAACGTCACCCCCATCGCGTCGATCACCAAGCTGATGACCGCGATGGTGACGCTGGATGCGCACCTGCCGATGAATCAGCTGATCACCATCAGCGATGAAGATACCGATACGCTGAAGGGCACCAGCTCGCGCCTGACCGTGGGCACCACGCTCACCCGCGCCGAAGTGATGCTGCTGGCGCTGATGTCGTCGGAAAACCGCGCCGCTGCCGCGCTGGCCCGCTCCTACCCCGGTGGCCGCGACCTGTTCATCCGCAAGATGAACGAAAAAGCCGCCATGCTGGGCATGCGCAATTCGCGCTTCTATGATTCGACCGGCCTCACGCCCAACAATGTCTCCACCCCGCGTGATCTGGCGCTGATGGTGAAGGCGGCGCACGGCTACCCGGAGATCCATCATTTCACCACGTCGAGCGAATACAGCTTCGTCTCCAATGCCACCGGGCGCGAGCTGATCTTCCGTAACACCAATCCGCTGGTGAAGGACGAAGACTGGCAGATCGGCATTTCCAAGACCGGCTTCATCAACGAAGCCGGCCGCTGCCTGGTGATGCAGGCCACCATCGACGACACGCCGGTGGTGATGATCCTGCTCGATTCCAACGGCAAATACACCCGCATCGGCGATGCCACACGTGTACGCAAGTGGCTGGAAAACAGCCCGACCGCCAAGCTGCGCGCAGGTTGATTGCTGGCCATGCCTGACTGGCCGTGCCTAGAATACGAAAACGCCCGGTTTACCGGGCGTTTTTCATTGCTGCATCAGCCGATATGGCAACCAGCCATCAATCCACAAAACCCATCACCCACGCCTTGAACTGCCCTGCCGACATGGCGCCGTTCAGGCGCTCGACCTGCTGGCCGCGATCAAATGCGATCAGCGTGGGAATACTGCGGATCTGGTACTGCGCGCTCAATGCCTGCTCGGCATCGGTATCGACCTTGATGAATATGGCCTTCTTGCCAAAGTACTCGGCAGCCGACGCAAACGCCGGTGCAAACACCTGGCACGGGCCGCACCAGGTTGCCCAGAAATCGATCACCACCGGCACGGTGGCGTGCTTGATGATTTCCGGCACGTTCTCGGTGGTGCCGATCAGCGGTTTGCCGGACAGCAGCGGCTCGTGACAGGCGCCGCAATTGGGCGCTTCTTTCAGCCGTGGTGCTTCCAGCCGGTTTCCGGCGTTGCAATGGGGGCAGGCAATGATCATGGTGATTCCTTTCCAACCGCATTCAGCGGGATTTTCAGATAACGCGTGCCGTTTGCCGCGGGTTCAGGCAGGCGGCCGGCACAGATATTGACCTGCAGCGCAGGCAGGATCAAGACCGGCATCTCCAGCGTGGCATCGCGCGCTTCGCGCATCGCCACGAATCCGGCTCGCGTGGTACATGCATCCAGGTGGATATTGCCCGCTTTCTGCGCGGCAATACTACTTTGCGGCTGCACTTCGCTCCGCGCTGGCGGAGGATAATCGTGGCAGACGAAAAAGCGCGTGGCACCCGGCAATGCATAGAGCGTCTGCACCGAATCGTACAACGTGCCGGCATCGCCACCGGGGAAATCGCAGCGGGCACTGCCCACATCCGGCGGGAACAGCGTATCGCCAGCGAAAAGCGCATCGCCGATCAGGTAGGCCACGTCGGCCGGCGTATGACCGGGCACCGGCAGCACCTGCGCCTGCAGATCGCCGATGGCAAACAGCGCCTCATCATCGAACAGCACGTCGAACTGCCGGCCATCCGGCACAAATCCGCCATCCAGGCCATACAGCGCCTTGAACACGCGCTGCACTTCGGTAATGCGTTTGCCGATCGCCACCTTGCCGCCCAGCTCCCCCTGCAACCACTGCGCGGCGGAGAGATGATCGGCATGCGCGTGGGTTTCCAGTATCCAGCTCACCCGCAGCGCATGCTCACGCACGAAAGCGGTGAGCTGCTGCGCGCCATGCGCCGTGGTACGCGCCGATCTGGCATCGAAATCGAGCACCGGATCGATGATGGCCGCATGGCCGCCTGTGCGGTCGTACACCACGTAGCTGAACGTGCCGGTGCGCGCATCGAAGAATGGCTGCACCTGTGGCTGGGAAAGGTGGGGCATGCAGGCTCCGGTCAATTTACTTGCATACATTATATATAAATATATATTATTTCAACACTAGCCAACCCGATGCACCGCCATGCTCTCACCCGCCCAGCTTGAACAGCTGCGTTTATCCGCCGGCCGTGCCAGCACCCTACTCAAGGTGCTCGCCAATCCCGATCGCCTGCTGCTGCTGTGCCAGATGGTGGATGGCGAACGCTGCGTGGCCGATTTTGCAGCGGCCACCGGCATACTGCAGCCTACGCTCTCCCAGCAACTGGGCGTGCTGCGCAACGAGCAACTGGTGGATACGCGGCGCGAAGGCAAGCGCATCTACTACCGGCTGGCCAGCCACGACGTACTGGCGGTACTGCGCGTGCTGTACGACCTTTACTGCACGGCGCCGGCTGCCCCCGCCGTCGTGCAGGGCCACCACAAGGAGCAATGACATGGTTATAGACTGGGCCAGCTTCACGCCATGGTCTGCGCTGGCAGGTGGTGCGCTGATCGGCGCCGCAGCCGGGCTGCTTGCACTGCTGGCCGGGCGTATCGCCGGCATCAGCGGCATCGTGGGCGGGCTGCTGGCGCGCAGCAGCGTGCAGGCCGGCGAGCGCTGGCGCTGGGCATTCATGCTGGGCGTGTTGCTTGCCGCGCCGCTTTACCTGCTGCGGGCGCCGCAACCGATATTCCAGCTGGCAGCCAGCCCGGCCTGGAGCGTCATTGCCGGGCTGCTGGTTGGCGTGGGCTCCCGCTACGCAGGCGGTTGCACCAGCGGCCACGGCGTATGCGGGCTGGCGCGCTGGTCGCCCCGCTCGCTGGTGGCAGTGCTCAGCTTCATGGCTGCGGGCTTCGTCACGGTTTATCTGCTACGCCATGTGCTGGCCACTGGATAAGGACATCACCATGCGCAATCTGATTGCTTTACTGGCAGGGTTGATTTTCGGGCTGGGCCTGATCATCTCCGGCATGGTCAACCCGGCCAAGGTGCAGGGCTTTCTGGACATCACCGGCCAATGGGATCCGAGCCTGGCGCTGGTGATGGCCGCAGCCATTGCGGTGGCTACGCCGCTGTTCTGGCTGGCGCGCCGCCGGCGCAGCACCCTGCTGACGGGGGAAGCCATGGCCTTGCCCAGCGCCACCATCATCGACCGCAAACTGATCCTGGGCAGCCTGGCATTCGGCGCGGGCTGGGGGCTGGCCGGCATCTGCCCCGGCCCGGCGGTGGTTGCCGCTGCGCTGGGGGAGCTGACCGTGTTGCCATTCCTGCTGGCCATGCTGGCCGGCATGGTCATCCATCGCATGCTGCAACGCTGATGGATGCGCCCGTGAACGCCCCGACGCCCTCACCGGATCACCGCATGTTGCTGCAACGCTGGCTGCCCATGCTGCGCTGGCTACCCCGCTACACGCTCAAAACGCTGCTGGCCGATCTGGGCGCCAGTGTGATCGTCGCCATCCTGCTGATCCCGCAAAGCATGGCGTACGCATTGATTGCCGGCCTGCCACCGCAGGCGGGCCTGTACGCCAGCACCCTGCCCCTGCTGGTGTACGCGGTACTGGGCAGCAGCATGACGCAATCGGTAGGGCCGATGGCGCTGACCTCATTGATGACCGCCAGCGCGCTGGCGCCACTGGTGGCGGGTGGCATACCGCCGTTGGCGGCCGCTGCGGCGCTGGCGTTGCTGTCCGGCATGCTGCTGCTGGGCTTCGGTGTGCTGCGGCTGGGTTTTCTCACTTATTTCCTGTCGCAACCGGTGGTATCGGGCTTTACCAGTGGCACTGCGCTGCTGATAGCCGCCGGGCAGCTGCAGCCACTGCTGGCCGATTCCACCGCGTTTGGCTTGTGCGCGCTGGCATTGCTGGCGCTGGCCGGCGAAGGCGTCAGCCGCTGGCTGCGCTCGCCCACGCAAGCACTGCTGGCCGGGCGGATACTGCCCTTGCTGGTGCTGATTGCACTGGCACTGTGGGCTGCGCAGCATGGGCATATCGCTACCCTGGGGCATCTGCCGGCAGACTTTGCCAACTGGCACTGGCCGGCGCTGGATGCTGGCCTGGCACGCACGCTGTTCGTGCCTGCGTTGCTGATCGGCCTGGTGGGCTTTCTGCAGAGCATCACCATTGCACAAACACTGGCACTGCAGCGGCGCGAAACCATCAACCCGGATCAGGAGCTGGTGGCGCTGGGCGCCAGTAACGTGGCGGCGGCCTGCGTGGGCGGGCTGCCGGTCAGCGGGGGGTTCTCCCGCACCGCGGTGAATGCGCAGGCCGGTGCACGAACACCGCTGGCAGGCGTGTTTACCGCCGGCTGGATCGTGCTGGCCACCTTGTGGCTGGGCGACTGGCTGGCGCTGCTGCCCAAGGCCGCGCTGGCGGCCACCATCATCATTGCCGCAGCGCGGTTGATCGACTGGCGCATGCTGCTCAGCACCTGGCGATTTGGCCGCCGCGATGGCATCGCGTTGCTGGCCACGCTGCTGGCCACCGTCACGCTGGGTGCGGTGGAAGGCGTGGCAGTGGGCGTGGTCCTGTCACTGGCGCTGTTCATCTATCGCACCAGCCGTCCGCAGGTGGTGGAAGTGGGCCGGCTACCGGGAACGGAGCACTTCCGCAATGTGGCGCGCTATGCGGTGGAAACGCAGACGGAAATCGTGCTGGTGCGCATCGACGAGCAACTGTACTTTGGCAACACGCGCCATGTGGAATGCGCGCTCAGCGACCTGCTGGCACGCCACGCCGGTGCGCACGAACTGGTACTGGTGCTGTCCGCGGTGAACGATGTCGACTACAGCGGTGCCGACTGGCTGATCCGCCTGCAGCAGACGCTGCGCGAGCGGCATATCCGCATCCATCTGGCGGAAGTGAAGGCACTGGTACGCGAACAACTGGAACGTGGCGGCGTGCTGGCCGCACTCGATGGCGAGCTCTTCCTCAGCGCCAACGATGCCTACAACGCACTTGGTCAGCCGCAGGCGCCCGATTACGTCATCTAGCCGGTT
Source organism: Andreprevotia sp. IGB-42 (assembly GCF_009848685.1). Taxonomy (GTDB): domain Bacteria; phylum Pseudomonadota; class Gammaproteobacteria; order Burkholderiales; family Chitinibacteraceae; genus Andreprevotia. The sequence continues at coordinate 572,742 of NZ_WXTX01000001.1, forward strand.
GGGCGGGAGCTGGCTGGTGCCCTGCCCGCCCCCGCAACCCGGTGCCCCTCAGTGCTGTCCATGGGCCTCGCGGGGCACGGCACGCCGCGAGCAGGCTTCCCACGCGGCCACCCCCACCAGCAGCACCGTGGTCAACCCGCCCACCATCAGCCGGTCAGTCAGGTAAGAGAGCGGCACCAGCACCGCCAGTGCAAGCAGCCCGGCCAGATGCGACAGCGGAAAACGGCCATAAACCACTTTCTTGTACAGTGCATTGCCCAGCAGGTAGACCGCCGGCCCGCCAATCAGCGCGGCCAGCTCCGGCGTGGCGATATGCCCGTCCGGGTGCGCGATCACCAGCTCGTTGGCCACTGCAGACACGATCACCCCGCCGATCAGGATCACGTGCACGTAATGGAATGCAGCACCGATGCGGCCGGCATCCTTCGCGTGCACGATGGCCTCGCTGCCGTCCTTGCTGCTGGTATCGAAATACACCCACCACATGGCCAGGCTGCCGATGAACGCCACCAGGAAGGCGATCAGCAGCGGTGCATCCCAATGCGCGTGATGCCCCAGCGTGCTGCCGGTGATCAGGATGGATTCGCCCAGCGCCACGATCACGAACAGCTGGCAACGCTCGGCCAGATGGCCGCCTTCGATGGTCCAGTCTTCGGTGCGCGAGCGCCCGAGGCCGGGCAGCCGGAAACCGGTCATCGGCGACAGGTATTCGCACGCCACGGCCAGTGCCCATAACGCCAGGCGCAACGACATATCGTGCACCAGCCCGCCGGCAATCCAGAACACTGCCGAGATCAGCAACCAGCACAGGATGCGCTGGAAATTTGCGCTGAGCGCATGACCACGTCCCAGGTGCCAAAGCACGAACAGGCTACGCCCCACCTGTATCGCCACGTAGCAGCAGGCAAAGATCAGCCCGCGTTCGGCAAATGCCTGCGGTAGCGCTGCGGCCAGCAGCAGGCCCAGCAACATGATGGCAAACAGCATCACGCGGATCGGCAAGGTATCCGGATCGAACCAGTTGGTTACCCAGCAGGTGTATTGCCAGCCCAGCCACACGGCAAACCACAGCACCAGCGTTTGCAGAGCGCCCGGCAAGGTCAGGTCTGCCAGCAGATGATGCGAGAGCTGGGTGACCGCAAACACGTAGATCAGGTCGAAAAACAGCTCGACAAAGGAAACGCGCGCTTCGTGACCATCACGTGCGCGCAGCAGGCTACCGTTGCGCGATTGCATTGCGCGCCACTCCATGCGGTTGGAATACGCCATTCTGCATGCAAGCGGGCTGCACCGCAGCAGAAGGTGCGTTACGTGCTGGCCGGAAAGGCGATCAGGTGATCCAGCTCCAGCCGGATACCGATGGCTTCGCCGATCTGGTGATCGTGATGGCTGGGCACCAGGGACAACACGCGCGCGCCGGAAGGCAGGCCCAGCGTGTACAAAAACTCCGCACCGCGGAACGCACGGTTGAGCACCGTGGCCTTGAAATCACTGGCATCGTCGTGCTGGATATCGTCCGGGCGGATCAGCACATCGACCTTGCCGCCGCCATTGCAGGCCAGCGGCACCGTGCGGCAGATCTGCCCCAGCTCGAAGTCGATGCACGCCGGGCCAGTCACCGTGCCGGGCAGCAACACGCCTTCGCCAATGAAATCCGCCACGTAGCGATCCGCCGGCTGGTGGTAAAGATCGTACGGCGTGGCCCACTGGCGGATGGCGCCGCTCAGCATCACGCCCACCTTGTCTGCCACCGCGAATGCTTCGCGCTGATCGTGCGTGACCAGCACCGCCGTGGTACCTGCCGCCTTGAGGATGGTGCGCACGTCCTGCGCCAGCCGCTCGCGCAGTTCCACATCCAGGTTGGAGAACGGTTCATCCAGCAACAGCAGGCGCGGTTGCGGCGCCAGCGCGCGTGCCAGCGCCACGCGCTGCTGCTGACCGCCGGACAACTGGTGCGGGTAGCGTTGGCCCTGGCCAGCAAGGCCGACCAGATCGAGCAGCTCGTCCACGCGTTGCGCGGCGTTGGCTGCCTTGCCGAGGCCAAAGCCGATATTGCCGGCCACGGTGAGGTGCGGAAACAGCGCGTAATCCTGGAACACCATACCGATGCGGCGTTGCTCCGGCGGCAGGTGAATGCCGTTGCCGGCAACCGGCGCACCGGCAATCTGCAGGCTGCCGCCTGTCAATGCCTCGAAGCCGGCAATGGCACGCAGCACCGTGGTCTTGCCGCAACCGGAATGGCCGAGCAGGCAGCCGATTTCGCCTTCGGCCAGTTGCAGCGACAGCGCTTCGACCACGGTGTGCGCGCCGTAGCGCAGCGAAATCTGGTCCAGCGCCAGCATGGGGATGGATTCAGGCATGGTTTTCACTCTGGCGGATCAGCAACAGCACCGGCAGCAGGCCGGCCAATACGATAATCAGGCTGGGCAATGCGGCGCGGTCCCACATGCCCTCGGAGGTCATTTCAAATACGCGGATCGCCAGCGTATCCCAGCCAAACGGCCGGGTGAGCAAGGTGATGGGCATTTCCTTCATCACATCGACGAACACCAGCAGCGCGGCCGACAGCAGGCTGCTTTTGAGCAGCGGCAGGTGCAGGCGCCAGATCACCGCCCGCGAGGTCAGCCCCAGCGAGCGCGCCGCTTCTTCCTGGCTGCGGCTGATGCGCTGCAGGCCACTGTCTATCGGCTGGAACGCCACCGCAAAGAAGCGTGCGGCCAGTGCCAGCAGCAGCACCGCCACCGTGCCTTTGAAGATGGCAATGTCGTGGTAACCCAATGGCGCCAGCCAGGCCAGCAACACGTTATCGAGCCAGGCAATCGGGATGAATACGCCTACCGACAGCACGGTACCCGGCACTGCGTAGCCCAGCGTAGCCACGCGTGCCAGCCACTGCGTGCCGGCATCCGGGTAGCGGCGGCGCGTCACGGCCAGCAGCAAACCCAGCGTGGTGACCAGCAGCGCAGCCATGGCGGCCAAGAGCAATGAGCGGCCGATGAAACCGATATAGCGTTCATCGAAATCTGCCGCCCATACGCGAGCGCTCCAGATCACCAGTTGCAGCACCGGCAGCGCGAAAGCCAGCACGAACACCAGCAGGCACAGGCCGCTGGCCAGCCAGCGGCTGCGGCCGCGCAGCACGATGCGCTCGGCATGGCTGCTCTTGACCTGGTACGCGCGCGCCCCGCGCGAGCGCTGCTCCACCGCCACCAGCACCAGCACCAGCAACACCAGCAATGCAGCCAACTGCGATGCAGCGGTCAGGTTGAACAATGAATACCACGCCTTGTAGATGGCGGTGGTGAAGGTATCGAAATTGAAGATGGACACCGCACCGAAGTCGGCCAGGACTTCCATCAGCGCCAGCGACAGCCCGCCGGCGATCCAGGGCCGCGCCATCGGCAGCGCCACTTTCCAGAACGCCTGCCAGCGCGTGTAGCCCAGCGTTTGCGCGGCCTCGATCGCGCGCATGCCCTGCGTGGCGAATGCGTTGCGCGCCAGCAGGTACACATAGGGATAGAAGGCCAGCGACAGCACCAGCACCACGCCCCAGGCGGAGCGGATTTCCGGCACCCAGCGGCTGTCGCCATAGCTGGCACGCAACCAGCTCTGCAACGGGCCGGTAAACTCGAAAATACCCACCTGCACGAACGCCAGCACATACGCGGGTATCGCCAGCGGCAGCATCAGCGCCCAGGCAAACACGCGCCGACCGGGGAAATCGCACACCGCAGTCAGCCAGGCCAGCGATACGCCCAGCAGCAGCACGCCCAGCCCCACGCCCAGCACCAGGATGGCAGTGTTTTTCAGCACGCCGGGCAACACGTATTCGCCCAGGTGCGCCCAGATTTCCGGCTGCGGCGAGAACAAGCCGGCCAGCACCACCATCAGCGGAATCACCGTCAGCAACACCACCGGCAGCGCATACAGCATGCCGCGGCTGAACCATTGCACTGGCCGGCTGCCAGCAGGCGCGCGTGGTGCCGGGTTACTGGCGGTGATACGGATGGGGGCTGGGGGCACTAGCGGTGCTTCATTCATTCAGGGGCGTGGACTGGATTGGGAATTGTTGGAGAAGGAGGTATCCGGGGTTACGCCAGCGGCGCGGGGCAGCGTACGGCCGCTTACTGGCGATCCGGTGGATCAATCGGCCTGCGCGCTGCATCCAGCAAGCCGGCCAGCAGCGCGGTGCCATCGTCCGCCACGCGGTAGTCGGCATAGCGTGCACTGGTAAAACGGCCACGGTCTTCATCCGGCAATGGATATGACCGGCTGGGCAACGCTGCTGTGTCGGACCACCATTTTACCCTGATCGGGATTTCCCCGGCACGCGGTAATACCCCCACCCTGCCCACGCGGCTAAGGTGCGCGACATCATGCTGATCCAGCACCACCATCGCATGCAGCACATCGCCCTCTACTGCCTGCAAGGCATTGCTGTGGCCATAGCCACGCTCGGCTTCAGGAATGCCCATGGCAGCACTGATCTGCGCCTGCAACGGGTAATCGAGCAGCATGACGCTGCCACGCTGCAATGAATCAGCCGCGACTGGCTGCAGCGCCAGCAGTACGCGCCGGCCGTGCGCCAGCGTCTGCTCGGCCCGCCAGACCGGCGCATTGAGCAGCAACAGGGTGGCAAGCGCGGCAACGATGAAAGTGGTTTTTCTGCCAGCCTTCATGCGGGCCGCCTGCGCAGCCATGCCCAGTTGCCCACCAGCAACAAGCCGATGGCCAGCAACAGCAGGCCTTTGTCTGGTAGCGGCACAGGGAAACGACCATAAAAATCGGCAAAGCCGAACACGCCGGCAGCCACGCCCAGCCAGAGCAGCACCTTGCGTCCTTCACCCAACCCCAGCCAGACCAGCAGGCCGGCCAGCGCCACGCCCGGCGCCAGCGCGCAGAAGGGCAGCAGGATGGCCAGCGGCGTCAGCCACCGGTGCAGGCCGGGGTTGCGCCGCACGTCATGCACCACCGCCACCAGCAGCGGCAACAGCCCCAGCAAACGCAATGCCCATATCACCACCGGCTGCTGCCAGCCCATGCCCCAATAGGGGTCTGCGCCGCCGGGCCTGCCGATGAACAAATCCGCCCACCCACCGATAGCCAGCAAGGCCACCACCAGCAGCGCATGCCGTACCGGTAGCCACGGCGAATCAGCACCGACCGGGCGTACCCACAGCCACCACAGTGCCAGGCCATACACCGTATCCCGCGCTGCACCGGCGGCAAAACGCCAGGCCATGCCGCTGGTTGGCGCTGGTACGTCAGTGCTGTATGGCGCAAAAAACGGGCCTGGCGTCAGCCAGTACCACAGCACGGCCAGCAGCGTAACGGCGGCAATGAAACGCAGCAGCACGTTGGGGAACACCGCGAACAGCAGCGCCGCAAAACCGAACATCCAGATCGTGGTGCTGGAACCGGGATCAACACCGGCGATCACCAGCGCAGCGCCGGCAATCACCGTGGGGATGGCAATCTGCGTGAGGAAATAGACCTTGCTGGTTCGCAGCAGCCCACCTGCGCCCAACAGCAGCACCACACCGCAAGCAATGTAGAGCACGTTGCTGCCGCTGATACCGGCGGCCACCACCACGGCAATGGTCAGCAGCGCGGCGGCCACCCATGCCGCCACCGCCTGCAGCACCAGTACCGGCCACGGCATGCTGTCTTCCTGCACTGGCAACACGGCATCGGCCGCGAGTTGCCCGGATGCGCGCAACGCGGCAACGACCTCATCAAAACGCGTCGGGGTTGTCATCGCTGCTCCTGTGTTTCCGGAGTCATCATGGCGGCACCTGCAGTGCTGACGGGATTGGCGGACCAGCGCCGGTTCAGGCGGTTGAGCCACCAGCTGATGGCAGACAGGCCAAACACGGCGAGCACGGCCAGCAGCGACAGGATCAGCTCAAGACGGCCAGCCTTGCACGCCAGCGTGATGCCGACCGCCCAGGCGGCAAACAGCGGTAGCGCCAGCAAGAACAGCTCTTGCCGCCGGTAATAAGCAAACAGGCTTGCCGCAGCCCAGATCAGCCACAGCACGCCAACTGCAACACCGCTGATGAAATGGTCTGTGCCGATTGACGGGGCTTCGAGTATGGCCATGCATAGGCCGAAGGTCAGCATCACCGCCAGCAGCGCACCCAGTAGCCTGGGCAGGATGCGCTGCGCCCATTGTTGTCTGCCGCGCAGCAACCATTCCACCACGCCCTGTGACAGCAGCAGGAAGGCCAGCATGGGCAGGTTGACCCATGCATACGGCTCCACCAGCACGCCACCCGGCATGCGCAGCTGTCCGGGCAGCTCTTTCAGCGCCCAAGCCATCAGCAGGCCCCAGAACACCCACAGCGGCATCCACCTTGCCAGCACGGCCCAAGGCAGCGCCAGCGCGGCCCACAGCAGCAGGAATTGCCAGCCATCCATGCCGGAGGGATAAGCGGTATCCACCACACCCAGCCAGAGGCCCGCCATCACGGCAATGGCAAACAGCCCCCAGCGCGCGGATCGGGATTCGGGCCTGCGCCCCCAGCTCAGCCACGCCACGGCCAGCAGCGCCAGCCAGATGGCTTGTACCAGCCCTAGCACGGCAAGGCGTGGCCAGGCATGCCAGTCGAACGCGGTCAGCAGCGAGATCGCGCCGACAGCCACGCACAGCATCCCGCATACCAGCAGCAACCGTTCGATCTGGCCCCGCCAGCGCGCAAGATCCGGCAAGATGCCCAGCTGCTGCAGCGCCCAACGATAGCCGGCATCGTCCAGGGCGCGCTGGCTACGCCAGGTTTCCAGCACAGCACGTGGGTCCACTGCATGGCCTCCGGTTCAGATCAACGGTGAACCACCTTAGGCGAAACACACCCGGCTGTCATGCTTTGCGCTTGCCAACAAAGCACAGCCGGCCGGCAATGCAACGGGCTTATTTATAGCCGGCGCGGTCCATCAACTGCACCGCCTTGCCCTGCAGCTCGCCCGCCTTGGAGACGTTGATCACGTTCGGGCGGAACGTACCCCAGCCCAGCACCACATCATTGGGCTTGATCTTGGGGTTGGCGGGGAACTCCATATCCTTGTCGGCGTACATCTTCTGCGCCTTGTCCGATGCCAGCCATTCGATCAGCTTGAGTGCGCCCTTCTCGTTCCTGGCATAGCGCGTTACGCCCGCACCGGATACGTTGACATGCGTGCCTTCGGCATTCTGGTTGGCCCAGAACAGCTTGACCGGGAAATCCGGCTTGGCGGCAACCAGGCGGCCAAAATAGTAGCTGTTGGCAACCGCTACGTCGCACTGGCCGGCAGCCAGTGCTTCCAGCATCTTGGTGTCGTCCGGGAACGGGTTGGTGGCGAGGTTGGCCACCCAGCCGCGCACCATTTTCTCGGTTTTGGCTTCGCCGTACTGCGCGATCATCATGCCCACCAGAGATTGGTTGTACACCGACTTGGACGTGCGCAGGCACAGCCGGCCCTTCCACCTGGGGTCTGCCAGATCTTCATAGGTAGAGAGATCAGCCGGCTTTACGCGGGCCGGGCTGTAGAAGATGGTACGGGCACGGACCGACAAGCCATACCAATGGCCCTCCGGATCTCGCAGGTGCACGGGGATATGCTCTTCAATCGCTTTCGATTGCGTGGCCTTGAGGATGCCCAGGCTGGTAGCGCGCCACAGATTGCCGGCGTCGACCGTGATCAGCATGTCGGCAGGGGTATTGGCGCCCTCGGCTTTCAGGCGCTCCAGCAGCGGGCCGTCCTGACCGGTGAGCACGCGGATTTCGACGCCGGTTTCCTTGGTATAGGCATCAAACAGCGGCTTGATCAGTTGTTCGTTGCGCGAGGAATACACGGTGACGGTTTCGGCCTGCGCGGCCAGCGCAGCACACGCAGTCAGAATCGCAGCCAGCACGGCGTTCTTTTTCACAGCAAAGCTCCAGATAGCGTTCATGAGTGTCTGGTCCCATTTTAGCAAAAATGGGAACCGTTCTCATTGGCAAATCTGCAGTTGCAAAGTTCCGTATCTGTAACCCATCCGTCATCAGGCCGGAGGCGTTACACGCGGAAGCGGGCGATTTCCGTATCCAGGCCAGCCACGATATCGCGCAGCTTGCCGGCAGAGCCGGCCGAGTTGAGCGCTTCCTGGCTGTTCTGCCCGGCAAAGTTGGACACCTTCTCCACGTGCAGGCCGATGTGCTGTGCGGCGGACGTCTGCTCGCCCAGCGCTTCGATCAGCACATTGAGCTCGTTGCGGGTATGGGCGGCGCCATCGTGCAGCTGGCGCACCGGCTCCACCAAGCCATGCACCAGCGCCACGCCGGATTTGACCAGCGTTTCACCGTTGAGCAGCTTGCTGGCCGCCAGCCGCGTTTGCTGCTGGATGGCCTCGATGGTGACGGTAATTTCGGCAGTGGAGCGGCCGGTATGCTCGGCCAGCTTGCGCACTTCATCGGCCACCACGGCAAAGCCGCGGCCCTGCTCGCCGGCACGCGCCGCTTCGATCGCGGCGTTCAGCGCCAGCAGGTTGGTCTGATCGGCAATCGCCTTGATCACGCCCACGATGCGGCCAATTTCTTCCGCCTGCCCGGCCAGCTTGGATACATCCGCCACGGATTCCTGGATGGTATCGACCATCTTGCCGATTTCATTGGCAGCCTGCCCCAGTTGGCGATCACTCTGCCCGGCCAGTTGCTCGGCGGTGCGCGCAGTTTCCAGCACCTGTTGCGAGCTGTTGGACAGGCTCTCGATGCTGGTGTACAGCTCTTCGACTGCGGCAGCCATGGCGGAAGTCGATTCGCTCTGCCGGTTGGTGCCATCGGCAATCTGCCGGCTGCTTTGCGCCACGGTGCCCGCCTCGGCCTGCACTTCGCGGCTGCGCTGCGCCACGGTGCGCAAGCTGCTTTGCAGCGTATCGAACAGGCCGTTGAGCAGCCGCGCGGCATTGGAGAGTTCATCACGCCCGGCCACCGGAGCCCGTGTGGACAGATCCAGACTGCGCTGCACGGTTTCGATCGCGCCCACCATGCCCTGGATCTGGCTCATCACCATGCGGATGATCAGCACCGCAGTGGCCGACAGTGCCACCAGCGCAATCAGCGTTGCCGTCGCCAGCCCCCCCTTGACCTTGGTATTGGCGCTGCGGGTATCGGCGGTGATGCGCTCGGCTTCCTTCTGGTTGAAGGCGATCAGCGAGCGCAAGGTGGTTGCGGCGGTTTCAAACAGGCTTTCCGATTGCTGGTACGCCACCTGATAGGTATCGAGCGTAACCATGCCATCGGCAATCTTGTTCTGGTTGTCCGACAGGCCGGCATCGGCATCCTTCCATGCCTTCCACTGGCCTTCGAAGGTTTTCCACAGCGCGGCCTCTTCGTCGGCCTTGTTCAGTTTCTGGTAACGCTGGAAGCTTTCCTCCGCGTGTGCCCATACCTGCTGCTTGATGGCCAGTTGCTTTTTGAGCGCCTCACCCGGGCTTTCCATCCGCGCGATGGCCAGCACGATCAGCTCTTGCGCGCGGATCGCCTGCTGGGCTTCGCCCAATGTTTGCAGGTTCAGTACCGATGGCAATGCTTCATCGGCAATCTGCTCGACTGCGGTCTCGCCGTTGCGCACGCCCAACCAGCCAAAGAAGGCGGTAATCAACAACAGGCCGAGTGCAATACCGGCAAAAAGATAAAGTTTGGTCTGGATACGCATGGGTGCGCCTTCCCTCATTACTGTGCATTACCGTTCTAGCGTAGCTGGCGCGAGCGGCATTGCTGGATAATCAACAAATGCTGATGTTCGTCTAGTACGCGATATCGCGCAAGCAATAACGTAAGTTTAAACCTTACAAACAACAACATAGGCAACCGCAGGGCACCCCGGTAGAATCCTTCGCCCTGCCGTACACTGCTCCAATCAGGAAATCCCCATGCTCTGGTTCCGCAATCTCCAGCTTTACCGCCTTTCCCCCGATCACGCCCTGAAGGCCGAAACCATTGCAGAAGCGCTGGCCAAGCGGCCGTGGCTGCCGTGCGGCACGCACGACCTGTTCAGCCAGGGCTGGGTACCCCCTGCGCGCTTCGCGCCGGACCTGATGGTGTTTGCCAGCCAGGATGCCGTGCTGGTCACGCTCAAGACCGAAGAAAAAATCCTGCCCGGCCCGGTGATCAAGGAAGAAGTGGACGAGCGCATCGCCAGGATCGAGGCCGAAGAAAACCGCCGCGTTGGCCGCAAGGAAGCGAAAGACATCAAGGAGCGCGTCACCGAGGAGCTGATTCCCAAGGCGTTCAGCCGCTCGCGCAGCCAGCGCGCGCTGATCGACCTGCAAGCCGGCCTGGTGCTGGTGGAGAGCGCCAGCTCCGCCAAGGCCGAGCAACTGTTGTCCATCCTGCGCGAAACGCTGGGCAGCCTGCCCACGCGCCTGATCAATACCCAGACCACACCGCAGACCGCCATGACGCTGTGGCTGGAAAACCCGGCCGAAGGCGTGTTCGACCTGGGCCAGGATGCCGAGCTGCGCGAGCCGGGTGATGGCGGCGCCATCGCCCGCCTGACCCGTCAGGCGCTGGATACTCCGGAAGTGCTGCATCATCTGGAGACTGGCAAACTGGTAGCCAAGCTGGCGCTGTCCTGGGAAGACAAACTGGCGTTCCAACTGACCGAAAAACTGGAAATCAAACGCCTGACCATGCTGGACGTGCTGCAGGACCAGCTGAAAGACGCCGATGGCCAGGATCAGCAGGCATTGTTCGAGGGCAGCTTTGCGCTGACCGTGGGCGAATTGCGCCTGTTCGTGCCGGTGCTGATCGAGGCGCTGGGCGGGGAAATGCCTACGGCATAAGTCAGGATTGCAGCGGCTGCCGCTGCAACCGTCAATAAACATCGGGGGCGCTTTTGCGCCCCCGATGTTTATTGATCCCGCTACCGGATAATGCCTGCAGGCAAGCAGTCATCACCTGATCGTACAAGCGCAGCAAACCATCACCCCGGCAAGCCAATCCCCCGCGCCATACAGGCAGCCAGCACCGGAATCAGCGCCAGCAGGTGTACTTCGATCATCACCAGGCGGCGTACCGTCTTCAGTTCCTTGTCTGCAGGAATGAATGCGGGATCAGCGGCAGCGGCTTTTTTCCAGGCCAGGAAACGCGTGGTGGGCCAAGCGGACAGCAGGCCGATCACCACGAACAGGGTCACCTTGGCGTGGAATACCGGGTTGTGCACATAGAATGCCGAGCCCTTGATGCCATAAAACACCCGCAGCAAACCGGTACCCAGCACCAGCACGGCCATCAATGCGTACAGCGCGTCGTAGCGGGCCAAACGGGTGGCGGCCAGTGGCATCCACTCGCGCTTGATCAGTACGGTTTCGATGGCAAGAAAGGTGACCAGCAGCAAAATGGCCAGGTAATGCGCAGCAGCTAGTGCAGCATCGAGCATGGGAACTCCCTGTGGGTGGATCAGCGCCTTGCCAGTGCAGCGGCAGGTGACGCCTGGAATTTGAGGTGGCCCACGTAAACGAGGGGCTGGTGAATCTTGATCGATGGCACGTCGTCTTCGCGCATGTGCAGGATATCGGCCGGGCTGACCCAGCGCGGGTTGACGTCGGTAATCGGCAGGCCGGCCACGCGGTAGGCTTCGATCACGAATTGCGAGCAGAAAAAGCGGTCGTTGTCCGGCGTGCCCAGTTGGATGGTGGCGATGCCACGCATGCAGGCATCGCGCGTGACGGCCGGCATCAGCGGCAAATCGCAGATGCGCCGTTCGATCGAGAATGGCGCGTGCAGCATCACGCCCACATAGTTGTATTGGCGGCCGACCTGCGCCTCGGCAAAGTGGCGGATTTCCGCTGCCTGTGCCACGGTCAGATCGCTGCGGCGGAACGCCACCACCACGGCTTCTTCTTCCAGTACCTGGCTGACAGCGCGCAGCCGCACGCCCTCGCCCACTGCCTCGGCGATCAGGTCATCGCCCACATACAGCGCGGCGTGGCTGACTGGCGCCAGCGTGAACAGGCGGATACCGGCCGAGGTGATGCCATCAGTGGCAGAAAGAATGATGTCGCCGGGCAGCAGCTCGCCCTGCCCGATCAGCTTGCCGCCGTTCTTGGGGCTGAGGCTGCTGTTCTGGAATGCCACGCTGGCGGCTTGCGCGGTTGCGGGGTCGGCTTGCTTCATCTCGGTGGCACAGGCGGCCAGCAGCAAACTGGCCAGCAACAGCAGGATGGAACGACAGGTCAAATCAGCAATTCCGGTAAAGGCGTGGTTGAGCGGTGGCTGGCTGGCGCTCAGGCAGGGTCATGGCAGACCGCTTCGATATTATGGCCATCCGGATCCAGCACGTAGGCGCCGTAGTAATCGGGGTGGTAGTGCGCGCGGATGCCCGGCTTGCCATTGTCGCGGCCGCCTGCAGCCAGCGCGGCCTGATGAAACGCATCCACTTGCGCACGGCTGCCAGCGCGGATTGCCACGTGGATGGGCGGGTTGTTGGGGGTGCCGCGGTGGATCCAGAAATCCGGCTTGGGCGGCTCGCCAAAACCGGCGACATCCACACTGCCGGTAACTGCAGCGGGAAACTCAGCCAGCAATGCGTAGCCCAGTGGTGCCAGCGCCTGGGTATAAAAGGCTTTGCTACGCGCGAAATCGCTGACTGCTACGCCGGTATGGTCGATCATCACTGCGCTCCTGGCTGGGTTTTGGCTGGATGTGCAGCAGAACATACATCAAGCACAGCTGCTCCGTCATCTTCTTGTCAGCCATGGGAGCATGAAAAACCCGGCAGTTGCCGGGCTGGTCGGGATTACAGCGGCTGGATATCCAGTTTGCGGAACAGCGCCTGATCGCGCGTAACATCCGGGTTGCCGGTGGTCAGCAGCTTGTCGCCATAGAAAATGGAATTGGCCCCCGCCATGAAGCACAGAGCCTGCATCGCCTCCGGCATTTGCTGGCGGCCGGCAGACAGGCGCACGAAGGACTTGGGCATGGTGATGCGGGCCACTGCGATGGTGCGCACGAACTCGGTCCAGTCCAGCGGGTCTGCACCGGCCAGCGGCGTGCCTTCTACCGCCACCAGATTGTTGATCGGCACGGATTCGGGCTGTGGGTCCAGGTTGGCCAGCTGGTTGAGCAGGCCAGCGCGCTGCTCGCGCGTTTCGCCCATGCCGACAATGCCACCGGTACACACGTGCAGGCCGGCCTTGCGTACCTTGCCCAGCGTGTCGAGGCGATCATCGTATTCACGGGTGGACACGATATCGCCGTACTTTTCCGGTGCGGTATCGAGGTTGTGGTTGTAGTAGTCGAGGCCGGAATCCTTGAGCTGTTCGGCCATGCCTTCCTTGAGCATGCCGAAGGTGCCACAGGTTTCCAGCCCCAATGCCTTCACGCCGGCAATCATCTTCTTGAGTTCATCCAGATCGCGCTGCTTGGGGCTGCGCCACGCGCCGCCCATGCAGAAGCGGCTGGCGCCGTTTTCCTTGGCGATGCGTGCAACTTCCAGTACGTCGTCCGCCTTCATCAACGGTTCAGCTTCCACGCCGGTATGGTAGCGTGCCGCTTGCGGGCAGTAGCCACAATCCTCGCTGCAGCCGCCGGTTTTCACACTCAGCAACGTGGACAGCTGCACCTTGTTGGCATCGAAGTGTTCACGGTGCGTTTGCTGCGCACGGAACAGCAGATCGTTGAACGGCAGCGCAAACAGCCCGGCTACCGCCTCGACAGTCCAGTTATGCGTTTCAGCATGGGGCTGGCGGCGTTTCAGTTCGATGGTGTGCGGTGCATTCATCCGGCGTGATCTGGTCTAAACAGTAATGAACCGATTGTCCCGACGAGCATGCACAGTTGTCAAATTCAAAAATGAATTTTCTGAACAAGTTACAACACTGGCGCAACGTCGCCACCCGCACGCTGGCATTGCCGGCCAGTTGCCTGCTGTGCGGCTGCCTGTGCAAACGCGGCCTGTGCGCGGGTTGTGATGCCGACCTGCCCAAATTGCCGGCGGCGCTGTGCCCGCGCTGCGCATTGCCTACGCGCGATGGCGGCTTGTGTGGTGGCTGTCTGGCGGCACCGCCGGCATTCGATGCAAGCTTTGCCGCGCTCAGCTATGCCGGCGTTGCCCGGCAACTGATCCCCGCCGCCAAATTTGGCGGGCGCTGGCATGTGTTGCCCTTGCTGGCGGATGTATTGCTGCACCGTTTGCCGGTATCGCCCGCCGTGGACGCCATCGTACCATTGCCATTGCATCCCAACCGGCTGAAAGAGCGCGGCTACAACCAGGCGACCGAGATCGCCGTGCCGCTGGCACGTGCGTTCCACCTGCCATTACGCCACGACTTGCTGCTACGCAACCGCGATACCGAACACCAAGCACGGCTGACGCTGGCGGCGCGGCAAAAGAACCTGCGCGGCGCGTTTACCGCCAGGCCCGATGCCGGCGGCCTGCGCATTGCGCTGGTGGATGATGTAATGACGAGTGGAGCCAGCCTGGATGCAGCGGCACGCGCACTGAAAAAAGCCGGTGCTGCACATGTGGAAGCTTGGGTGCTGGCACGCGCGCTCTAGCTGTACCGGCCAAGCGCCCAGCTGAACGCACGTACTACCGACCGGGCACGTCACGGGCTTGGCGCCCCTAACAAAACCTGGTGGAACGTAGCCGGCAAGTTACGGCCGTTGAGGCGCAAAACGCAAGCAGTACCAAACGCAGAACCAGTGAGGCGCTACCCCCAGCCAGGAGCCCGCAGGTCAGCCCACACACGCCTCCAACTGCAGCGGTAGCAGCGCTTGAGCGCCGCAGCTGTGCGGTATCGCAGGCCCGGTCAACACCCTGCGCATGCTATTGTTTATCACCCCATAGCGAATCGAAGCGCACGGTATAGGTGGCATCCAGCGTGCTTTCATCGGTGCCGAAACGGCTGACCAGTGACCAGCGCTTCGAAAACTGCCACGAGAGTTTGATCGCGTCCTTGAGGCCATTCAGGCTCTTTTCCAGCGACAGGCGCACGGTCTTGGTCAGCCGCTTGCTGACCGAGACCACCTGCGTGCTGGTGCCATCGGCCATCTTGTCGGTGGCCATGCCCACTTCATCAATGCCGAAGTTGCCGAGGATTTCGTCGGCAAAGCCCTGCCCGGGGTCTCCGCCGCTGAGCACGCCACTGAGCAACTGCGCCAGCACCGCAGAATCGCCCTTGTCCATGGTATCGGTACCGTGGCCGAATAGCAGCCACGCCAGCTTTTCGTTATCCGGCACGCTGGGTTCCGAATACAGCGTGACCCGTGGATTCGATGCCGTACCCTTCACCGCCACGCCAGCTTCCACCGACAAACCGCGCCGCATGGCCAGGATATCCAGGCCAGGATTTTCCAGCGGGCCGGAGAAATTGAGCACGCCACGTTCGATATCGAGCTTCTGACCATACGCCTTGTAGGTGCTTTCGCTGTTCTCGGCGATCTTTACCTGGCCAAATGCAGCCAGCGGCTGACTGGGCTTGGCGCGCAGGCTCAGCCTGCCAACCAGATCGGCTTCCAGCCCGTAACCGCGAAAATGGAAGTTGTCGCCCAGGTCCACATCAAACTGCAGCGCAGTCAATGGCAAGCCGCCACCCGTTTTGGGCTCGCGGCCAGCCACCACCACGTCATCCGACAATTTGGGCACATCCACATTGCGGTAATAGATATCGCCCTGATCGGCGCGCATCTGGCCGGTTACGCTCAGGCCGTCCTTGCCATAACCCACATCGCCCTTGCCGGAGACGATCAGCAGCATGTCCGGCTTGTTGATGAGCGTGAGCTTCTGCGCCACGATGGTGGCCTTGGCCACCGGGCTGTCGCTGCCGATTTCCAGCGTACCGCTGGCCGACAGGCTGCCTTGCCCGCCCTTGAACTTCACCGCATCCAGGATCACTTGCTGCGGCTGCAGCCGCACGCGCATGGTGCCATCGGTGAGGTTGATGCCGGTTTCGCTGTCCTTGATCAGCAAGCCGTCGCCTTCCAGCGCGCCAGACAGATTGGCAGCGCCATCGAACGGGCCGCTGCGCTGCACATTGAAATGCAGCTTGCCCGCCAGCTGGATGGTATCGCCGAACAGCGGCGCCAGCTTGGCAAGATCCGGCAGGCTGCCTTCCGCCTTCACGTTGAGCGCCGCGCCATTGGCCGGTTGCCAGCGCGCGGCATCTACCACGGTCTCGCCGGTGATGCTGACGTTGCCGAAGCGGGTGCTGGCAAGATCCCCCACCAGCGCCACACGTGACTGCACGGCGGTGAGCTTGAGGTCGAGCTTGTCCAGGTTGAATGCCTGGCGCTGCCCTTCGCTGTTGCGCCAGCCGGCATCGCCACTGCTGCGTCCCAGCTCAACGATGCCATCCAGCGTACTGCCCTGGGTGATCTGCCAGCGGCCGGATAGCGCCAGATCGGTATCCAGATCCTTGATACCGGCCAGCTTCACCCATTCGGCCACCACCAGCTTGCTCAACGTGCCCGCAGTTTCCAGCTTGCCGGGTTGCCAGTTGACCTTGTCGATATTCAGGCGGCTCTCGCCTGCGGCCAACTGGGCACCGCTCAGCCGCACCGCATTGGCGCCGAATTCCGCATCCAGCGGTGCCAGCAAGCGCAATGGCACCGGGCCTTCGGCTTCCAGCTTGTCCAGCCTGCCACGCCACTGCCAGTCAGCAGATAAACCACCCGCAGCGGCCAGATTGAGGGCAATGGCGGTGCCAGCGTATTTGCCATCGGCAATCATCGTGATGTGATGCACCGCCCGCGTGCCATCGATGCTGAGCTTGAGCGAACCCACCTCGGCGCCGAAGCCCTGTGCACGCTCCAGTGCCAGGTCTACCCTGAGCGGCTTGTTCAGATCCGGGTACAGCTGCGTTTGCAGCCGGCCATGCAGCACCGTCAGGCCAAACGGCGTATTGAGCGCATCGATGGCCAGGTCACCAACGATCAGCGGCGCGCTCAGCTGGCCGGACAATTGCGCATCGCCGCGCACGCGGCCAGCAAAACCATGGCCGATCTGCGCCAGGTTATCCAGCCCCAGCTTCAGCGCCAGCTTGTCACCATCGCGCCCGAGCGCGCCCTTGGCCTCGATGCGGTTGTCGCCCAGGCGCAACCACAGATCGGTATCGGACAAACGCTGGTCCGCCAGCCTGAGCGTGCCCTGCCCGGCCAGTGGCTGGCCGTTGTAGCGGCTGGGAGTGAACAGATAATCCACCTGCGCCTGCCATTGCGGTTTGAGTGCGCCGCTGGCCTTGAGATGACCATTCAGTTCACCGGCTGGCACCGCCAGGAAATCCGCCGGGTTGAAGCGGGCAAACTGCCCTTCTGCCTTGAAATCCTGCTTGTCGAAGCCGAATTCGCCGGCCAGCTTGGCGCTGCTGCCGGCGTGCGCGAGCTCCAGATTGCGTATCGCCAGCCGGCGCTCTTTCTCCGGGTTGATCCAGCCCAGATCGGTCTTCAGTTGTGCCTTGTAAAGCGCATCGGACAGATCGGCCTTCACATCCGGTGCCTGGTAAGGACCGGTGAGCCTGACGGTGCCTGCCAGGCGGGTTTTTGCATCGCTGGGCACCAGCGCGGCAAGATCGATGCCGGTAAGCGTGAACAACGCGTCAAGCTGATCGGCACGAAACTGCCCCTTGCCCTTGATGGCGCCATCGCCCAGCAGACGGGCATTCAGGCTGGTGAGATCAAGCTGCGCGGCCTTGAGATCGAAATCTGCTTCCAGCAACGTGAAGGGCAAGCCATTGCTGTTGGCCGCACGCGGTGTGGCGTTGGTCACTACCAGCGCGCCATGGGCGCTATCGGCACCGCTGGGCGCCAGATCCATGCGGATGCCCAACTCTGCCTGTGGTACGCCCGGCAACACCACAGCCGGGTTCAACCTGTCCATCCGCAACTTGGCCTGCTTGAGGATGTTGTAGGTGTAAGGGGCAAACGCATCGACCCGCAAATCCAGCTCGCCAGCCACGCGCTGGCCGCTGATGCGGCCCTTCAGCAGCAGATCGCGCAAGGTGCCATCCAGCGTGTAGCTGGCTGCCACGTTGTAGTCTTCGATCTTGCCGGAGAAATCGATGGCACCGGCCGTCTTGAATGGCGGCTTGCCTTCCAGTTGCAGCCTCGCGGACGTGCGCCCGTAGGCGGACAGCATCTGCTTGAGCGTCACCTGGTGGAAGTTGCCATTGCTCGATACCTTCAGGTGGATATCGTGCAGATCCACCGGCGTACCGGCCAGCTGCAGCCGGGCAATGCGCACGTCGTCGATATGGATGCCCAGCGGCAACCGGATGGCCGCAGGTGCAGTGGTCGGCTTGGCCGCCTTGGGCGGTTGCGGCTTGCTGTGGATCAGCACCGTGCCGATATCGAGCAAGCTGGCAGAGAAATCCCGCGCAAACAGCGAATAGGGTTCCCACTTCAGATGCACGCGGTCGATCTTGACCGCGACCGCGTCGCTATCCACCGCGATACCGCTGACTGTCACATCGCGCCAGATCGGGCCATCGATGCGCTCCAGCTTCACCACGCCGGAGGCATTGAGCTTGGCAATCAGCCAGCTGCGGCCCGTCGGGCTGTCCACCCAGCGCATGCCCGCGTACAGCGCCACCCCCAGCAACAGCAGCACGGCCAGCGTGCTGTAGATGATCCAGCGCAGCAGGCAGCGCCGTCGCCCGGCCGGCGCCGGCTGGGCACTATCTGCGGGGGTACCCACGGGCGGCGGCACGGTGCTGCTCATCAGAACGCCATCCCCAGACTGAAATAGAAACGCACCTGCTCGCGGTCGAAGCCGTAGGCCAGGTCAGCCCCCACCACGCCCACCGGGCTGGCCCAGCGCGCGCCCACGCCGGCACCGGCCACCGGCTTGAGGTCTGCGAACGTGGCGGCGGCATCCCCATAATCGACGAACACCGCGCCGCGCCAATCCTTGTAGACCGGGTATTGGGCTTCCAGCGTGGCGGTAACGACCGCCTGGCCGGGCAGCACGGTGCCGTCCTCACCGGCGATACCCAGGCTCTGGTAATCGTAGCCACGCACGCTGCCCGAGCCACCGGCACGGAACAGCCAGTCGGTCGGCACCTTGTTGGGATCGTTGGCGATGGTTTGCCCCAGCTCCATGCGGGCAACGAAAATACCCTTGCCGGCAAACGGCAGGTATTGCTGACCGCGCGCATACAACCGCACGAAGGTTTCGTCGGACAACATGCCCTTGGCGGCACCACCGGCCTCCAGCTGCAGCAGGTTGCCGCGATGCGGATCGCGCTGGTTGTCCAGATCACGGCGTATCCAGCGGTAATTGGCCGTCAGTGCGGTCAGTTCGTCGATATCGCCACCGCCCCGGTCGCGCTTCTCGGTCAGGTATTCCAGCGTGATCAGTCGGTCGATGCCGTTGCTGTTGTTGATGCGGGTGATGGAACGGCTCACCCCCAGCTTCTTGCTGCGGGTATCGAGGTTCTCGACGTTCTCGTGCTTGAGCGAGCCATAAATGCGATGCGAATACCCGGTGCTGCGCTGCGGGAAGCTCACGCCGGTTTCAAATTCCTGCGTGTCCCTATCCAGCGTGGATTGCGCATCGAACACCCAGCCGCGGTTGAACAGGTTGTTATAGGTATAGGCGACCGAACCACGCGCGCCGGACGTGGTGCTGTAGCCGGCGCCGACAGACAGGCGTTGCAGCGGCACTTCCTGCACGCGCACCGTCACCGGTGCTACCCATGGCGCACTATCGCTGGGTATGGCCTCGACCGCTGCACCGCCGAAGTACGGCAGGTTTTCGATTTCTGCCTGCAGATCGAGCAGGTCCCGCCGCCGGTAGGTCTGGCCCGGCTTGAAATCGATCAGGTCTTTCACGATGGATGCCGGGTACCGCGACAGCCCTTCCACGGTGATCTCGCCGTAGGTATACGAAGGCCCGCTGTTGGCAATCAGCGTAACATCGGCGCTGTGCGTGGCCGGATCGATCCTGACCTGGCTTTTTTCGATCCGTGCAGCCGGATAGCGCGCGTTCTGCAGCGCCAGCAGCGTGCGGCGCTTGGCGTCATCCCAGCCCGCCTGGGTGAACACATCGCCTTCCTTCAGTTGCCAGTTGTTGCTGATGCGCGTTTGCAGCCGGCCTTCGCGCGCATCGTCATCATCGATACCGCCATTGAGCTGGAAATCGATCTGGCGAAAGCGCGTGAGCTCGCCCGGCACCACGGTGATCAACACCTTGGTGGGTGTGACTGTCGCATCGATCCGCGCCGTGACCTGCGGCGAAAAATAACCGATGGTATTGAGCAGGCCGGCGGCATCTTCCGGTACACGCTCCACCAGCACCGCCAGGCCCTCGTTATCGAACTTGGCATCGTCGCGCCAGCGATAGATATCAAGGTGGCGCGACAGCAACTCTTCCACGTTGCCCGGTGCTTCCAGCGCAACCGTATAGCGCGCGGATGCCGTGGCGGCGCATAGCGCCATGCATACAGGAACAAGAAAATGACGCGGAATGAAAAGCATGCGGTGCGCGACTGGAGCCAAAGCCGACACTTTACCCAACTGGCGCCAGTTATGAAGCAGGAGAAACCCCTTTCTTTTGACACCGGACATGGTTGCGGCAGGCAGCAGGCAAAAAAAAGCCCATGGGATCAATCTTGCGATTGTTCAACCAGGGCCTTGAAGATGGAGGAGTCGATAACTGCCCGAGGGCAGGTGAAGCCAAACCGCTTGCGCGGGGTTTCCGGCGCTTAACGCACCAGAGTCAACTGCCAGCCGTACGACTTGACCAGCAGACGTTGTGCGAGCACAGCGTTCTTGAAAATTTTGCGAAGGGTAAACATTTGCCTTCTCCTTGAGTGGGGACCAAACCTTTTGGGTGGCTCCCGTGGTGTCGGGCGGGTTCGCCTTCGACAAGACAAACTGTACCTAAACTACAAAACACGTGCAAGCGAAAATGTAGAAAAACTACGATATTTTTCACAAAACATGCAAACCAATACTACATAAAAAAGTAACAAAGCCACGTAATCACTCTAAATTACACGTAGCAACATTTTTTAACGTTTTGTACTTCGCGTAACAATACTACTTAATAACCAGTGGTTTCCCCAATATGAAAAAAGGCCATGCGTATGCCGCATGGCCTGATCCCGGGATGTGCTGCGGGTGCCCCGCGTGGCTATTTTCCGCCCAGCATGGCCGCCTTCAGATTGCTTTGCACCGGGTCCTTGCCCAGCCAGATCGACAACATGGCGCTGGCGAAATCATCACCGGCGATCACCGGATAAGCCTTGCCGCGCACACTGACCCGCGTGCCCTGCCCCGGCACGAAATCCAGCGCGATCACATCGCCCTTAGCCACCGATGCGACATCCCTGAACAATTTATCCAGCGCCTCCAGCTGGTTGGCAAAGCGCTTTTCCGCCCCCGGCGTGTTGTCGGTCATGCCTTCAACGAAGGATTCGTGCATCTTGGCCGCTGAAACCTCGCGCAGCATGCGCAGCTCCACGCGGCGCGGCGTGGTGGCCGAGATCACCGCATTGGCATCGCCGGTTTTCGCCGCCGTGTACAGCACCGCCAGGTAGACCTCGAACATCAGCTTCTTGCGTACGCCACCGCCATTGAGCTGCAGCGACTGGCTGGCCAGCTCAGTTTTGTCAGGCACGTTCTGGCCGGCGATCTCCGCGGCCTGTACCGCAGGAACAGCCAGCACCGCAGCCATCAGGCCGGCACACAGGGTTTTGCTCCACATCGCATCTCTCCTTGAAAAAACCCACGGACCAGGCCGTGGGCAAACGCGTTGTCTGATTGACGCTACGGTGTTCCTACAGGCTCTGGATGATGCCTGCCGCGCCCATGCCGGTACCGATGCACATGGTGACCATGCCGTACTGGCCCGGCTTGCCGGCACGGCGCAGGCCATGCACCAGCGTGGCAGTGCGGATGGCGCCGGTGGCGCCCAGCGGGTGGCCCAGCGCAATGGCGCCACCCTGCGGGTTGACGCGGCTCATGTCCAGATTCAGGTCACGGCTGACCGCCAGCGCTTGCGCGGCAAACGCTTCGTTCAGTTCGATCCACGCCAGGTCATCCTGCTGCAAGCCGGCGAGCTTGAGCGCGGCCGGGATCGCCTCTTTCGGGCCGATGCCCATGATTTCCGGCGGTACGCCCTTCACCGCAAACGTGACGAAGCGCGCCAGCGGGGTGAGGTTGAATTGCTTGAGGATTTTTTCCGACACCAGGATCACCGCACCGGCACCATCCGACATCTGTGAGCTGTTGCCCGCGGTGACACTGCCCTTGGCCGCGAACACGGTCTTGAGCCTGGCCAGGCCTTCGGCACTGGTATCACGGCGCGGGCCTTCGTCATCGACCAGCGTTTTCCTGATGTGCTCGACTTCGCCGGTGGCCAGGTTGGGTACGCGGTAAGTCACTTCCAGCGGGGTGATTTCATCGCGGAACAGGCCGGCTTCGGTAGCGGCCAGCGCACGGCGGTGCGATTCCACCGCGAATGCATCCTGGTCTTCGCGGCTGACGTTCCACTGCGTGGCCACTTTTTCTGCGGTCAGGCCCATGCCGTAGGCAATGGCGATGTTTTCGTCCCGGGCGAAGATATCCGCATTCAGCGCCACCTTGTTGCCCATCATCGGCACCATGGACATGCTCTCGGTACCGCTACCGATCATGATGTCCGCTTCACCCAGCCGGATCTTGTCTGCCGCCATCGCCACCGCATTGATGCCGGACGAGCAGAACCGGTTGATCGTCACGCCCCCCACGGTATTGGGCAGGCCGGCCAGCAGCGCGCCGATACGCGCCACGTTCATGCCCTGCTCGCCTTCCGGCATCGCGCAACCCGTGATCACGTCCTCGATCAGTGCGGGGTCGAGATTGGGTACTTGCGCCAGCGCACCGCGCAATACGTGCGCCAGCATGTCGTCCGGCCGCACGTTCTTCATCATGCCGCGCGGCGCCTTGCCTACCGGCGTGCGGGTTGCAGCAACGATGTAGGCTTCCTGAATCTGTTTGCTCATGATGAGCTCCTGAAGTTGCATTTTGCGGCCTTGGCCGCCTTCAATTCCAAACTGCACAGGCGAATACCGCCAGAGCTGCGGGAAGGCCGTGGTGCAGGGCAAGGAATGGGGATGGTGAGGCCGCGGAATGGGCTGATGCCCATGAGCAGCCGAACCAGCCCCGATGACGCCGCCATGCGCCGCGGAGGCCCGCAGATCGGTTAGTTTCGGAGCGGTTTGTTGTTCTCGAGCATGTACATGATGCGTTCCTGCGTCTTGCCCTTCTTGAGCAAGCCCATGAAACGCTCACGCTCCAGCCGCAATATCCATTCCTCGTTCACCAGCGTGCCGGCATCCACATCGCCACCGGTGACCACCTCGGCAATCTGCACGCCGATGTGATAGTCGTACTTGGAGATGAAACCGCCTTCCAGCATGTTGATCAGCTGGCCCTTGATGGTGGCAGCACCGGTACGGCCGGCCACCGGGAATGTCTTGGGCTTGACGGGGGCTCGGTAGCCGGTGGCCGCCAGCGCACGCACCTGCGCCTGTGCCACGAACAGCAGCTCGTTGGTATTGAACAGCACCACGTCCGAATCCTTCAGGTAGCCGATCTGCTGGCCTTCCTCGGCGCTGGTGCCCACCTTGGCCATGGCCATCGCCATGTAGTAATCCTTCAGCACCGCCAGGATGTCGCCACCCTTGGCTTCGCGGCTGGCGCGCAATGCAAACTCCTTGCAGCCGCCACCTGCCGGCAGCAGGCCCACGCCCACTTCCACCAGGCCGATATAGGTTTCCACCGCCGCAACCACGCGCGCGCAGTGCATCAGGAACTCGCAACCGCCACCAAATGCATACCCCTGCGCAGCGCCCACCACCGGTACCTTGGCGTACTTGATCGCCATCGAGGTGTTCTGGAACTCGGCCACCATGGTTTCGATGGCGCCAAAATCGCCGGTCATGAAGGCCGGGCCCATGCTGGCCAGATCCGCGCCCACCGAGAACGGTGCTTCCGGGTGCCAGATCACCAGGCCCTGGTAGCGCTCTTCGGCAATCCTGATTGCCTGCTGCACGCCGGCCAGCACGTTGGCGCCGATCGCATGCGCCTTGGTGATGAAGGACAGCACCGGCACATCCGGCGCGGCCGGCGGCAGCCACAGGCGCACGCTGTCGTTCTCGAACACGGTTTCGCCATAATCGGGCTCGGCATCCCCTACCAGTTGTGGCGGGTAAAGCTGGCGCTGGTATACCGCCAGCGTGGAGCGCGCCACCAGCTTGTCCTGCGCGGCGCTGTATGAACCGGCCGGTGCATGCACGCCGTCCACGCCGGCTACCCACGCCGGCAACGGGGTGGATGCCATGCTCTTGCTGGCAGCGATATCGGCATCGATGGCTGCTGCCACCGCTTTCCAGCCGGCAGCCTGCCACAATTCGAACGGGCCTTGCTTCCAGCCGAAGCCCCAGCGGATGGCAAAATCGATATCGCGAGCGGATTCGGCAATGGTCGGCAGCAAGGTGGCCACGTAATGCCATACATCCCGCAGGCATGCCCACAGGAACTGGGCTTCGGGGTGCACGGATTCGCGCAACGCCTGCACGCGGGCAACCGGGTCTTCCAGCTTGAGGATGGCTTTGACTTCGTCACTGCCCTTCTGACCACTTTCCACGTATTCGCCGGTTTTCGGGTCGAGTACGGAAATCGCCTTGCCTTCCTTTTTGTAGATACCGGCGCGGGTTTTCTGGCCCAGTGCGCCTTTTTCGATCAGCGCGGCCAGCCAGGGCGGGCTCTGGTAAAACGCATGCCACGGGTCGTCCGCCAGGTTGTCGGTCATGGTCTTGACCACGTGGGCGAAAGTATCGAGACCCACCACGTCGGCAGTGCGGAACGTGGCCGACTTGGGGCGACCCATGCGCGGGCCGGTCAGGTCGTCGACCACATCGAAACGGATGCCGAATTGTTCGGCATGATGAATCGTTGCCAGCATCGAGAACACGCCGATACGGTTGGCAATGAAGTTGGGGGTATCTTTGGCGCGAACCACACCCTTGCCCAGGCGGGTAACAAGGAAGGATTCAAGCGCATCGAGCTCGGCCTGCTGGGTGCCTGCAGTCGGGATCAGTTCGACCAGGTACATGTAGCGCGGCGGATTGAAGAAATGGATACCGCAGAAGCGGGTTTTCAGCGCGTCCGGCACGCCATCGGCCAGCTTCTGGATCGACAGGCCCGAGGTATTGGTGGCAAGGATCGCATGCGGCGCAAGATGCGGCGCAATCTTCGCGTACAGGTCCAGCTTCCAGTCCAGCCGTTCGGCGATCGCTTCGATCACCAGATCGCATGAGCCCAGCAGCGCGAGGTCGCTGCCGTAGTTGGCCGGCTGGATCAGGTCGGCACGCATCGCGGACATCAGCGGTGCGGGCTTGAGTTTTTTCAGGTTATCCACCGCCTTGAGCACGATGCCGTTGGCATCGCCTTCCTTGGCGGGCAAGTCAAAAAGCACGGTATCGATACCGGCATTGACGAGGTGCGCTGCAATCTGCGCCCCCATCACACCGGCACCCAGCACCGCCACACGGCGGATTGGCGCGGAATGAGCCATTTGGATTGCCTCTCAGAACACTGTAAAAGACGGGCGGCTTGCGTCGCCCGCCGGTGGCTGCAACAGCCGTTTGGAACCAGCCATGACCCCAAGCGGTTGCTTTACAAAGACCCCGTTCGCGCCACCGGCAAGTGCAGCGAGGCTCCCTCGCGGTAGCAAGAGGGCGGGGGAAGTGGAATCAAAACCAGCAGAGCTGCCATTTCACCTTCAAAAACCGGAGAGAACCCGGCTATGCCGGGTTCTTGATGCCGGTAGCGAGAGAAAATGGCCAAGCACACAAGACAGGCTCTCAGAACTTGTAATTGACTTGCAGACCGAAGATGTTGGCGTAGCTGGAGAAATCAGCCCTGGTGGTGGTCTTGCTGGTTTCTTCAAAGGTATTCATGCTCGAATCCTTGATATCGACATAGGTGTAGGCTGCGTCGATCGAGGTATCCTTGTTGATGGCATAGTTGATGCCGAACGAGTACCAGATACGGTCGCTATCCGGCAGGCCGGCAATGCGCAGGTTGTCGCTGGGCACCGGCGATTCGTCGAACGCCAGGCCAAAGCGCAGCTTGAGCGGATCACTCACCTTGTACGACATACCCACCGAGTAGCGGTTCGTGTCATTCCACTTTTGCGGGATGGTCGCGCTATTGCCGTTGGCCAGCACCAGTTTGATTTCCTGCAGCTTGGAGTGATACGTGCGGGTGTAGTCCGCGGTCAGTGCGATCTGCTCGTTCACCTGTTTGAACACGTTCAACGAGAACGATTCCGGCGTATCGAGCTCGATCGTGCCGTGCGAAGTCAGCGCGGCAATCGGCGCACCACTGGCCACCACATTGCCCTTGGCTTCGCCGCTCAGGCTGTTACTGATGCTGGAGCGATAAGCCACGCCAAAGCGCAGGCTCGGGTCCACGGTGAACGTGGCGCCCAGGTTGAAGCCGTAGCCCCAGTCGTCGCCGTCGTAGTTGAGCTGGCCATCCACCAGGCGTGGCGGCACGGCGGGCAGTACGCCAGCAATGATGGCCTTGCTGAACTTGGCCTTCATGTACTGTGCAGTCACACCGGCGCCGATCGAGAACTGGTCGTTGATCTTGTAGGCGATTTCCGGGTTGAACGCGAAGGTTTCCAGCTCCAGGTTGATGCCGTTATAGCGGCCTGCCCAGTTGCTGTCCCACTTGGTCTTGTCGCCGAACGGCACGAACAGGCCCAGGCCCAGGAACAACTGATCGTTGACCTGATGGGTGAGGTACATCTGCGGCACCACCACCGGAGAGGTCGGTTCGCCACCGTTGCCACCGGTAAACGATGCAGCAGGCACGCCGGTACGGCTGGCCTTCACATTGGACGCAGTGATGTGCGGATCAACCACGATCAGGGCGCCGGTGAAATTGGTGCCTTCCAGGTGCGTGATGCCGGCCGGGTTGTAAAACACCACCGAGGCATCGGCTGCTTCTGCAGCGTTGGAATTGGCCATACCCTGCGCGCTGACACTCTGCACACCAAAGTGGTAACCGGATGCATGCGCCTGGGCGGCGACAAGCAGCACACTGCCTGCACCGATCAGTTGCACTGCCTGGGCGATTTTCTTCATCTTAGCGCTCTCCATGAAGCAGCCTGTGCCGGCTGCAAATTCAACTCGTTAGATCCAGGTGTTTCAGTCAAACGACTGATTAACCTTGGCAAGCGCATCGTGTAGTGTCAAATACAGCACTACAAGATGCGGTTTCTACTGATGCACCTGTTCGGCTCACGCAACACTCAGAACACTACGCGGCGCACCGCTTCCGGGTCTGCGTGTTTCAGCTCGATATCGAAATCATCCACCATGATCACCTCGCGCTTCAGACGACGAGCCCGCTCTACCGAAGCAAACTCGGCTTCGGTGATGAAGCCCTTGGCGCGCGCCTCTTCCAGCCTGCCGCGCGCAGTGATGGCCTTGAGCTGTCCGTCGCGCTGCGCGCGGCGCAGCTTGCTTTCCAGCCCTTCTGTCTCGATCACCGCGATCATTGCCGGCTCCAGCACGCCGACTGCATCGTTTTCATCCTTGGGCACGTACATGAACTCGGTCAGACGGGCACGGCTGGCCGATGGCTCCATCAGCGAGCGGGCAATCCGGGTACCCACGCGGTCTGCCGGTCCTTTCAGGCTCATGCCGAACGGGAACACCACGCGGCGCATGCCCCATGCCAGGAAACGGTTCGGGTGGTTGTTCAGGAAGCCGTTCATGGCCTCTTGCACGTCATACAGTGCCGATTCGACTGCCCAGCGCACCAGCGGGCGGTCTTCCTTCGGTTCACCGTCGTCATGGAATTTCTTGAGTGCGGCGGTGGCAATGTAAAGGCCGGACAGCATGTCGCCCAGACGAGCGGACAATTTCTCGCGGAATTTCAGGCTGCCGCCCAAAGTGGCCATGCCCATGTCGGACAGGAAAGCGAACGCGGCGGACAGGCGCACGATGTCGCGGTAGTTCTGCGCGGTAGGGCCGGACTTGGGCGAACGTACGAAGCGCGCACCGGTGGCGCCCATCACGAAGGCACGGGCCTTGTTGGAGATGGTGAAGCCGATATGGCCGATCACCGCTTCATCGAATGCCACCGCATCGTTACTCATTGCCGAGCGCATTTCCTTGAGCACGAACGGATGGCAACGGATGGCGCCCTGGCCGTAGATGATCATGCTGCGGGTAAGGATATTGGCGCCCTCGACGGTGATCGCCACCGGAATCGCCCCGTAGCCCGATGCCAGGTAGTTGCGCGGGCCCACGCACACCGCCTTGCCGGCGTGCACGTCCATGGCATCGTTCAGGACTTTGCGCATGCGCTCGGTGTTGTGGTACTTGAGGATGCCCGACAGCACCGATGGTTTTTCGCCCATGTCGAGGGCAGTCAGCGCCAGCCGCTGTGCGGCATCCATCTGGTAGGCATGGCCGCCGATGCGCGCCAGTGCTTCATCCACGCCCTCGAAGCGGCCGATTGCCAGGCCAAACTGGTTACGGATACGCGCATACGCACCGGTGGTATAAGCAGCCACCTTGCCGGACGCCACCGACATGGCCGGCAGCGAGATGCAACGCCCCACCGACAGGCACTCCACCAGCATGCGCCAGCCCTGGCCGACGTAGCTTGCGCCGCCGATCACCCAGTCCAGCGGAATGAATACATCCTTGCCCCAGTTCGGGCCATTCATGAATACCGCGCTGCCCGGATAGTGGCGACGCCCGATATTCACGCCCTGGTGATTGGTGGGAATCAGCGCGCAAGTGATGCCGATATCGTCTTTCTGGCCGATCAGGTGTTCCGGGTCATACAGCTTGAACGCCATGCCCAGCACCGTGGCCACCGGGCCCAGCGTGATATAGCGTTTTTCCCAGGACAGGCGGATACCCAGCACGTCATCGTGCTGCTCGCCGGTCAGCGGATCGGTATAGCTGCCACGCGTCACCACGCCGAAGTCGGGGATGCCGCCGGCGTCCGAGCCGGCTTCCGGGCTGGTCAGCGCAAAGCACGGGATATCCACGCCCTTGGCCAGGCGCGGCAGGTAGTAATTCTTCTGTGCTTCGGTACCGTAGTGTTGCAGCAGCTCACCCGGGCCGAGCGAATTGGGCACCATCACCGTCACTGCGGCAGAGCCGGAACGCGTGGCGATCTTGGTGACCACGCGGGCATGCGCGTAGTTGGAAAACGCCTTGCCGCCGTATTCACGCTTGATGATCATGCCGAGGAAGCCCTGATCCTTGATGAACTGCCACACTTCCGGCGGCAAGTCCTTGGTCTCGGTGGTGATCTTCCAGTCGTCCAGCATCGCGCACAGCTGTTCGGTCGGGCCGTTCAGGAACGCTTCTTCCTCGGCAGACAGCTTGGGGGCCGGATAGTTGTGCAGCTTGCTGAAATCCGGCTTGCCGGAGAACAGGTCACGATCCCACCACACGGTGCCGGCATCGACCGCTTCCTGCTCGGTCTGCGACATTGGCGGAGTGATTTTCTTGAAGATGCCGAACAGCGGGCCGGTGATCAGCGCGCGGCGCAGCGGCTTGATATTGAGCGCGGCCAGCACCAGCACCACGGCAACCAGCCAGCCGATGTGCGCGCCGCGGCAGTACACGCCGAAGCCGACCGCCGCCAGGGCTGCCAGCGACGACAGCCACAACGGCGCACGCACGTACGCCAGCAACAGGATGGCAGCGATGATCGCCACCAGACAAATCAGCACAGTCATAGCTTTCTCCCCGAAAAGGAATCAGTTCGCTGCCGGCGCAGTCAGGCCGGCGACGAGGAATGGCATCAGCATGCGCGACACCTGCATGGGGTCGCGCGCATTGGTCTTGGGTTGTTCCATGAACAGGCGCAGCACGTTGTTGCCGGCAAAGGCGCTGAACATGGCGCTGGTCAGGAAGTGGAAGCGCCAGTGCACTTCCGTTTCCGACAGATGCGGCAATGCCTTCTGCAACGCGGCGGCGTAGCGGCGCACCACTTCGCCATAGCGGCGCGGCATGCTTTCCTTCAGGATGGGGTGTGGCTCCACGTAGGCGCGTGCCAGCAGCTTCACGAAGGTCAACCCGCCCAGCGCCGGGTCTGACCCAAGCTGCAGCGCAGACTTGATGAAGGCATCGACGATATCCTCTGCGCCGGGGGCGGTTTTCTCCCGCTCCAGCGCATCGATATTGGCAATGGTGAGCTTGGCAAACGGCTCGGTACGGCGCTCGAATACCGCGCGGTACAGGCCGTCCTTGGAGCCGAAGTAATAATTGACGGCAGCAATGTTCACGGCAGCCGACTGCGTGATCAAACGCATCGACGTGCCATCGAAACCGTGTTCCACAAACAGGATTTCCGCCGCATCAAGGATGCGTACGGATGTCTCCTGGGCCTTGGCTGATTCCGCCATCGCTTTCTCCAGCGTGCTGCACGGGATGTGCTGCACTATTCACATTCAAACGTATGTTTGAAACTATAGCAGCGCGATTACATGCGTCAAGTAGGTGTTGACCCGGATTCGTGCAATTAACCTGCAATACGCCCCAAAACAGGGCTGAACGGCAGTTGTTGCGGTCTGGCGCGATGCCGCAGCGGCCGGTTTCGCCTCATGCGATGACCAGCCTGCCGAGCACCCCATCAGCGATCTGCGACAGCCCGGCACGCCGCCGACAGCGCGCATGCCGTACTCATATCGCCTACATGCGCCGACTAGGCAGCCCGCGCGCAACGCGGCAGGATGCGCTAGAAAGATCACAGCCCCGACGATCACAACCGACTGCGCACAGGAAACCCCCATGACCCTGCCCCGCCCCCTCGCCTGCATCGCCTTGCTGGCCAGCCTGGCCGTTAGCGCCCCCGCCTGGGCCACCGAGGCTCCCTGGTGCAAGGCCGGCAAGCCAGTGAAACTGGGCGGGCTCAACTGGGAAAGCGGCGCGCTGCTCACCGAGCTGATCAGGACGGTGCTGGAACAGGGTTATGGCTGTCAGACCGAAACCGTGCCGGGCAATACCGTCACGCTGGAAAACGCGCTCGCCAGCAACGATATCCAGATCATTGCCGAAGAATGGGTAGGCCGCAGCGAGGCCTGGAACAAGGCAGCATCCGCCGGCAAGGTCAAGGCGGTGGGCAAGGTGATCGTGGGCGCAACCGAAGGCTGGTACGTGCCCGACTACGTGATCAACGGCGATGCCAAACGCGGCATCAAGGCAGCAGCCCCCAAGCTGAAGGCCGTCAGCGACCTGCCCGGCCATATCGCACTATTCAGGGATGCGGAGGAACCTGCCAAGGGCCGCTTCCTCAACTGCCCCACCGGCTGGACTTGCGAAGGCGTCAATAGCCAGAAGCTCAAGGCGTACAAGCTGGAAGGCAGCTACGTGAACTTCCGCCCGGGCACCGGGGCCGCGCTGGATGCGGAAATCAGCTCTGCCTACCAGCGTGGCAAGCCCATCCTGTTCTATTACTGGGCGCCTACCGCGCTGATGGGCAAGTACAAGTTCATCAAGCTGCAGGAGCCGGCGTACAACGAAGCGTGCTTCAAGACGCTGGCCAACAAGGATCATCCAAGCCCATGCGGTTCCGCCGCGCCGGAAGCGTTGATCCAGACCGCACTATCGAAGCCGCTGGCCGATGGCGACCCGGCACTGACGGCATTCCTGACCCGCTTCAACGTGCCGATTGAACGCTTGAACCAGTCATTGGCCCACATGGCAGACAACAAGCTCGATGCCGCGGCCGAGGCCAAGCTGTTCTTTGCCGCGCAGCCCAAGGTCTGGCAGGCCTGGGTACCGGCGGATGTAGCGGCCAAACTCAAGGCGGCACCGAAATAACGCATGTCGATTTTCCTGCCGGTCTCGATCAAGGACAGCACCAACCGCGCCATCGAGTTCATCGTGATCCGCTTTGGCGATGCGCTGCATGCGTTCAACGATGCAGTGCTGCAATGGGCGCTGCTGCCGCTGGAAAAACTGCTGCGCGGCGCGCCGCCGTGGCTGGTGCTGCTGCTGATTGCGCTACTGGCATTGCATGCCACCCGCCGCATCACGCACGCGCTGTGGATGACTGCCGCGTGCTACCTGATCGGCTGCTTCGGCCTGTGGGACATGCTGATGCAGACACTGGCGCTGGTGCTGGTGGCCACGCTGCTGACGGTGCTGATCGGCCTGCCGGCCGGCGTGCTGGTATCGCAATCGGCCCGTGCCCGCAAAGTGCTGCTGCCGGTGCTGGACGTGATGCAGACGCTGCCGCCCTTCGTGTACCTGATTCCGGCGGTGATGCTGTTCGGCCTCGGCAAGGTGCCTGCCATCCTGGCAACCGTTATCTATGCCGTGTGCCCGCTGATCCGGCTGACCGATCTGGGCATACGCCAGGTGGATCACGATGTGACCGAGGCTGCCTGGTCGTTCGGCACCACGCGCTGGCAGCTGTTGCTGGGTGTGCAGTTACCACTGGCTTTGCCCTCCATCATGGCCGGCCTCAACCAGACGGTGATGATGGCGCTGGCCATGGTGGTGATTGCCTCGATGATCGGTGCACGCGGGCTGGGCGAAGAGGTACTGGCCGGCATCCAGACGCTGGACGTGGGCAAGGGCTTGCAGGCAGGCCTGGCCATCGTGCTGCTGGCCATCGTCATCGACCGCATCACCCAGGCCTATGGCAAACCACGCCGGCTGCGCAGCATAAATGGTGAAAACCGGGATAGTGAAAAGCGTGAATCCGATGCAGCCGGCCAGCATTGAAGCGCGCCACCTGTACAAGCTGTATGGCGGTGATGCCGCTGCCGCGTTGCGCCTGCTGCAACAGGGGGCGGACAAAGCCACCGTGCAGCAGCAGACCGGCAGCCAGGTGGGGCTGAACGATGTATCGCTCAGCATTCCGGCAGGCGGCACTTATGTGATCATGGGTTTATCCGGCTCGGGCAAATCCACGCTGGTGCGCCATTTCAACCGGCTGATCGACCCCAGCGCCGGGCAGATCCTGCTCGACGGGGCAGACATCCTGCAACTGGGCGCCGCCGGGCTGCGTGAGCTGCGCCGCCGCAAGATCAGCATGGTGTTCCAGGGCTTCGGCCTGCTGCCGCACCAGAGCGTGGAAGCCAATGTGGCGTATGGCCTGCTCACACGCGGCGAGCGCAAGGCCGATGCAATGGCCAAGGCCCAGCACTGGCTGGCGCGCGTGGGGCTGGATGGCTACGGCGCGCGCTACCCGGATGAATTATCCGGCGGCATGCGCCAGCGCGTGGGGCTGGCGCGCGCGCTGGCGATGGATACCGATATCCTGCTGATGGATGAACCGTTCTCCGCGCTTGACCCGCTCACCCGCCACGACATGCAGGCGCTGTTGCTGTCGTTGCAGCAGGAATTGCACAAAACCATCGTCTTCATCACCCATGATGTGGACGAGGCATTCCGGCTGGGCCACCGCATTGCCATGCTGCGCGATGGCCGGCTGGTGCAGGAAGCCACACCCGAAGCATTGCGTAGTGCACCAGCCGATGATTACGTGGCGCGCTTCATCACCGCGCAGGCATGAATGCAACCGAATGTGCCGCAGCCACCGCAAGCGCTTCATTTCCTTTAGAATTAGCGGTTTCGTATTCAATACGCGCGCGTGCCCAACACCATGAAAACCGCCGAGATTCGCCAGAAATTCCTCGACTTCTTTGCCTCCAAGCAGCACCAGATCGTTGCCTCCAGCCCGCTGGTTCCCAACAACGACCCCACCATCATGTTTACCGTGGCCGGCATGGTGCAGTTCAAGGACTGTTTCCTGGGCTTCGACAAGCGCAGCTATACCCGTGCCACCACCAGCCAGAAATGCCTGCGCGCTGGCGGCAAGCACAACGACCTGGAAAACGTCGGCTACACCGCGCGCCACCACACCTTCTTTGAAATGCTGGGCAACTTCAGCTTTGGCGATTACTTCAAGCGCGATGCCATCACCTTTGCGTGGGAGTTCCTCACCAGCCCGCAATGGCTGAACCTGCCCAAAGAAAAGCTGATGGTGACCGTCTACGCATCGGACGACGAAGCGTACGACATCTGGCACAAGGAAGTGGGCGTTGACGCGGACAAGATCGTGCGCATTGGCGACAACAAGGGCGCACCGTACGCATCCGACAACTTCTGGACCATGGGCGATACCGGCCCGTGTGGCCCGTGCACCGAAATCTTCTATGACCACGGCCCTTCCGTTGCCGGCGGCCCCCCGGGCAGCCCGGATGAAGACGGCGACCGCTTCATGGAAATCTGGAACAACGTGTTCATGCAGTTCAACCGGGATGAAACCGGCACGCTGCACCCGTTGCCCAAACCATCGGTCGATACCGGCATGGGGCTGGAACGCCTGTCCACCGTACTGCAGGGCGTGAAATCCAACTACGAAACCGACCTGCTCTCCGGCCTTGTCAAAGCCGCCGCGCGTGAAACCGGCGTGCCGTACAGCCAGGACGTGCCGTCGCTGAAGGTGATTGCCGACCATATCCGTGCCTGTGCCTTCCTGGTGGCCGATGGCGTGCTGCCATCGAACGAAGGCCGCGGCTACGTGCTGCGCCGCATCGTGCGCCGCGCGGTACGCCATGGCTACAAGCTGGGCCAGAAAGGCGTGTTCTTCCACAAGCTGGTGGCTGACCTTGCAGCACTGATGGGCGACGCCTACCCGCAGCTGATCGACAGCCAGGACCGCATTACCGAGGCATTGCGCGCGGAAGAAGAACAGTTTGCCCGCACGCTGGATATCGGCATGGCACTGCTGGAAAAATCGCTGGAAGGCGGCAAGAAAGTACTAGATGGCAAGACTGCGTTCACGCTGCACAGCACCTACGGCTTCCCGATCGACCTGACCGCGGACATCTGCCGCGAGCGCGATCTGGAGCTGGACATGGCCGGCTACGAGCGCGAACTGAAGGAAGAACAGGAACGCGGCCGCGCCGCCGGCACCTTCAAGATGACAGCGGGTTTGGCGTACGACGGCGATGCCAGCTGCTTCCACGGCTACACCGAAACCACGCGTGCCGGCACCGTGATTGCGCTGTACAAGGGCAACGAGCAGGTACAGCAGCTGAACGCCGGCGATGAAGGCGTGGTGGTGCTCGATCACACGCCGTTCTATGCCGAATCCGGCGGCCAGGCGGGCGATACCGGCAGCATCAGTGCCGCAGCCGGCAACTTCGCGGTCAGCGATACGCAAAAGGTGAAGGCAGACGTGTTCGGCCACCAGGGCCGCGTTGCCAGCGGCACGCTGAAAGTGGGCGACGCGGTGACCGCCAGCATCGACCTCGACAAGCGCCAAGCCACGCAGCGCAACCACTCGGCCACGCACTTGCTGCACGCCGCATTGCGCGAAGTACTGGGCACGCACGTGGAGCAGAAAGGCTCGCTGGTTACCTTCGAGCGTACGCGTTTCGACTTCAGCCACCCCAAGGCGCTGAGCAGCGAGGAAATCCGCCAGATCGAAGCGCTGGTCAACCATGTGGTGATGCAGAACTACCCGGTGGACGTGGGCCTGATGAGCTACGACGACGCCATCAAGGCCGGCGCCATGGCGCTGTTCGGCGAGAAATACGGCGATGAAGTGCGTGTGCTGAAAATGGGCGATTTCTCCACCGAACTGTGCGGTGGCACGCACGTCAGCCGCACCGGCGACATCGGCCTGTTCAAGATCATTACCGAAGGCGGTGTTGCCGCCGGCATCCGCCGCGTGGAAGCCACCACCGGCGAGGGCGCACTGGCACTGGTGCAGGCGCAGGAAGCCGAGCTCAAAGCCGCCACCGAGCTGGCACAGGCCCAGCCGGGTGACCTGCTGGGCAAGCTGGAAAAGCTGCAGGCCGACCTGAAAGCAGCGCAGAAGGAAGCACAGGCGCTCAAGGGCCAGCTGGCGCTGGGCCGCGTCGATGAGTTCCTGGTCAAGCAAACCAGCATCAACGGCGTGAACGTGGTGGTTGCGTTGCTGGAAGGCCTGGATGGCGCCACCGTGCGCGACATGAGCGACAAGCTGATGGACCGCCTGGGCAACGGCATTGCCGTGCTGGCCAGCAATGGCGACGGCAAGGCCAGCATCATCGCCCGCGTGGCCAAGGACCTGACCGGCAAGGTCAAGGCGGGTGATCTGGTCAACTTTGTGGCCCAGCAAGTGGGTGGCAAGGGCGGCGGCCGCCCGGACATGGCCCAAGCCGGCGGTACCCAGCCGGAAAACCTGCAGTCCGCGCTGCAAAGCGTGGCGGGCTGGCTGGGCGAGAAGCTTTGATCCGCCGGACCTGCATCACCGGAAACACCCGCGCAAGCGGGTGTTTTTCTTTGTGGCAACGCCCGTCAGGGTAAGCGTGCATAAACCCGGGCCCGCAACGCGGCTTATACTGCGTCGGGCAGCGCCTGCCGCAAGTACAACCGCCCTGCCCCGGCCTGACTTGGTCCCGCCAACTGCACCGCACGGAGACATACCGCATGGAGAGCACGCCGCCCCCGCAACCCGCCGCCAACAACATGCTGATCTGGCTGGTTGCCATCGGTTTCTTCATGCAGACGCTGGACAGCACCATCGTCAACACCGCGCTGCCCAGCATGGCGGCGGCGCTGGGGGAAAGCCCGCTGCGCATGCAGTCGGTGGTGATTTCGTATGCGCTGACCGTGGCGCTGCTGATTCCTGCATCCGGCTGGCTGGCAGACAAGTTCGGCACCCGCAAGATCTTCTTTGGCGCCATCCTGCTGTTCACGCTGGGCTCGCTGCTGTGTGCATTGTCCGGCACGCTCACCCAACTGGTAGCCTCTCGCGTGCTACAAGGCATCGGCGGTGCAATGCTGTTGCCGGTGGGCCGGCTGGCGGTGTTGCGCGCGGTACCGCGTGATCGCTTCCTGGACGCGATGAGCATGATCGCTATTCCCGGCATGCTCGGGCCACTGGTGGGGCCGACGCTGGGCGGCTGGCTGGTGGAGGCAGCGTCGTGGCACTGGATTTTCCTGATCAATATCCCGGTGGGCGTTGTCGGCTGCATTGCCACCTTCCGCCTGATGCCCGATTTCCGTGCGGCCGAGCACACGCGCTTCGATGCCACCGGCTTCATCCTGCTGGCGGCCGGCATGCTGATGCTCACCTTGTCGCTGGAAGGCCTGGCGGAGCTGGGCATGCAGCAGGCCACGGTGGCAGTGCTGCTGGTATTTGGCCTGGTGGCGATCGCCGCGTACTGGCTGCACGCCACGCGGGTGCCCGCCCCCCTTTTTCCACCCAGCCTGTTCCGCACGCACAGCTACGCGGTGGGCTTGCTGGGCAATCTCTTTGCACGGCTGGGCATTGGTGCCATGCCCTTGCTGCTGCCGCTGTTGCTGCAGGTGTCTTTCGGCTTTTCGCCATTCCAGGCCGGCATGTCGATGATCCCGATGGTGCTGGCGGGCATGGTGACGCGTCAGTTGGTGTCGCCATCGGTCAAGCACTGGGGCTACCGCAATGTACTGGTGGCCAACACCATCTTGCTGGGCGTGCTGATCGCCAGCTTTGCGCTGCTCACCCCTACCACGCCCGCGTGGTTGCGCGTGGCGATGTTCGCAGCATTCGGCGCAGCCAACGCGGTGCAGTTCACCGCGATGAACACGCTGGCACTCAAGGACCTTGATCCGGCGCAGGCCAGCAGCGGCAACGGGCTGCTATCGGTGATCATGCAACTGGCGATGGCGCTGGGCGTGGCCGCTGGCGCGGCGGTGCTGGGGCTGTTTTCCCACCACTACAACATACCGCATGGCTCCGGCAGCACGCTGCAGGCATTCCATGCCACCTTCATCTGCGTCGGGGTGATGACGGCGGCGGCTTCCGGCATTTTCTTCCAGTTGGCGAGTGATACGTCCCGGCAGTGCCCGCGTACGCAGAGTGATGTGGAATAGGTGTCTGCGGCGGCAGCATATGGCGGCGCAACAGCAGATTGGAGAAATCAAGAAGCATCAAACCTTGCACGGCGGCATCCGGTCCTGCTCAAGCCAGTTTCTGGTCGTCAGCACGCAGACCGGCGGTTGTTGCCCGATGCCCCGCCTGCACTGCCCACAACCGGTAGCACGCACTTGTTATATCACCACCGCAAGTGCATGACAGGCAGCGCAAGGCTGTTTACGATCTGCTGGCGAGGGCTGGTGCGGCGCTGATGAGCGCCCCGCCGGGCCCGCTACACCATCCAGCAGGAACGCCACACCATGCACCTGGGCTTGCAAGGCAAGAATGTATTGATTACCGGCGGCAGCAAAGGGATCGGCCTTGCCTGCGCGCGGCTGTTTGTTGCCGAGGGCGCCCGCGTTGCGCTGGTGGGCAGGTCTGCGGCCAGCCTTGATGCCGCCAGCTCAGCGCTTGGCGCTGCCTATACCGTGGCCGCAGACCTGCGTGATGCCGATGCGGCAGCCAGTATGGTTATCCAAATGGAAGCGCAATTTGGCCCCATCGACATCCTGGTGAACAGCGCCGGCGCGGCGCAGCGCACCAACGCGGAAGCGCTCTCCCCGCAGGCCTGGCGGGAGGCGATGGACGCCAAGTATTTCAGCTACATCAATGTGATCGATCCGGTGATCAAGCTGATGGCGGAGCGCGGGCGGGGTTGCATCGTCAACATCATCGGCAAAGGCGGAAAAATCCCGACGCCAACCCATATTGCCGGCGGCGCCGCCAATGCGGCGCTGATGCTGGCCACCGCTGGCCTTGGCCATGCCTATGCGGTACACGGGGTACGGGTGCTGGGCGTCAGCCCCGGTACCACCCACACCGAGCGCGTTACCGCCAATGTGCGCGCACAAGCCGACCGGGCCGGCATCAGCGTGGAAGAGGCCTACGCGCGCATGGTGGAAGATCTGCCGCTTGGCCGCCCAGCCGAGCCGGAAGAAATTGCCGACATCGTGGTGTTTGCCGCATCGGAGCGCAGCCGTTATCTGACCGGTACGACGATCACGGTGGATGGTGCGGCCTCGCCCACCGTGGTTTGAGAACCTGTTTACGCTAGCGCCGGGGTGAAAAGCAGCGCGTGGACAGACTTTGAATGATCGATAGCTGATCACCGGCATGCGCATCCGGCGGCCATCCGGGAAGGACGGGCCAGCAAAATCGCGCCAACCCCGGTAAAGTGGGCAGCTACCCGTTCCCGCCAGCATGCACTGCCGTGCTGACCCGCCGTGATGAAAAAGCCCGATAAATCGAGCCCCTTTTACCAGCAGTTGAAGCCACTGCACAAAGTGCTGAAGGCGGCCGCCAAGCCGGTCGTGGTGGTGGCACCGCCACCTGCCCCGCCCCCCCTGAGCGATCACGAACTGTTCGTGCTGGCCACCGAAGGCGTGCGGCGCTTCGTGGATGATCACTTCCACCATGTGCCGCAAAAGCCCAGCCCGTGGCCGCTGCAGCGCTGGCATGACGAAGCGCAGGTGATGAGCGATGCCATGAGCGATTTCTGGCCGTGGGACGAGCTGGAAAGCGGTGAGGAACTGCTCTACCTGCGCCCGGGCATGAAGCTCGATACGCTGCGGCGCTTGCGCCGTGGCGAATGGGTGGTGCAGGCGCAGCTCGATCTGCACGGCCACACGGTGGAAACCGCCCGGCTGGCGGTCGCCGAGTTCCTGCATGCATGCCGGCTGCAGAACCGCCGCTGCGTGCGCATCATCCACGGCAAGGGGCTGGGCTCGAAGCACAAGCAGCCGGTACTCAAGCTCAAGCTGAAAAACTGGCTGGCGCAGCGCGATGAAGTGCTGGCGTTCGCGCAGGCCAGAAGCGTGGATGGCGGTGCGGGGGCGGTGCTGGCACTGCTGAAGGGCTGGCGGGAAAAATAGCGCCAGATGGCGACAACTTCACAGTTTCTCGCGCCTACTCCATTACAATCCCGTACTGCCAAAAACAAC
Source organism: Andreprevotia sp. IGB-42 (assembly GCF_009848685.1). Lineage (GTDB taxonomy): Bacteria > Pseudomonadota > Gammaproteobacteria > Burkholderiales > Chitinibacteraceae > Andreprevotia. The sequence continues at coordinate 612,571 of NZ_WXTX01000001.1, forward strand.
AGACTGCCGCATGCAATCGATTGCTTCTTCCCGCTGGGCCAAATGGCTGGCCCTGCTTCTGTTCGCCACGCTGTGGTTCGGTACCCTGGGCTACCGCAAGCTGATCTCCCCCGATGAAGGCCGCTACGCGGAAATCGGCCGCGAGATGGCCGTCAGCGGCGATTGGGTTACCCCGCGCCTGAATGGCATCAAATATTTCGAGAAGCCCGCACTGCAATACTGGATGACCGCCAGCAGCTACAAGGTATTTGGCGAATCAGAATTTGCAGCCCGGCTGTGGCCTGCGCTGACCGGCTTTGCCGCGGTGCTGGTGGTGTTTGCCACACTGCGCCGGCTGTACCGGCGTGAGCCGGATGGCGAAGCCATTGCCTGGAGCGGTGCGGCATTGCTGGGCAGCAGTGCGTGGTGGATAGGCAACGGGCATTTTCTCAGCCTGGATATGGGTGTTTCCGCCTTCCTGACCATGGTGCTGTGCGGCTTCCTGTGGGCGCAGCACGACGATGCCAGCAAGGAAGCGCAGCGCAACGGCATGCTGGCAGCGTGGGCGGCCATGGCGCTGGCAACGCTCTCCAAGGGGCTGATCGGCATCGTCATCCCGGGTGCGGCACTGGTGTGCTATACGCTGTGGACACAAGACTGGAAAGTATGGGCGCGCATGCATTTCGGCAAAGGGCTGGCGCTGTTCCTGCTGCTGGCCGCGCCGTGGTTCCTGCTGGTATCGCACCGCAACCCCGAGTTTGCCCATTTCTTCTTCATCCACGAACATTTCCAGCGCTATGCCACTGAAGAAGCGCGCCGGGTAGAGCCCTGGCATTTCTTCATCCCCATCCTGCTGGCCGGGCTGTTGCCATGGACTGCATTGCTGCCTGCCATCGCGCAAAGCGGCTGGCGCAAACAGGGCGGGCAGCGCTTCCAGCCGCAACGCTTCCTGCTGGCTTGGGCTGCGTTCGTACTGCTGTTTTTCTCGGCATCCGGTTCCAAGCTGCCGTCGTATATCCTGCCGATGTTCCCGCCGCTGGCCATGCTGGCGGCCCCCTCGCTGCCACGGCTGGGCCGGAAAAATGCCTGGGCGCTGGTGATCACGCTGTTGCTGGCCGGCATCGCATTGCTGATCGTCGCGCCGATACTGGCCGCGCGGGCCGCGCAGGCCGCTGTTGCCACCGGCGATGCCGGCTATGCCAACTGGCTGTATGCCACCGGCGGCGCCATGCTGTTGTTCGCCGCCATTGCAGCCGTAATGCAATGGAAGAAATCCACCGCCGGGCTGGTCGCCACGCTGGCTGTTGCCGGGCTTGTGGCCGGGCAGATCCCGATGATCGGCCACAATGAATATGCGATGCGCAAATCAAGCTACGCGCTGGCCGAGGCGGTACGCCCGCAGCTGGCCGCCAACAGCACGCTGTACAGCGTGCGCTCTTACGACCAGACGCTGCCGTTCTACCTGAAGCGCACGCTGCAGTTTGTCGAGTACGTGGATGAATTCCGCCTGGGCCAGGGGATCGAGCCGGACAAGCTGATCGACATGGAAACCTTCATCCAGCGCTGGCGCGAGGATGCCGCACCGGTTGCCGTGGTGGAGCAGGATAGCTACGACAAACTGAAGGCACAGGGGCTGATCATGCATATCCTGTATAGCGACACCAAGCGCCTGGTGGTGGCCAAGCCCTGATGGGCAAACAGCTTCGCTGAGTGGCACTCATAAGAGATAGTGAACAGGCCACCGGCTTTGGAGCCGATACAAAACCCGGTGAAACGGTGCTGGCAAGGCGTGGCCGGCGAGGCGCGCGAAACGCAGGCAGTCCAAGACGTACAGCAAGTGAGGCTCGGCGCCCCCGCACAACGCCGCCAGCAGGGTTTTGTTGGCGGCTTTTAGAGAATCAAAGGAACACGCATGGATTTCCTGCCCTTTACCCGCCCCAGCATCGATGAAGACACGATAGCCGATGTAGCCGATGTGCTGCGCAGCGGCTGGATCACCTCCGGCCCCAGGGTGGCGGCATTCGAAGCTGCGCTATCCGGCTACTTTGGCGGCCGCCCGGTACGCGTGGTCAATTCGGGCACCGGCGCACTGGAAATCGCCTTGCGGCTGATCAACCTGCAGCCGGGCGATGAAGTGATCACCACGCCGCTGACCTGGGTGGCTACCGTCAACGTGATCCTGCACGCAGGCGGCAAGCCGGTGCTGGTGGATATCGACCCGGTCACGCGCAATATCGATCTGGATGCGGTCGAGGCTGCCATCACGCCGCGCACCCGCGCCATCCTGCCGGTTGATCTGGCCGGCCTGCCGGTAGACCGTGATCGCCTGTACACCATCGCGGAAAAACATGGCCTGCGCGTGCTGGAAGATGCCGCCCAATCGCAAGGCAGCACCTGGCAAGGCCGCAAGATCGGCAGCTTTGGCGATCTGTGCTCGATCTCTTTCCACGCCAACAAGAACATGACCACCACCGAGGGCGGTGCGCTGGTGCTGAACAATGCCGAAGAAGCACGTCTGTTCGAAAAATGGCGGCTGCAAGGCGTAACCCGCTTTGCCGACGGCACCATGGACGTGGAACTGCCCGGCGGCAAATACAATCTCACCGATGTGGCCGCGGCCATCGGCTTGGGCCAGCTCAAGCATATCGATGCGTTCAACGCGCGCCGCAAGGTGCTGGCGCAACGCTACTTCGGGCAGATCGACCCCGCTTGGGGGCTGGCGCTGCCGGTTTGGTCGGACGATAGCAACTGGCACATGTTCCAGCCGCTGCTGCCGCTGGATCGCCTGAGCATCGGCCGGCCGGAATTCCTGGCCCGCATGAAGGAACACGGCATCGGCATCGGCGTGCACTACCCTGCGTTGCACCTGTTCAGCTACTTCCGTGGGCTGGGCTACCGGGAAAGCATGTACCCGCATGCCGAAGCCGTGGGGGCATCGACCATTTCGCTGCCGCTGTTCCCGGCCATGCACGATACCGATATCGACCGCGTATGCACGGCGCTTGCCAGCGTTTTGCAAGGCGCGCTGCGTTAACCTGGCAACACCGGCATGGCCGTGCCTGCACGCTGTGCAAACGTGGCCTTGCCCCAACCGTGACCGAGTTTATGACACTGCCCACCGTTTCCGTCGTCATCCCCGTCTACAACGAGGAAGAAGGCCTGCATGCCTTGTTCGACCGGCTTTATCCGGCGCTCGATGCGCTTGGCAAGCCGTATGAAATCATCTTCGTCAACGACGGCAGCCGCGACAGATCACCCGCCATGCTGGCAGACCAGTTCCACAAGCGGCCGGACGTGACACGGGTGATCCTGTTCAATGGCAACTTCGGCCAGCACCGTGCCATCCTGGCCGGCTTCGAGCATGCGCGCGGCCAGCAGATCGTCACGCTGGATGCCGATCTGCAAAACCCGCCCGAAGACATCAAAACGCTGCTGGATGAAATGGACAAGGGCCATGATTACGTGGGCTCCATCCGCCGCAAGCGCAACGATTCGGCATGGCGCCATCTGGCCAGCCGCGCGATGAACCGCCTGCGCGAGAAGCTCACCAAGATCAAGATGACCGATCAGGGCTGCATGCTGCGCGCGTACAGCCGCCGCATCATCGATACCATCAATCAATGCAACGAGATGCATACCTTCATCCCCGCGCTGGCGTATTCGTTCTCGCAAAACCCCACCGAAGTGGTGGTCGGCCACGAAGAACGCTTTGCCGGTGAATCCAAGTATTCGCTGTACAGCCTGATCCGCCTCAATTTCGATTTGATGACGGGGTTTTCCATCGTGCCGCTGCAGGCGTTCTCGATGCTGGGCATGCTGGTATCGCTGGGATCGGGTTGCCTGTTCCTGCTGCTGCTGGGGCGCCGCCTGATCATCGGGCCGGAAGAAGGCGGGCTGTTCACGCTGTTTGCACTGGTGTTCTTCCTGGTCGGCCTTGCACTGTTCGGCATCGGCCTGCTGGGCGAGTACATCGGCCGCATCTATCACGAAGTGCGCCAGCGCCCCCGCTACCTGATTGCTGCGGTACTCGAAAGCAGACAGGACGACGCGGCATGAGCAGCGCCGTGGTCTTTGCCTACCACAACGTGGGTGTGCGCTGCCTGAAGGTGCTGCTGGCACAGGGTGTGGATGTGCAACTGGTGGTCACGCACGAAGACAACCCCGGCGAGAACATCTGGTTTGCATCAGTGGCGCAAACCTGCCGCGATTACGGCATCCCCTTCATCACTCCGACAAACCCGAACACACCGGAAATCGAACAGCGCATTGCCGCGCTCAAGCCCGATTTCCTGTTCTCGTTCTATTACCGCAACATGCTGGGGGCCGCATTGCTGGCGGCGCCATTGCATGGCGCGTTCAATATGCACGGTTCGCTGCTGCCCCGGTATCGCGGCCGCGTGCCGATCAACTGGGCGGTGATCCACGGCGAGACCGAAACCGGCGCCACGCTGCACGTGATGAACATCAAGCCGGACAACGGCCCCATCGTCGATCAGCATGCGGTGCCCATCCTGCCGGACGATACCGCGCAGGAAGTATTCGACAAGGTGCTGGTGGCCGCGGAAATCTGCCTGCAGCGCAGCCTGCCCGCGCTGCTTGCCGGCACCGCCCGCTTCACGCCACAAGACCTGAGCCAGGGTGCCTACTTCGGCGGCAGGAAGGCCGAGGATGGCCGGCTGGACTGGCAACAGTCCGCCGCGCAAATCCACAACCTGGTGCGCGCGGTCACCATCCCCTACCCCGGTGCATTCTGCGATCTGGCCGGCACAAGGCTGACCATCTGGCGCACGCTGCATGCAGATGCGCCACCCGGCCTGCCAACAGGCACTACACCGGTGTTATGGGCAGCGGCAGGCAGCCTGTGGCTGCGTGCCGGCGATGGGGGCTGCCTGAAAGTACTGGCGGCAAGCTGGAACGATGCACCACTCGATACCGGCCGCTTCGACGAGCTGCTGGGCCGCCACCCGCTGGCGCTGCAACAGTCGTAACAGGATAGCGTGGCCGCATCGCGTAAACTGCGGCCCAACGATTTACAAAGGAACCCGTCATGAAGAAAGTGCTGATCCTCGGCGTCAACGGCTTTATCGGCCACCACCTGACCAAGCGCATCCTGGAGACCACCGATTGGGAGGTTTTCGGCATGGACATGCACACAGGCAAGATTGCCGAGTTTCTGGCGCACCCGCGCTTTCATTTCTTCGAGGGTGACATCACCATCAACCAGGAATGGATCGAATACCACGTGAAGAAGTGCGACGTGGTGCTGCCGCTGGTGGCCATCGCCACGCCGGCCACCTATGTGCAGGCACCGCTGCGCGTGTTCGAACTCGATTTCGAAGCCAACCTGCCCATCATCAAATGGTGCGTGAAGTACAAGAAGCGCGTGGTGTTCCCGTCCACATCCGAAGTGTATGGCATGTGTGAAGACGGCGAGTTCGATCCGGACAACTCCAACATGGTGTACGGCCCGATCAACAAGCCGCGCTGGATCTACGCGTGCTCCAAGCAGTTGATGGACCGCGTGATTGCCGCCTACGGCCAGCAGGAAGGGCTCGATTACACGCTGTTCCGCCCGTTCAACTGGATTGGCGCCGGGCTCGACAGCATCCACACCCCGAAGGAAGGCTCTTCGCGGGTGATCACGCAGTTCCTCGGCCATATCGTGCGCGGTGAAACCATCAAGCTGGTGGATGGCGGCAACCAGAAGCGTGCATTCACCTATATCGATGACGGCATCGATGCGCTGGTCAAGATCATTGCCAATACCGATGGCAAAGCCACCCGCCAGATCTACAACATCGGCAACCCCAGCAACAATTACTCGGTGCGCGAGCTGGCCACCATGATGCTGGAACTGGCGCGCCAGTACCCGGAATACGCGGAAGGCGTGGCCAAGGTGGACGTGGTGGAAACCACCTCCGGCGAGTACTACGGCAAAGGCTACCAGGACGTGCAGAACCGCGTTCCCAAGATCGACAACACCAAGGCCGATCTGGATTGGGCGCCTACGGTGAACATGGCGGATGCGCTCAAGGGCATCTTCGATGCGTACAAGGATCAGGTAGCGGAAGCGCGCAGCCTGGTGGATTGACCAGCTGCATGCGCCCCCAAAAACACGGCCCTACAGGCCGTGTTTTTTTATGCGCCTCGCTCCCGTCCAGCATAGGCAAACCTTGCCCCCGGCCAGGAATGGAGCGCCACGGGGTTCGCCGCCTAGCGTGCCAAAGCACCGTTCGGCAAGCGCCGCATAGGCAGCGGTCTGCTTTCATGGCTGAATGACGCCAAAATTTCACATGCCAAACCACATTCCGTTCGTTAACCCGACAATTTGTAAGGATTTCGATGCAGCACGCACCGAACAAACGATTCGCCGCCTCGATGGCCACCCTCATGCTGGCAGCATCCCTGGGGGTGCATGCCGCAACGACACCGGCGCCGACACCAAGACCGCGCCTCGTCATCACCGCGACTTCGGTACCCGCCACGCCCAAACCAACGGTGACCCCAAAGCCTGCTGCGACGCCAAAACCGACCATTACGCCCAAGCCAACCACCACGCCGAAACCGACTGCAGTACCGACTGCCATACCGACGGTGAAGCCGACCGTGCCGCCGCAGCCCACTCCGACACTCGCACCCGTATCGTACCGGCATGGCGAGATGATCAATCTGGATGGGCACTTCGGCAGCAATAACGCCACCCAGACCTTCCTTGGGGGGGCTGGCGGCATGATCGAAGCCACGGCCACCGGCAGCAGCATGGCCAATGGCAACGGCTGGACCTTCAACAATCTGGGCGGCCCCACCACAGTACAAAACGATCCGCAGCGCGGCAAAGTACTGTTCACGCCGGAAGACAGCACACACTACAACGCCGTACGCCGTTTCGACCCCGGCTTTGCCATTCCGGAACAGCGTTATATCTACAAAGCGCATTGGGTGCGCAATGTGCTGCTGCTTGATGGCAAGCCCTACACCAAGAGCTACCAATGGAAGCATGAGCGCATCGTGTGGCGTGATTCGGTGGTGGACGGCAATTGCGAATTCAAGATCTACAACTGGGCCAATACCGGCGTCATCACCATCGTCAACCGTTCTGCCACCGACCAGAGCACCTACTGGGGCGGCATCGCACCGGACCATAACGGTGACTGGGCATTGATGGAAACGCTGATCTATACCGGCACACAGGGCCTGCAGGACGGCAAGGTGATTACCCGCGTGCACAAGAATGGCCACACCTATATCAGCCAGAACCGGCAAGCGGAGAAAATCTATGCCGATCCGGATTTGCGGCTGCGCTACTTCATCGAGCAGAACTACTTCGGCAACTTTGGTCAGCGTGAAGATGGTGTGGACAATCCACTGCCCAAACCGGATGTGCGTCAGGTGTATTCAGACGACAGCAGGATCCTCATCAGCAACGATAACCAGCCGGCCTGGAAACGCGTGGAGCTGCGCGACAGCGTTGACCTGCACGATGCCACTGTCCGTGAACTGCAAGACTGGACGGTGTGGAGCGGCGGTATACAGGTCAAGCTCAATACAGGCGGCCTGCCCAAAGGCCGCCACCGCCTTTACCTGGTGGTGATCGAAGGGGTCGATGCCAACGGCTGGGACAATGTCGTTGGCGCCACGCCGATCAATGTCTCGGTAGACTGAAAGGCAGCAGGCGCTTGATCGGGCTGGCCGGTACCTGCCAGCCCGTGCCTAAGGGATTTCCAGTGCTGCACTCCAAACTGCCGGCCAGCGATGTGGAAGCGCTGCATTTACACGCATACAGCGCATCGAGCAGTCCGGTATGCAAATCCGCAGCCGTGCGCCTGGCCGATACCGCGGGGCAGCTAGCAGTCAGCGTGCACCACGCTGAAAGCGCTGTACCGCAGCGTTGTGCGCATCCAGCGTTTCGGAAAATGCCGAGCTGCCATCGCCACGTGCCACGAAATACAGTGCCTTCGATTGCGCCGGCTGCGTGGCTGCCAGCAAGGCAGCGTTGCCCGGCATGGCAATCGGTGTGGGCGGCAGGCCGGCACGCGTGTAGCTGTTGTACGGTGTATCGGTCTGCAGGTGCGTGCGGGTGAGGTTGCCATCGAAATCCGCACCCAGCCCGTAGATCACGCTGGGATCGGTCTGCAGCCGCATGCCGATTTTCAGGCGGTTGGTGAACACGCTGCCCACCATCGCGCGGTCGCTATCGAGGCCGGTTTCCTTCTCGATGATGGAAGCCAGGATCAGTGCCTCGTACGGTGTTTTCACCGGGATGCCCGGGCTGCGCTGCGCCCACGCGGCATCGAGCTTTTCCTGCAGCCGCGCATGTGCGCGCGCCAGCAGTTTCAGATCGCTGCTGCCCAGATCGATGAAATAGGTATCCGGGAAGAACTGCCCTTCCGGGTGGCCGGCGGCGATGCCCAATTTTTGCGCGATCTGCGCATCGCTCAGGCCGGCAATGTCGTGCTTGAGCTCCGGCTGCAGCGCCAGCGCCTGCTTGAGGTCGCGCCAGTTCCAGCCCTCGATCAACGTAAACGCCAGCTGTACCGCATCACCACGCGCCAGCTTGGCGATCAGTTCCAGCGGCGTCAGTGGTTTGTCGAGCTGGTAAACGCCAGCCTTGATCTGGCGCTCGTTGCCGGTGGCCTTGGTCAGCAACAGGAACAGCGCGGGCGAATCGATCACGCCTTGGCGGTACAACTGCTCGGCGGAGCGCTTCACGCTACCCGGCCCCAAGGTAAAGCGCAACGGCGTGGCGCCATCCTGCAACGCGATGGGCTGGTATGCATACCAGCCCACATAGCCTGCTGCAGCCCCGGCCAGCAGCACTGCCAATACCAGCAGCCTGCCAAACCAGCCGAGGCCGGACTTCTTATTCTTCGGGGTCGGTTTGCGTCGTGGGGCGGCCATTAGCGCGCTTAGCCTCAAAAAAGCGTTGAACGGTATCGAGCTCGCGGGTGCGGAACATTGGCGGCAAGCTCTTCCACAGCACCTTGCCGTAGGGTTTGTCGACCAGGCGGTTGTCGGCAATCATCAGGATGCCGGTATCGAACTCGTCGCGGATCAGCCGGCCAGCGCCCTGCTTGAGCGTGATCGCCGCATGCGGCAACTGGTAATCGATGAAGGCATTGCGGCCGTTTTTCTCGATCTGCTCCATGCGCGCGGACAGCACCGGATCATCCGGCGGGCTGAAGGGCAGTTTGTCGATCACCACCAGCGACAGTTGCTCGCCCTTCACATCGATGCCTTCCCAGAAGGTCTGGCTGGCCACCAGAATGGCATTCGGGGATGAGCGGAATTTCTCCAGCAGCTCGGTACGGCTGCCCTGCCCCTGCAGCAGTACCGGCCAATCGAGCTTGGCATCCTGCAACTGGGCAACGATCAGCTCATGCGCCTCGCGCATCGCACGCAGCGAGGTAAACAGCAAGAACGCATGCCCTTGTGTGATCTGCAGCAGCGGCCACGCGCGCTCGACCACTTTGCGGGTGAAGTCGGGCGTATTGGGGTTGGGCATGTCACGCGGCACATACAGCGCTGCCTGCTGCTTGTAATCGAACGGGCTTTCCCAGGTTTCGGTGCGCGCGTCCCACAGGCCCAGCTCATGCTGGTAATGCTTGAAGCTGTTGTTCACCGCCAGCGTGGCGCTGGCAAACACCCATGCCTTCTGGCCGGCGTTCAGCTGCTTCTGGAACAGTTTGGCGATATTGAGCGGCGTGGCATGCAACAGAAAGCCGTGGTTGGTGAGGTCGATCCAGTGGATGGATTCTTCCGCAGCCGGCTTGCCACGCGGCGTGGCAGCTGCTGCGCCCTCACCCTCTGCCGCTTCCCCATCCGGGGCCGGCGGCAGCGCTTTTTTTTGTTTGGCGGTTTGCGCTACCGGTGCATTGGGCGCGCCTTCCTGCCAGCTTTCCAGCCCTTCGTGCATGATCTTGGCACGCTCATGGCATTTGGCCAGGGCCTCGGCACGTTCGGCCTGAGCGGCCAGCAGCGTTTCCAGCGCGGCCAGCTTGTCTATCATCAGCGCCAGCGCATCGGTATAGGCGGGAAACTTCACACCCATCTCGTGCTGCGGCATGCGTGTGGGTTCCGGCCGGAACACCAGCCGGAAATCGCGCACCGCCTTTTCCAGTGCTTCTGCCGCTTGCGGCAGGTGCACGTAATCCTTGGCCACCACCAGTGCCTCGGCGCGTGCATCGCGCGCCAGCTCCACAATCTGGCCGGAGGTAATGGTTTCGCCAAAAAACAGGCTGGCCACATCCGGCAACTGGTGGGCTTCGTCGAAGATCACCGCGTTACAGGCAGGCAGCAGCTCACCGGCGCCTTCGTCACGCAGCCACACATCGGCGAAGAACAGATGGTGATTCACCACCACCACGTCAGCCTCCTGTGCGTCCTTGCGTGCCTTCAGCACGAAGCATTCCTTGTGGTTGGGGCAATCGGACCCCAGGCAGTTATCGCGCGTGCTGGTGACGTGCGCCCAGATGGGCGCATCTTCCGGCACGCCGGGACAGGCGGCCTTGTCGCCGGACATGGTTACCTTCGCGTAGCGCTCCACCTTCTGCAGGTCGAGGATGTCTTCCTTGCGCATGAAGCGGCCTTCATGCCGCGCGCGCTCCAGGTGGTAATGGCAAACATAGTTAGCACGGCCCTTGAGCAACGCCACGGTGACCGGCACCTTGAGCACATCGCGCACGGTGGGGATATCACGCTGGAACAGCTGATCCTGCAACGTCTTGGTACCGGTAGAGACGATCACCTTGCCACCGTACAGCAGCGCAGGCACCAGGTAAGCAAAGGTCTTGCCCGTGCCGGTGCCGGCCTCGGCAATCAGCTGGCCGCGCTCGTTCAGCGTATCGGCAACGGCATGCGCCATTTCCAGCTGCTGTGTACGCAGCTTGTAGCCAGGAAATGCTTCGCCAAACGGGCCATCTTCGGCAAAGGCTTCATCCAGTGTCATTGCGGCGGGTTGAAAACCAGGGTCTGGCCGGTCTGGCCGGTGCTGGCACTACCCAGCCAGTAATGAATGGCCGGCAGGATGGCTTCGAGCGGCGGGTTTTCGTCCTTGACCTCACCGGGATGGGTGGTGGTACGGAACGGGCTCTGGATCGGGCCGGGAATCAGCCAGTTGATGCGCAGGTTGGCTTGTTTCTCCCACTCGTCGGCAGCGATCTTCACCCAGGCACCCTGTGCCGCTTTCGATACCGCATAGCCGCCCCAATAAGCCTTTGGATCCAGCGCGTGGTGCTCGCCCAGCACCAGCACCGCGGCATCCGGCGAAGCGGAAAGCAGCGGGGTCAATGCGCGGGTCAGCGCAAACGGCGCGGCCACGTTCACGCGGAATTCATCCAGCCACTCATCCAGCTTCTGGTTGGCCAGCGGCGACAGGAATGCAAAGCCATTGGCGGCATGCAGGATACCGTCCAGCCGGCCAAATTCGCGCTGCAGCAACATGCCCAACTGGGCAAATTCGGTTTCACCGGCCTTGGCCAGATCCATGGGCACCGCAGCGGGTTGCGGGCCGCCAGCAGCCTCGATGGCATCGTAGGTGCGGGCAAGCTTCCTTTCGTTGCGGCCAGACAGGATGACGGTTGCACCCGCCCCGGCCAGCGCCAGCGCGGCAGCGGCGCCGATGCCCTGCCCGGCACCTGTTACCAGGATCACGCGGTCCTTGAATGCACCTTCGGGCGCAGCGTAGTTTTTCCAGTCACTCATACTTGCCATTTCCTGATCAGATTGCCGCGATTATCCCACGAGCAGCGGCCAGGCCGCTGCGTACTGCACCTTCCAGTGTGGCCGGGTAATCGCCAGCGGTGTAATCGCCCGCCAGCCACAGCGTGGGATCGGCGGTTGCGTTGGCCGGGCGCTGCAGATCGGGGATGCATGCAAACGTGGCGCGCTTTTCAGCAATCACGCGTGTCCATACCGGTGCTACCCAGCCAAAATGCTGCCGCAGCTCCGCCACGATAGCCTCGGTCAGCTCGGCCTGCCCCAGCGCGGAATGCGCACCACGTGCAGACAGCACCACTGCCATCAAGCCCGGCGTGGCATGGGTGTAATTGCGGTCGAATACCCATTGCGACAAGCCCCCTGCCACGCCCACCATGGGCTGTGGCAACGCCACATCGGCTGCGTATTGCAGATAAAGCGTCACAATAGGCTGGTAATCCCAGTCGGCCAGCATGGAGAGCACCGGCTGTGCTGCGGCCACATCCGCGAGCGCCATATCCAGCCGGTGTGGCGGCAGCGCGCAAACCACCGCGTCGAACTCATCCTCTTCCACCCGCCAGCCCTGCGGCGTTCTGGTGATACCCCGCACCGTGCTGCCCAGCCTGACCTCGCCACCCTGTGCAATCACATAACTCGCCGCAGCCTCCGGCAGCAATGCAGAGAAATCCAGCCGTGGAAACAGCAAGTCGGAGGCACTGCGCGCGCCGCCCAGGCTATCGCGCAGCACGTTGAACAGCACCTGGGTGGAGGCGGTTTCCAATGGGGTGTTGAGCGCCGCCACGGTCATCGGCCGCCAGAATGATTCCACCAGCGGCGCGGGCTGTGCCTGCAGTGCCAGCCAATCCGCCACCGGCAGATCTGCCGCCAGTTGCCAGTTGGCTGATTGCGCCCCACGTACCGCGCGGATCAATGCCCAGCGCTCGCGCCAGCTCAGCCCTCGTACACCCAGCAACGCAGCAACCAGGTGCAGCGGTGCAGGCAGTCGGGCGCAGCGCATATGGAAATCCGGCAGTACACGCAGATCCAGTGGCGTACGCAGGAACGCTGTATCGGGGTCGACACCCACTTCGTGCATCAGCGCCAGCAGGCCGGTATAACCACCGATCAGCAGGTGCTGGCCGTTATCGATATCGCGCCCGTCGATGCTGATGCGGCGCGCGCGCCCCCCCAGCACCGGGCCGGCTTCGTGCACGCAAATGGCCAGGCCGGCGCGGGCCAGCGCGGCAGCGGCGGCCATGCCGGCATAACCGCCACCCAGCACGGCAACACGCTTGCGGGCCGGCATCATGCCCGGATCAGGCAAACCAGTAGGTTTTCCACGCCAGCCACAGCTTGCGGATCGGCGTGATGGACAGGCGCTGGTTCAGCACTTTTTGCGGGCCATCCTGCTTGATCTCGGCCAGGGTGGCGCGGTAGATGGCGGCCATCATCAGGCCGGTACGCTGCTGCTTCTTGTCCACCTTGGGCAATCCGGCAATGGCCTTGGTGTACCAGCTTTCCGCACGTTCGATCTGGAAGTTCATCAATTCGCGGAACGCATCGGTTTCGCGGTAATTCTGGATATCCGCTGCAGGCACGTTGAAGCGCTGCAGGTCTTCCACCGGCAGGTAGATGCGGCCACGGCGCGCATCTTCACCTACATCGCGAATGATGTTGGTCAGCTGGAAGGCAATGCCAAGGTCATGCGCGTACTGTTCGGTGCGCGGATCGGTATAGCCGAAAATGCGCGCCGCCAGCAGCCCCACCACCGAGGCCACGCGATAGCAATACTTCTGCAGATCGGCAAAGGTGGTGTAGCGCGCCTGCTCCAGATCCATCTGCATGCCGTCGATGATTTCGGCAAAATGCGCCTGCGGCAGATCGTATGCCTTGATCTGCGGTTGCAGCGCCTGGGTGACAGGATGCTGCGGCTTGCCGGCGTACAGATTGGTCAGCTCGGCGCGCCACCAGTTGAGCTTGGTCAGCGCCACGTTCTCGTCGTGGCACTCGTCCACCACGTCGTCCACTTCGCGACAGAACGCATACAGCGCGGTGATCGCACGGCGCTTTTCCAGCGGCAGGAAGCGGAAGCTGTAATAGAAGCTGGAGCCGCTCGCAGCGGCTTTCTCTTCGCAGTATTGATCAGGCGTCACGCAATCTTCCCGGGAATACGCGGGGTATCGACGTGCACATCGCCGCACTGCGCGCGGTGGCGCAATGCATGGTCGATCAGGGTCAGTGCCAGCATGGCTTCCGCAATCGGCGTGGCACGGATGCCCACGCACGGATCATGTCGGCCTGTAGTGGCCATCAGCACCGGGTTGCCGGCCTTGTCGATGGAGCGGCGCTCCTGCGCAATGCTGGACGTGGGCTTCACCGCGATATTGACGACAATATCCTGCCCCGTGGAAATACCACCCAGCACGCCACCCGCTTCATTACTGGCAAAGCCTTCCGGCGTGAGCTCATCGCAATGCACGGAGCCCTTCTGCGCCACGGATTTGAAACCCGCGCCGATCTCCACGCCCTTTACCGCATTGATGTTCATCATGTTGAAGGCGATATCCGCATCCAGTCGGTCGTACACCGGTTCACCCCAGCCCACCGGCACGTTCTCTGCCACCACGGTGATTTTGGCGCCCACCGAATCACGCTCCTTGCGGATACCGTCCAGGTAGTCTTCCAGCTGCGGCACGATTTCGGCATTCGGGGAAAAGAACGGGTTGTTGCCCACTTCATCCCAAGTCTGGAACGGGATATCGACTTCACCCAGCTGGCTCATGTAACCGCGGATCAGCACGCCGTAGCACTCGCTCAACCACTTCTTGGCAATGGCGCCTGCCGCCACGCGCACCGCTGTTTCGCGCGCGGAAGAACGGCCACCACCGCGGTAATCGCGGATACCGTACTTGTGCCAGTAGGTGTAGTCGGCGTGGCCGGGGCGGAAGGTCTCGACGATCTTGCCGTAATCCTGGCTGCGCTGGTCAGTATTGCGGATCAGCAGTGCAATCGGCGTGCCGGTGGTCTTGCCTTCGAATACGCCGGAGAGGATTTCAACCTCGTCCGCTTCCTTGCGCTGGGTCACATGGCGGCTGGTGCCCGGCTTGCGGCGATCCAGCTCGAGCTGGATATCTTCCACCGAAATGGCGAGGCCAGGAGGGCAACCATCGACCACGCAGCCAATACCGGCGCCATGCGATTCGCCAAACGAAGTAACGGTAAACAACAAACCTAGCGTATTGCCGGACATGCCCTCTCCTGCCAGTGCAGCAGCACTGAATGTATCTCTCTGAATCTGTGGATTTTACCACGAGGGCGCACCCAGCCAGAACGGCTACATCAAACACGTTCACCAAGTCTGCGCGGGAAAGATGCAATCTGTATTGCAGTGCCGCAAG
>NZ_WXTX01000010.1 GCF_009848685.1 Andreprevotia sp. IGB-42
ATGCGCCGGCAACTCGGCAACGGACTGCACCACGTTGATCTTGGGCGCGTTCTGCCATTGCGATATGCGCGCCTGCAATGCGACCCTGATCACCGGCGCGCGCGTGCCTTTGGTCGGCGCATCGCTCCGGCGCCCGGCCTGCGTGGAATAGCTGGCGGCAGTCTGTGCCGGTGGAGCAACTGGCACAGCAAGCCGGGCTTGTGCTGCCATGCTGCCGCTAGTGCCCCCTGCGCGCGGCCATCGCACATAGCCGCCGCCTTCCGCCGGCATCACCTCGTGCGTGCCCGCCAGCTTGTAGGCCTTGGCATACGCTTGTGCCAGTGGCGCACGGCTGATTGGTTGCCCCTGGCCACTCGATACCGGCTGCTGTGAGTCAGGGGCAATCTGCGTTGCTGGCGCTTGCCTCTCCGCAACGGCCGGCACGGCCGTGACTGCGCCTGGCGTGGTTCGAGCCAATTCGGCTTGCGACTGCGAACGGGGCAGGGGCCCTACCACCGGTGCAGCCAGTACAATGGGCGACTGCTGTGGCATCGTCCTGGCGGCTTGTACCGGCGTGGACTGAACCCGATGGTTCATACGCCGTTGCTGGACCAGTTGCGGCACCTGCTGCGGCGAATTGGCAACAGGAGGTGTCTGGCTCCCACGCTGCTCGTGGAGATCTGCAATCTGATTGGCGGTTCCGGTATCGGATTGCCGGTCAATTTTCAGCGGGGGTGCTGCAGCTTGTTTCCGTGCATCCAGCAGGCGCAGTTGTGCCTCAGCATCGAGCCACATCGCCCTGGCGCGCTGATACGCCGGCTTGGCCTGCTGGGTGGCAAGCGCTTGTTCGTTGGCTGCCCTGGCTTCCAGCTGTTGCATCACATACAGCCCGCCATCGCGCCGGCGTTGCTGCGCATCGCGGTAGAGGGCTTCATGCCGGCCCGCTTCCAGATCGGTTTGCTGCCCAGGCGCAATCCCGCGCGGGTCGATAGATATCCCGCCAGATTTGCTTGGCGATGCCATCACCGGCGTTTCATTGCCAGTGGAGACCATGCCGGCGTTGCTCATGGTTCCGGTTGGCTGCTTATCCACCGGCTGCGCCGGGCGTACCGGATCAGGATCTGCAGCAGAGAGGGTGTCCGGATTGGCGCGCGGCTGCAGAGCCGGTTGAAACAGGGCAGGCAAGCTTTGCGTTGAACCACGCCCGGCCACTGGTGCCGCCTGCCCGCCATCTGGCGCCATATCGCTGTGGACGATCTTCGTCAGTGCGCTGACGCCGTTCTGTGTGGGTGATGCTTGCGTCACTGCCTGCGGCGACAGCGGCTGTTCTACGCCGATCTGTGGGTCCACATCGGGCCCGAGCGCTTTGTTGCGGACATGGGTGGCCACTGCCAGCCCGCTCATGCCGCTGCCCATCAATCCGCCGAGCGTGCCACCCTGAGTGGCAGCCAAAGCGACTCCCTAGCTCAGGTCGCGGCTCGGATCGTAGGTGAGCTTTGCGCCGGCGTTCTGCGCGAACTGCCCGCCGCCTTCGTCCAGCGCTTCTTCGCCCACTTCCTTCAAAATGCTCAGCGGCACTTGTTTGGCGAGCTGGCCGGCAGTGAGTTTTGCGGCTTCCCCACCCACGATTTTGTTGATGAGGCGGGCCTCTGTACCCGCACCCAGCAGTGATGCTGCGGCAGAGATCGGCGCGGCGATCAAGGCGGCACGTTTGCCGGCAGCCTTTGCTTGTTCCGGTGTCGCACCCGCATCCAGCGCAGCCTGTTCCGCGGATGAGCCTGCATCAGCGGCACCCAGCACCGTATTGGCGCCGACGTTCGCCATGGTCATGTTGCGGATGGCCGCCGCACCTTGCAGGCCTTTGCCAGCAGTCTGCATAAGCTTGCCCATCACGCCGAACTGCGGCAGCTGGTTGCCCACCAGATTTGCAATCGCCGATGGGTTTTCTTTCATGGCTATGAGCCATTCGCCGGGTGTTTTTGCCTCACTGGCAGGTTGTTCCGCAGCCTGCTGACGTGGTGATTTGAATTCCCGGATCTGCTCATGCTGATCGTCCAGGACACGGCCTACCGACTGTAGCATGCCCTTGGTGAAGTTGTAGAGATCTGGCGCCACAGCCTGCTTGAGACGGCCCAAGCTGTAGCCTCCCACCGCTGTGTTGTCCACGGTATCGGCCAGCAAACCGCCAATTGAGTTGATCATCTTGCCCATGCGGTTCGTGCCTTCGCCGAAGCTGGCTGCGGCATCGCCAATCGTTCCCATGATTGTTCGCGCCGGCAGCTTGGCGCGCTGCATTTCCACCAGTTCCTTGCGGGCGAACTGGTCATACGGCACGCTGCCCCGATCCGGGCTGGCCAGCCACTTGTCGTAGATGCCCTGCATGATCGGGGAGCGGGCCGGTGCTTCCGGCTCAGGGGCGATTTGCCGCATCGCCGGCCGCCGGTCTGTTGTCATGCGCACCCCTTGATGGCGATGCGCACACCCGATGGATCTGTACCTGAAAACGGTTTGTGCTGTGTTGACATGAGGATCCCGGAAATGAAATGGCGACTGATGCCGCGATTGTTCCGGGATGTGTTGCGCGCTGATGCCGGTGTAACGGGTACTTGCCAGATGTGGTCCCAGCTTGTCCTTTCGGTGCGAGGAACAGTATTGGGTCAGGTCTTGCAATCCAACATTTGATTGCTTCTGGCTTTTCCATTCAGCCGCCGATCCAAAGTCATACGCCACGGGCAGCCGGGCAATCAAGGCGATGCAAAATGTATGATTGCAAGACCTGACTCTATATTGTCCTGGGTGGGAAGCGACAGCCCGGCTTATCAGTTGTTTCTGGGGGCTTGATCGGGCCTCAGGCGCTTTGACAACAGAGAAGGGCACCTTGCGGTGCCCTTTTCACATCAGGTGCCGATCGCGGCATATGCGTCATTTTCTGCCGGGAGAATGGCGCAGGTGATTAATGGTTGATGCTCAGATACTGGCCTGATACTCAGCCCAAAGCACATCCAGCCCCTGACCCAAAATCTGGCGCAGTGCAGCGTCCCAGCTCCAGTTCTGCATGTCGCGCGCGCTGGCGTTCAGCTTGCGGGCAAAGTTGGGGTCTTTGGTGTCGGTCAGCCATTTGATGAAAAAGCCGGTTTCCGAATAGCCGGCATTGTAAAGCGCGCCGGGGCGGCGTACTGCGGCCGGGTGCAGGCCCAGTTCGATACGCACATAATCGGCCAGCCCTTCTACAAAAGCACCGCCTTCGTTGTTGGCGCCGGCATTGCGGGGGGTGTATTGATAGCCGTGCGTACCCTCATGCGCAATCATGCCGATCACTTCATTGATCAACGCCGCATTGCTCTGGCCGCTGCCGTTGTAGAAATTGACCAGATGAGCCGCGCTCATCCCCATATTGATGACCGGGGGTTCGCCCGATTTCCACGCCGGGTAACCATCCGGGTCGATCTCGAAGCCGACGTCGGTAAACAGATTGATCTGGTCGTTTTCGCTGAAATAAATCAGCCGGCTGATGCCCAGCATCTGGTCGGCAATCAGCTTGGGCAGATCGGGCATCACGGTGTTGACGAGCGTTGAGCCTGCGCTGCCCACTGCCTTGTCGGTCACCACGATATTGGGTGCGCGGAAGTGATCCCAGCCACCGGTGTTGCTGGCTGTCCAGGTGGTCAGCGTGACCGGTGCGGTAGGCAGTGTTTTGCCGCTGGCGTTGATGGCATACACGCGATAGGTATACGCAGTACCCGGTGTCAGGTTGTTCAGGATGGCATAGCTCTGGTTGGTGCGGATGTTTTGCACCTCCTGATAGCTGCCATTGACCAATTGCTCGAGTACGTAAATCTCGTCGCCCGGGTTCTTGTTCCAGCTCAGGTTGATGCGCGTCGGCGCGCCTACAGTGCCATGGAACCCTGCCGGTGCAGCGCCGGTGCCCACGTCTGTTTTCTTGATGATGCGGATGCTGCTGACCCGATCGTTGAAGTCGTCGGCAAAGAAATTGGGCTGGTTTGTGGTGGCAAACGTCATCTTGCCGGTGCCAGAGGGGCTTTCAGCGTCGTAGAGTACCGCCACATAGCCAGTATCGATCTTGAGCGAGCTCAGATCGTTGTCCTTGATACCGCGTGCAATCAGATCGGCCTTGGTATAGCTGCCGGCCGGCAGCCCGATACCATAGCCCGTATAGTCGATGCCCTCGTAGAACGTGGCCACCGGCTGCGGCAGTGCGCTCAGCAACTTCCAGACGCTCCCTTCGGCACCGGTCGGCTGTTCGGCCTGCGTCCACCATCTGGCTTCGAACGCCTGGCCGTTGAAGCTGACGCGGCTGCCCCCCACATAAGCGGTGCTGGCACTCCACGCCGGATATTGTTCGGCAGTGGCAGCCTGTTGCTGTTGGCCGTCTTGCACGCCAACGGCTTGGGCGTTGCTGCCGAATGCCAGTCCGGCAAATAGTGATGCAATCAAGAAGCGGATTTTTGTATTTTGTTTCACAGTCATTCCCCGTCATTTCAATAAACGGTGCGCTATTGCCGGTGCGGCTCAAGCCCCCGATCCATTCCTCCCCGAAATGGACGCGCCGATTCTAGAACGGTTACTGTGACAAACCATATGGCTAAATGACAATATATGTAATTAAATTGTTAGATATAAATCACAATAAATTACACTTACTTACTTTTTAATCGGTCACCTTCATGCTTTCCGGCCAAGCGGCCTGTTTGCATTATTTGTCCAGGCAATCTGGCCAGAATGCAGCAGCATATATGCCATATGCATCAACATATTGAAACCAGGCCGTTGCGGACTGCCTGCCAGCGGGCACCACTGCATATGAAATATGCATGCAATATTCGCCGGAAATGGAAAAGGGCATCTTGCGATGCCCTTTTCTTTATCTGCACAGTCTGGGTGATGATCAGGCCGGAACCAGTGCCTGCTTCATCTTCTGCAGTGCCTTCACTTCGATCTGGCGGATACGCTCGGCAGAGACCTTGTACTCGGCAGCCAGCTCGTGCAGCGTCATGCCTTCGCCGTCGTCGGCCAGCCAGCGTGTTTCCACGATGCGGCGGCTGCGCGGGTCCAGCGTGCTCAGCGCGCCTTCGATGCCTTCGGACTGCAGGCGATCCATCGCGCGGCGCTCGATCGCGCGTACCGGCTCGTTTTCGCTGTCGGCCAGCCAGTCGATCGGTGCGTAGCCGTCGTCGTCGCCATCATCGGCCATCAGCGCGATGTCCTGGCCGGTCATGCGCGTTTCCATTTCTAGCACTTCTTCAGGCTTCACGCCGAGGTCTTCGGCGATTTCCCTGGCCTGTGCGTGCGTCAGCGCGGCAAAGCTCGATTTCATCGAGCGCAGGTTGAAGAACAGCTTGCGCTGCGCCTTGGTGGTGGCAATGCGTACCAGCCGCCAGTTGCGCAGGATGTATTCGTGGATTTCGGCCTTGATCCAGTGCACGGCAAACGAGAACAGCCGCACGCCACGGTTAGGCTCGAAGCGCTTCACCGCCTTCATCAGGCCGATATTGCCTTCCTGGATCAGGTCGGCATGCGGCAGGCCGTAGCCGTTGTAGCCGCGCGCAATGGATACCACCACGCGCAGGTGCGACAGCACCAGCCGGCGTGCAGCTTCCAGATCTTCCTCGTCGCGGAAGCGCGTTGCGAGGTCGACTTCTTCTTCCAGCGTGAGCATAGGCACGGCATTGACGCGCTGGATATAGCTCTCAATGCTGTCGCCGCCGGTGATAACCGGCAATGTCATACTTGTTCCCATGGATCAACTCCTTATGCAAGACCTGTAATTTTGCAGGCCGGCGGCGTCACGATCAGTAACGCAGCCCTGATATTAGCACTCGCGGAGTTGGAGTGCTAAATGTTGTATCAGTTCCCAGATTCAACCATGACAAGGGTATTGTCTGCATGGCAATTGTTGCTATGCACACGATAGAAAAGTGCAATCGACCAGCGGACGCCAGCCGCCCGGCGGATGGGCGCCAGATCAGTGATACTTGTGCAGGTGCTTGCGCACCGCCAGCCACGCGCCCAGCACGCACAGCAGCAGCGTCACCGCGCAGACCGCGCCCACTTCCAGCGGGCCGGGCAGGCGCAGGCTGAACTGCTGGCCATAAGCCTGGGCCAGATCGGCCACCGCCGGGTTGAGCCATACGATGCCGCCCACCACGATACCGCAGGCAATCAGCCCGCCCAGCAGACCCTGGCTGAGCGCAAAGTAGAAGAACGGCCGGCGGATGAAGGAATCGGTGGCGCCGATCAGCTTGGC
This sequence comes from Andreprevotia sp. IGB-42, assembly GCF_009848685.1. Taxonomy (GTDB): domain Bacteria; phylum Pseudomonadota; class Gammaproteobacteria; order Burkholderiales; family Chitinibacteraceae; genus Andreprevotia. The sequence continues at coordinate 6,245 of NZ_WXTX01000010.1, forward strand.
CACTTCGATCTCGTCATGCCGGGTAAGGATCTGCATGCGGATTGCGTTGCCGGTCAGCAGCACCAGTGCCGCCGCCAGCAACACCACCGTGGCCTGCAGCACATTGCGCCCCAGGTTCAGCAGGTGCTGCAGGCGCTGCGCCCAAGCCGAATCGAGTTGTGCACTATCCACCGCCGGGTTGCCTGCCAGTTGCCGCTGCAGTGCTTCCAGCTGCAGCGCCGGTGCATCCAGCCTGGCTTTCAGCACGATGGCATCGGGCAGCGGGTTGCTGTCCAGCCCGCCCAGCAAGTCTTCCACGCCGACGGCTGCCTGCATGTCCTTGAGCGCCTGATCACGCGGCACGAAGCGCACTTCCTGCAGATCAGGGTTGCCCTGCAACTGCTTGAGCAGCGCCTGCCCGGCCTCTGCCGGTGCGTCGGTCTTGAGGAACACCGAGATCTGCGGTTCTACCGGCAGCTTCTGTGCAATACCGCCCACGCTGCTGATCACCATGTACAGCCCCAGCGGAAACGCCGCGGCGATGCCGATCACCAGCAGGTTCATGCCGTTGGAAACGGGGTGGCGCAGCAGCGCCTTCAGCGTGCGGGCAATGGCCAGGCCATGCAGACGGAACCAGTGTTTCATGCGATATCGCCCGTGTTCACGCGGTGAACTGACCGTTTTTCAGGCGCAGGATGCGGCGGCCGTAATCGGCCATCAGCGTTTCATCGTGCGCAGAGATCACCAGGGTTACGCCCACCTGGTGGAAGGATTTGAACAGCTCGAGAATATCGTGCGCGTTGTCACGGTCCAGATTGGCGGTGGGCTCATCGGCCAGCAGGATGGCCGGGCGATGCACCACGGCGCGCGCAATGCACAGCCGCTGCTGCTCGCCACCGGACAGCGAGATCGGGTTGAGCTTTTCCTTGCCGGACAATCCCACCTTGTCGAGCGCGGCCAGAACGCGACGCTTGGCCTCCATGCCGTTGAAGCCGGTGATGTCGAGCGGCAGCTTCACGTTCTCGTACACGCTGCGGTCGAACAGGATCTTGTGGTCCTGGAAAATCAGCCCGAAGTGCCTGCGCACATAGGGCAGGCTGGCACGCGACAGCCGCGCCACGTTCTGGTTGTTCACCAGCACCGCGCCTGCAGTGGGTTTTTCGATACCGGCAATCAGCTTGAGCAGGGTCGACTTGCCGGCACCGGAATGGCCGGCCAGGAACAGCAGCTCGCCGGACTGGATTTCGAAGCTGAGGTTCTTCACCGCCTCGAAACCGCCGGCATAGCGCTTGGTCACCTGCTGGAACTGGATCATCGCCATCCCTTATTCAAACAAGGCATCGACATAATCGGCGGCATCGAACGGCCGCAGGTCATCAATGCTTTCACCCACGCCGATGAAGCGCAACGGCACCGGGCGCTGCTTGGCAATCGCGGCGATCACGCCGCCCTTGGCGGTGCCATCGAGCTTGGTCAGCACCAGGCCGGTCAGGCCCAGCGCATCGTCGAATGCCTTGACCTGGCTCAGCGCGTTCTGGCCGGTATTGGCGTCCAGCACCAGCAATATTTCGTGCGGGCCGGTTTCATCGGCTTTCTGTACCACGCGCTTCACCTTGCGGATTTCATCCATCAGGTGCAACTGCGTGGGCAGGCGGCCGGCGGTATCCACAATGATCACGTCGATGCCGCGCGCCTTGGCGGCGTTGACGGCATCGAACGCCACCGCAGCGGCATCGCCCGAATCCTGCGCGATCACCTGCACGCCGTTGCGCTCGCCCCACACCACCAGTTGCTCGCGCGCGGCGGCGCGGAAAGTATCGCCAGCGGCCAGCAACACGCTCTTGCCCTGCGACTGGAAATACTTGGCCAGCTTGCCGATGCTGGTGGTCTTGCCCGCGCCGTTCACGCCGGCCAGCATCAGGATGAACGGCTTGTGGCCGGATACATCCAGCGGCACTTGCAACGGGCCGATCAGCGCATTCAGCGATTCCTTCAACGCACCCTTGAGCTCCGCGCCATCCTTCAGGCCGCGCAGCGATACCCGCTCGCGCACATCCTTCAGCAGGTGTTGTGTCGCATCCACACCCATATCGGCGGTCAGCAGCACGGTTTCCAGCTCTTCGTACAGGTCTTCATCGATCTTGCCGCCACCAAACAAACCAGCCAGGCTTTTGCCCAGCTTGTCGCGCGTTTTGGCAAGGCCTGCCTTCAGCCGGTCTGCCCACGACAGCGTCGGCCGCTCCTGCGGCTGAGCAACGGCGGGCGGTGCCGCTGCAACCTCGGGCATCGGGGGCACGGCCGCAGCCACTTCGGCGACAACCTCGGCCACCACGGCATCCACTGGCACATCTGCTTCGATTTGCGGTTCGATAACGGCATCGCTGGCAGGCGGCGTGGCGGCGGGTGCATCTTTCTTGCGGAAGAAACTGAACATGGATATGCGCGGGCCCCAGAATGACGGAAAATCAATGCCCGGCAAAATTCTAACATTTGGCGGGGCTTTGCCCACGCAATCCATAGCAATCTAAATACCCAAGACGACCCGATGCTTCCATTTCCGTTCCAATCATCAGCCGCGCCCGGGTGGGCGCGGTTTTCATTGCATGCCCTGCGCACCATCACGCTGGCTGGCTTGTGCCTGCTCGGCGCTACCGCCATGGCGGCTTCCGAACCCCTGCAGGACAGCATGCTGGCCAATGGCATGCGCGTGCTCATCCAGCCCGATCACCGCGCGCCAGTGGCCGTGGTGCAGGTGTGGTACCGCGTCGGCGGGATTGACGAACCCGCTGGCAAAACCGGTATTTCGCACCTGGTCGAGCACATGATGTTCAAGGGCACGCCCGCGCTGCCGGCCGGCGGCTATTCCAAGCTGCTGAGCTCGCTCGGCGGCAGCGACAACGCCTATACCACCCCGGACCACACCTATTACTACAGCAAGGTGCCGGCGCAGCAGTTGTCGCGCATCCTGGGCGTGGAAGCAGATCGCATGCAGAACCTGCTGTTCGATGCCACCGCGTTCAAGCTGGAAAAATCCGTGGTCGAGGAAGAACGCCGCTGGCGCGTCGACGACAACAGCTACGGCGAGTTCTACGAGAAACTCGCCGCCAGCGCATTCGGCAAGCACCCCTATGCCAACCCGGTGCTGGGCTGGCCGGAAGACTTTTCCAGCATAACGCTGGAGGACGCACGCGCCTGGTACCAGCGCTGGTATACGCCGGCCAACGCCACGGTGATCGTGCTGGGCGACGTCGAACCCCAGGCGGCGCTGGCCGAAGTGCAGCGCGCTTTTGGCGGCATCAAGAGCCGGCCATTGCCGGAACGCGCCATGCCACCCACACCACCCCAGGATGCGATGCAGAAGCACACCATCCCGGTACCGGCAGACCGGCCGCTGGTGGTATTGCAATGGCGTGTACCCACGCTGCAGACCGACGAGGCCGACAAGCGCACCTATGCACTGGCCATGCTGGCCGAACTGCTCGACAACGATCCGTACACGCTGGAATACGAAGTGGCCGAACGCGTCAACGGGCTCAGTGTCAGCTACACCGGCATGAGCCGTGGCTTTGGCGAATTTACCATTTCCGCCACGCCGGGCAAGGGGCGCTCCACCGAAGAAGTGGCCAAGGCGCTGCAGCGCCAGATGGCCCTGCTGCGCTCCAGCACGCTGCATACCGAATCGGTCGATCACGGCAAGCTCAACTGGGCATCCAAGAATGCATTTGCCTCGGATTCCATGCTCGACCGTGCCACCACGCTGGGCCGCACGGTGATGTACGGCTTCCCGCCGGACTATCTGTCCCGCATGCAGACGCAGATCGACAAAGTCACCGCTGCCGACCTCGTCAGCACCGCCAAGGAACTGCTGACCGAAGACCGCATGACCATCGGCATCCTCGAGCCCACCGAACGGGTCGCCAGAAAACATCAGGGAGCCATCCATGCGCGCTGAATTATTTGTCAGCTTGGCGCTGGGCATTGCAACCACCAGTTGGGCCGCCCCCGATATCCAGCATTGGACCACGCCACAAGGCACCAATGTGTACCTGGTGCAGAGCGCTGCACAGCCGATGCTGGACGTAAAAATCGATTTCGACGCCGGCGAAGACCGTGCCACGCCGCAAACCGCCGGCGTGGCCACGCTGGCTGCGGCCGAGCTGCTGGATTTCGAATTCGAGCTGATGGGCAACGAGATGCGCACGCCGTTCGAAAAGCTGCGTGCCACCGGTGCGCGCTACTACACCGACGTGAGCACCGATCGTGCCAGCCTGTACCTGCGCGTGCTGACCAGCCAGAAGGAACGTGCGCTGGGCGTGATCGGCACCCAGCTCAGCGATGCCAAATTCCCGAACGGCTCGCACGCGTGGCGGCGCAAGGCGTGGGTAACGGAACTGGAATCATCCTTCGGTGATCGCAACAAGGGTAGCGACGCCACCATGGCGCGGCTGCTGTACGGCACGCACCCGTATGCCAACCAGGACGTGATCGGCGCCGATACCGTGGACGACCTCAGCAACCGCGATGTGCGCCGTTTCCATGGCCGCTACTTCCTGGCCAAGGGTGCGGTGGTGTCCATTGTTGGCGATATCGACCGCAACACTGCAGAAGGGCTGGTTACGCGCCTGATGCAGCACCTGCCCAAGGAAGATCCGCCGGCCGATCTGCCAGCGCTGCCGATGCCGGCCGCCAAGCCGGGCAGCACCATTACCGTACCCAAGGTGGATGCCGCGCAAAGCACCGTGCGCTTCGGCCTGCTGCTGCCCCCGCGTAACCACCCGGATTACCCGGCATTGGCCATCGGCAACTACATCCTGGGTGGTGGCGACCTGGATTCGCGGTTGATGCGTGAAATCCGCGTCAACAACGGTATGGCCTATTCGGCATCCAGCAGTCTCAGCCCCATGCGGCTGGGCAGCGAATGGCAGGCCAGCGTGAACACCAAGCGCGATCAGACCGATGCAGTGCTGGCGCTGATGAAGAAAACCGTAGCCGATTTCGTCGAACAGGGGCCGGATGCCAGCGAACTGGAAACCGCCAAGAACTACTATCGCCAGCGCGTGCCGTTCTGGACCGAAAGCAATGCAGCAACGCTGGAATGGTTGTCTACCATGGGTTATTACCAGTTGCCGCTGACGTATCTGAGCGACTTTCCCAAGGCCATCGAGCAATTGAGCGCAGCCGATGTCAAAGCAGCCTGGCAGCGCTGGGTGAAGCCCGAAAAAATGGCCATCGTCATCGTGGGTGGCCAGCCCAAGGCAGCCCCGGCAGCCAAGGCCGATGCAGCCGGCAGCACGGAAACCAAACCCGAGGGAGCGAAGCCTTGAAACCCCGCGCCGCCCGCAATCTGGTACGCATCATCGGTGGCGACTACAAGCGCCGGCAGATCAGCTTTCCGGACGGCGAGGGCCTGCGCCCCACACCGGACCGCGTACGTGAAACACTGTTCAACTGGCTGGGACAGGAGCTGACCGGCCAGAGCGTGCTGGATCTGTTTGCCGGCAGCGGTGCACTGGGTTTCGAAGCCGCCAGCCGCAACGCCAGCCGCGTGGTGCTGGTGGAAAAAGCCAAGCCGGTGCAGGCGGCATTGAACGCCAGCAAGGCATTGCTGGGTGCCGACAAGGTGGAAATCATCCATGCCGATGCGGTGGCCTGGCTGGCGCGCAGCGCCGAACAGTTCGACGTGATTTTCCTCGACCCGCCTTTTGCCACCGATCTGCTGGCACAGGTGTTGCCTGCGGTCGCATCCCGGCTGAAAGAGGGCGGCGTGGTCTATGCCGAATGCGCCAGCTGGCCCGACCTTGCCGGCTGGGAGATCATGCGTGAGGGCAAGGCCGGCGCGGTACGCCATGCGCTGCTGCGCCGGGCGGTGCCGGCATGATCGCGCTCATCGCTATCGCACTGACGGTGCTGGCCATCAACCTGGCCCTGCTGAGCGCATCCATGGTCGGGTTCGGGCACTGGCTGGCACTGCACGAACAGCCGCACCAGCGCAGCATGCTGGCACGGCTGCGGTTGATCTACGGCGTGCTGGTGCTGCTGTTGCTGGCCACACTGGCGCAGGTAGGCATCTGGGCAGCCGTGTTCTGCCTGCTGGGCGAGTTTGCCGATTACGCAACGGCGTTCTACTTTTCCGCCGTCAATTTTGCCACGCTGGGTTATGGGGATATGACCATGGGCGCACAATGGCGGATGCTGGGCCCGCTGGAAGCGATCAATGGCAGCCTGATGCTGGGCCTGTTTGCATCGGTGCTGTTTGCCGCGCTGCAGCGGGTGTTGCAGCGCCGGTAGTCCGGTGTGCGATTGTTCATGCAACACGAACGTGGGACAATAGCGGCAAAGTGCTAATCAACTGTTTTTATTACGTGTTTTCAGGAAGGAAGTGACTTATGTCGCTGATCATTACCGACGAGTGCATCAATTGCGACGTCTGTGAGCCAGAGTGCCCCAACAACGCGATCTCGCAAGGTGCCGAGATTTACGAAATCAACCCCAACCTGTGCACCGAGTGCGTCGGCCATTTCGACGAACCGCAATGCCAGCAGGTGTGCCCGGTCGACTGTATTCCGCATGATCCGGCCAACGTCGAGACCAAGGAACAGCTGCACGAGAAATACCTGGTGATCACCGCGGCCTGACCCCGGCAAGGCCATTGGCGCTGCCGCCGATGCCAGGATGAAACAAGCCGCGCCCCCGAGCGCGGCTTTTTCTTTGCCAGTCCCGGCATCCGCCGCAACAGCATGCAACGGGCCTGAAGAAGCAGCCTGCGCGATCAAGCCGGCTTGCGTTCCGGGCGGGCTGCCTCGATGGCGGCAATGCGCGCCGCGCGCACGCGTTCCGGGATAAGCGCCTTGTTCTCGCAGCCCTGCGCAATCGCCCCCGCATCCACACTGGCAGCTGCTGCCAGCATGGTTTGCAGGAAGGCCGCCTGCGGGTATTCGGCGGTCTCGAACCCGGTGCGGCCTCGCGCATCGGCCACGCAGGCATCAAGCATCTGGCCGAAGCGCTCGGGCTTGCGCAGTGCATCGCAGCGCTGGAATAGCTCCATCAGCGTGGCAGAGCGCAATTCCGGTGCGCGGTGCACATGCGTGTGGTCACGGCAAACCATCACTGCCAGGTCCTTGCAGTCGCCGGGTACCCGCAAGCGTGCGCACAGTTGCTCCACCAGCGGCACACCGCGCCCTTCGTGGCCATGGTGGCCGGGCAGGATGTCATCCGGCGTGGTGGCCTTGCCCAGGTCATGACATAGCGCGGCAAAACGCACCGGCAACGGCGCGCCTTGCGCGGCCGCATAATCGAGCACCAGCATCACGTGTACGCCGGTATCCACCTCCGGATGGTAATCGGCACGCTGCGGCACGCCCCACAGCGCATCGACCTCGGGAGCGATGCGCTGCAATGCGCCGCATTCGCGCAAGGCCTCGAACATCCGCGATGGTTGCTGCTCCATCAGCCCGCGTGCCAGCTCTTGCCACACGCGTTCGGGCACCAGATGATCGACTTCGCCATCGGCCACCATCTGCCGCATCAATGCCATGGTCTCCGGCGCGGTGCCAAAGCCGAAGCGCGCGGCGAAGCGTGCCAGCCGCAGGATGCGCACCGGGTCTTCGATGAACGCATCCGCTACATGGCGGAACAGCCGCTGCTGCAGATCGGCCTGGCCGTTGAACGGATCGATCACCTCGCCCGCTTCATCCTCGGCCATCGCGTTGATGGTGAGATCGCGCCGCGCCAAGTCTTCTTCCAGCGTGACCTCGGGTGCCGCGAACACGGTAAAGCCCTTGTAGCCATGGCCGCTCTTGCGCTCGGTGCGCGCCAGCGCGTATTCCTGCTGCGTGCGTGGATGCAGGAAGACCGGGAAATCCTTGCCCACCGGCCGGTAGCCAGCCGCTTCCATTTCGCTGGCGGTAGCGCCCACCACCACCCAGTCGATGTCCTGCACCGGCAGCCCCAGCAAGCGATCGCGCACCGCGCCGCCAACCTTGTAAATTTTCATCGCGCATACACCCCGTGGCTCATTGCCATTCATTCTAACGGCTGTGCGTGCAGCGATTAAAATTGGCGTTCTCCGCCACCCTGCAAGAAACGCATATGAACATCGCCAAAGACGTCACCGCGCTGATCGGCAACACCCCGCTGGTGCAACTGAACCGGGTCAGCGCCGGTTGCGGCGCCACCATCGTGGCCAAGCTCGAATACATGAACCCCAGCCATTCGGTGAAAGACCGCATCGCGCTCAGCATGATCGACGCGGCCGAAGCGGCCGGCATCATCAATGCCGATACCGTGATCGTCGAGCCCACCTCGGGCAATACCGGCATCGGCCTTGCGATGGTATGTGCGGCACGCGGCTACAAGCTCACCCTGACCATGCCGGAAACCATGTCGAAGGAGCGCCGCGCATTGCTGCGCGGCTATGGTGCCGAGCTGATGCTGACACCGGGCCCGGAAGGCATGGGTGGTGCCATTGCCCGCGCAAAGGCGCTGTGCGAAGCCAACGCCAACCATTTCATGCCGCAGCAGTTCGAGAACCCGGCCAACCCGGAAATCCATCGCAAGACCACCGCTGAAGAACTGTGGCGCGATACCGATGGCCAGATCGATATCCTGATCGCCGGCGTAGGCACCGGCGGCACGATCACCGGCGTGTCGGAAGTGATCAAGGCGCGCAAGCCATCATTCCAGGCCATTGCCATCGAGCCTGATGCCAGCCCGGTACTGAGCGGCGGTGCCAAGGGCCCGCACCCCATCCAGGGTATCGGTGCCGGTTTCGTGCCAGCCGTGCTCAATACCGCCGCGTATGACGAAGTGATCCGTGTGGGCAATGACGAGGCGTTTGCCACCGCCCGCGCCATGGCCACGCAGGAAGGCATCCTGTGCGGCATTTCGGCCGGCGCGGCGGTGTGGGCTGCCGTGGAAGTGGCCAGGCGGCCGGAAAACGCCGGCAAGCTGATCGCGGTAATCATCCCGTCATTTGGCGAGCGCTACCTGTCGACCAAACTGTTTGAAGGTCTGCTCGACTGAGCTGCCGCAGCAGCGACCGGGCTGCACTGCGCGGCTAGCGGTCGTTGCCGCCGGCCTCCTGGCTGACCCGCGCCCACCAGTCGCTGACATCGCGGAACACCAGCACCGCGCCCACTACGTCGCCGCCGGCATCGCGCAGTGGCATGGTGGATTCCTGGATGACGAGGCTAAGGCCGAACTTATTCAGCAGCACGCTGCGCCGTTGCAGCGTGCCGTCAAGGTGGCCGCCGTTGAGGATGTCCTGCAGCAGCGATGACGACGGCAAGCCGGTGGCTTCTTCCACGGTCTGGAAAATGCGGTTGATCGGCCGGCCCAGCGCTTCTTCCGGCTGCCAGCCGATCAATGCCGACGCCACCGGGTTCAGGTACTCGATCTTGCCGTTGAGGTCGGTGGTGATCACCCCGTCGCCAATCGAATCGAGGATGGCCTCGATACGCTGTTTTTCACTGCGCACCATCAGCTCCGCGGCGCGGATAGCCGTCACATCATGCCCCACCCCACGATAACCCATGAAAGTGCCATGCTCGTCGAACATCGGCTTACCCGATACGCTCACCAGGATGGGCGTGCGGCCCAGTTCCAGCAGGTAGCAGAAATCCTGGAATGGCTGGTGCTGTGCCACGCGCTGGCGGAACTCGAACCAGTCCTGATCCGAAATGCCGCCCTGCCCGAGATCCCAGCGCGTTTTGCCCAGCAGCTTGCTGGCATCGATACCCAGCCGGCGCAGGAACGCACCTGAAATGAAGGTAAACCGGTACTGGGCATCCTGTTCCCAGAACCAGCCATTGGCAAGTTCGATCAGATCGGTGAAGCGCGCGTCGTTGGTACGGGCGCGCATTTCCAGCCGGTGGTGCGTGCTCACGTCATGCGCAAACAAGGCGCTGCCGTCCGGTTTTTCGCTGCCGTCGCGCAGCGGCACGATGCGCAGGTCGAAATGCTGCTGTTCGCCATCCGGCTCGTGCAATTGCCCTTCCAGCACCAGCGGCTTGCCGGTATCGGCCAGCTCTGCGGACGTGAACAGCGGTTCGCTGTGTCCGAGCAAGGGCTTGTTCAACCGGGCAAACGCCTCCCGCGCAGCACGGTTGGCGTAAACGATGCGTCCGTCCACGTCGCGGCTGACGATCAGATCCTGAGCGGCCTCGGCCACCTGCACCAGCCGGCGCTGCAGGTTTTGCTGCGCGCGCAGGTCTTCGGTGATTTCATCGGCAATCTGTAGCGCCAGATCACGTGCGTGGCGCTGCCGTTGCAGCAACCAGCCCACCCACAGCGACAACGCAATGCCGATCAACCATAGCAGGCGCCATACGCCCAGGTAGCGGTCCGCATAGATGCCCTCGCTGCTGGTCAGCACCAGCCGCCATTGCCGGCCGGGCAAGTCGATCAGCTGCACCGACCTGAAATTGGCCTGTTCCAGCGAGGCAGTGCCGACCGGATGCAGGCGCAGCATGCCGCCCTTGTCTTCGCCCCCCAGGAATTTCCCCTGATCCCATAGCTCCAGCCGGGTGTGCTCGCCCAGATGGCTGGCACCGATCCAGGACACCACATCCGCTACGCGGAAGGTCACGCCGATGGTGCCGACGAATGCCTTGCGGCGGCTGTCCACCGAAGTGAGCGGCTGGTCAGGCAGATATACCGGGTAGCGCATCACATAACCCGGCGTCTGGTCTTTCAGGCCATACAGCCCGAATGGCCTGCTCATCACGCCCTGGTTGAAATCACGCGCGTAGTTGATGGCTTCGCGATTGGCCGCCACCGTGGCCACGTTGAAGCCGAAGTAGCGGGTGGTGGCATCATTGAGCGGATAGACGAAATCGGTCACGTATAGCGGATCGGTATGCGTCTCCGGCATCAACCGGAACGGTGGATAGCGCGTACCGGCTACCGATGCCTGCGTGGCTGCGGTAAACGCCTCCAGTCCGGCAGCGGGCACCTGGCGCACGAAAGCCACCGCCACGAAGCCGGGATAACGCTGCTCGGCATCGAGCAAGACCAGCAGATGCTCGAAGCCGGCACGATCCAGCCTGGGATTGGCGGCAAATGCCCCCTGCAGGCCACGCAGCAACTCGGCCTGTGATTTGAGCCGCCACTCCACCTGCTGGCCCAGCAAACGGGCATTGCTGTCCAGCTCACGCTGTACGTCATCGCGGATTTCACCGGCCAACCATACGTGCAGCACGCCGGTCAGCGCCAGACCAGCCAGCAGCGACAGCCACATGGCCTGGTAGTAACCCCAGTGCCCGCGCACCTTCATCACATTGCATCCACCACGGCGTGGAGCGCCGTGAGCACCGACGCACCGAACTGCCGGGAACGCTCGCCATTCCAGCCTACTGCGGGCAGCGGCGTATTGGCGGTGTCCTTGAACGGCATCTCGATGGTGTATGCCAGGCAGTCGAAGGTATCGCCCACCCAGTTGGTGGCCAGCGTGAGTGTTTCCGGGCCGAACTGGCCAGCCCCATAACCATGCTCGGTCTGGAAATCGGGGCTGGCGGCCAGCCATGCCGCCTTGAACGCATCCTGCAATTGCCGCTGCCGCGCCGAGAACGACGGGTTGCCCTCGCAGCCGGCAACGAAGTTGTGCGGGATCGATTCATCGCCATGCACGTCCAGGAACGCATGCACACCGGTCTGCTGCATCTGCTGCCGCACCAGCAGCACTTCCGGGCTGCGTGCCGCGCTGGGGTTGCGCCATTCACGGTTGAGGTTGGCACCGGCTGCGTTGGTGCGCAGGTTGCCGCGCACGCTGCCATCCGGGTTCATGTTGGGCACGATGTAGAACACCGCCTTGGCAAGCAACGCGCGGCTGATCGGGTTCTGCTCGTCGATCAATGCCTCGATCAGGCCTTCGACGAACCATTCCGCCATGGTTTCGCCGGGGTGCTGGCGGGCAATGATCCAGATCACCTTGCGCCCGGCGCCATCGATGCCGATGCGCAGCGCATCCAGATCGCGGCCATCCAGCGTCTGGCCCAAGGGCAGCAGCTCGCACCATGGCGATACTTCCAGCGCACCACCGATCAATTGCTGGTGGCGCTCCCATGAGTAGGGTTCGAAATACGCGTACCACACGGCATCGTTGAGCGGGGTGTGGCGGATGGTGAAGGTCTGACCATCGAACTCGCCCGGCACGCGGAACCAGTTTTCGCAATCGTAAGAAGCCACCGCATTGTAGTCGTGCCAGCCGCCCGGATACGCACTCTGGCCGGCGTTGCCGAAATGCAGCACCGCATCCTTGCCCTTGGCGCCGGTCAGGCGGAAGTGGAACCACTGCGCAAACGGGCTGGCGTTGTCGCTGCGGATGTTGAGGCGGATATTGCCCACATCGCTGGCGTCGATCACCTCGATGGCCCCGGAATCGAAAATGCTGGATATCGTCGGCATGCCTGGCTTATTCCTCGAAGGGATAACGCAGCCCCAAACCCGCGCGGGCCGCGTCCATCATCTGAATCATGGCACGTGAATGCGCGTGCGTGAGGATATCGCTTTCATTGCTGCCGGCGCGGATCAGCCCGCAGAAATGCGCGGTTTCATAATTGAGGCCGCTACCCTCGAAAGGCGCATCGATTTCCACCCTGCGGCCATCGCGGTAATTCACCACCGCGTGCAGCGGGTTCCACCACTTTTCGCGGATCACCACGTGACCGCTGCTGCCGCCGATCATCGCATCACCGCTGCCGCTGGTATCCAGCCCGCAGTACAACTGCGCGATCCCGGTGGCGTGCTGCGACTGGATACTGGCAAAGGTATCCACGCCGCTGCTGCCGATACGCCCCAGTGTCTGCACATCCAGCGCCGGGCCCAGCCAGTCCACCGCGAGGAAAGCCGCGTAGATGCCGATATCGAGCAGGCCGCCGCCCGCCTGCGCCGGATCGAGCACCGCGTGCCCGGCCGGTACGCCGGAACTGGCAAAACCGGCACGCACGAAACGCACCTTGCCGATCGGATCGGCAGCAAGATGCGTGCGCAGTGCGTCGAACAGCGGATAGAACGGCGGCTTCATCGCCTCCATGAACAGCTTGCCGCTGCTGCCCGCTACCGCCAGCACCTCATCCAGCTCCTTGAGCGATACGGCGGCGGGTTTTTCACACAGCACGTGCTTGCCGGCCTGCAGCGCCTTGATGCTGAACGGCGCATGGCCGGTATGCGGCGTGGCGATGTAGAGCGCATCGATCCCGCTGGCCAGCAGCGCATCGATGTCATCGAACACCTCGCCGCCGTTTTCCACCGCGAATGCATGCGCCTTCACGCGGTTGCGGTTCCATACCGCAGCCAGCGTGGCATCCGGCACGTGGGCCAGCCCTTGCGCAAAACGCCGGGCAATGTTGCCGGTACCGATGATGCCGAAACGGATGGGGGCCATGGTTATACCTTTTCGAAGCGCACGACCGCCAGGCTGCCACGCCAGTTGGGCAGCACGGTGATCTCCTGGCCTTCGTTCAGCACCACGCGGCCGATATTGCGCATCTGCAGCGTGGCCAGCAGTGCATCGAAATCATGCAGCGTGCAGAAGTGGATATTGGGCGTGTTGTACCACTGGTAAGGGATGGTTTCCGATACCGGCATGCGGCCCAGCAGGATCTGCCAGCGATTTTCCCAGTAACCGAAATTGGGGAAGGTGACGATGCCGGTGCGGCCCACGCGCAGCATTTCCCGCAGGATGCCCTCGACGTTGTGCATGGCCTGGATGGTGAGCGAGAGCACCACGAAATCGAACGCGCCGTCTTCGAATTGCGTGAGGCCCGCTTCCATGTTGCCGTGGATGACGTTGATACCCTTCTCCACGCACGCGGTGACCGAATCGACGTCGATTTCCACGCCGTAATTGCGGGTGGCCTTGTTGCGTGCCAGCCAGGCCAGCAGCGTGCCATCGCCGCAGCCCAGGTCCAGTACCGACGCTTGCGGCGGGATCCAGTCGGCAATGCGCTGCAGGTCGGGGCGGAGTGCGGGGGCGCTCATGCGTTCACCTCCGCGTCGATACGGTTCATATAGGCCCGCATGATGTTGTGGTAGGGCGCATCTTCCATCAGAAAGGCATCGTGACCGTGCACGGATTCGATTTCCGCATAGCTGACATCGCGCCCGGCATCGAGCAGCGCCTTGACGATCTCGCGCGAGCGCGCCGGCGAGAAACGCCAGTCGGTGGTGAAAGACACCACCAGGAACCTCGCCTGCGCTTCGCGCAATGCGGGCACCAGATCGCCATCGTAATGGCGGCCTGGGTCGAAATAATCCAGTGCCTTGGTCATCAGCAGATAGGTATTGGCATCGAAGTAATCGGAGAACTTGTCGCCCTGGTAGCGCAGGTAGGATTCGATCTCGAATTCCACCTCGTAGCCGTATTTGTATTCGCCCGAGCGCAGCAGCCGGCCGAATTTTTCGCCCATGCCGTCGTCGCTCAGGTAGGTGATATGGCCGAGCATGCGCGCCAGCCGCAGGCCGCGCCGCGGCACCACGCCATGCCGGTAGTAATCGCCACCATGGAAATCCGGATCGGTGAGGATGGCCTGGCGCGCCACGTCGTTGAACGCGATGTTCTGGGCGGTGAGCTTGGGGGCCGATGCGATCACCAGTGCATGCCGCACCCGCTCCGGGTGGGTGATGGTCCAGCGCAGCGCCTGCATGCCGCCCAGGCTGCCGCCAACCACCGCAGCCAGTTGGCGGATGCCGAAGTGATCGGCCAGCCGTGCCTGGGTTTCCACCCAGTCGCGCACCAGCACCAGCGGGAAGGTCGAGCCGAAAGGCTCGCCGGTTGCCGGGTCGATGGTCGATGGTCCGGTGCTGCCATGGCAGCCACCCAGGTTGTTGACGCCGATCACGAAGAAGCGGTCGGTATCGATGGGCTTGCCCGGGCCGATCATCGTGTCCCACCAGCCCGGTGCCTTGTCATCCTGGCTGTGCCGGCCCGCCACATGGTGATGGCCGGACAGCGCGTGACAGATCAGGATAGCGTTGGACCTGGCTGCGTTGAGCTCGCCATAGGTTTCGACCATCAGGTCATAGCGGGGCAAGGTCACGCCGGACGAAAGCGCGATGGGCGTCTCGAAAGCGATTTTCTGCGGGGTGACGATGCCGACTGATTGCGTCATTGCTGGAAGTATTCCGGTTGGTGTCTGTTTCAAGTCAGGGTCTGTTCAAACCATTAAAGCAGCCCAAGCGCGATATCGGCGGCTTGGGCGGCATCAAATTGTTCACGTGCCGGACCGGTGGCAACCAGACCGGCGTGGCGCGTGCGGTACGGTGCCCATGTGTGCAGGTTGCGCGCTTCCGCATACAGCGCCAGCACCGGCAACTGCAAGGCGGAGGCAATGTGCAGCCATGCGGTATCGGTACTGATCAGCAGATCGGCCTTGCAAACATGGCTGGCCGCTTCCGCGATGGAGCCAAAGGCCGGCAGCGGCGCGGCGCCCGCAATGGCGGCCAGTTGCAAGGTCTGCTCGCGCTGGCCGGGTGCATCCAGCAAAAACACCTGGCAGGCAGGTACGCGGCTGCGCAGCGCGGCGATCAATGCCACCGCGGCATCCTGGGCCAGCGTCTTGTCCGCGCTGCTGCCATAGCAGTTGAGCACGATGCGCGGGCCGCTGCCGGCATCGAGCGGGCTGGCATCGACGGCAGCAGGCTGGAAATCGTAATCCATGCCGTCGGCCGGCAGGCCCAGCCGCGTGAGGATGCTGCGGTACTTGTCGGTGATATGGCCGTGGTAGGCGCCATGCTGCAGCGACAGGTCGAACATCGGCCAGTGCGACTTGAAGAAGCCGAGGTTGTGCCGTGCGCCGATCAGCTTGACCAGCGTCAGCGTGGTGCTCGAATCGTGTTCTTCCAGCGTGATGACCAGATCGTAGCGGCGCGCGCGCAGCCGGCGCACCAGCGCCAGCGTGGTGGTGGCTTTTTTGGTGTAATCGAACACCTGCGATACCGCGGTGTTGCCGCGCAGGATGGCCGCGCAGGCCGGGCGCGTCAGCACGTCGACCTCGGCCCCCGGGCAACCCTGGCGGAGATTGCGCAGCAGGCTGGTGGCTACCACCAGATCGCCGATCTTGTTGTCCACCTGCAGCAGCAGGATACGCTGCAGGGCGGCACGATCGAACACCGCCGCCTGGCGCGGCCGGCTCAGGATATGGCGCAGCAGGCGGTTCATCGGTTCAGCGCATCCAGCTGTGCACGCGCAGCCGCCGGCCATTTGTCTTCGAGCGCGATCAGCTTGTCGCGGTCGGCAAATGGCGGATAGCCCGCCTTGAAGGTGAGGCGGATGTAATGGTGGATGAACACATCCAGGCAAATGGACAGCGGCTTGATATCGCCAACCTCCAGCGCACGTTGCTTGATACGCAGGTAGAGGTCGAAATCACCGGCCTGCACCTGTTCATCCCACAGGCCCACCCTGGCGATGGCATCGCGGTGCAGCAGCACGGTATTGCCGACGAAGCCTTCCTTGATCTGGCCGGCAAAACGCTGCTGGCGGTCGCGGCAGAATGCTTCCCAGTTGCCGTACATCAGCTTGTGCATCAGGCGCAGCGAGGTCTTGCCGGTGCTGAAGGTACTGAGCACGTTCTTGATCTTCTGCCAGCGGCGTTTCAGCCGCTTGGTGGCAGCGGCGTTCTCGATCTGCTCGATGCCGCACACGGTGGCAGCCAACAGGCCGTTCTGCTGCATGCTGACAATCAGCCGTTCATCCCAATCCGGTGAAACGATCACGTCGTTGTTCAGGAATGCCAGCCAGTCGTGCTGCGCGGCGGCAATGCCGATGTTCTGGCTTTTCGGGTACGAGTAATTGACGCCGTTGCGGATCACCGTGGCCCCCACCGATTCGAAAAACTCGGCGCTGCCATCCGTGGAACCGTTGTCGACGATCACCAGCTGGAACGGATTGCGCGTGTAGCGCTGCAGGCTTTCCCAGAACAGCTCGTTGACCGCGCGCTGGTTGTACACCGCGGTGATGATGCTGATCATGCAGCCACACCCCTGGCCTCATCCTTGCCGAACCAGCGCCCGGCAGTCACCGCGCACGCCAGCAGCACGAAGCCGCTGCCGGTGATGTTGTCGGTAAAGAAGGAGTTGGCCACCGTGGATGCCGCGTAGCACAGCAGCAGCGTCAGCCCCACCCAGCGCTCCGGCGGCTGCATGCGTACCGCCTGTACACCCAGCATGATCATCATGAACAGCAGCGTGACCACGCCGCCGATACCCACTTCCGCCCATGCCCACAGGTAATCGCTATGCGGGTTGGCGCGGGCGAATTCACCCTTGTAGGCACCGGTGAGCGCGCGATATTCCTTCTCGTAGCTGCCGGTACCATGACCCAGCACCGGCTTCTGGCTGATCAGTGTGATGGCGTTCTTCCAGAAGTAAAAGCGCAGGCCCACCGAGGTCTCGGCATTGCCTTCCTGGTACTTGCTCACGTCGACCTGGATACGCTCGATGCCGCCCCGGATCACGCTGGAACCGAAATAGAGCGCCGGCAATACAATCGCCAGCCCCGCCAGCGCAATCAGCACGCCACGGCGGCCCTGCCACATCACCACCAGCGCTGCCAGCAGCACCAGCAGCATGCCCTGCGCGGTACGGCCGCTGACAAAGAACAGGATATCGGCAATGCACACCACCACCGCCAGCAGCGCCCACTTGCGGTAGGCGGCCGGAATCTTGCCAGCCAGCCAGAATGCGACGATGCCGCAGGCCACCAGCGCCAGAAAAGTGTTGTGGTAGGTATGGGTCTGGAACACCGTGTAATCGCCGGGCATGCCCTTCATCACCGGGTGCTTGGCCAATCCTGATGCAATCGACACCACCGCGCTCAGCATGGCGGCAATCGTGAAGCCGCCCAATAGCGCCTGCCGCGCCGGTTGCAGGCTGCAGGCGGCAAAAATCAGCGGCGCCAGCAGGTAAGGGCGCATCTTGGTCAGCATGTGCATGCCAGCGGTGGCGGGCTCCGCCGTCCACAGCATGCCGATGATGAACATCGCGTAAAAAACCAGGCAGCCGATCACGAAGGGCTGGCGCAGCGCAGCCACCACGTTGAGGCGCGCGTCGCGGGTACACAGCACCGCCAGCACCAACAGGCCGACGCCGATATTGATCATGGCAGTGGAAACGGGGATGGCGAAACCGGCGATGAACGCCGCGATCACCACAAACGCATTGTTGCGGTTGATGAAATTGCCAATCATGTGCGGGATACCAGCTTGTAATGTTTTTTGGTCAGGTCGACGCCGCCCAGCAGGCGCTCCAGCCGCATCAGCCAGCGGTGCTTGCGCTCGCGCCGGGTGATCCGATAGCTGGGATCAGCCCTGAATTCGGGCTCTGCATATTCGGCGAGCCATTCTTGCACAATGGCCGGGTGCGTGCCGGTGAATGGCTGCAGGATGCCGGCATCGATCTGGCTGTAGTCATGCGCCTTGGGTGTGTGGTTCCAGTAACGCGATACCTGGCGGATTTTTTCCTGCATCTTCTCTGCCGAGCGCACATGGCCGTAGTGATACAGCGGACAGCCCGCCAACGCAGCTTGCGGGTAGCGGCCGCGCTTGTTCTGATCCATCACCACCCAGAACAGGCCGTCGGGCGCCCACGAGCGGATGCTATTGCGGATGATGCGCGGCGCGCGGCGGTACCACGCCGGGCTTTGCGCGACGAGATCGGGGCTGCCGTAGAAATGGTGGTAATCGAATACCAGCGCTTCGATCTCCAGATCATCCACGTGGCGTTCCAGCGCGGCGCGTATCGTGGGCGCATCGTCTTCATGGATGACCTCATCGCCTTCCAGGTAAAACGCCCAGTCACCGGTGCAGTTGAACTGCGCAATCATTTTCTGCTGTGCGTACACGTAGCCGCGATCACGCATCGCCTCGTTCCACACCGTTTCGACGATGCGGATGCGCGGGTCGCCAATGGCGCGCACCCGGGCCAGCGTATCGTCGTCGGACTGCCCGATGGCAACGATGACTTCATCACAGACCAGCAACAGGCTCCGCAGGCTTTCGATATACGGGTAGCCAAGCAGGCTGCCGTTACGCAGAAAGGTAAAACCGCTGACTTTCATCGGAAACAGGAATCCTTGTGGGCCGGCTTGCAGCGTAGCGAGCAATCGGGCGATTATAGCAGCCCGCTTTTGCCAGCTCCCGTTAAGGAATGACCTTAACTGCCGTGCAATGGCCTGCCCATGCCCCGCATAGCGGTACGTGGCGCAGATTTCCGGAGTTTTCCAGCATGCCGACACTGGGCGTTGCCCTCATTACCAAGAATGCCGCCGCCCACTTGGCCGAGTGCTTGCGGAGCGTGGCGTTTGCCGACCGCATCGTGGTACTCGATTCGGGCAGCAGCGACAGCACGCTGGAGATCGCCGCTGCACACGGCGCCAGCATTGCATCCACCAACGACTGGCCGGGCTTCGGCATGCAGAAGAACCGCGCGCTGGCGCTGCTCGATACCGACTGGATCCTTGCCATCGATGCCGATGAAGTGGTGACGGGCGAGCTGGCCGCTGCGATCCAGCGCGCCGTTGCCGGCAGCGTCAGCAGCGTATTTACCTTGCGCCGCCGCTCGTCATTCTGCGGGCAATGGATACGCCAGAGCGGCTGGTATCCGGACGATGTACCCCGGCTGTTCAGGCGCGGCGCAGCCCGCTACAGCGACGACCTGGTGCACGAACGGTTGCTGTTCGATGGTGCAGCACCGGTGCTCGATGGCGAATTGCTGCATTACTCATATGACAGCTACGAGCAGGTACTGGCCAAAATCAACCAGTATTCCACCGCCGCTGCGCTGCAGCGCCATGGCCGCGGCCAGCAAGGCGGGGTGGCCAAGGCGGCATTGCGCGGTACGTGGGCGTTTTTCCGCACCTATGTGATCAAGCGCGGCTTTCTGGACGGCGGCGCAGGGTTTGCGATTGCGGTGATGAATGCGGAAACCACCTATTACCGCTTCCTGAAACTGGCTTTGCTGGCACAGCCTGCGCAGTTGCCAGCGCCCGAAGATCGATAAAGCCAGCCAGCGCCAATGCCCGGCTTCAATGAAAAATGCCCCACAAGTGTGGGGCATTTTTTTGCAGCAGGTGCCTGCTACCGCAGGCCTGGCTCAGCCCTGCTTGACCAGCGCACGGCGCGTTGCGACGGCGTTGGCCAGTTGTTTCAGCGAATTCACGGTGTCATCCCAACCGATACAGCCGTCGGTGATCGACTGGCCGTAGCACACCGGCTCTTCCTGGCGGCCTTCCACCAAGTGGGATTCGATCATCACGCCGAAGATGGCCTGGTTGCCCGCTTCCAGTTGCGCGCTGACATCGGCGCACACTTCCATCTGGCGGCGGTAATCCTTGCGGCTGTTGGCGTGGCTGAAATCGATCATCAGCTTTTGCGGCAGGCCGGCAGCGGCCAGGTCAGCAGTGGCGGCGCGCACGTGGTTGGCGTCGTAATTCGGTTCCTTGCCGCCACGCAGGATGATGTGGCAATCCGGGTTGCCGGCGGTGGATACGATCGCCGAGTGGCCGCTCTTGGTCACCGACAGGAAATGGTGCGGCTGGCCGGCGGCGCGGATGGCATCGATGGCAATCTTCAGGTTGCCGTCGGTACCGTTCTTGAAACCCACCGGTGCGGACAGGCCGGACGACAGCTCGCGGTGCACCTGCGATTCGGTGGTGCGTGCGCCGATGGCGCCCCAGCTCATCAGGTCGGCCACGTATTGCGGCGTGATCATGTCGAGGAATTCGCCGGCGGTGGGCAGGCCGGTATCGTTCAGGTCCAGCAGCAGTTTGCGCGCAATGCGCAGGCCGTCGTTGATATTGAAGCTGCCGTTCAGGTACGGGTCGTTGATCAGGCCCTTCCAGCCCACGGTGGTACGCGGCTTTTCGAAGTACACGCGCATCACCACTTCCAGCTCGCCCTTCAGTTCTTCGCGCAGTGCCTTGATCTTCTGGCCGTATTCGAGCGCGGCCTTGGTATCGTGGATCGAGCAGGGGCCGACGATGACCAGCAGGCGGTCGTCTTCACCGGCAAGGATGTTATGAATGGCCTGACGTGTCTGGAACGTGGTGGTGGAAGCGGTTTCCGTCACCGGATACTTTTCCAGCACCGCCACCGGGGGCAGCAGTTCCTTGATTTCGCGGATGCGTACGTCGTCTGTCTGGTATTGCATAAAAATCCCTGCGGCTGTGCGGCATAGCATGATGCTGCGGCGCACTATCTTTGTAGCGGACAGGTAGATTAGCGTCTAAAACGCACGCTTGCAAACGGCAGGGACGATAACGACGCCGGCCCCGGCATGGCGGGGCGCGACCGGGCAGCATGCAAGGCGCGCTGGCAATACGCCCCGGCGGGGTGCCGGGGCGGTGCAGACCTCAGTCTGCGTACTGCTTTTTCAGCCGTTCACGGCGCTCTTGCGCTTCGATGGACAGCGAGGCAGTCGGGCGTGCCAGCAGACGGGCAAGGCCGATCGGCTCGCCGGTGTCTTCGCAGTAGCCATAATCACCGGCGTCCAGCTTGCGCAGTGTGGAATCGATCTTGAGCAGCAGCTTGCGTTCGCGATCGCGGGTGCGCAGTTCGAGGGCGTATTCTTCCTCGAGCGTGGCACGGTCGGCCGGATCGGGGGTCGCTTCCTGCTCTTGCAGATGGCTGGTGGTCTGGTTGGCATTGGCCAGCAGTTCCACCTTCATTTGCTGCAAACGCTCGCGGAAGAAAGCGAGGTGATCGGGGTTCATGTAGTCGTCATCCGCACCATTCCAGGAAAGGATGTCTTGTTCAGTCAGTTTGGCCATGATGCTACTCCCGATTGTGAAACGCGCGGGTGCGCTTACAAAACGCACAACACCCGCTAAATGGGCACGCAGCTTAATCAAGTCGCTCGTCCAACGCAATACGCAATCTGCCGACTTCATGTCAGTGAAATATTACTTTTGCGACAACACCCAGCGCACGATGATCCGCAGGTCTTCATCACCGATCACCTGCGGCGGCATGGCCACCGGCCCGCCCCACTTGCCCTTCACGCCCGCGCGCACTTCCTTCATCAACATCTGCTCTGCGTCTTTCTGACCTTTGTAGCGCGCCGCCACGTCCTTGTATGCAGGACCAACGATCTTTGCGTTGACGGAATGACACGCCAGGCAATTGTACTTGGCGGCCACCTTGGCGCCGTCTTCGGCGGCGAGGGCGGGCAGCGTACAGGCGCTGAGGACGAGTGCGGCAGCGTAGCGGAAACGCATTGCAGATATTCCTTACAAATGGGTTATCGATCATCTTAGCACCGCTGCCGGCAAAGGCGGCAACCACGTGCCACAGCGGTGACAGGCGCACGCTTTGCGCGCTGGGCGCTGTGCTAAACTCGCCCGGTCTTTTTTCCTACCGCATGGATCGTCCTGCCGCATGGACCGCGCACATCACTTTCTTATCCCGGCGATCGTGATATCCGCTCTGGTTCACGCCGTACCGATCTTTGGCATCAAGTTCGTGATGCCGGACCCGGCCAAGCTGTTTTCCAGCCAGCCGCTCGATATCGTGCTGGTCAACCAGAAAACCACCACTGCGCCGGCCAACAGCGAAGTACTGGCACAGGCGCAGCTCGATGGCGGCGGCAATACCGATGCGGCCGACAAGCGCGTGAAAAGCCCGCTACCTTCGCTGAACAAGGCACCACAGCTGGAGCTGGAGCAAGCGCAGGCCAAGCAGCAGCAACTGGAAGAAACCGCGCGTGACCTGCTCACCAAGGTAAAAGCCGAAACCGCGCTGGCCCAGGCGCAAGCCAACAAGCCGCAGCAGCAGACCGAGCAGGGGCTCGATACCGAGGCACTGCGCAAGCAGGCACGCGAGCTTGCCGCGCAAGCCGCGCAGATCAGCAAGGATTACCAGCAGTACCAGAGCCGCCCCAAGAAAACCTTCATCGGTGCGCGCGCCAAGGAATACCGCTTTGCCCAGTACGTGGAAGACTGGCGTGGCAAGGTGGAGCGCTACGGGATGATGCTGCTGCCCAAGGATAAAAGCGGCCAGCCACTGCACGGCAACCTGGTGATGACGGTGGAAATCGACGCGCAGGGCAATCTGGTAACCGCGTCGATCACACGCTCGTCCGGCAACCCCGATCTGGATGCCGGCGCGCTGCGCATCGCCAAAATGGCTGCGCCCTATGGCCGTTTTGCCAATGACATGACCAAGGACACCGACATCCTCTCCATCAGCCGCACCTGGAATTTCGGGAAAGCCGGCTCGCTCGATACCGAATAGGCCGCACGGCCATGCGCATCCTCGGCATCGACCCCGGCTCGCGGCTTTGCGGCTTCGGGGTGATCGACATCAGCGGGCAAGCGCGCAACTACGTGGCATCGGGCTGCATCAAGGCCGGTGGCGGCTCGCTGCCCGAACGGGTGAAAATCCTGCTGGCCGGCATAGAGGAAGTCTGCAATGCCTACCGGCCTGACGTAGCGGCGGTGGAAATCGTCTTCGTCAACGTCAACCCTGCGTCCACGCTGATGCTGGGGCAGGCGCGCGGCGCCATCATTGCCGGCCTCGTGATGGCTGATCTGCCCATCGCCGAATACACGGCGTTGCAGGTGAAGCAAGCGGTGGTGGGCAATGGCCACGCAGACAAGGACCAGGTCAGCCACATGGTGCAGCGCATGCTGCGCCTGTCCGGCAAGCCGCAGGCCGACGCGGCCGATGCGCTGGCCGTGGCACTCACGCATGCGCAGCACGGCACCGGCGTGGCAGGCAAATTGCAGCAGCTGGGGCTCAATATCAAGCGCGGGCGGCTAGCATGACATGCCGGCGCAAATGGGGCTGGGTGCTGCTGGTCATCACGCTGGCATGCGCCAGTTGGGCGATGGTGGATGCGCATATCCGCGCGGCCTCTACCGGGCGGATTTATGCCGACACCGCCGCCATCCCTGCACGGCCCACCGGCATCCTGCTGGGCGCACCGCGCCTTGCCCGCAACGGCAGCCAGAACAGCTACTACCGTTTCCGGGTGGATGCGGCTGAGCAGTTGTTCCGGCAAGGCAAGATCACCCATATCGTAGTCAGCGATGACGACCCGGAGCCGATCCGGCGCGATCTGCTGGCGCGCGGCATACCGGCCAATCGGGTCAGCACCGATCAGTATGGCGCACGCACCATCCAGTCGATCACCGCCTTGCGCGATGCCGGCCCGGTTACGCTGATTTCGCAGCATTTTCACAACCAGCGTGCGCTGTACCTTGCCAGGCACTACGGCGTGGATGCCATTGCATTCGACGCCAGGGAGGTCGAAAAATACTTCGGCGTGAAAACCCGCGCGCGGGAACAGCTGGCACGCTTGCGCATGCTGCTGGAGCTGGCATTCGACAAGCCGCCTGCCAGTACCCAACAGGGAGCGGCAGGAACTTTCCACGGCTGAGCGGTCAGACTGACCGTTACCCAAAACGGAGTTAGCCGCATGGATTGCCCGGTCTGCAAAACCACCCATCTGGTCATGAGCGAACGCGCTGGCGTTGAAATCGACTATTGCCCGCAATGCCGCGGCGTATGGCTCGATCGCGGCGAGCTGGACAAGATCCTCGAGCGCTCGCAGCAGGAAGCCGCACCGGCCGCAGCCGCGCCGCAACCGCAATACAACCAGCAACCGGCCCAGCAGCCCGCCTACCGTGACGACCGCCATCACGGCCACGGCCAGAAGCAATACCGCAAGAAGAGTATCTGGGAAGAAATCTTCGATTGATGCGGTGACTGCACTGCGCCGCCCTGGCGCAGTGCCCTCATGGTCACACCCTCTGGCTAATTCAATGCAACGATCGTTCTATATCCGGCAGTGCACGGTTATACTGGCACCATTCTTTGCCAACCGGGTCTTGCACCATGATCGGACGCCTTAGCGGCACGCTGCTGGAAAAACAACCGCCCCATATCGTGGTCGATGCCCAGGGCGTCGGCTATGAGCTCGACGTGCCGATGAGCACGCTGTACGCGCTGCCAGCAGTGGGCGCCAAGGCGGAGCTGTTCACGCACATGGTGGTGCGCGAGGATGCCCAGCTGCTGTACGGCTTTGCCACGCGTGGCGAGCGCGATCTGTTCCGCGAGCTGATCAAGATCACCGGCATCGGCGCCAAGATCGCGCTGGCCATCCTCTCTGGCCTGTCCACCGACGAGCTTGCCGTGGCCGTCGCCACCGAAGACACCGCGCGGCTGGCCAAGGTGCCCGGCATCGGCAAGAAAACCGCCGAACGCCTGGTGCTGGAGCTCAAGAGCAAGATCGGCAGCCTGCCCACCTCGCAGGCAGTGGCCGCCAAGGTCAATGGCCCGCTGTTCGACGTGGCCGGCAGTCACACCGACATCCTGCACGCACTGCTGGCACTGGGCTACAACGAGCGCGAAGGCACAGCCGCGCTGAAGACGCTGCCGGAAGACGTGGCACTGAACGACGGCATCCGCCTGGCGCTGAAAGCGCTGGCCAAGGTGTAATGTGGTTTACGATCACCCCCGTTCCTTGCTGCAGGCTGCACCATGATAGAAACCGATTCGCTGTTTTCCGCCCCCGCCGAGGAACGCCTCGTTACCGGGCAGAAAATCTCGCAGCAGGAAGAACAGCTCGAGCGCGCATTGCGCCCCAAGCTGCTGGATGAATACGTCGGGCAGAAAAAGGCGCGCGAGCAGCTGGAAATCTTCATCGAGGCGGCCAAGCGCCGGGGCGAGGCGCTCGATCACGTGCTGCTGTTCGGCCCGCCGGGGCTGGGCAAGACCACGCTGGCGCACATCATTGCGCGCGAGCTGGGCGTGAACCTGCGCCAGACCAGCGGCCCGGTGCTGGAACGCGCCGGCGATCTGGCGGCGCTGCTCACCAACCTGGAACCGCACGACGTGCTGTTCATCGATGAAATCCATCGCCTGAGCCCGGTGGTGGAAGAAATCCTCTACCCGGCGCTGGAGGATTACCAGCTCGACATCATGATCGGCGAGGGGCCGGCAGCGCGTTCGCTCAAGCTCGATCTGCCGCCGTTCACGCTGGTGGGCGCCACCACGCGCGCCGGCATGCTCACCAACCCGCTGCGCGACCGTTTCGGCATCGTGGCGCGGCTGGAGTTCTATACGCCGGAAGAACTCACCCGCATCGTCACGCGCTCTGCTTCGCTGATGGAAGTGAATATCGTCGACGATGGCGCGTTCGAAGTGGCGCGCCGTTCGCGCGGCACGCCGCGTATCGCCAACCGGCTGCTGCGCCGCGTGCGCGACTATGCCGAGGTGAAGCACGATGGCAGGGTGACGCGCGACGTCGCCGACGCCGCGCTGCAGATGCTCGACGTCGACCATGCCGGGCTGGACGTGATGGACCGCAAGCTGCTCAGCGCGGTGATCGAGAAATTCGGCGGCGGCCCGGTGGGGCTGGACAATATCGCCGCGGCCATTGGCGAAGCCAGCGATACCATCGAAGACGTGTTCGAGCCCTACCTGATCCAGCAAGGCCTGTTGCAGCGCACGCCACGCGGGCGTGTGGCCACCGCATCCGCATATGCGCATTTCGGGCTGGATGCGCAGGGCTGAACGCCTGACGCCGACGGTCAGCGCTTGCAGCGCCTGACGCAAAGAAATGCTATAGCGGGGTATGCAAAGGGGGGCTTCATGCGCACAACCTGCATACGCAAGCGCTGTATCCATATCGCCACCGCGCTGCTGCTGGCCGGGATTGCTGCGGCGTCGCAAGCCGCCGGATGCCAGCGCGTGATCGTTACCACCCACCCGGACTACAAGCCATTCCACTGGTACGACGGCAAGGCGCTGACCGGTGCCAGCGTGGAACTGGCAACGCGCATTCTCGACGACATGCGCTACCCGTACGAGATACGTTATGTCGGCCCGTGGCCGCGCGTGCTCAAGGAGGCCGAGGCGGGCAATGTCGATATCGTGATGAGCCTGAAAAGCACGCCGGAGCGGCGTGAATACATGGAATTCACCAGCGAGCCGGCGTTTCCCAACCCGATGGCGGTGTTCGTGCGCAAGGACAAGGCATTTGCCTTCACCCGCTGGGAAGACCTGATCGGCAAGCGCGGCGGGGTAAATTCGGGCGACCGCTACGGTGAGGGTTTTGACGAGTTCCTGCACGACAAACTGAACATCGAGCCAGTGAACGAGGCCGCGCAGAACTTCAGGAAACTAGGTGCAGAGCGGATCGATTACTACATCACCGGCTTGTATCCGGGCATGGCCTATCTGGCCGACAACAAGCTGGGCCAGCAGTTCACAGCGCTGGGCAAGCCCATCAACAGCGGCGTGGTCCAGGTCGGCTTCGTGAAGAAAAGCCCCTGCCTGGTGCTGCTGCAGGGCTTCAACCTGCGGCTGCAGCAGCTGAACGAGAAGGGCGAGCCCAAAAAGCTGCTGGAAAAATACCTGGGTACGCTGCGGGATGCCGGCAAGGACAGCGGCAAGCGCTGAACGCCGGCAGCGCTAATCAGTTCTGCTTCATCCCCGCCACCAGCGTGCTGATGTTGTAGCGGTACATGGCCAGATAGCTGGCGGCCGGGCCGCCGGCTTTGGACAGCGCATCCGAATACAGCTCGCCACCCACACTGATTTTGGCCTCGCGCGCCAGTTGCTGCAGCAGCTTGGGGTTGGTGATGTTCTCCACGAAGACCGCCTTCACCTGCTCGCGGCGGATCTGCTGCACCAGCAGCGCCACATCACGCGCGGATGCTTCTGCATCGGTATTCATGCCCTGCGGCGCCAGGAAGGTGATGCCGAAGCGCGCCGCGCAGTAGCCGAATGCATCGTGCGAAGTGATCACCTTGCGCTTGCCGGCGGCGATGGTAGCCACCTGCTGGCGTGCCCAGCCCTCCAGTGCCACCAGTTGCTGCGTATACGCAGCGGCATGCTGCTGGTAATACGCGGCATTGGCCGGGTCGGCCTTGGCCAGTGCCACGGCGATATTGGCCACGTAGCGCTGCACGTTCACCGGGTCTTGCCAGGCGTGCGGGTCGATATTGCCGTGGTCGTGCTCGTGCACATCGCCGGCTTCTTCGGCCATCTGGCGCGGCTTGATGCCTGTAGAGGCCACCACCTGCATGCCCTTGAAGCCGGCAGCCTTGATCAGCCGCGGCATCCAGCCTTCGAAACCCAGCCCGTTCAGGAACACCACGCGCGCCTTGATGATGGCTTGCGCATCACGCGGCGCCGGCTGGAACACGTGGGCATCCTGATCCGGCCCCACCAGTGTCACGACCTCGACCTTGTCGCCCCCCACCTCGGCCACCAGGTCACCAAGGATGGAAAAGCTCGCCACCACCGGCAGTTTGGCCGGTGCAGCCCAGCTTGCCAAAGGTACAAGCAGGGCGAGGGCGATCATCAGTTTGCGCAGCATGCAGGTCATCCTTCCAGGTGTTTGAACTTGAGTACGCGCCACAGCAGGCCGCCGTGGCTACCCAGCGCCAGCGACGCCAGGTAGCCGATGCCCGCCACCAGGATGATGCTGGGGCCGGACGGCAGGTTAGCATGATAGGAAATCAGCAGGCCCAGGTAGCCGGCCAGCATGGCAAAGCCGACTGCCACCGCCATCAGCGCCGGCAGGCTTTGCGCCCACATGCGCGCGCTGGTGGCCGGCAGCATCATCAGCCCCACCGCCATCAGCGTGCCCAGCGCCTGGAAGCCCGCCACCAGGTTGAGTACCACCAGCACCAGGAACACGAAGTGCGCCAGCGCGCCGCCACCACTGGTTACGCGCAGGAATTCCGGATCGAAGCTTTCCACCACCAGCGGGCGGTAGAACAGCGCCAGCCCCAGCAAGGTGATGGTGGCAATGCCCGCCACCAGCAGCAGCGCCGGCGGGTCTACCGCCAGCACGGTGCCGAACAGGATGTGCATCAGGTCAACATTGCTGCCCCACTTGGACACGATCAGCACGCCGGACGCCAGCGACAGCAGGTAGAACGCGGCAAAGCTCGCATCCTCTTTCTGCTGCGTCAGCCGGGTGACGAGGCCGGATAGCAATACCACGGTCAGGCCGGCAACCAGCCCGCCGATCGACAATGCAGTCAGCGACAGCCCATACGCGATGAAGGCAATGGCGGCGCCGGGCAGGATGGCGTGGCTCATCGCATCGCCCACCAGGCTCATCCGCCGCAGTACCAGGAACAGGCCGATCGGCGCGCAGCCCAGCGCCAGCGCAAAGCAACCCACCAGCGCCAGCCGCATGAAGGAGAACTCGACGAAGGGGCCGAGAAAAAAGTCGTACAGCATCATGCGGTGATCTCCTCATCGCGGTGGCAAACGGCCGCGTCCGGCACCCAGTTTTCGGCCATGCCGTTGGCGCGCAGCAGGTTGTCGCGCGTCAGCACCTCGCCGCTGCTGCCCCAGGCCACGCACTCCTTGGCCAGCAACAAGGTCTGCTCGAAGTGCTGGCGCACCTGGTCGAAGTCGTGCAGCACCGCAATTACCGTGCGGCCTTCCAGCTTCCAGTGCTCGACGATCTGCAGCAGGTCATTGGTGGTGCGCGCATCGATGGCAGTGAACGGTTCATCCAGCAGGATCAGCGGCGCATCCTGCAGCAGGATGCGGGCAAACAGCACGCGCTGGAATTGCCCGCTGGACAGCGCACTGACCGGGCGGTCTTCAAACCCCGCCAGGCCAACACGGCCAAGCGCCGATGCCGCGCGCTCGCGGTCCGCATGCGAGGTGCCACCAAACCAGCGCTGCCAGCGGCCGGCCTCGTTGGCAGCGCCCAGCAGGATGGTATCGAGCACGCTGATGGGAAACTGCCGCTCGATATTGGCCTGCTGCGGCAGGTAGGCCAGCTGGCCACGCGCAATGCCATCGAAGCTCACCCGGCCATGATCGGGCGAGATCAGCCCGACAATGGCCTTGAGCAGCGTGCTTTTGCCGGCGCCATTGGGGCCGACGATGGCGGTGCTGCTGCCCAGCCGGAACGTACCGGATACATGGTGCACCACCGGGTGCCGCTGGTAAGACAGCGTGAGGTTTTCCAGTGCCAGCGCGGTCATGACAGTGCCCACCAGGCAGACAGCCAGAGCGCGGCAATCAGCGGCAGCACCAGCAGCACGCGCCGCCAGGACGGCATGGCCAGCAGCGTGGGGCGTTGCGGCCGGATATGCGCATGCGCGTGCTGATGGCTGGCTTGATGGCCGTTTTGATGGTTGTGCTGAGCAGGGCCCGGATGAGCGGGGTGATGATGGTGTGCGTGGTTCATACGGTGACTACCTGGCAGTTGCGGCACAGGCCCTTGATTTCCAGTTCGTGCTGGTTCATTGCAAAGCCGGAACCGGCGAGTTCGCGGCGCATGGTTTCCATCCACAGCGGCGAATCGAGTTCCTCCACGCCATGGCAGCGCTCGCATACCAGCAGCACGCCCTGGTGCGGCGCGTGAAAGGTGGGGCACACCACGAAGGACTGCAGGCTGTCGATACGGTGCACGATGCCGGCCGCCACCAGGAAATCCAGCGTGCGGTACACGGTTGGCGGCGATGCGCCCGGCCGCTGCTTCTGCAGCGCGGCCAGCAAGTCGTAGGCCTTGATCGGACCGTGATTGGCGAGCAATAGCGACAACACCTCGCGGCGCAGTTCGGTAAGCTTCTCTCCGCGTGCGGCAAGCCAGCTTTCGGCAGTATCGAGTGGGGCATCCATGATGCGTGCCATCTGCAGGGGTAAAGATGCAATGTTATTACATTTTGCAGCGTAATGTAATGTTATTACACCACCTTCCGGCCTGGCGATACGGCTGGGCAAGATGTCACAGCCGGTGCGGCCAAGCAGACGGTATACTTTCCGCCTGTTGACGAACCCCGAATGCGTGTTTGCCGCGTTCAATACACCGGTACGCTGTCCATCTCGGGCGGCAAGCCATTGCAATCACACCGAAACCGCGCAGCCACAGGCGCGCACCCACCACGGAGCAGGCAGTGACCCCTACTACTGACGACATGTCGATTATCTCGCTGGTACTGAACGCCAGCCTGGTGGTGCAGCTGGTGATGGGGCTGTTGATGGTGCTGTCGCTATTGTCCTGGTGGCATATCTTCAGCAAGTTCTTCACCGTCAAGCACGCCACCAGCCAGAGCGCCGATTTCGAAGACCGCTTCTGGGGTGGCTCGGACCTGAACGGCCTGTACGACCAGACGCGGCGCAACCACGCCATCGGCATGGAAAAAATCTTCATTGCCGGCTTTACCGAATTCCAGAAGTTGCGCCAGCGCGGTGGCATGGAATTGTCGGACGTGATGGATGGCTCGCGCCGCGCGATGCGCGCATCGTCGCAGCGTGAACTCGATTACCTCGACAAGCACACGTCCTTCCTGGCATCAGTAGGCTCGGTATCGCCGTATATCGGCCTGTTCGGCACCGTGTGGGGCATCATGCATGCGTTCACCGGCCTCGCCAACGTCGGCCAGGCCACGCTGGCCACCGTGGCGCCAGGCATTGCCGAATCGCTGGTGGCTACCGCCATCGGCCTGTTCGCAGCCATCCCGGCTACCGTGGCGTACAACCGCTTTGCGCATGATGTCGATGCGCTGGCCAGCCGCTTTGATACCTTCATCGAAGAATTCTCCAACATCCTGCAGCGGCAGGCCGCCAAGTAAGGAGGCGCCACCATGGCCCGTTCCAGCCGCCGCCCGCGCCGCTCGATGAACCAGATCAACGTCGTGCCGTATATCGACGTGATGCTGGTGCTGCTGGTCATCTTCATGGTGACCACGCCGATGATGCAGCCCGGCGTGATCAACCTGCCCAAGGTGGGCAAGGCCGACCGCGACATCAGCGCCGAGCCGCTGCGCGTGGCCATCGGCGCCGAAGGCGCACTGACCGTCACCGACAAGAACCAGTCGGAAAAAGTAGCCGATGTCGACGCCATGGTGGCGCTGCTGCGCGGCAAGCTCGCCGGCAACACCGACCGCCCGGTGGTGATCGAGGGCGACAAGACCGTGCGCTACGAAACCGTGGTCAACGTGATGGATGCGCTGCGCAAAGCTGAAATCGCACGGGTCGGGCTGATGGTCCAGCCGGGGAAATAAGCGCCGATGAGCGATCCGCGCGTAGCCAACCGCGAAGACCACCAGATCCTGTCGCTGTTCATGGCGATTGCCATCCACGTATTGCTGGTGGTGTGGATGGTGTTTGCCGTGCACTGGAAAACCCAGAAGCCCGCCGCGATCGAAGTCGAGCTGTGGGGCGGCCCGCCGCCAGCCGCCGTGCGCGAGCCTGAGCCCGTGGTCGAGCAACCGGTGGTCAGGCCGCCCAAGCCGGCACCGGTGGTGGAAAAGCCCGAGCCCGCCGTGAAGGACCCGGACATTGCCACCGGCAAGGCCAGGCCCACGCCGGTTGCCACACCCAGGCCGACGGTGACGCCGCGCCCCAGCATCACACCGAAACCGACACTGGCGCCCAAACCCACGCTGAAGCCCACCGTGGCCCCAACGCCGCAAGCCACGCTCACGGTCAAACCGACCGCCAAGTCGGCCAAACCGGTGGCGCCCAAGGAAGACGCGTTCAGCGCCGCATTGAGTGAAGGCGCCAAGGCGCCGGCCAATGCCAAGCCGGAAGGCAAGCCCGGCGGCAACGGCAACAACGCGGCCGCCAGGGTCAACGCGCCGGGTACCGGCGTGGGTGGTGGCGGCGCGGGCAGCGACAAGCTGCGTGGCTACGGCAACAGCGTGGCGCAGCTGATCAAGAGCCGCATCGTTTATCCGGGCAGCGACAACCCCAAGGTGGAATTCAAGATCACCCTGTTCCCGGATGGCACGGTACGCGAATTGAAACTGGTGGGCGGCGATGGCAATGCGCAGTGGCAGGAAGCGGTAACCCGCGCCATCCAGAGCGTGGGCGGCTTTCCGCCACCGCCGGCCGGCATCACCTACGATCAGGTCAAGACATTGAACTTCTCTTTCCGTCCCAAAGACTGATGAAAGACTGATGGAAAGCCCGGCACGAAGGCCGATTGAACGCATGAACAGGAGCACAGGATGAACCGATTGCTGCACAGCCTGAAATACACCCGCCAGCTGCTGGCCGCCACCGCCGTGCTGCTGGGCGTGATGAGCGCAGCCCATGCGGACATGACCATCGAAGTGGTGGGCACCGGCGCCAGCCAGTTCCCCATCGCCATTGCGCCGTTCCAGAACGAGCAGGGGCAGAAGCAGCCGGTCACGCCGGTGGTGGGCGATGACCTCACCCGCTCGGGCCTGTTCAAGGTGATCGGTGCCGGTGACCTGTCCCCCGTGCCGTATACGGTGGAGCAGATCAACAACGGCCCGCTGAAATCACGCGGTGCGCAAACGGTGCTGGTGGGCACCGTAGTGCCCGATGGCGATAGCTTCCTCGTCACTGCCACACTGGTCGACGTGGCGACGAAGAACGTCGTGGTGACCTTCCAGCGCAAGGCCACCGCCGGGCAGATGCGCCGTACCGCGCACCAGATTGCCGACGTGATCTACCAGAAACTGACCGGCGAGCCGGGTGCATTCAACTCGCGCATTGCCTACGTACTCAAGCAAGGCAAGCGCTTCGAGCTGCAGGTGGCCGATGCCGATGGCTACGGCGCGCAAGCGGTACTGGCATCCAACCAGCCCATCATGTCGCCCAAGTGGTCGCCAGACGGCGGGCGCCTGGCGTATGTCTCGTTCGAGGACCAGAAACCCATCGTCTACGGCCAGGACCTGAGCAGCGGCAAGCGCTGGAAGATCGCCGCGTTCAAGGGCAGCAACTCGGCGCCGGCCTGGGCGCCCAATGGCAAGCAACTGGCTGTCACGCTGACGCGTGACGGTGGCTCGCAGGTGTTCATCGTCAACGCCGACGGCAGCGGCAGCCCGCGCCGGCTGACCACGGTAGGCGAAATCAATACCGAAGCGAGCTTCAGCCCGGATGGCGGCAGCGTGCTGTTCACGTCCGACCGTGGCGGCAGCCCGCAGATCTACCGCCAGGCAGTGAACGGCGGCGGCGCGGAACGGCTGACATTCCAGAATGGCTATAACGCATCGGGCAAGCTCAGCCCGGATGGCAAGACCATGACCTTGATCACCCGCACCGAGCGCGGCTTCCAGGTGGCGGTGATGGACATGGCCAGCCGCCAGATCCAGGCGCTGACCGATACCGGCCTCGATGATGCGCCGAGCTTTGCCTCCAACGGCCGCATGATCCTGTACGAAACAGACGTGGGCGGCCGTGGTGCGCTGGCCGCGGTATCCAGCGACGGCCGCGTGAAGCAGCGCCTGCGTTCCACATCCGGCGATGTACGCCAGCCGGCATGGGGCCCGTTGTTGAAATAAACTGCAGAAAGATCGAATCACGATGTGGGCCGTGCGGGGAATTTTTCCCGTTCGTCATGGCCCAAAGCAATTGGATTTTGAACCGCCCTTGGAGAACAGCATGAAGAAACTTGCCGCCAGTCTGTTGATGACAGCGCTGCTTGCCGCCTGCGCCAGCCAGCAAACCACCCAGCCGCCCGTGGCGCCGATCACCGACAAGACCGGCACCGATACCAGCGCCACCACCAACCCGGCCACCGTTGACCTCACCAAGGGCAGCACCACCGATGCCAAGGGTTACAACGTGCTGACCGACCCGAACAACATCCTGTCCAGCCGCCGCATCTACTTCGATTACGATTCGTACAGCGTGAAGCCGGAATTCAACGACGTGGTCGAAGCGCATTCCAAGTACCTGAACGAGCACAAGGAAGCCAAGCTGATCGTGCAGGGCAATACCGACAACCGCGGTACCGCCGAATACAACCTGGCACTGGGCCAGAAGCGTGCGGACGCGGTGAAAAAGCAGATGAATGCGCTGGGCGTGAACGACAGCCAGCTGGAAACCGTGAGCTTCGGCAAGGAAAAGCCGCTTGAAGGCGCCGATACCGAAGAGGCATGGGCACGCAACCGCCGTGCCGAACTGGTGTACGACGGCGAAGCGGCCAAGTAAAATCCGCTCGCGACCACCTGCCGGCACAATCCGGCAGGTGATCTGATTCTGCCACCGGCATTGCCGGTGGCCCCACCCGCTGTTCCGAACCGCTACCGCCAAGGGCGCCATGAAAAAACTCGCCGCATCGATGTTGCTTGCCTTTGCCGTGAACGCCCACGCCGGCCTGTTCGACGATACCGAGGCGCGCAAGCAGATCGAAGACCTGCGCACGCTGACCACGCAGCAGACACAGCAGATCCAGCAACTGCAGACCGGCAGCCGCAAGGTGCTGGACCTCGTGAACCAGATCGAACAGCTGAAGCAGGATAATGCCAACCTACGCGGCGTGATCGAAGTGCTGCAGTTCAACCTGGACGAAGCCACCAAGCGCCAGAAAGACCTGTATGTCGATCTGGATAACCGCGTACGCAAGATCGAAGAAGCCAAGATCGAACAGCAGGAGCAGCAGGCCAAGGAACAAGAGTCGGCTGCACAGCAAAGCGATGCACAGCAGTTCGATGCAGCGGTGGCGCTGTCGCGCGCCGGCAAGCATAAGGAGGCCGTGGTGGCGCTGCGCCAGTTCATTACCAACTTCCCGAATAGCGCCAACACCCCCGCTGCGCAATACTGGCTGGGTTCATCGCTGACTGCGCTCAAGGATTACAAGGGTGCCAACGCCGCGTATGGCGCGGTGGTGAGCAAGTATCCGGATGATGCCGTGGCGCCGGATGCGCTGTTCGGCCTCGCCGTGGTGGCCAATGTGCAGAAGGACAAGAAAACGTCCAAACAATATCTGCTGCAACTGATCGAGAAATACCCGCAGTCCGAGAAAGCGGCCACCGCCAAGAAAGCGCTGATCGCCACGGATTGAAGCATGCTGTGAAGCCGGGCTCACCATGCAGTGCATGGGGGGTTTAATGCTGTAATACCCGTTAGTCTGGCGCAGGTTTGATGACCTGCGCCGTTTTCGTTTCCGCCGGACTATCTATCTGGAATGGAAGCCTGTTTTGCCCGGGCTACGCCGTTGCTGCACGCATGCAGCGCATGGCCTGCGCGGGCCGTTACCGCCGGAGTGTGCATCCGGCCGGAGTTTTTGAAGTGAACGACACCCTCAGAATCACGGAGATTTTCTTCTCCCTGCAGGGCGAGACCAGCCGTATGGGTCGCCCGACCGTCTTTGTCCGCCTCACCGGCTGTCCGCTGCGTTGTGGCTATTGCGACAGCGCGTATGCGTTCCATGGCGGCAAGACCATGCCGTTTGACGACATCATCGCCGAAATCCGCAAGCACCCCACGCGCACCGTCTGCGTAACCGGCGGCGAGCCGCTGGCGCAGAAGTACAGCCTGGCATTCCTGAAACGGCTGGCCGACGAAGGCTTCGACGTCAGCCTGGAAACCAGCGGCGCACTGGCCATCGATGACGTCGATGCGCGCATCTCGCGCATTGTCGATATCAAGACGCCCGGCTCGGGCGAACTGGCAAAGATGCGCTGGGAAAACCTCGATGCCATCCGCGCGGGTGATGAAATCAAGTTCGTGCTGTGCGATCGCAACGACTACGAATGGGCACGCGCACTGCTGCAGGAAAAAGCGCTGACCGAGCGCGCGCCGGTGCTGTTCTCGCCGGTGTGGGAAACCCTGCCGCCGGCCGAGCTGGCCACCTGGGTGCTGGAAGACGGCCTGCCGGTGCGCATGCAGGTGCAGCTGCACAAGATCCTCTGGGGCGAGAAGCCCGGCGTGTAATGGCATCCGGCCCGGCCGGTGGCGGCATCATGCGGTGCCATCGCCATGCTGGGCTAAGATGACTCACGCCTTCCCTTTGCCCGGTTCCCATGCGCGACTACCTGCTTGCCCGACTCCGCGAATTGCCCATCCGCAGCCGTTCCACGCTGGCGCTGTGGCTGGGTGCGGCTGCCGTCGGCCTGGTGGCCGTGCTGCTGGCCAAGGCAGCGGAGTGGGCGTTTGCCGGCTTCAGCCTGCTGCAGGCCCGCTGGTGGTGGTGGCCGTTCCTGAGCCTGCCGCTGGGCGGCATGGCGATACGCTGGCTGATGCAGCGCGGCGGGCAGGGTGCGGAAGGCAGCGGCATTCCGCAGGCACTGGCCGCGCTGGCAGTTGCCGACGATGCGGAGAAAACCGGCAAGCTGCTGGGCCTGCGCATCGCGGCCGCCAAGTTCGTCGGCATCGTGCTGGGGCTGGGCAGCGGCTTCGTGCTGGGCAGCGAAGGCCCCACCGTACAGATCGGCGCCAGCCTGCTGCTGGGCTGCCGTCGCCTGGTGCCGCTGCATGATGCAGGCTTGCGCCGCCAGCTGATCCTGGCCGGCGGTGCGGCAGGTATTGCCGCGGCGTTCAATACGCCGCTGGCCGGCATCGTGTTTGCGTTCGAGGAACTGGCCCGCTCGGTGGAAGAGCGCACCAGCGGCAAGCTGATCGGCGCGGTGATCCTGGCCGGCGTGGTCTCGCTGGCCTTCCTTGGCAACTACACCTATTTCGGCCACCTGCGGGTACCCGGCTTTGCCTACAGCATCCTGCTGCCGCTGATCCCCATTGCCGTGCTGGCCGGGCTTGCCGGTGGCGCATTCAGCTGGCTGTGCGTGCACCAGCAGCGCTGGTTGCCGGTGCCGGTGCAAACGTGGCGGCGTAACCGGCCGTATCTCTTCATTGCCGGTTGCGGCTTGCTGGTGGCGGTATGCGGGCTGTTCGCGCCCATATTCGGCAGCGGCGCGGAAGCCACCAGCCACGCAGTGGCCAGCGGCCAGCCGCTGGCCTGGTATTACCTGCCGCTCAAGTTCGTCAGCCTGCTCGGTACCTTCCTCACCGGCTTGCCGGGCGGCATTTTCGCGCCATCGCTCGCCATGGGGGCGGGCCTGGGCAGCTGGTTTGCGCCGTGGTTCGAGCCGGCGTTGCATACCAAGCTGCTGGCGATCGGCATGGCCGCCATGCTGGCCGCCGTCACCCGTGCACCGCTGACCGCAGCCGTGATCATGATGGAAATGACCGATGGCCACGAAATGGTGATTTCCACGCTGGCCGCCGCCATGATCGCCGCTTCGGTGGCGCGGCTGTTCCGTACCCATCTTTACCATGACCTTGCCGAACGCGCGCTGCTGGCGCTGCAAGCCCCGGCCCCGGAGAAAAAACCATGAGCCAGAACAAACCCGCCGTGATCCTGCTTTCGGGCGGCCTCGATTCCGCCACCTGCCTTGCCATTGCCAGAAGCAAGGGCTTCGATGCCTATTGCCTGAGCTTCGATTACGGCCAGCGCCACAATGCCGAACTCAAGGCCGCCGCGCGCGTGGCCGCTGCGCTGGGGGCCACCGAGCACCGCGTAGCCCGCATCGACCTGGCCGCATTCGGCGGCTCTGCACTCACCGATGCCAGTATCGACGTGCCGGAAGACGGCGTAGTGCACGAGAACGAAATCCCTGTCACCTACGTACCGGCACGCAATACCATCATGCTGTCGTTCGCGCTGGCCTGGGCCGAGGTGCTGAAATCGGACGACATCTATATCGGCGTCAACGCGGTCGATTACTCCGGCTACCCCGATTGCCGCCCTGAATACATCTCTGCCTTCCAGGCAATGGGCCGGTTGGCCACCAAGGTGGGCGTGGAAGGCGCTTCGCTCACCATCCATACGCCACTGATCCGCCTGACCAAGGCCGAGATCGTCGAGACCGGCACCGCGCTGGGCGTCGATTACAGCCTCACCACCACCTGCTACCAGGCAGACGACGAAGGCCGCGCCTGCGGCGTGTGCGATGCCTGCCGGCTGCGCCGTGCGGGGTTTGAAGCGGCCGGGGTGGCTGATCCGACGCGCTATCGCCCAGCCCGCTGAATGTGTCGCCGCATGCTGGTGGTTCACCATGCGGTGCACCGATTGCCATACTCACGGCCCAAGCAACTTCCCGGGCCTGTGCCCATCACCTGTTCAGAGGTACTGCTCGACGATGCAGATTCAGAAACTTGGCTTGGCAATCGGTATTGCCTGCTTGCTATCCCTGAGTCATGCCGCTGATCCGGCACTGGCACCCAACGCGCCCAAAGACCGGGTGGTACCACTGGTGCCAGCGGAAATTGCCCCTTATGTACAGCAGGCCAGGAACACATACGCCGCAGCAAAGCGCCGATTCCAGGCTGGTCTGCCTGCCGGGCAATCTTTCTTTTTGGCAACCACACTGACGGACCTGTCCGGCAATCGCGAAAACGTGTTTATCGCCGTGAATCGCATCAACAATGGTGTGGTTTACGGCAAAATCTGGAATGATCTGCAAACCGTGAGGGGCTATCGTTATGGCGATGCCTATTCCTTCGCGGAAAACCGCATGCTGGATTGGTTGATTACCAAGGCGTACGGCAGCGAAGAGGGTAATTTCGTTGGAAAATATCTGGATAGCCGCAGCTAGAAAACGGTGATTTGGCCTGCACAGGCGCAGCAAGCTACTTGCCGCCGTACCCCAGCGTATCGATCTGGCTGACCTCGCCGTTGATGAAAATCACCCGCGCGTTCAGCCGGTTGCTGCCGCGGTCATACAGCCATACTTCCTTCACGCCGATATCGCCCTGGCGCACCGGCTGGCGGCGACGGTCGTACCAGTAATAGACGCCATAATCAGGCGCGGTGTATTTCTCCACGCTGTCCGGCGCACCGCATTTGCTGCGTACCGTGTACGCCAGATCCCCGGTATCGATCACCGCATTGCCGCAGCGCAGGCTCTCTGCCTGAGCCGAGGACAGCAGCAGCAACAGTATCCACGGCAAGCAACGCATACCGCCCCCAAACGCGTATTTCCCGTTTCACTTTTACACCGGCGCGCAGCAGCCAGCCAGCTGATTGCGCCAGCCGGCGATGAAGGGTGGGCGCCATGCAGCCACGCGCCCGGCTAGAAATACTGCGTCATCAGCACTTGCCAGAACTGCCGCTGCGCGAGCGCACCGTATTCGCTGCCTGCGTCGCCGCGGTTCATCTGCCATTGCAGCGCCAGATCGGTTTTATCCCAGTGGTAACGCGCCTCCAGCCAGGTCAGCGTGCTGTGGTCATCACCATTGATCCGCAGCATGCCGGTCAGGTCGAGATGGCTGATGATGGCATCCTGCCATGCGGCACGGGCAAACCATGCGTGGCGGGTAGGCAGCTCCTGCAAATCGCGCACCAGCGCGCGGTAGCGCCAGTACGCCAGCGGCGAGCCCGCCTGCAATGCTTGCCAGCCAGCATCGTCCAGCCCCGCGCCGTTGTAATCGTATTCCAGCGTCAGGCTCAGCTTGCTGGTGGTGGTATAGGTGGCGCCCAGCGCCAGCCGGTTGCGGAACGAACTGTCGTCGTAGCCGGCCGCCAGTGCGGCCAGCGAGCTGGCCCGCCCGCCCGACCATTCCACGTATGCGACAGTGGCGGCATTGGCCAGCACGGTGAGGTTGGCACCCAGCTGTGGCTCGCCCCCGGCGGCGCGATACAGCAGCCATTCCGGGCTGAGGCTGTCGTTGATGCGCGTGGTCACCGCCAGCAGGCCGCGATCACGGTAATTGGTGGCGCCCAAGTCCAGGTTGAAGCTGCCATCACGCCGGATGTCGGACAGCTCGGGCGAATACAGCGCGGTGGCCGCGCCACCATCCCACAACTGCTGGCCCCGCAGCATCACACTGCCCTGGCGGTTTTCGCGCAGGCTGCCCGGGTCTTCCGATACACGGGAACGGATGGCATTGGCGCGGAACCAGTCAGTCGGGTTGTAGCCCATCGCCACGCCGTAACGGGTATTGATGCGGCCTGCGTCCAGCGCGGTATTGTCGCCAGCCTGCCAGCTCAGATAGGCATCGCGCAGCGTGTTCACCGCATCGCCATCGTCGAAGCTGCCCGTCCAGCGCTGGTCCAGCCGGTCCGACAGCACCAGCCGCCAATCCGGCGCCAGCCGGGTATCGAGCGAAAAACTGCCCGATAGCCGCTGGCTTTGATCGTGCCCGCCAGCGCCGTCGACACCGAAGCCGGCAGCACCTTCGATGAAGAGCTGCCAGTCCCTAGCCGGTGCAACCGGTGCGGCCTCGGTATCGGCGAGCGACAACGCAGCCAGATCAGCATCATCCGCGGCACGGGCCAGGGTGGCGGTACACAGCAACGCGGCAAGCAGCGGAGTGAGCAAGGTATTCATCGCACGCTCACTCGGGCTTGAAGCGGGGCAGATAGTCTTTCTGCAGCCAGCCTTCCGGGATATCGCGCCAGCCATAGCCGCCAAAGCGCATCACCGTCACCCAGTTCGGGTCCAGCCCGTCGATGATCACGGTTTCGGTCGGGCGCAGCACGCCCAGCTGGTTCTCGAAGCGCCGGTAATAGGCGGTTTTGAGCAAGCGGCCACTATCGGCAAAGAACTTGGCCTTGATCGGCCGCGAATTTTGCTGGTCCACCCACATTTCGATCTTGTTGTACGTGACATCCGGGCTGACGGCAGCCAGCGCCAGCTTGTACGCGTGGCGCGCTTGCCGCTCGCCATCCTGCACATCCTCTTCCCCCACCAGCGTGGCCTTGTAGTCCTTGGCCAGGTTCACCGTCACCACATCGCCATTGGCGGCCTGCCCCAGCAGGCGCTGCTGTGGCGAGATGCGGATGCTGGCGCGGGTGGCCGGGTCGTAAAACCACAGGTCATTGCCGCTCTTGAGCATCAGCTTGCCGGCATCGCGCACCGGCGCCTCGAAGCGGATCAGGCTGCGGAACTCGCCACCGGCCTTGTCCGCCTTGGAATATACCGCCAGCGTGCTGGTATCGGTTTGCTTGCCATTGCGGTACTCGGTCAGCGTAGTGGTGAGCGAAAACGGTTTTTCCGGGTTGCGGATGGCATCGGTGGCCGCCAGCAGGCTTTGCGCATCGGGCGCGGCGTGGGCAACGGTGGCGCAGAGCAGCAGCGCGGCATACAACGAAGATTTCAACATGGTCTTTTCCTTCACATCAGGCGTTGCCGGCACCGGCCAGCAACAGGTCATGGAGCAGGCGCCCCGGCGTCAGCAGCGCGGCAATGCCGGCGCCCAGCAAACCCAGGTAGGCGCCCAGCGCAAAAGCACGGTGCCGGTCGATCTCGCCTCGCCGGGCGTGGCGCACCACGGCAACGACGCAGAACAACACCCACAGCGACAGCAGGTGCACCCAGCTGAAGCGTGCTGTGCTGCCATGCAGGGCAAACGACGTGAGCGCGGTCATGGCCATCGCCGCTAACCACACGCACCCCAGCAGCTTGTGGCGGCCACCACCCCTGGGCAGCGCCAGCTGCACGCCGCCCAGCAACAGCGCCAGCAATGCGGCCGCCAGGTGGATGATGGCCAAGGCACTCATTGCAGCGCCTGCCCGGTAGCGGGGTCACACATGGCGCAACGCATCGACGATCTGCAGCTTCGCCGCGCGGCGGGCCGGCCACCAGGCAGAGGTCACCGCCACCAGCACTAGGCCGAGCATGGTGCCGATGATCATGCGGCTTTCACCCCATACCCGCACCATCAGCGGTACCGGTTCGACATTGCCCGGCGGCGTCCACGTCAGGCCACCATGGTTGATCAGCCACGCCAGCGCCAGCGCCATCAGCACCCCCAGTACGCTGCCGATGATGCCCAGCAGCAGCCCTTCCGCCATGAACAGGCGGCGTATGCCGCCACGGCGCAGGCCGATGGCCCGCAAGGTGCCGATCTCCACCGTGCGCTCCACCACCGCCATGCTCATGGTATTGCCGACGGTAAACAGCACGATGGCGCCGATCAGGATGGCAATGAAGCCGAAGATGGCGGCAAACATGCCGGTGATCTGCCCATAGCTGGGGTTGAGCGTGGCGAAATCGTGGATTTCCAGCGCATCATCACGCAGCGTGGTTTTCATCAGTGTTTCCAGCCGTGCCTGCGCTGCCGGTATCTGGCTGGTGTGCTGCAGCTGCAGTACGATGGCCGTCGCCTGCGGCGCATCGCCGCCATAAACCAGCCGCTGTGCCTGTGCCAGGTGCAGCATCACGAACAGGTCATCCAGCTCCTTCACGCCTTGCGGCACCGCCTGTACCACGTTCAGCCCGGCCACGTTGGGCGCGCCATGCGCGTTGGCCGCCAGCAATTCGATGCGCGTGGCAGGCTGTGCCGGTTTGTCGCTGTTTTCCTGTGCCGACAACGCGGCAATGTCATCCGGTGCTGCAGCGCCCGTTTCGCTGGCCTTGGCCGGCGCCTGCGGGCAGTGCGCCACCTTGAGCGGGCCGCACAGCTGCAATACCCGCGCCACGCCGGTACCGATCACCGCCGAATCCACCGGGGTATTGCTCAGCGCCAGCGGCTTGTAGCGATCCGGAAAACCGTAGTCGTTCCAGCGCCGCATGCGGTTCTGCTCGTCCACCACCACGCCGCTGCCCAGCACCGTGCGCGATACGCCCTGCGCAAAGTTGCCGGCAATGCCGCCCAGGCTCAGCGTGGGCGTCACCACGGTCAGCATGGGCTTGAGCACCGGATCGTTCTTCACCACGTCGATGATGTGCTGGTAATTGGCAATACCGTAGGCGGCCGGGTTGCCGCTGCCGTACAGGAAGTAATCCTTGTGCTGGATCTGGATATGCCCGCTGCGCTTCACGAAATCGGTTTGCAGCCCGTAATTGATGTTGCCGCTATAGCCGCCGAACAGCAGGATCGATACCGCCCCCACCATCATCGCCAGCAAGGTGGTGAGCGAGCGGCGG
The DNA here is from genome assembly GCF_009848685.1 of Andreprevotia sp. IGB-42. Lineage (GTDB taxonomy): Bacteria > Pseudomonadota > Gammaproteobacteria > Burkholderiales > Chitinibacteraceae > Andreprevotia. The sequence goes on from NZ_WXTX01000010.1 coordinate 49,767, forward strand.
TGATTGCGCAGCAGGTTGCGTAGCGCCAGTCTGAAGGTGTTCATGCTGCCACCTCCATGCGGCGGATTCCGGTGATGCGGCCGTCGCGGATGCTGACCACGTCATCCGCCTCGGCCAGTACCTGCGGGTCATGCGAGGAGAACACGAACGATACTTTCAGCTCGCGCTGCATCTTGCGCATCAGCGCGATGATGGCGGCACCGGTGTGGCTGTCGAGGTTGGCGGTGGGCTCGTCGGCCAGCACCAGCATCGGCTCGGTGGCCAGTGCACGCGCAATCGCCACGCGCTGGCGTTGCCCGCCGGAGAGCTGCCCCGGGCGGTTGCGGGCCTTGTCAGCCAGGCCCACCGCATCGAGCAGGCCCAGCACGCGCTCGCGCCGCTGCTTGGCGCTGTAGCCACTGCCGGCCAGCAGCAACGGGTATTCGACGTTCTCGTAGGCGTTCAGTACCGGCAGCAAGTTGAAGTTCTGGAACACGAAGCCGATGCGCCGCGCGCGGAAATCGGACAGCGCATCATCCCTGAGCGTGAGCACCGCCTGGCCATCGACGGTGATGTCGCCCTGATCGGGCCGGTCTATGCAGCCGATCAGGTTGAGCAGCGTGGTCTTGCCGCTACCGGATGGGCCGGACAGCACGGTAAAACGCTCGGGATGGATTTCAAGATCGATATCGGCCAGCGCCGGTACATCGACGGCATCGAGCCGGTAGTGTTTGGCGACATTGCGCAGCACAACGGGGTTCATGGTGGTCTCGTCTGGAAGGGGACGAGCTCACTTTAATCACCTGGCATGCAAGGCCGGCAGGCTTGCGATGAAGCGCTGCCGATGCGGATGAGCTGCAGCAAACGACGACAGGCTGCAGCGGGAAAACGCCCGCCGCAGCCTGCCCGCATCACTCAGCCGGCTTTTGCCGGCCGGGCAAGCGTGCCTGTTGCCAGCGCGGCTTGTACCAGCGCCACACGCGCCACAACAGCAACAGCGCCAGCAGCACTGCATAGATGGCCGGCACGGTCACGTCGCGCTTCACCAGCCACCAGAAATGCAGCACACCGAGGATGGCGATCGGGTAGATCAGCTGGTGCAAACGGCCCCAGTTGCGCTTCAACCGCCGCATCATCCTGTCGGTGGAGGTCACCGCCAGCGGGATCAGCAGCAGCAGGGCGGTAAAGCCCACGGTGATATAGGGGCGCTTGATGATGTCATGCGCGATGGTGGAGAAATCCAGCTGCCGATCCAGCCCCAGGTAGATGCAGAAGTGCAGCACCGCATAGAAGAATGCATACAGCCCCAGCATGCGGCGCAGCTTCAGCAGTTCTCCACGCCCGGTAAGCTGGCGCAGCGGTGACACACACAGCGTGATCAGCAGGCCGGTGAGCGCCCAGCGCCCGCTGGAATGCAGCAAAAAAGCCACCGGGTCGACCTCGGTGGGGATATGCCAGCCCATACGCGCCAATGGATACAGGCACAGCACGAACACGATGATTTTCAGCGTCTTGATCTGCATTGCAACGTTTCACCCCGGTTGTTCCAGCAATATACGCATGCACGCGCTGGCTGGATGTAGTCGGAACGGCATGCCAAATCTGACAGCCTCGTTCCAGATACAGTGCCCCGTCAGCAGCTCATGCATGCATTGCCCAACGTGCCGGCTGCGCAGCACGCCGACAGCGATATAATGGCCGCGCTTCCCAAGGATCGTTCCAATGCCCGTCAGCCTTATCCAGTCCGCCCACCGCCTGGTGGTCAAAGTCGGCTCCAGCCTCGTCACCAACGAAGGCCGTGGCCTCGATCATGCCGCGCTGGCGCGCTGGGCTGCCGAAATCGCCGAACTGCGCCGCCTGGGCAAGGATGTGGTGCTGGTCTCGTCCGGCGCGGTGGCCGAGGGCGTGGCACGGCTGGGCTGGACGGAAAAACCCGCCTCCATCCACGAGAAACAGGCAGCAGCGGCCGTCGGCCAGATGGGCTTGTGCCAAGCGTATGAAAGCGCCTTCCGCCAGCACGGGCTGAAAACCGCGCAGGTGCTGCTCACGCATGAGGACATGGCCGACCGCACGCGCTACCTGAACGCGCGCTCCACCTTGCTGACGCTGCTGTCGCTGGGCGTGGTCCCCATCATCAACGAGAACGATACGGTGGTCACCGCCGAGATCAAGTTCGGCGACAACGATACGCTGGGTGCGCTGGTCACCAACCTGATCGAGGGCGATGCGTTGATCATCCTCACCGATCAGCAAGGCCTGTTCACCGCCGACCCGCGCAGCGACCCCACAGCCACGCTGATCAAGGAAGCCGTTGCTGGCACGCAGGAGCTGGAAGCCATGGCAGGCGGCGCAGGCTCATCGGTGGGCACTGGTGGCATGTTCACCAAGGTGATCGCCGCCAAGCGCGCAGCGCGCAGCGGCGCTGCCACGGTGATTGCCAGCGGGCGCGAGGCCAATGTGCTGACACGGCTGGCCAGCGGCGAAGCCATCGGCACGCAGCTGATCGCGCAAACCACGCCACTGGCGGCCAAGAAACAATGGATAGCCGATCACCTGCAGATCCGCGGTCGGCTGGTGCTCGATGCCGGCGCGGTGCACGCGCTGCGGGAAAAAGGCTCCAGCCTGTTGCCGATCGGCGTGGTGACGGCCGAGGGGGAATTCCAGCGCGGCGACGTGGTGCGCTGCATCGGGCCAGACCACATCGAGATTGCCCGCGGCATCGTCAATTACTCCAGCCAGGATGCCCGCAAGATCGCCCGCCTGCCCACCGGGCAGATCGAAGCCGCGCTGGGCTATATCGACGAACCCGAGCTGATCCACCGCGATAACCTGGTGGTGGTCTGAGGCATCAGCCGGCCGGCGCAATGCGGCCCGGCTGATGGCCCGGCATGGCAGGGGCGAGCACGGCCCGCCGCCGGCCGCCTACTTGGCAGAGTTGCCGGTGCCGCTAGAGGTGGAACCCGTCGAACCGGTATTGATGCGATCCGGGCGATCAGTGCCCAGGTTGGCGATGATTTCCTTCACCGTATACGGGCCGCTCATCTGGCATAAATCATCGGTCAACGCACCCTCGTATACGTTGCGGGTGTTCTTGACGATGACCTTCCACGGCTGCGTGGACTTCTGCCAGGTGTTGTCCGGCGTGCCGTACGCATAGATGCGGGCCTGGTTGGTGGCGCAGTCGATGCCTTCGTAGCGGATATTGCGCACCGTGCTGTCCTTGGGCGTTACGGCAACCGCAAAACGGACGATCTGATCCTCGCTGCCGATACTGATCGAATCGGTGGCAATCTCGAACGTGGTCGCGCGCGAATCGTAATTGGCCTTGAACCGCACCCATTGCTGCAGCGATGGCAATGCCGGCGTCTCGAACGCCTGTTCGACCGGCACCGGGGGCGGCTTGTCCGACAACCACTTGCCCACCATGCTTTCATCACCCGGATCACGCGCTTGGGTTTGCTGGCCGCTCTCGAACGCCAGCGCACATACCGGCAGCGCGAGCAACACGGCAGCCAGCAGCTTTTTCGTTTTCATTCATGTACTCCGTTGGAACAGGCAGATGCTATCACGTCAATGTGGATGCAATGGCGCGGCGGGCTCAATGGGAATCACGCGCCCGCCCGCCGGCGCATAACGCCAGTCGGGCTGCAGCGTCACGTGGTCGATACCGAAGCGCGCTTTCAACAGCGTGGCCAGCCGCAGCCGCAACGCGGGCCATTCCTCGCCATGCGCCACCACCAGGTGCGCGGACAACGCCACGCGCGCGCGGCCCAGGTTCCACACATGCAGGTCGTGTACTTCGTTGACGCCGGCCTCGGCAGCCAGTGCCTGGCCGATATCGTTCAGGCTCAGGTGGCTGGGCACGCCATCCATCAGCTCGTGCGTGGATTGGCGCAGGATCTGCCACGTGGAGCGCAGGATCAGCAGCGATACCGCCACCGACAGGATGGGGTCGATCGGCAGCCAGCCGGTAAACCAGATCACCGCCCCCGCTGCAATCGCAGCCACCGAACCCAGCAGATCGCCCAGCACGTGGATCAACGCGGCGCGGCTATTCAGGTTGTCATGATCGTGCGACAGCGCCCATGCCGAAATCACGTTGACGCACAGGCCGATCACCGCAATCACCATCACGCCCAAGCCATTGACCGGCGCCGGGTTGCGCAGCCGCAGCACCGCCTCCACGCAGATCCACACCACCAGCGCGATCATCGCCAGGCTATTGACCAGCGCGCCGATCAGTTCGGCGCGCGCATAGCCATACGATTGCCGCGTATCGGCCGGGCGCTGGCCAATGTAATTGGCAAGCAGCGCCAGTGCCAGCGCAGCGGTATCGGTGAGCATGTGGCCGGCATCGGAAATCAGCGCCAGCGAGCCCGTCCACCAGCCCCCAAACAATTCAACCAGCGCAAAGCCACCGGTTACCGCCAGTGCCAGCAGCAGGCGCCGCTGGCTGGTCTGCGCAGCGTGATCGTGATGATGGTGGCTGCGGTCGAACGTATGGTCGTGATCGGCGTTATGCCCGCCGGGCTGGTCATGCGGATGGGTATGGGCGCGGTGCCCATCGGACTGTTCATGAGGATGGTCGTGCGGGTGTGCGTGACCCATGGCGTTCACTCGGTTGGGGCAGGGCTAGCGCGGCGCGATGCCGCGGCCGCCATGCCTGTCCATTATCCAGCATATGGCCGGCGCAATCACCCGCGCACCGCGCTGCGATGGCGATGCACGGGTGTAAATATCACCGCCTGCGCACCGCACTATCCGGCGGCTGGCTGCCGGTTGGTGGCAGAGCAAGTACAATCGTCTTTTTTACCCGCCGACCATGCCATGTCTGCCGACCTTGCCATCGACCTCTCCGGCCTGAACTGCCCGCTGCCCATTCTGCGCACCAAGAAAGCCTTGGCGCCGCTGGCCAGCGGCACGCTGCTGGCAGTGACCTGCACCGATCCGGCCACGCCGACCGATTTCGCTGCCTTCTGCCGCCAGACCGGCAACGAGCTGGTTGAATCGACCGCGGCGGACAACACTTTCCACTTCCTGATACGCAAGCGCTGATATGACCACCCAACTGACGATTACCCGCCCGGACGACTGGCACCTGCACCTGCGCGATGGCGAGCTGATGGCATCGGTCGTTGCGCATACCGCGCGCGAATTTGCCCGCGCCATCGTGATGCCCAACCTGAAGCCGCCGGTTTCCAACGTCGAGATGGCCGCCGCCTACCGCGAGCGCATCCTGGCGGCGCTGCCAGCCGGTAGCGATTTCCAGCCATTGATGACGCTGTACCTGACTGGCGGCCTCACGCCGAACGAAGTGGTCAAGGCGAAAAACAGCGGCTTCGTGCACGCAGTAAAGCTGTACCCGGCCGGCGCCACCACCAATTCGGAAGCGGGCGTAGCCGGCCTTGACGGCGTGATGCCCACGCTGGAAAAAATGGCCGAAATCGGCCTGCCATTCCTCGTGCACGGTGAGGTGACCGATCCGGCGGTGGACGTGTTCGACCGTGAAGCAGCGTTCATCGACCAGGTGATGGCACCCCTGCTGCTGCGCCTGCCTACTTTGCGGGTGGTGTTCGAGCACATCACCACGCGCCAGGCGGCCGAGTTCGTTGCCAGCGCTGGCGACAACGTGGCCGCCACCATCACGCCGCAACACTTGCTGATGAACCGCAATGCGCTGTTCCAGGGCGGCATCCGCCCGCATCATTACTGCCTGCCGGTACTCAAGCGCGAGGAACACCGCCGTGCGCTGGTGGCCGCCGTTGCTTCGGGCAGCAACAAGTTCTTCCTCGGCACCGACAGTGCACCGCATGCGCTGCACACCAAGGAAGCCGCCTGTGGCTGCGCCGGCATCTACTCCGCGCATGCTGCACTGGCGTTCTACGCCGAAGCGTTCGAGGCCGCTGGCGCGCTCGACAAGCTGGAAGCCTTCGCCAGCTTCAACGGCCCGGATTTCTACCGGCTGCCACGCAATACCGGCACGGTCACGCTGGTGAAGGAAAGCTGGACGGTGCCGGCGTCCTACCCGTTTGGCGAACACAGCGTGGTGCCGCTGCGCGCCGGTGAGCAACTGGGCTGGAAGCTGCTTTGAGCGGCGATCGGCACGGCCAGGCACCCGTTACCGAAATCGTCCATTCCGGTGCATTCCGCCCGCTGTGGTGGCTATGCCTCGGCATCATCGTGGTAGCGGCGCTATGGGGCTGGCCGCTGCTCGATGGCGATTCGTTCCAGCACCGCTTTTTCGGCGTGTTCTGGTACAGCATGATCGGCCTCGCCACCGCGGTGTGGGCGGTACCGGCCGAGCAAGGCTGCGATGGCACCACGCTGGAGCGCCGCTGGACCTTGCTGGGCCTGCTCACGCTCAAGCGCGATACATTGCCGGTGAGCACGTTCAACGAGATCCGGCTGGAGCAGGAGCCCAACCGCATCGGCGCGGACAGCATCTGGGTGGTTTTCGAGAGCGGTGGCGACCCGCGTTTCGTGTTTGCGCACTTCCGCGCCAGCGTCGAGGGCGTGGCCCGCGCACAGGCGCTGGCACGGCAATTATCGACCGTTAGCCAGTTACCGTTTGCAGAGCAGGCCCCCGAGGCCGGATAATCCGCCCGCGAAGTAGGCCGGATCGTCGCTGCCCCGTGCAAACGGGGGGGAGGAAAGTCCGGGCTCCACAGGGCAGGATGCCGGCTAACGGCCGGGCGGCGTGAGCCGACGGAAAGTGGAACAGAGAGCTGAACCGCCGATGGCGATGACAGCGTGCTGCGCAAGCGGCGCAACGTCATCCCCACCCATTGGGTGGAGACGGGTTGAAGGCACGATTGAAGCGTGCGGGACCGTGCACAGGCAAGGGTGAAAAGGTGTTCCCGTCAGGGAGTCCCCGCAAGGGGATGGTAAGAGCGCACCGCAGGACTGGCAACAGGACTGGCAGGCTAAACCCCATCCGGAGCAAGACCAAGCAGCAGGCGTTGAAACGGCTCGTCGAGCCTGCGGGTAGGTTGCACGAGCGTGCTGGCAACGGTACGCCTAGAGGAATGACGGTCGCGGGCGGTTCGCCAACCGCACAGAACCCGGCTTACAGGCCTGCTTCGCACTGCATGAAAAAGGAACGGACGCACTTTGCTGGCAAAGGCGTCCGTTTTCTTTTGCGTATTCCGGCACGGCAGCGACACGATTCCCGTTGAAGCGCTCATGCAGGAAGACAGGCTCCCGTTGCAGGGGCAGATCATGTTGACGCTATCTCACCCGGGGAAGCTGACGAGCGACGGCAAGGGCGAGGGAGCGGAATCAAACAGTGAGCCGCTACTCCACCCGCAACAGGCGGTGAGAACCCGTTGCGCCAGGTTGGCGATGCGGCCCGACTCCGGATAGCGGCGCATTCGGGAAGACAGGCCCCCATTGCCGGTGACGCGTCATGTTGACCCTATCTCACCCGGGGAGGCTGACGAGCAAAAGCGAGGCGCCCTCGCGGCGGCGAGGGCGGGGGGGAGCGGAATTAAGCAGGCAGAGCCGCTTTCCGCCCAAAACGGCCGGTGAGAACCCGGCTTTGCCGGGGTTGGCGATGCGGCGGACTCGGAATGGCTGCCCATGCGGGAGGCAGGCTCTCAGCGCCGGTGGCTGGTATAGCCGTCGTCATCGGCGTCCTTGTTGAGATCGTCGGCAATGTCCTTGAGCAGGATATTGAGCGCCGCATCCGAGATCAGCACTTCCGCCAGGCACAGCAGCAAGGAAATCACCATCAGGATCAGGCTGCCGCCGAACACCACATAGCCATTGGCCGGCTGGTTGCTGAACACCAGGATCATCGACACGATACAGCACAGCAGGCTGAGCACGCCGGCGGCCTGCATGCCGCGGATCAGCGCCACGCGGTGCTTGAGGTTGCCCAGCTGGCGCAGCAGGTTCTCATGCGGATCGCTGCGGTGCATGTCGTACAGCTGGCGGATGATGGTGGACAGCGCCAGGAAGCGGTTGGTGTACGCCAGCATCAGCAGGGAAATGGCCGGGAAAAGCAGGGAAGGCGTACTGAGCCCGAATTGCGCATCTGCAAGCATCACGCTATCCACTTGAAGGTAAAAACGGGCGCCATGCTAACAGCGCCCGGGGCAGGACGACACCGACATATTCCCCTGCCGGTGTCACACGTGTTTCTTGAAATCCTTGATCACATGCTGCTGGCGGCGGCTGACCGCCAGTTTTTCCGGGATATCCTTGATCACCGCTGCCCAGTGCGTTTCGCCCCCGGCCACCGGCATCTTCTCGAAACCCAGCAGCGAATCGGTGCACACCAGGCAATTGCGGTGGATACGCAGGAAGCGGCTGCCGAACTCTTCTTCCAGCCGCGTCAGCGAATCCTCCAGCAGGTACTCGCGCTCGCGCGTGCGCAGCGTGATGTATTTCTGCTCTGCCTTCAGGTAGCGCGCCTCCGATACCGGGATCAGGTGCACGCGGCCACGCTCGGTCACGCTGAAGTGGCTGCGCGCGTTATGCAGCGGTGCCGCCTCGCGCTTGGCGCTGCGTGCATCACGCACCCGCGCCAGTGCTTCCAGCAGCCGCTCCTTGCGGATGGGCTTGAGCAGGTAATCGACCGCGCGCACTTCGAACGCGGCCACGCCATACTCTTCGAATGCGGTGGCAAAGATCACCGCGGGTGGCTGCGATAGATGCTGCAGCTCGCGGGCCAGCTCGATGCCGCTCATTTGCGGCATCTGGATGTCGATGATGGCAGCGTCGGCATCGGCTTCAGCCAGCTGGCTCAGGGCCGAAATGCCATTGGTTGCCGTGCCGACGATGTCGTGCGGACACAGGTCCGCGCAATCGGCCAGCACATCTTGCAGGCGTTTTAACGCTGGCAGCTCGTCATCAACGAGAAAAAGGCGCAGCGGTGTCGTCATGCGGAATCTCCCGGTAGGGAACCACGATATGTACTTGATAATAGTCGCTCGTTGCCTGCGTGGTTAGGCTGGCTTCGGCGTCAAAATGCAACAGCAGGCGCTCGCGGATATTGTCGAGCGCCATGCCATTCCCCTTGTGCGTGCGCACGTAACCGGGCGGCGGCGGCGGGTTCTTCACATCGATATGCACATCATTGCGCGTACGGAAGATATTCACCTGTATCGGCCCCGGTTCGAGTGCGGGCTCGATTCCATAGTAGACGGCGTTTTCAATCAGTGGCTGCAACATCAATGGAGGCACCGCAGCATTCGCCGGCATCTGCTCGGTATGCCACTCCACTTTCAACCGGTCGCCCAAGCGCAGCATCTCGATATTGATGTAGTGCTCGGCCAGCTCCACCTCGCGCGCCAGCCTGGATAGCCGCCGGTTATCCTGCATCACTACGCGGAACAGATCGGCAATATCCTGTAGCGCCTGCTCGGCCTTGGCCGGCTCACTGCGTATCATCGCCAGCACCGCGTTCAGACTGTTGAAAAAGAAATGCGGCCGGATACGCGCCTGCAATGCGGACAGGCGCGCTTCGGACAAACGCGGCGACAGCGCGCGCTGGCGCAGCCGCAGGATGCCCAGGAAACCCAGCGTGGCCAGCAGGCACAGCAGCTCGCCGGCAAAGCGTGCGTGATGTTCGGGCTCGAATGGCTTGAGCAACTGGTTGCCCAGCGCATTGCACAGCAGGATCACGCCGCACACCAGCGGCAAGCCCACGCGGAACGGCACGCGCATCAGCCACGGGCTGAGCAACGCCAGCAGGGCCAGCGAGGGCAGCAGGGTCATTTCCAGCCACAGCGAGGCCTCGGTCACCCGGCCGGCCCAATCGCCCCAGCGTCCCAACCCCGGCAGCGTATACATCACCAGCAACAGATGGGCGTACACCAGCGCATGCAGCAGCACGCCCATATTGCGGAAATCGGGGAGTTCGTCGTCGACGGTGGGGCGGTTCACGATGGCGGATTATGACAAATGGGCGGATGAACGGTAGCTTCACTATAAACAACTCGCCAGCGCTTTGAAGGATTCCGTACCCTTACGTCGTCGCGCCGTACCCACCCGGCAACAACCCCCCTCCGCTCAGGCGGATGTGCACACATCTGCACCGCCAGGCAGCCCGATGCGCGCACCAACGGGCCACCGGCACCTGCCGCTACCTAGCCGCGCAGGAAGGTCAGCAGGTCGTCGGTCAGCCGCGCTTTCTCGGTAGCGAACAGCCCGTGCGGGGCACCGTCGTATTCCAGCAGCGTGGCACCGGCAATGCCGCGGCTGGCTGCGCGCGCAGACGCATCGATGGGCACGGTTTTATCGTCGGTACCGTGGATGATCAGCGTGGGCACATTGAACGCCGCCAGATCGGGGCGCAAATCCGTGGTGGAGAACGACTTCGCACATTCCAGCGTGGCCCGCAGGCTGGCCTGCAGTGCCATACGCTGCGCCCAGTCGAGCAATTCATCACTGACCGGGTGCGAAATCAGGCTGACGCCGAAAAAGTCCTTGAAGAAGCTGGCAAAGAACTTGGGCCGGTCTGCATTGATACCCGCCGCCATCTCATCGAATACCGCTTGCTCGGTGCCGTCCGGGTTGTCTGCAGTCTTGAGCATATAGGGCACGATCGACGAGATCAGCGCCGCCTGCACCACCCCCTTGCCGCCATAGCGCGACATGTAGCGCGCCACCTCGCCCCCGCCCATCGAGAACCCCACCAGCGTGACATCCTGCGCGCCGGCATAGCCCACCACCGCAGCCAGATCGTCCGCCAGCGTATCGTAGTCGTAGCCATGCCATGGCTGCGACGAGCGCCCGAAGCCACGCCGGTCATACGCGATCACGCGGTAGCCGGCATTGGCAATCGCCACCGCCTGGTCATCCCAGCTATCCGCCGAGAACGGCCAGCCGCTGAGCAGGATCACCGGCTTGCCCTGGCCCCAGTCTTTCACATACAGCTCGGTCTGATCGGTTGTGGTCACAATAGGCATGGGGCGCTCCGGAACGTGGAAAGGGAGCCTCAACCATAAGCCGCGTGCTGCCGGCTGCCACCGGCAATTTTCAATGGACGCAATGGGCAATAGTTCCACCTCGTGCAGCGCAGTGGTGGTGCGGCCCCCGGGCATTGCATCCAGATCAGCCGCGGCCCGCGCAAGCGCAGCAGAAATATGCTTTGCACGGCAATTTTCCTGCTGCGTTTGCTTGCCCGCAGGCACGCACGCACGGATAGTTGCAGAAGAAGCGGATGCTATCCGGTGCCGGAATGGTTTTGCAGGGGAGGCGAGGTTAAATGGACGTGCTTGAACAACTGATCACGGCAACGGATGCAGACGCCTTCGACATCTGGCGCGCCATACCCGCCAGCAGTGCCGTCATCAGCGCGCGTGAAGCCCGCTTGGGCGTCACACTGCCGCCAGGCTACATCGCCTTTCTGGAGCAGTTCGGCGCACTGGCCATCGGCGACACCACCATTTCCGGCATCCTGGACGATGCGCTCGACGACCTGGGTGGCGGCTCGGTGCTTGGCGATACGCTGCGCTACCGCGAGGAATGGCAATTGCCCGCTACGCTGGTGGTGATACAGGCCGACGACGACGCGCCTTACTGCCTGGATACGGGCGTTAACCATATTGAATGTGCAGCCATCTGCTACGAACTGTGCACGCGGCGCGCTTCCCGCATTGCCACGGATTTTGCAGCATGGTTCGCCGCACTGATCCACAGCCGATTGGCGCCGGCCTGAGGCCAGTACCGGTATTGCAGGCTACAGTGCAGATGCCGTCACGCCGCGTGCCTGCCTGCAACACCCGCCCGGCAAACATCGCGGTCGGGCGGCCACTACGCTATAAACAAGCGTTGCCGCCCTGAATGATTCCATGTCCCTCGCCATCGTCCACAGCCGCGCCCTGGTTGGCCTGGCTGCGCTGCCTGTCGCTGTTGAAGTCCACCTTGCCAACGGCTTGCCCTCATGCAATCTGGTCGGCTTGCCCGAGATCGAAGTCAAGGAAAGCCGTGACCGCGTACGCGCAGCGCTGACGGTAGCCGGGTTCGATTTCCCCGCCCGCAAGATCACCGTCAACCTGGCCCCGGCGGATTTGCCCAAGTCATCCGGCCAGTTCGATCTGGCCATTGCCATCGGCATTCTTGCCGCCAGCGGACAGATCCCGGCGGACAAGCTCAAGGATTACGAGTTCGCTGGCGAACTGGGCCTGGCCGGCGATCTGCGCCCGGTGCGCGGCGGCCTGGCACTGGCACGCGCGGCGTTTGGCGCGCAGCGGAAATTGGTGCTGCCGATGGAAAGCGCACAGGAAGCTGCGCTCTACCCGGGCGCAGAAGTGCTCGCCGCCAGCCATTTGCTGGAAGTATGCCGGCACCTCGCCAGCAACGAAGCGCTGACCATACCGGAACCCGCTGCCATCAGTGCGGAACCGCTCTACCCGGATCTGCGCGAAGTGCGTGGCCAGGTGCACGCCAAGCGCGCACTGGAAATCGCCGCTGCAGGCCGCCATTCGCTCCTGTTGATCGGCCCGCCGGGCACCGGCAAATCCATGCTGGCGCAACGGCTGCCCGGCCTGCTGCCACCGCTGGAAACCGACGAAGCGCTGGACGTTGCCAACGTGCAATCGCTGTCGCACAGCGGCTTCGACATCAAGCGCTTCGGCCAGCGTCCTTACAGATCACCTCATCACACGGCATCGGCCGTGGCCTTGGTAGGAGGGGGTGCGATTCCGCAACCCGGCGAAATATCGCTCGCCCACCATGGCGTGCTGTTCATGGATGAACTGGTCGAGTTCGACAGAAAAGTACTGGAAGTACTGCGCGAGCCGCTGGAAACCGGCAGCATCCATATCAGCCGCGCCGCACGCGCGGTGGAATTCCCGGCCCGCTTCCAGCTGGTGGCCGCGATGAACCCGTGCCCGTGCGGCTACCTCGGCCACAGCAGCAAACCGTGCCGCTGCAGCCCGGAGCAGATTGCCCGCTATCGCGGCAAACTATCCGGCCCTTTTCTCGACCGGATCGATCTGCTGGTGGAAGTACCCGCATTGCCCGAAACCGCCTTGCTCAACGCCGCCGATGGCGAATCCAGCCACGCGGTACGCCAGCGTGCGCATGCCGCCCACGGCCGTGCGCGCACGCGCCAGGGCAAGGCCAACGCTGCGCTCAGCGCAGCAGAAATCGATACCCACTGCGCGCCGGACGCCGCCGGCCGGGCATTGCTGCAAACCGCACTGAGCAAACTGGGTCTGTCCGCCCGCGCTTATCACCGGGTCTTGAAGGTGGCACGCACCATTGCCGATCTGGCTGGCAGCGAAGCGATCCGCAGCGCGCATATTGCCGAAGCGATCCAGTACCGGCGCGCGCTGTAGATTTTCATGGGAAGCCCACATAAGGCATGTACTTATGGCTACTGACAAAGAGATCGCAATACGCAGTCTGGATTTGCGGGCACGCGGCCAGGATTATCCGCTGCTGAAAATCCCGGGCTACCGGGAATGGTCCGAACGCAAGCTGGCAGAAGGCGAATCAGCGGATCTGATCGCCAATCTGGATGCGACAGCCATGTTTCTGCGACCGGAGGACATTGCAACCGTTACGCAAGATGAATTCGAGGAAATGCTGGCCGATCTGAAAGATCAGATCGACGATGACGATGGTTGATGATCCCAACTTGCGCCAAAGAAATCTGCAGTTCAGCAGCAAATTGCATATATCAAGCAACCTTCAAGCAAGCAGGAAACAGTAATGACTCCGGAAGAATTCATTCAAGAGTTCGTGCAGCTCAAAAAGCAGCTGGAAGAGGGCTACTTCGGCCAAGATCCGAGAACCTCGAGAGTGAAAATGCTCGCGGAAGCAGGCATGGATGAATCGCAAAGGGCGCTGGTAAAAACGATCGTCTCGTCGGTGCTGACCGATGCGTTGTACACGGTGCTGCTCGGCCTGGACGGCTGCGCAGCGATAGGTGACCGGCAGACGCCCTTCCAGTTGCATGATGACGAGAATAATCTCCTGACGGGCGATCTGGAAAGCCACGCGTGGGAGTACTTCCACGGCGATCAGGCGTGTTGATGATTGGTGCCGGTGAGTTCGTTACCCGGATCAATAACGGGAGTTTTCTGCGCGAGCTATTCTCCAGCGAGCAAAACTGGGATGCCATGCTGGATGCAAGGGATTCGCCCTGCTTCGATGCAGCATGGTGCGCAGCCTTTGCAGCGGTTCAGCCAGATGGCGCAGAAAGCAGCCTCGCAAAGGAAGTCAGGGAAACGGTCTTCAAGGAGGTATTGCAGCTGACTGGTCATGCCGAGCTGGCCGGGTACGCGTCCGATGATTTTAGCCTCATCATTGCAACCATCGAGAGACACCAGCGCAACGATTTCGTGGAGATGCTGTGGCACAGCTATCTATCGCGGCAATTTCCGCATTGAGGCTGCGATAGCCGGTATTACCCCATCCGCCCACTCAACGGCAGCGACTGCCCGAACCACTCCAGCCGCTGCTGCCACGGCTTGGCAAGGTAGGCAGGTACATGCCGGTTGATGGCGCGGCCGAACAGTGCCTGGGTTACGCGCCACTGGTCTTGCGATAGCGGCCGCAAAGGCGGGCACTCTTCACTGGGCAGGCGGTAGCTTTCACCATCCAGCGCGGCGTACCAGAAGGCGATCAGGCGCCGGCGCAACCGGCCGGGTTCGGCCTGGCTCATCATGGCGGCGAACAGCGGGTGCTGGCGCAGGGCGGCGATGAAATCGTCGATGACGACCTGCAGTGTGGGCAGGCCGATGGCTTGGGCAAGGCGTTGCATCATGGGGCGCTCGGTATGGCTGGCAATCCGCGATAGACCCGCCAAAACCGCCACCGTTGCGTGATTAGTCACACAGCCTGGCGCGAACAGCTGTCACACAGCAAGGGAAGTTCGCTAGCGCGAGCGGGCAAAGCGGCTTTCTGTAGAATATTTCTGCTGCCATTGGTGTTCAGGGGCACTGGCATCAACTCGGGTTGCGGGCGATAAATCGCCGATATGTCGTTTCCATTTACCCATTTCAAGGTCTCTACTTTTTATGGCACTCCATCCTCAGCTCGACGAGCTGATCCACGGCGTGCTCCCCATGGTTCAGGACTTTCATCGCAAAGGTATGTTTGCACCCCACGCCGCCACGATAGACGATAAGGGAAAATTGTCAGGCCACGCATTAACAACCGACGGCACCACTCAGTTTTCTGTTGCGCAAGCTCTCGAGCATTTTGAGAACACGTTTGCATTGCAGGCGAAATCCGGGGAAATTCAGGCTGCGAGCATTTTCTACCATTCACCGGGCATCGGCGGGTCGACTGGCAAGGTCCAGCTACCTCCCGCCATCACGACAGATGAATGCAGAACCATCGTGGCGTTGCTGGAGCATTCTTCGGGTGACTCTGTGTACCTGCTTATCCCGTACAACGGTCAACCGCCTCAAATCGAGTACGGTATTGGCAAGCTGATCGAGAAGCCTGCAAAGATGTTTCTCTGCAAGCCAGGTTCAGGGAGCAAGCCGTGGTGGAAGCTATGGCGAGGCTAGATAGCCCGTTCCGCCCCGGGCCAGCCATTGCGCGTTGGCCGCTGCACCGAGCTAATTGACGCTGCGCGAATGCCGGCAACGCGTAACTTCTTCCCGATTGATCAGATTGCCAATTCCTGGGTGATCGGCGGGGCAAAATCACACGCTTGAAAGTTGTTTGGAATCTTGCTGGATCGTTCCGTCAAGCAGCCGCTGGAAGACGCCCGTGCTGATGATGATGCCGGAAAAGGCGCAATACTCAGGCTGCCACCTGCACGCCAAAGCGCTCGCGGTATTGCAGCGGGTTCAACCCCATATGGCGCTGGAACACGCGGCGCAAGTTCTGTTCGTCGCCAAAACCGCATGCCGCGGCAATGCGCTTGAGCGGCCAGTCCGCGTGGATCAGTTGCTGCATGGCGGCTTCCAGCCGCATCAGTTCAACCCCGCGTGCGGGGGTGTTGCCGGTTTTGGCGGTGTAGTGACGGGCAAAGCTGCGCGGGCTCATATGGCTGCGCTCGGCCAGGGTTTCCACCCGCAGATCTGCCGCCAGGTGTGCGGCCATCCAGGCATGCAAGTCGGCAAACTGCGCATCGCTGCTTTGTGCGGACAGCGGCGCGCTGAACTGCGATTGCCCGCCGGGGCGCTTGATGAACACCACCATCTGCCGCGCTACCGTCATCACTGCCGCATGGCCCAAGTCTGCCTCCACCAGTGCCAGCGCCAGGTCGATGCCGGCGGAAATGCCGGCAGACGTCCACACCGGGCCATCGTGCACGTACAGCGCATCCGGCTCGATCTGCACGCTGGCGTCCGCAGCGTGCAGCTGCTGCACATAGCGCCAGTGCGTGGTGGCGCGGCGCCCGCCCAGCAAGCCGGCATACGCCAGGATGATGGCCCCTGTGCATACCGATGCAATCCGCTGCGCGCGTGGCGCCAGCAGCGCGGTGGCCGCAGCCACGCCTGCAACTGCAGGCTGCGCCTCCACGCCGCCGGGTACCACCAGCGTATCGATCGCGTCATCGCCCAGCGCGGCAAATGCTTCCGTATGCATCACCACGCCGGATGAGGTACGCACCGGCCCGCCATGCGCGGACACCAGCATGATGCGGTACGGCTCGGCGGCACCTGCCGGGCGGTTGCGGCACGGTTGCGAGAACACCTCGATCGGCCCGGCCACATCCAGCACGTTCACGTCGTCATACAGCAGGAACACCACCAGCTTGCCCATCATTCGCTCCCCTTGCGCTCGATCACCAGGATGCGCGCCTCGCCCAGCGGCATGGCCAGGTGCGCGGTACCGGTAGCCGCATAGAACACATCGCCCACGCCCAGCCGCACACATTGCTCGCCATCCTCGTCGCGGTACAGCATGTCCACCCGGCCATCCAGCACCGCAAACACTTCATCACCGTCGTTCACATGCCAGTGGTAGGGCGTATCGGTCCAGTGCAGGCGCACCGTGGCGGCATCGATTTGCGCCAGCTCCAGCGCCCCCCATGCCCTGTCCGCGGTAAACCCTGCCGCATGCACCATGCCGGTTTGCATCCGCTCCGCAAATTCATTGTTCAGCATGCAACCACCTTGCGGCGCCCATCCAGCTGCCAGTACAGCGTGGCCAGCACGGGGATCAGCAACAGCGGCAATGCAAGCTGGTTCAATGTGGCCCAGCCCAGATGCTGGATCAGCGGCGCGGCGGCGGCCGAGCACAGCGCGGTGAATGCGCCGGTAGTGAATTCAGCGGTGCTTTGCGTTTTGGCACGCTCGCTGGGCCGGTACGCCTGCGCCAGCAAGGTGGTGCCCGCCACGAACATGAAATTCCAGCCCAGCCCCAGCAACAATAGCGATCCATAGAAAAACGGCAATGCGTTCGATGCCTGCCCGGTGAGTGCGCATGCGGCAATCAGCACCGCCCCGCTCATGGCCACCAGCGCCGGGCCCAGCCGCTGGATCAGCCAGCCAGAGAAAAACGATGGCGCAAACATGCCCAGCATATGCCACTGGATCACCCCGGCGCCGTCATCGATGCCGAAGCCGCATGCGATCATTGCCAGTGGCGTAGCGGTCATCAAACAGATCATCACGCCATAGGCGACCACGTTGTTGGCCAGCGCAGCAATGAACACCGGCTGAGCGATGATCTCGCGCAGCGGCCGGGCGGGGCGGCTGTCCTGCTGCTGCGCGGCGTGCGGCTGCACATCCCGGTACAGCCACAGCAACAGCGCCATCGACACGATGCCGAACAGGCAGGCCAGTGCATACGCGCCGGCAAACGCCACATGTGGCACCCAGCCTTGCGAGATCCGCGCCAGCAGCGGCCCGCACACAGCGGCCACCACGCCGCCGGTCAGCACGGTGGCAATGGCGCGGCTCTTGGCTGCGGCATCCACGTTATCCGCCGCTGCCAGCCGGTAATAGCCGGCAAACGCCTGGAATACCCCGATGCACGCGGTGCCCACGCAAAACAGCCAGAAATCTTGCCGGTACATCGCCAGTACCGAGGTGGCCGCCCCCAACGCGCCGATACCGGCACCGGTGGCAAAGCCCAGCCTGCGGCCCACCTTCTGCTGCCAGTGCGGCGACACCAGCGCCGTCAGCATGCTGGCGATGGTGATCAACGCAAACGGCAGCGTGGCCAGCGCCTTGTCCGTGGCCAGCGTGTAGCCGGCCAGCCCGGTCAGCGTCAGGTCGATGGAGATGGCCGCTACATACAGCGCCTGGCACGCGGTAAGGGTACGGATGTTGCGGCGTGCCACCGCACTGACCGGTGCACCGGCTGGCCGGCCGGCGCTGGCCGCTTCAGCCGCGCTCACAGCGGCAGCGCCTGCACGTAGCGGTATTCCTGCGTCTTCCCCTGCCAGCCCCAGGCATCGGCACGCACATCGTCCACCAGTACATAGCTGGCCGCCTGCAGCGTGCCGAACTCCCGCTCGAACGCGGCAAATACCTCGCGCACGTAGCGGGCTTTTTCATCCTTGGTATTGGTGCCATCGGTCACCTTGATATCCAGGTAGAACGACGGCGCCTGCCCGCTGAGTGCCTTGCCGCCGATGAACCACTGCGACGCCGGCACGTACTCGACCGCGATGGCGGTCAGCTCGCGCTTTTTGCCCAGGATGGTGTGAGTCAGCTCGGTAAGAATGTCCGCAGCGCGTTCGGCGGTTTGCTGCGAGGGTTCCACTGTGAGTTTCAGATTGAGATAGGGCATGGCACACGCTCCTTGAATCCTGATCCGGCAATATGCCGGGGCACGACCTCACTATCGCACGAGCCCATTTGGCACAACAGACAACAAAGCATCAATTTCTGCCAATTGCTTGCCTTGGTGCCAAAGAAAAAGGGCAGTGCATCACGCACTGCCCTTCATCAACCGTCAATCAAAGCGCCTGCAGGCCGGCGGCCGCCACATCCCGGCCGCCAGCCCGTTGCGATCAATACAGCGGTGTACCTGCTGCATACGCCGATTTGAACGACGCCCAATCCAGCGCAACCTGATCCGCATAGCTGAATGCAAAGGCTACGATTTCCGCCTGCAGGCCGCTCTTGCTGGTGATGGCCGTGGTCACTTCGGCATCGATGCCGTATGGCACCACGGTGTTGTCGTAATCCTTGTCCGCCAATGCATGCGCACTGGCCAGCGCCTGCCCGACCGGCGTCATCGCGGTGGTGAACTTGCTGCTGGACGACAGATCCGTGTAGTCGAAGTCTTCCTGGAATGGCGATTTCTCGTGGATGTAGTACGGCTGGCTGTTGATGGTGGTGGAACCGATCAGCACGTCCGCATTGATCACTTGCGCCTTGGCAGTGCGCGCTACGCGGTTGCCTTCGTTACCGGCGTATGCCGACATCGGCAACTGGCCCGGCAGCACGGTGGCAACGGCGCTGCTGGTGGCTTGCTTCACTTCCAGGATCACGTCGTCGCTGGTGGATGTGCTCGGGCCCTCGATCAGGATGTAGTAACGCATGCGGCCCAGGCTGCCGGTACCCGAACCCAGCTTCTGGTGGATATCCTTCACCGTGTAGAAACTGGCAGCGTACTGCTTGCCCGGCGCAATCGACGAAATGTACGCCGGCACGGCACCGGCAATCATGTTGTAGGTGCCGCTGGTCACGGTCACCAGGTCGGATTTGTTCTGGAAGGTGCGGGTGCTGCCGCTCACGCTGGTGTATTTGGACAGCAGGTCGGCACGGGTATTGCCGTCCGCATCGGTGATGTTGGTTTTGACCACGCCACTGGTGTTGCTGGAAATCAGCTGGAAGGTCTTTTCATCATCGTTGCCCTTGAACGCCGACATCTTGTCGACATACGCGCCGACGAAGGTATTGATCGCGGTGGTGATGTTGCTGTCGGACAGGCCGTTTTCACGTCCGGCCAGTACGATGCTGGTGGCCATGCGGCGCACGTCCCACACGTATTGGCCCAGATAGCCTTCGTCGAAGTCGTTCACGCTGAAGTTGGATTTGCCGCTGCTGTCGCGCTGCGAACCCACGTTGGCCAAGTGGGTATCACCGCCCAGCCAGGTGTAGGCAGTGGTGCTGGTGGTATAGCTCGATGCCGGCAGCGTGGCCGTATCCTTGAAGAAGATATGGTTGGTACCACGGTAGAAGTAGAACGCGCTGCTGTTCATCTTGCTCATCTTGGTGGCCAGTTCATTGCTGGCCTGCGCGGCGTACGGATGGTTGTAGTTGTAGATTTCCGTCGTGACGAAGCTGGGGCGCGACGTAGCGGCAAAAGCGGTCGGTACCGCAACGCACAGGGCAAGGGCCAGATGTTTGATGTTCAGCTGCACAGGTTTACTCCGGGGGTTGGTGCCAGCGCGGACGCTTTCAAAGCGCAGGCATTAGGGAAAGCCCGTATTCAGCCAGCGGCGGATGACAGCCTGAAGACATCCACATGACATGCATATTGCGTACCGTACAGGCTGCAAAAGGGGGCTTGCGCGCTGTGCTATCCTTGCCCGGATAAATCCCACCCGTTTCACGTGAAACATGAGCACACCGCGCTACGACGAATCAGCAGTTAAAGTCCTCAAGGGTCTCGACCCGGTCCGCCATCGGCCGGGCATGTATACCCGCACCGATAATCCGCTGCATATCTGCCAGGAAGTGATCGATAACGCCGCCGACGAAGCACTCGGCGGTTTTGCCAAGTCCATCGCCGTCACGCTGTACCGCGACCAGAGCATGAAGGTGGTCGATAACGGCCGCGGCATCCCGGTGGGCATCCACCCGGAAGAGGGGGTGCCCACCGTGCAGGTGGTGTTCACCCAATTGCACGCCGGTGGCAAATTCGACAAGAAAGACGGCGGCGCGTATGCGTTCTCCGGCGGCCTGCATGGCGTGGGCGTATCGGTCACCAATGCGTTGTCCACGCTGCTGCAGGTGGAAGTAAAGCGCGATGGCGACATCAGCCGCATCGTATTCGGCGATGGCGAGGTGAAAGAGCCGCTGAGCGTGATCGGCAGCTGCGCCAAGAAAGACACCGGCACCACGGTGACCGTGCGCCCGGATCCCAAGTACTTCGACGCACCGAACATCCCGCAGGGCGAGCTGGAACACCTGCTCAAATCCAAGGCGGTATTGCTGCCCGGCCTGATCGTTACGCTGGATGTGGAAGCGGCCACTGGCGAGTTCATCCACAAGGAATGGTGTTACCCGGATGGCCTGACCGGCTACCTGGCCGAGCAGATTGCCGGCTATACGCCGATCACGCCCATCCTCACCGGCGAGAAATACATCGACAACATCGATGAGACGTTCTCCAAAGGCGAAGGCTGCGCGTGGGCGTTGAGCTGGACCGAAGACGGCCTCGTCAACCGCGAATCGTATGTGAACCTGATCCCCACGCCGGCTGGTGGCACGCACGAATCCGGCCTGCGCGATGGCGTGTTCCAGGCGGTGAAGACCTTCATCGAATTCCACAGCCTGCTGCCCAAGGGCGTGAAGCTGCTGCCCGAAGACCTGTTCGGCCGCTGCTCGTTCGTGCTCAGCGCCAAGGTCCTCGATCCGCAATTCCAGGGCCAGACCAAGGACAAGCTCACCAGCCGCGATGGCCTGAAGCTGGTGTCCACCATGGTGAAATCACCGTTCGAGCTGTGGCTGAACGAGCATGTGGAGCTGGGCAAGAAGCTGGCCGAGCTGGCGATCCGCGCCGCGCAATCGCGGCAGAAGAACGCCACCAAGGTGGAAAAGAAAAAGTCCTCCGGCGTGGCGGTGCTGCCGGGCAAGCTCACCGATTGCGCCAGCGACGAAGGCGAGCGTTGCGAGCTGTTCCTGGTGGAAGGCGATTCCGCCGGCGGCTCGGCCAAGATGGGCCGCGACAAGGATTTCCAGGCCATCCTGCCGCTGCGCGGCAAGGTACTCAATACTTGGGAAGTGGACAAGGACCAGATTTTTGCCAACAACGAGGTGCACGACATTGCCGTGGCACTCGGGGTTGATCCGCACGGCCCCAACGACACGCCGGATCTGTCCGGCCTGCGCTACGGCAAGCTCATCATCATGTCCGATGCGGACGTCGATGGCTCGCACATCCAGGTGTTGTTGCTGACGCTGTTCTACCGGCATTTCCCCGGCCTGATCAAGCACGGCCACGTTTACGTGGCGCAACCGCCGCTGTTCCGCGTCGATGTGTCCGGCAGCGGCAAGAACAAGCCACCACGCAAGTTCTACGCGCTGGATGAAGGCGAGCTGACCGCCATCCTCGACAAGCTGCGCGCCGAGAAAATCCGCGAAGGCGCCTGGAGCATTTCGCGCTTCAAGGGCCTGGGGGAAATGAACGCCGAGCAGTTGTTCGAAACCACCATGAACCCGGATACCCGCCGCGTGCTGCGCGTGGGCGTGCCGGACGACGTCACTACCAACACGCGCGAGCTGATGAACATGCTGATGGGCAAGGGCGAAGCCAGCAGCCGCCGCGCTTGGCTGGAGGCGCGCGGCAACGAAGTCGAGGCCGACCTGTGAGCGCGGAAGCCATCAAGCAGCTGAAGCTGTTCTGGGATTGCGGCTATCCGGTGGTACTGGCGGAAACCACGCAGGAGCTGGCCACGCTCAAGCTGGTGGAGCAGTTTGCCAACCTGGAGCGGCTGAATTGCCACGTGTGGAGCGCCGCCGACGGCTTGCGCCAGGGCAATGGCGGTGCCAGCGATTACGATACGCAGCCGCTGGATGCCGCGTTGAGCCACATCGACAGCACGCCGCGTGGCGGCGTGTACATCTTCCTCGATCCGCACCCTTATCTGGATAACGCGGTGACCTTGCGGCGGCTGCGCGAAGTGGCGCAGGAGCACGAGCGTACCGAGCGCATGCTGGTGCTGATCGCGCCCAAGCTGGATCTGCCGCCGGAGTTGACCGTGCTGGCCGCGCATTTCAGTGCGCCGGTAGCCGATGGCGCTGCCATCAGGAAAATCATTTCCGACGAAGCGCTGCTGTACCAGCGCGACCATGGCAGCGCGCCGCGCGCCGACGAAGCGGTCTACCAGCTGATGGTGCAATACCTGGCCGGCACGCCGGCCGATGTCGCGCGCCGGCTGATCCGCCAGGCATTGCGCAACGACGGCATGCTCACGCGGGATGACCTGGCGCCCATCCTCAAGCAGAAGCAGCAGATCGTCGGCCAGAATTGCCTGCAGTTCGAGTTTCCGGATAGCCGGCTCGATGAGCTGGGTGGCTTCCTCAATCTGAAGCGCTGGCTGTCGCTGCGCCGCAACGCCTTCCTGCAGCCGCTGGAGGGCATGGAAGCGCCCAAGGGGCTGTTGCTGCTGGGCGTGCAGGGCAGCGGCAAGAGCCTGGCCGCCAAGGCCGTAGCAGGCAGCTGGGGCTTGCCGCTGTTGCGGCTGGATTTTGGCGCGCTGTACGACAAATTCCATGGCGAAACCGAGCGCAACCTGCGCCAGGCACTGGCTACCGCCGAACACATGGCGCCGTGCGTGCTGTGGATCGACGAGATCGAAAAGGGCCTCGCCGGCGACTCGGGCGGCGAGAGCGATGGCGGCGTATCACGCCGCGTGCTGGGCACCTTGCTCACGTGGATGAACGAGCGCAAGGCATCCGCCTTCGTGGTGGCCACCGCCAACGACGTGGGTGTACTGCCGCCGGAACTGCTGCGCCGCGGCCGCTTCGACGAAATCTTCTTTGTCGATCTGCCGGACGATGCCGCACGCGCGGCGATCTTCCGCAGCCATCTGGCGCGGCGCAAGCATGACCTGGCCAGCTTTGACCAGGCGGCGTTGCTGGCCAGCAGCATGGGGTTCTCCGGCGCGGAAATCGAAGCTGCGGTGCGCACCGCGCTGATCGAGGCGCACGCAGCATCGCGCAAACTGGCGCAGGCCGACCTGATCGTAGCGTTGCAGAACACCCGGCCGCTGTCGATATTGCGGGCTGAAGACCTGGCCGCACTGCGCGCATGGGCCAGCGAGCGCACGATCCCGGTTTAAGCACCGACAACAAAACCCTGTGGCGGCCGTTTTGCGCAGACGGCGAGCCGGGGGCGCCGAGCCGGGGGCCAAGCATCACTGGCCGTACATGTTGCACTGCCTGCGTGTCGCATGCCTCGTCGGCCACGCCTCGCCGGCCGCGCCTTGCCAGCTGCATTTCATCGGGTAGCGGCCCCGGGTATCGGGCAGCCTTGGCTTGGCAATGTGATTCCAGAACAAGCCGGTTGCGAAGGACGAACATTCCGGCTGATTACGCAAAAAGAGTATATTAGGCAAAACCAATATTCTCTGAGCCATCATGCCGGAACTTGATCCACCCATACTCGACTGGTTGCGCCAGCGCTCGCTTGCCTGGTTTGGCGAGGCCCCCGTGGTGCAACAAGTATTCAACGGCTTCTATGGCCAGGTGTGCGTGCTGCGGCTGGCCAATGGCGAACAGCGCGTGGTCAAGCGCTTCCGCACTGCCGGGCTGGCCGAGCGTGAAGCGCGCGCCACCCGGCTGCTGCGGCAGATGACACCGGCAGCCATCGTGGTGCCGGAGATCCTGCGCTTCGAAACCGTGGCGGAAGGCGGCTGGGATGCGTTCGTGATGAGCTTTGTGGCCGGCGTGAATTCATCCGAAACCCCGCTGGAACACGCGGATGCGCTGGCGGAGGAAATCGTCACGCTGCAGCGCCACTGGCATGCGCAGCGGGGCAGCGGCTTCGAAGACCTGGATGGCCGCAGCTACCCCAACTTTGCGGCCAGCTACCGTGCCTACTTGCAGCCGCGTTGCGCATTCCTCGAACACGCGGATGGCTTCAGCGCCGGCCTGAAAACCGCGCTTTTCGCCACACTGGATGATCTGGATACATTGCTGGCACCGCTGGCCAATGATCCGCCCAGCTTTATCCACGATGACGGCCATGCCGGCAATTATCTGGTCGACCCGGCTACGTGGCGGCTGGTGGCGGTGATCGACCCGGCTGCAGCACGCTTCTCGCATCGCGAGCTCGATCTCTTCCACCTGCCCGATGCCCGAGCCGATTTCCGCCTGCTGGAGCGCTACCAGGCGCAAACCACCATGCCGGAAGGCTGGCCACTGCGGCGCTGGGTATTCAGCATCTGGGACGATATCAAGCACGCCGAATTCACCGGCTGGCGCGATACCGCGTGGTTTGAAAAGAAACTGGCGGAGTTTGCCGCGGTGCGCGTCAGCGCCTGAGCCGGATGGCGCATGCGGGGCGCATTGCCCGCAATCACGTCAATGATCAGTCTGCGGCCAGCTCACGCGCCAGATCATCCAGCGCCGCCAGCGCAGACTGGCTGGCGCTTTCCATCTGCCGCGCCGCAGCGGTTGCTTCATCCAGCGCCTTAGCATCGAAGGCGCGTATCGCCTGTGCACCCGCTTGGCTGGTGCTTTGCAAGGCCTTGCCCAGGTTGCCGTAGCTGCGCAACTTCGCGGTGCGCGCCTTGATGGCCGGGTCAGCCAGCCACTGCGCCAGCTCGCCTTGTGCCAGTACCGTCAGCGCCGCTTCGGCATCCAAATCACCGCTGCCGAACAGCCGCACATACACGCGCGCCTTGTAGCGCTGCAATGCCAGCTTGGCCAGTTCCAGCATCTGCGTGTCGCCGTGGCGGCTGATGCGCGCGGCCAATTCTGCTGCGCTGTTGCCGGCATCGCGCATGCTGCTGGCAGCAGCCACGCCTTGCTGGCCGTGCTCATCCGCAGCCACGCTCAGTGCCTGCATGGTGCTGCGCGCAGCCTGCGTGCCATCGTGGATGGCAGTGACAATCACCGCGATTTCACCCGCTGCGCTATTGGTGTTCTCGGCCAGCTTGCGTACTTCATCGGCCACCACGGCGAAGCCACGACCCGCCTCGCCGGCGCGCGCCGCCTCGATCGCCGCATTGAGTGCCAGCAGGTTGGTCTGCTTGGCAATGCCCTGGATCAATTGCACGAAATTGACGATCTCGCCAGAACGGCGGTCAAGTTCATCGATCGCATATGCGGATGCCTGTGCAGTTTGCCCCAACGCAATCAGCTGGTCTGCCAGTGCACCTGCTTCCTGGCTACTGGCTTCGGCCTGTGCCGCGGCACGCTGTGCGGCGGCGTTTTCATCGGCAAATGCGCTGTTGACCACCACCGCGCTGCGCTCGATCTGCGCGAAGGTCGCGTCGAAACCGGCCAGTTGCGCAAACAGCTCGCGGTATTGGCCGTTGACGGTAAGCAGGTGTGCGTTGAGCTGCCGGTCCAGCAGTTCAAGAAAGTGCGTATCACGGTCGTGCCTGGCCACCAGCGCCTGCAGGCGGCCGTTCTCGTCCTGCAGTTCGCGCAGCTGTGCTTCCAGCGTGGGGCGATGATGATCATGATTGCGCGGCACGCAATTCCTCCGTTCCGCAGCATTGACGCTGCCGGTTTTTCTGCGTGTCAGTATAGTGGATGCTTGTTCATTCTTGCGCAGTGGAAATCCGCGATGACCGAGTTTATGCCGCGTCTCTACCTTGCCGGCCCGGGCGTGTTCCGCAGTGATGCGCTGGCCTGGGGGCAACGGCTGCAGGCGGCATGCCGGGCCGTTGGCTGGCACGGCCTTTATCCGCTCGATAGTACGGTGCCGGCGCTGGACAAGCCTGCGCAACGCCGCTGGATCTTTGCCGCCAATTGCCGGCTGATCAGCGATGCGGATGCGGTGTTCGCCGACATGCGTGCGTTCCGCAGCGGCAGCGAGCCCGATAGCGGTACCGCGTTCGAGGCAGGCTATGCGCACGCGCTGGGCAAGCCGGTTTACCTGTGGCTGCCGGCCGCGCTGGCCGGCATCGATATGCGCCGCCGCATCGGCAGTCATGTGGATGCCGCAGGCTACGCGGTAGAGGATTTTGCCGCGCCGCTCAACCTGATGCTGTGGGAGGCTGCCAGCGGCATCATCCATGCCGATGAGCCCGAAACCGCGTTGATGGAACTGGATAAGGTTTCACGTGAAACACGCAGCTCGCTACAATCTGCGCCTAAGCAATCAAAGTGATCACCATGAGCCAAGATCAAGACCTGCTCGACCCTGTATTGAATGAAGACCCCAACGCCGAAGAAGCCGCTCCAGAGCCCGCCAGCGGGCAGGGTAGCGGTGGTGGCCGCTTCATCGCCGCGCAGGCATCCGCCACTGCGCCGGACGATGGCGAATCGGTACAGCTGGGCTTGTATGCAGAGAAGAGCTATCTGGAATATGCAATGAGCGTGGTGAAGAGCCGCGCATTGCCACAGGTGGAAGACGGCCAGAAGCCGGTGCAGCGCCGTGTGCTGTTCACCATGCATGAGCTGGGCCTCGTCGCTGCCGCCAAGCCGGTGAAGTCCGCGCGTATCGTTGGTGAGGTGCTGGGTAAGTATCACCCGCATGGTGACCAGTCTGCGTATGACGCGCTGGTGCGTATCGCCCAGGATTTCTCGCTGCGCTATCCGCTGATCGATGGCCAGGGCAACTTTGGCAGCCGCGATGGCGATGGCGCAGCGGCAATGCGCTACACCGAAGCGCGGTTGACGCCGATTGCCGAGCTGCTGCTGTCCGAGCTGAAAATGGGCACTGCAGACTTTGTGCCCAACTACGATGGCGCGTTCGAAGAACCGGTGCTGCTGCCGGCGCGTTTGCCCATGCTGCTGCTCAACGGCGCATCCGGCATTGCAGTGGGCATGGCCACCGAAATGCCGTCGCACAACCTGGGTGAAGTGGCCGATGCCACGGTGGCATTGATCAAGAACCCGGATCTGGATCTCGCCGGCATCCTTGAATACATCAAGGGGCCGGATTTGCCGGGCGGCGGCCAGATCATCTCGTCGCGCCGCGATATCCAGGCCGCGTACGAGAATGGCCGCGGCAGCCTGAAAGTACGTGCCCGCTGGGAGAAGGAAGATCTGGCACGCGGCCAGTGGCAGATCGTGGTGACCGAGTTGCCGCAGGGTGCCTCTTCGCAGCGCGTACTGGAAGAGATCGAAGAGCTGACCAACCCCAAGGTCAAGAAAGGCAAGAAGGCGCTCACGCAGGAACAGCAGCAAACCAAACAGCTGGTCCTGTCGATGCTGGACCGTGTACGCGATGAATCCGGCCGCGAACAGGCAGTGCGGCTGGTGTTCGAGCCCAAGTCATCACGGCAAAGCCCAGACGAGCTGATGAATCTGTTGCTGGCGCATACCTCGCTGGAAACAGGTCTGTCGCTCAACTTCGTCACTATCGGCCGCGACGGCCGGCCAGGGCAGAAGTCGCTGAAGAACCTGCTGGCGGAGTGGATTTCCTTCCGCTTCGATACCGTCACGCGCCGTACCGAACACCGGCTGGGGCAGGTGAACGACCGCATCCATATCCTGGAAGGCCGGCATATCGTCTTCCTGAATATCGATGAAGTAATCCGCATCATCCGCGAAAGCGACGAGCCCAAGCCGGCGCTGATTGCCCGCTTCAACCTGAGTGACCGGCAGGCGGAAGACATCCTGGAAATACGCCTGCGCCAATTGGCACGGCTGGAAGGCATCAAGATCGAGCAGGAGCTGGCCGAGCTGCGTGGCGAAAAAGGCGAGCTGGAAAACCTGCTCGCCAACCGCCTGGCAATGCAGAAGCTGATCATCAAGGAAATCGAAGCAGACCGGAAAAAGTTTGCCGATCCGCGCCGCACGCTGATTGAGGAAGCCGAGCGTGCATCGCTGGAAGTGGCGGTGGTGGACGAGCCCACCACACTGATCCTGTCCGAAAAGGGTTGGCTGCGCGCTCGCCAGGGCCACGGCATCGATATACAGAACCTGGCATTCAAGGATGGTGATGCGCTGCATTCCGCCATCGAATGCCGCACCGTGGATAACCTGGCGCTGGTGGGCAGCGACGGTCGCGTATACACCATCCAGGCGGCCGTGGTGCCGGGTGGGCGTGGCGATGGCGTGCCGGTGACCACGTTGGTAGAGCTGGTAGCCAAGACGCGCATCGTACAGATGCTGACCGGGCAGGGCAGTGACAAGCTGGTGATCGCCAACACCGCCGGTTACGGCTTTGTGTGCCAGTTCGATAACCTGCTGTCGCGCCAGAAGGCCGGCAAGGCATTCATCACCGTCGAAGAAGGTGAATCGCTGCTGCGCATCTCCAGCTTTGTTCCACGTGAAACATCGCTGGTGGCGTGTCTTTCCAAGGCCGGCAAGCTGCACTTGTTCCCGTTGGCAGAATTCAAGCAGCTGGCGGGCGGTGGCAAGGGCGTGCAAACCATGGCGCTGGACGACAAGGACGTGCTGGCTGCCATTACCGTGTGCGATGGCGAAACCCTGCGCCTGACGGGTACCGGCCGCGGCGGCAAAGCCACCGAGCTGAAGCTGGATGCCAACGAGATGGCGCCGTATGTGGGCAAGCGCGCACGCAAGGGTAAGCCGATCAACGCCGGCCTCAAGTTCCCGGGCTTCTGATGCGGGATGACTTGCGCGATACCTGGCAGCTGCTGGGCATCAGCGAAGCAGTATTCGCCGCCAAAGCGCTGCAGGTTTACGAGGAAGCCGGCGAACTGGTGGACGTGGAAACCGGCGACGATGGGCGCGTCTGGCAACTGGTACCCGCCGCCGCCAATGCGTGGTTACGCATGCAGGCCGCTGCCGCACGGAAGGGCATCACACTGCGCATCGCTTCCGCCTACCGCAGCAGTGCCCGGCAAACCGAACTGATACAGCGCAAGCTTGCCGCCGGCGAACCCATCGACAACATCCTGCAGGTCCTGGCCCCACCGGGCTGCAGCGAACACCACACCGGCCGCGCGGTGGATATTTACCAGCCGGGCGGGCCGGTAGCCGAAGCGGCGTTCGAGGAAACCGGCGCATTTGCCTGGCTGGCAACGCATGCGGGTGAGCATGGTTTTACGCTGTCCTTCCCGCGCGGCAACGCGCAGGGCTATGTGTACGAGCCATGGCACTGGTGCTATCGGGGCACGGGCGACGTATGAAAAAAACGGCGCTCAAGGCGCCGTTTTCATTGGGGGGAGATCTGTTCAGACGCCGCCGAGGTAATCCGTCTTGCCCAGCGGCAAACCGATGTGACGCAGGATTGCGTACGTGGTGGTCACGTGGAAGTACACGTTCGGCAGCGCGTAGTGCACCAGGTAGAACTCGCCTTCCAGCGGCTTCTCCGGCATCCATGGCAGGATCACCTGTTTGCCGGCAACATCGTTCAACGCATCGGCAGGGATGCCCTTGAGGTAGGCCAGCGTGGATTCGATGCGTGCCTTCAATTGCACAAAGCTGGTTTCGTCATCGGCAAAGCGCGGTGCATCGATACCGGTGAGGCGCGCAATCGAACCCTTGGCCTGGTCGGTGGCGATCTGGAACTGCTTGATCAGCGGCAGCATGCTCGGGTACAGCCGCGTTTGCAGCAGCACGCCTTCGTCGATATTGTTGGCAGCGCTGAACGCAATGGCCTTGTCGATGATGGGCAGCAGATTGCCCAGCATGCGGGAATAGACCGGAATGGAAATCTGGTAGTAGGACAGGTTCACAACAACTCCTTGGGTCTTGGGTCGGGAATGCAGTTTGAAACGATGCAACGATGATTTGCGCCGACAAGTGGCCTGATGTTTTTGCCGGGATGACCCGATATAACCATCAGGGCGGGCAACAAACCGCCATGGAGGATCAACCGATGCGCTTTGCCATACACCCGGTGTGGAATACCACCGCATCACCAAGCACGCTGCGCTACGGCCTGTATCTGGTTGGCACACAGGGCGAGCGCGAAGTTGCCCGCGCGGATTCCATGCCCATCATCGAACAGCTGCGCAATGCCTTGCTATCCTGTATGAGCCGGCCATAGACTGGGCAGCCTTAACCGATATTGAACGCTTCCAGTGTTGCCAGCGCACCATGCAGCTGAGGCTGGCCCTCCAGCCACTGATGTACGGCAGCCGCAGCCGCATCCGGCGCTACGCTATCGGTACTGATTTCAAAATCATAAATCATGTGTTCATGCACGCGGTGATACTCCCACTGTGCAGAGCCCTGTGCCCGGTCACCACGCTGCCGCTCCCGCGTCTGCAGCGTATCCAGACCGCAATGCACAGCCACCAGCGCCTGGCTGTAACCCGCCAGCTCGGTCAGCAACTCGCGCTTTTCTTCCTTGTCGCACCATGCGTTATCGATGATCAGCTTCAGGCCCGCCTGCAGCAGGCTGGGCAATGCATAGTGATAGGCGCGCACCAGCGCGGCCCAGTCATAGCCATTGCGGGTGATGATCTCGCCACGCTGCATTTTCAGCAGGTCTGAAGGCGGCAGGGCATACAGGATGCTGTCGATGCTGAAATTCAGATACTGCTCGCTCAGCCGTTCCTGCAGCGCATGTGCCAGCGCGCTCTTGCCGGAAGAACTGGTACCGTTCAATACGATGACTTGCGGAAGACTCATCAACACGATTCCTGATACGGCCAATGTTGTTTCACGTGAAACACGCGCTGAAGCGGCGCGCGGCAGCGTTGATATCCGGCGCTTCGAACAACGCGCCAATCACCGCGATGCTGTCAGCACCCGCAGCAACCACCATTGCGGCGTTGGCGGTGTTGATACCGCCAATGGCCACGCGCGGCACACCCAGCCCGGCTGCCTGACCAAACAGATCCAGCGCAGCAGGCACCGCCTGCGGCTTGGTCGCGGATGGAAACACTGCGCCAAATGCGATGTAATCGGCACCGGCTGCTACTGCCGCACGCGCAAACTCGATGCGGTCATAACACGATGCACCCAACAGCTTGCCAGCCGGCAAGCGCGCGCGCGCGGCGGCCAGATCGCCATCGCCACCGCCCAGGTGCACGCCATCGGCATCCACCGCCAATGCCAGTGCGACATCATCATTGATGATGAAGATCGCACCGTGGCGCTGCGCCAGCGCGCACAACGCCCGTGCTTGCTCCAGCGCCAGCGCTGCATCGGCCAGTTTGTTGCGGTACTGCAGGGTGGTCGCACCGCCGGCCAGCGCAGTTTCACACGCAGTGACGAGGCGTGGGGTATCAAGCCAATCCGGTGTGATCGCGTACAAGCCGCGCATCAGGCACCCTTGGCGCTGATCT
Source organism: Andreprevotia sp. IGB-42 (assembly GCF_009848685.1). Lineage (GTDB taxonomy): Bacteria > Pseudomonadota > Gammaproteobacteria > Burkholderiales > Chitinibacteraceae > Andreprevotia. The sequence continues at coordinate 81,676 of NZ_WXTX01000010.1, forward strand.
GATCCGCTGCGTGGTCTGGCGCAGCATCGCTCGCAGCATCGGCTGCCGCAGCATCGGCTGCCGCAGCATCGGCTGCCGCAGCATCGGCTGCGGCGTCATCGGCGGCCGCATCGCCGTCCTGCGTTGCCGCATCCGCTTCGGCCTTGGCCACATCTTCAGCCAGTGCGGCAGCTACTTCCTCATCAGACGGGCGCGCCCAGAACATGCGGTCCGGAATGATCTGGCCCATGCCGGGGCGGAAGCCGCCAGACAACGCTTGCCAGGTATATTCCTGCGCATCGCGCACTGCCTGGCTGAGTTCTACGCCACTGGCAATCGCGCCGGCAATCGCTGCGGTCAGCGTGCAGCCTGCACCGTGGAAGCTGCCGGGCAGGCGGTCCCAGCTATCCGCGCGCACGCGGCCGTTGCCGCTGAACAGCGTGTTGGTGACCTTGGGCGTGTTCTCGTGCGTGCCGGTGATCAGCACGTATTCGCAGCCGCAATTGAGCATGCGCTGCGCTGCGGCATCGAGCGGCATATCTTCCTGCTCGTCCGCATCATCGCTGGCCAGCCGGCGTGCCTCGATGCTGTTCGGCGTCACGATCAGCGTATGCGGCAGCAATAGCTCGCGCATGGCGGCAATCAGCTCATCGGTGGAATATTCATCACTCTCGCCGCTGGACAATACCGGCTCCAGAATCAGCGGGATTTCCGGGTAATCGGAAGCGATCTCCGCGATCACCGTGAGGTTTTCTATGCTGCCGACAAGGCCCACCTTGATGGCATCGATGCGCATGTCTTCCAGGATCAGCCTGGCCTGGTCTTCCAGCCAGTCGGGTTCAACCGGCTGGAATTCCTGCAGGCCGGCGCTGTCCTGCACCGCAATGGCCGTGATGACGGGTAGCGGATGGCAGCCCAGCGAGGCCAGCGCCAGGATGTCTGCAGTCAGGCCAGTGCCGCCGGAAGGATCATTGCCGGCAAATACAAGAACGAGCGGGGGAGTGGGATTCATGCCGGGGAGACTTCGAGGGGTTTGGAGTAGAATTCCGATTCTAAACCAGCCAGGAATGCACTCCGAATGAAAAAGTACATGTGTTTGATTTGCGGCTTCATTTACGACGAAGCAGAGGGCCGCCCCGAAGACGGCTTGGCGCCTGGCACGCTGTGGGACGATGTGCCGATCAACTGGACCTGTCCGGATTGCGGTGCACGCAAGGACGATTTCGAGATGGTCGTGATCTGATCACCAATCAAGTACGGAGAATGCGGATGAAGAAATTGTTGTTGGCGACCAGTGTCGCCGCGCTGATGGCCGGTACGCTGGCTGGCTGCCAGAACGTCAGCACCACAGGTGCCGGCGCTACCAATGTGAACCGCTCGCAGAACATGAGCATGCTGCTGTCAGAGCAGGATGTGGAAAAGATGTCTGCCGCGTCGTACCAGGAAACGCTGCAGAAAGCGCGTGCACAGGGCGTCCTCAACAGCAATACCGCGATGACCGCTCGGGTACGCGCCATTGCCAGCCGCATCATTCCGCAAACCGGCGTGTTCCGCCCGGATGCACCCAAGTGGGCATGGGAAGTAAACGTGGAAAACAGCCCCGAGCTCAATGCCTACTGCATGGCCGGCGGCAAGATCATGTTCTATTCCGGCATCATCACCCAGCTCAAGCTCACCGATGATGAAATTGCCCAGATCATGGGCCACGAAATCAGCCATGCATTGCGCGAACACAGCCGCGAGCGCATGAGCGAGGCCTACAACAAGCAGCTGGCCATGCAGGGCGTATCGCTGCTGACCGGTGGCAAGTACGACGGTTACATGGATATGGCTGATCAATTGATCGAAGTAGGCTACAGCCTGCCCAACAGCCGCACGCATGAATCGGAAGCCGATACCATGGGCCTGGAGCTGGCCGCACGTGCCGGCTACAAGCCTCAAGCCGCTGTCACGCTATGGCAGAAGATGGCTGCGGCCAACCAGGGCAAGCCGCCGGAATTCCTCTCCACCCACCCGTCCGACGCCACGCGCATCCGTGATCTGCAAGCCAAGATTCCCAATGTGCAGCCTCTGTACGATGCCGCAGCGGCCCAGCCGCAAGCCGCCAACGGCGCAGTCAAACCGGCCAGCGTTGCAGCACCGGCCAAGAAAAAGAAGAAATAAGCGATGGCGTGGGTGAAGGCGTTTCATATCATCTTCGTGGTGAGCTGGTTCGCCGGCCTGTTTTACCTGCCCAGGCTGTTTGTAAACCACGCACAGGTCGAGGATACGACCACGCGCGCGCGGTTGGCGTTGATGGAGCGCAAACTGCTGCGCTTCATGACGCCGCTGGCCGTGCTGGCCGTGGCATTCGGGGCGTGGACCTGGTCTTACTATGGCTTTGCCTCCGGCCCCGGCTGGCGCTGGATGCACGCCAAGCTCACGCTGGTGTTGCTGCTGATCGGCTATCACGGCTGGTGCTGGAAACTGCACGCTGATTTTGCCCGGGGTCACAATACGCGCAGCCACGTGTGGTACCGCGTGTTCAACGAATTGCCGGTGCTGGCGCTGTTTGCGATCGTGATCCTGGTTGTGGTGAAGCCGTTTTGATCAGGGGGCTAGGGCGATTTTTCATCCGCATGCTGGTGTGGCTGGGCTGGGCACTGGCAGCGCTGCTGACGGTGATCGTGATGATTGCCGTGCGCAACCAGTTTGATGAGCCACTGGATGCGAAAACGCAAGCCTGGCTAAAGCTGCAGCTGCAGACGGTGCCACCGGAGCAGAACGGCTTTTACTATCTGTATGGATTTTCGGCAGCAAAAGGCAACCCTGCGATTGCGGGCAAGGCCTGGCTTGACCAGCTGCAAACAGCCCGTAACGAGATCAAGTACAAGCCATTGATAAATTGCCCGGAAAAAGATGGGCCGTGCCTCACTCATGTGCTTGAACATAGCGTGGCGTATCGACAGCGATTGGCCGAAAACGAAATCCTGCTTGATCGCTACCGCACCTTGCTTGCATACAGCCAGTTCGACGAGGTACTCGGTTCAATCGATACCAATGCACCCAATAGCAGCGTCGGCTATACGGCCAATCTCTACCGGGCGCAGATTGCGCTGGATTATGCCGCCGGCAACACTGTTGCCAACCAGCATCTGCTGAGCAACCTGCGTTTCTGGATCATGGCTTTGAAGGGCAGCCGCGCTACGCTGATGGCAATGGTCGCCACCGCTCAAGTAAAACGTACCTTGCGGCTGATTGATGATTTGCAACTGGAGAACCCCGATACATTGAGGCCCATCAGGAAAGAATTGCGCACATTGATGGCGGAACTGCTCCGGATCGATACACGGGCATTGATTGCACAGACCCAGCGCAGCGAATTCTACAAAATGGGGCCGGGATGGGAAAAAGAATCAGTGCACTTGGGGGTTTTTTCGCTTTTCTACCAAGCAAATGCAACACGAAACACGCTCAGACCCTATTTCGAGTTTCCGCGCGCCGTTAGCGTCAAGCCATGCAAACCGGTAGACGTCGTTTTCAATCCCATCAACCCGGTAGGTAGGATATTGATCTGTGAAGTAACACGATACGACATTCAGAAATGCCTCGTGAAAATAGAAAATATCCAGCGTACCGCCGGACGCTTGAACAACGCCTTGCAAGAGCAGCACTGATGGCCACCGAAATCGAACGTAAATTCCTGCTTGCCAATGATAGTTGGCGCAACGATGTGCAAGCGGCAAGCCGCATCGCACAGGGTTACCTGAATACCGATCCGGAACGCACGGTGCGCGTGCGCATCAAGGGCGCGCAGGGCTATCTGACCATCAAGGGCAGGAACAGCGGCATCAGCCGCGCCGAATTCGAATACGAGGTACCGCTGGCGGATGCCGAAGCAATGCTGGCGCTATGTCCGCAGGTGCTGGATAAAACCCGTCACCTGGTGGAATTTGCCGGTTTCACCTGGGAAATCGATGAATTCCATGGCGACAACGCCGGCCTCGTGGTCGCGGAGATCGAACTGCCCACTGAAAGCACCGCGTTCGATCGTCCAGCGTGGCTGGGCCAGGAAGTCTCCGGCGAGGCCTGCTATTACAACAGTGCGCTGTCCACTCACCCCTACAAGAACTGGTAATCCGCTCATGACTACTGCCAACCGCAATGAACAGCTTTTCGAACGTGCCCGCAAACATATCCCGGGCGGGGTCAATTCCCCGGTCCGCGCTTTTGGCTCGGTCGGCGGTACGCCACGTTTTTTCACCCGTGGCGAGGGCGCCTATGTGTGGGATGCCGATGGCAAGCAGTACATCGATTACGTCGGCTCTTGGGGGCCGTTGATCCTCGGTCACGCGCACCCGGCCGTGATTGAAGCCGTCACGCGGGCAGCGCAGCTGGGGCTGAGCTTCGGTGCACCGACCGAAGCCGAAATCGATCTGGCTGATCTGCTGTGCGCATTGCTGCCTTCGCTGGAACAGGTACGGCTGGTTTCCAGCGGGACCGAAGCCACCATGAGTGCCATCCGCCTGGCACGCGGCTTTACAGGCCGCGATAAACTGATCAAGTTCGAGGGCTGTTACCACGGCCATGCCGACAGCCTGCTGGTCAAGGCCGGTTCCGGCCTCCTGACCTTCGGCAACCCGTCGTCTGCCGGCGTGCCGGCAGCAGTGGCCGCCGATACCATCGTTTTGCCCTACAACGATGTTGCCGCGCTGGAAGCACTGTTTGCCGAAAAGGGCAGCGAGATTGCCGCGCTGATCGTCGAACCGGTTGCCGGCAATATGAACCTGGTACAGGCCAGCCCGGCATTCGTCGCGGCGATGCGCAAGCTGACCCACGATCATGGCGCGTTGCTGATTTACGATGAAGTGATGACGGGTTTCCGCGTAGGCCTGCAGTGCGCGCAGGGCCTGCATGGCATCACGCCGGATCTGACCTGCCTGGGCAAAGTGATCGGGGGTGGCATGCCATTGGCCGCATTTGGCGGCCGCGCCGACATCATGAACAAGCTGGCGCCGCTGGGCCCGGTATACCAGGCCGGTACCTTGTCGGGCAATCCGGTGGCGGTGGCTGCCGGCATCGCCACGCTGGGCATACTCAGCCAGCCGGGTTTCTTCGAGCAACTGGCCGAGCGCACGCAGTTTCTGTGTGACGGTTTGAGCAACGCAGCGCGTGAAGCAGGCGTGGCATTTTCCACCCAGGCAGTTGGCGGCATGTTCGGCATCTACTTCAGCGCACACGCACCACAATCCTATGCCCAGGTCATGGCATCAGACCGGGAAGCGTTCAACCGCTTCTTCCATGCGATGCTGGAGCAAGGCGTCTACCTTGCACCATCGGCATTCGAAGCGGGATTTGTATCGATGCAACATCAGATGCACGATCTGGAGCAAACCATTGCTACCGCTCGGCGGATATTTGGCTGAATATTGACCAGACAGCACCCCGGCAACGAATTGCCGGGGTTATCCTTACAAGTTCTGCAGCCGCAGTAGACAGAAGCGGGTATCGGTAGTCGAATATCATAATATTCGTATAAAGCTGACACGTTCAAAACCCGTCGGCAGTTTCCAGCATGGCGGCAAGCGGCTTTGCCTGGATCATTGCAAAAATTTGCACCAAAATGGCGCAATTTTTTCCTGTCTATCTCAGACAGCAAAAGCGAAAGTCTGTTGTTTCCCGATTATTTAATACTGTAGAAAGCTTCCAGTTAGCAACCCGTTTATCCCGTTCACACTGCCTCCCATCGTTCCAACATCCCCTTAAAGCCAATGCTGGTTTAGCTTGAGGTTGTAACACGATCAAATCCAGCTGCTTGAGCCGTCAAAATATTAGTATATTATTTGTACCTAATGCTTTAACGGCGCAATGCCTAAATGTCAGTATTGGGAAGGTGATAGCAGTAACGCTACGCTTCGCCGTGCAGGCATCAAAAATGTTCGGATGAGGTATGTCATGCACAGCTTTCCACACGCTAACCAGCTGGTACGCGCCCAGCGCCAACGTGGCTTCACGCTGATCGAAGCGCTTGTCGTCATTGCCATCATCGGCATCTTGGCCACCATCGCCTTGCCCAACTACCGCAACCTGGTGCGGGAAAACAAGCTGACCGGCGCATCGGAAGAAATGCTCACCAGCCTGATGTACGCCCACAGCGAAGCCATCAAGCGCAGCAAAACCGTCAGACTCTGCAACAGTGCCGAGCCGGCAGCCAGCTCACCCAGCTGTGTAGGCAGCTCGACAACACCCGACTGGAAAACCGGCTGGATCGTCTATGCCGATACCAATAACAACTCGACGATCGACGATGGCGAAGTACTGCGGGTTGCCAATGATTTTGGCCAGCTGCAAAACCTGACCGCTACGGACAACGTCAGCAACATTACCTTCCGTTCCACGGTAATGGCCGGCGGCAAGGACATCACGTTTACCTTCTGCAGCCCCAATATCAAGGGGCGTCTGGTCACGGTGGACAAACTGGGCAGGGTCAATCGCACCATAGGTTCGGTATGCAGCTGATCGGCACAAAGCACCCGGCAAATCCAGGGGGATCAGGCATGAAACAGCGCGGCATGATCATGATCGAAGTGCTGGTCTCGATCATCATTCTTTCGGTCGGCATCCTTGGCCTTGCTTCGCTGCAGGGGTTCTCGCTGCGCAACTCGCACAGCAGCTACCTGCGTACAGTGGCAACCGATCTGGCTGTAGACATGAGCGAACGCATCCGTGCCAACCGCTCGGTCAAGCAAGGCGTGGCAACCAGCGGGCAGGCACTGGACGAAAAAAACAAGCCCATTCCCTTGCCACCAGACTATGCAAGGCTTGTTTGCACCCTTGATGCCGGCACCAGCAAATATGGCTGCGTGAAACCAACCGGCTATACGCCGCCCACCGGCACAGCCGGGCAAAACCTGGCCGAAACCGAAGACGTGCCACGCTGGCTCGATCTGGTGCGCGCATCGCTGCCCCTTGGCAGCAACGGGGGGGCCATCATCTGCCGCGATACCACACCGGATGACGGCAGCACGCCAGTATTCGATGTTGCGGACAGCAACTATACAAGCGGCACCGGTTGCCTGGCACCTTCAGCTTCTGCCTATGCCAACGCACCCTATGTCATCAAGATCTGGTGGCAGGATGAACCGCCTACCGCAGCTGATCCAACACCGGCGCTCACGCGGTTTTCCACCACACTTTAAGGCGGAAAAACCATGAGCCAATCACTACATAACCGCGGTTTCACCCTCATCGAGCTGGCAGTCGGCCTGACACTGAGCATGATCCTGGCATTTGCAGTAGGCAATATCTACCTGCAGACCAAGTCGACCTTCAGGACCCAGACTGCACAGACCCGCCTGGGCGAGGATGGCCGTTACATCATGTCATTGTTCCAGCGCATGGGCGTGCAATCAGGCTACCGGAGCTGGGGGGCGACGAATAACGCAGTGCCACTGGCGACCGCCTTTACCGCAGCATCGCCATTTGCTGCGGGGCAGACACTGGTGGAAAGCAGCGACGAGTTGTATGTGCGCTTTTACGGCGAGGCCGACGGCAACATCATCCGCTGCGACAACAATTCGACCGCCGATACCGATTACCCATCGGTGAAAGATCCCAATACGCTCAACAGCTACAAGATCTACCTGGATACATCCACCGCAACCATCAAATGCGCCAAAACCGACGGCACGAATTCACAAATCCAGGTCAGCGGGGTCGTTGACTTCAATCTCACTTATGGCGTGGACGCCGATTCGGTACCGGACGGCGTGGCAGAAACGCATGTTGCCGCCGGCAGCGTTAGCAACTGGAACAACGTCTACGTGATGCGCATGTGCATCGTGCTCAAAAGCGCAGACGACAATATGGCCCCCAAGATCAAGGATGCAGCGGGCACACTGATCCATCCCACATATCTGGATTGCTCATATCCGAACCAGGGGAAACAGACCGCTACCGATTACCGGCTGTATCGAACTTTCGTGACCACCGTTTTCCTGCGCAACCGATATGACTGACGGGAGCAATAGCGCGATGCATAACCATCACTCACGCGGGTTCGTCCTGATAACCAGCCTGATTTTTCTGATCACCCTGACCATCATCGTTGTCTATGCAGTAAGGACAGCGACGATGCGTGAACATATTGCTGGCAACTTCAGAACCAAGAGCCAGGCGTTCGAAGCGGCCGAGTTCGCATTGCGCCGCGCACAGGGCGTACTTTCCGAATATCCGACTTTCACCTCGGCGGTAGCCTGCCAGAAAGGCCTGTGCGGTTCACAAGTAACGTCGGCCCAAGTGGATGCGCTGGCGTGGGACGACACGGATACCTGCCGGATCAACGATACCGTCTGCAACAGGATACTGGGCGCCAACAAGACGCTTACCGCCACACTGGGCGATAGCGTGGCAGAGCAGCCCCGGTGGGTAATACGGGAACTGGCCAACGGTACGAAAGGCCCATGTACCTATTATGAAATATCAAGCCGTGGCGTAGGCAGCAACGATAAAAGTGCTGTTGTACTGCGGTCAATTGTAAAAGCATGTTGAGGTCTGGAGCATAGAAAATGAAAATCCGCCTGATTACGCTGCTTGTCGCCAGCTTGTTTGCGACCGAAACCTATGCCGTGGGCCCCATCCTGCAAACCAGCCGTGACCCATATCGGCCATTGTATGAATCATCGAATCAGCCCCCGCTGAATTTGCTGGTGCTCGGGCGCGATCACAAGTTGTGGTACGAAGCCTATAACGATGCATCCGATCTGGATGACGATGGCCTGTATGACGTTGGCTATAAGGGCTGGAAGTTGAAGGCCGGCGAAACCGCAGAAGGCCGCGGAAAATTCCAGATTGATTACTATGGCTATTTCGATTCATACAAATGCTACAGCTACAATACAACGGCTGCGCGGTTCGAGCCGGTTGCCATTACCAACACCAAAAAGTGTGCCACCGTATCCAGTGGCCGCTGGAGCGGTGATTACCTGAATTATGTCACCACATCCCGTATCGATGCCATCCGCAAAGTCCTTTATGGCGGCACGCGCAGTACCGACACGGCGACGGATACCGTGCTGCAACGCGCTTTCATTCCTCAGGATGCACATAGCTGGGGCAAGGAATACGATCCTTCCAATGAAATCGATCCAGCCAAGCCGGTTTCGGATCCAAACCGCTACTATTACAGGATCAGCGACTATACGCCGCTGGCTCAGCCTGCGCTGTCTGCATCCGCATCAACACAAAAGCGTATCCTGTTCGCCAATACCACCCCATGCGGTAGCTCGTGCAGTACCAGCTATAACTCTGCACCACAACTTCTTTACATCGAAGACAGCAGTTACCGGGTCTGGGAGTGGCTGAGTATCGAGCGACCGGTTGCCGATACCGAATATGCCACCGGCGCCAACGTTCGCGTCACCATCGCCAGCAAGAACCCGGGCTATCCGAAGGCCATGGATGTAAAAGTGCAGGTCTGCAAAAGCACGCTGCTTGAAGACAATTGCAAGAAATATGGCACTAGCTACAAACCGGTTGGCCTCATCCAGCAATATGGCGACAGCGATTCAATGCGCTTTGGCCTGTTGACCGGCAGCTACTCACACAATCTGCAGGGCGGGGTATTGCGTAAAAATATCGGCAAGATCGATGATGAAGTCGATCAAACCAATGGCACGTTCAAAACGCCCGCCAGTACCGTCGGCAGCATCATCACCACCATCAACAACTTGCGTATCGAAGGCTTCCAGAACACGCGCGAGTACTTTACCAGCACATACGATACCGCCTGCTCCTATGCCAATGCGTTCAGCCAGCAACTGGTGGATGGCAGCTGCAGTGGCTGGGGCAACCCGGTGGGCGAAATGCTGTTCGAATCCACCCGCTATCTTGCAGGTGCAACGGGTCCGACCAGCGGTTATTCGGGCGATACCAAAGGTGCAGGCCTGAATCTGCCTGAGCCGAACTGGACTGATCCATACGGCATTGTTTCGGGTAGCACGCGCCGGAACAATATCTGTTCCAAGCCATACATCACGCTGCTTTCGGATATCAATCCCAATTGGGACGGCGATATCAACACAGTGAACATCAACAGCATATCTTTCAATCCGGGCAATATTCTGGATGCCATGTGGACCAAGGAATTCGGTGGCAGCAAAACCGTGCTGATCGGTGAAAATGGCAGTACCAATGACCAGGCCCCCACTCCAAAGAGTGCATCCACGTTCAAAACCCTGAAAGGCCTGCCAGACGAACCGGCCAAAAAAGGCACTTACATGAGTGCTGCCATTGCTGCGTTTGCCAGAACGAACGATATCAATGCCGCACCTGAATCACAGACGGTGAACACCTTTTCGGTCGCGCTGGCATCGCCGTTGCCAAAAATCAGCATGACCGTGAATGGCAAGCTGGTCACTTTTGTGCCCTTTGCAAAAACACCATCCAATGGTGGCGGCACAACCGGCACATCTGCCAATTACCGGCCTACCGACCAGATCGTCGATTTCTACGTCGATAAAATCAGGAACATTTCCGGCTATACCTTCGATACCAACATCAATGGTGGCAGGCCGTACTACAAGTTCCGCATCAACTACGAAGATGTGGAATACGGTGGTGACCATGATATGGATGCCATTGCAGAGTATGAAGTTGCACTGCTGGCCAACAACACCATCCAGGTCACTGTCAATTCAACCTATGCTGCCGGTGGTCAGGATCAGCATATGGGTTATATCGTATCGGGAACGACCAAGGACGGTGTTTACCTGGTTGTGAAAGACGTGGGCGGCGCCAACGTCAATTACTGGATGGATGCAAAGCCTGCAGCTACCGGCAATCCTTCTGGTGATCCGATCAGCCCGCAAGGCAACATGAGTGCGCTGACCGATGTGCGTACGTTCACAGTCAGCAGCACCGGCTCCACGGTTACCACGCTCAATTCGCCGCTATGGTATGCAGCAAAATACGGCGGTTTCATTGATAACGAACCCTCAACCGATACCACCAACTACAACGTGCTGGATGATGTGAGCGAATGGGATTCGGATGGCAATGGCATTCCCGATAACTATTTCCTGGTTACCAACCCGCTGCGCATGAAGGAACAGCTGGACAAGGCATTTGCACGTATTGATGCAACCAGCCGTTCCAGCGCCCCGGTAGGCAGTACCGGCGGTTCGGCCTCGGTCGACAGCGAGATCCGTGTTTACAAAACCTCGTACAAGACCGACAAATGGAGCGGCAATCTGCAGGCCTTGAAGCAGCAGACCAGCGATCTGCTCAATCCCACCCTGGTGTGGAGTGCAGCCGATACCAATAACCTGCTGGCCCCTGCCAATCGTTATGTATTTACTTACAATCCGGTCACACGCAGATCGATCGAATTCAAGTCGGATACAACATCGACTGCCCTGCTTTCCGTTGCGGAACAGTCAGCACTGAATCGTGATAAAACAGGCACGATAGACAGCAAGATGGCGCAGCGTATCGACTACCTGCGCGGTGATTCGACCAATGAAGGCAGCAGTGCAGGCAAATTCCGGCAGCGGGAACTGATCGGCACGAAAACCAATTTCATTGCCGATATTCTGGATGCATCACCCTATGCGGTGGGGGATAGCAACACCGATTACTATCCGCCGGACTTCCATGCCTATCAGACTTGGGCAGCCGGTATTTTCCAACGCAAGAACACGGTTTATGCAGGTGCCAACGGCGGCATGCTGCACGCATTCAACGACGATCTGAACATCTTGCCCGAAGCTGCGGCGCAGGCAGCAACCGACAATGGCGAAGAGAAATTTGCCTATGTGCCATCATATCTTTACGACAAACTCAGCCAGCTGGACGGGCTCTCCTACAACCATGAATATTTCCTGAACGGCGCCAGTTCCGTTGCCGATATCTGGGATGGCCAATGGAAAACCGCGCTGGCACTGTCTGCCGGGTTTGGTGGCAAGGGCGTCAGCTTGCTGGATATCACCGATCCTTCGCTGTTTACGGCAGCCAATGTAGGCAATATGGTCAAGTGGGAATACTTCAATTCTACAACCCCGGCATTGGGTGACCCGGATATGGGCTATCTGCCGCAAAGCCCGCTGATCGTGCTGATGAACGACAACAAATTCCGTGTCGCGGTATCCAATGGCTTCAACAGCGACAACGGCAAGGCCGTGCTCTTCTTGCTGGACGTCAACGGCCCTGGCTCCAGCGGCTGGAATTCAAGCAGCGTCATCAAGCTTGAAGCGGCTGCGTCGTCGGCCGGTAACAACGGCTTGTCTGCTGCCACCGGCGCCGACCTCAATGGCGACAAGAAAATTGACGTCATCTACGCCGGCGATCTGAAAGGCAATATTTGGAAGTTCGATGTTCGCAGCAGTAATCCTGCCAACTGGGGATCATCCGTGGGCGGCGTCAACAAGCCGCTGTTCACTGCCGTCTCCAGCACTGGTGTAGCACAACCTATCTTTACTGCGCCGGCGCTGACTTTCCAATCCCAGCATACGGATGCGAAGGATGCAAATGGCGATGGCCTGGTTGATGCCAACATGGTCATGGTTTACTTCGGTACCGGGAAATTCGTTGCCGACTGCGATATTTCCAGCACAGGTTGCACCGGCGAATCGCTGACCAACACCTTCTATGGCATATGGGATAGCGATGTGCAGATCAGCGGGCGCAGTGCGTTGCTCAAGCAGACCATCGGTACTTTCGATAGCAATGACGTCACTACGCTCAACGCCCGTTACAGCCCCGTTCCGCCGTTGACCCTGAGCGATGTGGCAAATGGCCGCTGCATCAAGCCGCTGAGCACGGCAGGCGTTCCACAGGCATGTTCAGCGGATCCGAATACCAACAAGATCCCCGATATCGACTGGACAACCCAGTTGGGCTGGTACGCAGATCTGCCACTGACCGGTGAACGCCATGTCGGCATGCCGCGTATCGCGAAAGGCGGTCTGGTGATATTCAACACCATGGCACCAAGCACACTGACCAACACATGTGCGTTTGTATCCACCTCCAGCTTGATGGCACTCAACTTCGAAAATGGTGGCCAGACCATGCAACGCTTTACCGTCAAGAACAGCGGCGGCCAGGCAGTATCCGGATTTGGCAACGTCGGGCAGGTCTATACCGAAGCCCGCCCCAATGGCACCACGACGGTCTCCGGATCTGAGCCGTCCGGTGTGGGTGATATGCGCGGATTCGGCCGAAACTATCGTGTTTCCAAGACGACCAAGGTGGTAGACGTTTCTCCTTCAGGCCAACCAGTGCTGATCAATACCTACCGTACCGTTACGCCGGTCAGCTGGCGTGAAGTGATCCAATAAGGAGCATGGAATGCCGGAAAAGAAGCAGACGGGCAAGCAGCGCGGTTTTACCCTGGTCGAGTTGATGATTGTGGTTGCGGTGATCGGGATTCTCGCCGCAATTGCAGTGCCTGCTTATCAGCAGTACGTACGCAAGGCACGCAGGGCTGATGCGCAAACGGTGCTGCTGACGAATGCACAAGCGCTGGAGCGTTATTTCACGCTCAACAATACCTATGCAGACAGCAGCGGAAACTGCCCTACGCTCACTATCACGGAGGCACCCGTAGATGGCTCGACCAAGTACTACGACATCACTGCCGCAAGTTGCGACAGCGCCGGGTTCACACTGACGGCAACGCCGAAAAATGCCCAGAGCAGGGACGGGATAATCACGTTGACGGGTACCGGCATCAAGGGTTGGGACAAGGATAATAGCGGCGATATATCGAGCGCGGAAAAAACCTGGAAGTAACAGCAGCGCCTACGGGGAAACGTCCCTGTAGGCCTCTTTGCTGAGCACGATTACCTTGACGCTGTTGACTGTTTGATTGCCTCGCCAGGCCGGAACGAAATAGGTCTTGAAGAGTTTCATCCGCAGTGCGTATATCTGGCCGGGCGTCAGTTCCGGAGCCTCGATCACAACGTCCTTGGTCAGACCTGTAGCATCTATTTTCAAGGTGATGGTTGCGATCAGATCATCATCGACATGCAGGTCTTCAATCTGGAAATCAGGGGTTTCTACCCACTTGGCAGGCTTGTCTACATCCTTTTCCTGCCAGTAATCAGGGAGCGCTTCTTCGGGGCGCTCCTTTTTTTCGGCTGTCAGCCACGCCGGCATCTGCTCCCAGGCGCCGATCTTGCTGATTTCCGTTGCCTTGAAGACCGGTTCATCAGCGGGTAAAAAATAACGATCCGCCGTTTTTTCAATGGAAACTTTCAGGTAAACAAGCTTGTTTCCCGGATTGGATTTCCTGGAAAAACCGGAATTGGATGTAAAAAGAAAAACGTGAAGCGCTATGGAAAAACCTGCAGAAAAAAGCAGGGTTCCATATTTGTTTTTCATGTCATTTTTATCCGGTATATGCATCAGTCACAATAAAGATTCGATAGTTTTTTCCATTTCCGCCATATCTACTTCACCTATGATTTTTCTGACTATTTTCCCTTTTTTATCAATGACAAAGGAAGTAGGAGCGAGGCTGATCTTGCCGAATTTCTCAGCGATCTGGCCATCCTTGTCGTGTATCACCGCATAGTTGATACCGAATTTCCCGATGAATCTGTTGATATAGGCAGGATCATCATAATCAAGTGCAATGCCGATGGTTTCAAAATCCTTTTTGCCGAACCGGTTTTGCAGTTTGATCAATTCGGGTACTTCCTTCACACAGCCGGTACAGCTGGTTGCCCAGAAGTTGATCAACATGACCTTGCCTTGCAGTTCAGCACTGGTCAACAGCTTGCCATCCATGGTGGTAGCACTGAAACCGGGAGCAGTCCGGTCGTGTCTGATGAACAGGGTTGCAAGCAGGCAGAGAACAAGCAAAACGGTCAGCAGGGTGAACAGGGTCTTTTTTTGCATGGCGACTTCAGTTTGGGTTTTCTTCCATATTCTATGTAAAGAAGAAGAAGATAAGAACAGTTAATAAGGGCGGCACTTTGCTGTGGATAAGCTTAATTTCTTTTTGTTTTCAACAGCTTGCTTCATGGTGAACCCGGTGCAGCGATCCTGTTGTGCTTGTGGGCAAGTTGTTGATGGAATTTGTGCCGGGTGGTGTTTGTTGTTTAGTCCCAAAATGGCTAGCGAGTTCTTCACAGCTCAAGTTGTTGATTTTATTACTTCTTTGCAGATTCCGGTATAATCAGCCGCTTTTTCGGACGTAGACAGGAGCCCTTGATGGCCATCCAGTGGTTCCCAGGGCACATGAATGCTGCCCGCAAGCAAGTGATGGAGACGATGGCGAAGGTCGACATGGTGATCGAGATCGTCGATGCCCGTGCGCCTGTGTCCAGTACCAATCCCATGCTTGAAAAGCTGCGCATGCATCGTCAGCGTCCGGTGCTCAAGATACTCAACAAGGCGGATCTTGCCGATCCTGCTTTGAACCGCATCTGGCTGGAATGGTTTCGTGCCCAACCGGCAACCGAGGCGATTTTGCTGGGCGAGGGTGACAAGGGCGCTGCCGTGCGGCGTATTCCCGAGCTGTGCCGCAAGATCGTGCCGCACCGCACCGGTGGCGTGAAGCCGGTACGGATCCTGATCCTGGGCATTCCCAACGTCGGCAAATCGACATTGATGAACATCCTGCTCAATCGCAAGGTGGCCAAGGTGGCTGATACGCCGGGAGTTACCCAGCATATCCAGCGTATCGACCTTGCTGACGGCATGATCGTGTACGACACGCCCGGTCTGTTGTGGCCGAAGATCGAGTACGAAGATTTCGGCTACCGGCTGGCCATGGCCGGCTCAGTGGGCCGCAACGCGTACAACGAGGAAGACGTGGCGTGGTTTGCGATCGAAACGCTGAGCAAGCGCTACCCGGAGCTGCTCAAGCAGCGCTACAAGCTCGATAGCCTGGACGTCGAACTCGAGGCATTGTTCCACCAGATCGGCCGCAAGCGTGGCGCAATGCTTGGTGGTGGCCGTGTCGATACGCAGAAGACTGCAGACCTGATCCTCACCGATTTCCGCAGCGGCACGCTAGGCCGCATCACGCTGGAAACGCCCGAGGACCTGGAAAATCTCGTGCCCATCGTTGACGCCGAAGAAAACGTGGAAGCGCATGATGGCGAGGATTGATGCCTGCTAGGCACTGGCTTGGCGCGCTGCTGCTGGTTCTGCAGCCGCTTGCCCACGCCGCAATCCAGGTGACGGATGATCTTGGCAACAGCGTGACGCTGGCCCGGCCTGCCGGCAGAGTGGTGGCATTGACGCCGCATGCCACCGAACTGGTAGCCGCACTTGCCCCCGGCGCACTGGTCGGCACCGACAGCGCCAGCAACTATCCCGCCGGTGTCGCAAATCTGCCCAGGGTTGGCCGTTACGATGCGGTGAATGTGGAAGCCATCATCGCGCTCAAGCCCGATCTGGTGGTTGCCTGGGAAGGTACTGCGGTACAGCGTTCGTTGCAGGCGGTGCAGAAGCTGGGTATCCCGGTGTTCTTCAGCACACCGCAAACACCGGTGGATGTGGCCAGCAACCTCACGCGGCTGGGCGTATTGCTGGGCAAGCCGCAGCGGGCAGCGGCACAGGCCAGGGCCATGCAGCGTGATTACGCGGCACTCAAAGCGCGCTTCAGCCATGCGCAACCGGTGCGCGTCTTCCTGCAGATCAGCCCGCAGCCACTGCTGAGCATTTCGGAGCGCGCATTTCTGGGGCGGGCAATCAACGACTGTGGCGGCATCAATGCATTTGCCGATGCGTCCGAACAGGTACCGCAAGTGAGCATGGAGGCGGTGCTGGCGTTTGCACCGCAGGTGATGGTGGCTACCAGCCCGGTGACCGAACTGGCCATGTGGCGGCGTTACCAGGCTTTGCCGGCAGTGGCCAGCGGGCAACTGTATGGCATCGTTGACGACCGGCTGATGCGGCCGGGCCCGCGGCTGGTGGAGGGCGTAACGCTGTTGTGCGAGCGCATCGATGCAGCGCGGCGTGCGTTGGCGCAGCCGAAGCGCGCAAAATGACTTAGAATCGCTACGGGTTCAATACATCCGAACGAGCCATGGACGCCGAATTCGCCGCACTGGAAGACAAAGTGGGACTGCTTGCCAGGCTATGCCAGCAATTGCGCGGGGAAAACCGTGCGCTGCGCCAGCAGTTGCTGGGCCTGCAACAGGAAAACCAGCAGCTCAAGGGCAAGGTGGCCGGCGCGACCGAGCGCGTGGCCGCCATCCTCGCCCGCCTGCCGGAGGATGAAGCATGAGCGAGATCAAACAGCTGGATGTCACCATCATGGGCCGCGAGTTCCGCGTGGCCTGCCCGGTGGATGAAGAACCCACCTTGCTGCAGGCAGTGGCGCTGCTCGACGGCAAGATGCACGAGATCCGCGGCAGCGGCAAAGTGATCGGCATCGAGAAAATCGCCATCATGGCGGCGCTCAACATTGCCCACGAATACCTGCATGTGGAAGCAGGCGGTTTTGACATTGCTGCCTACAAGCGTAGAATCGACCATATCAACCAGATTGCTGATGCGGCATTGCAGGAACAGAGCGAACTTTTCTGAGCGCTTGTCCACATGCCTCATCTTGCTACCGACTGCTTTCCTGCGGTGTTCGTTTCGGCTCATATTCTTTGAACCGATAAATTGTAGCTCGGTTGCCAGCCACGAAAAATCGCCTGTTGTGCGCGTTCCTTAGTCGAATGCACCTGATGGCAAACGGCAGGCAGCCACTTGAACCTCAGGGTTCAAGATGCGAGCCGGACGACACTTGCGGGAAAGCCCCCTACCCAGCCCATACGCGTGACCGCCAGCGTAACCTTCCCGGAAAAAACCGCACTGCGGCGCGAACTGCGCGCACGCAGGAAGGCGGTCACCGCTGCACAGCGGCAACGCGCAGACCGGTTATTGGCGCGCTACGCGCGGCGCTGGCTCAAGCCGGCGCGCAAGGTGGCCGTCTACGTGGCCGTAGGCAGCGAAGCCCCCACCGATGCACTGATCAAACTGGCACTGCGCCGCGGTTGTCATGTCTATGTGCCGCAGGTGCCACGCCATGGCCGGCAACTGCGCTTTGCACGGGTGGATGCCGATACCCGCTGGCGGCTGGGCCGCCATGCCATCCCCGAACCCACCGTGCATCCCAAGCAGCCGCTGCTGCATCCGCGCCGGCTGGATCTGGCTTTCGTGCCGCTGCTGGGTTTCGATGCCTCGCTCACCCGCATGGGCCAAGGCGGCGGTTACTACGATGCCAGTTTTTCCTTCCGCCGCTATACCGTACGCCCCAGGCTGCTGGGGCTGGCTTTTGCCTGTCAGCAGGTCGATGGCTTGCCGGTCGAGCCATGGGATTTGCGCGTGGACGCACTGATTACCGAGCACGGTGTGTTGCGTCCCCGCCGCCTTGCAGCGCCTTGAACGCAATCAAGCGCATATGCAGGCCATGACAAAGGCAATAATGTCACTGAAAGGTGGATTCCGAACGCATACACTGATGACTAATATGTAGCGGAGATTGTTGCCATGCCGGGTTCTCAACTGGAATTGCTCGCCCCCTTGTCGGGCATTGTCGTACCGATCGATCATGTGCCCGATCCGGTGTTCGCCCAGAAAATGGTTGGCGATGGCGTGGCCATCGATCCGATCACCAACCAGTTGCTCTCGCCCGCCGCAGGCAAGATCACCCAGCTGCACTCGGCCTGTCATGCCATCACGCTGACTACTACCGAAGGCGTGGAAGTGCTGATGCACATCGGCCTCGATACCGTGATGCTCAAGGGCGAAGGGTTCAAGGCGCTGGTCAAGCTGAACGACCAGGTAGCCGCTGGCCAGCCGCTGATCGAATTCGATGCCAACTTCGTGGCCAAGCATGCCCGCAGCCTGCTGACCGAAATCGTTGTCACCAACGGTGACAAGGTGGCCCGCTACCAGGCCGCCAGCGGTTTCGTGCAGGCCGGCAAGAGCACCTTGCTGGTGCTGCAGCTGGCAGGGCCGGAAGGCGCT
The DNA here is from genome assembly GCF_009848685.1 of Andreprevotia sp. IGB-42. Taxonomy (GTDB): domain Bacteria; phylum Pseudomonadota; class Gammaproteobacteria; order Burkholderiales; family Chitinibacteraceae; genus Andreprevotia. Next base: position 100,609 of record NZ_WXTX01000010.1, read on the forward strand.
GCAGCTGCCAAGGCTGCGGCCGATACATTGTCCAGGCTGGTGCGCATACCCAACCTGACCGGCCTGCATGCCCGGCCTGCTGCGGTGATCGCCAACGCAGCCAAAACCTACAAATCGGATATCAGGCTGCTGCGCGGCAACGACGAGGGCAATGCCAAGTCGGTGGTCGGCATCATGGGCCTGGAAGTGCAGCACGGAGATGAAGTGCGCATCAAGGCCAATGGCGTGGATGCGGCGGCCGCCGTCGATGCGCTGGTGGCGCTGTTGACCTCCGGCAGCGGCGAAGATGTGGGCGCTGCCATCCTCACCAAGCACAAGCCGGCGCCGCTCGATACGCTGCGCCCGGTGGCTGCACGGCCCAAATCGGATGATCCGAACGTGCTGACCGGCGTATCGGCATCGCCGGGCCTTGCGGTCGGGCAGATTTTCCAGATCAGGCAGGACGATATCGCGGTGACCGAGGCGGGCGAAAATCCGCAGATCGAACGCCGCCGTTTCGACAACGCGCTGAAAGAAGCATCCAAGCAGCTGGAAAAGCTCAAGGGCGAAATCAGCGATGCCAGCAAGGCAGAAATTTTTGCCGCGCACCAGGAGCTGCTGACCGATCCGGAGTTGCTCGATCTGGCAGTGGCCGGCATCAGCAGCGGCAAGAGCGCCGGCTTTGCGTGGCGCTCCGCCTATACCCGCTACGCCGAGCAACTGGCCAAGCTGAAGAACGAAGTGCTGGCTGGCCGTGCCAACGATATCCGCGATGTGGGTGTACGCGTGTTGCGGCTGATTGCCGGGGTGGCGGAAAGCAAGCTCAGCCTGCCGGCCAATACCATCCTGATCGCGGAGGAGCTGACTCCGTCCGAAACCGCCAGCCTGGATCGCTCGCGCGTGCTGGGCTTTGCCACCACCGGCGGCGGCGCCACCAGTCACGTGGCCATCCTGGCGCGCTCGCTGAACATTCCGGCCATTTGCGGCATCGATGAAGCCGTCGTCAAACTCGCCAACGGTACCACCGTCATTCTCGACGGCAGCAAGGGGACATTGCGCTTGAACCCGACCGATACAGAAATGGCGGTGATCCGCGACAAGCAGGCACGCCTGGCGAAGAAGCGTGCCGAGGAGCTGGCGGCAGCACATCTGCCGCCCGTCACCACCGATGGTCACCATATCGAGATCGTTGCCAATATCGGCGGCCTCGAAGAAGCCCGTCAGGGCGTCGAGCTGGGTGGCGAAGGCGTGGGGCTGCTGCGCAGCGAATTCCTCTACCTGGAACGCAACGACGCGCCGAGCGAGGAAGAACAGACCCGTATCTACGGCGATATTGCCCAGGCACTGGGCAAGGAGCGCACGCTGGTGATCCGCACGCTGGATGTCGGCGGCGACAAACCGCTGCCCTACCTGCCGATGCCGGCGGAAGAAAACCCCTTCCTGGGCGTGCGCGGCATCCGCCTGTGCCTGGCAGAGCCGGAGATCCTGCGCACGCAGGTACGCGCCATCCTGCGGGCAGCGCCGTATTCGAAGCTGCATATCATGTTCCCGATGATTGCCAACCTGGAAGAACTGCGTGCGGCCAAGGCCGTGGTGCTAGCGGAAAAAGCCGCGCTGGGCATCACCGCCGACGTGAAGGTGGGCATCATGGTGGAAGTGCCGGCAACGGCCATCCTGGCCGAGCAGTTTGCGCGCGAGGCGGATTTCTTCTCCATCGGCACCAACGACCTGACCCAGTACACGCTGGCGATGGACCGCGGGCACCCGAAGCTGGCCAAGCAGGCCGATGCGCTGCATCCGGGCGTGCTCAACCTGATTGCGCTTACCGTCATGGGTGCGCATGCGCATGGCAAGTGGGTGGGCGTATGCGGCGGCATCGCATCCGATCCGCAGGCGGTGCCGGCACTGATCGGCATGGGCGTGGATGAACTCTCGGTCAGTGTGCCGAGCATTCCGGCGATCAAGGCGCTGGTGCGCAAGCTGAACAAGGCCGATTGCGAGAAGGTGGCCGCAGACGTGCTCCGCATGGGCACCGCAACAGAAGTCAGGGCAAGACTGGGCAAGCTGGTCGACGCATGACAAAACGGGCGCCACTGGCGCCCGTTTTTCATTCTGGCCGGCACGATGCCGCTGCAGTGCCAATAATCACATCAGGTGCTATCCCTGATAGCGATGTTTTCCGCTGGCGGAGATGATGCCCGCCGAATCGGATTGCGGGAGAAAGACATGTTCAAGGCAGCGTTCACGGTACTGCAGAAAATCGGCAAGGCATTGATGCTGCCAGTGGCGGTATTGCCGGTGGCCGGCTTGTTGCTCGGCATCGGCAGCTCGCATTTCGGCTTCATCCCCGGTGCGGTTTCGGAAATCATGGCGCAGAGCGGTGGCGCCATATTCGGCAACCTGGCGTTGATTTTCGCGGTGGGTGTGGCGCTGGGGCTGACCGATAACGACGGCGTTGCCGCCATCGCCGCCGTAGTGGGATACGTGGTGATGCTGGCGACCATGGGCGTGATGGCCACCGTGTGGGGCATCGAGCCGGCTACGGTGATGGGCATGAAATCGATGGAAACCGGGGTGTTCGGCGGCATCATTGCCGGCGCCGTGGCGGCGGTATTGTTCAACAGGTATTACCGCATCGAGCTGCCGCCTTATCTGGGCTTCTTTGCCGGCAAACGTTTCGTGCCCATTGTTACCGGCATCGCGGCGATTTTCGTCGGCGTCATCCTGTCGGTGATCTGGCCGCCGGTGCAGCATGGCATCGGCGTGTTTTCGCACTGGGCCGCCGTCAGTGATCCGCGCACCGCTGCCACCGTGTATGGTTTTGTCGAGCGGCTGCTGATTCCTTTCGGGTTGCACCATATCTGGAACGTGCCGTTCTTCTTCGAGATGGGCAGCTTTACCGACAGTGCCGGCAAGGTGGTGCATGGTGATATCAACCGCTTCTTTGCCGGTGACCAGACTGCAGGCATCCTGTCCGGCGCCTTCCTGTTCAAGATGTTCGGCCTGCCTGGCGCCGCCATTGCCATCTGGCATACCGCCAAGCCGGAAAACCGCGTGAAGGTGGGCGGCATCATGATTTCCGCCGCGCTCACCTCCTTCCTGACCGGGATTACCGAGCCGATCGAATTTGCCTTCCTGTTCGTGGCGCCGCAGCTGTATGTGATCCATGCAGCGCTTGCCGCCACCGCGCAGTTCATCGCCAACACGCTGCACATGCACATGGGCTTCACGTTCTCGCAGGGCGGCATCGATTTCCTGCTGTTCAATGCGTTTGGCAAATACGCGCAGAACTGGGGCTGGACGTTGCTGCTGGGGCCACTGTATTTCGGCATCTATTACGTGGTGTTCCGCTACACCATCCTCAAGCTCCAGCTGAAAACGCCCGGCCGCGAGGACGAGACGGAAGCCGCCGGTGCCGAGGTGGCCGATGCCGACCGTGCGCGCGAGCTGGTGCTGGCATTCGGCGGGCGCAAGAACATTGCCAGCCTGGATGCCTGCGTAACCCGGCTGCGCATCGCGGTAAACGACCCGACGCAGGTCAACCAGCCACGCCTCAAGGCCATGGGTGCTGCCGGCGTGATGATGGTGGGCAATGGTGTGCAGGCGATATTCGGCACGCTGTCCGAGAACATCAAGACCGATATGGCCGAATACCTGAAAACCGCCGGCGCGGATGCAGATCTTGCCGCGCCATTGGCGCCGCAGGCGGCAACGCAGGCAACGCTGCAGACGGTGGTGGCGGATGATGCGCGCTTCGATGCCAAGCTGGCCGCGCTCAGGCAGGTGCTGGGCAAGCCGCAGGCGGTAGAAGTGGTGGCGCTGAGCCGGCTGGATGTAACACTGGCCGATGGGACCGCGCTGGATACTGCAGCATTGCAGGCGGCCGGCATCGGTGCCATGCGGGTCAGCGACAACGAATACCAGTTGGTGGTGGGCCCGGCTGCGGAACAATACCGCGCCGCGCTGATCTGATAGGCGGTAAAGTGGCATGCAGGGCGTACCGCAGGTACGCCCTTTTTGATGGGAGATTTGAATGGCAAACAGGGTATTGCGTCGTAGCCGCAGCAATTGCTGGCTGGCCGGTGTGGTGGGCGGCTTGGGTAATTACTTCGGCATCAGTGCGAACAAGTTGCGGCTGATCTACGTATTGGTATCGGTTTTGTCGGCGGCGTTCCCGGGCATCATCGTTTACCTGCTGCTGTGGTTCCTGATGCCGCAAGGCGACGACCGGGGCTGACCGGGTTGGCCGCAATGCAAATACGTTGCGGCGTCAATCAGCAAGAACCGGGGTGTCATTCCCGGCAGCACTGCGGCAAGCTGCGTGGATAGAAACCCGGGAATGCCACCATGGATGTCGCCAGCCTTTGCCGCCTGTTCATGCTTGCCGCGTTGTGGGGCGCATCGTTCCTGTTCATGCGCATGGCCGTGCCGGCATTGGGGCCGGTGTGGCTGATCGGGTTGCGGGTGGGGATTGCCGCGCTGTTCCTGCTGCTGATTTCCGGCTGGCGCAGGCAGGCGCTGCCGTTACGGGGCAATCTGCGCCACTATTTGATCTCCGGCCTGTTCACTGCGGCATTGCCTTTCTTGTGTTATGCCTTTGCAGCGCGCACGCTGTCGGCGTCGCTGATGTCTATCCTCAATGCCACTGCGCCGTTCTGGGGCACGCTGGTGGCAGCCCTCTGGCTGCGTATCGTGCCGGCACGCAAGGCATGGTTCGGCCTGTTGCTGGGCGTGCTGGGGGTGGCCACGCTGGTCGGTTTTGACCGCATCACCGCCAAGCCCGGCGCCGGGCTGGCGATTGCCGCCTGCCTGGTGGCCACGCTGTGCTATGGCATTGCCAGTGCCTATGGCAAACGCTACATGCAAGGCATGCCTTCCTTCGACGTTGCCCATGGCAGCATGTGGGGCGCCGCGCTGGCTTTGCTGCCGCTGACACTGTTTGTTGCGCCGTTGCAGCCGCTGGGTGATATCAGCGGGCCATCGTTGCTGGCCGTCGCGCTGCTGGGATTGCTCTGCACCGGTGTGGCCTATCTGCTGTATTTCCGCCTGATCAGCGATATCGGCCCGGCCCCGGCCTTGACGGTGACGTTCCTGATCCCGGTGTTCGGCGTGCTGTGGGGCGTGGTGTTGCTGGATGAAACCGTCGGCATCAATACACTGGCCGGCGCCTTGCTGGTATTGCTGGGTACCGCGCTGGTCACCGGCTTCACGCCGGCGGCATTGCGTCGCCGGCCCAAAGCAGTTTGAGTGCCATCTCCGGAACGGAGTGTTCTATCTGCAGCCCGCTTGATGCTGGCGGCAGTTGGCCGCATCTGTTGCATGAGCTTGCCTGAAGCGTCGCTGCATCTGCAGCGGCCGCCCCTACCGGAGAACGCCGTGTCCAATCTGCACCTGATCAGTTTTGATATCTGCCCCTATGTCCAGCGCGCCGTCATCACGCTGCTGGAAAAAGGCGTGCCGTTCGAGCGCACCTATATCGATCTTGCCAACAAGCCTGACTGGTTCCTGAAGATTTCGCCGTTGGGCAAGGTGCCGGTGCTGCAGGTGGGCAACGAGGTGCTGTTCGAATCCGCGGTGATCGCCGAATACCTGGATGAAACCACCGAGCCACGCCTGCACCCGGCCGATCCGCTCACGCGCGCCAAGCACCGGGCGTGGATCGAGTTTGCATCCGCCGGCCTGATGTCGTTGTGGAACTACTACGTGGCGACGGACGACAAGGCATTTGCCGCCGCGCGTGCCGATATCGAGGCCAAGCTGGACCGGCTGGAAGGCGTGCTGGAAGACGGCCCACTGTTTGCCGGCGAAACGTTCAGTCTGGTGGATGCTGCGTATGGTTCGTTCTTCCGCTACTTCCCGGTGCTGGAAGCGCTGGGCGAAACCGGCTGGTTCGATGGCCGGCCCAAGGTAGCGCGCTGGAAAGATGCGTTGCTGGCGCGGCCCAGCGTGCAGAATGCCGTGCAGCCGGGCTATGCCGACAAGCTTCAGGCTTTCATCAAGGGCAAGGGTGGTGTGCTGGCCAGCCGCATCGCTTGATGTCTGCTGCGTGATCGCCCCCTGGCCTGAAACAGCCCGGGGGCAAATGAAAAGCGGGGGCGCAATTTGCGCCCCCGCTTTTCAACATGGGATACACACAGTATGCCGCTATGCGGCGCGTGGTTCGGCATCCAGCCGGGTTACCGGCCCGCGCAATCGCCACAACAGCAACAGCCCAGGCACCCCCACCAGCATCGACAGCAGGAAGAAGTCGGGCCAGCCCAGCGATTCCACCAGGTAGCCGGAGGTAGGGCCCACGTACACGCGCCCGACGGCGGATAATGCCGACAGCAGTGCGTAGTGGGTGGCGCTGGCCTCGCGGTTGCACAGCGCCATCAGGAAGGCCACCAGCGCCGCAGTGCCCATGCCGCCCGCCAGGTTCTCCAACGACATGGCCAGCGCCAGCAGCGTATCAAGCCCGCCATCCCAGCCGGTACCGGTTTTGCCGGACAGGAAGATTTTCAGCACCTCGGGTGGCAACGGCAGGTAGACCGCACCCAGCCAACCCTTGCCATGCACCGCCAGCAACCAGTAACCGATATTGGAGGCGATCTGCAGCAGGCCGAACAGCAGCAATGCGCGGTACAGCTTGAGGCGCACCATCAGCAGCCCGCCGACGATGCCGCCGACGATGGTGGCCACCATGCCGACGATCTTGTTCACCACGCCGATCTCGCCCAGGCTGAAGCCCACACCCTTTTGCAGGAAGGCCACGCTGAGCACGCCGGCAAACGCATCACCCAGCTTGTAGAGCACGATCAGCAGCAGGAATGCCCACGCGTATTCGCGGCGGAAGTATTGCTGCATCGGCGTGATCAGCAGCTCGAAGCGCGCCAGCCGCGCGCCCAGCAATGCCAGTGGCACCGCAAGGCCGATCTCGCTCATCACGAACGCGAGGCCCACCCAGTTGTTCTTGCTGGCGGGGGTGAAATCCGCCCAGCCGGCCAGTTGGCCCAGTGCGATCAGGCCGTGCTGCCCCAGCATATAGCCCAGCCATGCGCCGCCCAGCATCGCCAGGAAGCCATTCAGATGACGCCATTCGCTGAACAAGCGGGAACCGGCCACCGCATTCACCAGCAGCGCTGCGGCAATCGCCGCCAGCGGCGCATACGCATCGGCGCGCCAGCCTGCGGCCAGCACCGCTGCTGCACCCATCAGCAGCAAGGTGGTGACAAAACGGCCGAACTCGCCGGCCGAATGCGTATCGCGGTAGGCAATGCGCGGCGCCAGTACCAGCATGGTGGTGGCAAGGCCCAGCATCAGCACGCCCAGCCCGGCATAGGTGCGGCCCCAGCCGATGGCATCCGCGGCGACGAAGGCGATGCCGCCCGAGGTGAGCATGGCCAGGCGGTAGCCCAGTACGCCGATGGCTGCCGCTGCCCCGCGTTCCTCATCGTGGCTGACATCCACGCGGTACGCATCGACCATCACATCCTGTGAGGCGGAGAAAAACGCTACGCCCAGCGCAAACAATGCAAACAGCCCCGTGTTCACCGCCGGTTGCAGGCTGGCCATCAGCAGCAGCAACATGGCCAGTGCCAATTGCGTGAGCAGCAGCCAGCCTTTGCGCCGCCCCAGCAACGGCGGCTCGAAGCGGTCCATCAGCGGCGCCCACAGGAACTTGTACGTGTACGGCATGCCCACCAGTGCCAGCAGGCCGATGGTTTTCAGGTCCACGCCGTCCGTGGTCAGCCACGATTGCATTGCCTGGCCGGTGAGCGCCAGCGGCAGGCCGGAGGCAAAACCCAGCAGCAGGATGGCCGCCATGCGGCGATTGTTGAAAACGGCGAAGTAGCGCGCCAGGTTCATGGTGTTTCATTCCAGTGGTGATGCCGGTTGGTCGGGGCTTGCCTGCGGCCTCGTCGGCACGGTCCAAGTTTGCCGGCGAGTTTATCACCGATGCCGGTTGCGGCAGGCGGGCCTGCCGGCGGCAGCGCTGCTGACAAAACCCTGCCGGCGGCGTTGTGTGCAGGTGCTGAGCTGCGGGCGGCTAGCGCGGGTGCCACGCCGGGGGCGCCGAGCCGGGGGCGCCGAGCCTCACTGGCCGAGCATCTTTGGACGGCCTGCGTTTCACATGCCTCACCAGTGGTGGTTTGCCATGCCGGCGGGCGCCGCGTTTGCCATGATGTAGCTGTTGGCCAGCACCACGGTCGCCGCTTGGCGGTGGCATGCGATCCGGCAAGTGAGCGCTGCCGTGGGCTGCACGTGGCATCGGTGTGCTTGCGCGCTACAGGGAGAGGGATGCATGGGTAAATACATACTGGCCATCGATCAGGGCACCACCAGCACGCGGGCGATGGTGTTCGATCATGCCGGCCTGGTGGTTGCGCAGGCGCAGCGTGAATTCACCCAGCATTTTCCGCAGCCAGGCTGGGTGGAGCACGATGCCGGCGAGATTTTCACCAGCGTGCTGCTGACCATTACCGAGGCACTGCAGCGCGGGCGCATCCGTGCGGCGGATCTGGCCGGGATCGGCATCGCCAACCAGCGTGAAACTACCGTGGTGTGGGACAAGGCCACCGGCCAACCCATCCACAACGCGATAGTCTGGCAATCACGGCAGACATTGCCCATCTGCAGGCAGCTCGAGGCGGATGGTCATGCGGCATTGATTCATGCCCGTACCGGGCTGCTGATCGATGCGTATTTTTCCGCCACCAAGCTCAAGTGGTTGCTGGACGAAGTACCCGGCGCCCACGAGCGCGCCACGCGCGGCGAATTGCTGTTCGGCACCATCGATAGTTGGCTGGTGTGGAAGCTGACCGGTGGCCGGGTGCACATCACCGATTACAGCAATGCATCGCGCACCATGCTGTTCAATATCCATACGCTGCAGTGGGATAACGACCTGCTGCGCTTGCTGGATATTCCCGCCGCCATGCTGCCGCAGGTACGCAACAGCAGCGAGGTCTACGGCGACGTGTTGCCCGAATACCTGTTCGGCCACGCGGTACCGATTGCCGCGGTGGCGGGCGATCAGCAGGCGGCATTGTTCGGGCAGGGCTGTTTTGCGCCTGGGCTGGCCAAGAACACCTACGGCACCGGCTGCTTCATGCTGATGAATACCGGCAAGAGCGCCGTCGATTCAGCGCACGGCCTGCTGACCACCATCGCATGGGGTATCGATGGCGAAGTCGAATATGCGCTGGAAGGCAGCGTCTTCGTGGCCGGCTCGGCCATCCAGTGGCTGCGGGACGAATTGGGCATCATCACCCGCGCCAGCGAAACCGCCGCGCTGGCGCATGGCGTGGCCAGCACCGATGGCGTGTACCTGGTGCCGGCCTTTGTCGGCCTGGGGGCGCCGTACTGGCGCAGCGACGTACGCGGTGCGTTGTTCGGTCTGACGCGCGGCACCGGCAAGGCGCAACTGGTGCGTGCGGCGCTGGAATCGATGGCATACCAGACGCGCGATGTGCTGGCCGCCATGCAGGCGGATTCGGGTATCGCGCTCAAGGAGCTGCGTGCGGATGGCGGCGCAATTGCCAATGATTTCCTCGCGCAGTTCCAGTGCGATCAGCTGGGCGTGCCGCTATTGCGGCCGCGCGTGACGGAGACGACGGCGCTGGGTGCAGCCTACCTGGCTGGCTTGGCGGTGGGGTTCTGGGGCGGGCGGGAGGAGCTGCAGCAACAATGGCAGCTGGAGCGGTGCTTCGAGCCGGCGATGGCTGAGGATGTGCGGGAGGCGTTGTATGCGGGGTGGCAGCGGGCGGTACAGGCGGCGATGGCGTTTTAGGCTTTGGTTGCAACTGATGGTTGCTACGTGGGGTGATGCTGTGGTTATTCACCGCTAGCTGGAATCGGGTAAGCACCTTCGGTGCGGTTGTTTAGGGCGGGAGTGCGTCCCGCATGCCGCCTTCCTTTTCTTGCTTCGCCAAGAATATGAGCAGGGCGTGCCGGCAAGCCGCAGCGCAGGGAACCCCGCAGGGGCGCTTTAGCAGGGTCGCCTGGGATTGTTAAGGGGGCGGCGAGACGCCCCCTTGACCTGCCCGCCGGGCGGAACCGGCTCCTGAATGCATGCGGCAAAGCCGCTAATCGCCATACCACCTACGCCAAGCACCACACCTCAGAATGGATAGTCATAATCCACAATCAACGGCGCATGATCGGAGAACTTTTCCGCCTTGTAGATCGAAGCCGCCTGCGCGCTGGCAGCCAGTGCCGGCGTGGCCACGTGGTAGTCAGTGCGACAGAAAACCTGCGGTTCCATCTTTCTCGAGACGGCGCCAAGTGACGAACGTCCACCTGGCCCGGAAACTTATGGTTCACCGAACCATGTCGTCGCAGCCTTCGAAAATACGTCCACGTCCGAGACACTCTCACTCGCCCAGCTGACAACACCATCAGGACGCACCAGCAGTGCTTTCAAGCCAAGATCGTCCATCCCCTTGCGGGCAGCCCGAATCATCCGATGACCCCAGCCGTTGGCTGCTGTAGCAAGCGACGTGTCGACGTCGAACTCCAGCAAAGGGCCCGGACTGGGGCTCCTACGTCGTCTCCGACGGCCTGCTGATCACCGGCCAGAACCCGGCGTCGTCCACTGAGGCCGCGCAGGTTCTGCTGCGCCGGGTAGCCCAGGCTGCGGCATGAATGCGGCCACCTGTTCGGCAATGGCCCAAGAGGCGATCGTGAGGCTCTGGACATGCAGCGGCCTCATCAACCTGGCCGCGTTGGAGCGCCTGGAGCCAGTCTGCCGGCACGCACGCAGTGACGTGTTCTGCAGGCTGCGAACCTCGGCTACGCGGCCGGAAATAGCGGAAATCCGTTTCCGGCGAATGGCCCGGTGTCAAGCCAGAGATATTGAAACGAGCGGCTCTTGAAGACCCAATCGTTACCGAAGCGTTGCAGTCGATCGAACGCAATGCAGTGATTGCGGTAGTATTTTTCGCCAGGACCGCGCGCAGACTCATGCACGAATGTGCGCGTGGTCGCTTCGTCGCCGTCAATCTCGATGACGCCAGGCAGCGCGAACTGAATAAAAAAATCTTTGCCCGTCCGCAACTTGCGAAGAAGCGCGACGTTCTCATTGGCACCTTTCGAGTGCTGGCCATGGGGAGCAATTCCGATGATGAACTCACCGTCATCAGCCCACACTGTTTTGAACATGGCGTAGTCAGCGCGAGTCGCGCTGTCGGCGAAACGGGCAATCGTGTTACGAATGGAGGCCTCATCCATGAATTGCTGCAGGCGGGAATGTTGGTCGGTCATGTTTTTTCCTCTGGATAAGCGTTGATGCGAAGCTGCTTACTATCCCCGCCGGTCGACCGGGCCGCAACATCAATCGCGCCAAATTTTTGCCTGATCCTGCCAGAATTGCTATTCTGGTTATCACGCGCAACGGAACGCGCACCCTGAAGACGATCCATCCACATGCTTCAAAAGCTCATCGCAATAGCAAGCCGGCACGGGAGCTCCTCCGGCATGCCGACTGCACATCCCAGGCTTACGATCTGGTCAACGAATGCGCCAACGGCCCCGACGCCAGCGCTGTTCGAACCGAAGTTTTATCTTCTATTGCAAGGCGCCAAGCGAATGACGATTGCCGGGAGCACTTTCAAATGTGAGCCAGGAACCTGTGCAGTGGCGTCGGTGGGTTTACCGTTCGTTAGCGAAGTCGTAGATGCAAGCCCGATGCGGCCCTATATGGGTGTTGAGTTGAAACTGGATGCGGGTATCGTCGCCAGCTTGCTCGTCGACATGCGCGAAGATGCTCCCACCGAGCGGCTGCCGGGAGCCATTTCCCTGGCACGGGCCGCTGATGGTCTCGTCGAACCGCTTGAACGACTCCTGGGGCTCCTTGACGCGCCTTCCGAGATACCGGTCCTCGCCTCCCAGTTTGAACGCGAGTTGTGTTACCGCCTGCTGTCTGGCCCGCTAGGCACCAGGCTGCGCCAGATCGGGACACACAACGTGAGGTTTAACCAGGTGAGGATAGCGGCCGAGTGGATTTGCGGTAATGCGAACCAGCCCATGAGCGTGGAATGGCTTGCGTCACACGTCGGGATGAGCCTCACATCGTTTCATCGGCACTTCAAGGCAGTGACGGCGTACAGCCCGCTGGCCTACCAGCGGCAGATCCGCCTGCTGGGCGCGCGGCGACGGCTCGCCTCTGGTGCTGTCAGCGTCACTGAAACCGCCTTTGAGAGCGGGTATGTCAGTGCCTCCCAGTTCAGCCGTGAGTACAAGAGAGCTTTCGGTATACCGCCACACCGCGACGCGGTGCTGTTGCGTGCCTTCCCGTCAGGCGAATGCTAATAGCCTTGATAACACCATTTCGAAGCCCGCGGCGAAGTTGTTCGATGACGCCGTCTTTCCGCAGGCCGTGCACCTCAAAGATGTTCTTAAAGCGTGAAGTCATAATCCACCGTGATCGGCGCATGATCGGAGAACTTTTCCGCCTTGTAGATCGAAGCCGCCTGCGCGCTGGCAGCCAGTGCCGGCGTGGCCACGTGGTAGTCGATGCGCCAGCCCACGTCCTTGGCGTAGGCCTGGCCACGGTTGCTCCACCAGGTGTAGCCGGGCTGCTCCGCGTAGAGGGAGCGCCATACGTCCACCAGCTTCAGATCGCCGAATACGCGGCCGATCCAGGCGCGTTCTTCCGGCAGGAAGCCGGAGTTTTTCAGGTTGCCTTTCCAGTTTTTCAGGTCGATCTCGTTATGTGCGATATTCCAGTCACCCAGCACCACCACGTCGCGGCCGGATGCGGCGAGCTTTTCCAGGTGCGGCCAGAACGCGGCCATGAAGGCGAACTTGATGGTCTGGCGCTCTTCGCCGGATGAACCCGACGGCAGGTACAGCGAAATCACCGACAGATTGCCCCACTGCGCCTCGATGTAACGGCCTTCGGCATCGAATTCCGCCAGGCCCAGCCCCTCGATCACCGCATCGGGCTTGCGCTTGCAATACAGGCCCACGCCGCTATAACCCTTCTTTTCCGCGTAGTGGAAATAGCCGGTATAGCCTTCGGGCGCGCGCATGGCATCGGTCAGGTCGCCTGCCTGCGCCTTGAGTTCCTGCATTGCCACCACGTCCGCGCCGGATTGCACCAGCCACTCGAGAAAACCCTTGTTGGTGGCAGAACGGATGCCATTGAGATTGGCGCTGACGATACGCATGGAAAACTCCGCAGTGGGCTATGAATGGGGCAAGTGTACTGCGCGCCGGGCCGGGTGCCGAGCGGGCGGCCGCCGTTGCCGCTGGCTGGTGCACGGCAATTGCCCGCGGGCAGGCGGTGACAAAAGAGGGGGGCTTGTGCGCCGTGTTATGCTGTTTTTTGTCACAGGGCTGCGTAAAACGTCGTTTTTCTTACAGCGTTGCCGCCCGATTCATTGCACAGGAGCCTACAAATGTCCGATTTCCGTCGGGAGTTCATCGAATTTGCCGTGGCACAAAAGGTGCTTATGTTTGGTGAGTTCGTCACCAAGGCGGGCCGCAACTCGCCCTATTTTTTCAATGCAGGCCTGTTCAGCGATGGCGCCTCGGTGGGCGAGCTGGCGCGTTTCTATGCGCAGGCGGCGCTGGCCGCCGGGGTGAAGTTCGATGTGCTGTTCGGCCCGGCGTACAAGGGCATCGTGCTGGCCGCCGCCACGGCGGTGAAACTGGCGGAAGCTGGCCACAACGTGCCTTTCGTCTACAACCGCAAGGAAGCGAAAGATCACGGCGAAGGCGGCGTGCTGGTGGGGGCGCCACTCAAGGGCCGCGTGCTGATCATCGATGATGTGATCTCGGCCGGCACCAGCGTGCGCGAATCGGTGAACATGATCCGCGCAGCGGGTGCGGAGCCTGCGGGCGTGCTGATCGCGCTGGACCGGATGGAACGTGGCCAGGGCGAACTGAGCGCCGTGCAGGAAGTGCAGCAGCAATTCGGCATCCCGGTGATCCCGATCGCCACATTGAAGGATTTGATCGGCTACCTTGCTGATTCGCCACAACTTGCCGACAATCTGGATAAGGTTGAAGCTTACCGGGCGCAGTACGGTATCGAATAACGAGACGGCTCCAGCCACCCGGGGCCGTGATCAAAGGAAAACGGAAGCATTATGCGTGTCGGTTTATTTGCGGTGATTTGCGCCGCGTTGCTGTCCATGCCGGTAGAGGCCAAGCTGTATCGTTGGGTCGACGAGAACGGCAAGGTGCAATACAGCGACAAACCACCCCTTACCGATCCGAAGAGCGGCGTTTCCGAAGTCGATTCAACTGGGCGGGTGGTGAAAGAGCCACCGAAGAAAATCTCGCCTGAAGAAAAGGCACGCCAGCAGGAAGAACTGGCGCTGCAGAAAGAACAGCAGCGGCGTGATCGCGCGCTGCTGCAGTCTTTCTCCAAGCCCGAGGAGGTCGATCTGCTGCGTGACCGGCAGATCGATACCATCAAGGGTGGTATCCAGACCAATGGTCTGCGGCGTCAGAGTGCCCAGGAAAAGCTGGATCGCATCGACAAGCAGATTGCCGGCATGCAGAAGCGCAAGAAGCAGATTCCCGCCGATCTGGATGCGGATCGTGCCGTTGCGCAGAAGGAAATCGACGATATCGATGCGGACAGCAAGAAAAAAACCGCTGATATCGAAGTGGTCAGAAAGCGCGCCGAGGATGACAAGAAACGCCTGATCGAACTCAAGGCCGGCATGGTGCATTGACCGCAAGCAGGTGCTGGCACAATCTGTTGCATGCCCCGGATGCATGGCATCGAAATGATCGCGGCCAGCAAATCGGGTTTTTACCCGGCTTGACTTTGCATCGCCCCACGGCAAACTGTCGGGCATCCGGTGTTGGCACGGCGCTTGTCCTGCGCTGTTGCTGACCGGCCTCAACAGATTCTCCAGGAACGCATCATGACGCAAGACCAGAACATCAAGACCGTGCTCGGTATCGATATCGGCGGCACCGGCATCAAGGGTGCGCCCGTCAATATCGAAACCGGCGAGTTGCTGGCCGAGCGTGTGCGCCTGGATACGCCGCAGCCCGCCACGCCGGAAGCGGTTGGCCGTGTGGTCAAGCAACTGGTCGACCAGTTTGCATGGAAGGGGGCGATCGGCATCACCTTTCCGGCGATTGTCGCCAACGGGCAGACGCTGTCTGCCGCCAACGTGGACAAGAGCTGGATCAATGCACCGGCCGAAGAAATCCTCGCCAATGCGGTGGGCTTGCCGGTGAAGCTGCTGAATGACGCCGATGCGGCGGGTCTGGCGGAAGTGCTGTTCGGTGCCGCCAAGGGCCGACCGGGCAAAACCATCGTGATCACGCTGGGTACCGGCATCGGCAGCGCGCTGATTGTCGATGGCGTACTGATCAGCAATACCGAATTTGGCCACCTGATTTTCCCCAAGGATTCGATTGCGGAGAAATACTGTTCGGGCAAGGTCAAGGATGATCTGGACCTGAAATGGAAAGAATACAATCCGCGCCTGAATGCCTACCTGCAGCATCTTGATCTGCTGTTCTCGCCCGATCTCGTGATTATCGGCGGTGGCATCAGCAAGAAGGCCGAGAAGTTCATCCCGGAAATGACCGGCCTGCGCTACAAGGTGGTGGCCGCGGTGCTGGAGAACAATGCCGGCATCGTTGGCGCGGCCGTTGCTGCGGGGCGTGCCAACGGCATGGTCTGAGCGGATCGGTGTGGGTGGTGACCCCGTGGTTGCCGATGCCGGAAAGCCCGCATATGCTGCGGGCTTTTTCAATTCATCCGCAGATGACGCCGCTTCATGGCGCAAGTCACTGTTTTACCGTAGAATATTCGCCCTGATTTGTCTTTAGGCGGCACCCCATGCTCTATCCAACCCGTTATGACGTGATCGTCGTCGGTGGCGGCCATGCCGGCACCGAAGCGGCGCTCGCCAGCGCGCGCATGGGCCGCAAAACCCTGTTGCTCACGCACAATATCGAAACGCTGGGGCAGATGAGCTGCAACCCGTCGATTGGCGGCATCGGCAAGGGTCATCTGGTGAAGGAAGTGGATGCACTGGGTGGCGCCATGGCGCTGGCCACCGACATGAGCGGCATCCAGTTCAAGACACTGAACGCCAGCAAGGGCCCCGCAGTGCGCGCCACCCGTGCGCAGGCCGACCGCGTGCGCTACAAGGCCGCCATCCGCCATATGCTGGAAAACCAGCCCAACCTGGATCTGTTCCAGCAGGAAGTGGCCGACCTGACGCTCGATGGCGACCGGGTAACCGGTGCCGTCACGCAGATCGGCATCCGTTTCGAGGCGGCTGCGGTGGTGCTTACCGCCGGCACCTTCCTTGGCGGCAAGATCCACGTGGGGCTGGAAAACCACGTGGGCGGCCGCGCGGGTGACCCGGCATCGATCACGCTGTCACAGCGCTTGCGCGAGCTGAAGCTGCCGGTGGGGCGCCTGAAGACCGGCACGCCGCCGCGCATCGATGGCCGCACCATCGATTTCTCGGTGCTGGAGCAACAGCCGGGTGATACGCCGGAACCGGTGTTCTCGGCACGCGGCCGCCGCGACATGCACCCGCAGCAACTGCCGTGCTGGATTGCCCACACCAACCTGAAAACGCACGACATCATCCGCAGCGGTTTTGACCGCAGCCCCATGTTCACCGGCAAGATCGAAGGCGTGGGGCCGCGCTATTGCCCGAGCATCGAAGACAAGATCAACCGCTTTGCCGACAAGGACAGCCACCAGATCTTTCTGGAGCCCGAAGGCCTCG
This sequence comes from Andreprevotia sp. IGB-42, assembly GCF_009848685.1. Lineage (GTDB taxonomy): Bacteria > Pseudomonadota > Gammaproteobacteria > Burkholderiales > Chitinibacteraceae > Andreprevotia. Next base: position 117,288 of record NZ_WXTX01000010.1, read on the forward strand.
ATACCAACGAGTTCTATCCGAACGGGATCTCGACCAGCTTGCCGTTCGATATCCAGCTGGGTGCGCTGCAATCGATTGCCGGGCTGGAAAACGCCCGCATCCTGCGCCCCGGCTATGCCATCGAGTACGATTACTTCGATCCGCGCGCGCTCAAGCAGTCGTTCGAATCCAAGTCGATTGCCGGCCTTTATTTTGCCGGCCAGATCAATGGCACCACCGGCTATGAAGAAGCCGCCGCGCAAGGCCTGTTTGCCGGGCTGAACGCGGCGCTGTATGCGCGCGATGAAGCGCCGTGGCTGCCGGGCCGCGATGAAGCCTACCTGGGCGTGCTGGTCGATGACCTGACCACGCTGGGTGTGACCGAGCCTTACCGCATGTTCACCAGCCGCGCCGAATACCGCTTGCAGCTGCGCGAGGACAACGCCGACCTGCGCCTGACCGAGGCGGGCCGCAAGCTGGGGCTGGTGGACGATGCGCAGTGGGAGGCGTTCTGCCGCAAGCGCGATGCGGTGGAAGCCGAGCTGCAGCGGCTGAAATCGACCTGGATCAATCCGCGGCTGATTTCCGAAGCCGAGGCGCTGCCGGTATTCGGCAAGGCCATCGAGCGTGAATACAATCTGGCCGAACTGCTGCGCCGCCCGGAAGTGAGCTACGCCAGCCTGCTGACGCTGGCCGCAGCACAGCCCAAAGAGGGCGAGGCGATGGTCAATGACGAGCTGGTAGCCGAGCAGGTGGAAATCCAGGTCAAGTACCAGGGATATATCGAACGGCAACAGCACGAAGTGGCGAAACGCGATACGCTCGACGATGTGCCGCTGCCGGTGGATTTCGATTACACCATCGTATCCGGCCTGTCGAAGGAAGTGCAGCAGAAGCTGGCCAAGCACCGCCCGGAAACGCTGGGCCAGGCCGGGCGCATTTCCGGCATTACCCCGGCTGCCATCGCGCTGCTGCTGGTGCATCTGAAAAAGAAACAACTCGCCACTGCGGCGATTACCCCCAAGGTTGCCTGAATGTCCGTAGCTGCTGTAACCCCGCTTGCGCAAACCCTGGCCGACGGCCTGAAGATTTTCGGCCTCGCGCTCTCCGATGCGCAGCAGCAATTGCTGCTGGCCTATGTGGAGTTGCTGGCCAAGTGGAACAAGACCTATAGCCTGACCGCGATCCGCGAGCCGGAGCGCATGGTGCCGCACCATCTGCTCGATTCGCTGGCGCCGCTGGGCCATTTCAAGGCCGGCCACGGTGCGCGCATCCTCGACGTGGGCTCGGGCTTCGGTACGCCGGGCATCCCGCTGGCGATTGCACGGCCGGACTGGCAACTGGTGCTGCTCGATTCCAACCACAAGAAAACCACCTTCCTGCGCCAGGCGATTGTCGACTTGAAGCTTGCCAACGTCACCGTGGTGACCGAGCGGGTGGAGGCCTACCGGCCGGAAGCGCCGTTCAACGTGATCACGTCGCGGGCGTTTTCCGATCTGGCCGAATTCGTGAAGCTCACCCGCCACCTGCTGGCTGATGATGGTGAATGGGCGGCGCTCAAGGGCGTCTACCCGCATGAAGAAATCGCCTTGCTGCCGGCCGATGTGAAACCCGCCGGCGTCGATACGCTGGCGGTGCCCGGCATCGACGCGGAACGTCATCTGGTTCACGTGGTGCGCGCCTGATGCGGGTGCTGGCGATCGCGAACCAGAAAGGCGGCGTCGGCAAGACGACCACCGCGGTCAACCTCGCCGCCAGCCTGGCGCACCTGCAAAAGCGCGTGTTGCTGGTGGACCTGGACCCGCAAGCGAACGCCACCATGGGTGCCGGCATTGACAAGGCCAGGCTGGAGCATTCGATCTACAGCCTGCTGATCGGCGAATCGAGCGTTGCCGAAACGGTAAAGACCTCCGAATCCGGCGGCTTCGACGTGCTGCCCGCCAACCGTGACCTGGCCGGGGCGGAAGTCGAGCTGGTGGATGCCGATGCGCGTGAATCCAAGCTCAAGGCAGTACTGGCCACGCAGGCCGAGCATTACGATTTCGTCATCCTTGATTGCCCGCCGGCGCTCAACCTGCTCACGCTCAATGGCCTCGTTGCCGCCGATGCCGTATTGATCCCCATGCAGTGCGAGTACTATGCGCTGGAGGGTTTGTCCGACCTGGTGAATACGCTCAAGCGCGTGAAGCAGAGCCTGAACCGCAAGATCGAGATCGAAGGCTTGCTGCGCACGATGTTCGATCCGCGCTCCACGCTGGCGCAGCAGGTGAGCGATCAACTGGTCAAGCATTTCACCAGCAAGCTCTACCACACGGTGATCCCGCGCAACGTGCGGCTGGCCGAAGCGCCGTCGTATGGCCGGCCCATTCTGTCCTATGACAAGAACTCCAAAGGCGCGCAGGCGTATCTGCAGCTCGCAGAAGAGATGCTGGCGCGGCATAATCCGGTCGAATCCGTCCAACCCGTTTAAGAAGCCGGCATTGTCCGCACCGCCCGTCGCAACGGCAGGGTGGCGCGCATGTCACAGGCTTTGCCGCAGAGAACCACATGGTCAGCAAGAAATTCAAGGGCCTAGGCCGCGGGCTCGATGCCCTGATGGGTGATGCCAGCGACAGCCTGCAGCAACTTTCCATCGACGCGCTGCAGCCTGGCCGTTACCAGCCGCGCACGCATATCGATGCCGATGCGCTGAACGAGCTGGCCGAATCGATCAAGGCACAGGGGCTGATGCAGCCGGTGCTGGTACGGCCCATCGACGGCGTGGAACGCTACGAAATCATTGCTGGCGAGCGCCGCTGGCGTGCATCGCGCATTGCCGGCCTGACCGAGATCCCGGCGCTGGTGCGCGAGGTGCCGGACGAAGCCGTTGCGGCGATGGCACTGATCGAGAACATCCAGCGTGAAGACCTGAATGCGCTGGAAGAGGCGCAGGGCCTGCAGCGGCTGATCGAAGAATTCGGCATGACGCACGAAGCCGCGGCGCAGGCGGTGGGCAAATCCCGCGTGGCCGTCAGCAACCTGCTGCGCCTGCTGCAATTGTCCGAGCCGGTACGCGACATGCTGATGAGTGGCCAGCTGGATATGGGCCATGCGCGCGCATTGTTGCCGCTGGACAGCCTGGCACAGCTTGATGCCGCCAAGACCATTGCATTGAAAGGCCTGTCGGTACGCGATGCGGAAGCGCTGGTGAAAAAGCTGCAACAAGGGCCGGCGCAGCAGCCAGAAAAGCGCGTCGATCCGGATGTACGCCGGCTGGAAGAAGAAGTTTCGCAGCGCCTGGGCGTTACAGTGGCGATCAAAACAGGTAAAAAGGGTGCCGGACGCATCAGTCTGGACTATGCCAGCCTCGATGAGCTGGATCGGCTGCTGGCACTGCTGAAATAAGCTAAAGCGATTCAGCAGTGTTTGCGGTGGCGCATGCGCCCCGCAAGGGTGCCGATGCACTGTTCACGTGCATGAAGCTTACAGGCGTGAAAATTGACGCTGCGGCAAGCAGCTCCGTATAATCGCGGGGTTTTACTGGCGGCGGATGATGAGCAGCAGAGCACAAGTCCGGGGCATCGTTCTCCTCGGTTCGGCGATAACGCTGATGGTTTCCCTGCTGGTTCTCTTTTTATGGGGGCAGGCGCCAGCGATTGCAAGCGCCATCGGAGGATTGATTTCGGTGGCCGGAGCGCGACTTTACGCGCGCATCGCTTACCGTCTGGAATATGGTCCGCCCGCGGCGCTGATGCGCCAGCATTTTGCGGCAGAGATGGTCAAGCTGGGCTTTACGCTCGCGGCCTTCGCTGCGGTTTTCGTTTTTTACCGGCAGGTTGTCTGGGTTGCGCTGTTTGGAGGTTATCTCGCAGCGGCCAGCGCCTACTGGTTCGGTCTTCTAATCAAGTTTGACGGCAAAAACTGACATGTCTGCAGAAAAGCAAACGGCCACACAATATATCCAGCATCACCTGACGTTCAATCAGACTGCTGGCGGCTTCCACCTTGATACCTTCTGGATTGCACTGATCCTGGGTTTCCTCTTTGTCGGCGTGTTCGCACTGGTTGCGCGCAAGGCTACGAGCGGGGTTCCCGGCAAGCTGCAGAACTTTGTCGAACTGATCGTCGAGATGGTCGATTCGCAAATCAAGGATGCCTTCCACGCCAAATCCAAGGTGATCGGTCCGCTGTCGCTGACCATTTTCTGCTGGGTTTTCCTGATGAACGCGATGGACTTCCTGCCGGTTGACCTGCTGCCGACAATTGCCCAGGCGATCGGCCACTACGGCTTCGGCATGGACCCGCACCATGTGTACCTGCGCGTGGTGCCCACCGCCGACGTGAACCAGACTTTCGCGCTGTCGCTGTCGGTGATGCTGCTGATCATCGGGTTCTCGATCAGCGCCAAGGGCCCGGTTGGCTATATCAAGGAACTGTTCACTGCACCGTTCCACGCTGAAAGCCTGCCGATGATCATCGTGCTGCTGCCAGTCAACTTCATCTTCCAGCTGCTGGAGCTGATCGCCAAGCCGATCTCCCTGTCGCTGCGTCTGTTCGGCAACATGTATGCCGGCGAACTGATTTTCATCCTGATCGCGCTGTTGCCGTGGTGGGTCAACTGGGTGCTGGGTACGCCATGGGCGATCTTCCACATCCTGGTGGTCACGCTGCAGGCGTTCGTGTTCATGATGCTGACGATCGTCTACCTGAGCCTTGCGGTAGAAGATCACTAAAAAATCGCGCCGGGCAGGTCTTGGCCTGTCTGGCTCGTGTATTCCATCCTTTTTCATACCAACCTCAACCATCCTTTTAGGAGTTAGAAATGGCTGTTGCTGAAATCGCTTCCGTACAGAGCTTCACCGTGATCGCTGCCGCGATCATCATCGGTCTGGCTGCTATCGGTACCGCCCTGGGTTTTGCAATCCTCGGTGGCAAGTTCCTCGAGTCCTCGGCTCGTCAACCGGAAATGATCCCGGTTCTGCAAACCAAGCTGTTCATCATCGCCGGTCTGCTCGACGCGATTTCGATGATCGGTGTTGGTGTTGCAATGCTGTACACATTCAACAACCCGTTCCTCAATGCGGTTCTGCAAGCTGCTCAATAATCCGGCGCTTGCCTAACTAACTGGAGGACCATCAGCATGGATATCAATTTATCCCTGATTGGCCAGATGATCACTTTTGTGCTTCTGGTTCTGTTCACGATGAAATTCGTGTGGCCTCCGCTGACCGGCATGATGGAAGAACGCGCTCGTCGTATCGCCGACGGCCTCTCTGCAGCAGATCGCGCCAAGCAAGATCTGGCCAATGCAGAGAAAGCCTCCGCCGACAAGCTGCGTGAAGCCAAACAGCATGCGGCCGAAATCATCGCCCAAGCCGAGAAGCGCGCGTCGCAACTCGTTGAAGAAGCGAAGGAAACGGCCAAGCAAGAAGGTGAGCGGCTGGTGAACGGCGCTCAGGCGGAAATCGAAAGCCAGGTTCAACACGCCAAGGAAGTCCTGCGTCAGCAGGTCGGCCAGCTGGCTGTTGACGGCGCGACGAAGATCCTGAAGCGCGAGATCGATGCTGCAAAGCATGCCGATCTGTTGGCATCCATCAAAGCGGAACTGTAAGCAGTCATGGCAGAACTCATCACCGTCGCAAGACCTTATGCCGAGGCTGTTTTCCGTCTGGCGAAAGCGTCGGGTACCCTGGGCCAGTGGTCGCAGGTACTCGCCAATCTGGGCCTGCTCGCGCAGAACCAGACCGCCCTGGACGTGGTGGCCAATCCGAAGTATTCCGCAACTCAGGTTCAACAATTGCTGGTCGACCTGCTGGGCGGCGATGTCAGCGAAGAAGTGAAGAACTTCCTCGTTGTGGTGCTGGAAAACGGGCGCTTTGCAGCGCTCGCGGCGGTTTCGGAAGTATTCGAAGCGCTGAAAGCTGCCGAAGAAGGCGAGGTTGAAGCCGTGATCGAATCGGCCTTCCCGCTTGACGACGCCCAGAAGAATACGCTGGCGAGCACGCTGTCTGCCCAACTCAACCGCAAGGTTGCAGCGGAAGTCACGGTTAACCCGGAACTCATCGGTGGCGTCAAGGTGACGGTCGGTGACCTGGTGATCGATGCATCCGTGCAAGGCAAGCTGGCAGCGCTCGCGACGAGCCTGAAGAGCTAGGAGATTTTAATGCAACTCAATCCGTCCGAAATCAGTGAACTGATTAAAGCCCGGATCCAGAATCTGTCGACAGCTGCTGAAACACGTACCACCGGTACGGTTGTTTCGGTGACCGACGGTATCGTTCGCGTCCACGGCTTGTCCGATGTGATGCAAGGCGAAATGCTGGAATTCCCGGGTAACACCTTCGGTCTGGCGCTCAACCTCGAGCGTGATTCCATCGGTGCCGTGGTGATGGGTGAATACACCCACATCTCCGAAGGCGACGAAGTAAAGTGTACCGGTCGCATTCTTGAAGTACCGGTTGGTCCCGAGCTGATTGGCCGTGTGGTCAACGCGCTGGGTCAGCCTATCGACGGCAAGGGCCCGCTGGGTACCACACTGTCGAGCCCGATCGAAAAGATCGCACCGGGCGTTATCGCACGTGAATCGGTTTCGCAGCCCCTGCAAACCGGTATCAAGTCGATCGACACCATGGTGCCGGTTGGCCGTGGCCAGCGTGAGCTGATCATTGGCGACCGCCAGACCGGCAAGACTGCCGTTGCGCTGGACGCGATCATCAACCAGAAAGGCACCGGCGTAACGTGTATATACGTTGCCATCGGCCAGAAGGCTTCGTCGATCGCCAACGTGGTGCGCAAGCTCGAAGAGCACGGTGCACTGGCCCACACCATCATCGTGGCAGCTGCTGCCTCGGAATCGGCCGCGCTGCAATACATCGCCGCGTACTCCGGTTGCACGATGGGTGAATACTTCCGCGACCGCGGTGAAGACGCACTGATCGTTTATGACGATCTGTCCAAGCAAGCTGTGGCTTATCGCCAGATCTCGCTGCTGCTGCGCCGTCCTCCGGGCCGTGAAGCGTATCCGGGCGACGTGTTCTATCTGCACTCGCGTCTGCTGGAACGTGCTGCGCGTATCAATGCCGACGAAGTCGCCAAGCTGACCAACGGCGCAGTGACCGGCAAGACCGGCTCGCTGACCGCGCTGCCGATCATCGAAACGCAAGCGGGTGACGTGTCTGCATTCGTGCCGACCAACGTGATCTCGATTACCGACGGCCAGATCTTCCTGGAAACCGACCTGTTCAACGCCGGTATCCGTCCTGCGATGAACGCCGGTATCTCGGTGTCGCGCGTTGGTGGTGCTGCACAGACCAAGGTCGTCAAGAAGCTGGGCGGCGGTGTGCGTCTGGCCCTTGCCCAGTACCGTGAACTGGCTGCGTTCGCGCAGTTCGCTTCCGATCTGGACGAAGCCACCCGCAAGCAGCTGGAACGCGGCAAGCTGGTGACCGAGCTGATGAAGCAGGCCCAGTACAGCCCGCTCAAGGTTGCCGAACTCGCCGTTACCCTCTTGCTGATCGGCAAGGGCCGTTACGACGACGTGAAGGTGGACCGCGCGCTGGCATTCGAAGCGGCTTTCCTTGCTGACCTGAAAGCGAACCAGGCCGATGTGCTGGCTCGCGTTGACGCAAAGGGTGACCTTTCCGCCGACGACGAAGCTGCCATCCTCAAGGCTGCGGACGCGTTCAAGGCCAGCAGCGCTTACTGATTCGATACCGAATAAAGGAAACGAATCATGGCAGGCGGCAAAGAGATCCGGACCAAGATCAAGAGCGTCAAGAACACGCAGAAGATCACCCGCGCCATGGAAATGGTTGCAACGTCCAAAATGCGTAAAGCCCAGGAGCGCATGCGCTCGGCACGTCCTTACGGTGAAAAAATCCGCAAGGTAACGGCTCACCTGGCCCAGGCATTGGTGGACTATCAGCATCCTTTCCTCGTTGGTCGCGACACCGTGAAACGGGTTGGCCTCATCGTGATCACGTCGGACAAAGGCTTGTGCGGTGGCTTGAACACCAACGTGCTGCGTCTGGCGCTGAACAAGATGAAGGGCTGGGACCAGAACGGTGTGGAAACTGCAGTCACCGCCATCGGCAACAAGGGTTTTGGTTTCATGGCCCGCAATGGCGCCAAGGTTCTGTCGCACGCGACCGGCCTTGGCGACATGCCGCACCTTGAACAACTGATCGGACCTGTGAAGGTCATGGTTGATGCGTTCATCGCCGGCGAAGTGGACGAGGTGCACCTGGTGTACACCAAGTTCGTCAACACCATGAAGCAGGAACCCGTGGTCGAACAGTTGTTGCCACTGGCAGGCGAGGTCGTTACCAAGCCGCAGTCGCATGAATACAACTGGGAATACCTGTTCGAGCCGGATGCCAAGTCCGTCATCGACGCCCTGATGGGCCGCTACCTCGAAGCCCTAGTTTACCAGGCGGTAGCGGAAAACATCGCGTCCGAGCAGGCAGCCCGCATGGTGGCCATGAAGGCAGCAACCGACAACGCCGACAAGGTGATCGGCAATCTGCAACTGCTGTACAACAAGACGCGTCAAGCGGCGATTACGAAAGAACTTTCGGAAATCTGCGCGGGCGCTGCAGCGGTTTAACAGATCGCCAACCCGAATTTACTGATTAGGAACCCTAAGATGAGCCAAGGGAAAATCGTACAAATCATTGGCCCGGTGGTCGACGTGGAATTTCCGCGCGACAACCTGCCCAAGGTGTATGACGCACTCAAGCTCGCCGATCGTGAACTGACGCTGGAAGTCCAGCAGCAGCTCGGCGACGGCGTGGTGCGTTCGATTGCCATGGGTACCACTGATGGCCTGCAGCGTGGTCTGCTGGTCAACAACACGCACGCACCGATTTCGGTGCCGGTCGGCAACGCTACACTCGGCCGCATCATGGACGTGCTGGGCAACCCGATTGACGAAGCAGGCCCGGTGCAAACCGACGTCCGCCGCGCCATTCACCAGTCCGCTCCGAAGTTCGACGAGCTGAACCAGTCTGTTGACCTGCTGGAAACCGGCATCAAGGTGATCGACCTGGTTTGCCCGTTTGCCAAGGGCGGCAAGGTCGGCCTGTTCGGCGGCGCCGGTGTGGGCAAGACCGTCAACATGATGGAACTGATCAACAACATCGCCAAGGCACACTCGGGCTTGTCCGTGTTTGCCGGCGTGGGTGAGCGTACTCGCGAGGGTAACGACTTCTACCACGAAATGAAGGACTCCAACGTCCTCGACAAGGTGGCGATGGTGTATGGCCAGATGAACGAGCCGCCGGGTAACCGTCTGCGCGTTGCACTGACCGGTCTGTCGATCGCTGAACACTTCCGTGACGAAGGTCGCGACATCCTGTTCTTCGTCGACAACATCTACCGTTACACCCTGGCCGGTACCGAAGTTTCGGCGCTGCTGGGCCGTATGCCGTCCGCAGTGGGTTATCAGCCGACACTGGCCGAAGAAATGGGTGCGCTGCAAGAGCGTATCACTTCGACCAAGACCGGTTCGATCACCTCCATCCAGGCCGTTTACGTGCCTGCGGATGACTTGACCGACCCGAGCCCGGCAACGACCTTTGCCCACTTGGACGCTACCGTCGTTCTGTCGCGTGACATCGCTTCGCTGGGTATCTACCCTGCGGTCGATCCGCTCGATTCGACATCGCGCCAGCTGGATCCGCAAGTGGTTGGCGACGAGCACTACAGCGTGGCACGTGGCGTGCAGCAAACACTGCAGAAGTACAAGGAACTGCAGGACATCATCGCGATTCTGGGTATGGACGAACTGTCTCCTGAAGACAAGCTGTCCGTGTCCCGCGCGCGGAAGATCCAGCGTTTCCTGTCGCAGCCGTTCCACGTTGCTGAAGTGTTCACCGGCTCGCCGGGCAAGTACGTGCCGCTGAAGGAAACCCTCAAGGGCTTCAAGGGCATTCTGAACGGCGATTACGATCACCTTCCGGAGCAGGCCTTCTACATGGTCGGCGGCATCGAAGAAGCGATCGAAAAAGCCAAGACCTTGAAGTAAGGGGATAGGAATGGCCATGACGATGCATGTGGACGTGGTAAGCGCCGAGGCGCTGATCTACTCCGGCACTGCCGAGTTCATCTCGGCACCTGCCGACCAGGGCGAGATCGGCATCCTGCCGCGGCACGCACCACTGCTTAGCCGGATCCGTCCGGGTGCAGTGCGCATCAAGCCGGCCAATAGCAACGATCCGGACGTGATCCTGTACGTTTCGGGCGGCCTGCTGGAAGTGCAACCGCACGTGGTAACCGTGCTGGCCGATACCGCGATTCGCGGTGACGACATCGATGAAGCCAAGGCCAAGGAAGCAAAGGCCAAGGCAGAAGAAGCCCTGAAGAACCGCAGCGGTTCGATGGACTTCGCGATGGCGCAAGCCGAGCTGCTGGAAGCCGTGGCGAAACTCGCCGTGGTGGAAAAGCTCAAGAAGCGCGGCCACTAAGCGCTGGTTCGCCGGTAGTAAAAACAGAAGCAGCCTTCGGGCTGCTTTTGTTTTTTGTGGGTCTGGTTTGCTAGGATTTTGCAGCTTGTAGAGCCACTAGCAGATCCGCTATCGCAGCGCCTGCGGCGCAGGTGTGTCAGGGCGCCTTCCGCGGCGCGGCAAGTCCGGCGGGTCGGTAACTCGCCCTGCGGGCTCAGACATCCCTCCCCGAAACCCCCGGCCTTGCCTGTGCTGCTCGGCGCTTCAGAAGGGAAAGGGTACGTCGTAGCTACCCGCGTTGTTTGTGATCGGGTTTTCAGACGCAAGCCAAAATCTCTGCTCCGTTTCTCGTTCTAGGGTTGGTGGCACGCCGCTCTGATCCCTTCTGAAGCGCCGGGTGCGCAACGCAGGGACTTCCCGCAGAGCGTGCTTTAGCAGGATTGCCCAGGATCGATAAGGGATGGGCGGGACTATTCCCCAAATTGCCTGCTGGACGACCATTCACCGGGTGGGGCCTGCGCCCAAGCAAATGCGCCGTGGGCGATGAAGCATGCCGCGCGGGTAACGCAGAACCTGCATGTGTGCCATGCCACATAATTACGCCGGTTTGACGCAAAAACCGGCATGCATCAGCGGCAGCCTGATGTTTGCGTGTCAACTGCAGGCGCTACAATGGCCGCCATCCATTTCAACTCGCCCCTGCTGATCATGACCAATACGCTCAACGTCGTTGTCCTCGCTGCCGGCCAAGGCAAGCGCATGTATTCCAGCCTGCCCAAGGTACTGCACCCGATTGCCGGCAAACCGCTGCTCGGCCATGTGCTCGATACCGCGCGCAAGCTGGGCGCGGCCAGATTGGTGGTGGTGTACGGCCACGGTGGTGAACAGGTGCAGGCGGCATTTGCCGGCCAGCCGGATCTGGCGTGGGCGCTGCAGGCGCAGCAGCTGGGCACCGGGCATGCGCTGGCGCAGGCCATGCCGCATGTGGCTGGCGATGTCACGCTGATGCTGTATGGCGATGTACCGCTGACGCGGCTGGTTACGCTGCAGCAGTTGCTGGAAGCCAGCGCGGGCGGCAAGCTCGGCATCCTGACCGACATTCTCGATGACGCCACCGGTTACGGGCGCATCGTGCGCAACGAGGCCGGCGAAGTGCAGGCCATCGTCGAGCAGAAGGATTGCTCGCCGCAGCAGGCGCAGATCCGTGAAATGAATACCGGCATCCTGGCGCTGCCCACGGCGCGGCTGGCTGGCTGGCTGGGCGAACTGAAAAACGACAATGCGCAGGGTGAGTACTACGCCACGGACCTGATCGCATTGGCGGTGCGCGATGGTGTGCCGGTGGCCACGGTGCACCCGCAGGATCACTGGGAGGCCGAGGGCATCAACAACAAGGTGCAACTGGCAACCCTGGAGCGCATCCACCAGCGCGAGCTGGCCCATGCCCTGCTGGCGGCCGGCGTAGGCCTGCTGGATCCGGCTCGCTTCGACCTGCGCGGCAGCATCCGCCACGGCAAGGACGTGGTGATCGACGTCAATTGCGTGTTCGAGGGCCAGATCACGCTGGGCAACAATGTGCAGATCGGCGCCAACTGCGTGCTGAAGAATGTGACTATCGCCGATGGCGCAATCATCCACCCGTTCTGCCATCTGGAAGATGCCGAAGTGGGCGCTGCTGCGCTGATCGGCCCGTATGCGCGCCTGCGCCCGGGGGCCGAACTGGCGGCCAATGTGCATATCGGCAACTTCGTCGAAGTGAAGAAAGCCACCATCGGCGAGGGCTCCAAGGTCAATCACCTGAGCTACATCGGTGATACCACCATGGGTAGTGGCGTCAATGTCGGTGCGGGCACCATCACCGCCAACTATGATGGCGTGAACAAATTCCGCACGGTGATCGAAGATGGCGCGCGCATCGGTTCCAACAACGTGCTGGTGGCGCCGGTGACCATCGGTGCACAGGCCACCACGGGGGCAGGGTCGGTGATCAGCAAGCATGCCCCGGCGGGCGAGCTGACCGTGGCGCGTGCGAGGCAAGTCACCCTCACCGGTTGGCAACGCCCGGTGAAACAGAACAAGGATTGAGCCATGCCGGCTTCTCTCGACGGAAAACTGGTTGTTGCCATCAGCTCGCGTGCGCTGTTCGATTTCGAGGCGGAAAACCTGATTTTCGAACAGAGCGACGATACCGCCTACATGGCGCTGCAGCAGTCGCTGCTGGATACGCCGGCGGTGCCGGGCGTGGCCTTCCCGCTGGTGAAGAAGCTGCTGGCATTCAACCAGAACGGCGCGCAGCCGGTCGAGGTGGTGATCCTGTCGCGCAATGACCCGATGAGCGGGCTGCGCGTATTCCGCTCTGCCAAGCACGCCGGGCTGGAGCTGGAGCGCGGCGTGTTCACACGTGGCCGGCCGGCGCATCACTACCTGGCACCGCTGAAAGCTAATCTGTTTCTGTCTGCCAACGAAGCGGACGTGCGCGAAGCCATCCTGCTGGGCTTCCCCGCTGCCCGCGTGTATCCGCTGTCGGTACAGGCGGCAGAAACGCACGCCGACGAAATCCGCATCGCCTTCGACGGCGATGCAGTGCTGTTTTCGGACGAAGCTGAACAAGTATTCCAGCGCGGCGGCTTGCCGGCTTTTCACGCGCACGAGCACGACAAAGCAGCGTTGCCGCTGCCCGATGGCCCGTTCCGCCCGCTGCTGGAGGCGCTGCACCGATTGCAGAAGCAGGCGGAAGCCAACCCGGTGATGAAGATCCGTACCGCGCTGGTCACTGCGCGCAGTGCCCCCGCGCATGAGCGCGCGATCCGCACCCTGATGGGCTGGAACATCGAGGTGGATGAGGCGATGTTCCTCGGCGGGCTGGAAAAAGGTCCGTTCCTGCGTGAATTCCAGCCGGATTTCTTCTTTGACGACCAGACTGGCCATTGCGAATCCGGCGCGCGCTTCGGCCCGACTGGCCAAGTGCATTACGGCGTAACCGATCACCCGGCCGCCGATCATCGCAGCTGAACGGCTTTGCCTTCGGGCATGGCAAGCCTGCTCCTATACTGCATGCATAGCGTGCGAGGGGTGTCACCATGTTCAGCATCGAAGTGGTGGAAAAGACGGCCTTGCTCAAGGTTTGCCTCAATGGCGTGCCCTGCCCGGGCGAATTGCGGCGCCTGCTTGATGCCATCGAGGTGACGCGTGGCCAGTTTGGCGATGGCTACCGGCTATGGCTGGCGTTGCCGGACGGGGGCCGCCAGGTATCGTTCGAGGAAGTGGGCAAGCTTGACCTGACCATGTACGAAGCGCGCCGGCAGGGCTTGCGCGAAGTGGTGATCGAGACGGCGGGTGAAACGCCGCTATGCCAGCAGGTGGCGGCGCTGCTGGAGGGGCTTTATCGCAGCCTGCGCGTGCCGGTTACCGTGGTGTCCGATACCGTAATGGCCAAGAAGACGCTCAATCTGCTCTGGCATGGCTGAGCCCGGGTTATTTTTTGCCGGTGATCAGCACACTGCTAGGGTTCTGGCCGAAATGCTGCAGGAAACGGCGCGAGAAACTGGCCACCTCGCGGTAACCCAGTTGCGCCGCCACTTCACCCACATTGCCCGAGCCGGACATCAGCAACTGTAGCGCGCGTTCCATGCGCATGTTGAGCAACAGTTGCGATGGCGAAACCTTCAGGTGCGTCACGCACAGCTTGTGGAAATAGCCGGGCGATACATCCATCCGCTTGGCCAGCGTTTCCACGCGCCAGTCCGGATGCGCATCCTGCTTGATGCTCTCGAACAAGGTGAGCAGCCGGCGCTCCATGTGCGGTTTTTCCAGCGCGGCCGTCAGTGATTGCGACAGGATGCCCATGGTCAGCGACAGCGCGCCGGTGGCAAACGGGTTATTCGCGTTGCTGCCGTGGCCAGCTTCCACTTCGCGGCATAGCAGCGAGAGCGCGTCAAAGATGCTCTCCGCGTGTTCGTCCGGGTAAACCACATTGCCCAGCGTGTTGAGCGCATGCCAGCGCGGCGTGTCTTTCAGCAAGAACCAGCCAAAGCGCCAGACCTCGCCGGTCAGCCGGAAACCACGCAAGCCCCCCTTGGGCAGCACCACGAAATCCTGCGGCCGTATCGTTTGCCAGCCCGATTCATCCAGCGCCTCCGCACGGCCATGCGCAGACAGCAACACGGTGTGGAAGGGCGCGCCCAACCGTTGTATTGCAAACACATCACGTGCGGTGGTCACCCCCGCCAGGATCACGTCGAACTCGGCCAGTTTACGGTAGAACAAGGCCTCGTAATCGTTGGCACCGACATAACGCTGACGCGTAGCTGGCGCGACCGCCATGGCTTCCTGGTATTCCACGCCAAGATGGCGGTTCAGTTGATATTTCATCGCACCAGAGGAGATAAAGACAAATCAAGATTGAAAGCGGACATTCCGTCCGCCATGGCATTCGGCTAGTTTTGCGCAGCGCATACGGGAAATCACTCACTGCGCGTACACATATTAAAACCATAGATGGAAGGAGGAGACAAATGTCTCGCAAATCGCAACCCCGCGCCCTGCGCCGGCTGCAAGCCGGTGCCGTGGCACTTGCCATGGGTTTTGCCTCGATCGGCGCCATGGCAACCGAAGCCGCCCCGTATTTCTTCACCTGGGGCTACGGCGAAAGCAGCTACAAGTTCACCAGCCTCGTCGATGCCAAGCAGAAAGCCGGTCTGGATGCCGCCACACTGGCGTTCATCATTACCGGCAACAGCGGCTGCAGCCTGAGCAACGATGTCGACAACATGCTCAGCGACGTGATCGCGTTCCAGCAGCAAGGCGGCCGGCTGATCATCTCGTTCGGCGGCGCAGCTGGCACCTATGTGGAAGCCCGCTGTACCGGCGCGCAAATGGCGACGCTGATCGATGGTCTGCTGCAACGCACCGGCGTGCGTGCGCTGGACTTCGACATCGAAGGCAGCCAGCTGTCGGTAACCTCGCTCAACACTGTGCGTAACGAAGCAATCAAGACACTGCAGGCCAAGTACCCGGACCTGTACATCTCGTTCACGCTGCCTACCAACCCGACCGGCCTGACCTCGGAAGGCCTGAACCTGCTGCGCGGCGCGCAAACCGCTGGCGTGCGTACCGACGTGGTCAACATCATGACCATGGACTACGGTTCGTCGATCTCCAACGGCAAGAAGATGGGTGATCTGGCGGTGCAGGCTGCCAACTCGCTGTTCACGCAGATCAAGGGCATCTACACCACCAAGAGCGACAGCGAACTGTGGGCGATGGTCGGCATCACGCCGATGATCGGCAAGAACGATGTGCAGACCGAGATCTTCACCGTGGCCGATGCACAGCAAGTGGCCAACTTCGCCAAGCAATACGGCGTGGGCCTGCTGTCGTTCTGGGCACTGCAGCGTGACCGCAGCGGCACCGGCAGCCTGGACGATTTCTCGCTGACGCCGCAAACGGATTACCAGTTCTACCAGACCTTCAAAGCGGCGAAGACCGGTGGCACCAACCCGACTGCGGTTCCGACTACCAAGCCGACAACCGGCCCGACAGTCATCCCGACCACGGGCCCGACCGTCACACCGCGTCCGTCCACCGTGCCGACCGTGACACCGGTTCCGCCGACACCAACCACACCGCCGGTCGGCGGCTGCAATGCCGCCTGGAACAGCAGCACCGCGTACTCCGGTGGTGCCAAGGTGACCTACAACGGGCGCAACTACCAAGCCAGCTGGTGGACGCAGGGTGACATCCCGTCGTCCAACACCGGCAGCGGCAAGCCATGGGTTGATCTCGGCCCGTGCGGCAGCACCACTGCCACACCGGTACCGACCAGCGTGCCGACCGCAACACCGAAGCCGACCGTTGCACCGAGCACCGTACCGACCGCTACACCGGTGCCGCAGCCGACTTCAACCCCGACACCACAACCGACCGTGGTCCCGGGTGGCTGCGCAGCGTGGGTTGAAGGCAATACCTATGCAGCCAACAGCTGCGCCAGCTACGGTGGCAAGGATTACGTGGCCCTGATCACGCATACCGCGTACGTCGGTACCAACTGGAACCCGGCCTCCACACCGACCCTGTGGAAACTGAAGTAAGCACTGAGCTTGTTGTAACATCCTTCAAATAGTAATCGGCTTGAGAGGCCCACCTTGCGGTGGGCCTTTTTTTCATGCCGCCGCCCAAACCAGTTGCCGCTGGCTGGCAAAGTACTGATCGATACCGCTGACCGGATCAACAAAGCGGATGCTTCTGGCCAGCAACTGCAAAGGCTGACTGAAATCATCGCCCTTGTCCGGCAGGGCCAGCGGGTACCACGGGTCGTGCCGGATGGGGATGCCCAGCGCGCACAGGTGTGCGCGTAGCTGGTGCTTCTTGCCGGTGTGCGGCTGCAGCCGGTAGTGCGCCCAGTCGCCATGCCTTGCGATCAGTTCGATGCGCGTTTCGCTGTTGGCCTCGCCGGGTACTTCCTGCATGGTGAAGTTTTCCGGGCGTTCCTCCAGCCGGCTGCGGTGCACCAGCGGCAGTGCCAGATCAGCCCGGTACGGCGCGATGGCTTCGTATTCCTTTTGCACGCGGCGCTCGGAAAACAGCTTCTGGTACGTGCCACGGTGAGCGGGGTTGGCGCAGAACAGCATGATGCCGGCGGTTTCGCGGTCCAGCCGGTGGATAGGCGCCAGATCGGGCAGGCCCAGCCTGACCTTCAGCCGCGTCAGCAGCGTTTCCTGCAGGTGACGGCCGGCCGGGATGCAGGCCAGGAAATGCGGTTTGTCGGCCACCACCAGGTTATCGTCCTGGTGCAACACATATTCTTCGAACGGTACCGGGGTTTCACGTGGAACCTCGCGGTAATACCAGATGCGCGTATACGGCAGGTAAGGGCTGCCCAGCGTGTATGGCATGCCGTGCGGATCAACCAGCGCGCCGCGTTGCAGCCGTTCCTGCCATATTCCGGCAGCCACATGCGGAAAGCGCTCGATCAGGTAAGCGAGCAGGCTGGGCCAGCTACCGGCGGGCAGCTCCAGAAAGCTGGGCGCCACGCCATCACGTTGCGGCAAAGGGGAGTGGCGTGGCTTCATTGTGCTGCAACCGGCTGCGGGGCGAAGCCGGCACTATACCCGCTCCGCAGCGTGTGCTGGCCGCGGGGCTGGTAGGGGCTGATCAGCGTAGCGATGTGGCGATGGTGGCGGCGATCTTTTCCACTGCCGCTGCATCGATCTGCCAATGCGTCACCAGGCGCATCACGCCATCTTCCGGTGGATTGGCCTTGATGCCGGCGGTCTGTAGCGCGGCCATCAGCCGAGGCACATCGATGTGCGACGCGACATCGAACCACACCATATTGATGTCGAGCTGATCATGGCGCACGGTGATACCGGGCAGGCCATCGAGCAGCGCTGCCAGCTGTCTGGCATGGGCGTGGTCATCCGCCAGGCGCAAACGCATGTCATCGAGCGCGATCAGGCCGGCAGCGGCGAGCATGCCGGCCTGGCGCCAGCCGCCGCCCAGCAGCTTGCGCCTCTTGCGCGCGGCGTCGATGAAGTCGGCGGGCCCTGCCAGAATGGAGCCGATCGGTGCCGCCAGCCCCTTGGACAGGCAGAACATCACCGTATCCGCGCAGGCGGCGATCTCGCTGGCTGCCACGCCCAGTGCAGTGGCGGCATTGAATACGCGGGCGCCATCCAGGTGTATCGGCAGGCCGGCGGCCTTGGCGGCTGCATGGCAGGCCTGCATATTGGCCAGTGGCAATGCGCGGCCATTGGAGTGCGCGTTTTCCAGGCATACCAGGCCGGTGCGCGGCAGATGGATATCGCCAGCCGGGCGCACGCGGCGCGTGATGTCAGCGGGGGCCAGTTCGCCCAGCAGCGTGGGGACTGGCCGCAGGTTCACGCCGGCGATCACCGCGGCCGCACCTACCTCGTGCCAGACGATATGGGTTTCCTCGCCCAGGATCACTTCGTCGCCGTGCTGGCAATGCGTGAACAATGCCAGCTGGTTGCCGAAGGTGCCGGTAGGCACGAATAGCGCGGCATCCTTGCCGACGAGTTCTGCCGCGCGTGCTTCCAGCGCCGGCACGGTCGGGTCGTCACCATAGACGTCATCGCCGACCTCGGCATTGGCCATGGCGCTGCGCATGGCTGGCGTTGGCTGGGTAACGGTGTCGCTGCGGATATCGATCCAGTTCATGCTGCTGCCCTCTCTATGTGCCTCACAGCCTAGCGTGTGTAGCCGGCATTCAAAACTGTGGATCATCCTTATCCGCAGCCGGCCGCCAATTGATGCCATGCGCATGCCGTGGCCGGGCTAGAATCTGCGCTACCTGCAGCCCAGCCCATTTCAGCCCTTCCAGCCATGACCGACGTTGCACCCTTGCCCCTGTGTTCGCGCTTGTCCCTGTCCATCGATACCGCGCCACTGCTGGCCGCATTGAGCCGTTTGCCGGCCGAGGCGTGGCAGCCGCATTTCAATACCGGCTATTTCAGCGGCGACTGGAGCGGCATCGCGCTGATTGCCCCTGCCGGCGCGCATACCGCGTTGGCGCCAGGCGATGGCGAACCGCAGCCGACAGCTACGTTCCACGCGGAGCCGGCATGGGCACGGGTGCTGGCGCAGATCGAAGCACCGATACGCGCCGCCCGCCTGCTGCGGCTCGGGCCCGGCGCGCGCATACGCGAGCACATGGATTACGACCTGGCCGGACCGGGCAGCGATATGCGCGTGCATATCCCGCTGCTCAGCCACCCGGAAGTCGAGTTTCTGCTGGATGGCCAGCTGGTGCCCATGCAGGCTGGCGAATGCTGGTTTCTGGATCTGTCGCGCCCGCATCGCGTGGACAATCCCACACAGCACGCACGCATCCACCTGGTGCTCGATTGCCGGCGCAGCCTGTGGCTGCGGCAGGCGGTGGCAGACGGCCTGCCCGGTACGCCCCCGCTGGGCAGCAGTGCCGGATGCCGCGCGTTTGCCGCATTCCAGCAGCAGGTTGCGCACGATGCCGCGCTGGCCGATGCGCTGATGGCGATCGAAACGCGCGATCAATTCGTGGCACAGGCAGTGGCGCTGGGGGCCGTACACGGCCACCACTTTGCACCGGACGATATCCATGCGGCGATGCGGCAAGGCCGCCAGCGCTGGATGCAGCTATGGATGGCCTGAACGCATGACCACCACCGCACTGAATTACCACGACTGGTTGCCGATCCGCGCCTGGCCGGATGGCGACGACTGGCGCATTGACTGGGCACGCTTCGGCAGCCACGCGCTGGAAGAGCCGTTTTTCCGCGACAGTACCGATCAGGTACTCAAGCGTCCGTTCAACCTGGCATTCCGCCGCGATACACCAGCAGATGAATTGCTGGACTGGCAACAGCGCAGTCCGGGCATGGCGCCGACTGCCTTCGTGTTCCATGCATCGCGCTGCGGTTCCACGCTGATCGCCCGCATGCTGTCGCGCCTGCCCAGCCATACAGTGCTGTCCGAACCGGCAGCGCTGGATGCACTGCTGCGCGCGCACTACAACACGCCGCAATGCGCCGCCCGCCAGCCGGACTGGTTGCGTGGCCTGCTGTCCAGCTATGGCCAGCGCCGCCGCGGCAGCGAGCACGCGCTGGTGGTGAAGCTCGATGCTTGGAACATTTTCGAGCTGCCGCTGTTGCAGCAGTGTTTTCCGGCTACGCCGTGGATTTTCCTGTACCGCGATCCGCTGGAAATCGTGGTGTCGCAACTGCGCCAGCCGGGCACGCACACGGTACCGGGCCTGCTGGGCGCCTCGCCACTCACCTTGCCGCCGGATGCTGCGCTGGCGCTGTCGCGCGCGCAGTTCGTTGCGCGCAGCATCGGCCTGATCCTGGCCGAGGGCGCACGGCATTGCCGGCAATACGGTGGCCTGGCGCTCAATTACGATGAATTGCCGGGGGCAGTGACCGGGCGGCTGGCCGGCCTGTTCGGTCTGGCGGACACTGACCTGCCCACGGTGCTGGCCGGCGCCAGCCACAGCGCCAAGCAGCCGGGGCAGCGTTTCGAAAGCGACCGCGACGCCAAGCAAAGGGAAGCAACCGATGAAGTGCGCGCCGCAGTGGCCGCGTGGGCCAGCCAGCCCTATGTCGCGCTCGAAGCGCTGCGCGCGCAACAGCGCGGCTGAAGTGCTTGCGGTGGGGGCGCAGCTGCGCCAGCCATCGGGATTCATCTGCCGCACGCTACGGGGCGTTGTCAGTCACGTATAATTGCGGCAAATTTTGATGAGGTCGCCATGCCGCAACGCACTCCCCTGTTTGATGCCCACGTCGCCGCAGGCGGCAAGATCGTTGATTTTGCGGGCTGGGAGTTGCCTATCCACTATGGCTCGCAACTGAAAGAGCACGAAACCGTGCGCAGCGATGCCGGCGTGTTCGATGTATCGCACATGACCGTGGTCGACGTGACCGGCCCGCAAGCGACGGCCTTCCTGCAAACGCTGCTGGCCAACGACGTAGCCCGGCTGGGCTTCGAGGGCAAGGCGCTGTACTCGGGCATGCTCAACGCAGACGGCGGCGTGATCGACGACCTGATTGTCTACAGGACGGCATGGGATTACCGCGTGGTGGTCAACGCCGCAACGCGCGACAAGGACTTGGCATGGATCAACCAGCAAGCCGCTGCATTTGACGTGACAGTAGCCGAGCGCCCGGAACTGGCCATGCTGGCCATCCAAGGCCCGAACGCCATCGCGAAGGTAAAGGCAGCCCGACCGGATCTGGCGGCACTGATCGATGGCCTCAAGGTATTCCAGGGGCTGCCGTTTGCCAGCTCGCAAGGCGACTGGTTCGTTGCCCGCACCGGTTATACCGGTGAAGACGGGCTGGAAATCATGCTGCCGGGCAGTGATGCCACCGTGTTCTGGAATGCGCTGCTGGCTGCCGGTGTGGCACCGACCGGCCTGGGCGCACGTGATACCTTGCGCCTCGAAGCCGGCATGAACCTGTACGGCCACGAGATGGATGATGGTGTGTCGCCGCTGTCCGCCGGCATGGGCTGGACCATTGCCTGGGCACCAGAGGCGCGAAATTTCATCGGCCGCAGCGTGATCGAAGCCGAAAAAGCTGCCGGCCCTGCGTACAAGCAAGTGGGGCTGGTGCTGGAGGGCAAGGGTGTGTTGCGCGCCGGCCAGACGGTGATCACGTCAGCCGGCGAAGGCGAAATCACCAGCGGCACCTTCAGCCCGTCGCTCAAGCTATCCATCGCCATGGCGCGCGTTCCTGTTGCCGCCAGCGAACTGGTGGACGTGGACATCCGCGGCAAGCACGAGCCCGCCCGTATCGTGAAGATGCCGTTCGTGCGCAACGGCCAGAAAGTATTCGAATAAGCCCAACACCCATACCCGCAAGGACAAGACCATGAGCCACGTACCCGCTGAACTGAAATACGTCGATACCCACGAATGGCTGCGCCAGGAAGACGACGGCACCATCACCCTCGGCATTACCGATCACGCGCAAGAGCTACTGGGCGATATCGTTTTTGTTGAATTGCCGGCGGTTGGCACCCAGCTGGCTGCCAACGATACCGCCGGCGTGGTGGAGTCGGTGAAGGCCGCGTCCGACGTATATGCACCCATCGCCGGTGAAGTGGTGGAAATCAACGAAGCCTTGGTGGCATCGCCGGAACTCGCCAACTCGGTACCGTATGGCGATGCATGGTTCTTCCGCGTGCGCCCGGTGGATGCTGATGCACTGGCGGGCACGCTCGATGCTGCAGCCTACCTGGAATTGATCGGCGCCTGATCAGCGCGCCTGCCTTGCCGCCCGCCCCATCGTTTATCGGGGGCGGGCGTTCTGCTTTTTAGTTAGACGGATAGCCCGATGACCACCACCCAGACCCCCAGCCTTGCGCTGCTTGAAAACCACGCCGAATTCATCGCCCGCCATATCGGCCCGGATGCCGATGCGCAGGCGCAGATGCTGGCCACGCTGAACGTGGCATCGCTGGACGCGCTGGTGGCAGAGACCGTACCGGCTGCCATCCGTCTGCCAGCCGATCTGCCGCTGCCGGCACCGCGCCGTGAAGTGGATGCACTGGCCGATATTGCCGCGTATGCCAGGCAGAACGTGGTGCGCACCTCCTTGCTGGGGCAAGGCTACTACGACACGCTCACCCCCAAGGTGATCCTGCGCAACGTGCTGGAAAACCCCGGCTGGTATACCGCGTACACGCCCTACCAGGCGGAAATCGCCCAGGGCCGGCTGGAATCGCTGCTGAACTACCAGCAGATGGTGATCGACCTCACCGGCCTCGCGCTGGCCAATGCCTCGCTGCTGGATGAAGCCACCGCTGCGGCTGAAGCGATGGCCATGGCGCGGCGCGTTTCGAAGTCGAAATCCAATGTGTTCTTCGTCGACGCCGCCGTGTTCCCGCAAACGCTGGATGTGCTCAAGACCCGTGCGCATGGCTTCGGTTTCGAGCTGCGCATCGGCACGCTCGACGAAGCCGCCGGTGCCGATGTCTTCGGCGCGCTGCTGCAATACCCGGGTGATGATGGTGAAGTGCGCGATCTGGCGCCGGCCATTGCCGCACTCAAGGCCAGCGGCGCCGTGGTGGCGGTAGCGACCGATCTGCTGGCGCTGGTGTTGTTGAAATCGCCGGGTGAGCTGGGCGCCGATATCGCGCTGGGCTCCGCGCAGCGTTTTGGCGTGCCGATGGGCTTCGGTGGCCCGCACGCGGCATTCTTTGCCACCTGCGACGAGCACAAGCGCTCGGTGCCGGGCCGCATCATCGGTGTATCGGTGGATGCGCGCGGCAAGACTGCGCTGCGCATGGCGCTGCAAACGCGCGAACAGCATATCCGCCGCGAGAAGGCCAACTCCAACATCTGTACCTCGCAGGTGTTGCTGGCCAATATCGCCGGGCTGTACGCGGTGTACCACGGCCCGCAGGGGCTCACCCGCATCGCCCAGCGCACCACGCGCCTGCTGGCGATTTTTGCTGCCGGCCTCAAGGCGGGCGGCGTAGCGGTGAAGAATGCCACTGCGTTCGATACGCTGCGCATCGGCGTGGCGGATGCCGCCGCGCTGGTCGCCAACGCGGAAGCCGCTGGCTACAACGTGCGCAAGGTCGACGCCGGCACGGTGGCCGTATCGTTCGATGAAACCACCACGCGCGCCGATGTGGCTGCGCTGTGGCAGGCATTTGGCGTGAGCGCGGATGTGGATGCGCTTGATGCCAGCGCACCCGGCCTGATCCCGGCGGCGCTGGCGCGTACTTCGACCTTCCTCATTCACCCGGTGTTCAACCGCTATCACACCGAGCACGAGATGCTCCGTTACATGAAGCGGCTGGAAAACAAGGATCTGGCGCTCAACCACTCGATGATTTCGCTGGGTTCCTGCACGATGAAGCTCAACGCCACCAGCGAGATGATCCCCATCACCTGGCCGGAGTTCGGCCGCATCCATCCGTTTGCGCCGGTTGAACAGACCACCGGTTACGTAGCGATGATCGAGGAGCTGGCCGGCTGGCTGCAGCTGATCACCGGCTTCGATACCGTATGCATGCAGCCCAACTCGGGCGCGCAGGGTGAGTACGCCGGCCTGGTGGCCATCCAGCGTTATCACGAAGCGCGCGGCGATGCGCACCGCAAGGTCTGCCTGATTCCCAAGTCCGCGCACGGCACCAACCCTGCTACCGCGCAGATGATTGGCCTGAGTGTGGTGGTGGTCGATTGTGACGAAGCCGGCAACGTCGACGTGGCGGATCTGAAGGCCAAGGCTGAAAAGCACGCGGCCGAGCTGTCGTGCCTGATGATCACTTACCCGTCCACGCACGGCGTGTTCGAGGAAGCGGTGCGCGAAATCTGCGACATCGTGCATGGCTTTGGTGGCCAGGTGTATATGGACGGCGCCAACCTGAACGCGCAGGTCGGCCTGACCGCACCGGGCTTCATCGGTGCCGACGTCAGCCACATGAACCTGCACAAGACCTTCTGCATTCCGCATGGCGGCGGTGGCCCGGGCATGGGCCCGATCGGCCTGAAGGCGCACCTGGCGCCCTTCGTTCCCAACCACGCGGTGCGTGCGATACCGGGCGAGAGCGCCGGGCAGAGTGCGGTATCGGCGGCGCCGTACGGTTCGGCATCCATCCTGCCGATCTCGTGGATGTACGTGGCAATGATGGGGGGCGAGGGCCTCAAGCAGGCTACCTCGGTGGCGCTGCTCAATGCCAACTACGTGGCCAGCAAGCTGTCCGGCCACTACCCGGTGCTGTACACGGGTAGCAAGGGCCGGGTGGCGCACGAGTGCATCATCGACCTGCGCCCGCTCAAGACCGCCACCGGCATCAGCGAGGTCGACGTGGCCAAGCGCCTGATGGACTATGGCTTCCATGCGCCGACCATGAGCTTCCCGGTGCCGGGTACCATCATGATCGAGCCGACCGAATCCGAATCCAAAGCCGAACTGGACCGCTTCATCGAGGCGCTGATCAGCATCCGCGCCGAAATCGCCAGGGTGGAAGACGGTAGCTGGGCCGGCGATGCCAACCCGCTGAAGAGCGCGCCGCATACGCAGGCGGATGTGATGGGCGACTGGGACCGTGGTTATAGTCGCGAGCAGGCGGTGTTCCCGCTGGCGTGGGTGCGCGACAACAAGTTCTGGCCAAGCGTGAACCGCATCGACGACGTATACGGCGACCGCAACCTGTTCTGCGCGTGCGTGCCGATGGATGAATACGCTGCCGACGGGCAAGCCGGCTGATGTCGCAGGCACCGCACATGCTGCATCACCTGTCGTTCGGCGTGGCCGACCTGGCGCGTTCGGCCGCGTTTTATGATGCGGTGCTGGGCGCGCTCGGTTACCGGCGCGTGTTCGCCAATGAACACGCGGTGGGCTATGGCCTGGTCGACGGGCAGGACCATTTCTGCATCAAGGCCCGTGCGCGCACGCAGGCACCGGGCCGGGGTTTTCATCTGGCGTTTGGCGCCGGCAGCCATGCGCAGGTGGATGCCTTCCATACCTCCGCATTGCTGCACGGCGGGAGCGACAACGGCGCACCGGGGCCAAGGCCGCATTACGGGCCGCACTATTACGCCGCTTTCATCATCGACCCGGACGGCTACGAGATCGAAGCCGTCATCAATCATCCACCATCATCAGATGACGCGCGTGAGCGCGCCGCGCACACGCCATCAGGGGAATAAACCATGACCATCACCACCCTCGTACTCACCGTGCTCGGCAGCGACAAGCCGGGCCTTGTCGATCAACTTGCACAAGCCGTGGCAGACAACAAGGCCAACTGGCTGGAATCCTCGATGAGCCGGCTGGCGGGGCAGTTTGCCGGCATCCTGCGTGTTGAGCTCGATGCCGCGCACCGCGCCGGGCTGGAAGCCTCGCTGGCGGCACTTGCCGATCTGCAGGTGTCGGTGGTGGAAGGTGGCGCCGCCGAGGATTACCCGATCGAGCTGATGCTGTCCGTCACCGCGCATGACCGCATCGGCATCGTGAAGGAAGTGACACAGGTGCTGGCACGGCACGGTGTCAATGTGGACCAGCTCAGCACCGAGGTGGTACCGGCACCGATGTCGAGCGATCCCTTGTTCCAGGCCGGCGCCGTGCTGCGTGCGCGTGCCGGCTTCGATGTGGATGCGCTGCAGCGTGATCTGGAAGCGTTGTCGGATGACCTGTTTGTCGAGTTTGGTCCGGCGGATTGATTGCAGCAGCGCCGGTGCGCCATTGCCGGTTTGGTCGTTACGCTAAGTCACGGTAAAATCATCGTTTTTTCGGGGCAGCCTGTTGCTGCTCCCGCGCACAGGAATACAGCATGAGCCTCAAATGCGGCATCGTTGGCCTGCCCAACGTCGGCAAGTCCACGCTTTTCAACGCCTTGACCAAGGCCGGCATCGAAGCCGCCAACTACCCGTTCTGCACCATCGAGCCCAATGTGGGCATCGTGGAAGTGCCGGATGCACGGCTGCAGCAGCTGGCCGACATCATCAAGCCGCAAAAAATCGTGCCGGCCATCGTCGAGTTCGTCGACATCGCCGGCCTGGTGGCGGGTGCTTCCAAGGGTGAGGGCCTCGGCAACCAGTTCCTGGCCAATATCCGCGAAACCGATGCCATCGTGAACGTGGTGCGCTGCTTCAACGACGACAACATCGTGCACGTGGCCGGCCGTATCGACCCGATCGACGACATTATCGTCATCGGTACCGAACTGGCGCTGGCTGACCTCACCACGGTGGAAAAAGCCGCGCAGCGTGAAGGCAAGAAAGCCAAATCGGGCGACAAGGAAGCGCAGGCACTGATCAAGGTGCTGGAAAAGCTGCTGCCGCACCTGAACGAAGGCAAGCCGGCACGTTCGGCCGGCCTGTCGGACGAAGAAAAGCTGGCCATCAAGGCACTGTGCCTGCTCACCATCAAGCCGGCCATGTACGTGGCCAACGTGGCGGAAGACGGCTTCGACAACAACCCGCTGCTGGACAAGGTGACCGAGCACGCCAAGGCAGAAGGCGCGCCGGTGGTGGCAGTGTGTGCGGCCATCGAATCGGAAATTGCCGAGCTGGACGACGCCGACAAGGCCGAGTTCCTGTCCGAGCTGGGCCAGTCCGAACCGGGCCTGAATCGCCTGATCCGCTCCGCCTATGAGCTGCTTGGCCTGCAGACCTACTTCACCGCCGGCGTGAAGGAAGTGCGCGCCTGGACCATCCACATCGGCGATACCGGCCCGCAAGCTGCCGGGGTGATCCACACCGACTTCGAACGCGGCTTCATCCGCGCGCAAACCATCGGTTTTGATGACTTCATCCAGTACAAGGGCGAACAGGGCGCGAAGGAAGCAGGCAAAATGCGCGCCGAGGGCAAGGATTACGTGGTGAAAGATGGCGATGTGCTGAACTTCCTGTTCAACGTGTGATTCCGTACCGGCCACTGCAAAAACCCCCGTCATCATGCGGGGGTTTTTGTTGGCGGTTCGCGAGTGTGCCGGGCGTGTTGGCCGATGACCGCATGGGCTTGCCCATGGCTGGAGATCGTTGCCATCCCCTACCTGTTGAAACCGGCGCTCAACTTGCTAATCTGTATGGCAATGTGGGCAATGAGCCAGTTCTGCCGCCCATACCATCAACGGCAAAGGAGCCGCCATGCCCGAAATCGATTGCGAAACCGAACACCTGACCATTGAAGACGCCATTGCCTGCTCGCGCCGTGGCCTGGGCCTGACCAAAAGTACCGAGCACCCGCTGGTGGGCCTGAAAGACAACATGATCGCCAACATCGGCCAGATCATCGGTTTCAGCGATTCGGAGGGCACCAAGCGCTGGCGGGTCGATTACGACCCGGTCAAGGGCGCGCATATCAATGAAGAAGATGTGTCGCGCAAAGGCCACCCGCGCAAGGTGTGCCACAAGGTCAAAGGCTGCAGCGAAAATTGGGTGCGCCTGTGGTGGCACAAGTTCACCACTGCCGGGCTGTCGGGCTATGACAATCCGCCGGTCAAGCTCTCGCAGGGGGCGGAAGATATCGTGGCAGT
Source organism: Andreprevotia sp. IGB-42 (assembly GCF_009848685.1). Lineage (GTDB taxonomy): Bacteria > Pseudomonadota > Gammaproteobacteria > Burkholderiales > Chitinibacteraceae > Andreprevotia. The sequence continues at coordinate 145,175 of NZ_WXTX01000010.1, forward strand.
ACACCCGCTGATCAAGCAAACGGCCACGCTGTAAACGTCGGGTTTGATGCGCGGTGTGGCAGATGCCCCCAGAGTAATGCTGGCTGCATTGTGCAGGCCAAGTGACGTATTCACGGGGTTGCAGGGCTTGGTGGGGTTTGTTGCGGGCGACACAGGTCTGTTGTGAATTTCTTCGTCGCCGCAGAGGGTGGGCTCACTGATAATCGCCACACAACAACAGATCAGGATTTCCCATGCGCTCGACTCTTATCCGTAAAACCCTGTGCCTGTCGCTGCTGCCGGCCGTGTTCCTCACCGCTTGCGCCACCAACGATACCGGCCAGAAGCGTGATCTGAACAATACCGAACTGGGGGCGATCATCGGTGCGGTGGGTGGTGCGGCGGTCGGTGCGGCGGTCAACCACAAGAACCGCGGCAAGGGTGCGCTGATCGGTGCGGTGGGTGGTGGCCTGGCCGGTGCCGGCGTGGGTTACTACATGGACCAGCAGGCCAAGGATTTGCAGAAGCAGCTGGCGCCGGAGATTGGCCGTGGCGAGATTTCGGTGCAGAAGCGTGCGGATAACTCGCTGGTGGTGAGCATGACGTCCGCCACCGGGTTCGATACCAATTCGGCTGCCATCAAGGGTGGCTATACCACCACGCTGGACAAGATCGCCAAGGTGGTCAACCAGTATGGCAAGACGGCGATCACCGTGATCGGCCATACCGATGACGTGGGCAAGGATGCCTATAACCAGCAGTTGTCCGAGCAGCGTGCGCGTGCGGTTGCCGATTATTTCGTCGGCCGCCAGGTGAACCCGGTGCGCCTGGATTCGTATGGCAAGGGCGAGACCGAGCCGCGTGCCAGCAACAGTACCGAGGCCGGCCGGGCGCTGAACCGCCGGGTGGAGCTGTGGATCATGCCAGTGACGGCCAGCTGATCCGGCACCGCTCAGCCAGCCCGCGCAAGCGGGCTTTTTTCGTCCATGCGGGCCGACGCGCCGACGGGGTACAATATCGGCCTTTGCGTGATGGAGCCGGCAAAATGGGCTTTGTCATACGCATGTAATATTTTTGTCATTTAATTCGTGCTGGAGTGCTTGCGATGAGCCGTACTGTGCAATGTATCAAACTGGGCCGCGAGGCTGAGGGCCTGGATTTCCCGCCGTTGCCGGGTGAAATGGGCAAGAAGCTGTACGACAATGTCTCCAAGGAGGCATGGGCAGCCTGGATCAAGCACCAGACCATGCTGATCAACGAAAACCGCCTCAATCTGGCTGATCCGCGCGCGCGCCAATACTTGCAGCAGCAGCTGGACAACTATTTCTTCGGTGGCGGTGCCGATCAGGTTGCCGGCTACGTACCGCAATAAATTGATTCAGGCCGCCACGTGCGGCCTGTTTTGCAGCATGGTGCTTGCCGGATCGCTGCGGAACGCCGCCCTGAACCACACCACTGCGGGCTTTGCTGCCGGGTATCTACAGCGAACACCGCAGTGCCCTTGCCACCGTTTATGGGTATTCTGAACCCAGTTTCTTGCATCGAGCCCGTTCATGACTTACAAGCCTGCCGATAACCAGCTGATGTTGAACCGTGAACTCGGCCTGTTGGAGTTCAACCGCCGGGTACTGGCGCAGGCTGAAGACGTGAATAACCCGCTGCTGGAACGCCTGAAGTTCCTGTGCATCGTATCGTCCAACCTGGATGAGTTCTTTGAAGTGCGCATGGCATGGCTGAAAGAAAGCATCCGCCAGTTTCCCACCCGCTTATTGCCTGAAGGGCTGACGCCACAGCAGGCGTTCGACCTGATCACCAAGGAGGCGCACGATCTGGTGGAGCGCCAGTACCGCCTGTTGCGCGATACCATGTTCCCGGCACTGGCAGCGGAAGGCGTGCACTTCCTGCGCCGCAGCGTATGGAATGAGCAGCAACGCGCGTGGGTGAAGGATTTCTTCTTCCGTGAGCTGATGCCGGTGCTGACGCCGATCGGGCTGGATCCATCGCACCCGTTTCCGCGCGTGCTGAACAAATCGCTCAATTTCATCGTCGAGCTGGAAGGGCGCGATGCATTCGGCCGCAACTCGGGTATTGCCATCGTGCAGGCGCCGCGTATCCTGCCGCGTTTCGTGAAGATGCCGGCGGAGATCAGCGGTTCGGAAAATGGTTTCGTATTCCTGTCGTCCATCCTGCATGCGCATGTGGACGAGCTGTTTGCCGGCATGAACGCGCTGGGCTGCTACCAGTTCCGCCTGACACGCGATTCCGACCTCAGCGTTGACGACGAGGATGTGAAAGACCTGCGCGCGGCGCTGGAAGGCGAGCTGAGCCAGCGCCCGTTCGGCGATGCGGTGCGCCTGGAGCTGGCCGACAACTGCCCGGTGCATTTGCAGGAGTTCCTGCGTGCCGAGTTCGGCCTGGAAGAGATCGACGTTTACCGCGTCAACGGCCCGGTGAACCTGGTGCGCCTGATGGACGTGCCCGGCCAGGTGGATCGGCCAGACCTGAAATTCGAGCCATATATGCCGGGCATCCCGGTCGAGCTGCGCAAGCAGTCCGATCTGTTCTCGGCGATACGCCATGGCGACATCCTGCTGCACCATCCGTACCAGAGCTTCACGCCCGTGGTGGATTTGCTGCAGCAAGCCGCACGTGATCCGAATGTGGTGGCGGTAAAAATGACCGTCTACCGCACCGGCAGTGAATCGGTGCTGATGGAAGCGCTGCTGGAAGCTGCCAAGCGTGGCAAGGAAGTGACCGTGGTGGTCGAGTTGATGGCGCGCTTCGACGAAGAAGCCAACATCAACTGGGCGGCCAAGCTCGAGCGTGCCGGTGCGCACGTTGTGTATGGTGTATATGGCTACAAGACGCACGCCAAGATGCTGCTGCTGGTGCGGCGCGAGGAAGGCAAGCTGCGCCGTTATGTGCATGTGGGTACCGGCAACTATCACCCGCGCACCACCAATTTCTATACCGATTTTGGCCTGCTGACCGCCAACGAGGAAATCACCAGCGACGTGAATGATGTGTTCATGCAGCTGACCGGTCTGGGCCTGGCCGGGGATCATCACCAGCTGTGGCAGGCGCCGTTCACGCTGCAGCAGAACATCACCAAGTCGATCGACCGGGAAATCGCCATCTCGCGCGCCGGCCGCAAGGCCGTGATCATTGCCAAGATGAATGCGTTGCTCGAACCGACAGTGATCGAGAAGCTGTACGAGGCCAGCCAGGCCGGCGTGACCATCCACCTGATCGTGCGTGGTGTATGCGCATTGCGCCCGGGTATTCCTGGGCTGTCCGAGAACATCCGCGTGCGCTCGATCATCGGCCGCTTCCTCGAGCATCACCGCGTGTTCTATTTCCACGCCGATGGCGAGGAATGCATCTACCTGTCGTCTGCCGACTGGATGGGCCGCAACCTGTTCCGCCGCATCGAAATCGCTTTCCCCATCCTCAGCACCAAGCTCAAGCGCCGTGTGATGCGTGAAAGCATCCGTCCGTACCTGGTGGACAATGCCCAGGCGTGGGAGATGCAGTCGGATGGTCGCTATCGCCGCAAGAGTGCACGTGGCGGCAAGGTACGGTCGGCACAGGGCATGCTGCTCAGCGAGCTGGCTGCCAAGCAACGCTCGTAAACCGACGAATTGCGCTATGCAGCATTGATGGCTTTCTTCTAAGATCCATCATCAGCGCCCGGCTGCAAAGTCGGGCGTTTTCTTTGACTGCCGATAACGACAATTATGGATTTGATACTCTGGCGACACGCCGAAGCAGAAGACGGTCACGATGACCTCGCCCGACCGCTGACCGAGAAAGGCCGCAAGCAGGCGGCCCGCATGGCCCGCTGGCTGGCAGGTCAGCTCAAGGGCGAGCAGGTGCGCGTGATCGCCAGTGGCGCATTGCGCAGCACGCAGACGGCGCAGGCGCTGGGGCATGGTTTCGAAACCGATCTGCGCATCAACCCGGGCGCGCTGACCGCGTCCTATCTGGAAGTGACCGGCTGGCCCCAGGGCGACGGCCGGGTCACCGTACTGGTCGGACACCAGCCGACCATAGGGCGGGTGGCCAGCCTGTTGATGAGCGGGCGCGAAAACGAATGGGCAACGCGCAAGGGCGCCATCTGGTGGATACAGCGCCGCCGGCGCGAACACAAGGTGCTGTATGTGCTCAAAGCCTGCATCGCGCCAGAGCAACTGGACTAAAAGCCGTTACACAACCCTGCCGGGTGCGTTGTGCGGTGCGTGGCCTCACCTGGGGTACGCCTTGTCGTGTCTGCGCTCCCCGGCCGCGCTTTGCCGGCACCGGTTGGCCGTGTTTTGAGAGCGGCTCCGGCTGTGATGGGCCGGCGGTAATATGGACGAGCGTCAATTTGATCTGGCGCAACCGGTCTGTCACACAGGCCGGCTAGAGTGGTGATCCGCACGAATCAGATAGAGGAGCCCGCCATGATCAGAGTCATCCGTACGCGTTCGATGCTGCAAGCTAGGCAGGATTTTTTTGCCCGCAATCGGGATCGCCAGCCATTCTCGTGGATCCGTTTGCCGCAGTCGGCCGCCCGCCCGCCGCAGGCCAAGCTGCGCACCGACACGCAAGGCCACGCCTGATAAAAAAACAGCCTTCATTCGAAGGCTGTTTTTTCATGGGTTGTGACCACATCAATATTGCGGTGAGCCGATCAGTACGGTACGCCCAGCAACGAGGGTGACGTGCTTTCCGGCAACGACAATGCCAGGCTGGCGCGGTAATGCCGGTTGGCTTCCTCGAACTTGTCCAGCCCTTCCAGCATGGCAGCCAGTTCCACATGCGCGACCGCAGTGGCTTTGACCGACAGGCTGGCTTCCAGATACGTTTGCGCCTTGCCCCACAACGCGCGCTTGCGGCACAGGCGGCCCAGCGTCAGCAGCAATGCGTGATCGCGCGGGTGTTGCTGCAGCCAGCGCTCCGCCAGTTGCAACTGGGCGATCTGGTTGTCGCCATCCAGCGTCAGCTGGCCGTACAGGCCGGCCAGTTCGCTGGCCCATTCGTCACCCAGGGCCGCTTCCAGCACTTCACGTGCAATGGCGTCCGCACCTTGCTCGCACAATGCCCTGGCAATGGCGCCTACCAGTTGCGGGCTGCTGCGCTCGTCTGCCGGCAGCTTGTTCCACCAGACTTTGAGTTCCTGCGCGCTCATGGGCTTGCCGGCCAGCATGGTCAGGTGCGCCTGGGTGCGGATGCGCCGCGCCTGATCGGCATCGATGGCATCACTTTTTTCCAGTTGCTCGGCCAGTTTGGCAACCAGATCCGGGCGGTTTTCGCGCTGGCGCAGGCGCAATTCCAGCTTGAGGCCGGCAGTGAGTTTGGGCGAGATCGCTTTGACTTCGTTGAGTGCCAGATCGGCATCGGCGTAGCGCCGTTCGTCCAGGTACAGTTCGGCCATGGTCATTGCCAGTGACAGATGCTGCGGCCCCAACTGTTCGCGCAGCTTGGTGAAGTGTTTGTCGCGGCGGCCGAAATCACGCATCGCATGCGCTGCGCGCGCGGCCAGCAGGCCGTTGACGGCAAACGCCTCCTTGTCCTTGCCCGAGGCGGCAAAGGCGTCTGCAGCCAGCCGCTCGGCGCGCTGGTAGCGGCCTTCGAAGAAGGCGATGCGCGCCTGTCGTTCCAGCTTTACCGACGCCTCACGTGCTTTGTTTTCGCGGTAGCGGCGCACGCGTTGTGGCAGGCTGCCAAGCTCTGCCACCAGGCGGATCAGCAGGTAGAGTGCAGTCACCACAACAATCAGCAGCACCAGGAAGGTATTGAGCGACAGCTCGATCCGCCACGGTGGCAGGAACAGCAGCGCATAACCGGTATTGAATTGCACGAACAGCGTCAGGCCGACCGCCAGTGCAAAGATGCCCGTCAACCACAATGCGATTTTCACGGCTTCACCTTCAGGGCTGCGCTGCGGGCATTGCGCACGGCATTCAGGCTGCTGGAGAGGTCTTGCACGGACGGCGCGATATCGGCTTTCTGCAGTGTCTGCAGCACTTCACGCACGTGTTTGGTCTGAGGTGCCTGCGGATCGAAGTAGCGGCCCAGGTATTGGCCCACCGCGGCAAGGTCGGCGCGATAGATGGGCGGATTGCGCGCAATCACTGCGCTGCGTGCATCCAGCAGGCGCAGCTTCATGTTCTCGCGCAGCAGCAAGGTCTGTTCCGGTGTCAGCAGCACGCTGTCGGCCCGATCCATGCGGCGGATCTGGATCAGTTGCTTGAGCTCACCCCACACTTCGCTCGCGAAGCGTTGCAGCACATTGCCTTCGGTGGGCACCACGCGCTCCGCGCGCGGGTCGCGCTGGTTGTCGATATGCAACGGAATGGCGTCGAGCTCATCGATCAGGCTGTCGAGCCTGGCGGCGATGCCGACCGTATCGACCACCGGCATGGCCTTGAGCGCCTCGAAATCCTGGGAGATCGCCTTGCGCACGTTGATCAGCTCGGGCCGGTTCAGTGACAGCAGCTGGCTATCGAGTGCCGCCAGCGTGGACAGCGCCACATCGCTGCGTCCGGACAGCTGCAGTTGCTGGCTGGCGTAGGTGAGGGCCTGCTCGGCTTCCAGCAGGATGCGCTGGCTGTCCGAACGGGTCACCGAGTCATACATCGCTGACAGGGTAGCCTGCTGGTTCTGCGCTTCTGCCTGCTTTGCGCCCAGCAGGGCCACTTCGCGCTGCAGCGCCTGCAGTTGTTCGTGTGCAGCCTGTTCACGCCCCTGGGCGTGTTGCAACAGCGTGCCTTGCTGTGTATAGGTTTGCCTGAGATCCTTGTTGATCCGGTGCTGCTGCCATGCCAGCGCGCCTGCGGCCGCCAGTGCAACCAGCGACAGGATGAGTGGCAACGACAGCGTTTTGCGTGCCGGTGCGGGCTTGGGGGCAATGGCAGCGGAGAGCGAGGCTTCTAGGGTCATGACTTGGGCGGTTCCGCGAAATGGCTGTCCAGCGTGGCAACGATGCCGGCATCACCGGCCTGGCTGAGGATGACGTTGCGTGCGCCGTGTTGCGTGAGCGCCGCAACGATACGGGGGTGCGGCGCAAAATAGTGCACCGATTGTAGCTGCTCGCGCGTGGTGGCTCCAACCGCTGCGAACAGGTGTTGCGCGGCTTCCGAGCTGCTGATGATGATCGCATCACAGCCTGCGGCAAGCGCAGCGGCAACCCCGGCATCATCCAGCTGCGGTGGCAGCCGGCGATACGCGGGCACGATGGTCAGATTACCGGCCATTGTCGCCAGCCCTTCAACCAGTAGCTCGCGGCCACTTTCGCCCCGGAACAGCACGATGCGCTTGCCGGTAAAGGCGTGCATGGCCGGCTCGGCAAGCAGGCCTTCGCTATCGAAGCGTGTTTCCGGCGAGATCAGGGTGCCGATGCCGCATTCGCGCGCGCGCGCCGCGCTACCCGGCCCCACCACGGCTGCCGGCAGCCAGGCCGGCCATGGCCTTGCCAATGCGGCGAAGACCGCATCGATGGCAGAGGGGCTCACAAATGCCGCCAGATCGAATGCATCCAGCCCTGCCAGCGCGCGTGCCAGCGGCGCGCCATTGGCGGGGGGCGCAATGCGCAGCAGCGGCATGGCCACCGGCAATGCGCCGGCATCCTGCAGCAGCGCATTCAGCGCGGCCGCCTGGCCCGCCGGGCGTGTGACCCAGATATGTTTGCCTGCCAGTGTGCTCACTGTCAGCCAGCCAGTGCCTTGAGGATGGCTCCGGCGCCTTCGGTCATCAGCAAGTCGGCCACGCGGCGGCCCAGCCCATCAGCAGCAGCATGCGTGCCGTTGGCCTCGGCCACCACTGTATGCTCGCCGTTCGGGCTGGCCACCAGGCCACGCAGCCGCAGGAAACCGTCTTCATCTTCGGCAAAAGCGCCTAGCGGAATCTGGCACGAGCCGCCCAGCTGGCGCGACAGCACGCGTTCCGCGGTAACGCAGGCTGCGGTTGCAGGGTGGTTGAACGGCGCCAGCAACTGCAGCAGATCGGCGCGGTCGGCACGGATTTCCAGCCCCAGTGCGCCTTGGCCCGGGGCAGGCAGGCTTTCATCGGTGGAGAGCAGTGCGGCAATGCGGGTGGCAAAGCCCAGGCGCTTGAGGCCTGCCGCCGCGAGGATGATGGCGTCGAACTCGCCGGCGTCGAGCTTGCCCAGCCGGGTGCCGACATTGCCGCGCAGCGGCTTGATCAACAGGTGCGGAAAGCGTGCGCGCAGCTGTGCTTCGCGCCGCAGGCTGGCGGTGCCCACCACGGCGCCTTCCGGTAGCTCGGCCACGCTGGCATAGCGGTTGGAGACGAATGCATCGCGCGGGTCTTCGCGTTCAGTGATGGCGGCAATGGCAAAGCCTTCCGGCAGCACCATGGGCACATCCTTCATCGAATGCACCGCCAGATCGGCGCGGCCATCGGTCAGCGCTTCTTCCAGCTCTTTCACGAACAGACCCTTGCCACCGATCTTGTTGAGGGTTTTGTCGAGGATCTGGTCGCCCTTGGTGGTCATTCCCAGCAGCTCGACCGTGATATGCGGGTAAAGCGCCTGCAGCCTGGCCTGGATATGGTGTGCCTGCCAGAGCGCCAGAGGGCTTTCACGCGTGGCGATAACCAGTTTGCCCGGTTGAGGATGATCGTTTGGCAAGGTGGAGGACATCAGCAGGTTCCGGGCAGCAAAAGCGTGATTTTACCTGCATCTGGCCGGATGACTGGCGCTTACATTGCCAATGCGCGTGCGCGGCCATTGCAGCGGGCATGGTGGCTGGAAACCTTCGCGCGACTAGTATTTTTTCTGCTCGTCAGGAAACGGGGTTTCTGGGTCGAAATCCACCTCGCCCAACAGCGGCGGTTGCGCATACAGCGCGGCATCGTCGTCGCTATCCGTGTCCAGTTCGGCATACGCCATATCGATATGCGCGGTCTGCACATCATCGGTTTCGTCCACTTCATTGCTGCCGAGGAAATCCAGCACCGGTTCGTGCCGGGGATCCGCTATGTCCGGCGGCCTGGCAAGCGGTTTTTCTGCCGGCCGGGCTGCTGCTGCGGCGGCCTGCAATGGCGCAATCATTTCCAGATCGGCATCGCGGGTGCGGGGCAGGGCAGGTTGCCCGGGTGGCTCGGCATACAGCGGGTTTTCCGGATCCAGCCGGTTGCCGATATTGCGGACCAACTCCCAATCCTCTTCACCGGCATGCATGGCCCTGAAGCGCCGCGCCAGGTTGGCATAATCGGTTTTCATGCCCTGATGACGAAAGATGCGGAACAGCAGGAACCAGCGTTCGACGTCTTCGGGCGCCATATCAATGGCATGTTGCAGTTCTTCGATTGCGGCAGTGACTTCGCCATGCACCAGCAACATCTGCGCTCTTTCATCCGCATCGGGCATGGTTTCTTCCACCTCGATCGATCCCGGGCTCAACTGGCTGTTGATGAACGCAGATGCCTGCGCCGGACGGCGATGCATCATGCTGCCGATATCGGCAGAGCGATCCTGCAAGGTATTGGCGTCGAAGCGGGTATCGAAGTCCATGTCGCTGCGGCGTTGCCGCCACCAGAGCACTACACCGGCAATGCCGCCGATGCCCAGCAACGCGAACAGCCACCACTGCCATGGCTGCGCCGCAACCGCTGCAGGTATGGCGGTTGCTGCATGCTCGGCCGCAGGATGACGTTGCAGCGTCACGGCAGGCGCTGCCTGTGTTGCCGGCGGGCTGGCGGGCTGCGCGCCGCCGGTTGCGCCATCGCGGGCATCGAGCCTGTCCGATTGCTGGTGCAGCATTGTCAGTGTGTGCTGCAGATCGGCAATGTCCGCCTCCAGTTTGCCCTGCAGCGATTGCAGCGTGGCAACGCGCTGTTCCAGTTGTGCCGAATATTCCGGTGTGCCGGGCACCGGCTGCGGTGGCGGTTTGGGCATGTCGCCGCCTCCATCGATGTACAGCCGCGTCTGATCGGCAATGCCGGCCAGCAATGTGCTGGGCACCTCTTTGCGCGCAGCGCGCTTGCTGCGCTTTGTGGCGGGAACGGCAAGGGGTGCGATGGCTTCGGCGGGCGGTGGTGCACTGCTTGCGGCGGCGACCGTTTGCGATGTGGAATGCTTGCGTTTTTCCGGTACCGCCTCGTCCGGCCTGATCGGCAGTACATCGGTCGCAGGCTCGCTGGTGATGACCGGCGCAGATTCGCCCACAGGCGCCGGGTCCAGCATCACCAGGTAGCTGCGATCCAGCGCTTGCCGTCCGCAGTTGATGTGCAGCGTAAACGTGCTGGTGGGTTCGCTCTGTGCATCATCGGTCTGCAGCATGATGCTGCCGGCCTGGATACGTGCGGTGATGGGGCCGGGGCCGGGCAGGTCGTCACTGCCGCCGGTGAAGCGCACGCACGATTCATTCAGCGTTTCACCTTCGGCCAGCTGCAGCGGAATCGATGCGCGCAAGCGCTGCCCCACGTAGGAGTGCACCCGCAATTCGCCCACGCCCATCGCTGCCACGCTGCCAGCCAGCAGCGGTGCTGCAAGCAGCGCCAGCGCCCGATAAACCGCGTAGTGCCCGTGTTGCGACATCGCACCCCCAATGACCACGCGCGTTGCCCGTGCTTCAGTGTCAGGATTCGAGTCTAGACAATTTTTCTTTTAATGCCAGCGCATGGTGTTTGTTAGCAAGGTGTCAGGTAGATATTTCACCTTGCCACCGGCGCGGTTCAGTGCGCTTCATCCCAGTTGTTGCCGATGCCGGTTTCCGCCACCAGTGGCACTGCCAGCTCGGCCACTGCAGCCATCTGGCGCGGCAGTTCCTGCACTACAAGGTCCAGCTCCGCTTCCGGTACTTCCAGCACCAGTTCATCGTGCACCTGCAGTACCAGCCGGCTTTGTAAGTTACCTTGTGACAACCAGTTGTCTACTCGCAACATTGCCCGTTTGATCAGGTCCGCTGCGGTGCCCTGCATCGGCGCGTTGATCGCTGCGCGCTCTGCGCCAGCACGCCGGCCGGCATTGCTCGATTTGATTTCCGGCAGCCACAGGCGGCGCCCGAACACCGTTTCCACATAGCCCTGATCGCGCGCCTGCGCACGGGTGCGCTCCATGTAAGCAGCCACGCCGGGGAACTGCGCAAAGTAGCGGTCGATGAAGGTTTTGGCGGCAGAGCGCTCGATCTCCAGCTGCGCTGCCAGACCGAACGCGCTCATGCCATAAATCAGCCCGAAGTTGATGGTCTTGGCATAGCGGCGCTGCTCGGTGCTGACTTCATCCGGCGCCACGCCGAATACTTCGGATGCCGTGGCCTTGTGCACGTCCATGCCCTCGGCGAACGCCTTCAGCAGCGCAACATCGCCGGACAGGTGCGCCATGATGCGCAGCTCGATCTGCGAATAGTCGGCCGATACCAGTTTGTGGCCGGGCGGTGCAATGAAGGCCTCGCGGATCTTGCGGCCTTCGGCGGTGCGGATGGGGATGTTCTGCAGGTTGGGGTCGCTGGACGCCAGGCGCCCGGTGGCTGCTACCGCTTGGCTGAAGTTGGTGTGCACGCGGCCGGTCTGCGCATTCACCATCAGCGGCAGCTTGTCGGTATAGGTGGATTTGAGCTTGGAAAGGCTGCGGTGCTCCAGCAGCACCTTGGGCAGCGGGTAATCCTTGGCCAGCTCGGACAGCACGTCTTCATCGGTGGACGGTGCGCCCTTGGGGGTTTTCTTGATCACCGGCAGGCCCAGGCGCTCGAAGAAGATCTCGCCGATCTGCTTGGGGCTGCCCAGATTGAACGGCTGCCCCGCCAGCTCGTACGCCTTTTGTTCCAGCGCCAGCAGCTTCAGGCCGATGGTGTGACTTTGCGCCTGCAGCCGCTGGCCGTCGATCAGCATGCCGGTACGTTCCATGGTGAACAGCACTTCGCGTACCGGCAGCTCCAGTTCGCGGTACAGCGTTTGCAGCTGCGGCTCCAGCGCCAGCTTGGCGCCCAGCGACTGCGCCAGCCGCAAGGTGATGTCGGCGTCCTCTGCCGCGTATTGCGTGGCGGTATCCACGCCCACTTCGTCAAAGCCGATCTGCTTGGCGCCCTTGCCGGCCACTTCTTCGTACTTGATGGTGGTTTCGCCCAGCTCGCGCAGCGCCAGGTCATCCATGTTGTGACGTTCGTGGCTGGCCAGCACGTAGCTCATGAGCAATGTATCGTCGGCAATGCCCCGCAGCGCGATGCCATGGTTGGCAAACACGTGCTGGTCATACTTGAGGTTCTGGCCGAGCTTCTTGTGCGTGGTTGATTCCAGCCACGGCCGCAGTTTTTCCAGTGTGGCATCGAAAGGCAGCTGCTCCGGCGCCTCGGTGCCGCGGTGCGCCAATGGCAGGTAGGCTGCGGTGCCGCCTTTCACGCTGAACGAGATGCCCACCAGCCGCGCGGTCAATGGGTCGAGACTGGTGGTTTCGGTATCCAGCGCGGTGATGGCGGCAGCATCGAGCCTGGTCAGCCAGGCATCGAGCTGTGCATCGCTGAGGATGGCTTCGTAGTGACGTTCGATCACCGCAGGCGGAATCACCGCTACCGCTATTTCCACGCCAACCACTTCAGGTGCGGCGGCTTCGCCGAACAGATCGCTGGTGCCGCCTTGCGTGACCACGGTTTCGGTGACGACCACTGCCCCGGCCAGTTTCGTTTCCGCCTCGCGCTGCCAGCTGCGGAAGTTGTAGCGGCGGAACATCTCCAGCAGGGTGGCCCAGTCTTCCTTGCGCGGCAGCAGGTCGGCCGGGCCTTGTGGCAGCTCCGCTTCCAGCGGCACGTCGCAGCGGATGGTAACCAGCTCGCGCGCGGTAGGCAGCCAGCCCAGCGTATCGCGCAGGTTCTGCCCCACCACGCCGCCGATCTTGTCGGCATTGGCCATCAAGTTGTCGAGGTTGTCGTACTCCGCCAGCCATTTGGCGGCGGTCTTGTCGCCACACTTGGGCACGCCCGGCACGTTGTCGACCGCATCACCCTTGAGCGCCAGGAAATCGACGATCTGATCCGGCCGCACGCCGAATTTGGCGAATACACCGGCTTCGTCCAGCACTTCCTCGGTCATGCTGTTTTCGATGCGCACATAGTTGTTCACCAGTTGCGCCATGTCCTTGTCGCCGGTGGACAGGATCACTTCCCAGCCCATTTCTCCGGCGGTGCGGGCCAGCGTGCCGATCACGTCGTCGGCCTCCACGCCATCGATGCACAGCATGGGAATGCCGAACGCGGCCACGGCCTTGTGGATGGGTTCCACCTGCACACGCAGCTCGTCCGGCATCGACGGCCGGTTGGCCTTGTATTCGGGGTAGATATCATCGCGGAAGGTCTTGCCCTTGGCATCCCAGATGCAGGCGATATGATCGGCCGGCGTGGTGCTGCGCAGCTTCTTGAGCATGTTGATCACGCCGTACAGCGCATTGGTGGGGGTGCCATCGGGGGCGGACAGCTCGCGTATGGCGTGGAATGCGCGGTACAGATAGGACGAGCCGTCGATCAGAAGCAGCGTGGGCATGGCAATTCCAGGGGGCGGGGCAGGGGCAGGACGCCATTATCCGACACTTTGGCGCACAGGGCATGAGGGGCTGGTTTAGCCGCTGCTATACTTGTGAAAAAGCCCGGCCCTTTGTTGGCGGCCAGGATTGTGCAGTACAAGGTGCACGGCCGGCAGGCCGCGTGAGATGCAGTCTGATTTTGTAGAAAGGGAAACCATGAAGACCCGCCTTATTGCACCGACCCTTATCGCGCTGGGCCTGCTGGCTGGCGCCGTGCTGGCCGCCGACAACAAGCTTGAAGCGCCACCCCCGTTGCCTTCCGATCAGGAAGTGTCGAACGTGCCTGAACCGGAGGTGCGCATCATCGAAAAAAGCGATGCCACCGTGGCCGAATACCGGCTCAAGGGCAAGCTGTATAAGGTGAAGGTCACTCCTAAGGTGGGGTTGCCCTATTACCTAATCGACAATGAAGGCAAGGGCAGCTTTACCCGCACCGAGGATATGGGCGATCCGGAGCTTTCGGTGCCGCAATGGGTATTGTTCGAGTTCTGAGCCGCTTTGCATTTGCTGCGGCGTGATCGCCGCTTTCCAACCATTCCAGCCTGACCCAGCCGAGTTTTCGCATGTCCGTTTTTACCACCGTTACGCCGGAAGATCTGGCGCCCTTTCTGAAGCGCTATGCGATCGGTTCGCTGCTTGAGCTCAAGGGCATCGCCGCCGGCATCACCAATACCAACTACTTCGTCACCACCACGCACGGCCGCTACGTACTGACGTTGTTTGAAACGCTGCATGCCGACGAGTTGCCGTTCTATGTGAACCTGCTGGCCCACCTGGCACACCATGGCATCGCCAGCGCAGCGCCCATCGCCAACTTTGCCGATGACTACATCGATACGCTCAATGGCCGCCCCACCTTGCTGGTGAACTGCCTGCCGGGTGCGGTGATCGACAGCCCGAACGCCGCGCAGGCGGCACAGGTGGGCGAGATGCTGGCGCAGATGCATCTGGCTGCGCAAAGCTATGCTGGCCGCATGGCCAACCCGCGTGACCTCGCGTGGTGGACCGATACCGCCGAGCAGGTCTACGCGCAGATGCCGGTGGCGGATGCCACGCTGCTGCGCGAACAACTGGCGCTGCAGGCGCGCACCAGCTATGCCGATTTGCCGCACGGCATCGTGCATGCCGACCTGTTCCGCGACAACGTGTTGATTGATGGCGACAAGGTTGGCGGCTTCATCGATTTCTATTACGCATGCAACGATGCTTTCCTGTACGACGTGGCGATCACGCTGAATGACTGGTGTGTGACCGATGACGGCGATATCGATGCCGCGCGCGCGCGGGCCTTCCTTGCCGCTTACCAGGGCGTGCGCGCTTTCACGCCGGAAGAAGTGGTCGCGTGGCCACTGATGCTGCGTGGTGCGGCCATCCGTTTCTGGACATCGCGGCTGTACGATTTCTACAAGCCGGCCACCGGCGAGCTGACGTTTGCCAAGGATCCGGGCCATTTCCAGCGTGTGCTGAGCAAGCATCTGGTGCGCCAGGATTTCTGGCTGGCCTGAACCGGGCCGATCGAACATTGAATGAGCGGGCGCCGGCCCGGATACCCTACTGGAAAACCACCGATGAACAGCCTGGATGCACTGCGTGACCTGCTGGGGGCGGATGCCGTCCTGACCGGCGTTGCCGCTGAACCTTATCTGCTGGATCAGCGCAAACGCTATCGCGGCAAGGCACTGGCAGTGGTGCAGCCAGCCAGCACCGAAGCGGTCTCTGCACTGCTGCAGTGGTGCAGCCGGACGCGCACGCCAGTGGTCCCGCAAGGCGGTAATACCAGCCTGTGCGGCGCGGCCACGCCGGATGACAGCGCCACGGCCATCGTGGTGTCGCTGGCGCGGATGAACCGCGTACTCGAAGTGGACGCCGGCAACAACACCATCACCGTCGAGGCCGGCTGCACATTGGCTGACGCGCGCGCAGCCGCGGCCAGCGCCGGCCGCCTGCTGGCCGCGCACTGGGCGGTGGACAGCAAGGTGCGCATCGGCGGTGCTTTGGGCACCAATGCCGGTGGCCTCAATGTGCTGCATTACGGCAATACGCGTGAGCTCACGCTGGGGCTGGAAGCAGTATTGCCGGACGGCCGTGTGCTGGGGGCATTGCGCGGCCTGCGCAAAGACAATAGCGGTTATGACCTGAAGCAGCTGTTCATCGGGTCCGAGGGCACGCTGGGCATCATCACCCGCGCGGTGTTCCGCCTGGATACCCGCCCCACCGCAGTGACTACCGCGCTGGTGCCGGTCATTGATGCGCAGGGCGCCATCGACCTGTTGCGCAATCTGCAGACCGCCGCCGGCGATCGCATCACCTCGTTCGAGCTGATTTCGCGCCGCTGCTGGGAGCTGATTGCCGAGCACTGCCCGGAGCTTCCGGCACCATTTGCCAGCCTGCCCGAATGGTGCGTGTTGCTGGAGCTGTCCGATACCGGCATGGCAGAAGCGCTACGCGAGCGGTTGACTGCGGCGCTGCAGTCGCTGGGCCTGGGCGCGCTGGCGCGCGTGGCGCAGACTGCGGAGGAAGGTGCTGCATTCTGGGCATGGCGCGAGGCCATCCCGGAGGCGCAGAAGCGCCGCGGGGTGTCCATCAAGCACGATATCGCCGTGCCCATCTCGGCCATTCCGGCGTTCCTGATCGAAGCCGAAGCCGCGCTCAAAGCGCTCCATGCTGACGCCGACATCATCGCATTCGGTCACGTGGGCGATGGCAACCTGCACTACAACTTGTTCCGCGATGACGTGAGCGATGCCGCGTACGCGGTAGAGCCTGCGGTGAATGCAGCGGTATACGAAGTAGTGGCGCGTTACCACGGTACCATCAGTGCCGAGCATGGCATCGGCCAGCTCAAGCGCGAGCTGCTGCCGCAATTCCGTTCAGCAACGGAGATGGATCTGATGCGGGCAATCAAGCATGGCTTCGATCCATTGGGCATCATGAATCCGGGTAAAATTTTGTAAGATAAATACTGATCGCAATGTCGGCGATGTTGCGGCCGCATCGCCGGCTTATGATTTTTGCTGGGCATTCCAGTCATTCTGGTCTATGCCTTGCCGTAAGTCGGTTGACGTAGACAGCGGGTGTTAAGAATCGTCATTTCCTGAATTCGGTTGTCATCACCGCGCCGGCTGAATATGCTGCGAATATCCGTGCCAGAAGCTAAGGTTTGCTTGCTGGCATGCACCGGGCCTGATCGCACGATTTTCTAACCTTATGGACGCTGTGACGTGACGCAATCCGCCGACTGGACCGGCAATCCCCATCATCTGCATGCCGACCCGTTGCTCGACTGCCTGTCCGAGCTGACACGCATTTATGGCCGGCCCGCTACCGCGCAGGCGTTGGCTGCCGGCTTGCCACTGGTGGACAACAAGCTCACGCCCTCGCTGCTGCCCCGTGCAGCAGCCCGTGCAGGTCTGTCTGCGCGGCTGGTGCGCAGGCGCCTGGATGAACTGAGTTACCGCAGCTTGCCTGCCATCCTGCTGCTCAATGACCAACAGGCCTGTTTGTTGCTGGAATGGTTACCGGATGGCCGTGCGCGTGTGCGCTGGCCGGATGCGGGCGAGTCTGGCGAGGTGGTCAGTTTCGAGACACTGGCGCTGCAGTACAGTGGCGTGGTGATTTTTGTGCGGCCGCGTTTCCGCTTCGAGGCGCGCGCGCCCGAATTCGGCAAGGTACGCAGCAAGCACTGGTTCTGGGGTGTGGTATTCGCCAACTGGCGCATGTACCGCGATGCGCTGCTGGCGGCATTGCTGATCAACATCTTCGCGCTGACGCTGCCGTTGTTCTCGATGAATGTGTACGACCGCGTGGTGCCGAACCACGCGCAGGAAACACTGTGGGTGCTGGCGATCGGCGCGTTGCTGGTGCTGGGATTCGACTTTGCGCTGCGCACGGTGCGCAGCCATATCATCGATGTGGCGTCCAAGCGTATCGATATCACCTTGTCGGCGTTGATTATGGAGCGCGTGCTGGGCATCAGGATGGCCAGCCGACCGTCGTCGGTCGGCTCTTTCGTGGCCAACCTGCGCAGCTTCGAATCGGTACGCGATTTCATTGCGTCGGCATCGATCACCACCATCATCGATCTGCCATTCGTATTCGTGTTCCTGCTGGTACTGGTGTGGTTGTCGCCGTGGCTGATCCTGCCGCCGCTGGCCGGCATGCTGCTGGTCGTGGGTTGCAGCTGGATCACCCAGGGCAAGATGCACGAGCTGGTGGAAGCCACGCAACGCGCCACTGCGCAGCGCAACGCTACGCTGGTGGAAAGCGTGGCAGGTATCGAAACGGTGAAGGTGCTGGAAGCGAGCACCGGTTTCCAGCGCAAGTGGGAAGAAGCCACGCTGTTCATCGCGCAGATGGGTACACGCATCAAATTGCTGTCTGCTGGCACGGTGAACTTTGCCAATACCATCACGCAGTGGGTCAATATTGTCACGGTGATTGCGGGGGTTTACCTGCTGATCGACAACCAGCTGTCGATGGGCGGCATCATTGCCGCGTCGATGCTGTCCAGCCGCATCATGGCGCCATTTGGCCAGGTCGCGGGTTTGCTGATGCAATTCCAGAACGCCCGTACTGCGCTCTCCAGCATCGAGTCGTACATGAATCTGCCGGTGGAGCGCCCGGACGGCACCAAGTTCCTGCATCGCACGCAGTTCCAGGGCGAGATCGAATTCAAGCATGTGTCGTTCTCGTACGGTGGCCAGCCGGTACTCAAGGATGTGTCGTTCAAGATTGCCGCCGGAGAGAAGGTCGGCGTGATCGGCCGTATCGGCTCGGGCAAGAGCACGCTGGAAAAGCTCATCCTCGGCCTGTATCAGCCCGATGAGGGGGCGGTATTGATTGATGGCGTGGATACGCGCCAGATGGACCCGACCGACCTGCGCCGTGCCATCGGCTATGTGCCACAGGACCCGATCCTGTTTTATGGCAGCCTGCGCGACAACATCGTGATGGGGGCGCCGTTTGCCGATGATGCGATGGTGCTGGCTGCTGCCGACAACGCGGGCGTGCGTGAGTTTGCCGATGTGCATCCGCATGGGTTCGACATGTTGATCGGCGAGCGGGGTGAATCGCTATCGGGTGGCCAGCGTCAGACCGTGGCGATCGCGCGTGCGCTGCTCAACGACCCGGTGCTGCTGCTGCTCGACGAGCCTACCAGTTCGATGGATCACATGTCCGAAGAGCGGCTCAAGACCCGTTTGCGCAGCTTCATTGCCAGCAAGACGCTGTTCCTGGTGACACATCGTACATCGATGCTGGATCTGGTAGACCGCCTGATCGTGCTTGATGACGGTACCGTGGTGGCGGATGGCCCCAAAGCGGTCGTCGTCGAGGCCCTGCAGCAGGGCCGCGTTGGCCGGAGGGCATGAGCATGAACGCACCGCAAAAGAAGCAGGTCAGGCGTTCGTGGTGGCAGCGCTTGCGCCACCAGGGTAGCCGCACCGTCGACAAGCTGATGCAGGATGGTGACAACCGTCATGGCACGCATTCACGCGATTTCATCGGCGATGCCGACTGGGCGATTGCCGAGCACAACCCGCGCGGCTCGCGCCTGCTGGTGTGGCTGTCCGCGCTGGCACTGCTGTGCCTGATCATCTGGGCAGCGCTGTCGCCCATCGATGAAGTGGCACGCGGCGAAGGCAAGGTCATCCCGTCACGCCAGGTGCAGATCGTGCAGAGCCTGGATGGTGGTATCGTGGAGAAAATCCTCGTCCGCGAAGGGCAACTGGTCGAGAAAGGCCAGATGCTGATCAAAATCGACCCGACGCGCTTCGTGTCGTCGCTGAAGGAAAACCGCGCGCAATACCTGTCGTTGAAGGCCAAGGCTGCGCAGCTCGATGCCATTGCCAGCGGCAAGGCCTTCGTTCCGCCGCCGGATGTGATGGCCGAGGCGCCAGAACTGGTGACGCAGGAGCAATCGCTGTATTTGTCCAAGCGCGCAGAGCTGGAGGCAGGCATGGGCGTGGCACGGCAGCAGCTGGCGCAGCGTAGCCAGGAAATGAACGAAGTGCGCGCACGGCGTGATCAGGCATCGCAAAGCCTGGATCTGACGGTGCGCGAGCTGGACGCCACGCGGCCGCTGCTGAAAAGCGGGGCGGTATCGGATGTGGACATCCTGCGGCTGGAGCGTGATGTGGCGCGTTTCCGTGGCGAGCGGGATGCCGCCAATGCGCAGTTGCCGCGCATCCAGTCATCAATGGCCGAAGCCAGCTCCAAGATCAACGAGGTGGATCTGACCTTCCGCAACCAGGCCAAGGCAGAGCTATCGGAAACCCTGGGCAAGCTGGGCAGCCTGACCGAGGGTAGCGTGGGCCTGCAGGATAGGGTGAAGCAGTCGGATATCCGCTCGCCGGTGCGCGGCACCGTCAAGACCTTGCTATTCAACACCGTGGGCGGCGTGGTGCAGCCGGGCAAGGACGTGATCGAAATCGTGCCGTCGGATGATGCGCTGTTGCTGGAGGCGCGCGTGGCGCCACGTGATATCGCCTTCCTGCGCCCGGGGCAGAAAGCGCTGGTGAAGTTCACTGCGTATGACTTTGCCACCTATGGCGGACTCGAAGCAAAGCTGGAACACATTTCGGCAGACACCGTGACCGACGAGAAAGGCAATGCCTTTTTCCTGGTGCGGGTGCGGACCAATTCTTCGTTCATCGGCGACAAGAAACTACCGATCATCCCCGGCATGGTCGCCGAGGTGGATATCCTTACCGGCAAGCGGTCTATTCTGGCTTACCTGCTCAAGCCGGTGCTGCGTGCCAAAGCCAATGCAATGACTGAACGATGAATCATCCACCGCTTACCTTGATCACCGCAGATCCGGTGCTTGCCGAGCATTGGCGCAGCGCTGCCGCCGGGTTTACCGTGCAACTGGGGCGCGAGCTGGACGAAGCCGGGCCGCTGGTCCTGGTCGACCTGGCTGCACCCGGCCTGCCCGGTCTTGCCGATGCCCGCTGGCATGCCTGGACAGCGATGCGGCTGGTGATCATGGCCAGCAGCCTGCCCAGTGATCTGGAAAACCTGCATGCGTTGCAGGCGGGCGCGCGCGGCTATGGCCATGCCTACGCGCCTTGTGAATTCTGGATGCAGGTGCTGGATGTGGTGGCCAAGGGTGGGGCGTGGATCGGTCCGCTGGTAATGCAGCGCCTGATCCAGACGCTGACACGCAATGATATGCATGAAGCGCATGATTGGCAGGCCAAAGTGACCGAGCGCGAAGCCGAAGTGGCGCGTCTGGTGGCGGGCGGGGCCTCGAACAAGGAGATTGCCCGTGCGCTGGATATCACCGAGCGTACCGTCAAGGCACACCTGACAGTTCTTTTCAGCAAGCTGCATGTTGCGGACCGGCTGCAACTGGCGCTGCGTGTGAAGGGAATGCACTGAGCTGGCGCGTTGAAATGTGTTGGTAATCAAGCAAATTGGTCAGAAATGCCGAGGTCATGCTGTACTTTGGTACAGTAGATTGATGTTGTCAGTTAACTTATCTTCAGGGTTCCCTAACATAGGTCCTA
The DNA here is from genome assembly GCF_009848685.1 of Andreprevotia sp. IGB-42. Classification (GTDB taxonomy): domain Bacteria; phylum Pseudomonadota; class Gammaproteobacteria; order Burkholderiales; family Chitinibacteraceae; genus Andreprevotia. The sequence continues at coordinate 166,178 of NZ_WXTX01000010.1, forward strand.
GAGGATTTTCTGATGGCTCAAATCGCTGCGCACGCCACGCTTGTTTCGGTCAATGGTCAGGCATATCTGCGTGATGCGACCGGCAAGCTGACCCCGCTCCGCCAGGGTCAGGAAATCCAGGAAAACGAAGTGCTGGTAACCACCGCCAATGGCGAAGTGGTGCTGCTGCTGCCTAACGGCGAAGTGCAGACCATTGGCCCGGACCGCTCGGTGCTGGTCGATGCGCAATTCCTGGCGGTCGAACCACACAGCGCTACCGACGCAGCGCTGAGCGCGGCATCGACCGATACCGCCGCAGTGAACGCGGTGATCGCACAGGGTGGCGATCTGTCGCAAGAGCTGGAAGCCACGGCTGCCGGCTTGGGCGGTGGTGCAGGCGCTGGTGATGACACCCACTCCTTCATCCGCCTGGCGCGCATCAGCGAGGACGTCACCCCGACCAATATCGGCGGCCCGGCTGCGACCAGCCAACCGGAATTCCAGAACACTACATTCGGTGATGGTACGCCGGCGCAAACTGCGGAAGCAGGCAGCACTGCCGTGCCCAATCGCCCCCCGGTTCTGGTGGACAACAATGGCGCGCCGCTGGGCGCGACACAGTCTGCGTCCACCCCGGAAGATACCCCTGTCAGTGGCCGGCTTGCCGCTACCGATGCAGATGGCGATGCACTGACCTTCGATAAGGCCAGCGACCCGGCCCATGGCACTGTGACCGTTGATGCCAACGGCAACTGGACCTACACCCCGGCCAGCAATTATAACGGCGAGGACAGCTTCACCGTCACCGTCAGCGATGGCAAGGGCGGTACCGATACCGTCATCGTCAATGTGGGTGTTACCCCCGTCAACGATGTACCGGTGCTGGTCGACGGCAATGGCAACCCGCAAGGCAACAGCCAGTCTGTCACCACGCCGGAAGATACCCCTGTCAGCGGCGCATTGGCCGCGACTGATGCGGATGGCGATGCACTGACCTTCAGCAAGGCCACAGATCCGGCACATGGCAGCGTGACCGTCGATGCCAACGGTGGCTGGACCTACACGCCCGCCAAGGATTACAACGGCAACGACAGCTTCACCGTCACCGTCAGCGATGGCAAGGGCGGTACCGATACCATTACCGTCAATGTGGGTGTCACCCCGGTCAACGATGCGCCGGTTGGCGCCGATCGTGCGGTGACCACGCTGGAAGATACCCCGGTCAGCGGCGTGCTGACTGCCACCGATGCCGATGGCGATGCACTGACCTTCACCAAGGGTACTGATCCGGCACACGGCACCGTCACTGTCGGCGCCAATGGCAACTGGACCTACACCCCGGCCAGCAATTACAACGGCAACGATAGCTTTACCGTCACCGTCAGCGATGGCAAGGGTGGCACCGATACCGT
>NZ_WXTX01000011.1 GCF_009848685.1 Andreprevotia sp. IGB-42
TGCCTTGGTGGCGGAAGCCGCAGATGCCTTCTTGTGGCTATGCTTCTGAACCTTTACCGGCTTCACAGCGGAAGCGGACGATGCGTCAGCAGCGAAACCTGCAGCAGCGGAAATGGCGAAAACGCCAGCGACCAGAACAGCGAAAAGCTTTTTCATGTCATTTATCCTCAAAACACAAAACCGTGTTGAGGCGGATTATTGTGTGCTGCGCTGCAGCGGTCGATGCGTGCTTGGTAGCACAGTGTAACGGGGTGTACGGAATGCATCGTTTGCGGTGGCGCCGGCATGCGGCCCGTGCCGTGGATCACACCAGCTTGTTCACGTCCTTGAGCGGCGATGGCCAGGTCAGGATCACCCGGGCGCCGCCGCCGGGTGCATCGTCGATACGCAGCTCGCCGCCGTGGCCGTGCATCACCATGCCGGCAATGGTCAGCCCCAGGCCGTAGCCACCAGTGGCGACGTTACGGCTGCCTTCCAGCCGCTCGAACGGCTGCAGCAGCCGGGCGCGTGCAGTGAGCGGGATGCCCGGGCCATCGTCGTCCACCAGAATGCGCACCCAGCCATCGCGCCAATCCAGCGTCACATCCACGCGGCCCTTGCCGTAGCGCCGTGCATTGCTGACCAGGTTGCCCAGTGCGCGGGACAGGTAATAACTGTCTGCCTCCAGCCACGGCGCTTTCACCGGCGTGATGTCGTTGAGCGTGATCGGCTCGCCGCCAGTGGCCAGCTCGCTCAACTGGCGTTCCAGCCACGGCACGATTTCCAGCGGCTGCATTTCCATTGCATAGCGCTGGTGCTCCAGCCGGCGCAGCGTCAGCCATTCCTCGATCAACTGGTCGATGGCGTTCAGGTCACGCTCTATGCCTGCCACCTGCACCTCGTTGGGGGCACCGGCTTTCAGCGCTTCCAGCCGGTAGCGCAGGCGTGCCAAAGGGGTGCGGACATCGTGCGAAATCGCATCGATCATTGCCTGGCGGCTGCTGGAGAGTTCTTCCACATCGTGCGCCATGCGGTTGAAGGTGGCGCCCAGTGGCCCCAATGGCGAATCTTCATCCAGTGAGATGCGCGTGCCGAAATCACCGGCGCCAAAGCGGCGGCTTTGCTTGATCAGCACCAGCAAATCACGCCAGAACGGCCGCAGCCATAGCCAGGTGGGCAGGCCCAGCGCCGCACACATCAGGAACAGCGCAATCCAGTCCGGCCACGACAGGTTGTCGATGCGCTCCAGGTAGGGCACCGGCCCCAGTGCCACCATCAGCTCGGCATCGGGGATGCGGTGCAGGTAGATGCCCTGGTCTTCCAGCAGGATGATGTCGCCATCCGCCAGCGCCTGCTTGTTGGTGGGGTTGAGCGTGTAGGCATCGATGGCTTCGATCTGCACCGGCACCGGCAGCTTGGCGCGCAAGCGCGAGATTTCGTCATGCCACAGCGATTGCGGCAGATCACCCAGCTCGGATTCGACGATGCTGATGGTGGTCTGGAAGATATCGGCCAGGTAGTGCTCGTTGGTGCGTTCGATCATGTGCTTGTACAGCGCACCGATCAGCAGCGACGACACCAGGAAACAGATGACGACGGTCAGGTAGAAACGCAGGAAGATGCGGCGCATGGCTCAGCGCCGCGCCTGCCGCCGCGCCAGCAGGCAGCTCATTCCTGCCACCAGATATCGGTGGCGAACAGATAGCCCTTGTGGCGGATGGTCTTGATCTTGCGTGGCTCGTTGGGATCGTCGCCCAGCTTCTTGCGCAACCGGGAAATGGCCACGTCGATGCTGCGGTCCAGCCCGTCGTACTCGATGCCGCGCAGGGTTTTCAGCAACTGGTCGCGGCTGAGGATGTCCCCGGCATGGCGTGCCAGCTCCCACAGCAGGTCGAAATCGCCGGTGGAAAGATGCAACGGCTCGTTGCGATAGGTGGCGGTGCGGTTGCGCACGTCGATCTGCAACTGGCCGAAATTGACTTGCGATGCCTGCGATGCGGCCTGCGGCGAGCTGGTGGGCGATGGCGTGGTCTGGCGCAGGTGCGCGCGGATGCGGGCCAGCAGTACCGCGGGCGGTGTGGTCTTCACCACGTAATCGTTGGCGCCGATCTCGAAACCCAGGATCTGGTTCATGTCGCTGTTGAGCGAGGTCAGGATCACGATGGGGCCGCTGAAGAAGGTGCGCAGCTCGCGGCAGATGGTCAGGCCATCCTTGCCCGGCAGCATCACGTCCAGCAGTACGAGGTCGGGCGGGGATTCCTTGACCGATTCGACAACATTGTTGCCGTCCGCGCGGTGGTCGATGGTGAAATCGAATGAGCGCAAAAAGCTGCCGATCAGGTCGGCCAGTTCAAGATCGTCTTCGACAAAGAGAATGCGTTGCGACAAGGGGGTCTCCAATCAGGTGCGCGGCTTGTCAGCGGATCAACGCAGCGGGGCGATGCGCGTTGACCAAAGCGGAAATATAACGCGTCCCGCGTGCAGGAACCTAGTGTGGCGATCGCCGGGGCACCCGGGTGTTGCATGCCGTTCCGCAATGCAGTTTTGCGCCGCATGTTGACAGCAGTATTTTTTTGCCTGCAATATCAACCCCATGCACATCACCCCAGCCTCCTCCCGACGCACCAACGCCGCCGCACGAGCCCGTAGCGGCCGTGGCGCGTTGTCTGGAGCATGCGCTGGGCCGGAAACTGGATTGACGCCACCGCGTTAGCCATTCCGCCAGCTTGAACAGACAAGGGCCACGGTTCACACCGTGGCCCTTTTTCTTTGCCTGCAAGAAACCGCCCCCACCGCTACCCGGAGAACTGCCATGCCTTACCTGTCGAACCCATCCCAGCCATCGCACGCTTTGATGAATACTGTCGTCCGCCCGGAAACGGTGTTCGTACGCGGGCGCGGCGCCTGGCTGTACGACGAGATCGGCCTGGCCTATTTCGACTGGGTGCAGGGCTGGGCGGTCAACTGCCTGGGGCACTCGCCCGATGTGGTAGCGGCGGCTTTGGCGCGGCAGGCCACCACCTTGCTCAACCCCAGCCCCGCCTACCTGAACCGGCCGGCGATGGACTTGGCGGCACGGCTGGTGGCGGCCAGCGTGTTCGATGAAGTGTTCTTTGCCAGCTCCGGTGCGGAGGCCAACGAGGGCGCCATCAAGCTGGCGCGCAAGTGGGGCCGGCTGCACCGCGGCGGCGCGCACGAGATCATCACCTTTGCCAATGGTTACCATGGCCGCACCATCGCGACCATGTCCGCCACCGGCAAGCCCGGCTGGGATATCTATTACCCGCCGCAGGTGCCGGGTTTCCCCAAGGCGGTGTTCAATGACCTTGCCAGTGTCGAGGCGCTGATCGGGCCGGCTACCGTTGCCATCATGCTGGAGCCGGTGCAGGGCGAGGGCGGCGTGCGCCCGGCCAGCAAGGCATTCATGCGGGGGCTGCGCGCCTTGTGCGACCTGCACGGCCTGCTGCTGATCCTGGATGAGGTGCAGACCGGTTGCGGGCGTACCGGCCCGCTGTTTGCCTACCAGCATTACGGCGTGGAGCCGGACATCATGACGCTGGGCAAAGGCTTGGGTGCTGGCGTACCGATTTCCGCGCTGCTGGCCAAGCACCACGCCTGCGTGTTCCAGCCGGGTGATCAGGGCGGCACGTTCTGCGCCAATCCGCTGGTATGCGCGGTGGGCGAGGCCGTCATGCAGGTGCTCGATACCCCCGAGTTTCTGGCCAATGTGGCAGCGCGTGGCGAACAACTGGCGCAAGGCTTGCGCACACTCAGCCGCAATTTCGGCCTGGGCGAGGTGCGCGGCAGCGGTTTGCTGTGGGCGCTGGAAGTGGGCGCGGATGATGCGGTCGAGATGGTGGAAACCGCAAGGCGGCACGGCTTTCTGCTCAACGCGCCGCGCAGCCACTGCCTGCGCTTCATGCCGGCATTGAATAGCAGCGCTGTCGAAATCGATCATGGCCTGCGGCTGCTGGAAAAAGTGCTGGCCGCGCACCGCTTCGTGACACGCAACGTGGCCGAGGTGGCTTGACTGCCATGTGTGGAAGACACCTGGTCAGCAATCAGGGTGATCAGGTGTTTTCCGGCGATAGGTACTCGATGCGTTGATACCGCCCAGGGGTCTGCATGGCGCTCAATCCCGCTTGGCGTTCTCGTCCGCGTCTTGCCGGGTGGCCCGGCTATCGGCAAAAAAGTGTTCCACATCCTGGTACGGCAGGATCTGGTTGGGCACGTTGCCGATGCTGCTGTCGAACTGCAGCGCATCGTTGAACTTGTGCTGCTCGGTGTACGCGCTGACGACCTGCAGCGCGATGCCTACGCCGCACAGCGCAGCAACGATGGCGTGGATTTTCCAGCGCTTGAGCCGGGTGGCGAAACGCAGGTGCAGGAAGCAGATGCCGGCCACCACCACGAGGATGAAACCATTGCCCAGCAAGCTGGCCAGCAGGTGATCCGGAAACATGTAGGTTGCGGCATCGGATACCCAGCCGGCAGCAATGAGCGCAAACATGCCCAGTGCAAAAAACGATAGGTATTCACGGAAAGTGTGGCGCTGGCTGAACAACCGGCTGAGCAGGCTCCATACTGCTGCCCAGACTAGCCCGGCAAGCAGCGTGGTCAGCCCCAGATCGACGAAATCGCTGGCGTGTACTTTGTCTGCATGGCCCAGATATTCGTTGTACATCATGTACAGGGCGAACAGCAGCAATGCGCCCAGTGCAAACCACAGGTTGCCCACCAGCCGGTTGAGCCGCCACGCAAGCCCGCCCTGCATCACCGTGGGCGCTACTTGCGATGCTGCGCTGCGCAGTTGCAGCCAGGTATGGCCAAGGTGCAGCACGCTATCGGTGGGGAGCGGCGCCTGTTGCAAGCGGGCTTTGCTGCCTGCGGCATAGGTGCCGTTTTCACTGTGCAAGTCCTCCACCAGCCACAGGCCTTCTTCACTCAGCGTGATGGCCAGGTGCTGCGGCGAAACGGCTTCGTCGTCCAGGATCAGGTCATTGCTGTAATCACGCCCGATACGCACCGGGAATTGCGTGAAGCGCTGGCGCGATAGCGGCTTGCCGTGTTTGTCCAGGATCTCCAGGATCAGTGTTTCCACGAGATGGCCCCCAAGTATTTCTTGCTGATGCGCACCGCGTTGTCGTAGCTGACGCCGCCCAGTATCAGGCGGTTGATCAGGCCGGTTTGCTCGTTGTCCAGCGTGGCGGTGCTCAGCACCATGTCGTACAGGCCCGGCAACTTGCGGTAGGCGCGCAGGCAAAACACCGTTTTGAGCGGCAAGCCATCTTTTTGCTTCACAAAGCCGCTCTGGCATTCAAAATTGCCCACGTCATCCTTGGCGGCGTCGGGCAAATCCGGATCCTTGCTCAAGGCGCGGCCATACAGGCGCGCAAACTGCCCGTCGCTCAGGCCTTTGCTCTGGATGAAGCTCCTGCTGTACGCAATCTGGCCGGTCTGGTGATCTTCGGACAGGTAGATGCTGCTTTGCGCATTGCAGGCAATGCCCACATTGATGAACAGCTTGTCGCTGCCGTGCTCATCGCCGCCCCAGCATTTGAAGAGGTCCGACCAATCCTTGGGCGTCTGGTAATTGCCCACCACGCTGGTGGTGATCGGCTGTTGCAGCAGCCGGGTGACGTTGGCTTGCTGATCAGCCAGCAACTGCTTGCTCATCAGCGCCAGCATCTGCGCTGCGGTGGTCAGTGCCGCGCCCTGTTTCTGCTTGAGCAGGCTGGTGACAAATTTGGCTGGCACCAGAAAACCCACGCCATTGCCGGAGGTGGCCACGTTCACGCCGACCACCAGCCCGGCTTCATCCACCGCAGGGCCGCCGCTCATGCCCGGGTTGATGGCGCCGGTGAAATGAATCTGCTCGTGCAGGCTTTTTTCCAGCAACCCGTTGTACAGTCCCTGCACGATGGTGAAATCCAGATCGAGCGGAATGCCGAATGCGTACAGCGGCGTGCCTTTCTCCGGCTGCGCCAGGTTGATGCCCAGATGCGTGGCAAACGGCGTCTTGCTGCGCAGCAGCGACAGATCGTGCACCACATCGAAGCCGACCACCGCCAGCGGCGTGACCGTGCCGCCAGCGCTGACCGCTTCGATGCGGTTCCATTCCGGGTGATACGCCACTGCCGAGATCACGTGGAAGTTGGAAACCACGTGCCCCTGGTCATCGACGGCAAAGCCGGTGCCCAGCGACACGCGGTTGCCGCTGCGCTTGTCGATGATGCGGATCTGCACCACCGCATCCTTGTAGCGGTGGAATACCTGCTGGGCTTCCTGCCCGGCAGCCCGCGCGGGCTGCAGCCCCACACAGGTCAGCAGCAGTGCAAGCAGGACAAACGCCCAGGCCGGGCTGCGGAACGGATGACGCATGGCAAGATCAACAGGCAAATTGATGAATCGCGACATCATACGGGCGTTGCCACCTGCCGAACATGCCGGTGCTGCCGGCGGGTAGGTGCGGCACAGATCAAACCGGTTGCCAGCGCCGCGCCAGCCGGCTACCCAGCCACGCCAGCGTGCTGCATACGATGAAGTAAGCGAGACCGATCATGCCGAAGATTTCCAGCGGATAGATCTGCTCGCGGTTGTTAACCTGCGTGGCAACGAAAGTCAGCTCGGCCACGCCCACCACATACGCCAGCGACGTATCCTTGATCAGCGTGATCCACTGGTTGATGAAGGACGGCAACATCACGCGCAATGCCTGCGGCAGGATCACCCAGCGCAGTGTCTGCCAGCGGCCCAGCCCCAATGCCTGCCCGGCCGCCCACTGGCCGTGGCCGATGGCCGCAATGCCGGCGTATACCGACTGGCTCAGATACGCGGCGCTGATGAGTGCCAGCGCGGCAATCACCGTGGCGATGCCCGGTACATCGATGCCCAGCAAAATGGGCAGCAGGAAGTAGCACCAGAAAATCAGCATCATGACCGGGATGGCGCGCAGCACGGCGATCACTGCCTCCAGCGTGCGGCGCAAGCCGGGCTGTCCCATGGTCAGCGCGATGCCGCCAGCCAGGCCCAGTAGTGATGCAATGCTGCCAGCGGCCACGGCCAGGAAGAGCGTCAGCGCCAATCCGCCCGGCTGGCCATTGGCCCAGTTGCCGATCAGCAGGTAATCGATATTATCGGCAATCAGCTGCGTATTCATCGCGCACCCCGCCATGCGGGCTCACGGCTCCTGCCGGCCAGTTGCCACAGCAGGATCAGCGCGAGGTACAGCACGGTGGCGACGGCGAACGCCTGGAAGGTCAGCAGTGTCTGGCTTTCCACCTGGCGCGAGCGGTAGGAAAGCTCGGCCACGCCGATGGCCATGGTCAGCGAAGTATTCTTGATGATGCCGGTGTATTGTCCCAGCAGCGGCCGGCGCACGATCACCAGCGCTTGCGGCAGGATCACCCAGCGAAACGCCTGCAGCGCAGTCAAGCCCAGCGCCTTGGCCGCTTCGCGTTGCCCGCGCGGCACGGCATTCAGGCCGGCAGCCAGTTCACCGGCAATGAAACTGGCGCCATAGCAGGACAGCGCCAGCAAGGCGGCCAGGAACTCGAACGATGGCCATGGCAGTTGCAGGCCGAATGGCAGCGCCAATGCATGCGGTGCATTCAGCCACATCAATGCGGATTCCGGCAGCAGGCTGGGCATGCCGAAGTACCACAGCAGCAGTTGCACCATCAGCGGGGTGTTGCGGTGGGCAGTGAGGAAGAGTTGCGCCACATAACGCGGCGCCTTGTGCTGGCTATCGGCCAGCGCGGTGAGCACAATGCCCAGCAGCGTGCCGAGCACGCACACCAGCAATGCCAGCCACGCAGTCAGCAGCAGGCCCTGGCCTAGCCACCCCAGGTATTGGGGGGCTAGCCAGCTATGGCCCAGCCAGGCAGGGGGTGAGGGCATGGCTTGATTCCGTTCCGGATGGCGGCAGGGATAAACCGCCGGGCAAAAGATGCAGCGCCGCCGGGGTCACCAGCGGCGCTGCGGGTACAGACAACTTAGGATTGATCGCCGATCTTGAAATCGCGCGGCAGTGGCTGCTTGGTATCCGGGCCGAACCAGCGCTCGTAAATCGTTTTGGCGGAGCCGGATTTTTCCAGCTCTTTCAGCGTGTCGTTCACCAAGCTCACCAGGCGGGTTTCGCCCTTGGGGACGCCGATGGCCTGGTATTCACGCGTGAGCGTGAACGGCGCCAGCTCGTACTTCTGCTTGTCTGGCGCCTGTGCCAGCAAGGCGACGAGCTTGGAGCCATCCTGGCTGATCGCCTGCACATTGCCGTTACGCAGCGCGGTGAATGCCAGCGGGGTGTCGTCGTAGGCTACCAGCGTGGTTTGCGGATACTTCTCGCGCAGGTGGATTTCCTGTGTGGTGCCCTTGTCCACGCCTACGCGCAGCCCGGCCAGTTGCTCCGGCGTTTTCAGGATGCCCTTGCGTGCAATGAACTGCTGGCCGCTGGCAAAGTACGGCAGGCTGAAATCAACTTGCTTGCGGCGCTCATCGGTGACGGTGAAATTGGCGGCCACCAGGTCGGCCTTGCCCGCCACCAGTAGTGGAATGCGGTTGGCCGGGTTGGTGGGCACCAGTTCCAGCTTCACGCCGATTTTCTTGGCAATGGCTTGTGCCACGTCAACATCCAGGCCGCTGATCTGGCGGGTTTTGCCATCCAGGAAGCCAAACGGCGGGTTGCTGTCGAATGCGGCTACACGCAGCACGCCGGCCTTCTGGATATCGTCGAGGCGGTCTGCCAGCGCAGGTAGCGAGGTGGCCAATGCAGCGATGGCGAGGGCAATGGAAAATTTCATGGCTAGCTCCTTGTGAGGGCTGAAGGTGGGGCGCTGCAATGGGGTGCACTGCAGCGTTGCTAATCAGAGCTCACAAGGTTACCGACGATCATGAATGGGAAATAATTATTTATTCTTGGTTTTATATGAATTTTTGATATAAAAAAGCATTTTCCCTTGTACGACAAGGGCATGCGCAATCTGCCACGGCACGCTGGGGAAATCCCGGGCTTGTACGCGAGCGGAAGGGCTAAATGGGCTTGTCGGCAGGGCAGGCATATCCAGCCCTGCGCTGGTGCATCAGGCCGGCCGGTATTTCCGCAGCAGTGCCAGCGCGCGCATCAGAGCCATGTCGATCAGCCACATGGCGGCAATGCTGATGCTGTCTGCCAGCAGGTCATCCCAGTCCGCAGAGCGGTCTGGCGTGAAAGCCTGCAAGATTTCGATCAGCCCGCCAAATGCCACCAGCCCCAGCAACACCGGCCAGGTGCGGCCCGGCCAGGCACGCCGTGCCAGAAAAGTTAGCACCGCAAAGGCCAGCAGATGGTTGCTTTTATCCCAGCCGGTGGACGGTGATGCTGTCGACGGGATCAACGCCAGCACCAGCACGCAACACAGGCAGATGCCGAACAGCCAGCGCCATGGGATCAGTGCATGGAATTTTGCCATCTTGCCTGGGATGTCTTGCATTGCAGGTACCGGGTGCGCTGGATGCTGTTGAAGGAAGATCGATCTGGTGCCTGGATCAACGCTGCGCATGTTAGCAGGCCAGTGTGTGGATGTGATTGGTGCTTTGTTGCATCCGGCAGCGGGTGGCAATACAAGCAGCCCTGCTTACCCGTCTGCTGATCCAGCCTGCATGCCGGCGGGGCTGCGTATCACGGGCCTGGTACGCAGGAATGCGTGGCCGGTTCTTCGGCCATGGTACTGCGCGACTGCCTGGCGTTGCTGTAGCCATGCCGGACACTGCACGGCCAGTGCTGGGATAAGCCGGCCTGCGGCGCTACGATGGCGTTCTTCCTGCTGATGTTGCAAGGCATTCGTTCGTCCATGCGTTTTTTTGCCAAAGTATCCACTGCATTCCTGGGCATCGTGTTGCTGGCACTGTTGCTGTGCTTTATCCGCTATGACGTCCGGGAATTCCAGAGCCGTCGCCCGGTCATCGATGCACTGCTGGCGCAGGCCAGCGCGGATGAGCGGGCGCTTTCGCCCGAATTCATCCGCTTGCTGCACATTTCGATGAACGGAAACGGCGATGCCGTCCTTGCCCGTACGTTGCTGCATCAACTGCGGGTGCCTACGCCGGGTGGCTTGGGCTGGAATGCCTCGCTGATTGCATGGGGATGGCTTTGCCAGCTCCATTTATCCGAACGTGACCGGATGGCGCTGCTCGTTTCGAACGGAACCATGAGCGAGGGGCATGACGGTTTTTCTGCAGAGGCGCAGGCCCGTTTCCGCAAGCCGCTATCGCAATTATCATCCGCGGAATTTGCCACGCTGGCAGCCTTGGCCAATAGCCCGTCGGCGTATCGCAGCAATCCGGATATGCTGATACGCAGGCGTGATCAACTGCTGAGCCAAGCTGCCATTCAATGATTGCCGGCGTGCTTTGCGCCGGATTGCAGAAAACGGCTGATGAAGCTGTCGGGCGCACGGGAATTGTGGACCGAAGGAGGATCGAACTCCCGACCTCCGCATTGCGAACGCGGCGCTCTCCCGGCTGAGCTATCGGCCCATACCGTTCCAATCTAGTGGCTTGGGCGGAGGTGGGCAAGCACGCCTGCAGTTCATCCCCGAGCTGCACCATCCGTTGCACAAAGGCGCCAGGGGCATGGGGTCCAACCCGCCGCCCGGGCGCTGCTTTCCTCTTCCATCCGGCACGGCGAGTGCGCTGCACGATCATCGATGCTTACCATGTTGCGCGGACGGGCTGGGCTACAGACATCAGGGTTTTTATTTATTTGTTGCATTGCACACTCAAACTAAGCAACATTCCCATAAAAAATGATGCAATGCACAAATTCCACGAGGAAGGAGACGTGAAATGAAACGCCCCATTATTGGAGCTACACGTGCACATCCTATCTACAAAATCCCGCCTGCAGGGCAGCTGCGCCGCAGCGGTTCTGGGCTTCTTGCTGGCACCGGCGCATGCAGCAGATCCTGCATGCCAGCCTGGCTGGCAGGAAGGGGCCAACTATACGATTGGTCAGCTGGCAGCCTACCTCGGCCATAACTATTCGGCCAAGGTGAATCACACCGCCTATGTGGGTGCCGGCTGGACGCCGCGCGATACGCCCACCTTGTGGCAAGACCTGGGCCTATGCAGCAGCGCAGTAGTGCCGACACAGCCCCCGCCAGCCCCGACGCCCATTCCAACGGTAACCCCGTTGCCTACGCAGCCTCCCGCTACGCCATTGCCTTCCAGTACGCCGCGCCCGATTGCCACGCCGGCGCCCACCGGCACCCCGGTTCCCAGCAGCGTGCCGACAACACCGCCACCCGTACCCACTGCGCCGCCGGGCAATTGCCAGGCGGCGGCATGGGTGGCCGGCACCGCATATGGCACCGGTCAGCGGGTAACCGTCAATGGCACCGTCTACATCGCCAAGTGGTGGACGCAGGGCGACAACCCGGCCGATGCCGGGCAATGGGGCCCATGGCAGATCGCCAGCGATTGCCTGGTGCAACCGACGGTAGTGCCTACACCAGCGCCGGCCGATTTTTCCGGGCTGGTGATCAGCGAAATCGCCACCAGCAACGCCCCGGCCGATGGCGCATGGCTGGAAATCTACAACCGGGGCGATACCGCCTACCCGCTGGGGGGCGCCAGCGTGCGTACCCGCAGCAGCTACAACTGCCTGCCACCATGCCCGCTGAACCAGTTCGTGATTCCGGCTGGCACGGTGGTGCCTGCACAGGGCTTCCTGGTGATTGCCGCCACCACCGACCCGCAGCCCTATAACAGCGCGCAGCTGGTGTATGCCAATGATGTGTACAGCTATCCGCAATGGGGTAGCAGCGGTTTTGTCGAGCTGGTGTCCAGCGCCGGCACCACCATCGATTTCGTCCGCTTTGGCGATGAAGCCACGCCGCCCAATACGCCAGCCGCATGGGCTGGCAGCAATGTGCCCTATCTGCCGACCGGGCAGAGCGGCACCGGCAAGGCGCTGGTGCGGCCGTTCCCGCTGCAGCCCGATACCCATTCCGCGGCAGACTGGAAGCTGATCCCGTTTTCCACCCCCGGCGGCCCCAATGATGTGCTGCCAACGGCTATCGATTCGGACGATGACGGCATTCCCGATAACGCCAAGCTGCCTGGCGGCAGCTACAACGGTATCAACTACTACGCGCTGGGCGCGCGGCAAGGCAAGCGCGACCTGTTCATCCAGATCGACTGGATGCAGGGTAGTGACCCGGCCGTGACGCCACGCCGCGAAGCACTGCAAAAGGTGGTGGCGGCATTTGCCAGCCACAACATTGCCGTGCACTTCGATGTCGGGCCGTTGTTCAATCCGAACGTGTATCCGGCCGACTTCAACCTGGGTGGCGGGCGGCAGATTCCGTTCTCGCTGTGCAGCAGTCTCGACGCTGCCAGCAGCGACAGCTGCAAATCGCTGTTCGACAGCAAGCAATTCATGGATCTGCGCCGCCGGCAGACATTCCACTATGCGCTATTCGGCAATTCGCAGAATACGGACGGCGGGGGCGGCAGCTCCGGGCGCGCCGAAATGCCGGGCAATGATTTCATCGTGACATTGGGTGGCTGGGGCCTGAACACCGCTGATTCGACCAGCACACAAATGCTGATCAATTTCCAGGCCGGTACGCTGATGCACGAGCTGGGCCACAACCTCGGGCTGTTTCACGGTGGCAACGACGGCATCAACAACAAGCCCAATTACGTCAGCGTGATGAACTACCTGTTCCAGATCCAGGGCGTGGGCAACGACGTGATGCGCGACGACGCAGTGCAGCGCTATTACGCGCTAAAGGGCTTTGGCCCGTACCGCGACCGTTGCGGCATGCGTTACGACGCGTGCGATCCGGACATGCGCATCGATTACTCGGATGGCGGCAGCATGCCGCTGGACAAGAATGCGCTGCAGGAAAGCAAGCTGCTGGGGCGTGGTGCCTATGCCAATGTCTATGCGGACTGGAACGGCAACTACCTGAGCGATCTCGCCGCATACAGTTACGACGTCGACATCGAAACCAGTGACACCGTGATCCGCGATTACAACGACTGGGCCGGCTTGCTGTTGCCGTTTGCGCGTTATGGTTCAGTACTGCACGGCACGCAGCGCAACAGGAGTACCGTGCCGGTACCCGTGCTCAATCCGGTGCTCAGCGATAGGCAGCCAGTGGCAGACGAGCAGCCATTGCCGCAATGGGCAATTCAGCCAGCACATTGAGGCGGGCGTGTGCTGGCGCAGCGGCGGCAGCACATCCTGATCGATCAGCCGCCGGCCATTGCTGGCTGGCCGCTGATCGATCGCGTACAACGGGCTCGCCCTGTGCCGATGCGGCATGCCGGCTGATTCAGGCCAGGCAGGTGGTTGCTGCCCAAAAAGAAAACGCCCGGTTTCCCGGGCGTTTTTCATGTTGCTGCCGTGCAATCAGGCAAGGCGGCCATGGCACTGCTTGAACTTCTGACCGCTGCCGCACGGGCAAGGATCATTACGGCCGATACCGGCAAACTTGTAGTCCGGTGCGCCTTGCGCCGCAGCCATTGCCATCAGCGCTTCCTGGATCTTGCTGTCATCACCGCTGGCCAGCAATGCCTGCAGATCGTCGTGATGATACTGCAGGTCGGCAGCGGCCACGCTTTGCGGCGCCACGGCATCCACATCGGCCTGGTTGCGTACCTGCACGTTCATGATGATCTGCACCACATCGCGCTTGACGGCGCCCAGCAGCGATTCGAACAGCTCGAACGCTTCGCGCTTGTATTCCTGCTTGGGGTTCTTCTGCGCGTAACCGCGCAGATGGATACCCTGGCGTAGATGATCCAGGCCGGACAGATGCTCGCGCCAGTGTTGATCCAGATGCTGCAGCAGTACCGAGCGTTCGAACTGGCGGAAGGTCTGCTCGCTGGCCAGCTCCACCTTGGCGGCGTAGAACTCGGCGGCCATCTGCTGTACGCGGGTACGGATGCCGTCGTCTGCCAGCGTGGCATCGGCTTTCACCCATTCCGCCACCGGGGCTTCGATGCCCACGTCGGCCAGCGCTTTCTCCAAGCCGGACAGATCCCATTGTTCTTCCATGGCGCCGGCAGGAATGTACTGCTCCACCAGGTCGGCAAAGAAGCCGTCGCGCATCGCGGCGATGGTTTCGGATACGTCGTCCGATTCCAGCAGCTCGTTACGCTGGCTGTAGATCGCCTTGCGCTGCTCGTTGGATACATCATCGTATTCCAGCAGCTGTTTGCGCATGTCGTAGTTGCGGCCTTCCACCTTGCGCTGCGCGGATTCGATCGCGCGCGACACGATACCGGCTTCGATCGGCTCGCCTTCCGGCATCTTCAGCTTGTCCATCACGAAGGCAACGCGCTCGCCGGCGAAGATACGCAGCAGCGGGTCTTCCAGGCTCAGGTAGAAACGGCTGGAACCCGGGTCACCCTGGCGACCGGAACGGCCGCGCAGCTGGTTGTCGATACGGCGTGATTCGTGGCGCTCCGAGCCGATGATATGCAGGCCACCCGCGGCCAGCACCTGATCGTGACGTACCTGCCATTCGCTCTTGAGTGCGGCGATCTGGCTACGCTTGCTCACTTCATCCAGCGTTTCGTCGTGCTCGATCGCACGGATTTCGCGTTCGATATTGCCGCCCAGCACGATGTCGGTACCACGGCCGGCCATGTTGGTGGCAATGGTGACCTGCGCCGAGCTGCCGGCCTGCGCCACGATGTCTGCTTCACGCGCATGCTGCTTGGCGTTCAGCACGTTGTGCTCGATGCCATCCTTTTTCAGGATGTTGGACAGCAGTTCGGATTGCTCGATCGACGTCGTACCCACCAGCACCGGTTGGCCGCGTTCAACGCAGCCCTTGATGTCGGCAATGATGGCGTTGTTCTTTTCATTGTTGGTCTTGAAAACCTGATCCTGCTTGTCCTGACGCACCATCGGGCGGTTAGTCGGGATGATCACGGTTTCAAGGCCGTAGATCTGCTGGAATTCGTAGGCTTCGGTGTCGGCAGTGCCGGTCATGCCGGCCAGCTTGCCGTACATGCGGAAGTAGTTCTGCAGCGTGATCGTTGCCAGGGTCTGGTTTTCCTGGTTGATTTCCACGCCTTCCTTGGCTTCCACTGCTTGGTGCAGGCCTTCCGACCAGCGACGGCCCGCCATCAGGCGGCCGGTGAATTCGTCGACAATGACCACTTCGCCATCGAGCACCACGTAATGCTGGTCCTTGTGGAACAGCGTGTGCGCGCGCAGCGCCGCGTACATGTGATGCATCAGGCTGATGTTGGCTGCGTTGTACAGGCTGTCGCCTTCCGGCAGCAGGCCCATTTCGGTCAGGATGGCTTCTACGTGTTCGTGGCCGGCTTCGGAGAGCAACACGGTGTTGGATTTCTCATCCACCCAGTAATCGCCCTCGCCTTCTTCAGTCGGCTGGCGCACCAGCTTGGGCGGCAGGCTGTTCATCGCCATGTACATGTCGATGCTGTCGTCGGCCGGGCCGGAGATGATCAGTGGGGTACGTGCTTCATCGATCAGGATGGAGTCGACTTCATCGACGATGGCGAACGACAGGCCGCGCTGCACGCGCTCCTGGGCCGAGAACACCATATTGTCGCGCAGGTAGTCGAAACCGAATTCGTTGTTGGTACCGTAGGTGATGTCGCAACCGTAGGCGGTCTGCTTGGCATCGTGCGGCATCTGGCCCAGGTTCACGCCGCAGGTCAGGCCCAGGAAGCTGAACAGCTGGCCCATGGTGCCGGCATCGCGCTGTGCCAGGTAATCGTTGACAGTGATCACATGCACGCCGTTGCCGGACAATGCATTCAGGTAGGCGGGCAAGGTGGCAACCAGTGTCTTGCCTTCACCGGTACGCATTTCGGAAATCTTGCCCTGATGCAGCGTGATGCCGCCGATCAGCTGCACATCGAAGTGGCGCATGTTCAGGCTGCGCTTGGCGCCTTCGCGACAGACGGCAAACGCTTCCGGCAGCAGCGCATCGAGCGATTCGCCCTTGGTCACGCGCTCCTTGAATTCGTCGGTCTTGGCGCGCAGCGCTTCGTCGGACAGCGCGGCGGTTTGCGGCTCAAGCGCGTTGATCTTGCCGACGATGGACCGGTAGTCCTTCAACAGGCGGTCGTTACGGCTACCGAAAACTTTCTTGAGCAGAGTGCTGATCATGGTTGCGTTACCGGGTTTCCCGCGCGCTTGGCGGAGTCTGTTTTTTAGTTACAACAACGGCGGAAAGGTTGCCCTGTCCGCCGCCTGTCTCGTATACGTCGGTCTGTCCCATATGGGGATAGTGCCGCCGATTTCCATCCCTGCCTGACTGACTCAGTCGCTGGACTGGCTGGTTGCCAGCACCGGCACATTCGCCGTGGTGATGAAGCGTAGCGGGTTCTGCGCCACACCCTTGTAACGGATTTCGAAGTGCAGGTGCGGCCCGGTGGACCGCCCGGTACTGCCCAGTTCAGCAACTGCCTGGCCGACCTTGATGGTCTCGCCTTCCTGTACCAGCAATTTGCTGGCATGGGCATAACGGCTGGTCAAACCATTGCCGTGGTCAAGCTCGACCATATTACCATACTGGGGGTGGAAGGCCGCATACACCACCGTGCCTGCTGCGGCGGCATGGATGGCGGTGCCGGTCTCGCCCACGAAGTCGATGCCTTCATGGAAAGTCTGGTGCCCGTTGAACGGATCGATACGCCAGCCAAAGCTGGATGATTGCAAGCCGCCGGCCAGTGGCGCATGCGTGGGCAATTGCCACGCGATATTGCCCAGCAGCGTCGATTGCGACAGCGTCAGCTGATCCAGGTATGCGCCAGCCTGCCTGTCTGCCTGTGACAGGGCGCCAGCAAGCTCGCTTGCACTCATCGCCCGGCCGCGGCTATCGAGGCCGCCGCGTGGCGCTGGCTGGCTGGAGAGGAAGGGTTTGACATCGATACCGGTTTTGGTGCCGACTTGCTGGGCCAGTCCGTCGATACGCGTGAGCTTGGCCTGCAGCTCGCCCAGCTTGACGGCCAGCGCATCGATATCGACCTGGCGGGTGGCCTTGCTGAAATGCCACAGCGGTTGCACCCGGGTGCCGCCGAACAGGCTACCGATGCCGATGCCGGCCGCCAGCAGTGTCAGTGCCATGCCGATACCGGCCAGCCACAACGCACGCGGGCCAAGTGTCACCGCATTGGTCAGGCGGTTGGAAACGAGAATAATGTTCAATCTTTCATCCTGGATATGCACACGATCATGAACAGCAAGTCGCGCCAGAAACCGGCTTATCCGGCCTTCATCGGCAAGGACAGGGAGCTGCTGCGTCTTGTTGCCAAGGTGGCGGAACTCAATCGCCTGATCGATGCGGTGCGCGTTGCGCTGCCGCATGAACTGGCCTCGGCCTGCCTCAATGCCACGCTCGATACCAGCCGCCCGGCCGGCAATGAACTGTTGATCGGAGTGAATTCATCTGCCGCTGCTGCAAGGGTACGGCTGGCGGGGCCAGCGCTGATTGCAAAACTGGCAGCGGTTGGCTGGCAAGTTAGCGTAATTACCCCGAAGGTGCAAGTGGCGCTGCAGCTGGAAAAGTCCAGCAAGACCAAGGACTTGCACCTGTCTGGCGGTGCGATGGCAGCGCTGGAAGGCTTGGCGCAAAGCGTGGAGGACCCAGGCATCGCCGAAGCATTGCGTACACTGCTATCCCATCACCGTGACTGACGGATGGTAGGGCAGGCCAGCCGGTCAAAAAAAAACGGGCGCCTGGTTGAGGCACCCGTTATCAGGGAGGAGATGAGCAAAAATGCGCAATACATCGCACACAAGGTCAGACGTCGGGATGATTGGGTAGTTCCCGGGCAATTTGTGAAAAATTCACCATGGTGTAGGCGAAACACTGATTCCTCTGTCATGGGCTGGCTGAAGATGATTGCCGGTGCATTTGGTAACGCATCCGCGGCAATCTTGCCGGGGTGCTACACGAAGCTGACCGATATAATCCCCGCACTTCTTTGCGAGGATCGGACATGGATCTGTTGTTGCTGTGCAAATCGCTCATCATGGGCATCGTCGAGGGCATTACCGAGTTTCTGCCCATTTCCAGCACCGGCCATCTGATTCTGACCGGTGATTTGCTGAACTTCCTCAGCAAGGACAAGCGCGATGTCTACGAGGTATTCATCCAGCTGGGTGCCATGCTGGCAGTCGTCTGGGAATATCGCGCCAAGATCGGCCATACGCTGGCAGGCAGTGCCAGGCCGGGCAGCGAGCGCAATTTGCTGCTGGCGGTGCTGATTGCCTTCATCCCTGCCGCCATCCTCGGCAAATTGTTCAACGAGCAGATCAAGGCCGTGCTGTTCAACCCGGTGCCGGTCGCCATTGCCTTCATCGTGGGCGGTTTCATCATCCTGTGGGCGGAAAAACGCCAGCATACGGTGACCGTGGAAACGGTGGACGAGCTGAGCCTGAAAGACGCGCTGAAAGTGGGCCTGTGCCAGTGCCTGGCACTGATCCCGGGCACCAGCCGCTCTGGCGCCACCATCATCGGCGGCCTGTTCCTTGGTCTGTCGCGCAAGGCGGCGACCGAGTTCTCGTTCTTCCTGGGCATCCCCACGCTGGGTGCTGCATCGCTCTACAGCCTGTTCAAGCATCGTCATGCGCTGGATGCAGGCGATGCGGGCGTGTTTGCGGTGGGCTTCGTGGCATCCTTCGTGTTTGCGTTCATCGCTGTGCGCGCACTGTTGCGCTTCATCTCCACGCATACCTTCATCGCATTCGCGTGGTACCGCATCGCTTTTGGCGTGATCGTGCTGTTGACCGCGTATACCGGCATCGTCGATTGGTCGGTGTAACGCCAGCGTGATGGAACACATAGCTATCGCACTTATATATAAGTGCCCGCATGAAAAAGCCCCGCGGTGATGCGGGGCTTTTTCATTTGCAGCACTGGCGTCTATCCGCTGGCAGGTTTGCGTTTTCCTGATGTTTAAAAAAGGAACAGCGTAGCCAGCCGGTCCACCAGCAGTGCGGCAAACAGCCAAGTCAGGTAGCGGATCGAGAACAGGAACAGCGCGCGCGATGCTTCGTCGCTGTAATTGCGGTTGAGCTTCCATGCGCGGACGATGAAACCGCCGTTCAGCCAGATTGCCGCGGCCAGGTAGAGCCAGCCCGAGCATTGCAGCGCGAACGGGATCAGTGTGACGGCGGCCAGCACGAAGGTGTAAAGCAGGATGGATAACCGCGTGAACTCGTTGCCATGCGTATTGGGCAGCATGGGCAGGCCGGCCTTGGCGTAATCGAGCTTGCGGTACAGCGCCAGCGCCCAGAAGTGCGGCGGGGTCCAGGTGTAGATGATCAGGAACAGTACGGTGGCTTCGGCGGTGACATGGCCGCTGGCGGCTGCCCAGCCCAGGATGGGCGGCATGGCGCCGGCAGCGCCGCCGATCACGATATTCTGCGGCGTGGCCGGCTTGAGCCAGCGCGTGTACACCACTGCATAGCCAAAACAGGTGGCCAGCGTCAGTATCGTGGTGAGCGGGTTCGCGAATACCAGCAGCAGCCAGGTGCCGCTGAGCGTGGTGACGGCGGCGTAGGCGGCTGCTTCCGGTGCGCCAACCACGCCGCGTACCAGCGGGCGGGCCCGGGTGCGGCTCATGTTGGCATCCTTGTCGCGCTCGAACAGGCAGTTCATCGCCGCCGCACCCATGGCGATCAGGCCGATGCCGACCAGTGCCAGCGTGAGTTGTGGCAGATCCTGCCAGCGCGGCTGCGCCATGGCGGCGCCGACTGCGGCGCAGAATACGATGAGCGAGACGACCTTGGGTTTCCCCAGCGCCCACAGATCAGCGAGCGAGCGCGAGCTCAGGCTTAAACTTTGCATGGGTCTTCTCCGTACGGGTTGAAGCAAGCAGGGCAGTCAGCAGTACCACCAGGATGGCGGCACCACCGTTATGGGCAACGGCAGCCGGTAGCGGCAGGCCGTACACGGCGTTGATCACGCCAAGGGCAAGTTGCAGCAGCAGTGCGCTGCCCAGCAGCAGCGCCCAACGCGGGCGTGCCTGGCGCAATGACCACGCCAGCGTGCCGACGACGACGGTGACGATCAGCGCACCCAGCCGATGCAGCCAGTGGATGGCGGCGAGGTGATCGATGGTCAGTGGTGCGCCGTCGGCGGTCAGCCCCAGCGGGCGGTCCGGGTGCAGCGCTTCCAGCAGGCCAGCCGGTGCGGCAAAGCTGCCGCGACAGGCGGGGAAGCCATCACAGGCGAGGCCGGCGTAGTTGCTGCTGACCCAGCCACCCAGTACCACCTGGATGGCAACGGCAGCCAGTGCCAGCCCTACCCAGCCGCGCGATGCGAGGGTTTGCGTGGGCAGGCTGGCGCGGCTGGCCAGGATGCTGATGGTCGCCAGCAAGGTCAGCCCGCCCACCAGGTGCGCGGTGACCACGATGGGCATCAGCTTGAGCGTGACTGTCCACATGCCCAGCAGTGCCTGGAAAATGATCACTGCCACAGGCGCGGCCAGCATGGCGGCGTTGATGCCCAACTCCTTGCGCTTGACTGCGGCCAGGATCAGCGCGCCCAGCAGCAGGAAGGACAGGCCACCCACCGCATAGCGGTGGGCCATTTCCTTCCAGCCCTTGGACGGGTCGACATCGCCGCCGAAGTGTTTCTCGGCATGGGCAATTTCATGGTGTTCTTCCGGCGGCGTGATACGGCCGTAGCAGCCGGGCCAATCCGGGCAGCCAAGGCCGGCATCGGACAGCCGTACATACGCGCCCAGCATCGCCAGGCAAAACGTCCACGCCACGGTGAACCACAGCACGATACGCAGCACTTTCATCAGCCCAGGCCCTTGTTGTTCTTCAGCAGCTTGCCGATTTCCTGCAGCACCTTGCGGCGGTCTGCATCGCTGGCCAGCTGCGCCGGCGTGTAATGGGTGACGGCGTTGCCGCGTGGGTCTACGAGGTAGAGGCCGGGGGTGGCCAGGTTGGCGTTGGCGGGCAACGCGGCAAGGCCGGCATCGCTGCAGCTGCCACTGGTGGCGCGGGTGATGCGATCACTTTCCTGCCCTTGTGCCAGGCGCAGCTGCCGGCTGGCCAGCAGCAGGTCCTGCCAGCCGTTGCCGCAATCGCTGGCCACGCTGACCAGCCGCCATTGCTCGGCCTTGGGCGCCGCCGGCTGGGCGATCAGGCGGCCGAAGGTCTGCCCGCCGGCCGGGCGCCACCATTGATAGGCGGCCTGCGCGGCCAGGATGGGGAAGGCGGCCATGGCAAACATGGCCAGCAATACCAGGCGGCCGTTTTTCTTCTTTTCAGTGCGCGGTGGCATGGTCATCGGGTTTTTCCTCTGCTCAGGCGGCGCAGCAACAGTACGCCGCAAAGACTGCACGCCCACCAGGTCAGCATGTAGCCGAGGTGGCGGGCGACCTTGAAATCGGGCTTGGCCCAGTCGCGCAGCAGGCCATCATCGGCACCGCTGATCTGGTGGGTGTACGCAACCGCCGGCGCCAGTGCAGTGAGCGCGGCAGCGCGTTCGGGGGTCAGGTTCTGCAATTTGCGGCCTTCGCTGGGCGTGGGCCCCAGCTCGAAGAAACGCGGCCATGGCTGGGTTTCCAGTTGCGGCAATGTTGCCGGCAGCGCCGGTTGGGGCTTGCCATCTGCCAGCCAGCCGCGGTTTACCAGCACGATGTCGCCTTTGGCCAGCTGCAGCGGCGTGATCACCTCGCTACCGGGCACGCCGTTGCGGTAGCGCGGTGCCAGCAGAAAGGTTTGTGCGGCCAGCCAGTGGCCCAGCGGCTGCAGCCGCTGCCAGTCTGCAACGCTGCCACCGGCCCAAGCTTGCGGCGTAAGGCCTTGCTGCACGGCATAGGCATCGGCCAGCGTCTGCTTGTAATGCGCACGCCAGGCTTGCCATGCGCCCAGCGCCAGCGTCAGCGCGATCAGCGCATACAGCAGCCACGGTTTGCTGCGCGCACCGTGCGGTGCGGCTGGCGCTGTGCTAGCGTGTGACGATTCAATGACGCCGGATGAAGGAAGACTGCCCATGAAACTGCTCATCGTAATTTTGCTGCTGGTGGTGCTGGCGGTGCTAGGCAGTGCGCTGTTGCAACTGGTGCGTGGCCCTTCGGGTTCGCCCAAGTTGGTCAAGGCGCTGACCTGGCGCATAGGGCTGTCCATCTTTATCTTTCTGCTACTGATGCTGGCGTCGTACATGGGCTGGATCACCCCGCACGGGCTTTGATCGCGCGGTGCAGACCCGGGCCACGCTTGCGGCATGGCCCGGTGTCAGGTGTTCACAGCCAGTACACGAACACGAACAGGATCAGCCACACCACGTCGACAAAGTGCCAGTACCACGCGGTGGCTTCGAAGCCGAAGTGGTGCGCCGCGGTGAAGTGGCCCTTGAGCGTACGGCCCAGCATGGTGATCAGCATGATGGTGCCCACCAGCACGTGCATGCCGTGGAAACCGGTCAGCAGGTAGAAGGTAGCGCCATACGCACCGGATGACAGGTGCAGGTCCATCTCGGTCCACGCGTGGTGGTATTCCACCGCTTGCAGCGTCAGGAACGACAGACCGAGCAGCACGGTGGCCAGCAGGCCGATCTTGAGATGGCTGCGCTTGCCTTCCACCAGGCCCCAGTGCGCCCAGGTCAGCGTGGCGCCCGAGGTCAGCAGCAGCGCGGTGTTGATGGCGGGCAGGCCGAATGCGCCCATCACATGGTAGGGCTCGACCTTGGGGCCGGTGGCTGCCGGCCATACCGCGTTGAAGTTGGACCACAACAGGTCATGCGTGTGCGAGAAGTAACCCAGCTCGGGTACCGAGATGGTGCGGGTGTAGAACAGTGCGCCGAAGAACGCCGCAAAGAACATCACCTCGGAAAAAATGAACCAGCTCATGCCCCAGCGCAGCGAGTGATCGACCTGCAGGCCGTAATCGCCCGCCTGTGCTTCGCGGATCACGTCGCCAAACCAGCCCACGATCATCCAGATCAGGATGGCGAAGCCGCCCAGCAAGATCCATTTGCCCGGTGCAACGCTGTTCATCCAGAATGCGGCGCCCATGCCCATCAGGAACAATGCGATGGAGCCGACGATGGGCCAGCGCGACGGCGCCGGTACGAAGTAATGTGGGTCGTGGACCCCGTTTTCGACGTTCATTCCTCTAGCCTCCCTGGCTTGACACCAGTGTTCGAACCAGCAACAGCACCAGCAATACCAGTACCAGTGCGCAGATTAATCCGGCCGCGATGATCTGGCCGGGCTTGAGTTTGTGTTTCTCGGCGTTGTCGCGTCCGCGTACGCCGAAGAAGGCGGCCAATACTGCTTTGATGGCCGCGATCATGATGATTTCTTCCCTGTCTTGACCGCGGTCTTGGCCACCTCGCCCTCCAGCCGGTGGAAGGTGTAGGACAGCGTGGCTGCCCCAAGCTCTTCCGGCAGTTGCTGGGCCACCGCCAGTACCACGGTCACTTCGCGCTGCTCGCGTGCGGCCAGCGTGAGTGAGTCGAAGCAGAAGCATTCCAGCTTGGTCAGGTAGCCGGCCGAGCGCGGCGGGGCAAAGCTCGGCACCGCCCGCACCAGCAACGCTTCGTCACTGTTGTTGGCAATGCTGAACTTGGCCTTGATGAGCTTGCCCGGCCGTGCCGCCACGATGGGCTCGAGTGCCTCTACCCGGATCGGCAAGCCGTCGGCGATATTGGTATCGAACTCCAGCCGGATGGCGGCCGCGTTGACATCGGCGAGCTCGGGCCGTGCACGGTCGAGGCCCATGAACTGGCAAAAACGGTCGTACATCGGCGACATCGCGTAACCGAAGCCGAACATCAGCCCGGCCGCCAGCGCCAGCTTGATTGCCAGCCGCTTGTTGGCCTTGCTGCGGTCGGCGTTGCCGCCCTGATGTGCCAGCGTGTTCATCGCATCAGCTCGCCAGTGTGGCTTGCTTGATGATGATGGCCACGAAGAAGGCGATGGCAATCACTGCCAGCCACAGTGCCGTTTTTGCGTTCTTGCTCATCTCAGTGCTCCAGTGCCTGCGCTGCGAAGCCCTTGCGCACCAGCGCTTCGTCCGGCGGGGTTTCCCAGGTGTGGTGTGGTGCCGGTGACGGTACTTCCCATTCCAGCGTGTGCGCTTCCCACGGGTTGGCCGGAGCCGGCCCCACGCCACCACGGATGGTGTGGATCACGTTGTAGAGGAAGAACAGCTGGCCCAAGCCGAAGCAGAATGCGCCTACCGATGCCACCGAGTTGAAATCGGTGAACTGCAGCGGGTAATCCGGGATGCGGCGCGGCATGCCGGCCAGGCCCAGGAAGTGCATCGGGAAAAAGGTGACGTTGAACCACACCATCGACCACCAGAAGTGGAACTTGCCGGCCCTCTCGCTGTACATGTGGCCGGTCCACTTGGGTAGCCAGTAGTACACGGCGCCGAACAGGCTGAACAATGCGCCGGCCACCAGCACGTAGTGGAAGTGCGCCACCACGTAATAGGTATCCTGCATCTGCGTATCGATCGGCGCAATGGACAGCACCAGGCCGGAGAAACCGCCCACGGTAAACAGGCAGACAAAGCCGATGGCAAACAGCATGGGTGTTTCGAAGCTGAGCGAACCCTGCCACATGGTGGCAATCCAGTTGAACACCTTCACGCCGGTCGGTACCGCGATCAGCATGGTCATGAACATGAAAAACAGCTGCGCGGTGGGCGGCATGCCGACGGCGAACATGTGGTGGCCCCATACCATGAACGACAGGATGGCGATCGACGAGGTGGCGTACACCATCGATACATAGCCGAACAGCGGCTTGCGCGAAAACGTCGGGATGATCTGGCTGACGATGCCGAAGGCCGGCAGCGCCATGATGTACACCTCGGGGTGACCGAAGAACCAGAAGATATGCTGGAACAGCACCGGATCACCACCGCCGGCCGCCTTGAAGAAATGCGTGCCGAAATGGCGGTCGGTCAGCAGCATGGTGACTGCGCCGGCCAGCACCGGGGCCACTGCAATCAGCAGGTAGGCGGTGATCAGCGAGGTCCAGGCGAACATCGGCATTTTCAGCAGCGTCATGCCCGGTGCGCGCATGTTGAGCACGGTGGTGACGATGTTGATCGAGCCCATGATCGAGCTGATACCCAGCAGGTGGATCGCGAAAATCGCGAAGTCCATGCCCATGCCGCCCTGGATGGACAGTGGCGGGTACAGCGTCCAGCCGCCGGCAGCAGCGCCGCCCGGCACGAACAGCGAGATGATCAGCAACAATGCTGCCGGTGGCAGCAGCCAGAAGCTCCAGTTGTTCATCCGCGCAAACGCCATGTCCGGCGCGCCGATCATCAGCGGCAGCATCCAGTTGGCGAGGCCGGTGAACGCCGGCATGATCGCGCCGAACACCATGATCACGCCGTGCAGCGTGGTCAGCTGGTTGAAGAACTCCGGCTGCCAGAACTGCAGGCCGGGGTGGAACAGCTCGGCACGGATGCCGAGCGCCATGGTGCCGCCAATGATGAACATCGTGAACGCAAACCACAGGTACAGCGTGCCGATATCCTTGTGGTTGGTGGCGTAAAACCAGCGGCGCCAGCCGGTCTGGGCATGGTGGGCGTGGTCGTGTGCATGATCATGGTCGTGCTCGTGGCCATGATCGGCGGGGTGGCCCGCCGGGTGCAGTGCTTCAGTCGCTGCAGACATTTATTGTTCTCCCTTACTTGCGCGCGGCTTTGACATCTTTCGGCTGGATGAAGTCACCGACCTTGTTGCCGAAGCTGTTGCGTTCATACGTGACGACGGCGGCGATCTCGGTATCGGACAAACCGTTCCATGCCGGCATCGCACCCTTGCCGGTCAGCACGATATGCACGTGACCATCGATGGGGCCGGTGGCGATCTTGGAGCCAGCCAGTGCCGGGAACGGGCCACCGCCATGGCCATCTGCCTTGTGGCAGGCCGCGCAGTTGGCTTCGTATACCTTCTGGCCACGGGCGATCAGGTCGTCCTTGGTCCACACCTTGTTCGGATCGTCTGCCGCAGCCTTGGCATCGGCCTGCTTCTTGCTCACCCACGCCTTGTATTCCGCCTGGCTGACTACCTTGACCACGATGGGCATGAAGCCGTGATCACGGCCGCACAGCTCCGAGCACTGGCCGCGGAACACGCCGGTGGTTTCGGCACGGAACCAGGTATCGCGGATGAAGCCGGGAATGGCATCCTGCTTCACGCCGAATGCGGGCATTGCCCACGAGTGGATCACGTCGTTACTGGTGGTGAGGATGCGCACCTTGGTTTTTTCCGGCACCACCAGCGGTTCATCCACTTCAAGCAGGTAGTGCTCGCCCTTGGCGTCGCCAGCCGACTTGTAGTTTTCGATCTGGCTGCGCGGGGTGACGAGCTTGCTCTTGTAGCCGAAGCCGCTGTCCAGGTAGTCGTAGCCCCAGAACCACTGGTAGCCGGTGGCCTTGATGGTGAGCGTGGCGTCGTGGCTGTCTTTCTGGGCCAGTACCACCTTGGCGGCAGGCCAGGCCATGCCGACCAGGATAAGCGCCGGGATCAGCGTCCACAGGATCTCGACCACGGTGTTTTCGTGAAAGGGTTTGGCCTCATGACCGAGCGAGCGCCGGTGCTTGAAGATGGCGTAGAACATCACGCCGAATACCGCACAGAAGATCACCACGATCATCAGCATGATCCACGTATGCAGATCACGGATATCGTGAGCGATCAGGGTTTGCGGGGGTTGAAAATCGAACTTGCTGTTCGCACAGGCGAACGAAGAACTCAGGGCCAATAGAGCCCCACTACGCCAAACACGCATCCATGCACCTCCCAGTGATTACATGGCGTCGGCTCGCGCGTATTTGTGAGTGTTTGCGCTGCCGGCGTCTCTAATAACAGGGGCAGCCGAGCGTGCGGACATGGTCCGGCCCGTATGCGCCCCCTTTTGCTTTCTTATTAAGCTAGCAAAAAAACAGGAATAAGCAATCTTGCACTGCACAAAAATATCTTGACAAATACCGTTCGTCTGATTTTGGTGCATACATGCACTGAAATGGACTACATCTTCGTAACGCACTGCAAGTTGCGTCCATTCGAATAATAAGGGAGGTAAGTCATGGATTTGCATCTGGATACGCTGGACCAGCACTTCAGCTTGCCCAAGACCGGCAAGGTGGAAATGTCTCGTCCTTTCAGCTGGTTACGTCGCGCCGTGCAGGATTTGCTGGCCCACCCGCTGCCCAGCCTGGGCTACGGCGTACTCACCGTACTGACAGGCTGGCTGGTACTCGCGATTGCTGCAAAGTACACCTACCTTTCGACATTCTCCGTTACCGGTTATTTATTGCTGGCACCACTGTGCGCCGCAGGCATCTACGAGCTTACCAGTGAGCGGGAGGAGGGCCGGGAGACCTCTTTTGCCCAATCGATCCACGATCTGATGAAGAATTTCGGCCAACTGGCGTTCCTCGGCGCCATCCTCGGCATGATCGCCATCGCGTGGGAACGTGTATCGGCCATCCTGTTTGCGCTGTTCTACGGTGGCGAAGCCGTCACCATGGATGGCTTCCTGCAGGCACTGACCGGGGAATACGCAGGCTTCACCATTGCCTGGGTGGTGGGCGGGTTGATCATGTCGTGCATCGTGTTTGCGCTGACCGCCGTTTCCATCCCCATGCTGGCTGATCGCGAAGTGGATGTGGTGACCGCGATGATGACCAGCGTGCGCGTGGTGGCAGAAAACCTGCCGGCCATGTTGCTGTGGGCTGCCATCATCGTGACACTGACACTGATCGGCTTTGCCACCTTGCTGGTGGGCTTCGCGGTGATCTTCCCCATCCTTGGGCACGCTACGTGGATTGCCTATAAAGACCTCGTGGAGTGAGTATTCTGCGATAGGGCTTGACCGAACCCGCCAGGCACGTTAATATCGCTTTCTCTGTCGCGGGATGGAGCAGTTGGCAGCTCGTCGGGCTCATAACCCGAAGGTCACAGGTTCGAGTCCTGTTCCCGCAACCAATACTAAGCCCCTGATTCAACGGTGACGTTGATCAGGGGCTTTTTCATTGCCTCGCCCCAAGTCTGCTTTCCGCTGCCTGTGTTTGTCGGGCTGGCGCATCCGGTTTTCCTTCCCGCTCCTCGTTCCGCCCTCGCAGCCGGCATTGCCGTGGCAGCCAAGTGTTTGCCTTGCCTGCAGGGGTATGCGCAATTCGAACAAATGCCCATGGCACATTCAGACATTTCTGCAGCAGGCGGGCTGAGTCAGGATATGGCGTGCGCTGCTACGTGCTTGATTAACAAACCAAATCGTTTGTTCTGGCCGCTGGCGGTGCCGACATAAAACCACCTGGATGGATGAGGCAGATGAAAAACAAGCACCTATTTGCGCTGGGCGCGCTGGCGGCTTCCGCCATTGCCGCCTATGCACTTGCAGCCTACCCGGCCTGGGCCGAAGGCAATACCTATACCGCCGGTACCTTCGTGAGCTACAACGGCCGCGATTACCAGGCACTGATCACCCATACCGCGTATGTGGGGGCGGGCTGGACGCCGGCTGTCACCAATACGCTGTGGAAAGACCTGGGGCCATCGTCCGGCACGCCGGCTACGCCGGTGCCCACGGCCACCCCGAAGCCGACCGTTGCTCCTACGGCCACGCCAGCCCCGACCGCAACACCGCGGCCGACCGCCACGCCTGCGCCTACCACGGTGCCGGGCTGCACGTTCACCAACTGGACTGCAGGGGTGAACTACCCGCTGGGCGCGGTGGTGAAGTACCTGCCCAATGGCAATTTCTATAAAGAAGTGAACGTCACCAGCAACGGTAGCGACGGCACCAATCCCACCATCAGCACTTGGTACTGGGCGCCCACAACCTGCGGTACCGCTACGCCAGTGCCGAGCGCCACCCCAAGGCCGACTACCGCACCTACATCAACACCGGTGCCGACCGCCATACCAACCACGGTACCGGCTTGCACCTTCGTGACCTGGACCACCGGCGTGAACTACCCGCTGGGCACCATCGTGAAGTACCCGGCCAACGGCCTGTACTACAAGGAAGTGGCCGTAGGCGCGAATGGCAGCGATGCCACCGATCCCACTATCAGCACTTATTACTGGCAGCCCACGACTTGCGGCACCGGTTCGGTCACACCGACACCGAAGCCGACCACCGTGCCCACCGTGGTGCCGACCACGGTACCGGGTAACCTGTCGAAGATCGTCGGTGGCTACTGGCCCAACTGGCCGCCAGCGCAGATCCGCATCAAGGATGTGCATCCCAACTACAACCTGATCTACCTGTTTGCCGCAGTGCCGGAAGGTGGCGCGCCGGGAACGACCGGCCGGGTGATCTGGAATGCGCCGGGCAACGGGCGTGGCGCGGCAGACAATCTGGTGCCGGACATCCAGTACGCACGCAGTGTGCAGGGCCGCAAGATCATCCTCTCGGTAGGGGGTGCCGGTAATGGCATGAGCTTCCCGACGCGCGCCAAATCGCAGAACTTCGTCGATAGCGTGGCAGGCATCTACAACCAGCTGGGTGGCTTCGACGGCCTGGACTGGAACACCTTCGAGGGTAACCAGACGCCGGATACCGCGGAAATGATCTGGATCAGCCTGGAGCTGAAGCGCCGTTATCCGGGCTTCATCATCTCCGCGCCGCCAGCGCCGTGGAATGCCGTGGACAAGACCTTCTGCCAGGCAATGGTGCAAGCCGGTGCGATGAACTACGTGGCCCCGCAATACTACGACGGCCCCAACCTCGCAGACCCTGCCTATGTGGTGAACAACATCAAGGAATGGGTAACGCTGGTTGGCGCCAACCACTTGGTGATCGGTTTCGGCGTGAACAGCGCCACCAACTACATGAGCATTGACCAGGCCGTATCGACGTGGAACCAGGTCAAGGCCAACAGCCCGGGCATCCTGGGTGGCTTCGACTGGCAGATCGGCACGGATGAAACGCAAGGCTGGCCGTTTGCCACCACGATGAAACCGTTGATCAACCCGTAAACGCCTGCATCCGCTCCGTTGCCGGGGCGGCCCGCAAGCATGCAGCGGCCACATCTCTTTGCGGGGTGTGGCCGTTTTCTTTGCTGCGTCGGGAATGCGCTGGGGTGATGGCCGCCAGAGGGTCGAGTTTACGCAATGACCACGCGGATCTGCTGCCAATCCAGCTCGAAGCGCGCCAGATACTTGCGTAGCCGGTCCGCATCGTTAGCCTTGGCTTTTTCCTGGCGCGAGATACCGAACAGCCGCCGCCCCGCATCCGATAGCGAGCTGCTTTGCCCGCATACGGCGATGACGTTTTCCAGCTGCAGGCGATCGAACAGATCGAGCGTGGCCGCGCTATCGCCCAGCAGTTCATCCAGCGGGCTGCTGACCGTGTTGCGCCATGCCTGCTGCAGCCGGCCGATTTCTTCCTGCACGCATTCCACACTGATACGCCCGCCGTCCGCCAGCGTGGCCATGCGCGTGACCGATGCGGACAACTCGCGGAAGTTGCCGGCCCACAGGGCGCCCGGCGCGGTGGCAAATTTCAGGTAGGCCTGCCGGGCCTCCGCATTGAAGCGCACTTGCTCGCCCTGCTCGCGTGCAAAGCGGGCCAGTTCGAATGCGAGGTTGGGCTCCAGGTCTTCCGATCGCTCGGCCAGGCCGGGCAGCCCATAGGTCCACAGGTTGATGCGGGCATACAGGTCTTCACGGAATTTGCCTTCACTCACCCACTGTTTCAGATCACGTACCGTGCCGGCGATCAGCTGGAAATCGCTGTCCACTTCGCGGTCGCTACCGAAAGGGAAGAAGCGCTTCTCTTCGATGGCCTTGAGCAACATCGCCTGTTCATCCAGCCCCAGCTCGCCGATTTCGTCCAGAAACAGCAACCCGCCATCGGCACTGCGCAGCAGGCCAGCACGCTCGGTTTGCGCGCCGGTGAACGCGCCTTTTACATGGCCGAACAACGCGGACATCGCGCTATCGCCGCGCAGCGTGGCGCAGTTCACTTCGACAAAACGCCCGGCCAGCTGATGCCGGGCCTTTTTCATTTCATAGATACGGCGGGCGAGGAAGGATTTGCCTGCCCCGGTAGGGCCGCACAGCAGCATCGGCGCTTTGGAGCGCACCGCGACGCGTTCGATCTGCTCGATCATGCGGTTGAAGCGCGCATTGCGCGTGGCAATGCCGGATTTCAGGAACGATACCGATTCATCGCGCTCTTCTGCAAAGCGGCTGGCAATCTTGTCGTAGCGCGACAGATCCAGGTCGATCACCGCATAACTGCCGGTGACATCGCCCACTTCCTTCTTGCGCGGCGGCGAGGTCTGCACCAGCCGGGCGGGCAGGTAGCGTGCTTCGGCCAGCAAAAACCAGCAAATCTGCGCCACGTGCGTACCGGTGGTGATGTGGATCAGGTAATCCTCGGCCTCGGTATCGAAGGTGTAGCCGTGCGTGTAGTCGAGCAGCGCCGCGTACACCTCTTCGAAATCCCACGGATCACGCAGGTCGGTCAGCACGCTGCGCACTTCCGTCTCTGGCGATACCTTGGCGATGTCCTGCTTCAGCCGGTCGAACAGGCTCTGGCTGCGCGTGTCGTGCAGCAGCTCGATGCGGTCGATCACCAGGTCTTCCTGCTGGCACAGCCCCACGGTGGGCCGCCATTTTTCCCAGCGCTGCCCGCCACGGCCGGCGTAATCGAGCACGGTGCCCACGAAGCCGATGGCAACAGTCTTGCGCATGATCTTATCCAGAAAGATAAATTGATATTTTATGGTATCAGAATGTGTGGGGGTGGCAGGCCTGAAATCAGGATGAGGTAGAGGATTTGAAATGGATATAAATCATATTTATCAATTGGTTATCTATTTGATTTTCTGGGTGTGGGGAGGGCTGGCACGGCCATTGCACTAGGGTAGGCACTCAACGAAGAAAGCGAGATGCCGAAATGGCCAACCAGCAACTGTTCAAAACCTTGCTCGCCACACTGCCTGCCACCACCGCAGTGAATCAGAATAATGCCCCGGCATACGCCTACTCTGCCCGCCACAAGCTGGCCCAGCTGGCAGTGACGGGTTGCATGAACCACACCTACTACGCCAACGGCGAAGCCCAGCTGGCCGATGTGTTGGCGTTGTGTGCAGAGGTCGATGCGGCCTTCATCGCCAAGACAGCGATATATGCCCGCCAGCGCGGCCAGATGAAGGATATGCCGGCATTGCTGACGGCAGTGCTGGCCAGCAAGGATGCTGCGCTGTTGCCGGCCGTGTTTGGCCAGGTGATCGATAACGGCAAGATGCTGCGCAACTTCGTGCAGATCATGCGTAGCGGGGCTACCGGGCGCAAATCGCTTGGATCACGCCCCAAGAAGCTGGTGCAGGTATGGCTGAACAAGGCAACAGAAATGCAGTTGCTGCAGGCATCGGTAGGGAATGCGCCTTCGCTGGCGGACGTGGTGAAGATGGTTCACCCCAAGCCCACCGAACCGTGGCGCGAAGCGTTCTTTGCCTGGTTGATCGGCAAGCCGTTCGATGCCGCGCAGTTGCCGCCATTGACGCGTGAACTGCTGGCATTCCGTGCCGGTGGTGCGGTGAACCTGCCGCAGGTGCCGTTCCAGTTGCTGAGCAACGAGAAGCTGACCGCACGGGATTGGGCGCAACTGGCCCAGACCATGGGTTGGCAGGCGCTGCGGATGAATCTGAACACACTGGCTCGTCAGGGCGCACTTGCATTGCCTGGCGTGGCGCAGCAGGTTGCTGATCGTCTGGCCGACCCGGCTGCGGTAGCCAAAGCGCGTGTGTATCCGTACCAGCTACTGATTGCATATCAGATGGCGGGTGCGGATGTGCCCGGCGTGATCAAGGAGGCGCTGCAGGATGCGCTGGACGCCGCATTGAGCAATGTGCCCAAGCTGGAAGGGCAGGTGGTGGTGTGCCCGGATGTATCGGGCTCCATGCATAGCCCGGTTACCGGGTATCGGCAGGGGGCAACGACATCGGTGCGTTGCGTTGATGTGGCTGCCTTGGTGGCCGCGGCGATGCTGCGCCTCCACCCTGATGCACGGGTATTGCCGTTTGAAGTGAACGTGGTGGATATCAAGCTGAACCCGCGTGATGCAGTGATGACGAATGCGCAGAAGCTGGCAGCTGTCGGTGGTGGCGGAACGAACTGCTCTGCACCGCTGGCCAGGCTGGTGGCTGAGGGCGCCAAGGTGGATACGGTGATCATGGTTTCGGATAACGAATCCTGGATCAATGCCAGGCGCGCCAAAGCGACTGAAACGATGAAGCAGTGGGCATTGATCAAGCGGCGCAACCCGCAAGCCAGGTTGATCTGCATTGATCTGCAGCCCTATGGCACCACGCAAGCGCAGGAGCAACAGGACATCCTGAATGTGGGTGGCTTTGGTGATGCGGTATTCGATGTGATCGCGCAGTTTGCGGCAGGCAGCTTTGGTGCCGGGCACTGGGTGGATGCGATCGATGTCACACCGTTGTAGCCGACTGTAGCACCCCGTGCCTGAAGGCACGGGCCGATCAAACAGCGCGCTGGCCCATGGGCGGGCGCCGGGTTTAAAAGTTTCCCGGTAACGCGTGAATGCAGGCTGGAACTACAGCTGATTCGGGACGCGCTCGCAAGGGCGTGCCCGGGGCGGGCAACCGCCTGGTTCCACCGATGTTGTCACGCGTTAACGGGGGTACGAATGCGTGTGGGTGTACATAACGGTACCCAGCCGGTTCGAAGCCGGCCCGCGCGAAAGCGTGAGAACACTCGCAAATTTTGTCGTACCGACGGTTTTTCGGCGAATGCTGGCGGAACTACACCCTGTCACGGTCGCGATGCGGGTTCGAATCCCGTCGGCCCCAAGGTATCGGGGCCGTAGTTCAACTGGTTAGAACACGAAATATGTTTCGCCAATTCTTGTCGCCGATCTTTTTGCAGTTGGCCTGTGTGCGTGTTGCCTGGTGCGGCAGTACGCAGGCCCATGAAATGAGTGGAATAAACGTTTTTTGGCGAATGCCTGTGGAACTACATAGAAAACTGTCGCGGGTTCGATCCCCGTCAGCTCCGATACGATGGGGCTGTAGCTCAGTGGTAGAGCATTTCATGTTTCACGCACTTTTGTCGCCATCCTTTTCAACTTGCTGCTTGTGGCAGCAGGCGCTTTTCCCGGCGAATGCCGCTGGAACTACAGGTAGAGCAACCGCTGTGCGGGAGGCCCGGGTTCAAATCCCGGACGGAAAATGATCCGGAAGCTCAGTCACTGTTTCGGCAAAACGTTGTCGCCACCCTTCAGCAATATTCAGAGAGACATAGCGAGCATGTGAGATGCAAAGCGGAAAGCAGAAGCGCACAGCCATCATGGCAAAGCGCAAGGTAAAGCAGGAAAGGTTGTGTACGGTACTTGCAGCGGTGGTGCCACCGCGCAGGATCATCAGACCGAAAGGCAGCGTACCAGTTGATGTATGGGCGCTGGCGCCGAACAACTCATACGGTACGCCAGCATTTGTGCAGCGCGGTTACTACGAGGACATCACCTTCACCTGCCGCGATTGCGGTGCCCGACAGGTGTGGACGGCCAGCCGGCAGCAGTGGTGGTACGAAACCGCCAAGGGCTATGTGTATTCCACCGCAGTACGGTGCCTTGGCTGCCGGCAGCAGCGCCGGCGAGCACTCGGTGGACAATGAAGAATGAATCGGGAAGAGAACAAGATCATGAGCAAGCAACAAATTCTGGAAGTGGCCAACGGCAAGCCGATCAAGATGTGGACCGAAGGCGTGGTGGTGGACGATAGCGCGCGTGAGCAATTGATGGATACCGCGAAGATGCCTTTCATCTACAAGCACCTGGCGGTGATGCCGGATGTGCATCTGGGTAAGGGTTCCACCATTGGTAGCGTGATCCCCACGCAGGGCGCGATCATCCCGGCGGCGGTGGGTGTGGATATCGGCTGCGGAATGATGGCCGCGCGTACCACGCTGACCGCAGCAGACCTGCCGGATAACCTGGCCGGGCTACGCTCGGCAATCGAGGCGGCTGTGCCGCACGGTAAAACCATGGGTAAACGCGATAAGGGGGCGTGGGATAC
Organism: Andreprevotia sp. IGB-42; assembly: GCF_009848685.1. Taxonomy (GTDB): domain Bacteria; phylum Pseudomonadota; class Gammaproteobacteria; order Burkholderiales; family Chitinibacteraceae; genus Andreprevotia. The sequence goes on from NZ_WXTX01000011.1 coordinate 35,000, forward strand.
GCCGCCGGAATCAGTGGATGCGATGTGGGCCGGGCTGCAGGGCGGTTTCAAGCAGATTACCCAGAAATACCCCAAGCTGGAGCGCACCAACAACCATAAACATCTGGGAACCCTGGGAACCGGTAATCACTTTATCGAAGTGTGCCTGGATGAAGAAAACCGCGTGTGGTTCATGCTGCATTCCGGGTCACGCGGGGTAGGGAACGCGATCGGTAACCTGTTCATCGAACTGGCACAGGCGGATATGCGCCAGCACATCGCCAACTTGCCGCACCGCGATCTGGCCTACTTCACCGAAGGCAGCCAGCATTTCGATGACTACGTGGAGGCGGTGGGTTGGGCACAGGATTACGCACGGCATAACCGCGCCGCGATGATGCAGAACGTGATCGCCGCTGCGCGCAAGATCATCACCAAGCCGTTTGCCGCGGATGTGGAGGCGGTGAACTGCCACCATAACTATGTGCAGAAGGAAACGCACTTCGGTAACGAAGTACTGGTAACCCGCAAGGGGGCGGTATCGGCGCAAAAAGGGCAACTGGGGATCATTCCGGGGTCGATGGGGGCCAAGAGCTTCATCGTGCGCGGATTGGGGAACGAAGAAGCGTTCTGTTCCTGCAGCCACGGCGCCGGGCGCACCATGAGCCGTACCCAGGCCAAGAAGCGCTTTACCGTGGACGACCAGATCCGCGCGACCGCACACGTGGAATGCCGCAAGGATGCGGATGTGATCGATGAAATCCCCATGGCGTACAAGGATATCGATGCGGTGATGAACGCGCAGTCGGAGCTGGTGGAAGTGGTGCATACCTTGCGGCAGGTGGTGTGTGTGAAGGGGTGACAGATGTCCAGGGCAAGTAGTAATGAAGAAAATGCATCACAACCCGCCCCGCCTGCCGCCTGGCCATCAAGTTCGCCACGCGCGCGCCGGTTGCGCTGTTGTTCCGGCGCGGGCCGACGGATTGGGTGCAATTGATCCGCTGGGATACCGCCAACGATACGTTCGAGCTGGGGCAGTGGTTCAGGGGGCGGATTTACGAACAGATGAGTGATCTGTCCGATGATGGCGAATTGTTGCTGTATGTGGCGCGCAAAGGCGGGCAGCGTACGCTGGATGAACTGGGTTCGGATACCTGGACGGCGATCAGCCGGCCGCCGTATGTGACGGCGCTGGCGTTGTGGCCGCATGCTGGCTATTGCGGTGGCGGGGTATTCAGCGGGCATCGCGAAGCGCTGCTTTATATCTCCGGCGGGATGTTGCAGGCGCATGCCGGCCATGAGCCGCAAGGCTTGCAGGTGCAGGCGTACGATCAGCTGGATGAGGCCGCAGTCAACGCACTGGCCGGGCGGCGCAATGCGTGGCGATGGGACGATGGCGAACGCAAACATGGCTGGCAGCTGACTGCCCGCCGGGAAAGAACCGCGCCGGATGGCGTATTGCAGCTGATCGCTACGGCGCGGCCGCACAAGGTGCCACGGCAGGTGGTGCGGCCGATCGAGCAGTTTGTATTGCGCAGCTCGCATGGCGATATACCGCTGGGGGATGCGGATTTTGTCGATTTCGATCAGCGCGGGCGCGTGGTGCTGGCTCGCGGTGGTGAACTGTGGCTTTGCGATGAACTGCTGGCCACGCCATTGCGCTGGCGCATGCTGGCGGATTTTTCTGCGCAGCGCCCGCAAACCGGGGCTGCGCCGCAGTGGGCAACCGTATGGCCGTAGCAGCATGCTGCCGGGCTGGTGGCAGCCGGCACCATTGAAAGGATAAGCAATGATGGATCTGAAATTCCGTGCCTGGCTGGACAACCTGCTGGGCCAGCCTGCCCGGCACGTGGTGCCGGATACACTGCGCATGCGGCAAAGCAGCCATGAAAACCCGCAACAGGTCTTTGCCGATGTGGCCGCGCAGCTGCGCATGCTGCCGGGCCGCCTGCACGAACTGGCCGAATCGCGCAGCGGTTACGAGCGCGAGGGTGTGCTGTGTTTTCTGGCCGACAAGATGGATACGCGCAGCCTGGCCATCGTGATTGCACGGCTGAATGACTGGGTGCCACAGGTGCGCGCACGCGCTGAGCAGATCTACCGCAGCTACCTGCTTGCCGGGCGTGTTGATGATCTGCTGGCGTGCATCGACGGCCTATACGGGCTGCAACAGAAGCAACGCGTGGATCATGCTGCGCTGCTGCAGGATACCTATACGCTGCTGCTGCACCCGCAGCATCTGCCCGGCGTGCGGCAGGCGTTGCAGCGGGGCCGGGGCGGCGCGGCACGCTTTCTGCTGGGCCTGTTGCTGCAGCATACCGATATCGCGCAGGCGGCCCGGGAAGGCATGCGCCACAGTGATCCGGCGGTGCGGCAGCAGGCACTGACCGCCGGGGTGCAACTGCCACCGCCGGTGGGCTGGGCGATCCTGATGGCGGGCTTGACCGACCGCGCACCGGCGGTGCGCAGCCAGGCCATCCGCCTGGTGATGGGCACACCGCTCACCGATAACGACAAGCTGCAGCTGTGCCAGCGCATGCTGCTGGATATCAGCCTGGGCCCGCGCGAGATCGCCTGCTGGCATGCCGCGCGGCTGGGGCTGGATGTGCGGCGTTTTTATCAGGAGGCCATCGGCCGCGCGGGTTTGTCGGAGCGCGAACTGATGGTGCTGATGTGGGAGGCCGTGCATTACAAGCTGGCAGAGGGCTTTGCACTGGCGGAAAAGCACCTCGGCCATCGCCGGGCGCTGGTGCGGCTGGCGGCGATACGCGCATTGCTGGTGCTGGCACCGGAGCGGCGGAGCGAGGTACTGGAGCGAGTATGGCTCGATCCATCCCGCAAGCTCAAACGCTATGTGCTGGCGCTGATCGGCGACGGGCTGGCGCTGCAGAGCGATGCGCTGTATCACGCAGCCCACGCGGCCTGGCTGCGCGACGACAACTGGCTGGCGCTGGCGCTCAGCAAACGCCTGAGTGACTGGCAACATCTTGAGCTGCAACTGGCGCTGCTGGATGAGCCACGGCTGCAGGCCAGCGTGCTGGCGCAATTGGCCCCGCTGAACCAGCCGTATAACTGGCTGGCTTATGCGCGCCCGTATGGCGACGATCAACAACGCATTGCCGCACTGCTGCAGCGTGCAGCGGTACGGCAGCAATTGAACACATTACCGCATCTGGTGGCCGGGCTGGCAAAGGCCGGCCTCTGGACCGAATAGGACAGGAATAGTCATGACAACCATCCGTTTTGCCCACCCGATCTCGGACGAGATCCGCGCGCGGGTGCTGGCCGAGCTGCAAGCAATCGAGGCGCGCCACGATGTGCACGTGCTGTTTGCCTGTGAATCCGGCAGCCGCGGCTGGGGCTTTGCATCGCCCGACAGTGATTACGATGTGCGCTTTCTGTACGTACACAAGCTGGACTGGTACCTGAAGGTGGAAGCGCAGCGCGACGTGATCGAGCTGCCCATCGACGACGAGCTGGATATCAGCGGCTGGGAGCTGCGCAAGGCATTGCAGCTGCTGCGTGGCTCCAACCCGACCTTGTTCGAGTGGCTGGATTCACCGGTGATCTACCGCGAGGATGCGGCACTGGCCGCGCAACTGCGCGCGCTGGCGCCGGACTTCTTCTCGAGCCGCAAGGGCCGCTGGCATTACCTGGCGATGGCGCACAAGAACTTCCGTGGCTACCTGCAAGGCGAGCGCGTGCGGTTGAAGAAGTATCTGTACGTGATACGCCCGCTGCTGGCCGCGCAATGGGTGGATGCCGGCCGTGGCATGCCGCCGATGCGCTTTGCCGAGCTGGCCGACGCCATGGTGACAGACCTTACGCTGCGCGATGAAATCAACCAGCTGCTGACGGTGAAGATGAGCACCGGCGAGGCCGAATACGGCGCGCGCTTCCCGCTGATCCACGCGTTCATCGAGCAAAACCTGAACCTGGATTCGGCCCCGGCCGATTACAAGAAGCCGCAAGGCGACGATGCCGCGCTGGACCGCTTGCTGTTCGATGCCGTGCACGCCGCAACGCAGTAAAAAAATAGACACTCCGCCGCCGTAGCCCCCGGGCTGCGGTGGCGATCACCACAAAAGAACCAGATGAATACCCAAGACTGGATAGAACTCGACGGCGCTGCAGGTGAAGGCGGCGGGCAGGTGCTGCGCACCGCGCTGACTTTGGCCATGATCACTGGCAAGCCGTTCCGTATCGAACACATCCGCGCCAAACGCAATAAACCCGGCCTGCTACGCCAGCACCTGACGGCGGTGCAGGCAGCCGCCACCATTTCCGGTGCAACCGTAACCGGCGCGTTGGCTGGCTCGCAAAGCCTGAGCTTTGTACCCGGTGCTATCCGCGGCGGCGATTACCAGTTTGCCATCGGCACGGCAGGCAGCTGCACGCTGGTGCTGCAGACCGTGCTGCCAGCGTTGTGGTTTGCCGATGCACCCAGCACCGTTACGGTCAGCGGCGGCACGCACAACAAGGCCGCGCCGCCTGCCGACTTTTTGATCCGCAGCTGGGCGCCGCTGGTGGCGCGCATGGGCGTGCAACAAACACTGGCACTGCAGCGGCATGGTTTTTACCCGGCCGGTGGCGGTGAGGTACACGCCAGCGTGCAACCCATCACCGCGCTGACCCCGCTTACTTTGCTTGAACGCGGCGCGCTGCAGCAGCTGAAAGCCGAAGCCATCGTTGCCGGGGTGAGCTACAGCATCGCCAAGCGCGAGCTGGATCAGCTGGCCAAGCGGCTGACCGATAGTGCCGTGCCGCTGCAAAGCGAGGTGCGCGAGCTGTCGGCGATTGAAGGCCCGGGCAATGCACTGCTGTGCGATGTGGTACACGAGCAGGTGACGGAAGTGTTCACCGGTTTTGGCGAGCGCGGTGTGTCGTCCGAAGCCGTCGCCAATCATGTGGGCGGCCATGTGCGTGGCTATCTGGCCAGCGGCGCTGCGGTGGGGGAGTACCTGGCTGATCAGTTGTTGTTGCCGCTGGCGCTGGCTGGGGGCGGGGCGTTTACCGCGGCTACGGCGTCGTCGCATCTGCTGACCAATATCGGGGTGATCGAGCGGTTTTTGGCATTAAAGATACAAGTGACCCAGAGTGATAATGGTGTGGTACAGATTGCCTTGGGAAAACAGGGCATCGTTATCAAGTGACTTCAATCTGATTTTTGAAGTATTACCTATTTCATGTACGGATCCCCTGGCAATAAAGAGTGGATGCGCGGGGATATATTTTTCTCTGTTTGTGAAATTTGATTTAAAAATGGATGATTATGTACAGTTATTTGAGAGGCTTGTTTTTGTCGAAAAAGGAAGTTGCTTCCGAAGTGATAATCCCCAAGCCGTGGGATGCCGATCGGCAAAGTATTTATCAGTTTCTCAATTCATTCCCCCGTGAGAAGGGCAAACCGCTTCCGGACGAGGCTGGCATTTTGCCTGATGAGGCGATTGTTCATGCAAAATCCGGTAACGGCATGCGCTGGGCTAGTGGCGCTATGGATGGTGCTTTTGGACATCATGCAGGCAGCGCACCGGACCAATCAAATGTCGATGCGATCTACAATGCTTTGCACTCAGCCACGCTGAACCCTTCGGCTGCGAATATCAAGACTTTATATATACTGATAGCGGATGACAATGTGCTCAATATTGCCGATGCTCTCCTGAGTCAGATATGTGTGAAAAAATCTTTACCGCTTATCAAGCTTCAAACGCTAACGCTCTGGCTGGCCAGAGAAAGCCCTGATCGAGGGGCGGTCAAGCTGGCGGTCGCTTTACTTGGCATGTTTTCCTCTGCTGCTGATATCGATCTTTTGATGACATTGGGTCTGCATGAGGAGTTCACGCTTTTTGCTGCGGTTGCATTGGGTAATGCACTTGAGGAGTCTGAGGCGGAGGCCGCTTGGTGGGAACTTGCTAAATGCGTTGATGGTTGGGGACGTATCCATCTGGTAGAGCGGCTAGCCCAGACCAAATGCACTGGTATTCAAAACTGGCTGTTGCGCGAAGGCTACGCCAATAGCGTGATGCATGAGTACCTTGCATACGATTGCGCCGTAGGTGGAAATCTGGAGGCCGCACTTGGTATCGAGAATATCGACGATGCCCTGCTATTAGGGGCTGGAGATATTATACAAGCGCTCATTAACGGCGGGCCTGCACAAGACATGACCGATTACGAGGGCGGTGCCGCTGTCATTCAACTGTACTTGGGGCATTTGCAACGTAGCCGCATACGGAGCGTTGAGCCTATCCTTGCGGCGCAAGCAGTGATCTTCTTTATTGAGCAGCCACGAGAGTGGGAGGTGCTGGAGGCCTATGGATGGAAGAATTCCGCTCGCCAGCGCATCGTTGATTCTGCAAAAGAGATACTGAAAGAAAAGCATTGGGCTCTTATGGTTCAGGATCAGTTGCAAGCAGAAGATAGCGTTTCATTCTGGAGTGCGGCCAGAGCCGCAGAAGTGCTGGGCGATGACCCGTGGGAGCAACGCTTTTGCCACCAGCAGAATGGCCGTAGCGAACAGTGGTATGACCTGATGAGGACCGACGATGCAAACCGGGTGCAGCGTGTTATCGACTTGGCTGTCAAGCAGCTCGATCTCGAAAAAATAGCAACGGGTCCGGCGGCAGAACTGGGTCTTGGACCAGATTATCGTTGCCACACAGCGCTTGATTTTATTCTCCAGTCGTTGGACCGGTTTCCCGGTTTGGGTTGGGGGCTGATCGATGCTGGTTTACGTAGCCCGGTGACCCGGAACCGTAACATGGCACTACGTGCGCTAGCCGGCTGGGGGCAAGCTAATTGGCCTGCGAATACCAAGCAAGTGCTTGAGGCTGCACGTTCGAAAGAGCCCGAGTCGAGGGTGAAAGAGAATATTGAAAACGTCTTGGCCGGCCGCGAAATGGCGTAATGCGCTGTTAAGTAGCCGTGTTCGGTCATAGGCTCAAGCCGCTTCAAACTTCATCCCCCTGAACACCCGCGCCGGATTACCGCGCTCTACCTCGAAGTGCAGTTGCCGGCGTTCGGCGCGCTGGGCGGCGTTGCTGGCGGCTTGTTGTTCGGCCAGCTTGTGAGCGATCAGCGCGATGGCCAGCCGCTTGTTGGCGTGCTGGCTGCGCTCGGTCTGTACGCGCACGCTGATGCCGCTGGCCACGTGCGTGGCGCGGATGGCGGATTCGGTCTTGTTTACGTGCTGGCCGCCGGGGCCGCCAGCCTTGCAGGCTTCGAAGCGGATTTCGCTTTCCAGCTGCCGGGCCGGCGCCGCGCATTGCGCAATGCCGATGAACCAGTTCTTGCGCGCGTGGCGCGGGCGGAACGGGCTGGCGCAGGTCCATTGCAGCGTGCCCAGCCATTGCCGCGCCAGTGCTTCCGCACCGTCCCCCTCCAGGCTGAGCAGTGCAGAACGCAGCGTGCCGGGCTCGTCGCCCGGTTCTTCCTCCAGCAGGCTGCTGTGAATACCGGCGTGGTCCGCCTCCCGCGCCAGCCGGGCCAGCGCCTTCACCACGGCCAGCTGGCATTCGGCCGGGCCGTGCGCGGCAGAGAGTTGCAGCAAGATCATCGGCAGCACTCCCCGCTGGTCTTGTACGTCAGCAGCGGTGCCAGCCGTGCCAGCTTGCGCAGCAGGCCGGCTTGCTCCAGCGCATCCACCACGCTGTCGATGGCCTTGTAGGCTTCGGGGGCTTCTTCGTACAGCAAGTCGCGGTCTTCGCAGATCACGTGGCCGCCCAGCCGGGTGCGGGTGAGCTGGGCTGCGGTGTAACGCCGTTCCAGCCGGCCCTTGCAGTCCTTGCGCGCCCATTTGCGGCCGGCACCGTGCGCCAGCGAATACAGGCTATCCAGCCCCGCTTCCGCCACCGGTTGTACCAGGTAGCTGTAATCCCCGCGCGAACCCGGTATCACCACCGCGCCCACGTCGGCCGGTGTGGCGCCCTTGCGGTGCAGCCAGCCATCCTCGCCGGCGATGCGGGCAGGGCTGACCAGGTTGTGGTTGATGTCCAGCACGCAGCGGCCGTCACTGCGCCAGCGTGCCAGCATGCGCCGGGCGATCAGTGCGCGGTTGGCTTCGGCAAAGCGCAGCGCGTTGTCGTGCCGTGCCAGATAGGCAGTGCACTCGGCGCTGCCCAGCGTCAGCGGGTTATGGCCGTGCGCGATCATGTGCAGTTCCAGAATGGCCTGCCCCAGCCCGCGCGATCCGCTGTGCACCAGCAGTTGCAAATGGCTTGCATCCAGCCCCAGTGCCGCGACGGCATCGGCATCGAAGATGGTTTCCAGCCTTTGCACTTCGGCAAAGTGATTGCCGCTGCCGATAGTGCCCAAGGCGGCGGTGTAATCGGCATCGGCCAGCTGCAATGCATCGATCTGCGCTTGCCAGCTGCCGTCCAGCGGGCAATCGATGCTGCCCAGTTGCTTGGCCAGCTTGGCGGCGCTGCTGCGGCGCGCATCCAGCCCGGTTTGCCACAGCGCCATGCCGCAGCCGATATCGCTGCCGATCAGCGCCGGATAGATCTGGCCGGTGGAGAAAAATGCTGCGCCCACCGGGTAGCCGCGGCCGGGGTGCAGGTCAGGCATGCCGGCCACGCGGCGCATGCCCGGCAGTGTTGCTGTGTGTTTGAGTTGGCGAAGTGCTTCGCCTTCGATCCAGGTATCGGCCGTGGCGCACAAAGTGACGCCGTCAGCCAGGTATTGCATGGCATTGCCCATGGTGTATTCCGTTCAAAGATGAAAAGAAATGCAGAACGGCAGGCCGTAGCCCGGGGCAGATGCAGAAGATTCAGAGTGTGGTCGGAAAGACCTGAGAAATCTGGCGCGATAAACCCGGACTACAGCCCGCGAAGGGAGGAATGGCAGCGGAACATCATGGTGTTTTCCTCCTTGAGGCGTAGGGGGTGAATCGGAAAGGTGGCGGAAGGTAACATGCGGCGATTTGCGCTGGCAAAGGGGCTGTGGCGTTTTTGCAACGGCCATGCGTGGGCAGGCAACGGCGCGGCCGTTGGCGCTGGCCCGCGCTGATTTCACCCCAGCCAAGCTGCAACGCATCTGCCGCCTTGCCGCCCGGATGGTTTGCCAGGATGGCCACACCCATCCCTCGCGCAAAGGCTTCGCCCAAAGAAAAAGGCGGGCACCAGGTGCCCGCCTTCAGTTGGCCCGAAGGCCGTTTACTACCTTGTTGCAACTGCATGCATCGCGGCTGGCTTAGCCCGCGATGGCCACTTCCGCATGCCGTGGCGCGGTGGCGTAGTGATCGAACTGCATCGTGTAGCTGGCGCGCCCTGCAGTCAGCGCGCGCAGCTGGCCGATGTAGCCGAACATTTCCTGCAGCGGTACGTGCGCGTCGATCACCGTGGCGTTACCGCGCATTTCCTGCTGCCGCACCAGGCCGCGGCGGCGGTTGATGTCGCCGATCACATCACCGATGTGATCCATCGGCGTGACCACTTCCACCGCCATGATCGGCTCCAGCACGACCGGGCCGGCTTGTTTCAACGCCTGGCGCATGGCATTGCCAGCCGCCAGCTCGAACGCCTGTTGCGACGAATCCTTCTCGTGGAACCCCCCATCCAGCAGGGTGATTTTCAGATCCACGACCGGATGCCCCGCCAGCACGCCCACCTTGGCGGCATTGCGTACACCCGCCTCTACCGCAGGGATGAACTCCCGTGGAATGGCACCACCCACGATGCGGCTTTCAAACTGCACGCCGTCACCGCGTGGCAGCGGTTCCAGCTGCAGCACCAGCTCGGCAAACTGGCCGGGGCCGCCGCTTTGCTTCTTGTGCACGTGGTGTACTTCCGCCACCTGCGTGATGGTTTCGCGGTAGGCCACTTGCGGGCGGCCCACTGTTACATCCACCTTGAAGCGCGTACGCAGCTTTTCCAGCGTCACTTCCAGCTGCAATTCGCCCATGCCGGACAACACCGTCTGGCCCGCATCGGCATCCTGCCGCAGCTTCAGGCTCGGGTCTTCCTGCAGCAGCGCCTGCAAACCCTTGAACAGGTTCTGCTGGTCTGCCTGCGACCTGGGCTCGATGGCGATGTCGATCACCGGCTCGGGCGCATCGATGCGTTCCAGCAGCAGCGTGTGCGCCGGGTGGCTGAGCGTATCGCCGGTTACCGTGGCCTTCAGGCCCACGATGGCGACGATATCGCCAGCCGCCGCTTCATCGCGCTCGCGCTTGCGTTCTGCGTGCATCTCGTACAGCCGCGCAATGCGCTCGTGTTTGCCATTGGTGGCGTTCAGCACCACATCACCCACTTTCAGCCGGCCACGGTACAGCCGCACAAACGTCAGTGCGCCGTGGTCGTCCTGCACCACCTTGAACGCCAGCGCGGCCAGCGGGCCGTCCGGGTCTGCTTCGATGGCCAGCGTGGTTTCCCCGTTGGCATCGCTTGCATCACCGGCCGTGGCCGTCACGGCTGCAACTTCACCCGGCGCCGGCAGGTACGCCACCGCCGCGCTCAGCATGGGTTCCACGCCCTTGTTCTTGAACGCGGAGCCCAGCACCACCGGCACGAATGCGCCATTGATGGTGCCGCGGCGGATGGCAGCCTGCAGCGCATCCAGCGGGATATTCTGCCCGTCCAGATACGCGCCCAGTAGCGCGTCGTCCTGTTCCACGGCGGTTTCCACCAGCCGCGTGCGGTATTGCTGCGCTTGGGCCACCAGTTCTGCCGGGATGGCGGTTTGTGTGAAGCTGGCCGGCGCACTGCCGGCAGGCCAGGTCAGCGCCACCATCTGCACCAGATCGATCAGGCCATGGAAATCGCCTTCCGTGCCGATGGGCAACTGCAGCACCAGCGGGGTAACGCCCAGCCGTTGCTCGATCATGCCCACCACGCGCAGGAAGTCTGCGCCGGTGCGGTCCAGCTTGTTCACGAACGCCAGCCGTGGCACGTGGTATTTGTCGGCCAGCCGCCAGTTGGTTTCGGTTTGTGGCTCCACGCCGGCCACGCCGTCGAACACCACGATGGCGCCATCCAGCACGCGCAGCGAACGGTTCACCTCGATATTGAAATCGATGTGCCCGGGGGTATCGATCAGGTTGATCTGCGTACCCTGCCAGAACACGGTGGTGGCCGCGCTGTTGATGGTGATGCCACGTGCCTGCTCTTGCGGATCGAAATCCATGGTGGCGGCGCCGTCGTGCACCTCGCCCAGCTTGTAGTTCTCGCCGGTGTAATAAAGGATGCGTTCGGTGGTGGTGGTTTTGCCTGCATCAACGTGGGCGATGATGCCGATATTGCGTAGTTTTCTGTTTTCCATCTGGGTTCACCCATTCGTGAAACCGCCGCACCGGGGAGCGCCTTGGGCTGCTCGCCATCGGGTGTTGCGGTTCATTCGCCCCGTTGGGGGCCGGCACCTTGCGGTACCTTTTGGGCCTTCCCGTGTGCTTTTACATCCGGGAGGGCCACGCCGTTTCTTGCGGTGTGGCCGCCGCCCGCGCCATACGCAGCGCAGCAGCCGAAACCCCGCCAAAGGATGGGCGCAAGCCCCCGATCCCCTGGCCGGTTTGAATTGTTTCAATCTGCTTGTCGTAGGTCCGCATGGCGAACTCCCTGGTTGGTGTTGGTAAAGCCAAAAACAAAAACCCCGGTAGGGTGAGCTACCGGGGTCTGGCATATTGGATACCCGGTAGCCTTGGCTCCGAGCAAAGCTCAGTGCCTAAGTATGAAATGCCAGCAAAGCGTGATCTGCACCGCACACGCGCACGCATGCACACGCCGCTGCAGATGCAGCAGAAACGGGCAGGGCGATGGTGGGCAACAAATACACGGTCATGATGGCTTCCAGTGAATACCTGACTAATCTAGTGCGGTATTGCGGCAATTGCAAGGGCTACGATAGCATTTGTTGCAAAAAAAGCGCCGCCAGATAGCAATTCTTGATGGGCGGCAGGGTTGGGGCCTGCATGTGGCCGAGCCCCGCCCCGTCCTTCCGTTAGCAACGCATGCCGGCGCTGCAGCCACAACCGCAGCGCCGGCATGCGTTGCCGATCTGCTTCAGCAAACTGCTGACTGGATCCGCATCATGGCTGTGCCGGATACGTAGCCTGCAGCCCGGCGGTGGTGGCATCCAGCGGCGCGGTTTCGTGCTCGCGCCCCGGGAAGACCGCTTGCGACACCGGCACCTGCTTGCCCGCCAGCAAGCTGGCAAAGCCGGCGGTATCTTCCAGGTACGGGCTGCCTTCCAGCGCGCCCATGCTCAGGAACACCTTCTGCACCGGGGCAAACTGGCTGGCCGGCAAGGCCTGCGCCTGGCCCACCAGTTTGTAATCGTGATACCACAGCGACGGGCTGTTGATCAGGTAGCGGCCAAAGGTAGCCGGGTGGTGCACCAGTGCATCTGCCGCCCACAGCCCGCTGAGGGATGTGCCATGAATGCCGCGCGCAGCCGCGTTGGTGATATAGCGGCCCTCCACCTGCGGGATCAGCTGGTTCTGCAAGAAGGCCTGCAGCGCCGGGCCGCCGCCAGTGATGCGCAGGTTGGGGTCGAAGTTGCCCAGGTATTCATCCTCTGCCTGCCAGTAGGTGGGGGTGTAATCCCGCTCGCGGCGCAGCCAGCATGCATCGATGCTGTCCGGGCAATCCACGCCCACCAGGATCAGCGGTGCTACCTGCCCGCTGGCCTGCAGTGCCTGGTATTGCTCGGTAACCAGTGCGCCGACCACGAACCAATCGAGCACATACACTACCGGGTACGCATGGTCTGGCTGGAAGTTGGCCGGCAACTGCACCCGGATGCGGTAATCCGCCGTGAGTTGCTGCCCGGCAAAGCTGATCGGCTGCACCTGTTGCGCGGTCAGCGTGTAGCTGTAATCGGCCAGGTAGTTGCAAATGCCCGCATCGCGCCACACCGGCTGCGTGCCGCCTACGGCCGGGTCTGCACCCTTGGTCCACCAATTGGCCACGTAGTTGTGCCCTTGCCGGCTGACCACCGCATTGCCCTGATAGGCAGCCTGCGCCCGCCAGGCATTGCCGCATGCCAGCGGCGGCTGGGTTGGGTCCAGCACCAGCCACGGCTGGCCGCTGCCCAAGGGGCCGGCGTATTGCTGCGGATGCTGGTTTTTGGTCCACCACTGGGCGCGGTAATCCTGGCCGGCCACGGTTACCGTATCGCCAGCGTTATACACCTGGCTGCTTTGCCAGGGCGCTGCCGCCATGGCGTAGTGGCAGAGCAATGCCGCCAGGGCGGTCAGTGCGGATCGCTTGATGCGTGATTTTTTTATAGGCATGACGTCTCCATCTCTGGTTTGCGCACGAGCGCGCACCAGGATGATGCCTGTTGCATACAGTGCTGTCGGGTGCTTTTGCTCACACCAGGACTGGATGAGGGCTGCCGCTTGGGTAGCCATGCCTTGCACAAGTGACAGCCGCGTCGCCGCCGGTGGCCTGCGGCCATGCATCAACCCTGTGCCTTGCCTGCCCCAGCCTCTACCGCCAGCAGCAGCCGCTTGGCGGCCAGCCCGCCGGCAAAGCCGGTCAGCGCGCCACTTGCGCCGATGACCCGGTGGCAGGGCGCCACGATGGAGATGGGGTTGCGGCCATTGGCAGCGCCCACCGCCCGCACCGCCTTTACATTGCCGATCTGCATGGCGATCTGCGTGTAGCTGCGGGTTTCGCCAAACGGGATGGTCAGCAGCGCTGCCCACACCTGTTTCTGGAACGGTGTGCCCATAAAATCCAGCGGCAGATCGAACTGCGTTCTTTGCCCGGCAAAGTATTCCTGCAGCTGGCGCTCTGCCTCATCCAGCACCGGGCTTTGGTCTGCCGGGCGCAGCTCGCCCAGGCGCACGCGGTCGGGGCGATCGTTTTCCCACAGGATGGCGGCCAGCTTATCCCCGTTGGCCACCAGCTTGAGCTGGCCTACCGGGGATGCCATTACCTTGTAGACGTATGCCATTGCTGCCCCACCACGATTTGCGCTTGATGGTGGCAGAGTATATGCAAATCTGTAGCGCGGTAGGCGGGGTAGGCAGTGCCGTGGCCGGCAAATGATGGCATGGCAGTGCGCACGTTGCCTGTTGGAGATTCCACCGTGGCCGTCGCACCCGAATGACAAAAGCGCCAGCGGCGCCTTTGTCACTCTCCCAGCTGTACGCGCGCGGCATTGCCAGGCGTGCACCGTTGGTCTGCCTAAGCCGTACGCATGACCTTGCCGTGCGTGATATTGCCCAGCACGCGCATGGCTGCATCACATTGCTGTGATGAAGTCGGGTGCACCACCACTGCCCACTGGCCGTGCTGTACCGCATCGCGCACCGGCGTGATCACCGCGGCATGATCTGGCCGCATGGTGGCAAGGCCGCCACCCAGCAAGCCGAACACCATGCCCAGCACGCCGATCATCATGCCGGCAGCCAGCGGGCTGCTGACGATGGCGGGCAGATCGGCCGCATACAGCAGGCCGAACAGCAGCAACCCCATCACCAGCCCCACAGCGCCCAGCGTGGCATGCGCGCGGATGGCGGTGCGCACGATGCCGTTTGATTCCGGCTCCAGCTTGCGGCCGTAATGCTGGTCGGTAGGGGTGATCAGCTGCACCTGCGCACCCTCTGCCTGCGTGGCCTGGCGTACCTGCTCTGCCGCTGCAGTGGCGCTGGCTTCGTTATCGAATACGGCAGCAATCTTGGTGCGCGCCTCTTCACCGGATATCAGTTCACCTAGCATGGCGATTTTCCTTCTTGTACTGACGATGGCTGATTGTTGCGCCGCCGCGCCAGCGCGTATGCCCGCCAGCAGCCGGCTTTTGCGGTAGGCACTAACCTGCAGGCTGGCCAAAGCGCCTACTGCGCAATGCGGCCAATACGTACACATGCGGGGTTTGCCCAGCGGCGTACCGGGCAAAAACGGGTGTTACACCGGCCAGCGCAGGTGCCGGCGTGCAGCAAAATCATCCACGCTGCGCAGCGCAGCCAACGGGTGCCGCAGCATTGGCGCCGGCCCGGCAAGCCAACGGCAAACGCCGTTTTTGCTGCCCTGGCGGTGTGTGATGAAACTTACTTTTCTTGTATCGATTCTTGGCTATAAATCGTGTGTTTGATTACACCCAACCCAATTTCTGGTGGAAAAATGAACCAATCGCGTTTCAGACCATGGGCCACGCCCATGCGTATTTTCGTGGCCGCCCTGCTGACTGCAACCGGCGCGCAGGCGGCCATCAGCACCGGCAGCCTTGGCGTGCCCCGCATGTTTCACCAAGCCAGCAACCTGCCGGATGGCCGGGTGCTGTTTACCGGTGGCGAGGTCAGGCCAGGTACGCCGCCATATACCAGTGCAGAAATCTACGACCCTGCCACCAGCCTGTTCAGCGCCATCAACCCCATGCAGCAACCGCGTGCAGAACACGCTGCCGTGACGTTGAGCGATGGCCGCGTGCTGGTGGTGGGCGGTTCCGTAGCCACCAGCCCATCGCTGGTGGGTACCGCCACTGCAGAAATCTATGACCCTGCCACCGGCCAATGGGCCGTCACCGGCAGCATGAACTTTGCCCGCACGCGCGTGCTGGCACGGTTGCTGCCGGATGGCCGGGTGTTCGTCATCGACAAGGCCACCGGCTATGGCACCCCGTATGCGGAAGTGTATGACCCGCAAACGGGCACCTTTACCAAGACCGGCAACATGGTGGTGGCATCCAACTGGCACGGCATTGTCGTGCTCAACGATGGACGGGTATTGAAAGCGGGCGGCGAGGGTGCCAATGGCTACCTCACCCAGGCAGAAATCTGGAACCCGGCCACCAACCAATGGACTGCCACCGGCACCATGGGCACCGCGCGCGAGAACATCCAGCCCACGCTGTTGCCGGATGGCAAGGTACTGGTTGCCGGCGGCCGCAATATCACCTTTCTGGGCACCGCAGAAATCTACGACCCGGCAACCGGCACGTTTGCCGCCACCACCGCCATGCCGCAAGTGCTGAACCAGGCGGACTACAGCCTGCCGCTGGCCAATGGCGATGTCCTGGTATCGGGTGCGTATACCAGGAACATCTTGCGCTACAACGTGGCCAGCGGCAGCTGGACCACCATTGGCCCCAAACGCCTGGAGACCCGTGCCGGCACGGCCAACGTACTGGCCAACGGCAGCCTGCTGCTGGCTGGCGGCGCCGAGCAGAACGATGCCACCAGCTATGGCGAGGTCTTCGAGCCAGCCTGCACCACGCAAGCCATCACGCTCAACACCGCCAGCATCAGCCTGGCCAGCGATAACGGCAGCGCCACGGTAACGGTCAGTGGCGCGCCGGGCTGCCGTTTGGAAGCCGCCGGCTTGCCCGCCTGGCTGCAAGCCGCTACCCCCAACCCGCTGACCATCCCGGCAACGGGCAGCCTGGTGGTGACCTTTACCGCAGCAAGCAATGCCACCGGCAGCACCCGCAGCGCCAGCTTTACGCTGGGCAACAAGAGCGTGAGCGCCAGCCAGGCTACGTCGCCGGTATGCCCTACGTTGCCCACGCTGACACCCGGCACCTTCTCTTTTGGCGCTGCCGCCACCAGCGGCACGCTGAACGTGGCCGCAGCCGCCAGTTGCCCGTGGAGCATCAGCGGCCCCAGCTGGTTTACGCTGACCGGCGCGGCCAGCGGCACCGGTAACGCCACGCTGAACTACGCGGTGGCCGCCAATACCGGCACCGCGCGCAGCGGCACGCTGCAACTGAGTGCACTGGGCAACAGCAACGCCTATGCGGTCACGCAAAGCGCACCCGCCGCCTGCGCCACCGCCCCGGTGCTTACGCCAACCAGCATCAACCTGCCCGCTGCTGGCGGCAGTGCAACGGTGAGCGTGGCTGCATCCGCCAGCTGCAACTGGACGGCCACACTGCCCGGCTGGGCCAGCTTTAGCTCTGCCAGCAGCGGCACCGGCAATGGCAGCTTTACCTTTACCACAGCCGCCAACAGCGGCAGCACCGCGCGCAGCGGCAGTGGCGCAGTGCAAGGGCCGGGCGTGGCATCCACCTTCAACCTGTATCAGCCAGTGGCAACATGCAGCGCACCACCCGCCCAGCCCATCAGCAGCGGTGCCACCGCCAACGGCGTACTGCAGGCCAACAGCTGCAGCTATGGCCTGCGCGGCAATGGCTACAACACGGATCGCTATACCTTCCAGGCTGCGCCGGGCAACAAGATTGCCATCATGCTGGCGTCCACCGCGTTCGATACCTATCTGTACCTGCAAGACCCCACCGGCAAGCAGATCGCCTTCAATGACGACAGCAGTGGCACCAACTCACGCATCCCGGCGTATTCCGGCACGTTTACGCTGCCGGCCGGCGCTGCTGGTGCCTATACCATCCAGGTAAGCAGCTATTACAGCGGCAGCACCGGTGCATACAGCCTGGGCCTGAGCGTTACCCCGTAGCCTGCTGTGCCGGGGCTTTTTCTATTGCCGGGTGGGTGGCAACGTATGCAGCAAGCCTGCCGCTGCATGCCATGCCTTGGCCGGGGTAGCACGCGTATCCCACCGCACCTTGCCAAGGCCGCCGGCATACCTAGCCACGTTGCGTAAATCCACCCGGGCCAGACCGGCGGCGGCGAGGCCCGGATCAGCAACGGCCACCTACACCCACCAGCCACCCGCGCATGGCCTGCCCGGCACAGATCCGCTATGGATGGCACATGCGCAAGCGGTTGCTGCAGCACGCCGGCCCCCCGTTGCGTGCACCCGGCGACGATATCTTGCTACCGCCGCCCAGCCAGCGGCATCGCCGTTGCGGCCAGGCCACCCGGCACCACCCACCTGCCGGCCAGCATCAGCGCATGGTTATAATCAGCCACCCTAGTGGAGTTGCCATGACCATTGCCCAACCGTTGCCCCGCCGCCTATCCCTGCAATGCACCCAGCTGCTGCTGGTGCCCACCTTGTTGGCCCTGGCCGCATGTGGTGGCGGGGGCGGGGGCGACAGTACCGCAGCGCCCACGCCGCAGCCCACCAGCAAGCCCACGCTGGCGCCCACTGGCATACCTACAGCAGTGCCAACGGGCCTGCCTACCGGCACACCCACCACCGCACCGGGCGCCAACGAAGCCTTCGCCCCCATCAATACCGCCAGCCGCGCAGAAGTGGTGGCCCGCTACCAGGATGCCTTTTTGCCGCTGCGCGCCACCGCGTTCAGCTGGACGGGCAGCACCGGCACCTGCAACCCCGGTGATACTCCCCTCAGCTACAAATATGCCGAGGTAAAACTGCTGAACTACCTGCGCGCCATGGGCGGGCTGCCGGGCAATGTAACGCTGTCGCTGCTGCTCTCCACCAAGGCGCAGCAAGCCGCGCTGATGATGGATGCCAACGGCAAGCTCAGCCACGCGCCGGATGCCAGCTGGAAGTGTTACAGCGCAGACGGCGCAGAAGCCGCCGGCCGCGCCAACCTGGGCCTGAGCTCCGGCACGCTGAACGCCGGCATTGGCGGCATGGGTATGTACATTACCGATGGCGGCGTGGCATCGCTGGGGCACCGCCGCTGGCTGCTGTATTCCCGCCTGGGCGAAGTGGGCGTGGGCGATACCCCGCGTGCCAACGCGCTATACGTGATTGGCGGCAAAGCGGCCCCGGCCCCCACGCTGGCCAACGGCGTGCCGTGGCCGCCAGCCGGCTACGTACCGCAAGACAGCAGCCTGGCCCTGCCCACGCTGCCCTGGTCGTTCTCTTACCCCGGTGCGGATTTCAGCGCCGCCACCGTCGCGTTGACTGATGACACCAACACCGCCATCGCCCTGACCAGCGTAGGCCAGCTGGATAACGGCTACGGCGACAATACCCTCAGCTGGACCATCAGCCCCGGCGCCACCGGCTGGAACCGCTACCCGGCCGATACCCGCCTCAATGTGCTGATCAGCAATGTGAAGATCGCCGGGGTGGCAAAGAACTTCAGCTATGGCGTAACGTTTATCAAGCCGTAGCCGGGATCGGGGTAAGCGCGTAACGCCCTCCCGCAGGCTGTGGATGCCGCCGCCCGCCAAGCAAGGCTGGCGCGGCCTGACCCCGCATTGACCGGAGACCCTGATGACCACACCCCTTGTGATGATCCACGGCCTGCTCGGGCCGATTGATTTCTTTGAACCCGCCACGCTGCTGCGCGATATCCCCGTGCACACGCCCGCGCTGCTGGGCTACGGCCACCAGGGCGACGACATCAGCACGCCGCTTACCCTGGCCGGCCAAGCCGCGCATGTGGCCCGCTACCTGCAGCAGCAAGTCAACCAGCCCGCCTATGTGCTGGGCCACAGCGTGGGCGGCGCCATTGCCATGTTGCTGGCCAGCCAATACCCGCACCTGGTGAAAGGCATCATCAGCGTGGAGGGCAACTTTACGCTGAACGATGCCTTCTGGTGCCGCCGCATCGCCCCGCTGGATGCCGCCACATGGGCAGCCGAATACGCGCAAACCCAGAGCGACCCGGTAGCCTGGCTGGATAAAGGCGGCATCATTGCCGATAAGCAGCGCCTGCAGTGGGCCAAAACCATCCTGGCCAACCAGCCCGCCAGCACCGTGCAGGCCATGGCCCAGGCGGTGGTAAAAGAAACTGCCGAGCCCGCCTTTCTGGAACACATCCGCAAGGTGCTTACGCGCACCCCCGTATGGCTGCTGGCCGGCGAAAAATCCGCCGCCGGCTGGGATGTGCCGGACTGGACCAGAAAAGCCGCCCGCGCCTCCGCCATCCTGCCCGGTACCGGGCACATGATGATGCTGGAAAAGCCGAAGGAGTTTTGTGGGGCGCTGCGGGGGATGTTGTATTGAGAGGGGCCGGGGCTACGCTCAGGGCACCCGCCGCCATACTTGAATGATCGGTGTTCGCGTGCTGGCCTTGGATCAGCCAAGGTCAG
Organism: Andreprevotia sp. IGB-42; assembly: GCF_009848685.1. Lineage (GTDB taxonomy): Bacteria > Pseudomonadota > Gammaproteobacteria > Burkholderiales > Chitinibacteraceae > Andreprevotia. The sequence continues at coordinate 54,792 of NZ_WXTX01000011.1, forward strand.
CAGCAAGTCCCAACAGCTGTCTTTTGCCTTCCGCATTCAGCCGGTGAAACTGCTGCAGCAACTCTGCCTCATCATCACCCACCGCATAAAAATACGCCGCCGGCAGCCCAAGCTCTGCCGCCAGCTTCTCCACCAGCTCCAAGTCAGGCACCCGCTTGCCCAGCTCGTAGCGATTCATCCGCGCACTGGCAGACGCCGGGTCAATTCCGATCCTGATCCCAAGCTGCTCCTGCGATAGCTTTGCACGCAACCGCGCTTCCCTGAGTCTTTTGCTCAATGTGGACATAGTGTTCTTCGGAACTTGAAGAACAAGATCGTCCGGCGTTATGCTTTGCTGCATACTACCAATTTGGTAGTATTTGAGCCAAGATAGATGAACGCTCCTTCACGAGGGAAAGGTCATGATCAAGTTCGGGATTTATAGCAAGCTGCGCCGGTTGATTCCTGATCTGGCAGAGATGCGTGCACCCCGTAATTTGGTTGCACCTAGTGGAACGGCGTTTAGTGTGGAGCTCCTGTTTACCCAAGCAAACAAAGGGCAACTGGTGGTGCGCAGCGCGGGCGGACCGGTAGGGGAACGACCGGGCGTTACTATGATTCTGACAGTGGATTTCGCAAGTCATACCGCGCTAGCTGCTGCGTACCAAGATGGTTTCGGCTACCGCCGCGTACAACCTGATGATCACTCGGTGACTAACCAAGCTACGGCAGATGGGCTAAATCTTTTTCTAGATCAGTGGTTAAGTGACCTGTTAGTTAGCAGCTACACGCAATCGACGTCCAAGTAACTGCTGCCTCTGCAAAAGCGCTTTACCCTCAAGTAGCGCCGATTCGCACGCATGCAGCATAGGATTTCATCACCTGTTACCGTGGCATTGATTCCAATCAGATGGCCCTTACTCCCCGTACTCTAAGGCTGAAGCAGATCTAAGGCGAAACCGGCCAAATGACGCAACTTGGGATCTAGGTCAGTTCTCCCATCGAAAACTACCTCGGTAGCCAGCAGGTAAGAGAAATGCGTTTGCTATCTTGCCGAGCGCGGCAGTGACGAGTGACGCTAGGCGCTCGCAGGGCCAATGTCGTTACGCTCACTAAGCCGTAGCGCCTATTTAGAGCAAGCTCAATGGCATTGAGGCGCAGCGTTCAAAGTTCACGCAGTTGTTTAAGTGGGCTTTTGAGATTGAAATTTTTGTTTTCAATCAATGTGTTGTGAGCATTTCTTGTATTCCTTTCAAACATAAGAGGCTAAACCAGGGCTGATGGTAACCACTAACTGGTGAATGCCACCAGTTGGGAGATTGGCCTTATAATCATGCTATGACTACCCAAGTACGCTCAGGGGTTCCTGCCCACTTCTCAGGACACGAGACCTTCCCACTTCGTCAGATCTGGCTGAAAAAGGTCTTTAATCGCGCCGATCCTAGCGGGAAAATCCTCAAAACTGCCTTTGCGGACGCTGATGCCATTGCCAAGTTCGGTGTTGGCAAGAACATGGTTGCTTCCATGAAACATTGGGCTTTGGCCTGCGGAATTCTTGAGGAAGATGGCTCGGATGGGTTCCAAGTAAACGAGCTAGCTGCCGAGATCTTGCGAGATGATGGATTGGATCCTTACGCAGAAAACCCAGCGACCGCGTGGCTCGTGCATTGGCAGCTAGCGGGTCGATGCATTCGGTCCACGACGTGGTATTGGCTGTTCAATCACGTATCAGCCCCCATGTTCTCTCGCGCAGACCTGGAAGATACGCTGAATGATTATGCTTGGAAGCTGGACCCCAAGCATCGTTTGTCGAAAATGACGATTTCCAGAGACTTGGAAGTATGCATTCGAAGCTATGCGCCGCGTATGGCCGGAGGATCCCCGGAAGATTTCGCCGAGCCTCTCTTGGGAGAACTCGGCTTACTTCAAGAGGTTTACAAGGGTCACTATGCTTTTCGCCGGGGACCCAAGTCATCGTTGCATGAAGGTGTTTTCGCCTACGCGCTTATTGATTTCTGGAACCGTTTTGCTTCAGGGCAAAGCTCGCTTGCGTTTGAAACGATTGCTTATGAAGAAGGCTCTCCGGGGCGCGTGTTTAAGCTCGACGAGGAATCGATTGCTCAAAAACTGATTGCCCTTTCGGATTTCACTGGCCGGAAACTTGAGTGGACTGATTCGGGTGGTCTTCGCCAAGTCCATCGCAAAGAGCTGTCCAAGGAAGACATTAAGAATTTGATTAGGCACGCATATGACTGACCAGAAGCAACAGACGCTGGCAGACGTTGTCCAGATTTCGCGCCAATATCAGCGCTCTATCCGCATTGATGCCGACATAGGCCGGGCGGATGCCTTATCCGGCTACATTTGTCATGGTACTGCGACTGCCGTGATCGATGGCCTATGCAATCAACTTGCGAACACCAATCAGCGTTGCTTCACATGGACCGGCCCGTTTGGCGGTGGCAAGAGCTCGCTCGCGATCGGCTTGGCGAGCGCGTTGCATCCCGACGAAGACCTTCGCGCGAAGGCCCGCCAAGTCCTGCGACTGGATTCCAAGTCAACTTTTGATACCGCTTTCCCGGTCCAGACGGGCTGGTTGATCGTCCCGACGGTGGGGCGCCGAAGTAGCGTCGTTACTGAACTCTCTGCCGCATTATGTCGTGCGCAGGGCAAGGCGATCGATAACTCTAAAGAGCTCAGTGCGCAACGTCTCATCGCTGAATTGCTTGAGCAGGCCAAGAGCCGCCCACATGACGGCGTGCTAGTGTTGATTGATGAGATGGGCAAATTCTTGGAGGCCTCGGCCCTTGGCTTGGGAGATGATGTCTATTTCTTCCAAGAGCTGGCCGAAGCCGCAGCGCGTTCTGAAGGACGGCTTGTGGTCATTGGCGTGCTACATCAGTCTTTCGCGCAGTATTCGGCCCGCTTGGGTATCGATACTCGTGACGATTGGGCAAAGGTGCAAGGGCGTTATGCCGACTTGCCCTTCGTGGCCGCAAGCGATGAAGTTGTCGAACTGATTGGCCGCGCAATCGAAACGGACGAGCGCCCGCTTGAGATGCGAGACGCATCCAAGATCATCGCGGATGCAATCCGGTCTCGCCGGCCTGCTGTCGGGACAAACTTTGCCACGGCATTGGAGGCTTGCTGGCCATTGCATCCGGCCATGGCTGCCCTGTTAGGGCCAATCTCCAAGCGGCAGTTCGGGCAGAACGAGCGTAGCACGTTTGGGTTCTTGTCTTCGGTGGAGCCTCATGGCTTCCACTCATATTTGAATTCGACGCTTAAGAGTGAAGCAAGTTGGTACCGCCCGAGTGACTATTGGGACTACCTGCGTTCGAACCTGGAACCGGCAATTCTTGCTTCTGCCGATGGGCATCGCTGGTCCCAAGCAGTTGAAGCGGTCGAGCGCGCAGAGGCCAAAACCGGCGACTCACTTTTGGTGGCGCTTATTAAGAACATCGCAGTCATTGACCTGTTCCGCAACGGATCAGGCTTGGCCGCCGATGCCTTCGTTCTTGGCTCGCTCTTCCTTGATCAAGAGAGAGAAGAGCTCGATGCCGCACTTCAAAAACTGCGCTCGCTGAAAGTTGTTCTCTACAAGAGCTATACCGGCGCCTGGTCGGTATTTGAGGGCAGCGATTTCAATATTGATGCGGCTATTACACAAGCTATGGCTGCATCTTCGGGTATCGATTATGGCCGTCTAGCCCAGCTTATGAGCCTGCATCCTGTGGTAGCCAAACGGCATTACCATCAGACTGGCACCATGCGTTGGATGGAACTCTCGCTATGCAGTATCGAGGAGGCGGAGAAGATCGCAGCCAAGTTCCAGCCCAAGAACGGCGAGTTTGGTGCGTTCATCCTTGCATTGCCTGGCAAAGGAGAGAGTCAGCAGGCATCGCAGCTGCGCGCTCGGGCTTGCTCCAAACTTCGCCCATGGCCAGTGATAGTTGGCATTCCTTCCAATCATGCTCGCATCGCCGAGCTTTCTGCTGAGCTGGTCGCTTTGGAGCAAGTAAAAGACAGTCACGAAATTACCGGAGATTCTGTGGCCCGGCGCGAAGTACATGCGCGACTGGTCGCCACTCGAACCAATTTGGAGTATCAACTCCAAACTGCGGCATCGCAGGCACAGTGGCAGGATGGATCGGATGAGATTGTTGTGCAGGGCTCAAAGCTCTCTCCAATTGCCTCACGCCTTGCAAGTGAGTTGTTCATTAGTTCGCCACCCATTTGGAGCGAGTTGGTAAACCGAGATAGCGTGTCGAGCAACAGCGTAAAAGCTCGACGTGAGTTGCTGCATGCAATGATTAATGCTGAGGGTCAGGAGGTACTGGGCTTCGAGGGATTTCCCGCTGAACGTGGACTTTACGAGACTTTGCTGAACAGTACGGGTTTGTATCGTAAAGGCGCCTCTGGTGCATGGCGTTTCACGCCGCCAGGCGACGGTTCTGCGGCAGGATTTGAAGATCTATGGAATGCGACGAGATCCCTGTTTTCGAATGCCAATGCTCGGATTGGAGCAAATGAGATCTACGCGCTGTGGAGCCTGCCGCCTTTCGGTGTAAAGCTGGGGGTGCAACCTGTCGTCTTTGCTGCTTTTTTGTTGGCTCATAAGGCCAACGTCGCCGTTTACAAGGACGGCATGTTTATTCCGAGGCTCACCGATTTCGACATTGACGAGTGCTTGCAGGATCCCCGTCGCTTCTCATTGCGCTGGGTCACGATTGATGAAGATAAGAGCCACATCCTTCAAGGTATCTCCAAGCTCTTGGCCGAAGTCGGAGAGAAAACCGAAGCGGCAGACCCCCTTGAGGCTGCTCGTGGGCTAGTGGCGATGGTGTTCAATCTGCCGGAGTGGTCGCGAAGGACTGCTCGGCTGGGACAAACAGCCAAGGACATACGTGACCTGCTGTTAAAGGCCAGCGACCCCCACAAGGTTTTGTTTGTAGATTTGGCTTCATTGTTGAATGTTCCCAATGGCAAGGCCTACGTCAAGGCCTTGCGTGCGCCGCTGCAAGAGCTTGCAGGTGCCTATGACAAGATGCTGGCCGAAGTCGAGGCCAAGATGTTCGAAGCACTCGATACAAGTCGTGATGATCTTGCTGCTCTGCGTGAGCGAGCTAAATCCGTATCGGGTATTTCGGGTGATCTACGCCTTGATGCATTTGCGACACGCTTGGCCAACTTCGACGGCAGCAGGGCTTCACTTGAGGGCATTCTGAGTTTGGCGGCTGAAAAGCCGCCACGAGATTGGGTCGACCGCCACATTAACGCTGCAATTTTGGAGCTAGCCAAATTCGCTCGGCGTTTCCGCGAGGCAGAAGCATTCGTGGCGGTTCAGGGGCGTCAAGCACACAGTGAAGCTATTGCCGTTGTCATCGGAGCAGGGGCGGATACAAAGACAATTTCGCGGTCGTTCGCGATATCTGATCGCTACCATGAGATGGTGGAGACCAAAGCCGACCAGATCGCTTCAATGCTGGATGCTGAAGGGTTAGAAACAGAAGTCCTACTAGCGATCCTGGCCAAGGTGGGGATGAAGTTAGCGTCTATCGATAAGGAGGCTACAGATGACTGAGCGGCACGTTCTCGGTATCTCCGGTGGGAAAGACAGTGCCGCACTGGCTGTCTACATGCGCGACCGCCACCCTGAGCTAGACATCGAATACTTCTTTACCGACACCGGTGAGGAGCTTCCCGAGGTTGAGGAGTTCCTTGGGAAGCTGGAAGGCTTCCTTGGAAAAACGATCGCTCGGCTCAATCCCAAACGGACTTTCAACTTCTGGTTGCGTCAGTACAATCATTTCTTACCCAATCCTAATTCGCGTTGGTGTACCCGGCAGTTGAAGCTAGCGCCATTCGAGGAGTGGGTTAGACCTATGCTGGCTGCCGGCGACACGGTCACCTCATATGTTGCCATTCGAGCCGATGAGGATTACCGCGAAGGTTATGCAGCTAAGGCTGAAAACCTGTTTGTTAAGCTGCCCTTCCGCGAGGCTGGCATCGACAAAGCTGGCGTCATCGATATCTTGGAAAACTCCGGAGTCGGCTACCCGAAATATTACGAGTGGCGCTCACGTAGCGGTTGCACCTTCTGTTTTTTCCAGCAAAAAATCGAATGGGTGCGTCTTAGAGAGAGGCATCCAGAAGCCTACGAGGCTGCCAAGGCTTTGGAGAAGGATGCTTTGGAGCACGGCTCACCCTTTACTTGGTCTAAGGGCGAGTCGCTCTCTGATATGGAGAAGCCGGAGCGTGTCGCGGAGATCGAGTCCGAATACGAGATCCGTCGAGTCCGGATGCGCAAGGCGATCCCTATTAATCCGCTACGGCCCGTTAAGTCCTCTCCCGAGGATATTGATGATGTTTACGGTGTGGACGAAGGCAATGGCTCCTGCGCCGTTTGCCACAAGTAGACACGCTATCTGATGATCGCTGCCTCCAGCGCGGCATTGAATTCTGCACTGGTCCGATAACGGTTCAGGTTGTTGTGCAACAGCGCCCTTTCCATGACGGGATAGAGCTCCGCAGGACCTCGCCAGTCTGTATCGCGGACGATGCCAGTTGGATGCCTGCCACTCGTGGCATACCAGAAAACGGAAGCCAACTGGAAAACATCCGATGTTTGGCCGATCGCATCTGAGCAGCCTAAATTCTTGTTGAACGCCTCAGGCGACATCCACTGCGCAGGGCCGATCCTCTCGTCCATGCGTGATAGGTCAGGTCCTCCCTCATGCAGATCGCACAGGCCAAAGTCACTGATTGCCCACGCATTGCCAACAACCAAAATGTTCTCGGGCTTGATGTCTCGGTGCAGAGCCTTCTCGTTGATTTTCACCAACGCCTTGGAGAGACCGAGGAACTGTGCGAGGTAGGTCGCAGGCGGAATTTTATGAGGAGTCTTGGCGTGCTTGCCCAAGTCTTCGGATGCCTTCATGAGGATGACGAAGGGCACGTCTTCGACCTCGCCATGTCGCTGCGACACGACCCGGCCGCGCCGCATGGTCCGCTCCATCCTCGGCCCTGAGGCAACGCCGGTGGCGACAAATCGAATGATGTGCGGGTCATCGAAGCCGCGAAGCAGCTCGACCTCGCGCTGGAACCGCTCACGGCGACGCTGCCGCAACTCAAGTTGAAACTTCACTGCGTAACTGTCTCCTGAGAGCCTCTCATTGCACTCATGAACGACGGCATTGCCTCCCGCCGCGATACGCTCGCCGACGATGTAAACCTTGCCATCATCTCCTGTGATGCGGTCATCGATCGTGTAGCCGCTGCTGGGATTCCTAAAGAGTTCGATTTGGCTCATGGCTGGGCCTTTATCGACTTATTCGTCGCCATCGATTTCTTCATCGTCGTGCTCGTAGTCGTCTTCGATAACGCCCGGTATCTCCGTTCCTTCGATGATGGTCACGGCATTCAGGTCGTCTTTGCACGCGGAATGCGCCCACTTCGCATTCGAAAGCTGGAATACTGAGCTTCCTGCTGGCCAGTAAAGGATCGACCGGCCTAGGCTCGTTTCTCCCTCGTCGTATCTCCCGCATCCTTCGCAAACGAAGCCTTTCGCAGGGGGGCATCCGTCGCCATTGAAATTCGGATCGATCGCGAACCGAATGTCACTTGCGGTCTCTGAGAGGATGTTGCGTTGTTCCCGCTCGTGGATAGAGCCAGCATACGTGCCTCGCAAGATCGCCCTGATGAATGCCATGCGCCAATTCCGGCTCGATGACGAGTTCGCTTGGGAAACACAATAGACCGCGTATTTACTGAGGATCGACACTTCCGATGTGGGAGCAATGCGGCTGTCCAATAGCGTCAAGTCTTGCCGCAAGAAGCTCAAGTCTGTTGGTAAGGCTAGCCCGGATCGTCGGAGGGTAAGGACGGCGCAGAAGAACGAGTAGAAGTCCGCCTTCTGCTTCCAGCGGGTCTTTTTCATCGGGTAAGTCGAGTCGAAGATCTTCGAAATGTCTGAGATGGCCCCCTCAAACTCAGCGCGCGCAGCAGTGGACTCCGCCAGTGGCCAAACTGCGTAGTCCCGGCAGCACTCGTCAATGGCATCCTTCTTGTCACTGATGCCCCGAAGCTGCGCAGCCAACAACTCGCTCACGTATTCAACGTCAAGGGAACGTCGCCGCGCCGTGGCATTGAAAAGACCCATGTCATCGAGCGCATCTAGGTTGGCCAGTTCCTCAGAGATTTTCAAGAACTCGCCGGGAAAATCTGCCTTGCGTAGTTCTTGCCTATTGAGCGGCACCAAGTACTTGTTGACGCGGGAGTAGACCTCCCGTAACTCCTCGGGCGACAGACCGGAGGCCTCATTGAAATCAATCGAATACAGCAAGAAGTCGTCGCGGACTCCCTCTGGTAGCGTCGCGAAGTACCTGCCTTCATGAGGTCCGCAGTATGGCGCCTCCAATTGGAAAGCGTCATTCAAGAAGGAGAGGATCGTCGTGATCCGCTGCTGGCCATCGATCACGCTGCGATATGTCCTCATGTCCTTGATGGCCTTGGACACGAAGATTTTAGGCATCGGAATTTCATTGAGGATGCTGTCGATCAGCATCACGCGCGCAGCATCGCCCCAGACCTCACGTCGCTGATAGTCTGGCTGCAGAAGCAAAGTTCCATTCTCGTTCCACTCTCGGATGTCAGCGATCGTGTGAGGGCTCGACTGCCATTTCTTGGCCATTCGCTCTCTCCTAATAATTTTGGTAGTAGCTACAACGGCCACTGTAGCTTCGATGTCGTAGTCGGGGCGCGCAGACTTGTGGGAAAACCAGACCCTGATTAGCCATTAAATTTGGCGGCCAATTACCTACGAACTCAATAGTGGCTTTGCGCCCGGTTTGTTGGTCGTGATTTCTAACGCGCTTTCCTGATACCTACTCCGATGGTATTGGCGATGTGCATTTTGTAGATCAAAGTAACGATCCCTATTGCAGGACTATAAAAATAGTTCAGAGTAGTTTCAAATATTCGTCCAAGTTGGAAACAGTGATGAACCGGGTCTGATTTGACGTCAGCACGGAGAACTCGTTTTCTCTGATGGTGATAGTTGTCTTCTTAACTGAACGGAGCGCGCTATGGGCGGCGTACTTCACGAACAGCTCGATTTGATAATCACCCAACTGCCACTCCCCCACCTCATACCCTGGCTGTTGAATTGGAGCGAACATCACAACTTGTTCGACTGAGGATTGAGGGGGAATTGCGAAATCTCCGAATGGCCTCCCGAGCCTAAGTCGTGTGTCATATTCCTTTTCTGCCCTTTCGGGAACGATAGAGTCGGGGCGGTAGCGCATTTCTCTTGTGGTAGACCACACACGCAGTAGAAACATTTCCACAACCGCTGTTGACGCACCGCCGTTAATGACCGTGAGGGGAAGTATTAACTCGAAGGCTCGGTCCGAGGCCCGTACCGGCGCTGCTATTTCTAACACACTCCAGAGAACCTCACAGTTCGCGGTTAAGCGCTGGCTGACCGCATGTGGATATGCCGCCGTGATCCCACTGAGCAACCATCCATCGAATTCCGCGCGAGACATACACTTTCCGTGTATCGAGGCTTGCAGCATGCGAGCTACGAGTTCGTAAACCAACGACTCGCGCAGGGGGAGAGGAATTGGGGCGATGGACTGTGCGGTCAGGTAACGATCCACTTTCGTAATGGCTTGGTCGAGCAGAGCTAATGTGTCCACTGACGTGGGGGTGGGCACCTCAACGTCATCGAAGGGAGAGTCATCTAAAACGGCAGCAGCAATCGGCCCCGCTAGCATCAGTTGGTATTTGTCTGCCGCATGCGATTCCTTGAGCTCTTTGCACCAAGCGACCACATCACCTTTTCCAATCTGGTTCTTGGAAGATTTCACCTGCTGAGCGCAAGTTGAACCATCGGCGTACTCCCATTTGATGTCCACCTTATCATTCTGAGAGGCCGGCTCAAGCGTTACGGTTATCCATTGTTTGCCTGCCCACAGTGAGTCAAGGAGACAGATGAGAGTTTGTACCGCGAATCCGCGGATTGCGTCGCGTCCGCTCACTGTTAGTTTTCGACCTCAAAGAAGTCCATGGCCATTCGACCCCAATCAAAACGGATTTCTTCAAGGGTTCTCCGTTGTTTGTCGCTCGGTGCTTCATCCTCCATTCGGGCCCACGCTGCAACAAGTGACAAGACTTGCCTGGCATAGTGAGCTTCCGGCCCTTCCTCCCCTTGAAGGGCTTCGAAGATGCGTGCGTGCACTGGGTGGCGAGTGTTCAGGGTGACTAAGATGACGCCCCCGGTAGTAGATACATCAAAGACATTGAAACCAGATACATCGGCGTGTCTAAAACGGAATTTGATTTTCTTCGTAACATAGTTCACGGCAAGAGCTTGGGCTTTGTCCTCCCCCACCCCGTCTTGAACGATCCCGGCCGTCAGTGCTGATGTGCGTTCACTGGCAGGTGCATGTTCATCTTTGTCACTTCTCCCCGTATCTCCAACCCGCTCTCTGCGTCTTGCCACTGAGTCTGTGGCTGCTTGTTCAGCCTCGCTCTCGGTTCTCTCCGTCGCGGCCTGATTGCGTCCACCCTCTCGCATCTTTTTCACTTGCGCCCGCATGGAGTCCAGTAGCTTCTCGATCTCGCGACTGATGCGATACATGGCGAGCCGTGGGTCATGATCTGCCTGGAGTCTTTCGTGATAATCCTTCAGTTTGAGACCCTCTGCTTCCGCGTCTTCCTCCATACTCAGACGTGTGAATCCTGTTGCAAACTGCTTGTTGTTGGTGACACCAAAAACATCATCTAGGCCTGGATCAAATTGCACCTCAATCCCCCACCATCTCTCGCGTGTGTCATAAGAGATAGTGAAGCTGTGGTTGAGTTCCAACTCTCGTCTTGATCTTACGACCGAAATGCCTTGATTCTTTTGTGCGTGCTGGCCAATTGCTTTTCCCCCTCCAAGGAGCCGAGCCTCTGGCTTGCAGATTGACGCAATGATGGTCACGGGATGTTCTACACCGCCGCAAGCAACGTGTAGAATCAGAGGTTGCCCGAAGGGCACGAAGGCCGGCTCCTGATTAAAGGGTTCGGGAGCATTTGTTCCTGGCATTAAATAGAGAGGATCATTAGGCCGAACAAAGCTTTCGTACACGGCTGCTCTGGTTCTGTTCTCATAGGCGGCAAGCCGAATTCGTACAGTTTTTTCATTGATGAAGTGCCGGTAAACACGTCCGCTAATGAACTCGGTATGCCGTAATAAAGTCGTACTTTGCTTCCAAGAGATACGGTCTAGTTTGCTCCAAACGACCAATGTACCGTGCTCTTGGATATTGCCGGCGATCAATGACATCCACTCTGAGGGAATCTCAGAGGGCTGTGGCTCGGGAACATCTGCCATCTTGCCGTCTTGGATTTCTTGCACATCCAAATACGCGTGATGAACTAATCCTTCTCGCCATGTCCAGACATCCACTCTTTTGCATTGAGAGATTGAGGAGTTTGGTAAACCCATACCAAACTTACCAATTCCCCTGTGGTGAGCTTTATCGAGGCGCGAGCCGTTACCGAACTGAAGGGCTTTTCTGAGTAAGTCAGGGTCCATGCCGCAGGCGTTGTCGTAGACTGCGATCCGAGATGTTTGGCGTCGTCCTTCGGCCGAAGTTTCGTCAAGGCAGATGACCTCGATCTCTGTGCGAATTTCGGAGTCTTCTCCTGCTTGAATGGCGTTGTCAATAAGCTCAGCTAGCGCGTGCGCGGTATCTCGATAACCTGAGCTCCGCATCGCTGAGATGGACAGATTTTGGGGAATGACGGGAAAAGACATGGGGTCTCCTACATATCCAGCGTCGACCATGTGTTTATTGACGTCACCCAGCCGGTATCGGCTTGTGAGTCGGATGCCACAATGAGTCTGAGAGTTGGAAGATTGGGATCACGGGCTTGGACAAGCCGCCCGATTGTGGAAAGGAACACCGCTCGAGATTTGCTGGGTGACGCCATCACACATACGGAAATATTGGGAACCGAGTCACCTGAGAGCAGGAATCCATGCACGCACAAAATCCGCTCGTCATCTCTAGCCACAAATTTCTGAAGGGCAAGCGTGCGTTCTTCTGGGGATTCCTCTGCGGTAACGGACCTTGCCTTCACGCCTAGAACCGGTAGGAGGCCGGCGAACAGCCTCGCATTTGCCGCTGTTGTCGCGTAATAGACAATTCGCCCCCTGCCTGTAGATTCCTTCTTCAAGATTTCCAAGAGGCTCTGATTGCGTTCAACGTGGGTCGCGAGCTCATTCACATACATCTGATCGAAATCCAGCGAGTCGTCGCTGATGGCTGGGGGCAGGATGTTTGTGGAGGTACTTAAGACTGATGACGTCGTAAGGGGTACGACTGTGGTTTCGATGTCAGCGAAGTTGCCCGCCTTGCGAAGCTGCTGTAGTTCGTTCTCCTCCGAGACCGATATGTACCCGCCTAGAAATGCACCCTTTAAAGAGTCCCGGGCAGGTCCTGGAGGAATGGCTGCGCCAGATGTGGCCAATATTCCTACAACGCTCAATGTGCCACTTACCGACATTTTTCTAATGATATTGGCCCCTGCAGGGTGAGCGATATTTTCCGCGTCTGCCAAGACAACCACCGATGTGATGGATCCGAGGGTTTCGAGCGCGGGACTCTCTTGGCTAAGTTGGAGGATGTCGACGACTGCTATCGCCCCACCTAGTTGGTCTAGGTCGCGTGTTGGGTGGTTGCCATAGAGTTGAAGGATGGTTATGTCGCGCGAACCCAATTGTTGCCACACCTCCTTCAACTCACTAAAAGCTTCTTCACACATGGCTGCACCTGGAGCCAGCCAGATAACCGATCTATCATCTGCTTCCGAACGGTAGAAATCTATCACTGCGGTGGCTACGAGCCGAAGCTTTCCGGCACCGAACGGCATGTGCAGTAGAACGGAGCAAGGCGTGCGGGAGATGGCTCGTCGCAGCTCTCGAAATGCGTGAAGTTGGCGTGAGCTGAGCTTGTGGGTGGCAACCGCTTTATGGGAGCCCTCGGACACCTGAAGCGGTGCCCCGCAATCGTCATTCACCACACCATACCATCTTCCCAAGGGCCCCAAGTTGCCGGGCACAGCGTCGAAGTCAATGCTACGCAGTGTTTGTAGAGCCGTTATCACAGGCAGTTGAAGCATTTGGCAAAGCTCGATAGCTTCTGATTTTTCTAGCTTGGACAATAAGAGGTTCCTGATCTCCTTTGTTCTTAATGCGCCGAGCTTGCCATGCACGCTCTCGATAAAGTAGGCCAACCCCTCCGAGGTGGTTGCCTCGGGGCCTTGTTTGCGGAGTAAATCAACGGTTGAGGCCCCTAGCAGACTTATTAATGCGGACGCCTCGTTTCTGGCCAGGTGCTCTGAGAGTCGGCTTCTTGTGCCTTCTCTCATCGGTCCTGCGGTTGATGGGGTTTCTTGGGATTCAGGTGGTGGCGCCATTTTCTGGCCTTGGCGGATTATCAATGGAAGTTATCTTTACTGCAGTAGCAATCTATCTCATCCCTAGTACGGCATTAGTGCTGGCCTAAAGCAGTGCTAAAAATTGAACTGCAAGTTTTTGACTGCGTAGATGTCTTCATATGTTTCGTCAGAAAGGCACCAAGATTTCCTATCAAAAGCTTACGTGTCTTGAAGTTTACTCAGAATTAGCTACGCTGGCGACCCTAGTTGCATAGGAATATACGATGGCTGTCCTGTGTCGCCTTGAGTTGTGAAGCTGTTTGATTTGGTGAGGCCAAAAAATAAAAGGCCTCCCGCAAGGGGGAGGCCTCAAAACGAATCTCAAAAATCTAGAGATTTGGGAAAAATCCAGACTTCAATCGGATCCTACAACCTCAAGCATCAATATTCCGAGCAATCAACGCATTCTGCTCAATGAAGTGCCTACGCGGTTCCACCTGGTCACCCATCAGCGTGGTAAAGATCTCATCCGCGGTAATCGCGTCGTCGATGTTTACCTTCAGCAGGCGGCGCACGGTTACGTCCATGGTGGTTTCCCATAGCTGTTCGGCGTTCATTTCACCCAGGCCTTTATAGCGCTGAATGCTGATGCTGCGGCGTACTTCGTTCAGCAGCCAATCCAGCGCTTCCTTGAAGTGCTTCACGCCCTGCACCTGTTCGCCGCGCTTGATTTGCGCATCCGGCTCGATCAGGCCCACCAGCAGTTTGGCGGTGTTGATCAGCTGGGCGTAGTCGCCAGAGCGTACAAAGGCGTCGTCGATATGCTGGATATGCGTTACGCCGTGCTGGCTGCGGGTGATCTTGATGGCGTGGCCTTCGCCGCTGCCGTTGCTTTCAAAGGTATAGATCGGGTCTGCCACCACGGCGGTCAGGCGGGCGGCGCTGTCGCGGGTAGTTTCTTCGCTGCTCAGGTCCAGCGGGGCGTCCAGGCGCAGCAGCGCATTCAGCACCAGCGGGTCGATAAAGCGGCCGTTGCGCTCGATGATGGCTTCAGTCACGAAGTACTGGCGCGCCAGTGCATCCAGCGCATCGGATTCGATGGCGGGCTTGCCGGCGCCCGGCAGCAGCGCGGCGCCGTTCAGGGCGCTCTTCAGCAGGTACTGCTTCATTTCCTGCTCGTCTTTCAGGTAGGTTTCCTGCTTGCGCTGGGTTACCTTGAACAGGGGCGGCTGGGCAATGTAGATGTAGCCGCGTTCCACCAGCTCTGGCAGCTGGCGGTAGAAGAAGGTCAGCAGCAACGTGCGGATGTGGCTGCCATCCACGTCGGCATCGGTCATGATGATGATGCGGTGGTAGCGCAGTTTTTCGATGTTGAAATCATCCTTGCCGATGCCGCAACCCAGCGCGGTGATCAGCGTGGTGATCTGTTCGGATGAAATCAGCTTGTCGAACCGCGCGCGTTCCACGTTCAGCACCTTGCCGCGCAGCGGCAAGATGGCCTGGAATTTGCGATCACGGCCCTGCTTGGCAGAGCCACCGGCAGAGTCACCCTCCACCAGGTAGATTTCGGATAGCGCCGGGTCTTTTTCCTGGCAGTCCGCCAGCTTGCCGGGCAGGCCCAGGCCATCCAGCACGCCCTTGCGGCGGGTGATTTCGCGCGCCTTGCGGGCGGCTTCCCGCGCGCGGGCGGCTTCCACGATCTTGCCACAGATGATCTTGGCGTCGATCGGCTGCTCTTGCAGGAACTCGGTCAGCGCCTTGTTGATCACTTCGTTCACGATCGGGCCAATTTCGCTGGAAACCAGTTTGTCCTTGGTTTGCGAGCTGAACTTGGGGTCTGGCAGCTTTACGCTCAGCACGCAGGTCAGGCCTTCGCGCATGTCGTCGCCGGTGGTTTCCACCTTGGCTTTTTTGGCAAAGTCGCCGGCTTCAATGTAGTTGTTCAGCGTGCGCGTCATTACCTGGCGCAGCGCGGTCAGGTGGCTGCCGCCGTCGCGCTGGGGGATGTTGTTGGTAAAGCACTGCACGGATTCCTGGTAGGAATCGTTCCACTGCATGGCCACTTCCACCGTCATGCCGTCTTTTTCGCCCACGGTATGGAAGATATGCGGGTGCAGTACGGTCTTGCTACGGTTCATGTACTCCACAAAGCCGCTCACGCCGCCGGTGTAGTTGAAGTTTTCTTCCTTGCCATGGCGGCGGTCGATCAGCGCAATGTTCACGCCATTGTTCAGGAAAGAAAGCTCGCGGATGCGCTTGGCCAGGATGTCGAAGTGGAATTCGATCAGGCCAAAGGTTTCAATCGAGGCAAAAAAGTGCACCTCGGTACCGCGCTTGTCGCTGTTGCCGATGGCTTTCAGCGGCTCTACCGCCACGCCTTGGCGGAACTCCATGCTGTGCACTTTGCCATCACGGCGGATGGTCAGGCGCAGCCAGTCGCTCAGCGCGTTCACCACCGATACGCCCACGCCGTGCAAACCGCCGGATACCTTGTAGCTGTTCTGGTCGAACTTGCCGCCGGCATGCAGTTCGGTCATGACGATTTCCGCGGCAGAGCGCTTGAATTCGTCGTCTTCCTTGATGGCGGTGGGGATGCCGCGGCCGTTGTCTTCCACGCTGACGGAGTTATCCGCGTGGATGATCACCTTGATGGTGTCGCAATGGCCGGCCAGTGCTTCATCGATTGCGTTATCCAGCACTTCGAACACCATGTGGTGCAAGCCTGTGCCGTCCTGCGTATCGCCGATATACATGCCAGGGCGCTTGCGTACGGCTTCCAGCCCTTTCAGGATGCGGATGCTGTCCGCACCGTATTCCTGCGGGTTGGCGGGTTGTTGCGGGGTGTTCTGATCGCTCATTGCTGGGTACTCTGAAAATGCAAAAAGGCCTGG
This sequence comes from Andreprevotia sp. IGB-42, assembly GCF_009848685.1. Classification (GTDB taxonomy): domain Bacteria; phylum Pseudomonadota; class Gammaproteobacteria; order Burkholderiales; family Chitinibacteraceae; genus Andreprevotia. The sequence goes on from NZ_WXTX01000011.1 coordinate 71,096, forward strand.
TGTGCCCAGGCCTGACGTGATGAGGCTGCTTAGATACGCATCGGCATCACGATGTATTTGAAGTTCTCGTTATCCGGAATCGACACCAAGACCGAAGAATTCACGTCGCCAAAGGCGAAGTGCAGGTTTTCGACCGAGCTATTGGTCAGTACGTCCAGCAGGTACTGGATATTGAAGCCGATATCCAGCGGGGCGCCGGCGTAATCGACTTCCACTTCTTCCTGCGCTTCTTCCTGTTCGTTGTTGTTGCACAGGATTTTCAGCACGCCGTCGGTCAGCACCAGGCGCACGCCGCGGAATTTCTCGTTGGAAAGAATGGCCGCGCGCTGCAGGGATGCCAGCAGCGTGGTGCGCTCGATCAGCAGCAGTTTGTCGTTGTTCTGCGGAATCACGCGGTTGTAATCGGGGAACTTGCCATCCACCACCTTGGAGTGGATCACCACATTGCCGAAGGTAAACTTCACTTGGTTGCCGGCAATCTCGATGGCGACTTCGTCGTCCACTTCCTGCAGCAGCTTGAATAGCTCCAGGATGGTCTTGCGCGGCAAGATCACTTCGTTCTTGTCGAAGCTGGTTTCCAGCTCGGCCGATGCAAACGCCAGGCGGTGGCCGTCGGTGGCCACCAGCTTCAGGTGGTTGCCTTCGGTAACGAGGAACAGGCCGTTCAGGTAGTAGCGGATGTCCTGGTGGGCCATGGCATATTGCACGCGGCCCAGCAGCGCTTTCAGCTGGCCTTGCGACAGGCGCACGGTGGCTTTCAGGTTGGTATCCACTGCCAGCGTGGGGAAGTCTGCAGCAGGCAGGGTTTGCAGGTTGAAGCGGCTTTTGCCGGCCTTTACGGTCAGGCGGCTATCGGCCTCTTCCAGTGTCACCACGGTTTTGTCCGGGATGGCACGCAAAATGTCGGAAAACTTCTTGGCGGATACGGTGATCGCAAAATCGCTGCCAGAGAACCCTTCGGTTTGCTGGCTGGCAATCTGGATTTCCAGATCGGTACCGGTAAAGCTCAGCTGGCCGCCATTTTTCTGGATCAGCACATTGGAGAGGATCGGCAGCGTGTGCCGGCGCTCGACAATACCGGTGACGGTGGCGAGCGGCTTCAGAAGTGCATCGCGTTCGGCTTGCAGCAGTTGCATGTCGATGAATCCGCAGAAAGAAGTTAAACGGCTGAATTCTACCTGATTAGGCAGGGGCTATCGAGACTACATTACGCTGCTGTGGCATTGCTCTGACGTCAGCTTCAAGCTGACGGCATGGGCGCTGCCAGCAGCATGATCCATATGGCGCCCATGCTGGGCTGGCAAGGGTTTGCGCGCCGTTGCGCTTGCCCGCTGCCAGCGGCTTGGCCGCCGTATGCTGTCAGCTCCGCAACATCTGCAGCAGCACGCCGTACTGGTGGGCAATTTCCGCATCGCTCTGGCGGAAGCCTTCTATGGTCTGGCACGCATACAGCACCGTGGTGTGGTCGCGGCCGCCAAACGCATCGCCAATGGCGGGCAGGCTCATTTGCGTCAGCTCTTTGGTCAGCGTCATGGCAATCTGGCGCGGGCGGGCAATATCCCGCGTGCGCTTCTTCGAGTGCATGTCCGCCACCTTGATCTTGTAGAAATCCGCCACCGTCTTCTGGATGTTTTCTACCGAGATCTGCCGGTTGCCGGATGCCAGGATGTCTTTCAATGCCTCTTTGGCCGCTTCCAGCGTGATCACCTGATTGGTGAAGCGCGCGTAGGCCAGCACGCGCTTCAGCGCGCCTTCCAGCTCGCGCACGTTGCTGCGGATGTGCTTGGCAATGAAGAACGCCACGTTGGCATCGAGCTTGAAGTTCTCGCGCTCGGCCTTGTTCAGCAAGATGGCCACGCGCATTTCCAGCTCTGGCGGCTCGATGGCGACCGTGAGGCCCCACGAGAAGCGCGAGGTCAGCCGCTCTTGCAGGCCGTCGATCTCGCGCGGAATGCGGTCAGACGTCAGTACGATCTGCTTGTGGCTTTCCACCAGCGTATTGAACAGGTAGAAAAACTCTTCCTGCGTCTTGTCCTTGCCCACGAAGAACTGGATGTCGTCGATCAGCAATAGATCCAGCGAATGGTAGTAGCGCTTGAATTCGTCAAACGCCTTGTGCTGGTAGGCGCGCACCACGTCGGCCACGTATTTCTCGGCGTGGATGTAGCGGATCTTCGCCTTGGGATTGCGCTGATGTACAAAATTACCAATCGCCTGGATCAAGTGCGTTTTACCAAGGCCCACGCCACCATATACAAACAGCGGGTTGTAACTCACGCCCGGGTGCTCTGCCACTTGCTGCGCGGCGGCGCGCGCCAGTTGGTTGGCTTTACCGGTTACCAGTGATTCGAAGGTGAAGTTGGGGTTGAGGCGCGTGGTTTCGTGGTTGGCACCGGCGGTAACGATGCTGGGCATCACCGGGGCGGACGATTGCACTACCGGGCCGGCATCCTGGCTGCTGCTGCGTGTTTGCGGTGCCTGCGCACTGGGCGGCGGCGGGGCCTTGCGGGTGTGGTTGCTCACTTTAAGCGCAATGGCCGGCGCGGGTTCGTGGCCGAAGCTGGCAGCAGCTTCTTCGATCAGGCCCAGGTAGCGGTCACGGATGAACTGCAGGAAGATCTGGTTGGGCACGATCAGGTTGAGGCCGTCGTCGGCCGTTTCTGCAACCAAGGGCTTGATCCAGATGCGGAATTGGTCCGCGCCCAAGCGCCTTTCAAGCTCGCCCAGGCAGTGTGACCAGCAGTTTTCCAGTAGCGGCATGTGGTGTGGATCGCGTTTCAGTCAGGGTTTTTGCGGGAAAAAGAATCCCTACCGGCGGCTTGCTGGGCAAGCGGTCGGGGCTGCAAAACGCTGACGTTGTTGTGGGATGAGGGTGGATTCTACCCGTACCGGGCCGACTTATCCACAGCCCCGGCCCGGACTGATGGGTGGTCGATAATTCAGATTTAGATTGACACGGCGTTTCTTTGGTTGTGTAATCAGTGGTTTACTTGCTTTAGTTCTGGTCAGGAATCCATCATGAAGCGTACTTTCCAGCCTTCCGTTATCCGTCGTAAGCGTACCCACGGCTTTCGCGCACGTATGGCCACCAAAGGCGGCCGTGCAGTGCTGAACGCACGCCGCTCCAAGGGCCGCGCGACACTGTCCGCGTAATCACGACGCGAACGCCCGCGATGGGCGCTCTCCGCTATGCATTTCCGCGGGCGTTGCGCCTGCTAAAAACGGATGAATTTTCATCCGTTTTTAGTTTGCGCGTCAGCAGCAGCCAGGGGCCTTTCCAGGTTCTGGCACGCCCCAATGGCTTGGCGCATGCGCGCTTGGGCCTGGTTGTCGGCAAACGAACCGACAAGCGGGCGGTTGTCCGCAATTACCTCAAGCGTAGCGCGCGTGAAGCATTTCGCCTGCATGCTGCCGAGTTCGGCGGTTTTGATTTCGTCGTGCGCGTGCGCGAGCGTTACGGCCGCGCTGCGGCCATGCAAAACCGCGAAATCCTGCTTGCGCTGATGAAGCGGGCGGCCCGCCGATGCGCGCCGTCCTGATTGCATTGCTGCGGTTCTACCAGCTGGCCATCAGCCCGCTGCTGGGGCCGCGTTGCCGCTTTACGCCGTCCTGCTCGCACTATGCCATTGAAGCCTTAGGCAAATATGGCGCGGTACGGGGTGGGTGGCTTACAATTCGCCGTCTCTGCCGGTGCCACCCCTGGGGTGGTTGCGGTCACGACCCTGTCCCCTGACTCCCGATTCTTCGAGCCCATACATGGACATCAAGCGTCTCATAGTTTTTATTGCGATCTCGTTCAGCATCCTGTTCCTGTGGCAACAGGTGATGGACAAGTACTATCCGCAGCCGAAAACCCCGCCGGCTGCCAGCAGTACTGCAAGCGGCTCTGCCAGTGGGAGCGCCAACGGCACTGCCGCCGCCGGTAGCCAGGCTGCGGCTGCAGAAGCTGGTGCACTGGTGCACGGCCAGCGTATCCACGTGAAAACGGATTTGCTGGACGCCGAGATCGACGTCAACGGCGCCGACCTGCGCAGCGTGAAGCTGCTCAAGCATGGTGAAGTGGTGGATACAGGCGCGCTGGACAGCTTCAAGGCGCTGTTCGGCGGCAAGCCGGCGGCACAGCCGGACAAGCCGTTCACGCTGCTGCAAGATAGCGGTGACCATATCTACGTGGCGCAAACCGGCATCCGTGCCGACAACGTGCCGGGCCTGCCCTCGCACAAGACGGTGTTCACCGCCGCGCAAACGCAATATCAGCTGGCCGATGGCCAGAACGCGCTGGACGTGCGCCTGGAAGCCACCAGCCCGGCCGGTGTGAAGGTTGCCAAGATCTACACCTTCAAGCGTGATCAGTACGTGGTGGATGTGAAGTACGAAATCGTCAACGGCAGCGCGCAGCCGCTGACCGCATCGGCCTACTACCGCCTGCTGCGCGATGGCAAGGAACCGGTTGGCCAGCATAGCGGCTTTGGCGGCACCAATGCCTTTACCGGCCCGGCCGTGTACACCGATGAAAGCAAGTTCAAGAAGATCGCCTTCAAGGATCTGGACAAGAACGATGCGGCCTACCCGCGTTCGGGCAAGGATGGCTGGGTTGCAATGATCCAGCACTACTTCGCCAGCGCGTGGATCGCCTCGCCGGAAGGCAAGCCCGCCATTTGCGGTGCGCAGGCATGTGATTACGAAGTACGCCGCCTGGATACCGGGCTGTATTCGGCCGGTATCTCGGTAAGCCTGCCGAAGATTGCGCCGGGCGCCAAGTATGAAAACAGTGTCGAATTGTTCGTTGGCCCGCAGCAAACCCGCATCCTGCATGCGGTGGCACCGGGCTTCGACCTGATCAAGGACTACGGCATCTTCACCATCTTTGCCAAACCCCTGTTCGCGGTGCTCGATTTCATCCATGCGCACATCGTGTCCAACTGGGGCTGGGCGATCATCCTGCTGACCTTGCTGATCAAGCTGGTGTTTTTCCCGCTGGCTTCCACCAGCTACCGCTCGATGGCCAAGATGCGCAAGCTGGCACCGCGCATGGAACAGCTGAAAGAGCGTCATGGCGAAGACCGCATGAAATTCCAGCAAGCAGTGATGGAGATGTACAAGACCGAGAAGGTCAACCCGCTGGGCGGTTGCTTGCCGATGCTGGTGCAGATCCCCGTATTCATGGCGCTGTACTGGGCGCTGATTGCCGCGGTCGAACTGCGCCAGGCACCGTGGGCATTGTGGATTCATGACCTGTCGGCCAAAGACCCGTACTTTGTGCTGCCGGTGCTGATGACCATCACCATGTTCATCCAGCAAAGCCTGTCGCCGCCGCCGCCGGACCCGATGCAGGCGAAGATGATGAAAATCATGCCGCTGGTGTTCAGCGTGCTGTTCTTCTTCTTCCCGGCTGGCCTCGTGCTGTACTACGTGGTGAACAACACGCTGTCCATCCTGCAGCAGTGGTTCATCACCCGCCAGATCGAGAATGCCGACAAGGTGGTGGTCACCAAGGCCGACAAGGCCGCGCTGGCCAAGAAGTAAGAAGTAGTTGCTGCAAAGCGCCGCCTCCGGGCGGCGTTTGCATTTGTGGCGGCCGGAAGCCGCCATGCCTTCTCCCCCGCGCCGCTTGTGCCGCGCTGGCGGACTCATCAAACTGGCACCACGCCCCACGCAGAGTAACCCCGCCATGCTCTATACCCCCACCACCATTGCCGCTGTTGCCACTGCCCCGGGCCGGGGTGGGGTAGGGGTGATCCGCGTTTCCGGGCGCGGGCTGGATGCGCTGCTTGCCGGGCTGATCGGCCGCGCACTCACGCCGCGCCACGCGCACTTTGCACGCTTCAAGGCGGCTGATGGCCAAGTGATTGACGAAGGCATCGCGCTGTACTTTCCCGGTCCCAATTCGTTTACCGGTGAAGACGTGCTGGAGCTGCAGGGGCACGGCGGGCCGGTGGTGCTGAAGATGTTGCTGGCGCGCTGCACCGAGCTGGGCGCGCGCCACGCGGAGCCGGGCGAATTCAGCAAGCGCGCGTTCCTCAACGGCAAGCTCGATCTGGCGCAGGCCGAGGCGATTGCCGACCTGATCGATGCGCAATCGGAGGCGGCGGCGCGCTCGGCGCTCAAATCGCTGGACGGCGCGTTCTCGCGCGAGGTGCATGCGCTGGTCGAGCAGCTGATCAACCTGCGCATGCTGGTGGAGGCGACGCTGGATTTCCCCGAGGAAGACATCGATTTCCTCGAAGCGGCCGATGCTCGCGGCAAGCTGCATGGGCTGCAGCGGCAGTTGCAGCAGGTATTCGGCACCGCCACGCAGGGCAAGCTGCTGCGCGAGGGCGCGCACATCGTGCTGATCGGCCAGCCCAATGTGGGCAAATCCAGCCTGATGAATGCACTGGCCGGCGAGGACATCGCCATCGTCACCGACATTGCCGGCACCACCCGCGATACCGTGCGCGAGCTGATCCAGCTCGACGGCGTGCCGGTGCACATCATCGATACTGCGGGCCTGCGCGAAACCGATGACGTGGTGGAAAAGATCGGCATCGAGCGCACCTGGGCGGCGGTGGAAAAAGCCGACCTGGCGCTGCTGCTGCTCGATAGCCGCGAGGGTGTCACCGTGCATGACAGCGATATCCTGGCGCGCCTGCCCGCTGCACTGCCAGTGCTGCGCGTATTCAACAAGATCGACCTGACCGGCGAGGTGGCTGGCGAGGTGGCCGCCGATGAAGTGCATGTGTCGGCCAAGGGCGGCATCGGCATTGCCGAGCTGCGCCACAAGCTGCTGGAGCGCGTGGGCTGGCAGGGCAGCGAGGACGGGGTGTTCATCGCGCGGGAGCGCCACCTGGATGCCATCCGCCGCGCGCAAGCCAACCTGTTATCGGCTGATGCCGCGTATGTGCAGATCGAGCTGTTTGCCGAGGAGCTGCGGCTGGCACAGAACGCACTGAGCGAGATCACCGGCGCGTTCACGCCGGATGATTTGCTGGGGGTGATTTTCAGCCGTTTCTGTATCGGGAAGTAAGCAAAAGCGTCGCCGGAGCCCGCAGTTGATTTCTGCGGCTGTACGGCTGTATGACGCTCTATCCGCCTGTCGGAAACGCAGCCACCTTATGTCGCATGCGTAACATGGCTATCGCAATTCCTGACATATACTCGCCGTAAGCATCGTTTGTAAGCGTTTCTCCGACATGACACAACCCACGGCATTGCGCCCCGCCCACGGCGGCGCTTCCCCGCACAAATCCGACCGGCGAATGCAATCGCTGGCCGACGGGATGCCGCAGCCGGCGTGGATGAGTGGTGCCGATGGCCGTATCGATTACTGCAATGCCAGCTGGTTCGATTACACCGGCATCGCCCGCGAGGCCGGGCTGGACGATGCCTGGTTGCACACGCTGCACGCCGATGACCGTGAACGCTGTACCGCAGGCTGGGCGCAGGCACGGCAAAGCGGCAAAGGGCTGGAGCTGGAGTACCGTTGCTGGCATGCCGCCAGCCAGGCATGGCGCTGGGTGCGCAGCCGCAGCATGCCGGTATACGACGAAACCGCCACCGTGGCGATGTGGTTCACCAGCAGTACGGAAGTGGTGGTCATCCAGCCCGGCATCATGCCGCCAACCGGCGGCGTGGACGAAACGCGCGAGCTGGCGGCGGTCAACCGCCACCTGATGGGCACATTGCGTGAGCGTGATGCCGTCATCGACAAATACGAACAGCAGACCGCCCACCTGGGTGAAGTGATCGCCACGCAATCGCAGCTGGCGCAGGCCGAGCTCGACCTGGATGATTTCATGCGCATCGTGGTGGAGCGCATGCTCAAGCTCACCCCGGCCACCGGCGCGGTGGTGGAGCTGGCCGATGGGGATGAAATGGTCTACCGCGCCGCCAGCGGTGTGGTGGCGCCCTATGTGGGCCTGCGGCTGGCGATTGCCGGCAGCCTGTCCGGCCTGTGCGTGCGCACCGGCAATATCCTGGAAAGCCCGGATACCATGCTGGACGCGCGCGTGGACAAGGCTGCGTGCCGCAAGATCAACGCCATGTCCATGGTGGTGACGCCGCTGGTGGAATCCGGCATCGTGGTGGGCGTGCTGAAAATCCTGGCGGATAAACCCTTCGCGTTTTCCCCTGCCGATACGCATACGCTGCAGCTGATGGCCGGCCTGATCGGCGCTGCGGTGGGTCACCAGCTCAGTTTTGAAACCAAGCAGATGCTGCTGGAAGAACGCACTGCCGCGCTGCGCGCGCTGGAGGCGGAGGTGGCACGCCGCCGTGCCAGCGAGGAGCGCACGCGGCTGATCATCGAAAGCTCGGGCGAGGCATTCCTCTCCATGGATCTGGACGGCCTGATTACCGACTGGAATCGCCAGGCCGAGCAGACGTTTGGCTGGACGCGTGCCGAGGTACTGGGCCGGCCGCTGGCCGATGTGCTGATCCCTGTCGCATTGCGCGATGCCTATGCGGGCGCGCTGGCGCAATTCCTGCAAGCAGTGGAAGGGCAGGCCTTGTCGCAACGCATGGAGCTGGTGAGCCAGACGCTGGCGCGTGGCGAAATCCCCATCGAGATGTCGATCACCGCGATCCGCAGCGGCCCCACCTATCTGTTCAGCGCTTTCCTGCGTGATATCAGCGAGCGCAAGCGCGAGGAAGAACGGCTGCGCCATATGGCCGATCACGACATGCTGACAGGCCTGCCCAACCGCCGTGCGTTCACCATGGCGGTTACGCAGGGGCTGGCGCGCGCCAACCGCATCAACCGTGAACTGGCACTGATGTTCCTCGATCTGGATGGCTTCAAGGCGGTGAACGACCAGCATGGCCACGATGCCGGCGATGTGCTGTTGCGGCAGTTTTCCAGCCGCATCATCAGCAGCGTGCGCCAATGCGATGTGGTATGCCGGCTGGGTGGCGACGAGTTCGTGGTGCTGCTGGAAGGGCTGGGCGATGGCGGCCAGGATGCCGCGGTGGTGGCGCAGAAGATCATCGCGCAGATGAAGCTGCCGTTCACCTTGCCGGAAGTGACCGTGCATGTGACCACCAGCATCGGCATCAGCCTGTATGCACCGCACAGCGGCGCCTCCGCCGATGTGCTGCTGGCGCAGGCAGACGATGCGCTCTATGCGGCCAAGCGCGCCGGCAAGAACCGCTATGCGTATGCCGGCGACGAGACGGCCATCATCTAGGCCCCTTGCGCCGGCTGCCCGCGCACCTGCTGCCGCCATGGCTGGCGGTACGGTGCGCTAGACCTTGCCGCAAACCAGTGCGATGTCCCCCTGCCCACCGGCCAGCACGCTGGCGATGGTGGCTGCCATGCCGGTGATATCGCAGCTGCTGTCTTCACCCGGGGTGTAGATGGGTGGCCGGGCCACCGATGGATCGCCGTCGTTGAACGGCGGCTTGGGGTTGTACTGCACCATCAGCTGTACGTTGCGCGCGACGGTATCGCCGGCAATGAGCGCGATCAGCGCCAGTGCTTCATCCAGCCCGGATGAAATGCCGCCGCCGCTGATGCGGTTGCGGTCGATCACGTAGCGCGGCCATTCCGGCGCCACATTGATGGCCGGAAACAGTTTCAGGCAGGCGATGAACGCCCAGTGCGTGGTGGCGTTGTAGCCATCCAGCAAGCCTGCGGCGGCCGCCAGCAGCGCGCCTTCGCATACGGTTGCCGTGTACTGCGTGCTGCTGCCCGCCTGCCACAGCAACTGCATGGTGGCCTGATCGCGCATCAGCGTTTGCAGCCGGTCCGGGTCGCCACCGGGTATCCACAGCAGATCGAACACATCGTCCACGCACAGGCCGGGCAGATCGCCGCCCAGCGTGAGTTTGTCGCGGGTTTTTACCGATGCACCATCGAGCGATACCAGCCGCACTTCACGCGCAGGCGCTGCCGGGTTGATGCCGGGCTCCAGCTGTGCCATCCAGTTGAAGAGTTCATACGGTACGGAGACATCGAGCAGATCGACGCCGTCGTACACGGCAATGCCGATCAGGTAGGGTTGGGTCGGGCTCATCACGGTTCCTGCCGGTTGAGAGGTGGAAACGCCCCGGAGCGGTGTGCGATCCGGGGCGGTCTGTATTGCCCGCTGCAACATGGCCGGCAAGGTACGCCGGGCAACGCCGCCAGCGGAGGTATGAGCGCTTGTTAGTGGTGCGCTTGTGCGGTGCCGCCCTGACCATCCGGCAGCGCGATGCGGATGTTCTGCATCATGCCCTGGTCCTCGTGATCGAGGATGTGGCAATGCAGTACGAAATCACCCACATAGCGCTCGTAGCGGGTGCGTACCACCACGGTGTACATGCCCTGCTTCATGGTGGGCGCTTCCTTGCTCGGGTAGAGGTTCTTGATCCACAGCGTGTCTTTCCACACGCCTTTCAGGCCCGGGTATTGTTCATCCTCGCCATCCATGGCGTTTTCCGCGCTGACATCCACGCCATTCGGGTCAAGAATCTTCACCACCTGGAACGGGTTCACATGGATGTGGAACGGGTGGCTGACGAAGTGCGAGGTCAGTGTCCATTCATCCACGCCGCCCAGCTTCAGCACGCGGTCGATGCGCGTGCCGTCGTACGGCTTGCCGTCCACCTGGAAGAACGCGGCACCGGGTACCGACGACACATCGATATTGAACGCCAGCGTCTGTGTGCCGGTCACTTCGTCGTCGGCAATGGTTTCATGCGGCACAAAGCTGGTCAGCTGCAGTTTGTTCTGCAGTTCGCCCACCACCTTCTGGCGCACATTGGCCGGCATGTTGGCATTGGCCGCTTCCACCAGCTTCTGCTGCAGGTATTGCGTGGTGTTGGCGATGGCCGGCGTGCTGCCCGCTTCCACCTGCACCAGGCCCAGCAAGCGGGCCGACGGGGCGGAGCGGTCGATGGTGGCAGTCACTTCCACATCGTTGATCACGCAGTAATCCCCTGCCTGCGGGAACACCACCAGTGCATCCCAGCGGTAGCCGGGCTGGAACACGGTGGTTTTCTTGCTCATCGCCCGGGCCAAGGTGAGGCCGTCCGCGGCCACCAGCGGCAGGTCCAGCTCGGGGCCGGTGCAGTATTTCTTCACGTAGTCGTCGGTGTCTTCCGCTTTCAGCCCGCTCAGCGTGGGGGCGTCGGGCGCGCGGCGGCGGATCTTGAACGCGATGGTATCGCGCACGCCGGCATGGATCATGCGCCAGCGTTCCACCACGCCGGCCTTGGCCTTGGCCAGGGTGCCCATCACCACGCCGTTGATGCTGGTATAGCGGCCGGAATCTTGCCAGGTGCCGGGGCCGAACTGGTCGTAGGCGCTGATCTGGCCGACATCGCCATCGTCGCACTTGTAGCGCTGGTCCTTGGGGTCGATCGGCTCGCCGGGCAGGGGGTCATTGCCATAGGTCTTGATCTGGCCTTTCATCGGCCCATCGGTAAAGCGGCACGCATACTGGATTTGCTGGAACACCATCACACGCTCGGGAAATACCGTGCTGCCATACGGCTTGAGCAGCGTATCCAGATCGCCGTTCTCGGTAGGGGTGGGGGTGCGGGTGCCGCGCACCACCAGTGCGCCGGCCATGCCGCTGGAAACCTGCAACGCGGTCGAGCCATGCTGGTGCGTGTGGTACCAGAACGTGCCGGCCGGGTGGGTGGGCGGAATATTGTATTCGTACTGGAAACCCACGCCGGGGTTGATGGACAGCAGCACGTTGTCGCTGTTGCCGGCCGGGTTCACCCACAGGCCGTGCGAGTGCAGGTTGGTGCCGTTGAAGCAATGCGGCGTATTGGCGCTGCCACCCTGCGCGGTGCAGCTCGGGTCCAGCGGCAGGTCGTTATTGAGCGTGATGCGCACGGTCTGGCCCGGGTAGGCCTCGATCTGCGGCGCGGCGTATACGGTTTGCCCCGGCGTGCCCCAGGTGGTGGGCGGTGCCAGTGGCTTGGCCTTGCTGCCATCGCCCTGCACATAGCTGCGCAGCTGCACCTTGTCGTAAGCGATCTGGCCGGCCTTTTCGACCGACGGGTTGCGTATCCAGCCGTTCACATAGCGGATGGCCAAGTCGAAGAACACCTCGCGCGGCACGCCCGGCGCCACTTCGCCCACTTGCGCCTGCGCCAGCAAGTTGCGCTTCTTCACCCCCATCAACTTGAGCTTTTCGGTGGATTTGGGTGCAGCCGGATTGATGGCGTTGAGCAGCGGCGGGTTGCTGACGATGGGCGTTTCCGCCGCGTGCGCGGCACCGGCCGCCAGCACGGCCAGCGTGCACAGCAAGCGGGTATGCCGCAGCGTAGGGATAGTCATGGGTGGTTCTCCTGAAGGCCGGGAATGGCACAGACGATGCCCGATTGAAGGCATGTCGCCAGCGGCCTGATGATGCTGTCTATTGCTGTTTGGAAAATTGAATGCTTTCGGCTTGTTTCTGACGCAGGTATATCTATTATTCATTCGTCATAAGAAAGCAAGTGCCGGGTTTACGTGCTGCCATGCCGCGAAGGGTGTGGCGGCCGGTTGCCGTAGCGCCAGCTGTCATCAATCGCCGTGATGGCTTGTCCCGGTTCCACCGGCAGGCCAGCGCCCCGGCAACGGGCCACGCCGCCTACCGCAAGGATCTGACCATGAGCTTCAACCCCGAAACAGGCAGCCTCCTGAGCCCGGCGTGGCCCAACGGCATCAACCAGCGCCCGGCATTGGCCGGCTCCATCGTGCGTACCATCCCGCATGCCAGCGGTTCGGGCGGCGTATCGCCGGCCGGCGTGGTGTGCACGTGGTTCGCGGTGCTGGATGACCCGGCCTGATGCCGGGTTGGCGCTGCCGCGCTGCGTTTGGCTACCTCGGGGGGCTGCGCGGTTCCGGGCTGGCCTGCTTCGCGGTGATGCTTGATGTCTGCACGCAACGCTAAGCCATCCGCTGCTGCAGCGGGCAGCCTGCCCGTTGCCCGCCACCCGCTTGCACGGCTGGCGCTGTTTGCGCTGGCCGGCTTGGTTGCCGGCGATCTGCCGGCCTGGCTGCATGGCGCGCCAACCAGCTGGGTGTGGAGCGCATTCAGTGCGCTGGCCTGCGCGCTGGCGGCAGCACTGGCAAGGCGCTGGCCACGTTGCCATGGCGGCGATATGGCGATGCTGGTTTGCATGGCGGCGGTCAGTGCCGGCATGGTGCTGGATTTTATGCGCGTGCCGCCCGCATCGCTGCTGTCGCTATGCAGCAGCGTGGCCGGCATGGGCGTGCCGGCGTTGCTGGTGCATGTGCGCTGGTTTCCACTGACGATGCTGGCCATGCTGCTGCTGATCTGCGTGCCATATCGGCCGCGGGCGCAGCGCGAACAGCGCAGTGTGGCGCTGTCTGCTGCCGTGCTGGGCATGCTGGTGGCGTTTCCGTGCATGCTGCTGGTGATGGCGTTGTGGATGAACGCAGGCAAGGCCATCGCTGCCATGCTGGGCTGGCCGTGGACCGCCAATGGCATGGTCAGCCTGATGCTGACCGGCATGCTGGCCTATGCGTGGCTGCGTGCTGCAGTTGCCACGCGGTTGTTGGGCCGCTGGCAGCCGGCGCCGGCGGCTCAATCCAGCGTGCGGCGATAGAACTTCACCGCCACCGTCATCACCACGCAGGTAAACAGCAGCAGCGGCCACAGGCTGGGCCACAGCTCGGCAAGGCCGCTTCCCTTGAGCAGGATGCCGCGGATCAGCCGGTTGAAATGCGTGAGTGGCAGCAGGTTGCCAATGAACTGCGCCCATTGCGGCATGCCGCGGAACGGAAACATGAAGCCGGACAGCAGCAGGTTGGGCAGGAAGTAGAACATGGTCAGCTGCATCGCCTGCAGCTGGTTCTGTGCCAGCGACGACAGCGTGATACCCACGGTGAGGTTGGCGGCAATGAACAGCAGCGCGGCGATGTAGATGGCGGCAATGCTGCCCATGAACGGCACATGGAACACGAAGCGTGCCGCCAGCAGGATGATGCTGGCCTGTATCAGGCCGATGGCGACATAGGGAATGATCTTGCCCGTCATCACCTCGATGGGCCGCACGGGGGTAGCCAGCAGGTTTTCCATGGTGCCGCGCTCGCGTTCGCGCGTCATGGCAAGGCCGGTCATCATCACCATGGTCATGGTCAGGATCACGCCCATCAGGCCGGGCACCACGTTGTATTGCGTATTGCCCTCGGCGTTGTACAGCCGGTGCACGGTGATGTCGTATGCGGCCGGGCCGGCCTGCAGCCGTGCCAGCGGCCCGGTCAGGTCCTTGCGCATGGCAGATTGCGCGATCAGGTTCAACGCCCCCAGCGCCATGCCGGTGGCCGCAGGGTCGGTCGCATCGGCCTCCACCAGCAGGGCGGGGCGCTCGCCGCGCAGCAGCTTGCGGGTGAAGCCGGCGGGGATATTGATCACGAACTGCACGCGGCCCTGTGCCAGTGCCTGCCGGCCGGCGGCTTCGTCGGGCAGCGTGGCGACGATGTCGAAATAATCGGAATTGCGCAGCGCTGCCAGGTAGCTGCGGGTGAATTCGCTGTGCTCGGCGGCAATCACCGCGGTGGACAGATGGCGCGGATCGGTATTGATGGCAAAGCCGAACAGCGCCAGCTGCACGATGGGCAGGCCCACGATCATGCCGAAGGTGATGCGGTCGCGCCGCAGCTGCAAGAACTCCTTGAGCACGATGCTCCACCAGCGTGCCACTGAAAACCCGGGCCAGCGCATCATGGGGGCGGCCCGAAGTTGTCGCTCGACCGGTTCATCATGTAGATGAACACGTCCTCCAGCCCGGTGGCCACACGGGTCATCTGCAGCGGTTTGCCGGCGATAGCCTCGCGCAGCGTGGTTTCGAGCAGTGCGTCGTCATTGCCGCTCACGTGCAATGCGCCGCCGAACACCACTGTTTGCGCCACGCCCGGCAGCCCGTGCAATGCCTGCGACAGGCTGCTGAGATTGTCGCCGCTGATCGCCCAGGTGCTGAGCGCCTGCCCGGCGATCACTTCGGCTGCCGTGCCCTGCGCCAGCAACTGGCCGTATGCGATGTACGCCAGCTTGTGGCAGCGCTCGGCCTCATCCATATAGTGGGTGGAAACCAGTACCGAAATGCCGCGCGCGGCCAGCCGGTGCAGCTCTTCCCAGAAATCGCGCCGTGCGCTCGGGTCCACGCCGGCGGTGGGTTCATCCAGCAGCAACAGCTGCGGTTCGTGCAGCATGCAGGCGGCCAGCGCCAGCCGCTGCTTCCAGCCGCCGGACAATGATCCGGTAAGCTGGCTGGCACGCGTGGTCAGGCCCAGGTTCTCCAGCGTGCGGTCCACCACCTCGCGCCGGTTCGGCATCTGGTAGATGCGGGCAACGAAATCCAGGTTCTCGCGTATGGTCAGGTCATCCCAGTACGAGAATTTCTGCGTCATGTAGCCGACATTGCGCTTGATGGCATCCGCGTCGCGCACCAGCTCGTACCCCAGGCACTGGCCGGTGCCGGAATCGGGCGTCAGCAGTCCGCACATCATGCGGATCGACGTGGTCTTGCCGCTGCCGTTGGGTCCCAGGAAGCCGAAAATCTCCCCCTTGCGCACCTGCAGCGACAGATCTTTCACCACGTGCTTGCTGCCGAAATGCTTGTTGAGCCCGTGTACGTCGATCGCGTATCCGCTGTCGCTCATCGCGGGGTCACTTCCACCGGCTGGCCGGGGTGCAATTTGCCGGCATCGGCCAGCGCCGGGTGTGCTTCCAGCATGAACACCAGCTTGCTGCGGTTTTCCTCGCTGTAGATCACTGGCGGCGTGAACTCGGCTTCGGTGGCGATGAAACTGACCGTCGCCGCGATATCGTTGCTGCAGCCGTCGCAATGCAGCCGCACTGGCTGGCCATTGCGCCAGCGGCCCAGCTGGGTTTCCGGCACGAAGAAGCGCACTTTCACGTTCTGCGGCGGCAACAGCCGCACGATGGGGTTGCCGGCCGCCACCCATTCGCCCTGGCGGTACAGCGTATCGGTGACCAGTGCCGCTGCCGGGGCAGTTACGGTTTTCTGCTGCAGCTTCCAGTCTGCCTGCGCCAGCGCCGCACTGGCCGCGGCCACCTGCGCCGCCTGTGCGCGCAATTGCGCCGGCCGGCCCGGCAATTCGGCAACGACGAGTGCGCTGCGCAACTGGCGCACCCTGGCTGCCGCCGCAGCGGCACGGGCGCGAGATTGATCGAGCAGCGCGGCCGACAGGCCACCGGCGGGCATTTGCAGTTCATCCCGCTGCAGCTGGCTGGCGGCCACCCTGGCATCGATCTGCGCTTCCGCCAGTTGCGCGCGCGCCACGTCGAGCTCCGGCACGCGCTGGCCGGTCTGCAGGTCGGCCAGTTGCGCCTGTGCCGCCGCCAGTTCGCCCTGTGCCTGGCGCTGCGCGGCAGCTTCGTTATCGGTATCCAGTGCAAACAGCGCGGCGCCCGCAGCCAGCTGTTGCCCGCGCGCCACGTTCAGCGTGGTCAGCCTGCCGGCCTGCGATGACCCCATGTAGACGAATTCGCCCTCCACATAGCCTTGCACGTGCGTATCCGGCGCCTTGCCGCAGGCGGCCAGCAAGACACTGCAAACAAGGCACAAGCCTGAAAAAGCCCGCTGTTTCAAGCGCATGGCATGCTCCGCCCCGGTGGTGGTGGATGGCGGCGCAGCGGCAGATGCGCGTGCGCCACAACGATGATGTCATCTCACCTTATTGAAGGAGAATGGTAGTTTCAACATCCGCGCACACGCATGGCCGCGCCGCTGGCATCATGAGGGGCGAACATTCAGATGGCGGGGCGATCATTTGGCGGTACAGGCAGAGGAATACCTGTTCCGATCAGGCCCTTCCGGATAGAATCGCGCCCTTTTTTCTGGAGTGGACGATGGCTTGTGGCGTTGATTTCGGTACGTCCAACTCGACGGTAGGCTGGGTAAGGCCCGGCCAGCCAACCCTGTTGGCGCTTGAAGATGGCAAGACCACGCTGCCATCGATGTTGTTCTTCAATGCCGAAGAAGAATCGGTCAGTTACGGCCGTGCTGCGCTTACTGAATATATGGATGGCTATGAAGGGCGCTTGATGCGCTCCTTGAAAAGCATCCTCGGCACCGGGCTGATGAGCGCGCAGACGGAGGTGGCCGGCCAGTCGCTCAGCTTCCAGACCATCCTCTCCACCTTCATCAACGAGCTGAAAGCCCGCGCTGAAACCAGCGCAGGGATCGGGTTCGATGCTGCAGTGCTGGGCCGGCCGGTGCATTTTGTCGATGACGACCCCAAGGCCGATCAACTGGCGCAGGATACGCTGGCCGGCATCGCGCGCGATGCGGGCTTCAGGCATATCGAATTCCAGTTCGAGCCCATCGCCGCCGCGTTCGATTACGAACAGACGCTGGACCGCGAAACGCTGACGCTGATCGTGGACATCGGCGGCGGTACGTCCGATTTTTCGCTGCTGCGCCTGTCGCCGGAGCGCGCCAAGGCGGCGGAGCGCCATGCGGACATCCTGGCCTGGGGCGGCGTGCATATCGGCGGTACCGACTTCGACCGTGCACTGAGCCTGTCCGCACTGATGCCCTTGCTGGGCTACAAGACGCTGCTGAAAAGCGGTGCCGAGATGCCGTCGAGCTACTACTTCAACCTGGCCACCTGGCACACCATCAACTTCGTGTACACGCGCCGCGTGATGAGCGATCTGCAAGACCTGTTCCGCGATGCGCAGGAGCGTGAAAAGCTCGACCGGCTGTTCAAGCTGATCGCGCGCCGCGCCGGGCACTGGCTGGCCACGCAGGCGGAGGCCGCCAAGATTGCGCTGTCCGATACCAGCGAGCACTTGCTGGTGCTGGAGCGTATCGAAGAAGGGCTGACGCACACGCTGCAACGCAGCGTGTTCGAGAATGCCATCGGTGGCCTGATCGGCCGCATCGAAACCGCGGTGACCGACGTACTGCGCAATGCCGGCGTGACCGCAGACCAGGTCGATACCGTTTACTTTACCGGTGGTGCTTCCGGCGTGCCTTTGCTGCGTAGCCAGATCGGCGCGTGCCTGCCCAATGCGCGGCATGTGGAAGGCGACCGCTTCGGCAGTATCGGCACCGGCCTTGCCATCGACGCCGCACGGCGCTTTGCATGACAGCCGCACTGGCTGCCGCCCGCCAACTGGCCGATGGCAGCGCCATTGCCGGGGTGACAGCGGCACAGGTGCAGACCATACGCCGCGTGCCTTTCGTACGCCCCACGCTGATGCGCGTGCTGGCTGGTGGCAAACGCGTGTTCAGCGCCCATGGCGAGCAATACGCCGGCCCGGCACAACTGATTGCCGTGCCTGCGGGGGCCGAGATCGATCTCGTCAACGAGCCGGATGCACGCAATGGCCGCTATGCGGCGGCGTTCATCGAGCTGGGCCCTGATCTGCTGCGGCAGTTCCGCGTGCAGCACGGCGCGCTGCTGGCGCAGCTCCCCGCCAATGATGCCCCCGGATTGGTGCTGCAGGCTGGCGTAGCGCTGGAGCCTGGCTGGCAGGCGCTGATGGCCGCCTGGCAGGCGCAGGCAGACGATGCCTTGCTCTCCCATCACCTGGCAGGCCTGTTGCTGGCGCTGCTGCTGGCCGGGCAGGGGCATCTGCTGTTCCAGCCCAGCGCTGCGCCGCTGGCCGAGCAGGTGCGGGTGCTGCTGCGGCTGGATCCGGCCTATGGCTGGCGCAGTGATGACGTTGCGCAGCGGCTGCACCGCAGTGCTGCCACGCTGCGCCGGCAACTGGCGGCGGAAGGCAGCAGCTTCCGCGCGCTGCTCGATGAAGTGCGGCTCAGCCACGGGCTGGGCCTGCTGCAGATGGGCGACCGGCCGGTGGCCGATGTGGCCGCGGCGTGTGGTTATGAATCCGCCTCCAAGTTTGCCGCGCGTTTCCGCGAGCGCTTCGGCTTGACGCCGTCTGCATTGCGCGATAGCCGGCAGGCGGCCATTCAGCCGGGCATCTGACGCAAGCAACGCTGATTGCTGCTACCAATGGACGACAGCTGGGCCGGGGCGGGCATGGTCGGGTTCTGGCCGGAGCATATCCGCTGCTGGCGGGCTGCGGGGTTAACAGGCGCTGAGCGGAATGGGGCCATCGCTGCGCGTTACGGGGCCACAGGCCGGCCACGGCGCTTTTAGCATGGAGGGGTTACTTCACAGGAGCCCCACCATGAAACCGACCCGATTCATCCGCCATGCCATCGCCGCGACTTTTCTGGCTGCCGGCTGCGCGCATGCCGCTGATTTCAGCTTGAGCAGCCCGGATGTTGCCGATGGCAAAACCATGAACGTGCAGCAGGAGTTTTCCGGTTTTGGCTGCAGCGGCGTCAATATCTCGCCCGCGCTCAGCTGGACAAACGCCCCGGCCGGCACCAGGGGTTTTGCCGTCACCGTATACGACCCGGACGCACCCACCGGCAGCGGCTGGTGGCACTGGGTGGTGGTGAACATCCCCGCCGATACAAGTGGCCTGGCGCATGGCGCGGGCAGCGGCAAAGCGGACCTGCCTGCCGGCAGCCTGCAAACCCGTACCGATTATGGCCAACCCGGCTTTGGCGGCGCCTGCCCGCCCAAGGGCGACAAGCCGCATCGCTACATCTTCACCGTGTATGCGCTCAAGACTGCCAAGCTGGATGTGAAACCCGAGAGCTCTGCGGCAGAGGTGGGCTTCAACCTGCATTTCAACACTTTGGGCAAGGCCAGCCTGACCGCGCTGTACGGGCGTTGAGCGCCTGATTTCACGTTTCTCCGTTACCTGTCGGGTAATCGGCATCAGGAACCCGGCCAAGCCGGGTTCTCACCGGTTCTGGCGAATGAAACATCGGCGCTACCTGTTCGATTCCACACCCCCCGCCCTCGCCGCCGCGAGGGAGCCGCGCTGTCGCTCGTCAGTGGCACGAATTGAGTCCTGTTGAACGGAAGCCTTTGCACATGACGGACTTCGGGGCCTGTTGCTACTCTGACGCCATTATCGCTGATCAACCGGCATCAGCGAACCCTGCCAAGCCGGGTTCTCACCGGTTCTGGCGAGCTACCTGTTCGATTCCACACCCCCCGCCCTCGCCGCCGCGAGGGAGCCTCGCTGTCGCTCGTCAGCGGCTCGAATCGCGTTTTCTGGACTTGGATACTCGGGCCACCTGAAGCTGTCGGCCCTCCGAGGTCGTTATCTGCGGAGCATCCGGCATCAGCAACCGGCCAAGCCGGTTTTTTTCTGTTCTGACGAGCGGGACCGCAGGCAGAGATGGGCTGGGCAGTCTGCCAACACTTGACCTGAGTGTTTCTCCGACTGGCCGGCTTGCGCGTTACGCGGCATGCTGGCGGCAAATCAATGCCGGAATACCCATGCCGCACGAACTCCTGCTGTTGTTGCCACTGGCTTTTGCTGCCGGGCTTGTCGATGCCGCCGTGGGCGGTGGCGGACTGATCATGGTGCCGGGGCTGTTTGCGGTGTTTCCACGCGAAACTCCGGCCGCGCTGATGGGCACCAACAAGTTTGCCGCCATCATGGGCACTGCATCGGCCACCGTGCGCTATGCACGGCAGGTGAAGCTGGATTGGCACATCCTGCTGCCGTCGGCGCTGGCGGCATTTTGCGGCTCGTATGCCGGTGCGCGGGTGATCCACCTGCTGCCAGCGTCGTCAGTGCGCCCGCTGGTGATCGGCCTGCTGCTGGTGATGCTGGTGTATACGTGGTTCAAACCGGCTTTCGGCAGTGAAGACGCCGGCCGGCCGTTGACGCGGCGCGATCTGTACGTGGGGCTGGCCATTGGCGCGGCCATCGGTTTCTACGACGGGTTTTTCGGCCCCGGCACCGGTTCCTTTTTGATTTTCCTGTTCATCCGGTTTTTCCATTTCGATTTCCTGCGGGCGTCCGCCTCGGCCAAGGTGGTGAACCTGGCAACCAACCTGGCGGCGCTGGCATTCTTCGTGCCGGCCGGCATGGTGTATTTCAGCTACGCGATCCCGATGGCGGTGGCCAATATCGCTGGTGCGCAGGTGGGCAGCCGCATGGCGCTCAAGGGCGGCAACCTGTGGATACGGCGCTTGTTCATCGTACTGGCGCTGGTGCTGCTGGCCAGGTTGATCTGGCAGACGCTGGCGGGGTAGGGGGGCCCGGTAGCGCATGCTGGCTGCGTTGTGCAGCCGGCCAAGTCAGGTTGTTTATCGCTGGTCGCATCTTGTCGGCCACACCTCGCCGGCCGCACCTCGCCGGCCGCACCCTCCCACACCGTTTGTTAGCTGCCCGGGGCGCTGGCGCATGCATGCCGTACACTGCGGCCATGAGCCCAGCCACCGATACCCTGTCCTGTAGTAGCTGCCGTGCGTGCTGCTGCCAGCTTGAAGTGATGCTGATGGCAGGCGATGATGACGTGCCGCCGCAATTCATCGAACAGGATGCATGGGGCGGCGAAGTGATGCTCAGGCTGGACGACGGCTGGTGTGCGGCGCTCAATCGCAAGACCATGATGTGCTCGATCTACACCGTGCGCCCGCTGATCTGCCGCGAGTACGAACTGGGCGACCACGATTGCCTGGAGCAACGCAAACGCATCCCCATCCTGTCGCTGCCGAGGGAGCAGGCATGACCACCCAGCACCTATACTGGTTGATGAAATCCGAACCCGACGATGTCAGCATCGATGACCTGCAGCGCACCGGCCACATAGGCTGGTATGGCGTGCGCAACTACCAGGCGCGCAACTTCATGCGCGACGGCATGCAGGTGGGCGATGGCGTGCTGTTCTACCACTCCAGCTGCGCGCAGCCCGGCGTGGCCGGCTTTGCCGAGGTCAGCAAGCTGGCCTACCCGGATCCGACGCAGTTCGATGCGGAATCAAAGTATTTCGATCCCAAATCCGCCGTCGAAAAACCGCGCTGGCAACAAGTGGACGTGCGCTTCATCGCCAAGACGCGCATCCTGCCGCTGGAGGAAATGCGCCGTTACCCGGAGCTGGCCGGCATGCAGGTGCTGAAAAAAGGCAACCGGCTGTCGATCACGCCGGTGACGGCCAGCGAGTGGTCATTCATCCAGTCGCTACTGGGCTAACAGCCGGGCGAAGAGCCGTTACAAAATCCCGCTGGTGTACTGTTCGGGGGCGCCTCGCCGGCGCTGCATCAGGGCTGGCCATACTTGGCGGCATGTGTTCCAGCCTTTATGCTTGCCGGCTATGTTGAAGCTTCCATTCAGAATCGACGGCTTTTTGCTGTCCATGCTTTGCGCGGTGGCGCTGGCGCTCGTCTACCCGGCCATCGGTACCAGCGACGGCCCGCTGCATCTGGGCGTGGCCACCACGCTGGGCGTATCGGTGGTGTTCTTCCTGCATGGCGCGGCGCTATCGCGGCAGAGCATGCGGGCGGGCGTATCCAACTGGCGGCTGCATGCATTCATCCAGACCACCACCTATGTCGTTTTCCCGCTGATCGGCATCTGCCTCGTGCTGGCGGTGCAGGGCATCCTGCCGCCTGATCTGGTGCTGGGCATTTTCTACCTGTGTGCGTTGCCATCGACCATTTCCTCGTCGGTGGCGATGACCAGCCTGGGACGCGGCAACGTGCCGGGGGCGATTTTCAATGCCTCGCTGTCCAACCTGGTGGGCATGCTGGCCACGCCGCTGCTGATCGGGCTGATGGTCAGCACCGGCAGCACGCATATGCCGCTGGGCAAGGCGGTGCTCGATATCGCGTTGCAGCTGCTGCTGCCGTTTGCGCTCGGCCAACTGCTGCGCCCCTTGCTGGCCGACTGGCTGGCCCGCAACAAGCCGGTGATCAGCAAGCTCGATCGCGCGGTGATCGTGCTGATCGTGTATTCGTCGTTCTGCGATTCCACCGCCGCCGGGCTGTGGCACAACTATGCATGGTGGATGCTGGCCGCCGTGTTCGTGCTGGTGGGCATCCTCCTGGCGGCCATCCTGTTCGGTACTACGCGCATCAGCCGTGCGCTGGGCTTCAGCCTGCCCGATGAAGTGGCCGCCGTGTTCTGCGGCTCGAAGAAAAGCCTCGCCAGCGGCATCCCCATGGCCAAGCTGCTGTTTGCCGGCCATCCGGGGCTGGGGCTGATCGTGCTGCCCATCATGTTCTATCACCAGTTGCAGCTGGTGGTGTGCTCCGTCCTGGCGCGGCGCTACGCGGCGCGGGCGGAGGGCCGCGCGTGATCACGGCGATTGCCGCGTGCATTGCGCTCGGCTGCGTTGCGGGTTTCCTGGCTGGTTTGCTCGGCGTGGGTGGCGGCCTCGTGATCGTGCCCGGGCTGCTGTTCGTATTCCACACGCTGGGCATCGGCGGCCCGCATCTGCAGCACCTGGCGCTGGGCACCTCGCTGGCCACCATCGTGTTCACGTCGGTGTCCAGCCTGAAAGCCCATCATGGCCGCGGCGCAGTGCGCTGGCAGGCATTCAGGACCATCGCACCCGGCATCGTCATCGGCACCTTTGCCGGCGCGCAAATGGCCGGCCTGTTCAGCAGTACCGGCCTGCAGTGGTTCTTCGTGGTGTTTGCCTATGTGATTGCCGCACAGATGTTGCTGGATGCCAAGCCGCGCGCGCACCGGCAGTTGCCGGGCGCAGTGGCTACCGGCGTGGCGGGCACGGTGATCGGTGCATTGTCGAGCTGGGTGGGCATAGGCGGCGGATCGCTGTCGGTGCCCTATCTGCTGTGGCACAACGTGCCGCTCAAAGAAGCGATTGGCACGTCTGCGGCGCTGGGCCTGCCCATCGCGCTGGCGGGCGGCATCGGCTACGTGGTCAGTGGCTGGAACGTGGCCGGCTTGCCGGCCGGCAGTGCGGGCTTTGTCTACCTGCCGGCATTGGCCGGCATCGTGGTTGCCAGCTTTCCGCTCGCCAGAGTGGGCGCTGCGGCCGCACACCGCTTGCCGGTGCCGGTGCTGAAGAAATGCTTTGCCGGCCTGCTGATCCTGCTGTCCAGCAAGATGCTCTATTCGCTGCTGTGATCTACACGTAGCGAAATATGCTGATGAACTGCGCAATGCTGCCACCCAGTACGAACAGGTGCCAGATGCCGTGCCCGTGTGGAATCTTCTCGTCGAAAATGAAGAAGATGATCCCCACCGTGTAGATCAGCCCGCCGCTGGCCAGCCACCACAGCCCCGCCGGGGGCAGCGCGGCAATCAGTGGCTGCATGGCAAACAGGATCAGCCAGCCCATGATCACGTAGATTGCCAGCGAGAAGAAGCGTGTTTTCTTGCCGATGAGGATTTCCTGCACGATGCCGATCACCGCCAGCGCCCAGTTCACGCCGAACAGCGTCCAGCCCCACGCGCCATGCAGCGTGACGAGGGCAAACGGCGTATAGCTGCCGGCAATCAGCAGGTAGATGGCGCAATGATCCAGCCGCTGGAATACCGCCTTGCCGCGCCCACGCAGCCAGTGGTACAGCGTGGAGGTGAGGTAGAGCAGGAACAGCGTGGTGCCGTAGACGGTCACGCTGACGATGCGCAGCGCGCCGCCGTGCATGCTGGCGTACACGATCAGCAATACCAGCCCGACCAGCGCCAGTACGCTGCCGATCAGGTGGGTGAGGGTATTCAAGCGTTCGCCGCGGTACATGCCGCTTTACCTGCATCAAGACTATCGAGCTCCCAGCCTACCCGCTGCCCCCGCCTTGCCGGAAGGAAATAATTGGCATGGCATAAGATTCACATCCGCCATGCCGGGTATCCCCGTCCCGCTCAGGCTGGCCAGGCTTCGCCGAATGCTGCCGCGTATTGCGCGCGGATCGATTCGGGGGTGAAGGTATGGTTCTGCGCGCCGCGCTGGGCAATTTTCAGCGAGCCCAGCAGGCTGGCCAGCCGGCCGGTCTGCGGCCAGCTCCAGCCGCGTGCAATGCCGTACAGCAGGCCGGCGCGGAATGCATCGCCGCAGCCGGTGGGATCGATCACCGCAGCGGCCGGCACCGCCGGGATATCGTGGCGTACGCCGCCCGCGTGGATCTGCGCGCCCTCGGCGCCCAGCGTGATCACCAGCGCTTTTACGCTGCCTGCCAGCTGCTCGAGCGTCAGACCGGTCTTCTGCATCACCATTTCGGCTTCGTAATCATTCAGCGTCAGGTAATCGGCCAGGTCGATCAGGCGCAGCAGCTCGGCGCCATCGAACATCGGCAGGCCCTGGCCCGGATCGAAAATGAACGGAATGCCGGCGGCGGCAAACTGTTCGGAATGCTCGACCATGCCCTGCTTGCCGTCCGGCATCACGATGCCCAGCTTGATGTCGCGCGGCGCGTCGGCCACGCGCTGGAAGTGTGCAAAGCTCATCGCGCCCGGGTGGAAGGCGGCGATCTGGTTGTCGTCGAGGTCGGTGGTGATGAAGCACTGGCCGGTGAAGTGCTCGTCCAGCACCTTGATGCCGTCGCGGGTGATGCCCAACTGGTCGAGGTGCGCCGCGTACGGGGCGAAATCGCTGCCGGCGGTGGCGTAGATCACCGGTTCATCGCCCAAGAGTTGCAGCGAATAACCGGTGTTGCCCGCGCAGCCGCCAAACTCGCGGCGCATTTCCGGCACCAGGAACGACACCGACAGCATGTGGATCTTGTCCGGCAGGATGTGGTTCTTGAAGCGGTCCGGAAAGACCATGATGTTGTCGTAGGCGAGCGAACCGCAAATCAGGACGGACATGAGCTGAGTCTCTGTTTAAGATGGTGGAAAACGGGCATTGCAAGCCGCAAACGGGCATGCAGTAAAAAGCCGATGCGGCTATTTACCCCGGTTTTGTGATTTTCGCTACACATTCTGTCATGTTGCAGCGCCGCTGATCGGCCAGAATCACCGGCTGAACGGATAGGATGAAAGTTATATGACTGCACTGGTAATGTTTCCACTTCGTAAATCTGTGTAACAAAAACGCATGTTCGAGATAGCACCAGTACTTACCTGCGTGATGGCCGTCCTGGCGTTTGTCAGCTTTGCAATGCTGAGCACCAGTCATCCCGAGCAGGGCCTGACCATGCTGACGCTGAGCGCAGTGGCAGGGGTGCTGGCCGCCGGTCTTTCGGGGTTTGCGCCGCTGTGGCTGGCCATCGGCGCGTGGGCGCTGACCGAGGCCATGCTGTTCTACGCCGGCCGTGATTACTATGCGATCAAGCAGAATGCGTTGCCGGTGGTCATCCCGCCGTTGCTGGCCATGCTGGCAGCCGCTGCACTGGCGTTCTTCGGTTTCGGCCCGGCTGCACAGCTGATCTGCCTGGGTGTGGTCAGCCTGCCGCTGACCTTGGCGCGGGTGCTGACGCTGCTGCGCGCCGGTGGCGAGGAAAGCACGCCACGGTTGGCACTGATTGCGGTACAGCTGTCGTATGCGGTGTACTGGCTGGTGGCGATGACATTGCCGCTGACCGGCGATGGCCTGGGTACGGCGCTGATGTTGAGTGCACCGGCACAAATCCTGCTGCTGCACGCGTTGCTGTGGCCGCAACTGCATTCATTGCGCCTGCGCAACCGCATCAACCGGCTGGCACGCTTCGATGCACTGACCGGCCTGCTCAACCGCCGTGGCTTTGAAGAGGCAGTGCACCGTGAGCTGCGGCGCGGCAATCGCCAGAACGGCATCTACGCGCTGATCCTGATCGATTACGACCGCTTCCGCGCCATCAACGCGCGCTATGGCCATGCCGCCGGTGATCTGGTCATCCAGCACGGCGTGAAGTACCTGCGCATGATGCTGAACAACGAACGCGCGGTGATCGGCCGCGTGGGTGGCGATTCCTACGGCGTGCTGTACCCGTGCGAAGACGGCCACGATGCCCGCCAGTGGCTGGTGGATGTGCGCGAACAGATGCGCGAGTGGAGCGTGGATTGCGGCGAGATGTCGATTCCGGTTTCCGCCAGTGCCAGCCTTGCCATGTATCCGCACGAAGGCGGTGATTTCGAAGCGCTGTACCGCGTGGCCACGCGTCAGCTGGTACAGGTGCAGGGCCCAGGCGCGGCATTGATTTCCACGCTGAACATGGAAGTCGAAGCAGCTGCGCCGCGTGCGCGGCAAGGCTACAACGAGCCCAACAAGCTACCCGGCATCGAGGTGAACTGGGCCGAGGAATGGGACCAGATGGGCAGCCTGCTCAGAAAAAAACCGGCGTAAACGCCGGTTTTTTCATGCCCGCAAACAGCGCCCATTGGAGCAGGCAGGCGCCAACCGGGCGGCATGTTACTGACGGCGGGCTGATCAGCCGGTGAGCTTTTCCAGCGCCTCGCGATACTTGGCGGCGGTCTTTTCCGCCACGTCCAGCGGTAGTGCCGGTGCTGGCGGGGTTTTGTTCCAGCCGGTGCTTTCCAGCCAGTCGCGCACGAACTGTTTATCGTAACTGGGCGGATTAGTGCCGGGCTGGTATTGATCGGCCGGCCAGAAGCGGCTGGAATCGGGCGTCAGCGCTTCATCCATCAGGCACAGCGTGCCGTTCTCATCCAGGCCGAATTCGAACTTGGTGTCACCGATGATGATGCCGCGCGTGGCTGCGTATTCGGATGCCTTCTTGTACAGCGCAATTGCGGTGGCGCTGACCTTGGCAGCCAGCGCCGCACCCAGGATGGCTTCGCACTGTGCGTATGAGATGTTCTCGTCATGGTCGCCTACTGCTGCCTTGGTGCTGGGCGTGAAGATCGGCTCGGGCAGCTTGTCTGCTTCCTTCAGGCCCGCCGGCAGCGCAATGCCGCACACGGTGCCCTGCGCCTTGTATTCCTTCCAGCCGGAACCGGCGATATAGCCGCGCACGATGGCTTCCACCGGCACCGGCTTCAGGCGCTTGCACACGACGGCGCGGCCTTCCACCTGCGGGCGGTCTGCGGCGCTGACCACGTCTTCCGGCTGATCACCGGTGAAGTGGCTGGGCACCACGTCCTTGAGTTTTTCAAACCAGAAATTGGAAATCGCGGTCAGGATCTTGCCCTTTTCCGGGATCGGCTCGGCCAGGATCACGTCGAACGCCGACAGGCGATCGGTGGCGATCATCAACATGCGCTGGTCGTCGATTTCGTACAGGTCACGGACCTTGCCGGAGTAGATTTTCTTGAGGCTGGTCAGATTGGTGGTGGTCAGGCCGGACATGGCGGCTCCTGCAGGTAAGTAGCTCAATCGTGCAATTGTATAACGGGACCGCCCAAGGTTCGACTTGCATTGCACGCCGCGAGTTGGCAGGCTGATCACACAATTCAGGAGACCGTCATGGCCAAGCACTTCAAACTCGCCCCGCATGAACTCAAGCCGCTGGTGGAGGGCTATGGGGATTGCTTTGCCACCGATCGCATCCTGGTCGACGGCGCGCCGGTGGGCTTCATGTACCGTGAGGAACCTGAAGACAAGGAAGACAGCGGCTGGCGTTTTCTGGCCGGCGATGAAAGCGACGAATACATGGATAACCCCAAGTATCTGGGCGTGTACAAAACCAACACGCTGGCCAATTACGACCCCACCATCGTGGCGTTGCTCGATTCGCCCGTAGGCAGCGCCTTCGAGCGCCTGCCCGATGGCGATGAGTTCTACGAGGTTGAAGACTGGGAGTGAGCGCCACGCATCTGGCGTCCATTGCTGCAGATTCGTAGTCGCAACAATCTGGCCAGGCTGGTTTTCCCGCGGCACGGTGAACGGGAACGGGAACGGGAACGGGAACGGGAACGGCCTGGCGTTCATTCAATCGCCTGCTGCCTGCATTGATCATTGAGCAGGCAGCGATGGCGCCTGCGGGTCATCGGTGCCTGCGGCGATGCGCGGTGATTGAGCTAAGGTGTATGAGTCGCCGGCCCATGCCCTTGGCGCACCCACGGAATTGCCTCATGCGCCTGATTGCCAGCTCCAGCCCGGTTACCCGCCTGCTCTGTATCCTGCTGGCAGTGATTTTGTCGTTCTCCGGCAACCTGGCCCGGGCGGATGATCAGCAGGCCACGGCGGCGGCAGTCGCGGCGCTGCTGTCGTACCCGCAAACCGTGCCGCCCGATAGCGATGGCTGGGGGCATGCGGTGCCAGAGGATTTTGCGCCGCTCGACGAACACGATGAAGCGACGCTGATCGACTGGCTGGATCAACAGCGGCAGCAGGGGGCTGATCTGAACGTGCTGGCGCATGGCGGTACGCTGTTGCACCATGCCATACGTGCTGGTATGAACGACACGGCGTTATGGCTGCTGGCAAATGGTGCTGATCCGCTCAAGGAAGGCGAGCACGATGCGCTTGAGCTGGCGCTTGTGTTCCGGCGGGACAAGGTGTTTCAGCGCCTGGTTACGATGCCCGGTATGCGTGATGCCTTGCGATCTGGCACGTCTCTCGCCTGGCACGCCGCACTGTCGCTACCGTGGAAGCAGGGTGCGGGCAAGCTGGCGCGGGTGCGAGTGCCGCTGCCGGCTGGGGAGCAGCAACGCCAAACCCTTAAGACGGCCGCCTTGCTCGCAGGCAATCTCTGGGTACTGCGCGTTTTGACCTCGCCTGATCCAGATGCCGCATTGCGGGACAAGCCGCGACGAGACGATGCAGAAGTGGTCGATGCTCGATTGCCACAGCCGCTAATGCCTGAGCTAATTGCCAATGCTCGCATGCCGGACGAGGTGGACTTGTTGTTCCGCCAGCATCTGCGCCGGCCATTTGGCGAAGTCGCCTTTGCGGGGCGTGTGGTGCGCGCTGCTTTGATGGCACCAAGACCCGTTGCATATCGCGTGCTCGAGCACCTGCCTGCTGGCGCGTTGGGCGCTGCCTTCCACGATGCCGATACGTTGGCTCGCTGGTGGGCTTGGTATACACGCTTGCCAGCATCTGACCAGGCAACGGTCATGATGCGCTGGGGCAAGCCCATGCTGGCCAACCCCGAAGCCATTCTCAATGCCAGCATGCAATCTGGTGCGACATGGTTTTACGGAGATGAACACAAGCAAGATAATGTTGCCTCAGCTTGGGGCAAATTGCTGGCTGGTTTGCACACGCCGCTGCCGCCAAGCGTGCAGGGCAAACTATGGATGTTCGTACCGCAGCAGCATCGGTTCACACTGCTCAAATTGGGGTATCGGCCGGATAGCGAGGAGTTGCGTCATTGGTTTGACCGTAACGATGTCGCCGTGATCAACGAATTCTGGCCTGTACTGCTGGCCCAGCGGCCTGAATGGCAGCAGCGTAGCTACGAGTTGCTATTCGCGCCGTTGCAAGACGGGTATTACCGTATCGTTGAGTCATATCTCTACGGCAAGGTGCTGCCGTTTACATCTGCAGCAGATGGTCCCAGCCATCCGTACCGCATCGAAGCGGGAAGCTGGTTGAGCGCATCCGATGCCACACGCCAGCTCTTGTTACAGCGAGGCTGGGTGACTCCACCGCCTGCGGTTGGCCCGCACCGCTTTGTCGCCGTGAGCCAAACGTGCAATTTTCGTCCGACACCGGCATGGCGACGTATGCTGGCTGACATGCCCGAACTGGGCCGCGACCGTCATGAACAGGTGTTCGACATTGACGCAGTGGTTCAAGTTACTTCCCCCGGCCAAGCTGAATGCTCACTGCTGGTTTGGGGTGGCAGTAGTGGCGGTAGGGATTTCATTGATGAAGACGGTTTTCATGGCCTGCGGCATTTCACGCCCTGCGTTGATGGCGACTATGCGATCGCCATGTTGAGTCTGAACGGTGATCAGATCGAAGTGCGACATCAGGAGAACGGGCTGCCTTATCCCGGCGATCTGATCGCGATTCAGGATATCAGCAGCGGTGCGTATTACTGGCTGGGCGGCCAGATCGCCACGGGTGGCTGTGGTCTGACGCCAGCGGTGTTGCTCCAGCCGGATACGCCAAAAACGCTGAAGGCGCTCCCACTGACCCACCCTGCAATGCAGGCATTGCAGATCCAATGCGGCGACCTTGTTCTGTCCGAATGTGTGAGTGCCCCCATCGCTGATGTCGGCCCCCGCCTGAGCCATACGATGAACGTGAATGAATTTGCCAATCAATACTGGCCTGTCGAGCATCAAGCCTTCGTTCAAGCGGCACTCGATGGAGATACCGGCAAGCTGACTGAACTACAGGCCGATGGGGTGTTTGGCAGTTGGCTGATCGATGCGCTGGCCGCGCTCAACACCTCTGACCTGCCCATATCTGAAAAACGTCGCCGCGTTGCCTGGTTATTGAAAGACCCTGTATTGCTGCACGGGGCGTTGCAGTCTCCTGCTTGGCAAGCGGTGGAGACAGAAGACAAACGGATGGAGGTCTGGATGGGCTTGCTTGACTGGTTGCCTGCAGAAGACTGGGATTCCATCATCCAGGAGGACAGTCAAGGGCTGGTGCATAGCCTGAGCGGTGTTGCTGCCGAGCGCCATAACAGAGCGCTGGCCTGCCGTCTTGCTGGCTCGATGGAGCAAACGTGTACGCTGCCAAAAGAGTGATAAAGTGCGATCTCGTCATCCCGCGGTTTTTTTGTGGGATGTGACCTTACTCAGGCCAGAATCGGATTGTGATGAGTTGCTATCGCGATAGCGCCAGTGCCGCCTGCGTCAGCACGGACAACGCCGTACGCTGGCTGCCAGCCGTATCGAAATTTTCCGGTGCCAGCCATTGCCGGTATGCGGCCTGCAGTGTGGGCCATTCGCCGTCGATGATGGAAAACCACGCGGTATCGCGTGAGCGGCCCTTGCTCACCGTGGCCTGGCGGAAGGTGCCCTCAAACAGGAAGCCCAGCCGTTCGGCCGCATTGCGCGATGGCTGGTTCAGCGCATTGCATTTCCACTCGTAGCGGCGGTAGCCCAGCGCGAA
Organism: Andreprevotia sp. IGB-42; assembly: GCF_009848685.1. Lineage (GTDB taxonomy): Bacteria > Pseudomonadota > Gammaproteobacteria > Burkholderiales > Chitinibacteraceae > Andreprevotia. Next base: position 102,731 of record NZ_WXTX01000011.1, read on the forward strand.
CGCATTTTCCATCATCAGCACCATGGCGGCTGTGGCAAGGCGGTTGCGCTGCAGTGCCGGCGCGTAGCTGAGGTAGCCCACCTCGATACTGCCCGCTGCCGGCGCGATGCGCAGGTAGCCGGCCATGCCCAGCGGCAGTCCGCTGGTGGCATCGACGATGGCATACATCTGCGGATCGTTCAGCGGGGCGATTTCTGCCAGCCAGGCATGGAAGGGCGCGTATTCAGGCCAGGGGCCATTGGGCAGGTAGGTCCAGAGCGTGCCGGTACTGTCGGTGGCATAGGCATCGAACAGCGGCCGCGCATGCATGGCAGGATCGAGCGGCTCCAGCCGACAGCCGTAGCCCATCAGCACCGTACGTGGCGGGTGCAATGGGGGTACCCAGTTCTCGACCAGCGGGCCAATGGGTTGTCCGAATTCGTTGGTTTCTGCCAGCATCTTGCGCTCCATGGATATGCCATGACAATGCGCGCAGTCAGCTACTTCGCCCAGTGGCAGTCAGCACGGCGTGGCAGCGTTACAGATGCTTGGCCGCTTCGCGCAGCGACAACGGTGACAAGCTATGGCGCTCCCGTTCCAGAAAGCTGCGTACCGCAGCTGCATCGGTGCGCGCGTACTGGCGCAGCGCCCAGCCGATGGCTTTGCGGATGAAGAAATCGGGATGTGCGGCGTTGTCCGTGCAATAGCGGAACAACCGCTCGCTGTCGGTGGCGTGCTTGTAGCCCAACTGATGCAGGATGGCGGTGCGCTTGTCCCACAGCCGCTCGCCTGCGGCCCAGCCATCCATGATGGCGATCAGGTCGGGGTGGGTGCCCACCAGCGGGCCCACCACGCTGCCGGCCAGCCCGTCCACGCTATCCCACCACGCCTTGGCAGTGATCAGTTGTTCGATCACCGGTAGCGCGGCCGCACCCAGCAGCGCCGGGCGGTCTGCCAGCAGATCCACCGCGGCAATCTGGTATTCGCGCTCCGGCAGCTGCCAGAGCAGCTCTGCGGTGTGCAGGTAATCGCTGGCGGCAAACTGCACCCGCGCGGCGCGGATCAGCGGTGTGGAGATCAAGCGGCGTTGCGGTGCTTTCACGCCGGCAAACGCAAACTGGCCGCGTATATACGCGGCCATCGCCACTGCATGTGCGGGGTTCGCATGCGCGGCCAGGCCGGCTTGCAATGCAGCAACGAAACCGTGCGGGGTGAGCAGGGCTGGCGTTGCCGTCATTGCCGTGCCGGGCTGCGGCTAGCGCAGCGTGTCCTTGATGGCGTCGGCCTGCTCCAGCGCTTCATCCGCGCTGGCAGCCAGCACGTTGAAGTGGCCCATCTTGCGGCCGGCACGGGCTTCTTTCTTGCCGTACAGGTGCAGCTTCACGTTGGGCGCGGTCAGCAATACATCCCAGCGTGGCTCGCCGCCGTGTTCACCCCATACATCGCCCAGCAGGTTCACCATCACTGTCGGGCGCAGCAGATCGGTCTTGCCCGGGTACAGGTGGCACATGGTACGCACCTGCTGTTCGAACTGGCTGGTGAGCGTGGCATCGAGCGTGTAGTGGCCGCTGTTGTGCGGGCGCGGCGCCATTTCGTTGATCACGAGCTCATCATCTTCCAGCACGAAGAACTCCACCGCCAGCACGCCGACGTAATCGAGCTTTTCTGCCAGTTGCATCGCCATCTGCCGTGCACGTGCGGCAATGGCCGCATCCACGCGCGCCGGTACGATGGATACATCGAGGATGCCGTTGGCGTGCTCGTTTTCCGCGACCGGAAAACAGGCAATCTCGGTCTTGCTGGTCCGCGCGACGATGGCGGAAACCTCCGCCACCAGCGGCATCATTTTTTCCAGCACACAGGGCTGGTGCTTCAGGTCGGACAGCGCCAGGCGTGCCTCTTCCGCAGTCTTTACCCGTACCTGGCCCTTGCCGTCGTAACCGAGCCTGGCGGTCTTGAGGATGCCGGGCAGGTAGGCGCTGATATCGCCTTCCAGATCGCCCGCGTTGCTCACGGCCAGGAACGGCGCGGTAGCAAGGCCGGCGTTGCGGATGAAGTTCTTTTCGCTCACGCGGTCTTGTGCGATCGCCACGCAATCGCCGGACGGGCTGACCGGCACACCCTGCGCGGCCAGCCAGCGCATGCTGTCGGCGTTGACGTTTTCAAACTCGGTGGTGATGGCAGCACACGTGCGTGCCAGCTCGGCCAGTGCATCCGGATCGGTATACGGCCTGGCGATATGCACATCGGCAAAATCGGCGGCAGGCGCGCTCTGGTCCGGGTCGAGCACCGTCACGCGGTAGCCCATGGTCTTGGCTGCGGTGGCGAACATGCGGCCCAGCTGGCCGCCGCCCAGTATGCCCAGCATTGCAGGCGGCAAAATCGGCTTCACAGCCATCAGTCTTCCTTTGTGTGTCGGGCGCGCACCAGTTGCAGTTGCGCATAACCCCATAATCCCAGTCCGTAGAACAGGCCGGCTGCCAGCCCCAGTGGCCAGCCGGCCAGCACATGCTGCCAGTACGGGCCGGGGTCGTTCAGCATCACGGGCACCGCGCCGTACAGCAGGCAGAATGGCAGCCCCCAGCCCAGCGCGCCCCGCACCAGCAGGCAGCGCCAGAAGCCGGCGCGCCCGATGCGTTGCCAGCGCTCCAGTTCATCCATGACGGGTGTTCAGCATGATTGCCGGTGGCCGCATCAAACCGGCGGCAGTTCCATCGCCAGCACGGTCTGCTTCTGGCGCTCGCGGAAGTCTGCCAGCTTGCCGGCCAGCTCCGCATTGCCGTTGGCCAGCATGGCCACCGCAAACAGCGCGGCATTGGCGGCACCGGCTTCGCCAATGGCAAAGGTGGCAACCGGAATGCCCTTGGGCATCTGCACGATGGACAGCAGCGAATCCTCGCCACGCAGGTATTTGCTTGGCACCGGTACGCCCAGCACCGGCACGGTGGTCTTGGCGGCCAGCATGCCCGGCAGGTGGGCGGCGCCACCGGCACCGGCAATGATGGCCTGGATGCCACGGCTGGCGGCGGTTTCCGCGTATTCGAACAGCAGATCCGGCGTACGGTGTGCGGAGACGACCTTGCACTCGAACGCGATACCGTAGGCTTGCAGCTGCTCTGCAGCGTGCCGCATGACATCCCAGTCACTGTTGCTGCCCATTACCACGCCGACCTGAATCATGCGTACCACCCCAAAAAGCGTTGATTTTACCGAAGAAATTGCCGCTCTATAAAGCGCGTTGACGACCGCCCGACGGGCTGTGCCGGAAAATTAGAACATTAGCATTGACTGATGTTAAATCCTGCGCGATGATCAAGCTGTTGTCGCTCTACGGGTGACAAGACGTTTTGTTTCCATCTATCTCGCTTGCAGCCGGGCTTAGCCCGGCTTTTTTTTGCCCGCTCCAGCTTGCCAGCATGCTGCATGCGTTTGTCATTCTGCTGCAATCGCCGTGTCACCGAGGGTGATTAAGCTCCGAACGTCTAAATGAATCCGGGGTTTGCGATGGCCATCTTGCGGCTGACCATGGGGCAACGGCTGGGGCTGGGTTTTGCCGCGGTGATTGCATTGCTGGCGGTGATTACCGGCTACAGCTGGCACCAGATGGGCGAGTTGGAAGACCAGCTGCGCAACGTGGTGGTCGAAAACAACCGCCAGCTCGAAACCGTGCACCGGCTCAAGGAAGCCATCCTGGCCGAGGAGGGCTATCTGCTGCGATTGCTGCTGGCCGACCAGCCGGCCAAGGCACAAGCGCTTGCCAGGCAGGTGGATGCTGCGCACCGCAGCATCGCGCAATTGGGCCAGCAACTGGGTGGCGTGGAAACCGCGCAGGCCAAGGCGCAGCTGTTGCAGGCACTGGCTGGCTACAACGCGGAAGTGATGCAAATCCGCGACATGCTCGATATCCAGGACCGCTACGGCGCCACTACCGAAGTGAATATCGAACTGCGCCAGCAGCGTGCCGGCGTGTTCACGGTGCTGGATCACATGCTGGCCGAGCGCACTGCCATGGCCGCGCATGCGGTACAGCAAAGCACGGCCAGCGTGGCGGCGGCCCGCTACTGGCTGATCCTGCTGGGGGCGGCCACCGCGTTGATCGCCTTGCTGACCGCATGGCGCAGTACCCGCGCCGTGGTGCGCGATATCGGCCTCGATCTGGATGCTGCCGTCAGCCTGGCTGCTGACCTTGCTGCCGGGCGCCTGCGCCTTGCCATGCGGCGCAATGCGTTCCCCGCGGGCAGCATGATGGATTCGCTGCTGGCGATGCGTGACCGCATGATGGATGACTGGCGTTACCGCAAGACTGTGGCGGGTGCCGCAGCGATCAGCGGCCGCGACAAACTGGTGGACGGGCGCACGCGGCAGTTGCTGGTGCTGGTGGATGGCCAGCGCCCGCTGTCGACACTGATCGAAGTCTTCGGCGAAACCGCGTGGCCGCAACTGCGCGAACTCGAAGCGCTGGGCTTCATCGAGCGTGCTGAATTCGCCGCAGTACCGCTGCCGCCGGAACCCGCGCGCCCGCACGAGCCGGTGCACGAGGCAGCCGGGCTGGTGGCCGAGGCTGTCTAGGTGGCTACGGCAGCTGCGATCAGGTCTGCTCTGCTCAGGTATTGAGCTCGTACAACGTGGCCATGTCGGGCGGGTCCAGCTCGCGGATCACCTTGCACGGGTTGCCGGCGGCCAGCACACAGGCTGGTATATCCTTGGTCACTACGCTGCCTGCGCCGATCACGCTATGGTCGCCAATGGTCACCCCGGCGCAGATGATGGACGAAGCGCCGATCCACACGTTCTGGCCAATGGTGATGGGCGCCGCCCAGAATGCCCAGCGCTGGCGCTCGGTCGGGTCTACCGGGTGGGTGGCGGTCATGATCTGCACATTGGGGCCGATCAGCGTGTGCTCGCCGATGGTGATGGGGGCGCCACCGCCCAGTACCACATTGCTGTTGATGAATACCCGGCGGCCCAGGCGGATTTTCTGCCCGCCAGCCAGGCCCAGCGGTGCGGTCACCCACGCATCCTCGGCTTCGGCAAACATCTGTTTCAGCATTGCCTGGCGTTCTTCGCGACTCATTTCCTCGTGATTGAACCGATTGAGCAACTCGCGTTCGGCCTGCCAGTTGTTGCCGCCGCCCTGCTTGATGTCGTCGAAGCTGAAACGGATCACGCCTTCATGATATTCCATGCTGTTTCTCCCGGATTACGCCTTGCGAGGTTACCGCAGGATGACACGGCATTGCACGCATGCCGGGTATTCACAGCCGGAATTGCCCCAGGCCGCTGCGCACGCTGGCAGCCACCTGCTTGAGGTCATCGGCAAGCTCGGCAGTACGCTGGGTGATCTCGTTACCGGTATGCGCGGCCTGCACCAGTGCCTGCAATGCCGCTTCGATGCGGCTGCTGTTTTCTGCCTCATCGCGCAAGGCGCTGGCCATCTCGGTGACCTGGCGCGCGGCATCGCGCGTGGCATTGCTCACGCCCACGATGGCACTGCCGGCATCCCCCGCCAGCTGCAATCCATGATCGGCACGCTTGATCACCGCCTGCATGCCTTCCAGCGCAATGGTCTTGCTGCTTTGCATGTCGTTGATCATGCCCTGGATTTCGCCGGTGGCCTGGCCGGTACGCTCGGCCAGCTTGCGCACTTCATCGGCGACCACCGCAAAGCCACGGCCCTGCTCGCCGGCCCGCGCCGCTTCGATGGCGGCGTTGAGCGCCAGCAGGTTGGTCTGATCGGCAATCTCGCGGATTACACCGACGATGCCGGCAATGCGCCCCGTCTGCTCGATCAGGCTTTCCACCCGGCCCGAGGTATCGGCCAGTTGGGTGACGATGGATTGCATTTCGCCCGCAGAGCTGGCAACGATCTGGTTGCCGCTGGCGGCTTCGTCGGCCGAATGGCCGGCCAGTGCGGCAGCCGCATCGGCATGCCCGGCCAACTGGTTGATATGCGCAGCCAGTTGCTGCGTATCGCTGGCACTTTGCGTGACGCCGGCCACACGCCGTGCCGAATTGGCTGCCGCATCGCCGGCCAGCCGGCTCAGCTCGCCGCAATCCTTGTCGATCTGGTTGCTGTTGGCGGAAATGTCGCGGATCAGCTTGCTCAACTGATCCTGCATGCCAACGACCAGCGCCAGCAGCCGGCTGCCACTGCCCTGATGCGCCACCCGCGTGGCCAGGTCGCCCTGGCTGATCAATTCGGCCTGCGCGGCCACCAGGTATGAAACTTGGCGCTCGCTGCCCATGCGCGTGGCCAGCAGGCACAGCACGCCGGCTTCCACCACCACGAACACTGCGTGGATCACCACCAGCCCCAGGCTGTTCTGCCCGGCGGGGAAGGCAAACACCGGCATCTGCGCGGCCTGCAGCAGGCTGAATGCCACGTGGTGCACGGCGATCAGCGCGGCAGCAAACACGATGGGCCGCCAGTCGCGGTAATACAGCAAAAAGGCCAGCAGACAGAAAATGGAAAAGTGAAATTCCAGCATGCCGTGGCTCTGGTGGATCTGCAGCGCGGCAAACGCCATCAGCGCGGCGCTGCTGGCTAGGCGCACCAGCAGGCCCCCCGGCTGTGCCTGGTACAGCAGCAACGGCCCCACCAGTGCCGGCAGGCCGATCAGCAACGCCGACAGCCAGGTGCCGTGCCAGGCGGCCAGCCCCAGCGATACCACCAGCAGCCCGCCCAGCACCTGCAGCATGGTGCGGTCTGCCTGCGCGGCCGCTTCGCGCGTGCGCTGTTGCAGAATCTCGTCAAACGATGAAGTGGATGCCATAAGCCTGCCGGAAGAGGGGAATCAGCGCGTGCCGCAAATCAGCCCCAGCAGCGCATCCTGCCAGGCAAGGACGGCGAGAGCGGCAAGCAGATAGGCCAGCCAAAGGGCAAAACCCCAGCGGGCCAACGCGGTGGATGCTGCTGTTTCCATGGGTGATGAAAAGGGCCGGATTGACTATTGCTTAGCTATAGCTGACAAGCGTTGTGATCTCAATCTGCTTGTCACACCCCGGCCCGCAGCACGCAGATGCTGCCATGGGCCGGGCATCTTCACGATTTGCGGCTGACCAGAGTGACGCCGGCAAACACCACCGCCGCACCCAGCCATTGCACCACGCTCAGATGTTCATCCAGGATGCCCATGCTGAGCACGATGGTGATGATGGGGCCAAAGCTGCCCACCACCGCAGTGCGGCCAGCGCCGATGCGTGCCATCGCCATGCTCATCAGGTAGATGGGCAGTACGGTGGAAATCATTGCCATCACGCTGGCGTATGCATACACCGGCCACGGCTGGATCAGGTCAGCGATGGGCCGCGCAATCAGGAAATGCGCCAGCATCACGCCGGCCGATACCGTCAGTGCCATTTCGGTAAAGCGCATCGACCCCACGCGGGCGATCAGCGGCGGGCTCAGCGTGAGGTAAAGCGCAAACGCCACGTTGCTGCCGAACACCCACAGCAACCCCTGCAGATCGGCATGCGCGTTATGCAGGCCCGGCCACACCACCAGCGCTATGCCCACATAGGTGATGACCAGTGCCAGCGTGGTGCGCCGCGTGATGCGCGTGCGCAGGTACACCGCGGAGAACAGCACCGTCAGCGTGGGGTAGAGGTACAGCACCAGCCGCTCCAGGCTGGCACTGACCGTTTGCAGGCCGATGAAATCGGTGATGCTCGACAGGTAATAGCCCAGAAACCCCAGCAACAGCAGCCACGCATAATCGCGCTGCGCCACCGGCGTTGCAGCCGGGCGCCGCCACAGCAGACGCAAGGCACCCAGTACCACCAGGCTGCATAGCAGGCGCAACGTCAGCAGCGTGATCGCATCCACGCCGTGGCGATACGCCAGTTTGACGAACACGGCCTTGGTGGCAAAACCACTGGCGGCCAGGATGGCGAAGATCACGCCGATCTGTTCGTTGCTACGCGGTTCGGGGGCGGGTGGGGCGGATGTCATGCACGGCTCCTGATGATTGGGCGGGCCGCGATGGAAGGCTGGTTTGCTCGATACCACCGCAGCATTGCGGTGGCGTGCGCGCACGCTACCGCTGATGGGCTTTTAGCCACCAGACGGATTTGGCGTGGAGTGCATTGGCGCAGGTCATGCAACAAACGTAACGCGCTGGCGTGCTTTGCGTCAAGCTTGCGGGGGCGGCCACTGCGTAACGTCACGTACAGCCCTGCACGGTGTGCTGCCTGCACGGGCAAGCCGCTGTAACTGTGCGGTGGCGCGTTTGCCGCCCAGAATGAAAGCGATAATCGAACGGAAGCTGGTGATGCGCGTATTTCCCTTTTCTGCCGTGGTGGCGGGCTTTGTTACCGTGCTGGTGGGCTTTACCAGCTCGGCGGTGATCGTTTTCCAGGCGGCGCAGGCGCTGGGTGCCAGCCCGGCCGAAGTGGCATCGTGGATGTGGGCATTGGGACTCGCCATGGGGCTGAGCTGTATCGGGCTGTCGCTGCGCTACAAGGTGCCCATTGTCACCGCGTGGTCCACGCCGGGGGCGGCCATGCTGGTGACCAGCGTGGCGGGCGTGCCGATGGCCGAGGCGGTTGGCGCCTTCATGGTGTCCGCGCTGCTGATCGCGCTGGCCGGGTTCTCCGGCGTGTTCGAGCGAGCGATGGCACGGGTGCCGCTGGGGATGGCCTCCGCCATGCTGGCCGGCGTGCTGCTGCGTTTCGGCATGGGCGCATTCGGCGCACTGCAAACGCAGTTCGTGATGGTAGGCGCCATGCTGGCGATGTATCTGCTGCTGCGCCGGCTGCTGCCGCGCTATGCCATCGTCGGCGTGCTGGCCACCGGTATCGTCGTCGCTGCGCTGCAGGGGCAGCTGCATCTTTCTGGCGTGCATTTCGCGCTGGCCACGCCCGTATTCACTGTGCCGGCGTTGTCCTGGCATGCGCTGATCGGCGTGGCGCTGCCGCTGTTCGTGGTGACCATGGCATCGCAGAATATCCCCGGCGTGGCGGTGCTGCGCGCATCCTGTTACCACCCGCCCATTTCGCCGGTGATCGGCACCACCGGCGTGATCAACCTGCTGCTGGCGCCATTCGGCGCGTTTGCACTCAATCTTGCCGCCATTACCGCCGCCATCTGCATGGGGCCGGAAGCGCACGAAGATGCCAAAAAACGCTATCTGGCCGCCGTATCCGCCGGGGTGTTCTACTTGCTGGTGGGCATATTCGGGGCCACCGTGGGTGCGCTGTTCGCCGCCTTTCCCAAGGAACTGGTGCTGGCGGTGGCCGGCTTTGCGCTGATCAACACCATCGGCGGTGGCCTGCTGGCCGCAGTGCGCGATGAACACCAGCGCGAGCCGGCACTGATCACCTTCCTGGTTACCGCATCCGGGCTGACGCTGTTCGGGATCGGCGCGGCATTCTGGGGGCTGCTTGCCGGCGGCCTTGCCACCGTGGTGCTGCAGTATCGCCGGCAGGCCGCTTAGCGCGGTTAACAAAGCGCTGCGGGGCGCATTGTGCGGGGGCGTGTGAGTGCGGGGCGTACCGCACCTCGTCGGCCACACATCGTCGGCCGCACCTCGTCAGCATCGCTGCGTGATGCCCACCGTGCCTAGCCCGCCATCACCTCGACGGCATCCACCGCTTTTTCGCCCATGCGCTCGCGGAACAGCTCGCACAGCGAGCGGCGTATCCAGGCGTGGCGCAAGTCGTGCTGGTGGCGTGCATGCCAGAACAGCGAATAGCTGAGTGCCGGCAGCCGGATACCGGGCGCAGGCAGGATCACGAAGCCCATATGGGGCTGGTAGTGGCTGAGCAGGTGCGCGGGTGCGGTGATGATCAGGTCGGTGCGCGATACTACTTCCAGCGCCACCCAGAATTGCGGCGTCAGCAAGCCCACGCGCCGCTGGCGGCCGCTTGCCGCCAGTGCATCGTCGATACGGCCGCGCATATCGCTGCCCATCGACAGCTCCGCGTGCGGCCAGCTGCAGTAATTGGCAAACGTCAGGCCGCCGTGTTCAAGCAAGGGGTGACCCTGCCGCACCGCGCAAGCAAACTCATCGCGGAACACCAGCCGCTGGAATACACCCGGCGGCGCAGCGGGCGCAACGCCAAACGCCAGATCGGCACCGTTGTCGCCGATGTCCTGCAAGGTGGACGGGTTCCAGCCGGATACTTCCAGCGTCAGCCCCGGCGCCTGCTGCTCCAGCCGGATCAAGGCTTCGGGCAGCAGCGAGCAGATCGCGTTGCTGGTGACTGCCAGCCGGAAATGCCCGCAGGCCTGCTGCGGATTGAAGGCCACCGGTGCCAGCATCGCGTTGATCTGCCCCAGCACCTGCTTGAGCGGCGCGCGCAGGCCCTCGGTCCTGGCGGTGGGCACCATGCGGTTGCCGCTGCGGACGAACAGGGGATCGTTGAAAATGGCGCGCAGCCGCGCCAGCGAACGGCTCATTGCAGATTGTGTTACCCCCGCTGCATCGGCCGCCGCAGTCACGCTGCCATGGCGCAGCAACTGATCGAGCACCAGCAGCAGGTTGAAATCGATCTGGCTTAGCGCCGCGTTCTGCATGCTTGCCTCCGGTATGCGCATCCATTCATGGTAGGCGAATAAACCGCTGCGCAGTCATGCCGCGCACGCATGACCTGCATGCCTGCCGCGGCATGGCAAAGGCATGCCGGGCCTTCCAGAATGCGCCACAGCAGGGTTGCCTTCGCAGCCCGGAAGGAGCGGCAATGAAACAGGCATGGATGATCTGGGCAAGCGTGCTGCTTGCCCCGCCGGGGTTGGCCGGCATGGTGGACGACACCGCAGCGGTGCGGCAGGTCGCCAGTGATTACGCAACAGGCTGGCAAACTGCGGATGCCGCCAAAGTGGCCGGCACCGTGCATGCGCAAACGGTGCAGCGCAAACTGCGGGCAGGCAGCTTGCAAAGTGCGGATGCAACAGCGCTCACGGCGGCAGTGGCCGGCAACAAATCGGCCAGCAACGCTGCAACGGATATTGCCGTACTTGATGTCTATCACAACGTGGCATTTGCCAGCGTGCGTGGCACGCGGGGCACCGAATACCTGCAGCTGGGCCGCGTGGCCGGGCAATGGAAAATCATCAACATCCTGCAGGGGGCGCAGCCATGAACGCTACCGTGAACCGGCTCATCCCCACGCTATGGCTGGCAAGCACGCTGGTGCTGGGCGCGCAAAGCGCACAGGCCGCCCCGTGCGCCCCCGCTGATTGCAAGGCACTGGATGCCGTTGCGCATGACTATATCGACGGCTGGTACGACGGCAACGCCACGCGCATGCGCAATGCACTGGCCCCCGAGCTGGCCAAGCGCAACCTGGTGCAAGCGACCAACAGCACGCGCATCGATGAAATGGGCGCTGATGGCCTGATCTACTACACCGGCAAAGGTACCGGGGCAACACGCGAGCCCTCACTGCGCCGCGCGGATGTCACCGTGCTGGATGTCAGCGGCGATATGGCGGCGGTAAAGCTGGTGGCGCAGGACTGGGTGGATTACCTGGCGCTGGCGCGCATCAATGGCAGCTGGAAAATCGTCAACGTGGTGTGGGAGCTGCACGCGCATTAGGCCGCAAGGGGCAGAAAACGCCGCTCAGCCAGCGTTTTCCGCCGCCAGCTCGGCCAGCCCTGCGTGGATCAATCGCCACGCAATGCTGGCACCGGAGGGCAGCCCCGGCAATGCATCGGCAGTAAACCACTGTGCATCTTCGATCTCGCCCGGTTGCGGCACGATCTCGCCCGATACGTAATCGGCAAAGAACGCCAGCATCAGCGAGTGTGGAAATGGCCACGACTGGCTCTGGAACCAGCGCAGGTTGGTCACCTTCAGCCCCACTTCCTCCAGCACTTCGCGATGCACGCAATCTTCCACCGATTCGCCGGGCTCCACAAAACCGGCCAGCGCGCTGTACATGCCCGGGCGGAAATGGGGCGAGCGGCCCAGCAGCAGCGCGTTGCCGCGCTTGATCAGCACCATCATCGCCGGCGAGATGCGCGGGTACATACGGTGCGCGCAGGCCGGGCATACCTTGGCCATTTCGCCGTTCTCGATCCGCGTAGCGGTGCCGCAGCGCCCGCAGTGGCGGTGATCACGATCCCAGTGCAGCAACTGCTTGGCGCGTACCGCCACCGCAAAGTGTTCGTCGCTGATCATGCCATGCACCGCGCGCAGGTTGATGGCCTGCAGGTGATCGCCGGCCGCAACCCCGGTGGCCCAGCCCAGCAAGCGGCACGGCACACCATCGAGCGCGCCGATGATCACGTCGAGCTCTGGCGTACCCAGCCCGGTCAGTTCAGGCAGTGCCGGCAAGGTGGCATTACCCCCCAGCAGCAGGTCGCCGCCGGCAAAGGCAAACACCAGCGCAGGCTGATCGGGGGCGGGCAGTGCAAACAGCGGCAGGAAAGCGGTATCAGTCATGCGCCGAGTCTAGCAGCTCCGTTTTGCTGCCGGCACCGGCTATCGCCACCAACTGGCCATCGTGGTAACGCGCCTGCTTGCCCAGCCAGCCGGCTTCGATGTCGGGCACGATGGCCGATGGTCTGCCCAGCTCGCGCAAGCGGGTAGCGCCGATGCTCATGTTGCCTGTCGCCAAAGCCGGGTAGCTCGATCGCCTGTGCCCGGTGTTGCTGGAAATACGGCAACGCCTGTTGCCACCAGCGTGCGCAGCTACCGTTACCGCCCAACAGGTAAAGGGTGATTTGCGTCATGCAGATTCGCAATGGTGGCGCAGTGCCTGCAAACGCCGGCTCGTTTCAAAATGGAAATAGCGCTGCATGATCGGTTCCAGCCAGCGCAGCCACGGCTTGGCGCTGAGATGGTAGCGGAACCGCACTTTGCAGCCTTGCTCACCCACAGGCGTGAACACCCAGCTGCCGGCGAAGCTTTGCAGAAAGAACGGCCCTCGCGTCATGCAGATGGCGGCACGCTCACCCGGCCGGACCGCTACATAGGTCACTTCCATCTGCATGCCGTGCCAGGCAGTGATCCGCAGCCGTACACCGGCAGCCTCGTGCCGTGCGCCATCCAGATAATCGGTGCGGCGGGTGAATGGATCCCATGCGCGGCGGAGCCGATGGCTCTGCGAGGCTGCATAGGCGCTGGCTGCCGGTGCAGCGATCCGGCAGCGGGCATCGATTATCGACATGGTGCACCGCCCGCCGGCAGCAGCCAGCCCTGATAGTGCAGCAGGTCGAGTTCCTGCCCGATGCCGATGCGGACATCGAAATGCAGCCGGCCATCGTATTCACGCTCGATCGCATGCACGCGCAGCGCCCAGCGCGCTGGCACGCGGATGCCAAGAAAATGGGTGGCCGTACTGTGCTGCGCCAGCGTATTGCGGTGGCGCGTACTGGCTAACTGCAAGCGGAACGGACCAAATGATTCGTACAGCTGTGCGCCATCGGCATGCTGGGCCGATGCCATGCGGCGCTGGCCGAAGCGGCGTTGCCAGAGCTCTCCTCCGGCCTGCTCGCGCAGCGTGATGCTGCAAGGCTGGTCCCGCCCTTCCGCCGGCAAGCGGCCGAGCCACAGCAATGCCCGCAACCAGCGCTGGCTGGCCCAGCGCACATCGGCCAGCCCCTGCCAGCAGAGATCATGGTGGCTGTGCAGGGTTTGCAGCAGTGGCGCCAGCCTGGCGTAGTCAGCGCCCAGTACGTGTTGATAGAGGGTGCTCATGTCACGCCTCCGCGCACAGCGCCGCTTCGAGCGAGGGATACCGGAAGGCAAAGCCACTTTCCTGCAGCCGGCGTGGCAGTACGTGCTGGCCGCCGAAGAACAACAACGCCATTTCGCCAGCCAGCAGGCGTACCGGTGTAGCCGGCAGCGGCAACAGTGCCGGGCGGTGCAATACCCGGGCGGCAGTACGGGCAAATTCGGCCTGCGGTTGCGCATCCGGCGCCACCGCGTTGTAGACGCCCTGCATGCTGGCATCCCTCAGTGCACGCGCGATCAGCGCCAGCACATCGTCACGGTGGATCCAGCCCATCAACTGCGTGCCGCTGCCCATGCGTCCACCCAGCCCCAGCCGGAACGGCAGCAGCAGCATCGGCAGCGGGCCGCCGGGGCCGAATACCTAGCCCAGACGCAGCACCACGCGGCGCACGTCCATGATGTCCACCTGTGCGGCGCTCGCTTCCCAGCGCTGGCACAGCGCGCTCATGAATTCATCGGCCGGCGGGGCGTTTTCATCCAGCGGCGCACCGTCGGGCTGGTCGCCATAAAAGCCGATGGCAGAGCCATTGATCAATACCGCCGGCCGGTGGGTGGCAGTACGTATCCACGCCACCAGCGCATCGGTCAGGTCCACGCGGCTGCGCATCAGTACTGCCTTGCGTGCTGCGGTCCAGCGCCCGCCTGCCACCGGTGCACCAGCCAGATTGATCACGGCGTCGAACGCGCAATCGCGTGCCAGCTCATCAAAGCGCCGCACGCTACGTACCTGGCCATCAAACAGGTAGGCCACCCGTACCGGATCACGCGCCAGCAACGTCACCTCATGGCCGGCCACCAGCAGTTGGCGCACCAGTTCGGTACCGATGAAGCCGGTGCCACCCGTCACCAGTACGCGGCGGTGCGCACCGATGAAGGGGTTGGGCGCTGCCGGGGCGGGGTGGCCCAGCCGGAATGCCGCCCAGCCATCGCGCACGCCCGATAGCGCAACGCCCGCAGCAAACACGCTCAGTACCCAACTCGGCCAGCCGTAGTCGTGCACCACCAGCGCGCTGGCTTGCGGCCACCAGTGCATGAGCGCATGCACGGCCAGCAGCCCGAACACCGCACCCCCGTTGATGGCCAGTATCGTGTGCAGTATCCGTTCAGTGGCCGGCAGCTTGCGGCTATTGTCTTCAATCACGAAATCCCACAGCGTCAGCAGTACTTCGATGCCTACCAGCCCGGCCAGCACCAGCAGCCAGCCACCGCGCCATTCCAGCCAGGCAATGCCGGCAAACACCACGCCATACAGCAGCGCGCGTACCGAATGGATGGCCAGCTCCTTGCGTGCGCTGGCCTGGCGCGGCAGTGCCACGGTGAGCTCATGGTGGTAAACGGTATCGAGCGCGCCCAGCACGCCCTGCAGCATCAACAACGATAGAACGATTTCCATGGTGCGCTCCCGCCAATCCCGGGCGCCGCACGATGCGGCTGTCCTGTGCTTATTATTATTCTGTAATTTCTGTTTGTACGGAAATAAAAGATTGTGGTGATGGGGTAGCGCTAAACGCCGGATAGATCGGTGAAGGCGGGGGAAGCCACCGGCTCAGTGCGGTGCAGCGCGACGGCATCGCCATCGCACTACGGTCAGGGCTGTGGCGGCATCAAGCCGGCAATGGGTTGTCGCCCTGCGTTTCACCGGTCTGCAGCCGCCACAGCGCCGCATAGCTGCCATTGGCCTCGACCAGCGCATCGTGCGTGCCGGATTCGACGATACGGCCATGCTCCATCACGTGGATGATGTCGGCATGGCGCACGGTGGAAAGGCGGTGCGCAATCACCAGCGTGGTACGGCCGCGTGCCACCTGGGTGAGCGAGCGCTGGATGGCGGCTTCGGTTTCGTTGTCGACCGCGCTGGTGGCCTCGTCAAGAATGAGGATGGCCGGGTCCTTGAGGATGGCGCGCGCCAGCGCAATGCGCTGCCGCTGCCCGCCGGACAACTTCTGCCCGCGCTCGCCCACCGGTGTGTCGTAGCCTTGCGGCAGCCGCGCAATGAATTCATCCGCTTCCGCAGCACGTCCGGCCGCTTCGATCTGTTGGCGGCTGGCGTGCGGCATGCCGTAGGCAATGTTCTCTGCCACGCTGCCATCGGTAAGGAAAGGCTCTTGCGCCACGTAGCCGATGGCGCGGCGCAAATCCTGCAGGTCGAACCCGGCAATATCCTTGCCATCGATCAGGATGCGGCCCTGTTGCGGCAGGTAGAAGCGCAGCAGCAACTTGATCAGCGTGCTCTTGCCGGAGCCGGTACTGCCCACGAAGCCGACGGTCTTGCCGGCGGGCAGGGTCAGCGACACCTCGCGCAAGGTGGGCTGCGTGCCGTCGTAGCTGAAGCCGATCCCGTCGAACACCAGTTCACCCTGCACTTGCGGACGTGGCAGCGCGGCGCCCGCATACGGGATGCCGATGGGGGTGTTGATCAGCGCCAGCACCCGGTCGATGGATGCCATCGAGCGCTGGTACAGGTCGGCAATTTCTGCCAGGCCGGTAAACGGCCACAGCAGCCGCTGCGTGAGGTAAACCAGTACGCTGTAGCTGCCCACGGCAATCTCGCCGTGCAGCGCCATCCAGCCGCCGTACACAAGGGTCACCACAAAGCCCGCCAGGATCGCCATGCGGATCACCGGCGTGATCGCGCTCGACAGGCGGATGGCTGCGGCGTTGGTGTTCACATATTCGCTGCTGGCTGCTTCGACATGCGCGGCCTCGAAATCTTCCGCCGCATAGCTCTTGATGGTGGCAATGCCGTACAGGTTGTTGTTGAGCCGGCCATTGATGCGGCCTGCCGATTCACGCACCTCGGCATAGCGCGGCGCCAGCCGTTTCTGGAACCAGAACGTGCCCCACAGGATGATGGGCACCGGCAGCAGCGAGATCAGCGCCAGTTTCGGCGCCAGCACCACGAACACGATGCCGATCAGCACCGACGAGCACACGATCTGCAAAATGGCGTTGGCGCCGGTATTGAGAAAGCGCTCCATCTGGTTGATGTCGTCGTTCATCACCGCCAGCAGGTTGCCGCTGGAGCGGTTCTCGAACCAGCCCAGCTCCAGCTTCTGCACATGCGCGTACGCTTCCTGGCGCAGCTGGTGCTGCAGGTTCTGCGCCAGCTCGCGCCACTCCACCGAATACAGGTACTGGAACAGCGATTCACCGCCCCAGATCAGTACGGTAAGGATGCCCAGCCAGATCAGTTGCTGCTGGGTATCCACCACGCCCAACCGCGCCAGAAAGGAATCCTGCTTGCTGACCACCACATCGACCGCCACGCCGATCAATACCTCGGGCAACACATCGAAAAGCTTGTTCAGTGCGGAATAGATACTGGCAAGAATGGCGCTGCGCCGGTACTGGCGCGCGTGTTCAAACAGTTTGCTGAGCGGGGACATGGCAATCTTCTGGTTATGAAGCGCCGCCAGAATATGCCCGAAAGCGCTGTTTAATTCAAAGCCTTGAACAGCAGCGACAGCCCGGTGAGCAAGGTCACCACCTCGAACATGCGCTTGATCAGCCGGTTACCCTTCACCAGCGCCCAGTGCGCGCCCAGGTAACCCCCCAGCAGCGATGCCACCAGTAGCACAGGCACCCACGGCCAGTAAATCCCGGCCTGGAAGGCCAGCGCCAGCGCGCCGGTGCCGTTCCAGAACAGCCCCACCAGCACCAGCGTGTAGGCTACGGCGGATTTGTATTCCAGCCCGTACCAGCGCACCAGCAGCACAGTGACGAATAGCCCGGTGCCGCTGGTGAGCGAGCCATTCAGTGCCCCCACCAGGAACAGCATGCCGCCGCCCAGCCACAGCCGGTGACCGCTGCGGTTGCGTACCTGCGCGGTCTGGCCCAGCAGTGGCGACAACATGGACTGGATCGATAGCCCGATGGTCAGCAGCGCCAGCGCCCACAGCGCGGCATGCTGCGGCACCTGCAAGATCAGCACTGAGCCAAGCAGCACGCCCGGTAGCCCGCAGGCCAGGATGAAGCCCGAAAAACGCCAGTCCAGCGTGCCCGCGCGCAAATGCCGCGCCGTCGCCCCCACGCCCAGCGCCACCGATGCCAGCTTGTGCGTGGCCAGCGCCACGCCGAAAGGCAGGCCGAGGAACAGCAGGATGGGCAATTGCAACAAGCCGGCCCCGCCACCAGCCAGCGCAGACAGGGTATTGGCGATCAGCGAAACAATGAAAAGCAGGGCGGAATCGAGCATCGGCGGGATGATGGCAGAAAACGACTGGCGCTGCATGGAAGAGGCCAGGCTAGGGATGGCTGGGCGCGAAGCGGTGATGCCAAATGTGATTGTGGCTTGTCTCTCGCTATCAGCGAGCCAAGCAATGCGCCGTTGCGCACCTATCGCAGAAAGCCCCCAGCTATGTCAGGCCGTTGGCCGGAGGGGGCGCTGCTTCATCCGGCCGGCGCGGAATCAGGTGGAAATGAACATGCGAGATCTTTTGTCCTGCTGCGGCGCCGTTATTTGATCCGAAGTTGAAGCCGGTGACAGTCGGATCCTCTTTCAACACACCGTCTCTCATCTGTCGCGCCAGTTCGAATAGCGCGTGCAGTTCTTGCGGGCTCAGATCGAATGTATCCGGGACATGCCGCTTGGGGAGGATCAGCGTGTGCAGCCGTCTTACCGGGAATTTGTCCCGCACGGCAAAGACAAGATCATTTTCCGCCAACAAGTCGAGGTTCGCGCGATCACAGAAAATACAGTATGGCATGGCGTTTGGCCCCCGATTCAGCTTGGCTCTTGCAACGACACCCCGGCAGACGAGCGATACGCAGGGCGATGCAAGAACATATCACGACGCCTAGCGATCAACTGCTGCAGTTCACCAGGCATGCCAATTTCAAATCGGTCTCCTTGAGTGCAGATGGGTCATGCCCGCTATCACCCGGAAGGCATGGGAGCGATGACGGCAGAAAGCGTGGCTACATGCCTCATTCAGGCCTTGATGACAGCACCTAGCCTGTAAATTTACTGATGTAGAAATTTTTGTGCAAAAATATGCGGGGATAATTTTAGCTTATGCAAGCAGTATTCAGGGGTTTTAGGGTATGTATCGATTTGCGAAACACGTTGCCAGCCTTTGCCTGGTGTTGTTCTGCCTGCCTTGTTTTGCCGCAACGGCTCCTCCGCTGCCTTCGAGTGACAATGATGTCACCGACAGTGTCCTTCAAATGCTGGGAAATGAGCAGATCGTTGAACTTGATCAGTTTCTTGAGCAATTGAACGTATCGGGCAGCGAAGGAAAGAACGATGACGGCCGCTGGAAGATGAATGCTTATGCAACAGGCCTCGAATACTATTTCTGCAGCGAGAAGGCATGGAAGGTCTATGCCGACTATCTTGATGAACTGAAAAAAGCGAAACCCAAGTCGCCCAGCGTTGCTTTGGCGGAAGCCTCGTACTGGCGTTGCTATGCTTGGGATGCCAGAGGGAGTGGCTATTCCAGCTCTGTTACCGGGCCAGGCTGGAAGCTTTTCAAGGAGCGCTTGAAGCGCGCTGAAGCCTCGTTGAACGAGACAAAATCATTCGCGGCAGCATACCCGCTCTGGTATACGCTGCAGATCCAGAATGCGTCCGAATCCAATGCAGACGTTGCGTATCTTGCCGCACTGGAAAAAGAAGCACTTGAGCGGCACAAGTATTATTACCAGACTTATATCGTGATCGCGCGCTCCCTGACGCCAAAATGGGGCGGAAGCTGGGAAAGCCTTGATCAGTTTGCTGTCGCTTCTACCGCCGGCACGCGACAGGTCGAAGGAGAGTCGATGTATGCACGCCTCTATTGGGCGGTAGATCAGCAATACGGTACCAGCCTGGATATTTTCAAGGAAACCCTGATCAAGTGGCCAAAAATGAAAAAGGGTTTTGAGGACTTGATGCAGCGCTACCCTAAAAGTAAACGCAACCTGAATGCATTCGCTTCGTTTGCCTGCCGGGCCGGGGACAAAGCGACTTTCCTCAAGTTGCAGCTGCAGATCGGCACCGAGGTTGTTCCCAGTGCATGGGCAAGCAATTACTCGATGGATCTGTGCCAGAACATCTTCAAAGGCAAGTCGGTCTAATCTGTAATGAATGAAGCAGGGCCAGCCATGGTATGGCCGGCCCTGCTTGCTGTTGATGGCTGCTGTTTAGTGCCTCGGCTGTTTACTGGCTTGCCGCCAACTTCGCAGCAGCATCCCGCAGTGCAGTACGCAAGCCTTCCTCGATCACGGGATGATAGAACGGCATATCCAGCATCTCGTGGATGGTCAGCCCCATTTGCAATGACCAGGCCAAGGTGTGCGCGATGTTCTCTGCACGCGGGCCCATCCATTCGGCCCCCAGGAAGGCGCCGGTGGCCTTGTCCGCATACACGTGCATCAGCCCGCGGTTTTTCAGCATCACGCGTGAACGGCCCTGATCCTCGAAGCTCACCTCGCCAACCACGAAGCTATCGGGTTTCAGTTCCACGAAGCGCTTGCCCACCAGCGCCAGCTGCGGGTCGCTGAACACCACCGCAATCGTTGCCCGGCGCAGGCCCGGCAGCACATGAGGATAGCTGGCGGCATTGACGCCGGCGGTTTTGCCCTCGTCCGCCGCTTCGTGCAGCAGCGGCAAGAAGTTGTTGGCATCGCCGGCGATGAAGATCGCGCTGTTGCCACACTGCAGCGTATCCGGATCGAACAGCGGCACACCGCGCGCATCCAGCGCCAGCCCGGTGTTTTCCAGCCCCAAGTGCTTGACGTTGGGTGTGCGGCCGGTGGCGGCCAGCACGTATTCAAAGCGCTCGGTCACGGTTTCGCCAGCCAGGTTCACGTAGCGGATCACCGCTTCGTCGCCATCGCGCGCCATGTCCTCGATCTTCGCCTGCGTATCCAGGTAGAACTCCTGCTGGAATGCACGCAGCGCATAGTCGCGGATCGCAGGGTCGGACAAATGGCCGACACCGCCACGCGCGCCGAATACCCGCACCGTCACCCCCAGCCGCGACAAGGCCTGCCCGAGTTCCAGCCCGATCACGCCAGGGCCGAACACCGCCACGCTGCGCGGCAGGGTCTGCCAGGCAAACACGTCGTCGTTCACGACGAGGCGATCACCGAACACCTTGAAGGCATCCAGCACGGCCGGGCTGGAGCCGGTGGCAATCACGATGCGGCTGGCGTGCACGCGGGTGTGCTCGTCCACCTGCAGCGTGGTGTTGTCGATGAAGCGCGCATAGCCCACCAGCTTGTCATCCTGCGGGATGCTATCCACGCCGCGCACCACGAAGCCCACGAAGCGGTCACGTTCGCTGCGCACGCGCGCCATTACCTCGCGGCCATCGATGACGATTTCGCCCTGCACATGCACGCCAAACGGCGCCGTATGGCGCAGCTCGTGCGCGGCATCGGCCGCGGCAATCAGCAACTTGGAAGGCATGCAGCCCACGCGGGCGCAGGTGGTGCCATAGGCACCGCCTTCGATCACCACGGCGGTTTTGCCAGCCGCCTTGGCGGCCCGGTAGGCGGCAAGGCCGGCAGTGCCGGCGCCGATCACGGCAACGTCGGTATGGATGATGTTCATATGCTGCTCCTTGTTATCGGTATAAGCGTGATGCAATGGTCAGGCTGCATCGTGCCGACATCCGGCACGATCTCGTCTGGCAACTACGGGGGGCCGATATCCGGCTCAATCGCGTCTGGCAACTACAGGGGGCCGATATCCGGCACGATCCCGTCTGGCAACTGCAGGGGGCCGGTACAGCCCCCTGCGTGTGCTTACTTCACCAGGTACTTTTCCAGCGCTTCGGCGCCGCCGATCAGCTTGCCGTTGATGAAGATCTGCGGCGCAGTCATTTCACCGGAGATGGCGCCCAGCACCTTGCCGCGGATCTTGTTGTCCAGCGGCACGTCGATGTAATCGATGCCCTGCTGGCTGAGCAGATTCTTGGCCTTGGCGCAGAACGAGCAACCCACCTTGCTGAACACCACCACCTGATCCGGGGTCTTCGCGGCCGGGGCAATATGGTTGAGCATGGTGTCGGCGTCCGATACTTCGAACGGGTCGCCTTCCTTTTCCGGCTCGATGAACATCTTGCTCACCACGCCGTCTTTGACCAGCATCGAATAGCGCCAGCTACGCTTGCCAAAGCCCAGGTCAGCCTTGTCCACCAGCATGCCCATGCCGTCGGTGAATTCGCCATTGCCGTCCGGGATCATCACGATATTTTGTGCTTCCTGGTCTTTCGCCCATTCGTTCATCACGAAGGTATCGTTCACCGATACACACAAGATGGCGTCCACACCGTTGGCCTTGAACACCGGTGCCAGCTCGTTGTAGCGCGGCAGGTGGGTGGACGAACACGTCGGGGTGAATGCGCCCGGCAGCGAGAACAACACCACGGTCTTGCCAGCGAAGAGATCGTCGGTGGTGACGTTCTTCCATTCGTTGTTTTCGCGGATGCGGAAAGTCACGTTCGGTACGCGTTGGCCTTCTTGATTCTTCAGCATATGTAGCTCCTTGCGGTTTGGTTTCCAGCTGCATTGCAGCGACAAGACGGAGTATCCGGACTCCATATCGATTGGTCTAATTGATTGTCGCAAGGTTCTTGGTAAATAAAAACTATTGATCTATATCAAATGCGCTGGTCATTCTGCTTGAGCCTGCGCAAGCGCCACCAAGAAAAACGCCCCCTGCAAAGGGGGCGTTTGTTGGCATGGCAAGCAGGAATCAAGGCTCGGCAATCGTGAACCAGAAGTCGAATTTGTCGAAGTTCCCCAGCATTTCCCGGAACTTGGCTTTGTCGCCTTCGATCTTCACTTCGCCGCTATCCGCCAGGTTGCCCAGCTTGAGCTTGCCCAGCGCAATATCATTCAGCGTGCTGCGGTCAAGGGTAACGGTGCCATCGGCCTTATCCAGTTGCTTGCCTTTGCTGTAGTTCATCACGCCATTTTTCACCGTCAGCACATACTCTTCCTTGATATCCGGGAAGCGCAGGTTGTACGCATATGCCTTGGTCCCGGCTTTTGGCCCATTCAGGTGGATGGCCAGGAAGTCGAGGAACATCGGTGTGGTCATGCCGCGGATGATATCGGGTGAGCTGGTATTGGGCGTTGCCATCTTCTTCACGCCACCACGCAGCTCCTGTGCACCGGACAGGTAGAAATTGCGTGCCGGGCCCGATTCGGCCTGGTACCCCAGCTGCTCCAGCGCATCGGCTTCCACATCGCGTGCGGCCTGGTTTTTAGGATCGGCAAAGACCACCTTGTTGGCTACGGTAGCTGCCCAGCGATACTCTCCCTTGTCGTATGCTGCCTTGGCGGTGGCGACCATCTTGTCCGCGCCAACCATTTCCACATATTTTCTGGCTTCATCGATAGGAGGAAGCGGATCGAAGTTTGCCGGATTGCCATCCCAGAAGCCCAGGTAGAGCTGGTAGGTTGCACGGACGTTATGTTTGAGATTGCCATAGTAGCCCCGGCTGTAAAACTCTTTGGCCAGGCTGTCCGGCAGCACAAACTGCTCGGCGATTTCATGCATGGTCAGGCCCTGATTGGCCATGCGCAAAGTCTGGTCATTGATGTACTTGTACAGGTCGCGTTGTTTTTCCAGGTGTTGAACCACGCGTTCATTGCCCCATTGCGGCCAGTGATGGCTGCCGAAAGACACCACGGTATCCTTGCCCCACATATCGATGGTCTGATCAAGGGTACCGGCCCATTTCTGGGCACTACGCACCTTGGCGCCGCGCAAGGTCAGGATGTTATGCAGCGTGTGATTGCTGTCTTCGGCCAGATCCAGTGCTTTGAACTGCGGGAAATAAAACAGCATTTCTGCCGGCGCTTCGGTACCGGGCGCCATCTGGAACTCCACGTCGATGCCGTCCACGGTGAGCTTCTCACCGGTTTTGCTGATCAGTTTGTTGGGCTCGAACAAAGTGATGTTGCCTGCTGCGGTGGTCAAACCCAGGCCGCCACCCACGCTGCCCCGTGCATTCTTGGGCAGCAGGTTGCCATACATATACGATGCGCGGCGGCTCATCACATTGCCGGCAAATACGTTCTCGCTCAGCGCTTCTTCCATGAAGCCTTCCGGTGCGATCACCGGCACCTTGCCCGACTTGGCATCTTTCTCGTCGACCATCGCGCGGATACCGGCGAAATGGTCAACGTGCGAATGGGTGAAAATCACTGCGGAGACCGGCAGCTTTTCAACCTTGCTGTTGATCAGGTCAAGCGCCGCCTTGGCTGTTTCCGTCGAAGTCAGCGGATCGATGACCACCCAGCCGGTTTTGCCGCGGATGAAGGTGATGTTGGCAAGATCGATATTGCGAACCTGGTAGATGCCGTCCACCACCTTGAACAAACCGCGGATGGCCAGCAATTGCGATTGGCGCCACAGGCTGGGATTGACCGTAGCCGGCGTTGCGCCTTCCTGCTTGAGAAAATCGTATTGGGACAGGTCAATCACCGTGTTGCCGCTTTCCCCCTTGATGACAGGGCTTGGCAGGTCGGCAATGAAGCCTTTGCGGGCGTCTTCAAAATCCTGCTTGTTTGAAAATGGCAGATAGTTGGCCAATGCGTCGTTGGCTTCGCGGGTTGCCGCCGTTGCATCATTCGGGGCAGCTTGTGCCGTGCCCACGCACATCAGGGTAGAAAAGACCATAACTGCGATTTTGCGGGGAAGTGCGGTATGCATTCTTCAGCTCCAATCTTTAACTTCACGATAAAAACGGGCCATGCAGCAATGTATTCCAGTGCTGCCGAAATGATCGTGCAAGGAATGAAGAAGAATTTATATCGGTTTATACCCGTACAAATTAAAAGCATTGGTAAGTAATGATGGCAGGCACGTGAAAAACGGCGCCCTCGGGCGCCGTTTCCGGTGTTGCAACCGGGCTGCTGGCCTAGTGGCCGCCGCCCGCACCTGCCGCAGCACCAAATGGTGGCCGCGTGCGCCATACAAAGAAGATCAGCATGAAGAAGATGATGCCGGTGGCCCAGAACATCTCGCTGGTGGCCAGCTGAAACGCCTGCTGGTTGATCACCGCCTCGATACGGCTGTACGACGCAGCCTCGGACAGCCCCAGCCCCTGCAGCTTGCTCACGTAATCCGCGCTGGCCGGGTTGGCCGCATTCACATGTTCCACCAGCCGCGCATGATGGAAGCTGGCGCGGTGGTCCCACATGAACACGATGATGGCAGTGGCAAAGCTGCCCGAAATCGTACGGAAGAAGTTGGACAAACCCGATGCCGCCGCCAGCTTTTCCGGCGGGATGCCGGACAGGATGATCTGGTTCACCGGAATGAAGAAACACGCCACGCCGATACCCTGGATCAGCCGCGGGATGATCACCTGATCGAACGCGGTATCGAGGTTGAAGCTGGCATACCAGAACATGGTGGCGCCAAACACCGCGAACGAGATGGTGGCTATCCAGCGCAGGTTCAGCTTCTGGATGTTCTTGCCGATGATGGGCGACAGGAAGAACGCCAGCACCCCCACCGGCGCGGTGGCAAGGCCGGACCACGTCGCGGTGAAGCCCAGCACCGTCTGCAGCCACAGCGGGAACAACACCGTGCTGCCGAAGAAGCAGAACATCCCCAGGCTGAGCACGATCACGCCGTAGCGGAAGTTGTGCTCTTTCAGCAGCGACAGATCCACCGCCGGGTGCTCGTCCGTCAGCTCCCAGATGATCAGGAACGTCAGCGCCACCGCGGCTACCACGGCCAGCGTCAGGATGGTCGGGCTGGAGAACCAGTCCATGTCGTTGCCGTTGTCCAGCACCAGCTGCAGGCTGCCCACGCCGACAAACAGCAGGATCAGGCCGATGGTATCGATCGGTTGCTTGGTGATCTTCGATTCGCGCCCTTTCAGCCCGCTCATCACCAGCCAGCCGGCCAGGATGCCCACCGGCACGTTGATGTAGAAAATCCACGGCCAGTGATAGTTGTCGGTAATCCAGCCACCCAGCATGGGGCCGAAAATCGGCGCCACGATCACCGTCATTGCCCACAGCGCCAGTGCCAGGCCTTTTTTCTCCGGCGGGTAGTTCTTCAGCATCAGCGCCTGCGACAGCGGCACCATCGGGCCGGACACCAGCCCCTGCATGAAGCGGAAAAACACCAGCGAGTGCAGGCTGTCGGCCATGCCGCACAGCGCGGACATCAGCGTGAACAGCCACACCGAGATCACGAAACAGCGTACTTCGCCAAAGCGGCGCGCCAGCCAGCCGGTCAGCGGCACCACGATGGCGGCAGCCAGGCCGTACGAGCTGATCGTCCATGTGCCCTGGCTGGCCGAAGCGCCCAGGTCACCGGCGATATGCGGTACCGAGACGTTGACGATGGTGGTATCGAGCACTTCCATGAAGGTCGACACCGCCAGCGCCACCGTCATCAGCGCCAATTTGGCGCCATGCAGCGGCGGCAGTGCCTCCGGCGGGGCGGCCGCTGGCGCGCCTTTTGCAACTTCAGACATAAACTCGGTGCTCCGGAGTGGGGCTTAGCGGCGGTTGCCGGCGTTCTTGGCCACGATGGCGTCGGCAATGGCTTCGGCTTCGGTCAGCGGTTGGTCGAATGCCTTGGTTTCCAGTACCGAATCATTGTTCGGATTGGATGCCAGTACCGCACCGTCGCGGTCATGCGTATCCACGGTCACCACGGTGGACAGGCCGATGCGCAGCGGGTGTTCCGCCAGTTGCTTCGGGTCCAGCAGGATGCGTACTGGCACGCGCTGCACCACCTTGATCCAGTTGCCGGTGGCATTCTGCGCCGGCAATAGCGAGAACGCGCTACCGGTCCCTGCCGACAAACCCAGCACCTTGCCGGTGTATTCCACCTTGCCGCCGTACAGGTCAGCCTCGATCTTCGCCGGCTGGCCGATGCGGATGTTCTTCAGCTCGGATTCCTTGAAGTTGGCGTCCACCCACAGCTGGTTCAGCGGCACGATGGTCAGCAGCGATGCACCCGGGCTCACACGGGCACCGACCTGTACGCTGCGCTTGGCAATCTGGCCCGATACCGGCGCCACGATGGCGTTGCGGCGCGAGGTCAGCCACGCCTGCACATAGTTGGCCTTGGCGGCCAATACACTCGGGTGCTCGGTCAGCTTCACGCCGTCGATACCGGCATTGGCCGATTCAAACTGCTTCTGCGCCACTTCCAGCGCGGCCTGCGCGGTGGCTACTGCCTGCTTTGCGTGCTCCACGTCCTCGCCCGATACCGCCTGATCGGCCAGCAACGGCGCGCGGCGTGCCAGATCGTCCCTGGCCTTGGCAACGTCGATTTTCTTCTGCGCCAGCGTGGCGTCCACCTGATCGGCATTCGCGTATTGCTGGCGCAAGGTGCGCACGGTTTCGCCCAGCTTGGCTTCGGCCTGGCGCAGCGCCACGGTGGCATCGGCCGGGTCCAGCTTGATCACGTCCTGGCCCGCTTTCACGTATTGCGTTTCGTCGGCGCGGATTTCCGTCACGGTGCCGGTCACTTGTGAAGTCAGGTTGACGGTATTGCCGCCCACGTAGGCGTTGTCGGTTTCCTCGCGCTGGCTCAGCACGGTGGTGTAGTAGATGGCATAGCCGATGCCGGCGGCAATGAACAGCGCAGTGGATGCCAGCAGCAGGGGCTTGCGGCGGCTGTTCTTCGGGCTTGGGGTGCTTGTTTCGGTCGTCATGCGGGCTCCGGATCTCGGTTGATTCGCTCGTTATTCGTGTTCGGTATGGTTTATTCGGCGCTGGCGACCGGATCGGCCGGTGCCTGGTAACCACCACCCAATGTCTTGATCAGCGCAACATCGGCATCGAGGCGTGCCTGCTGCAGCTGCAGTGCCAGCTCGCGCTGGCCCAGCACCGCCAGTTGCGCCTGGATTTGCGCGCTGCGGTCGACAAGGCCGGTCTTGAGGCGGGCAGTTGCCGTCTTCAGCTGGGCATCGGCTGCGCGCTGGCCGTCACTCTGCGCGCGGCTCTGTGCTTGCAGCCCTTGCGTGGCAATGATGTTCTGCGCCACATCGCGCACTGCGTTCACCACTGCCTGGTTGTAATCGGCAATCACTTCATCGCGCTTGG
Source organism: Andreprevotia sp. IGB-42 (assembly GCF_009848685.1). Classification (GTDB taxonomy): domain Bacteria; phylum Pseudomonadota; class Gammaproteobacteria; order Burkholderiales; family Chitinibacteraceae; genus Andreprevotia. Next base: position 130,405 of record NZ_WXTX01000011.1, read on the forward strand.
CGCGCTGCGTGCCCAGCTGAGCAGCCAGACGGCCGCTGTCGAAGATCGGCAGGCTGATCGATGGCATGAAGGTGGCGGCGCGGCTTTGCCACAGCAGCAGGTTGCCCGGCTCGATGGAGTCCAGCCCGAACGATGCGTTGATTTCCACGGTCGGGTAGAACGCCGCCTTGGCCGATTCGATCTTCGACAGGTTGGCTTCCACGCGCCAGCGCGCGGCCTGCAAGTCAGCACGGCGCGCCAGCAACTGGTAACCCAGCGTGGTGGGCGCTGCAGAATCGGTCTTGGGCAGCGCTTGCGGCTTGAGTGCGATCAGCGCATTGGCATCGCCACCGATCAACGCACGCAACGCTTCCTTGTCCTGGCCAGCCTGCGATTCCAGCGCGGCAATCTGCCGGTCGGTCAGCGCGATATCGCCTTGCGAGGTCTGGCGCGCGGTGATCGGGTCCAGCCCGCGATCGAGACGCTTCTTGCGCAGCTCGTTCAGCGCCACTTGCTGGCTGCGTTCTTCACGCAGCACCGCAAGGCGTGCCCAGTCGGCCTGCAGCCTGAAATAGGTTTGCGCCACGGCGGCGGAGAGGCCTTGTTCTGCCTGTGCGGTATCGGCACGTGCGGCATTGATTTCGCCCACGGCGGCAGCGATTGCCGCGCGGTGCTTGCCCCACAGGTCGAAGTCGTACGAAGCGCGCAGCGTTACCGCGTTGTCGGTAAACCAGGTGCCGCCGATCGGTGGCGGAAACAGGCCATTGGGCGAGTAGCGCAGCCGGTTCACGCTGGCGTCGCCGGTCACGTTGATGCCTTCGGCAGCATGCTGCGTCGCCAGTGTGGCGCGGGCGGTATTCAGGCGGGCAGCGGCGACGGCCATGCTGGTACCGTCCTTCAGCGCTGCATCGATCAGGGCATCGAGTTGCGCATCGTTGTAACGCGTCCACCAGCGGGCTTCCGGCCAGCCTTCGCGCGCCAGCTTGATGCCGGCAGCCAGCTGCGCGCCGGCGATGTCGCGCTGGGGCAGGGTATCCGATTCCGGCGGGATTGCCGCACATGCGGCCAGCAGCAAGGCCAGTGCAACAGGCGTAAGTTTATTGAGGTTCAAATAATTCATTTTTTAACCGTATGGGTAAAAAAGGGGAAGGTCGGGCTTGGCAGGCCGGCGTTGCCGCCGGGCTGCTGCAGTCTTTTCAATTGGCTGATTCGGTCAGAACGCGTTTCAGCAGGCGTTCCAGCTGGTCTTTTTCATCCTGCTCCAGCACGTTGAACACGTTGTGCACACGCTGGCGCAGCACCGGCAACAGCTTCATCACTTCGTCATCGCCGGCAGCGGCAAGGCGCAAATCCACGCGGCGGCGGTCATCCGGGTTGGGGGCGCGTTCCAGCAGGCCCTTGGCCACCAGTTCATCGCAAATGCGTGTGACATTGGCGCGGGATTCGCCGCTGGCTTCCGCCAGTTCGGATGGGTTCAGTGCTTCGTTCGGTTTGCTGAACAGCATCATCAGCGCGGTGAAGCTCACCGGGTTCAGCTCGTGTTCACGCAATACATCGCTCATGCGGCTATGCAATGCCGCTTGCAGGTGCTTCACCAGGTGGATCAGCACCACGTTCTGGACGCTGTTTTCCGGGATGCGGCGGCATACCAGATTGATCTTGTCCTCGACGGCGCGAAAGCTGGCGGGAATAGTGTCTTTTTGATTCATAACAAAATAGTACATAAATTAACTATTAATTTGCAACTGCTTTTTACTGCCGTTCATCGGTATACAACCGGATCATGGAACTAACGCATTGCGCGTTGCGTCAGTGCCACTGCGCCGGCCGCCATGGCCAGCAAGGCAATGCCGACAAACAGGTGATCACTGGCAATCAGCGCTGCCTGCCGGTCGATCTCTGCTGACCACTGCGCCAACATGGCAGGGGACGGCGGGTCGGGCAGCATCCCGGCCACCGTGGCATGATCGAAGCGGCCGATGAGGTCAGTGCGTGCTTCGGCCTTCACGTCCTGCAGCAGCAGGCTGGTGATGCCCAGCCCCAATGCGCCGGCCAGCTCGCGCAGGATGTTCTTCAACTGGTAGGCATGCGCAAAGTCGGCGCCGTCGAAATCTGAATACGTCATGCTGGCCACCTGCACCATGATCAGCACGAAGGTACTGCCCTGCAGCAGGATGGCGGGCAGCAGCACCGTTACCGATGCGCCCGGCATCGCCATGTGCGATAGCCACAGCGCGGCAATGGCCAGCACGGCGAAGCCACAGGCAATCACCCGCCGCTTGCCGAACACACGCGGAAACTGCCAGGTATGCACGACGGTGGCCGCCAGCGTGATGCCGCCGCCCAGCGTCATCAACAGGCCGGTGGTGGAAAAATCAAAGCCCATCCCCTCCTGCAGGAAGGACGCCATCAGGAAGCTCCAGCCACCATTGATCAGGTAGAACAAACCGTAAAAAGCCAGCCCCACCAGGTAGCGGCGGCTGCCCAGCCGGCGCACGTCCAGCCATGGGTCAGGGTGGCGATGCAGCCGCACGGCAATGAACAACACTACGGCCGCGCCAGCCAGCATCCACGGCAGCAGGCCGGCCACACCGCCCGGGCGCAGGTAGCGCAAATCCTGCAGGCCGTGCAGCAACAGCAGTGTGCCAAAGCCGAATGCCAGCATTGCCGGCCAATCCAGGTGTCCCATCGTGCGGTCCGGGGGCGGGTTGGCGCGGCGCGGGTAAATGAAGTACACCAGCGGCAACAGCGCGGCGGCGATGGCCGCCTGCAACAGGAATACGCTGTTCCAGCCATCACGCATCACCAGTTCGGCCGATACCCAGGGTGCCAGCGCCATCAGCCCGTTGGCGCCGATGCCGAAGCCCCAGAACAGCGCCAGCCGTTCACGCGGCTGGCTGACCAGTTGCACGATCACGCGCGCGGCGGTGAATAGCCCGCCACCGCCCAGGCCCTGCACGATGCGTGCCGCCACCAACTGGTCGATATTGCCGGACATCGCACACGCCACCGCGCCCAGTGCAAACAGCGCCAGCGATGCCAGCGTATAGCTGCGGTAGCTGATGCGGTGGGCAATCCGGCCGATGATCAGGTTGGCGATCACCGCCGCTGCCGCATAGCCGCTGATCGCCCACAGATATTCCTCCGGCGATGCGTGCACGCCGCCACGGATGTGGCTGCCGGCAATGCCGATCATCGCACCGGCAATGAAATCGACGCCGGTCACCAGCCCGGCCAGCAGGCCGAACAGGTAGACATGCGCACCGCTCATTTCCGGGTGACTGGCCAGCAGCGGCGGGCGCGCAGGCGGCACGGGGGTGATAACGGGGGTGGCGGGTGTAATGCGTGCAGTATCCATCGCAGCACCTTATATTGTGTGCTGTGCTGGATAAATGGCGTTTTATGAAATGATTGTCCATCCATGAGAACAAAAGACTGGAACGACTGGTACCTGTTTGCCACAGTGGCGCAGCTGGGTAGCTTCACGCGTGCCGCAGAGCGGCTGGAGCAGCCCAAGTCATCGGTCAGCCTGGCGGTGGCACGGCTGGAAAAGAAGCTGGGCCACCGGTTGCTGGAACGCAGCACCCGCCAGCTGCGGTTGACCGAGCACGGCCAGACACTGCTCGAACAGATCGCCCCGCTGTTCGCCCAGCTCGACGATGTGGCGGACGGCGTGGCCGCGCAGGGCGATACACCGCGCGGCCTGCTGCGCATTGCCGCACCGTACGAGTTCGGCATGTTGCAGCTGGGCGAGGTGGTGTGCGCACTGATGGCGCAACACGCCGGCCTCGATATCGACGTGGACGTGATCAACGGCCCGGTCGATCCGCTGTCTGCCGGCTACGACATCACCTTTGCCGTCACCGCGCAGCCCTTGCCCGATTCCAGCCGGGTGGCCCGGCGCGTGTTCAGCGTGGGGCGCGGCCTGTATGCGGCACCCGCGTTGTTGCAGCGGCTGGGGCCGCCCGCCACGGTGGCCGCGCTGGCGCACTGGCCCACCGTTGCCAACCTGCATGAAACCGAATGGCATTTCGGCGGCACCGGCGGCGCTCGTAGCGCGGTGGCGCTGGCACCACGGCTGCGCACCCCCAATGCCGGCCTGCGCCTGCAGGCCACGCTGGCAGGCCTGGGTGCCAGCATGATCGCCAACAGCTACTACGACAGCGAAGTCCGGAACGGCCAGCTCAACCGCGTGCTGCCAGACTGGCAGCCCGATCCGCTGCGCGTGTACGCATTCATTCCGGCGCGCCGGCTGATGCCGGCCAAAACGCGCGTGTTCATGGATGCGCTGGAACACTGGCTGCAGCCTGCCAGCCCCTTGTGAGCCGGGCGCGCCGGTTCAGCGGTTGATGGTCCGGCTGGCAGCAGCGGGCCGGCGCGGCACGCATGACATGGCGCGCCCGCTGTATATCGCGCCGCAGGCACGGTAAAGTCTTGCCCATGAGCAAAAAACTACCTCTTTACCGCATTTTGCAGAATCAGGGCTTCGGCACCCGCAAGGGCTGCCAGTTGCTGATCGAAGACGGCGATGTCAGCGTTGCCGGAGAAGTCGTCACCAAGCCGAAGACCGAATTCGATCCGGTCGGGCTCGAGTTCAGCGTGTTCGACGAGCCGTGGCTGTATCGCGAGCACGTGTATATCGCGCTGAACAAACCGGCCAACTTCGAGTGCTCGCGCAAGCCATCGCACCACCCCGGCGTGCATACGCTGCTGCCAGAGCAATTCACCTGGCGTGATGTGCAGCCGGTGGGACGGCTCGATCACGACACCACCGGCCTGCTGCTGTTGTCCGATCACGGCGCGTTCATCCACGCGCAAAGCCATCCCAAGCATCACCAGCCCAAGGTCTACGTGGCCACGCTGGCCGAGCCGGGCGATCAGGCGCTGGTGGATGAACTGCTGGCGGGGGTGCAACTGCATGATGAGCCTGCACCGATTGCCGCGCAGATTGCCCACCTGATCGATGCCACGCACCTGGAAATCGTCATCGACCAGGGCAAGTATCACCAGGTGAAGCGCATGCTGGCGGCTGCCGGCAACCATTGTGCTGCGCTGGCGCGCGCGCAGATCGGCGGGCTGTCGCTGGCGTCGCTCGATCTCGCCGAAGGCGAATGGTGCTATCTGGACGATGCACAACTGGCTATCCTCAACCGCGAAGACTGAGCTTGCTGGCTGCTGGCAGGAGGATGTTGCTGATCCTGTGGCAGCGGCAATAAAAAACGGGGCATTCAGCCCCGTTTTCTGTTTTACCGCCTTACTTCTTCTTGGCTGGCGCCGGCTTCTTGCCGCTGGCAGCGCGTTCGCGGGCCAGCAATTCATCCACCACCTTCAGCGCGGAATCATCTTCGCGGCCAGTCATCGACGGTGAAGTGATGTACTTGCCATTCACGAAGAACATCGGCACGCCATCCACCCCGTAGTCACGGCCCATCTGATCGAGTTTGTTCAGCTGTTGCGTGGTGGAGAAGCCGTTGTAGTTGGCCTTGAACTTGTTCAGGTCGATGCCCTGCTTCTTCACCCAGTCGAACAGCACTTCTTCGCGGCGCAATTCCAGGCCATCTTTCTGGATGGCATTGAACACGGCCTGCTGATACTTGGCTTCCACGCCCATCGATTGCAGCGCCAGGAAAATCTTGGCATGACCTTCGATATCGGTACGGCCCGGCCAGTACACGTGTACACGGCGGAAGTTCACGTCCTTGGGCAGCTTGGCCGCCCATTCTTCAACGAAAGGCTCCACCTTGAAACAATGCGGGCAGCCATACCAGAAGAACTCCACCACTTCGAGCTTGCCAGCCTGCGCAACCGGTTGCGGCGTGGCCATTTTCTTGTAATCGGTGCCTTCGCGCAGCTCGGCAGCGCCGGCAGTGGCGGAGACAAAAGCAGCAAACAGGCCAACAGCGGCCAACCAGCGTTTGAACATGGGTGCTCCTCGATGGATGCAGTTTATAAATGTGCTGACTAGATCAGCAAAAAACGAATCAGTTCCCTTTCACCACGGTACTGTCCACCCCGTTGCTCTTCAACTGGCCGCGGGTTTTTTCCAGTTCGGTCAGACTGGTGAACGGGCCGATGCGCACGCGGTGCCAGATGCCCTTGTCGGCAAGGTCGGTGCTCTGGATGTTGGCCTCGATGCCCAGCAGCGCCAGCTTGGCCTTCAGATTATCTGCATCCTGCTCGCTCTGGAAAGCACCCACCTGCAGGTAAGCGCCCTTGGGCGCTTCCACTTTCACGGGTGCAGTCGGCGCCACATCGGCTTTCTTGACTTCCGGCTTGTCGGTCTTGTCGTTGCCGTCATTGAGCTGCGGCAACACTTTGTAGAAATCCAGCGCCACGCCGCTCGCCGCGCTGGCTGCCGTGCTGGTGTTGCCTGCATTGCTGCCGCGCACCGGTGGTGCCGTCACGTCATCCTTGCCGGCGCCATTGGGGCGCAGGATTTCCGGGCCCTTTTCACCTCCGGCAGCCGGGGCCGAACCCACGGCATCCGGTGGCGTATCGGCAGTGGGCTTGTTCTGGAACGGGTTGCTGCCACGGTTCAGGAAAAACGCCAGGCCTACGGCCACGGCCACGCCGCCCACCAGGCCGATCAAGAGGCCGGTAAACAGCGAGCTGCCGCCGCCGTCGGAACGGCTGCCGTTGCTGCGCGATTTCTTCATGTCGCGGGCCATTTACATATTCTCCGGGCGCAAACGCCTCGCTGTGCCGGCGTATGCCGTCAGGTTTGATTGCCATCATCAGCTTGCCGGCGCTGCGTTGCTTCAATTGCAAGGCTCGCCTGCCCCGCTTTGAAATGCCGCGCGCCAGCATGCCATGATGGCTCGTCGGCGGATTATACGTGCGGTGGGGCGGATGCGAGGAGGCCGCATGTGTAAACCGTAACAAATTGCGTCAACGAGAATGCTTCTTGGTGCGTTTCTCAGGCGTAAGATTCGGCATTGATCCCGTTGTGCAGCGGCCAGGCCCGCTGTCCTTCTTTCAGGAATAGAGATGAAAAAGACTGCTGTAGTCACATTCATGGCCGTTGCCGGCCTGATGCAAACCGTTGCCCACGCTGCTGAATATCCCATCGGCAAGCCGGCCATCAAGGGCGGCATGGAAATCGGCGCGGTATACCTGCAGCCGATCAAGATGGACCCGGAAGGGATGATGGCATCGGTCGCCAAGTCGGATGTGCATCTGGAAGCCGATATCCACGCAGTGAAGAACAACCCCAACGGCTTTGCCGAGGGTGAATGGATGCCCTACCTGCTGGTGAAATACGAAATCCAGAAGGTCGGCAGCAAGAACGTGATCAAGGGTGATTTCATGCCCATGGTTGCCAGCGACGGCCCGCATTACGGTGACAACGTGAAGCTGGAAGGCCCGGGCAAGTACAAGCTCAAGTACACCATCCTGCCACCGTCCGAGAACCCGATGGCGCATTTCGGCCGCCACGTGGACAAGGAAACCGGCGTGGGCCCATGGTTCAAGCCGTTCGAGCTCGATTACGAATTCACCTATGCCGGCGTCGGCAAGAAGGGCGGCTACTGATCCGGCCCCGGGACCGGAACTGTGCCCCGGCAGGACCGGTTTGCACTGGAGGCTGCCACGGCAGCCTCGAACCATTTGATAAGCGGAAGCGAAATGCGTTACTGGATGGCCATTGCAATGCTGGGTCTGGCCGCGCTGGCCCGGGCCGAAGACCTGCCCACGTTCAAGATCACCATCAAGGACGGCACGCTGTCGCCCGCGCGTATCGAGGCGCCGGCAGGCAAGCGTTTCAAGCTGGAGATTACCAATGCCGGCAAATCGCCGGTGGAGTTCGAAAGCATTTCTCTGCGCAAGGAAAAGGTGCTGGGCCCCGGCGTGACCTCGTTCGTGGTGGTCAACCCCACCAGCCCGGCCGAGCACGTGTTTTTCGATGATTTCCACCCGCAGGCCAAGGGCGTGCTGGTCATCAAGTAATCAAGGCGGTACCCCGTATGGATCAGGTCCTGTTCATCGTCTGGCGCGAGAGTGTCGAGGCGCTGCTCGTTGTCGGCATCCTGTATGCATGGTTGAAAGCCAATCCGGTATCGGGCCAGCGTGGCCTGCGTTACCTGTGGGGTGGCGTGGCCGCCGGCCTCGTACTGTCCGGCTTCCTGGCGCTGCTGATCCTTGGCGTCTCCACGTTGCTGTCGGACGACGGCCAGCAGTATTTCCAGGCCGGCATGGCACTGGTGGCGGCCGCACTGGTGGTGCAGATGGTGTACTGGATGCGCCGCCACGGCCGCACGCTCAAGCGCGAGCTGGAATCCGGTCTGGCGCAAAACGTGCAGCGCAACAACTGGTGGGGCTTGCTGATCCTGGTGATGATCGCCGTTGCGCGCGAAGGCAGCGAGACGGTGGTGTTCCTGTACGGCACCCTCGCCACGGCCGAAGCCGGCCAACTGTGGCAATACGCCGCCGCCGGCGCGCTGGGGCTGCTGGCAGCATTCGTCACCTTCTGGCTGCTGCAACTGGGCGGCAAGTTGATCACCTGGCGGTTGTTCTTCCGCGTGACGGAAATCCTGCTGCTGCTGCTGGCGGGCTCGCTACTGGTCAGCGGGCTGGAAAAACTGGTGTCGGTTGGCCTCTTGCCCGGCGTGATCGATCCGCTGTGGGATAGCTCGGCGCTGCTCGAAGACAGCCATGGCGTCGGCAAGCTGCTGGCGGATTTTGCCGGCTACCGGGCGCTGCCAGCACTGTCGGTGCTGCTTGCATGGCTGCTGTTCTGGGCGGGCTCGGCGTTGCTGTTGCGCCGTGCCAGCAGCGCACGCTGATGGCATTGCAGCCGTCCACGCCGCCCGCCAGTGCCACGCCAGTGGCGTTTGCCGCACGCGTGGCGCGCGCGGGTGATTTCCTGCGCCAGCACAAGGTGGCACTGCGCAACCTGCAATGGGTCGTGGTGCTGGTTTACGCGTTGCTGCTGGTGGTGCCGGTATTCCTGCCGCTGCCGGATGAAAAAGCCCACCTCTTCAATAACCTCACCGTGGTCGCGCAGTTTGCGTTCTGGGGCATCTGGTGGCCATTCGTGCTGGTGTCCATGCCGCTACTGGGGCGTGCCTGGTGCGGCTGGCTCTGCCCGGAAGGCATGCTCACCGAGTGGGCGAGCGAACATGGCCGCAACAAACCCATCCCCAAGTGGATGCGCTGGGGTGGCTGGCCATTCGTGGCGTTTGCGCTCACCACCATCTACGGCCAGCTCGTCAGCGTGTATCAATACCCGCTGGCCGTGTTGCTGGTGCTGGGCGGCTCCACCGCTGGCGCCATGCTGGTCGGCTACCTGTACGGGCGCGACAAGCGCGTGTGGTGCCGCTACCTGTGCCCGGTGAACGGCGTATTCAACCTGCTGGCCAAGCTGGCGCCGTGGCGCTACAAGGTGGACGAAGATGCGTGGCGTGCATCGCATGGCAAGAAGGTCATCCCGGTCAATTGTGCGCCGCTGGTACCGTTGCGCCATATGCAGGGCGCGGGCGACTGCCACATGTGCGGCCGCTGTAGCGGTCACCGCGATGCCATACAGCTGGTTGCCCGCTCACCGGAAGAAGAAGTGGTGCAGGTGGAAAAAGGCGATGCCTGGCAGACCGCGCTGATCGTTTTCGGGTTGATGGGCCTCGCCACCGGCGCTTTCCTGTGGAGTGCCAGCCCGTGGCTGGTGGCCGCCAAGCAGTGGATTGCCACCTGGTTGATCGATCACGATATCTTGTGGCCGCTCAACGACAATGCGCCGTGGTGGCTGCTCACCCACTATCCGGACGTGGCCGACAGCTTCAGCTGGCTTGATGGCGCACTGATCCTTGCCTTCATCGCCGCAGGCGCCGCCGTGGTTGGCGGCACGCTGTATCTGGCATTGCTGCTGGCCGATCGTGTGTTGCCGCAACGCGGCCCGTTCAGCCTGCACAAGCTCGCGCAAAGCCTGATTCCCGCTGCCGGTTGCGGCGTATTCCTCGGCCTTACCGCCACCACCATCACCCTGCTCAAGCACGAAGGCATGAGCACCTACTGGGTGAACGATGTGCGCTTTGCGCTGCTGGCACTGGCGCTGGCATGGTCGCTGCGGCTGTTCTGGCGGCTCTCCGGCCTGCGTAGCGGCAGCATCCTGCGGCGTACCGCGGCGCTGTCCATTGTCGGGCTCGGACTTGCGCCGTTTGTCGCCGCCTGGCTGTTCTTCTTCGTCATCTGGTAAAAACCAGATTCCCTTTGTTGCACTGCAGCGTGCACAATGAGCAATGCGGTGATGCGGTGATGCGTACAGTGTGGTCTTTTGGGGCTGCCACGTAAGCACGAGACCCGTATAATCTCCCGTTTTGCTTTTTTCCTTACAGGATTCGCGATGTCCGACGCAGCCAACAAAACCTGGTCAGGCCGTTTCAACGAGCCGGTCTCCGAGCTGGTGAAACGCTATACCGCTTCGGTGCACTTCGACAAGCGCATGGCTGAAGTGGACATCGAAGGCTCGCTGGCGCACGCCGCCATGCTGAACAAGTCCGGCGTGCTCAGCGATGACGATCTCGCAGCCATCCGCCAGGGCATGGCCGACATCCTGGAAGACATCCGCGCCGGCCGCCTCGAGTGGAGCCTGGATCTCGAAGACGTGCACATGAATATCGAGCGCCGCCTCACCGACAAGATCGGCGATGCCGGCAAGCGCCTGCACACCGGCCGCTCGCGCAATGACCAGGTGGCCACGGACATCCGCCTGTACCTGCGTGGCGCCACCGACGTGATCGTGGCGCTGGTGCACGAACTGCAGAAATCGCTGGTCGATCTGGCAGACCAGCACGCCGCCACCGTGATGCCCGGCTTTACCCACCTGCAGGTAGCGCAGCCGGTTACCTTCGGCCACCACATGCTGGCCTACGTGGAAATGCTCGGCCGCGATGCAGAGCGCTTCATCGATGCGCGTAAGCGCATCAACCGCCTGCCGCTGGGCTCGGCCGCGCTGGCCGGCACCACCTACCCGATCGATCGCGAATACACCGCGCAGCTGCTGGGTTTCGATGCGGTCTGTCAGAACTCGCTGGATGCTGTCAGCGACCGCGATTTTGCCATCGAATTCACCGCCGCCGCCGCGCTGACCATGACGCACCTCAGCCGCCTCTCTGAAGAGCTGGTGCTGTGGATGAGCCCGCGCTTCGGCTTCATCGACATCGCTGATCGCTTCTGCACCGGTTCGTCCATCATGCCGCAGAAGAAAAACCCGGATGTGCCCGAGCTGGTACGCGGCAAGACCGGCCGCGTGAATGGTCACCTGGTGGCACTGCTCACGTTGATGAAATCGCAGCCGCTGGCGTACAACAAGGACAACCAGGAAGACAAGGAACCGCTGTTCGATACCGTCGATACGCTGACGGATACGCTGCGCATCTACGCCGACATGATGCGCGGCATCACCGTCAAGCCGGAAGCCATGGAGCGCGCGGTGAAGCAAGGCTTCGCCACCGCTACCGATCTGGCCGACTATCTCGTGAAGAAGGGCCTGCCGTTCCGCGATGCGCACGAAGCCGTGGCACTCGCGGTGCGTTACGCCGAAGAAAAGCGCAAGGACCTGTCCGAGCTGCAACTGGTTGAACTGCGCAGCTTCTCGTCGCTGATCGAAGCGGATGTGGTCGAGGTACTCACACCAGAAGGCAGCCTCGCCGCACGTGATCACGTGGGCGGCACTGCGCCCAAGCAGGTGCGTACGCAGATTGCCCGCTGGCGCGCGCTGCTGGCTGGCTAAGCCTCGCGGTTGGTGTCATCCCCGATAACCCCCTGTGCCACAGGGGGTTATTCTTTTGGGAAGGCCCATCGTTTGGATTTGCCCTCTTTTTCAATACCGTTCCAGGAAACAAATGACCGCCGCCCAGCCCCTCGTCTGGCAGTGGTACGGCTTCGATGATTTCGATGCCCGCACGCTGTATGCCTATATCAAACTGCGTACCGACATTTTCGTGGTCGAGCAAAACTGCGCGTATGCAGAGCTGGATAACCTCGATCTGCTGGCCCGGCACCTGCTGGGCCGCAATGCAGCGGGGGAAACCCAGGCCTGCCTGCGGCTGGTGCCGCCCGGCCTCAAATACCCGGAGCCTTCGCTTGGCCGCGTGGCCATCGCCCCGGCGCAGCGCGGCAGCGGTGCCGGCCACGCGCTGATTGCCGAGGGCCTGCGTGAAGCGGACGCCCGCTATCCGGGCCTTGCCCACCAGATCGGCGCCCAGGCACATCTGGCGTCGTTTTACGGCAAGCATGGCTTCGTGCAGGTGGGGGCGATCTACGATGAAGACGGAATCCCGCATATCGATATGCTTCGCGCGCCGCTTGCGGTAGCCTCTGTGTAACAGCCGGGCCTGTCCGCAACCGCGCGACATGCCGGCCAACCCGCTTCTCCAACCCGCTGGCGTAGAACCGATGCCTGAAATCATTTCCCACATGATCTGCGCGCCCGAATTCGACGGCGCAGCCCGCGTCACCGAACTGCACGTGGCCAATGGCGACTGGGTGCCGCACGATGGCAAGCTGGCCACCATCGCGTGGGAAGATGGCGTTGCTGTCGTGCACGCACCGGATGAAGGCAGTGTGTCGTCGCTGCTGGTGGCAGTGGGCGATGAACTCGGCAGCGGTGAATTGCTGCTGATGATGGAAATCGAGGAAAAAGACAGCGGCTGGCTGCCGGATGATCTGGGCCCTGCCTGCGCCATCCCTACGCTGGCGGCACCGCCCGCGCCAGCCCCCGCAAGCGCCTCCCCGCAGGCATCCCGGCCAGCACTGCCGGCGGGTGATGTGTTGCAGGTCAGCTATGCGGCAGCTTCGCTGGCGGCCCGGCTGGGCGTGGATCTGGGGGTCGTTGCGCCGGGTGCCTCAGGCGTGATCGATACCGCAGATGTGGAACGCTATGTGCGTGGCCGCTTGGGCGGGCACTGAGGCACCGCCGTAAACCTAGCGCCCCAGCTTGTCGCCAAAGTTCACCAGTACCACGCCACCCACCACCAGCGCTGCACCCAGTAGCCGCGCAACACCGATCTCGCGCACCGGCATGCCCAGCCAGCCATAGCGATCAAACAACAGCGAAACCAGCACCTGCCCGGCGATCAGCAGCAACATCATCGCTGCCACGCCGATACGCGGCGCCAGCAAGGTGGTGCCGAACACGATCAACGCCCCCATCGCGCCGCCGGCATACATCCAGCCATCTGCCTGCAGCCACTGCGCGCGCTCCGGCCAGCGCTGGCCGCTCAGCAACAATGCTGCTGCCAGCGCAACGCTGCCCACTACGAACGACACCAGCGCCGCCAGCAGCGTGCTGCCACCCAGCTGGTTCTGCAGCTGGCTGTTGATGGCGGCTTGCAATGGCATCACCAGGCCAATGGCCAGCGCAAACAGGAAGTACAGGATAGGCATGATGGCGGGCTCTCGTAGCGTGCGTTACCGTGGGCGGGTAATATCCAGATTGCATTTCGTCAGGTTGCAGTGCTCTCAAAAGGATTGTTGATATGGCAGGCAAGTTCGTACTCAAAACGGCCAAGGACGGCCAGTTCATGTTTAACCTGAAAGCCGGAAATGGCGAGGTGATTCTTACCAGCGAGCTGTACCGCAGCAAGGATTCCGCCGAGAACGGCATCGAATCGGTGCGCAAGAACGCCCCGGATATCAACCGCTTCGAAATCCGCGAAAACAGCAAGGGCGAGCCATACTTCATCCTGAAAGCCGCCAACCATCAGGAAATCGGCCGCAGCGAGTATTACAGCAGCAAGGCCGCCGCCGAAAATGGCATCAAGTCGGTGCAGAACAATGCGCCGGATGCCAAGGTGGTCGACGAGACCGCCTGAGCGCAGTCTTGCCACCAAGGGGCCCTTGCATGGGCCCTTTTTTCATGGCCGCTTTGCAGGCCCGCGCTCGCTTGCGGCTTGCAACGGCCAGCCCGGATCCGGCAATTGCCGGAATGCCCGCATGCACCAGTGTGCAGTCGGTGGGACAATGGCAACCCTCAGCCCCAGCCCGGATTCCGTTTCATGGATGCGCAGCAACACACGGTACGCAACCTTATCGTTCACCAACTGATCAAGGAGCCGCACGGCCCGGCGTCGATCGCACTGCGCCCGGGCGAAATGCGCGTGACCGCCGCCGCGCAACGGCTGATCGATCACCTGTGCATGCGCTACGCCGAACGCACCGGCAAAGGCTATGGCCGCTTCGAGGACGACGAAGACAACTTCCCCATGCCGCGCTTCATCCGCCAGCATGTGGTCGAGGCATCCATCGATTTCATCACGCTCGCGCAACTGATGATGCAGCACTTGCAGATGCGTGCCGGCGAAGAGCAACTGGCCAGCGGCGGCTACGTGCTGATCGCCCGCGTCGAGGCCATGGGCCGCGATGTACTCATCGTGGCGCTGGTGACCGAAACCGTCGGCACCGCCATTACCGAAGGGCTGGATATCATCGACAGCATCCACCTCGACATGACCAATGTACGCGTGGCCGGCCGTATCGATCTGGAAGGCTGGCAGCGGGGTGCCGAGCGCTATATCAGTTTCCTGAAGGGGCGCGGCGATGTCGCGCACTACTTCAAGCTGTTCCTGGGCTGCAATGACGTGATTCTGGCGCTGAAGGAAACGCAGAAGCTGGTGCAGGGCCTCACGCAGTTTGCCGAGCGCCAGCAACTGCCCAACGACACCCGCGATGCGCTGTTCGAGCGCGCGCATGGCTATCTGGAAGAGGCTGGCAGCGAGGGCGAGCCGGTCAGCCTGGATGTGCTGGTGCAGCGCGCGTGGCCCGATGCACCGGCCGAATTGCGCAACACGCTGGGCGAGGAAGAACGCGAATTGTCAGGCGGCTTCGTGCCGGACCGCCGCGCCATCCGCCCGCTCACGCACTTCAAGGCCAGCGCCGAGCACTGGAAGATCGAGTTCGATCGCAGCAGCCTGCGCAGCGGCCAGGTGATCTACAACCGCGAGAACGGTACGCTGGTGCTGACCGAAATTCCCGATGACCTGCGCCGCGCGTTGATGGGCGACAAGTAAGCGCCCATCAAGCGGCTGCCATGAAATGGAAAACGGCCCGCGTGGGCCGTTCTTTCCGGTGGCCTGGTAACGCCTCAGGCCTTGCGCAGGAAGCACGCCTTCAGCATGAAGTTGCCGGCATCCATCCTGCAATCGACTTCATGATCACCGCTGCCCACCAGCCGGATGCGCTTCACCTTGGTGCCCATTTTCAGCACCGTCGACGAGCCCTTCACTTTCAAATCCTTGATCAGCACCACGGCATCGCCATCGGCCAGTACATTGCCGTTGGCATCCTTCACCACGGCATCATCACTGTCGTCGGCTTCTGCGCCAGCTTGCTGCGCCCATTCATGGCCGCAATCGGCGCATAGGTAGTTGCTGCCGTCCGGATAGGTGTTTTGCAGCCTGCATTGCGGACAGGCTGGGGCGATGGTCATGGGGTGGGGCCTTGCGGGAGGATGCTGTTGCGCGCCGATTATACGATGGCACAACAGGCCCACCCGCATC
The DNA here is from genome assembly GCF_009848685.1 of Andreprevotia sp. IGB-42. Classification (GTDB taxonomy): domain Bacteria; phylum Pseudomonadota; class Gammaproteobacteria; order Burkholderiales; family Chitinibacteraceae; genus Andreprevotia. Next base: position 145,872 of record NZ_WXTX01000011.1, read on the forward strand.
AGCAACGCCGGGGCTTGATCCACATCTAAGCGGTCACACCAGGCCGGGGCCGAAACACGCCAGGCCCGGCATGCGTCTCCGTTTCGAGTGCGTGCTCGAACGGAGCTGAACGATTGCAGTGCTGGCGCCTATTCGCGCTCGGCTTTTTCCCGCTCCGCCTCTTCGTCCAGAATCTTCTGGCGCACCTGGGCGGCCTGGCCGAGTGCATTGCTGTAGCTGGTGCGCTGTGCGTCGGTCATCTCGGGCTTGAGGATTTCCAGCCGTTGCGCCGCTTGATAAGAGCGCAGGCTGCCGCTTTCCTGCACCTGGGCGATCAGGGTGGCGAATTCGTCGGGCAATACGGGCATGGCTGGCTCCATCCGGAATGGATACGTCACTATAAGCCGGCGCGCTGCGGGGGCTGCAGTGCAAAAATCACACCGGTGTGCCGAGTCCACCGGCTGCGCGCCGGGAGCCTGCATGGGCGCACCAGCCGCTGGCGGGCTCAGGGGCGCGTTTACTGCGGGCGCGCCTTGTAAAAGCTGATTGCCTGCACCGGCACGTTCGATGGTGGGGCGGATTTGAAAATGTGCGGCTTCATCTTGCCGATCACATGCATCTCGCACGGCTTGCAATCGAACTTGAGCGTATAGGTCTCCGAGCCGGATTTGAGCGTCATCGGCTCGGCACGCACCTGGCCCTTCACGCCGATCACCCCCTTGGCCTGCTTGGGACACAGGTTGTACGAGAAGCGCAGGCAATGCTTGGTGATCATCACGCTTACCTCGCCCGGCTCTTCGTGCGCCTCGTACGCGGCGGCGATCAGTTGCACGCCATGCCTGGTGTAGAACGCACGCGCCGCATCGTTGTATACATTGGCCAGGTAGCTGAGCGATGTTTCCGGGTAGGCAACAGGCGGTGCAATCGGCGCCTTGCGCTCTGGGCGCGCCCACGCGGCAATGCGCGCGGCTTCCAGTTGCTCGATGGCATCGCGGCGCAGCGCATTGATCGCGGAGGATGGCACGAACCACGGCTGCGACAGCTTCAGGCTCACGTCATGCGCAGTGAACATGGTGTTGCCCAGCTTGGCCAGGCTGTCTTTCAGGCCGGCTTCCGCCTTGCCGGTATCCTTGGCCGCTTCCAATGTCATCGGCAACTGCGCGGTGGCGCTGCAGCCGTCCTCATCGGTCACCGTCAGCGCCAGGCCCCCGGCGTTTTCCGCCAGGTTCAGCCACACACCCACACGGCGGTCGGATGATTTTTGCGTCAGCGCCTTTTCCCATGCGTGATCCCGGTTGCGGTTGATGCGCAATCCCACTTTCAGCCCTTCCAGGCTGCTCATCGCCTCGTTGGGAAACACGCGCCACAGCGTGCCGTTTTCGCCCTTGCCCACTTTCTCCACCGTATTGGCCTGCAGGCCGATGACCTCGCGCTTCTTCATGTAGTTGAGGCCATCACCGTTGGAGAGCGGCTCGGTGCATTCCAGCTCGAACCACTTGGGGCCGATCTTGCTCACCCAGCCCAGCTCCACCCCCACGTATTTGGGCGAGTCGAACGCACCGATATCGCCATGCTCGCGGCCGTTCACAAAGTAATCGGTGTGGCCCCGGTGGAAGTTCTTGTCCACGTCCGGCGTGAAATAGATATCGGTCACGCCACTGGAAGCCCGCGCCAGCTCCGGGCGGCGCTCCAGTATTTCGTCCAGCAGCACGCGGTAATGGGCGGTGATGTTCTTCACATAACCCATGTCCTTGTAGCGTCCCTCGATCTTGAAGCTGCGCACCCCCACGTCGATCAGCGCTTCCAGGTTGGCGCTCTGGTCGTTGTCCTTCATCGACAGCAGATGCTTGTCGAACGCCACCACGCCACCCTTGGCATCGGTCAGCGTGTACGGCAGCCGGCAGGCCTGCGAGCAATCGCCCCGGTTGGCGCTGCGGCCATTGTCGGCATGGCTGATGTTGCACTGCCCGGAATATGCTACGCACAGCGCGCCGTGGATGAAGAACTCGATGGTGGTATCGAGCGGCAGCGTCTCGCGCACGCGGGCAATCTTCTCCAGCGTCAGCTCGCGCGCCAGCACGACTTGAGAAAAGCCGGCATCGGCCAGAAAGCGCGCTTTCTCCGGCGTGCGGATATCGCACTGCGTGCTGGCATGCAGCTGGATGGGCGGGATATCCAGCTCCAGCACCCCCATGTCCTGCACGATCAGCGCATCCACACCGGCATCGTACAACTGGTGGATCAGCTTGCGCGCCGGCTCCAGCTCCGCATCGTGCAGGATGGTATTGAGCGTGACGAAAATGCGGCTGTGGTAACGGTGAGCGAAACGGACCAGTCCGGCAATCTCGCTCACCTCGTTACAGGCATTATGCCGCGCGCCAAAGCTCGGCCCGCCGATATACACCGCATCCGCCCCATGCAGAATCGCCTCGCGGCCGATTTCGACCGTTTTGGCGGGGGAGAGCAGTTCGAGGTGATGCAGGGGCAGGCTCATGGCGGTTCGGCTAAGGCGAAGGGGTGGGAATTATAACGGAATCAAAGGATTAGTGCTCTTTGGCCGCGCCGCCCCCTAGCGCCGCGGGGATTGCCACGCCAAAAAAATCCCCGCGCGCGGACGGGGATTTTTTGTCAAACTTTGTAAACATGAGCGCCTGTTTACTTGCTGGCGAAAACCTTCTGAAAATCCGGATCATCGAGCAATGCACCAACCAGCGTGCGATAAAGCGCCTGATAATGCCCAATGGCTGCGGGTATGGCCGAAACCCCGATAAAGTCCGAATCCCATGAATCGCTGACGGACAGCTCCCGTTCGTAAGCCATCCCATCTTTCCGGATGACGAAGAAGCGTGCCGCCAGCTCCGCTTTGCCAGTCCCCACCGGAGCGCTGACCGAACTTCTGGTCAAGGTGCCCCGCACCACGGTACTCGATGCCGGATCATTGAGGCCGGCCGCATGCAGTTCTGTGCGCAGTGTTTCTGCAAGGTATGCCGCGTAAGAACCTTTGACAGGCGAGTGCAATGCATTGGATCGAATATCCAGTGGCTTTTCCAGGTCACCGGCCTTGCCCGGGTCAGCGACAAACTCGGCGATGGCCACCGGCGTCATGCCGGATTTGCGCGCCTTCTGAATATTGGCGGCAGAGGGTGAAGGGGCGCTCATCGACAATTGGGCACAACCTGTCAGCTGCAAGCACGCCAATGCAAGCGCACACAGGCTGGCGAGGCGAACGGCAACGCGTGTCATTGAGGCGCTGCCTGCTTGAATTTATCGTCTTTTGACAACGCATTGAATGCATTGCTCAGGATTTCGCGCGTCATGGTGCGTATCGCGATATCAATGCTTGCAGATTTGACCGCATTTTCCGGCGCTTTGGCGTTGCCGATCACGGTATGGATTGCATGGCGCGATGTACCTTGAACCGCATCACTTTGCGCGGCAGGCAGATAGGAAACCGTGCAAACATACCCATCGGTTACCGCAGTGCCGGCCAGCCCGAAGGTCAACCCTGTTGCAAAGCCTTTAGCCGCGGCATCATCGGTCAAAGGAATGTTGTTGAGCGTGATGTTGAGCAGGCCGGTTCCCTTATCGGCGGATGTCGCTTTGACTTCGAACAAACCGCTGGCAATTGCCTGGTCCAGTACCTGGCCTTTCAGGTAGTCGGTTGCGGCCGGGTTAGGTACCCCCTTGGTCTGGAACTCGAATACAACCTGTACAGGTTTGGGTGTTGCGGGCTTGGTAAACTCAGCCACCGGGATTTCTTTCGTGGCGGTATCAACGTAAACACTGGAACACCCTGACAAGAGCGTGATCGCTAGCAGCGCAAGCGCGCTCAGGGGGAGGCGAGCATAGTTTTGAATGCGGCTGGAAATGAACATGTCTGCAAACTCGTGTAGTTCGTGGAAAATCCGCACCTTGAGCCAACAAAGTTGCGGATGGGCCGCAGATTATGCCGTGACTTCTCATGATTTTGCCGTGGCCAGTTGCAAAAAATGCAGTCTGCTGGCCGCTACTTCCATCAGCACGCCACGGTTGTGGTTTAGCTGGCTGATGTTTCACTGATCGCAGCATGGCAGCGCGCCTTTATCCTGGGGTGACTGGGCTCGTGTCTGCCTTGGAGATGGCGTTCAGCACCACGCTTCAACGTGGCCATTCCTCATTCGAATACCACATGCTGGTGGCTTCTATGGGGGATGCCTGAAGGTAAGGGCAGGCACGGCTGCAAAGTGGGTGCACTTGATCTTCTGTATCAAAGGATTCCCCATCAATCATGATTTGCGCTGGCGCGCTGATTTGCAGCACGCCATTACGCATGCGAGCAACAGTCGGGTCCTGTCGGGCCTGTTGGTATCAGCGGTTGCCATGTGCACGCGTGTGCGTGTTCACGGCTGGCTGGCCACATGTACAACCTGGGCAAACAAAAAAAAGGCTGGAGCAATCCAGCCTTGGAGCGGTAGTCCTGTCAGTGCTCAAGCCTTGTGATAAACCTCCGCCCCGCGTTTCACAAACTCGATCGACTTGGTTTCCATACCTTTCTGCAGCGCCTCCGCTTCAGCGATGCCCTGTTTCTCGGCGTAATCCCGTACGTCCTGGGTGATTTTCATCGAGCAGAAGTGCGGGCCGCACATCGAGCAGAAGTGTGCGACCTTGGCGCCTTGCTGCGGCAGCGTTTCATCGTGGAATTCCCGCGCGCGGTCCGGGTCCAGGCCCAGGTTGAACTGGTCTTCCCAGCGGAATTCGAAGCGCGCTTTCGATAGTGCGTTGTCGCGGATCTGTGCGCCGGGGTGGCCCTTGGCCAGGTCGGCGGCATGCGCGGCCAGCTTGTAGGTGATGATGCCTTCCTTCACATCGTCCTTGTCGGGCAGGCCCAGGTGCTCCTTGGGCGTCACATAGCAAAGCATCGCGGTGCCATACCAGCCGATCTGCGCGGCGCCGATGGCGCTGGTGATGTGGTCGTAACCGGGGGCGATGTCGGTGGTTAGCGGGCCCAAAGTGTAGAACGGTGCCTCATCACACCACGCCAGTTGCAAGTCCATGTTCTCCTTGATCAGTTGCATCGGCACGTGGCCGGGGCCTTCGATCATGGTTTGCACGTCGTGCTTCCAGGCAATCTGCGTGAGTTCGCCCAGCGTTTTGAGTTCACCCAGCTGGGCTTCATCGTTGGCGTCCCACACGCTGCCGGGGCGCAGGCCGTCGCCAAGGCTGAATGAGACGTCGTACGCCTTCATGATTTCGCAGATGTCCTCGAAATGCGTATAGAGGAAGTTTTCCTTGTGATGCGCCAGGCACCACTTGGCCATGATCGAGCCACCACGCGAAACGATGCCGGTCATGCGGTTGGCGGTCATCGGTACGTAGCGCAGCAGCACGCCGGCGTGGATGGTGAAGTAATCCACGCCCTGTTCCGCCTGCTCGATCAAGGTGTCGCGGAACAGTTCCCACGTCAGGTCTTCGGCCTTGCCGTTCACTTTTTCCAGTGCCTGGTAGATCGGCACGGTACCAATCGGCACCGGCGAATTGCGCAGGATCCATTCGCGCGTTTCGTGGATGTTCTTGCCGGTAGAGAGATCCATGATGGTATCGGCGCCCCAGCGTATGCCCCAGGTCATCTTGTCGACTTCCTCGTTGATCGACGAGGTGACCGCGCTGTTGCCGATATTGCCGTTGATCTTCACCAGGAAATTGCGGCCGATGATCATCGGCTCCACTTCCGGGTGGTTGATATTCGCGGGGATGATGGCGCGGCCCCGTGCCACTTCATCGCGCACGAACTCAGGCGTGATCAGTTGCGGAATGCTGGCGCCGAATGATTGGCCCGGGTGCTGGCGCAACATCATTGCGGCCATTTTCTCGCCCTTGGCGCCGATGGCCTGCAGCGAGGCAATGTACGCTTCGCGCTGCAGGTTCTCGCGGATGGCGATGTATTCCATTTCCGGGGTGATGATGCCGCGGCGCGCGTAATGCATCTGGCTGACATTGGCACCGGCCACTGCCTTGCGCGGCTGTCGCGTCAATTCGAAGCGCAACGGGTCCAGGCTGGCATCGGCTTCGCGCATGCGGCCGTAATCGCTGGTCAGGCCACCGAGCAAGGTGGTATCGCCGCGTTCCGCGATCCACGCGGCGCGGATCGCGGGCAGGCCCTTGCGTACATCGATCTGCGCCTGCGGATCGGTGTACGGCCCGGAACAGTCGTATACATAGATGGGCGGATTGACCTCGCCACCGAATGACGTCGGCGTATCGGTCTGGGTGATCTCGCGCATCGGCACGCGCAGGTCGGCGCGGCTGCCGGTCACATATACCTTGCGCGAATTGGGCAAGGGCTGGATGGCGGCGGCATCGACATGGGCGTCGCTGGCCAGGAATTCAACGGATTTGTTCAAGATGGTGCCTCCTGCTGAAAAAGAAGAAGGCGCAGGAGAAAACGGACGGACGCCCGGCACGAGCGCGCCGGGCGAATTCGCTTCCCTACGCCGGTATGAACCGGATCAGGTGCTGAGGGACTCTCTCATCCGCGTTGCCCGTACAGGCAGGCGCGGAACCCCTAGCGAAAACACAGTGCACCGACGTTACTTGAAGTTATGGGATAATCGCAAGCTATTCAGTTGATATGCCGGTTGCTACCGGTTGCTACCTAGGATCAAAGACATGGATTGGGAACACGCCCGCTACCTGATGGTTGAACAACAAATCCGCCCGTGGGACGTGCTGGACGGCAAGGTGCTGGAGCGCCTGATGCTGGTCAAGCGCGAGGATTTCGTCCCGGCCGACAAGAAAGAGCTGGCGTTCGTCGATGTGGCGCTGCCGCTGGGCAACGGCAACTTCATGCTCGAACCCAAGCTGGAAGCCCGGCTGGTACAGGATGTCGAGCTCAAGCCCACCGACAAGGTGCTGGTGATCGGCGCCGGCACCGGTTACGTGGTGGCGCTGGCCGCCGGCCTTGCCAGGGAAGTGATCGGCGTTGAAATCGATGTAGCGCTCAAGCACGTTGCCGAAGCCAACCTGCTGCGCGCCGGCGTGAAGAATGCCCGTGTCGAAGAGGGCAATGGCCTCTCCGCTGCCAATGTCGCCTGTCCTTTCGATGCCATCATCGTCACCGGCAGCCTGGCAGAAGTGCCGGCGGTGCTGCGTGAGCAATTGGCCGAAGGCGGCCGGCTGATCGCTGTGGTGGGCGAGCTGCCCATCATGTCGGCGGTGCTGCTCAAGCGCAGCGGCAACAGTTATGCGCAGAACAAACTGTTCGAATTCAATCTGCCGCGCCTGCGTTCCGCAGCCGACAAGGACGCGTTCGTCTTTTGAGCGGGTCGGTGACCACGGCAACAGTGAACCCGGCGGTATCCGTGACCGCCGGACTGGTGGTCTACCGTACGCCGGTAGCAGAGCTGCTGCCGCTGTTCGATCTGTTGCAGTCAGAAGGTCATTTCAGCGCCGTTGGTATTTTTGACAATGGCAACGATGCGATGCTGCGTGATGAAGTCATGCGGCGCGGCTGGCACTACCTGCAGGCCGGGCAAAATGTCGGTTTTGGCGCAGGGCATAACCGCATCTTTGCCGCGATCGGTGAAGCCGGACATTACCATCTGATCGTCAATCCGGATGTGAGCTGGCATACCTCGCCAGTCCCGGTTTTACTGGCTTTGCTACAGCAGCATGACAAGCTTGCGGCCGTGATGCCCGACGTATTCGCCAGCAATGGCCAGCGTCAATATCTGGCCAAGCGCATGCCCAGCCCCCAGGTGCTATTCGGGCGGCGTTTCGGTGTTTTTGCCCGTGGCAGTCAACGTGTCATGGCTGCTTATGAATTACGCGAGTTCTCTTTCGCCTGTCCGGCAGTCGTGCCCATTATTTCAGGTTGCTGTATGCTGTGTCGCGGTACAGCATTACAACAGGTTGACGGGTTTGACGAAGGCTACTTCCTCTATCTTGAGGACTATGACTTGTGCCGGCGCTGGCGGATCAAAGGCTGGCGCGTCGCCATTGATCCCGCCGCCCGTATCGTACACGGGCATGCCCGCAGCTCTTACCGTTGGGGCAAACCGCTGTATTGGCACATTTGCTCGGCGTTCCGCTATTTCTCGCGTTGGGGCTGGTGGCAGGATGCCACCCGCAGCGCCGGGGTCGAACCGCTTCCGGGCAAAGACTGAATCTTCTGCGCAACTGGCATGCAGCGCATTGGGCCAAGGCTGATCACCGATGGCAATTGCCTATTTCTTCTGCAGCTTTCTGATCTCCTTTGTCTTTTGCCTGTTGTTATTGCGTTCCGCCAGTCTGCACGGCCACCTGAGCGGCGATAACGACGCGGATCGCGTACAGAAATTTCACGTTGGTACCGTGCCCCGTATTGGCGGGCTGGCGATTCTCGGGGCGGTGTTGCTGGTATTGCCACTGATGGTCTGGCTGGAGCCCGAACCGGGGCAATGGCGATCTGCCGCCATCATCTGGGGGGCGGCTTTGCCCTGCTTCGCCGGCGGGTTTGCAGAAGACTTGCTCAAGCGTGGCCTGATCAAAACCCGGCTGCTTTGCATGGCCGGCTCGGCAGCGCTGTTGTTCTACGGTTGCCACGTGGCCATCACCCGCCTTGATCTGCCGCTGCTGGATCAGGTGCTGCAATCGCTGGGCTGGTTTTCTTTTGCGCTGACGCTGTTTGCGGTCGTGGGGCTGATCAACGCGGTCAATTTCATAGATGGCTATAACGGTCTGGCTGTTGCCGTATCGCTGATCATGCTCGGTTCGCTCAGCTACGTGGCGGTACAGGTGGGAGATCGCACCGTGGTGATCCTCGCCATGACACTGATCGGCGCAGGGCTGGGCTTCCTGTTGTGGAACTGGCCGCGCGGATTGATTTTCCTGGGTGATGGCGGCGCCTATCTGTTCGGTTTTTCCATCGCGGCCCTGGTGATCATGCTGATCCAGCGGCATGCACATATTTCGGCATGGTATGCCGCTGTGCTGCTGATCTATCCGGTGATGGAAACGCTGTTCTCCATCCACCGCCGCCTGTGGCGTCGGCACCACCCCGGCCTGCCGGATGCTGCCCACCTGCATCAGTTGATTTACAAGCGCATGATGCGCTGGGCCGTGGGCAGCAGTGAACCCCGCCATCGCAAAATGCGTAATTCGATGACATCGCCTTATCTATGGTTGCTGTCATCCATCGGCGTGATTCCCGCTACCCTGTTCTGGTCAAATACCGCTGCATTGCAGTTTTCGGTACTTGGCTTTGTCTGTTTTTATATCTGGCTTTACCGCAGCATCGTACGTTTCCGGTCGCCACGCTGGATGGTATATCGTCGGCCGGCCTATCTGATTGAAAAGGATGAAGCATGATTTTGGTTACTGGGGGCGCCGGTTTCATTGGCGGCAACTTTGTGCTCGATTGGCTGGTGCAACAGGATGAGCCCGTCATCACCCTCGACAAACTCACCTACGCGGGCAATCGCGATACGCTCAAATCGCTGGATGGCGATGCGCGCCATCTGTTTGTGCAAGGTGATATCGGTGATCGTGATCTGGTCGGCCAGTTGCTCGCCACGCATCAGCCGCGCGCGGTAATCAACTTTGCCGCGGAGTCGCACGTTGATCGCTCCATCCATGGTCCCGGCGATTTCATCCAGACCAATGTGGTTGGCACGTTCAACTTGCTTGAATCGGTGCGCGCCTACTGGGTTGCTCTGCCTGCGGAACAGAAGACCGCATTCCGCTTCCTGCATGTGTCGACCGATGAGGTCTATGGCACGCTGGAAGCGGATGATCCGCCGTTTACCGAGACCAATACCTACGAGCCCAACAGCCCGTATTCGGCCAGCAAGGCCGCCAGCGATCATCTGGTACGCGCGTGGCACCATACCTACGGGTTGCCGGTACTGACCACCAATTGCTCGAACAACTACGGGCCGTACCATTTCCCGGAAAAACTGATTCCGCTGGTCATCCTGAACGCGCTGGCAGGCAAGCCGCTGCCTGTCTACGGCGATGGCCAGCAAGTGCGCGACTGGTTGTACGTGACCGATCATTGCAGCGCCATCCGCCGCGTACTCGAGGCCGGTACGCCGGGCGAGACCTATAACGTGGGCGGCTGGAACGAAAAGCCCAACCTGGACGTGGTGCACACCATCTGTACGCTGCTGGATGAGCTGCAGCCGCGCAGCGATGGCAACGCATACAGTGCACAGATCACCTTCGTCCAGGATCGCCCGGGCCACGATCGCCGTTACGCGATCGACGCGCGCAAGCTGGAACGGGAACTGGGCTGGAAGCCGGCTGAAACGTTCGAGAGCGGCATCCGCAAGACAGTGGCGTGGTATCTGGCCAATCAGGACTGGGTGAGCAACATCACCAGCGGCGCGTACCGCAGCTGGGTCGACAAGCAATATGGGGCCGGGCAATGAAAACGATACTGGTGACCGGCAAGCTCGGGCAGGTCGGTTTTGAACTGCAGCGCAGCCTCGCCGTACTTGGCCAGGTAGTTGCCGTGGATCGCGATGAGTGCGATCTGACCGATGTAACTGCCATTGGTGCACTGCTGGATCGCGTGCGCCCCGATATCATCGTCAATCCCGCAGCGCATACCGCGGTGGACAAAGCCGAATCCGAACCCGCGCTGGCCGAGGCGATCAACGCCGCTGCACCACAGGTATTGGCGCAATGGGCCGCGCAACACCAGGCATTGCTGGTGCATTACTCTACCGATTACGTGTTCGATGGCAGCCAGCCCGGCTGGTATGCCGAAACGGACAGCCCCAACCCGCAATCGGTGTATGGCAAGACCAAGCTGGCTGGCGAACTGGCCATACAGGCCAGCGGTTGCCGCCACCTGATCTTCCGTACCAGCTGGGTGTTCGGCGCGCACGGCGGCAACTTTGCCAAGACCATGTTGCGGCTGGCCCGTGAACGTGAAGAGCTGAAAGTGGTGGCCGACCAGCATGGCGCGCCCACCAGCGCAGCGCTGTTGGCCGATGTGACTGCGCAGGTGCTGGCGCAATACCTGCATGCGAAGAACCCGGCAGATTTTCCGTTCGGGCTCTATCACCTGGTGGCGGCAGGTCGCACCTCATGGCATGAATACGCGCAGGCCGTGGTGGGCGAAGCGCTGGCACGGGGCATAGCCCTCAAGCTGGACCAGAGCGCCATCCTCCCGATCCCGACTAGTGCCTACCCGCTACCTGCACCGCGGCCAGCCAATTCGGGCCTGTCTACCGACAAGCTGCGCAGCACGTTCGGCCTGACCTTGCCGGAATGGCAACAGGGCCTCGCGCACGTGATGCAACTGATCTGCTGAGAGATTCATGAAGAACCGTAAAGGCATCATCCTGGCCGGGGGCTCCGGCACCCGGCTTTACCCGGCCACGCTGGCTGTTTCCAAGCAGTTGCTGCCGATCTACGACAAGCCGATGATCTATTACCCGCTCAGCACGCTGATGCTGGCGGGTATCCGCGAAATTCTCATCATTTCTACCCCGCAAGATACGCCGCGTTTCGAGCAGTTGCTCGGCGATGGCAGTCAGTGGGGCTTGTCGCTGCACTATGCGGTGCAGCCCAGCCCGGATGGCCTGGCGCAGGCCTTCCTGATCGGCGAGGATTTCCTTGCCGGCGACAATGCCGCGCTGGTGCTGGGCGACAACATTTTCTACGGCCACGACTTTGCCGGCCTGCTGGGCGACGCCGCAGCCGCACAAGACGGTGCAACCGTGTTTGCCTATCGCGTGAATGATCCGGAGCGCTATGGCGTGGTCGAATTCGATGCACAGGGCAGGGCGCTGAGCCTGGAAGAAAAACCGGCCAAGCCCAAATCGCATTACGCGGTAACCGGGCTGTATTTCTACGATAGCGATGTGGTGGAGATCGCCAGATCGATCAAGCCATCACCACGCGGCGAGCTGGAGATCACCGATCTGAATGCGGTTTACCTGCAGCGCGGCAAGCTTGACGTGCAAACCATGGGACGCGGCTACGCATGGCTGGATACCGGTACGCATGAGTCATTGCTGGAAGCCAGCCAGTTCATCCAGACCATCGAAGCCCGCCAGGGCCTCAAGGTCAGCTGCCCGGAGGAGATTGCCTACCGCAATGGCTGGATCGATGGCGCTGCACTGCAAAAGCTGGCGGAACCCTTGAAAAAGAACGGCTATGGCCGCTATCTGCTCAACCTTACCCAGGAAAGACTTTTCTGATGAATGTGATCGATACCGCGATTCCCGACGTCAAAATCATCGAGCCGCAAGTGTTCGGCGATGATCGCGGGTTTTTCCTTGAAAGTTTCAACCAGACCAAATTCAATGCCGCGGTCGGCCGCGACGTGGCGTTTGTGCAGGACAACCATTCGCGCTCGCAATGCGGCGTGCTGCGCGGCCTGCATTATCAGATCCAGCAGCCGCAAGGCAAACTGGTGCGCGTTGTGGCTGGCGAAGTATTCGATGTGGCGGTGGATCTGCGCAAAAGCTCGCCGACGTTCGGCCACTGGGTCGGTGTGACGCTGAGTGCGGACAACAAGCGCCAGTTGTGGGTGCCGGAAGGCTTTGCCCATGGTTTCCTGGTGACCAGTGATCATGCAGAGTTCCTCTACAAGACCACTGATTTCTGGGCGCCACAATACGAGCGCGGCATCGTCTGGAACGACGCCACACTGGCCATCAACTGGCCAGATGCGGACGTGAGTGAACTGCTGGTATCCGGCAAGGATGCTGCCGCGCAGCATTTTGCCAGCGCGGATTACTTCGACTGATGTCATCCATGGCGTGGCCGGTGCATGCAGCTCGCAGCGGCCAGGCCAACATCAGTTGGTAAACGGGTTCTGGGTCATTTCCTTTTCCAGATCGACCTGGAAACCGCTCACGTTGGGCAGCTTGGGCAAGTCACGCTCAGCCACAGGTTCTGCCAGCATCAGTTCTTGGCTGTCATTCACCCGCCACGCGTGGTCTGCCGCCTCGGGGGTGATGGTGACGGTACTGCGCCATGCGCGTTTGCCACCTTGTGCTGCAATGGTCATGACCACGCTGGTGGATGGAAACAGCACCGCTTTATGCGCCTGCAGAAAAGCCACGCCATTGGTATTCAGATACGCAGATGCCAGCAGCTCCATGCCATTTGCATCCAGTGATTCGCGGCTCTGGATGAAATTGCGCGCATCCCGCTCCGACATGCTCAAGGTTGCAACCAGGGTACGCCACGTTGCGGTGGCGGGATTGATGCCGGTGATGTTCTGGCCGATCACTACGTGGCTGGAAATGGCGTCAGGGGATTGCCATAGCGCTTTGGTTTCTGCCCAGTTGTAAACTCTCGCCAGCTCGCTGATCGATTCCAGCGGCTGGTTGCGCGGGGGCAGCATCTTTTTTCTCAGATAGGCGTCTTTTTCGGCACCCTGCATGCGGTGCAGGTCGTCGTTATCTGCATAATCTTCCAGCGTATCGAGCAGCACGGCATTGGCCTCGCCGGTCACGCCGTAGGTGGTCAGCAATCCTTCCAGCCAAGCGCGTGGCGCGGTGCGCAAATTGATCAGGCCGCGGCCATCCTGCAGCGAGATTGCCATGCCGTCGCCTGCATCGTACCAGCGGCCGTCCATGCGGATGGCGATCTCATCCCCCCCCAGGCCGATGATGGAGCGCCGGGTGGTGGCGAGCAGGTAAATCATCCGGGCTGCTTTATCCCGTGCCAGCCGCTCCTGTCTGGCGAAGTCCTGTTCTGCCACGGCAAGATTGAGCGCCGTGGAGATCCGCTGGCCTACATAGGCACCCACGAGCGCCAGCAGCGCCAGCGCAGCAATGGTCATCACCAGCACGTAGCCGCGGTTGCGCGCATACTCGTTATGGTGGCGGGCGTTACTGGGCATTGAGTGCATTGTCCTGCTTGATTGCGTCCAGCAGGAACTGTGGCGGTTTCTTGTCATCAATCCATGGGTCAACCGTGACGCTGGCCAGCCAGTAATCCATGGCAACGGTGTCATTCTCGTTCTGCACGCTGATTTCCACTGCACTAGGCACGTGCTCGCTGGCCTGGGTGCGGCTGTTCCAGATGGATAACACCTTGCCCTCGGTATTGAAGTAGCCGAAGCGGGCTTTGCCTTCCGGCCAGCTGGCCAGCTCGACACTGGTTTCCCCGGCGGTATAGATCAGCGCCGTACCGCCTTCGTCGCGTTTTTTCAGCCGCAGCTCGATCAGCTCCGGGGCACTGGTCAACTCGGCACTCAGCGGGCGCAGCACCAGTGCACGAAATCCCGTTTCATCGCCATCAAAATGGTCCGGGGATTCGGTCTTGACCGCCTGCAAGCCGGCAATGGTCTGCCTGAACCACAAGCGCTGGCGCGTGCCCCTTTCGCCGTCATTCACTTCTGCACTCAATTTCTCGCGGATCTGCAACACGTAGAAGCTGGCGCCCATCAGCAGCGTCATCACCAGCGCGGTCATTACCAGCGCGACCATGACTTCGATCAGCGTAAAGCCGTGCTGCGCCGCTTTGCTGGATGCAGGCATCAGAAAGGTGCCTTGAAGCTGCGTGCCTTGAAGGCGCGTGCCAGCACGGCGCTGTCGTCGAACCACGCACGCTCCGCTCCCTGCTCGTAAACCTCGTAGCGGTATTCATACAGCCGCGCGTCATGTGCACCGTAGCCGCGCGGATAACCGCTCTGCGGTGCGGCGGCAAGCAGTTTGCGCTCCCAGACCACCCGCAGGGTGTCCACCTTCAATTCACCCTTGTTATCGGCGCCGTCCGGCAAGATGCGCATGCGATCTTGCACCAGGCGCACTGCCGCCATGCGCGCGTATTCGGTACGCAGGCGCATCACCGAATGCAGGCCGCTTTCTGCCCACAGCACGATGGCAACGCCGACGGAAGTGACCAGCACCAGCGCGACCAGTACTTCAAGCATCACGAAGCCCCGGACGGTCACGTGTTTCATTGGTCTTCGTCAACCGGCGTGCAGGCCGGCGCGGTGATCTTGTAACTGGCGGCCAGCTGCGCGTGATCATCCGTCACTGCGATGCTGGAGCTGCTGCAAATCTGGCTGGGAGAGATCCGCAATGGCGGGGTGAAGGCGGCATGCCAGCCAGCCGGCAGCGACAGGATTTCTTCGCCCTGGTTGAGCTTTGGCGCATCCAGCTTTTCCAGCACCATGACTTCGCCACTGAGGCGGGCCCATCGTGGCAGCTGGCTCAGTTGCGCCTGGAACTGATCCAGTGCAAAGCGCCGGCCGGAGCGTTCCAGCTGGCCGACGAAGTTGGGCGCCACCAGGCCCATCAGCAGGCCCAGCAACGCCAGCACCACCAGAAGTTCAAGCAGCGTGAAGCCCGCCGCAATGCGCACGTTCACGCTGCCTATTTGTCCAGCGTATCGCCGCCAGCAGCAGGCGCTGCCGACTTGTCCTTGGGCAGCATGCCCACGTCGGCATCGTTGCCTTCACCACCCGGCTTGCCATCTGCCCCGTAGGAGAAAATACCGAACGGGCGGCCATCGGGGCCGGGAACTACGTACTGGTACGGGTTGCCCCATGGGTCATCCGGCAGCGCATCTTCCAGGTAAGGGCCATGCCAGCGCTTGGCCAGCTTTTCCTCTCCCGGCGGGCTGGCCAGCATGGCCAGTCCTTGTTCCTTGCTCGGGTAGGTACCGATATCGAGACGCATGGTTTCCACCGCACCACGCAACTGCTTCACCTGGGTGATGGCCGTTTGCACCTTGGCGGTATCGACCTTGGAAAAAAGGCGCGGGCCGACCAGGCTGACCAGCATGCCGATGATCACCAGAACCACCAGCATTTCAAGCAGGGTAAAACCGCTGGTGCGGGATTGCCGGGCATTCAGCACCCGGGTGCTATGGGATTTAATCAAAACTTCACCTCAGTCAAACTCGTCATCGCCAGCACCACGCCAACCATGACAAAACCAATCACGATACCCAGTATCAGGATACTTGCGGGTTCGATCAACGACACGACACGGCGCTGCAGAGACTGGTTCTTGTCACTCCAGTAGTGTGCAACGTGCTGCAGCATGGGCCCCAGCTCGCCGGATTGCTCACCTACTCGGATCATCGACAGGGACGTAGGTTCCAGTAGCCGCTGGTGTTCGATTGCTTGTGACAGCTTGCGGCCGCGATTCACCTGCGTGCGCACGTCTTCCAGCTTTGCCGCCGTCTGGCGCAAGCGTACCGAACCGGCAGCCAGCTCCAGCGCACCCAAGATGGCTACACGGCTTTGCAGCAGCATGGCAAGGCCATTGGTCCAGCGGGCCGTTTCGCCGCTGTTGATCCACTCGCCCAGGATGGGCATGCGCGCGGCGGCTTCGATCACGCGGATGCGCAACACCGGATTGCGTGCGGCGATGATGCCGCCAAATACCAGTGCGCCCAGCAATACCAGCGTTTCAACGAAGTGCGCATTGAAAAACATGCCGGTACGCAGCACCACTTCGGAGATCCATGGCAGATTCTGGATTCTACCTTTGAGCAGGCCGGCAAATCGCGGTACCACGAAAGAAAAAATGAACAGGATGGCGATCGAACCGGTGCTGATCAGGATGATGGGGTAGACCAGTGCCTCGCGCGTTTGCGAGCGCATTTTGGCATCGAACTCCATCTGGTCAGCCGCGCGGCTGAGCGCCAGCCCCAGGTTGCTGGTGGCCTCGCCAGCGCGCACCATCGCGAACACATACTCGGGGAGCTTGAGCTCGGTTTTAGCCAGTGCGGCAGAGAAGCCTTCACCGGCATGAATGGCAGTCAGCATGCGCCCCAGCGGCACTGAAAGCGGCGTGTCGCGGCTGGCATCCTTGAGCGTTTCCAGCGCCTCTGCAAGGCTGATACCGGCATTGGCCAGCGTTGCCAGCTCACGGATCAGCATCACCAGGTCGGCATGCCCGACCTTGCCACGGCTGCGCCGGCTGTTGGTTTGTGTCCCGCTTTCCTTGAGCTCGAACACCAGCAACAAGCGGTCTTCCAGCAAGCGCATGGCTTCGTCGGTTGAGTCCGCACTCAACTGTCCGGTTTCTACCCGGCCATCCGCAGTCGCCGCCCGGAACGAATAGTCGGGCATCAGTCCGCCTCGCGCTGCGACAGCGCAGAGCCCGCCACGGCAAATACTTCTTCCAGGCTGGTCATGCCGCGTGCGGCCTTGAGCAAGCCATCTTCATACAGATAGCGGAACTGGCCATCGAGCGCCCGCAGCAGGTCAAAGTGCGATGGCGATGGCTGGCTCAACACTGCGCGGATGCGTTCGGTAGCAGGCAGCAGTTCATAAATCGCACTGCGCCCGCGATAGCCGCTGTCCGAACATGCGGTGCAACCGACCGGACGGCGGAAATGCCACTCGCTGCGTGGTACCTTTAGCCGCTCCAGCGCGCGCGTTGCATATTCGGGTAGCAATTCGCTCACGTCATACGGCTGGCTGCAATGGATGCACAGTTTGCGCACCAGCCGTTGCGCCACCACGCCGCGCACGGTGGCGCCTACCAGGAATTGCTCGACACCCAGGTCGGTCAGCCGCAGAAAGGCCGTCGCACTGTCGTTGGTGTGCAGGGTGGACAGCACACGGTGACCGGTGAGCGAGGATTGCACGGCGATGCGTGCGGTTTCCACATCACGGATTTCGCCGATCATGATGGTGTCGGGGTCATGCCGCAGAATCGAGCGCAATGCGGCGGGGAAGCTGAAGCCGATATCGGCATTGGCCTGGAACTGGGTGACCCCATCAATCTTGTATTCGACCGGGTCTTCCACGGTCAGGATGCGCTCGTGCTCGCGATCACACGCCGAAAGCGCAGCATACAGGGTCGTGCTCTTGCCCGAGCCGGTCGGGCCGGTCACCAGGATGATGCCGTCCGGCATGGTCATCCATTGCTGGAACATCGCCAGGTGGTCGGGCTCGAAGCCGAGGATATCGAGCGAGAAGCGCTTGTTCTGCGATACGGGCAGCAAACGCATCACCAGTGATTCACCACGTACCGAGGGGATCACCGACACACGGATATCGGTTTCCACGCCGGCAGAGCGGCTGGAAAAACGGCCATCCTGCGGCAGGCGGCGCTCTGCAATATCCAGGCCGGAAACCAGTTTGATGCGGCTGACCACGGCATCGAAACGATCTCGCGGGTAGTGTTCTGTCGCCTGCAGCACGCCGTCCACCCGGTAACGCACCACAAAGCCGTATTCCAGCGGCTCGATATGGATATCGGATGCCGCCTTGTCGGTAGCGCGAGCCAATACGCCATTGACCAGCTCAACCACCGGCGCATCTTCTGCCAGCCGACGCAAATCCTGATCACCACTCTGCCGTTCGCGCGCCTCTTCACGATAGACTTCGCCCAGCATGCGTTCAAAATCACGCTGCGCAATTAACGCCCAATCACAATGCTGCCCATCCAGCAGATGGCCGAACAGGTATTCCTGCAAGCCGGAGTCAAGCGGGTCGCGACTGATGACGAGTGGGATCTGGGCTTCGCGGGGCAGGATCAGGAAGGCAAAGCGCAGCGCCAATGCACGCGTGATGCGATGGGCCAGATGATAGCCCTGAATGGCGAGGGGCGCTTCCGGGTGCGCCATGCTCTCAAAGACCGGGAAGCCTAGCTGGGCGCTCAACGCCTCCAGCAAGGTGAACTCGGAAATCAAACCGAGCCGGATCAGGATGGCTCCCAGCCGGTCCCCCGCGCTGTCGCGCTGGTGGGCCAACGCTTTATCGAGGGCTGTTGCATCGATCACGCCACGGCTGATCAGTATTTCGCCCAGACGGGGTGTTTGCACCTCAGGCACGGTTCGATATTCCACAAAAAGACCCCCGGATTGTACCACCGGCGCGATACGCTGCCGCGCTCGCCTGTAGCCGGCAGCTACCCATGCGCATCACTTGCAGTGGTCAACAACCAGGTGGGGTGGTCACCTTGCTCATCCTCCGCCGGTTAATCGTGGCAGCGAGACGCTGGATTCCTCGCCGCTAAACCGGTTATTTCTCACAAATCAGTTTGTGCAGGTAGTCGGGCCTGCTGCCGGCTGCAAACGGAATCTGCTCACTGAAGCCCATTTCATTTTCATCATGGGGCTTGCCCAGATATTGCGTTGCGCTGATGTCCACCACGTGTTTGAGACCATCTTCGCTACTGCTTACTACTTCTGCATCGCGTAGCCACGCCACGGACTGCTCGGTACAAATGATGCGCACGGCAGTACTGACGAAATGGCCTTCGCGCTGGGTGCTCAGCAGCACCGGCAGTTCCGCCATGAATCCACCCGATTTCAGGTGTTGCCGTTCGCTTTCTGCGCGTTTTGGATCAAGCCAGACTGCGCTGCTATTGGTCAGCGGAGTGATCAACTTGAACATGCCGTTGACCAGTTTGGGGTTGGCTGCCGGTTCAAGCGAATAGGTGGCGATTTTTACCGCGTGAGCGGGTTCGGTTGCCAGCTCTGTTGCGGCATGGCTGTTCATGGCTGTGGCAAGCAATGCGCAGGCAATGATGTTTTTCATGAATGGCTCCAGAAAATGAGCTGGTGCATCGCTGTGCACACGTGATGAAGGAGGTTTACTGGAATGGCAGGCAACAAAAAACCGGGGGGTTGCCCCCCCGGTTCTACGAGCGTCAGCTAATGCTGATGCAAC
>NZ_WXTX01000012.1 GCF_009848685.1 Andreprevotia sp. IGB-42
CTATCTAACCGAACAGTATTGGGTCAGGTCTTGTATTTTGCAACGGACGAGCCATGATGTTGAAACCCCAACAAAAACCAGAGGTTCAACATTGGTCAGGCTGGGGTGAAATGCAAAAGCTAAACGCCTCTCCTTTATATAAGCACATTTGCTCGTCGAAATAATCGAGGTCATCTTCTTTGATCCTAAGCATAGCAATCTCCCTATGGCTTGAGTGTAGCGGAACAAAATTCAATCAATTGCTGCAAATTCACAAACTCAAGGTCAGGTCTGTATTTTTCATCAACCGTTCAGCCATTTTATGCGCGGCCTGGTTCATTGCAAAAAATAAGACCTGGCCCCGAAATTCATTCATTTTCCGCAGGCCTATTCAGCGTGAATATCTGAGTAAATTCCAGCTACTTGCAAATCCACTTTCGCCTTTTCCACTGTGTATTTCCGGTAATAAGGTCCCAGCCGGATGCGATCTAGCTGCCGCCATTCAAGCAGCAGCATGGCGGGCGAGAGCGCCGCCAAGCCAGGCCCAATCAGTCGCAAAGTGGCCACTTGCTTGACAGACAATGGCTTGGGCAAATGTACATCAAGGTAAAAAACCGGTTCTATCTCGACAGCCGGTATTGCATCGTTATTTTTCATATTCATCAATTACATTTTCCGTCTCACAACTAGGCGCAGGCATCAACTCCCCCGCCATCTCCCCAAACCCCGCCACCACAAAATCAAGCAGTGCACGGATACGTGGCGTGTCGCGCAGGTCGGGGTGATAGCCCACGCGTACGCTACGCGGGGGCTGGGGTGGGCCGAGGGGGATGCGGCGCAGCGTGGGTTCGCGTTCGCCCAGCAGGCACGGCAGCACAGCCATGGTGGCGCCGCTGTGGGTGGCGGCTAGGTGCGCGCGCAGGCCGTTGGCGTGCAGGGCGATGTTGGCGTGCGGGGCCATGGCGCTTAGCCAGGCTTCGTGCGGTACGTCGCCGGCGGCGCGGTCCAGCAGCACCAGTTGGTGGCCGCGCAGGCCGTCGCCCGCCTGCGGCTGGCCGTGGCGGGCCAAGTAGGCGTCGCTGGCGTAGAGCGCGTATTGCACCTCGCCCACGCGGCGCTCGATCAGGTTTTCCTGCGTGAAGGGGCCAAAGCGGAAGGCCAGGTCGGCCTCACGCCGCGCCAGGTTGTACACCTTGCCGTCGTTGATCAGCTCGATGGTCAGGCCCGGGTGCTGGGCGCCAAAGCGCGCCAGCATGGGGGCCAGCACTTCGTCGCCCAGCCAGTCCAGGCTGGTGACCACAATCTCGCCATGCAGGCCGGTATCGCGCGCGGCAATCTGCCGCTCTACCGCCAGTGCGCCCGTCTCCATCTGCGCCAGCCCAGCCAGCAACGCATCACCCAGCGCGGTCAGCCGTAGGCCGGTGGCCTCGCGCTCGAACAATTGCGCGCCCAGCCGTTGCTCCAGTGCATCCAGCCGGCGGCTGACGGTGGGCTGCGTGCTGCCCAGCGCGCGTGCCGCAGCGCTGAGCGTGCCGCTACGGGCAATCGCCAGCGCGATTTTCAGATCGTCCCAATCCAGTGCCATAGGCAGTGTTTACCCCATACCGTTTTGCAGAGCGGGCATGCCGATTCGTTGACTGCCCCTGTCAGCCTTGCTGCGTAGACTGCCAGTCAGTGCCGCAAGCCACAAGCGCGGCGAAAACAGGAGCCAGCCATGCCACAACTTGACCATCTCATCGTCCGCGTCAGCGATCCGCTGCGTTCGGCACGCTTTTACGAACAGTTGCTGGGCTTTGCCCATGAGCACAACGGCGGGCCATTCGAGATCGTGCGGGTGAACGCAGCCACCACGCTGGATTTGCTGGGCGAGCCCCCCAAAGACGCGATGCACCTGGCCTTCACGCTGGACCGTGCCAGCTTCGAGGGCGTGCGGGCACGCTTGCTGGCACGCGGCATTGCCTATGGCGGCCAACCGTTCACGCGGGATGGGCGCGTTGCGCTACAGCAGGGCGCGCACGGCTGGGCCGATTCGCTCTATTTCTATGACCTGGACCAGCACAATATCGAGGTACGCACCCATGACAACGTCTAAGAACCTGCTTGCGATCCCGGCGAGAGGAGACTCAGCGGGGCGAAGCGCAGCGCAAAAACCGGAATGTACTGCAGTACATGAGGATTTAGAGCAGCGCATGAACCCCGATCAGGCCCTCGCAGCCAGATCGCAAACAGGTTCTGAGCGCATCAGCACGCCCTCTTCCACCGTACCAATGTTTGCAGACTTGCGCGGCAAGGTGGCGGTAGTGACTGGCGGTTCGCGCGGCATTGGCGCGGCCACTTGCCTGGCGCTGGCGCGCAACGGCGTGCTGCTGGTCATCAACGGGCGTGATCCGCAGGCGCTGGCTGCCAGCGTGGCGGCGGTGCGCGCAGTGGGGGGCGAGGCGATTGCCGTCCAGGCCGATTGCACCGATCTGGCACAGGTGGAGCGGCTGCGCGATGAGGTGGAAGCACACTATGGCGTGCCGGATTTCGTACTGGCCTTTGCCGGCGGCGGCACAGGCAAGCCCGTGCCATTGCACGAGATCAGCGAGCAGGATTGGCGCTCCAGCCTGGACAACAACCTGACGGCCACTTTCTTCACGCTCAAGTGCTTTCTGCCCGGTATGCTGGCACGCGGCATGGGCAGCATCGTCACCATGGCCTCTGCCGGGGCACGCGTGGCATCGGGCGCGCCAGCCGGCTATGGCGCGGCCAAGGCCGGCATCATCATGCTCACGCGCCATCTGGCCAACGAGGTCGGCCCGGCCGGCATCCGCGTGAACTGCATCTCGCCCTCTGCCGTGCTGACCGAACGCACCCGCAACACCATGCCGCCAGAGCGGCTGGCGCAGATGCTGGCCGGTTTTCCGCTCGGCCGGCTGGGCACGCCGGATGATGTGGCGGCGGCGGCGCTGTTCTTGCTGAGCGATGCAGCGGCGTGGACGACGGGGGTGGTGCTGGATGTGGCGGGGGGGCGGGTGATGGTGTGAGGGGCATGGCATGCCGCTGTGGGTTTCAGCGCCTTCGGCGCGAGGTTTAGGGCGGGAGAGCGTCCCGCTTGCCGCCTCCCTTTTCTTGCTTCGCCAAGAAAAGGAAGCAAAAGAAGGCGCCCCTACTTCAGCGCCACTTGGCGATGCCAAGTGGTTCCCTGCGCTGCGCGCCAAGCCCGGCGGGGAGGTAACTCGCCCTACGGGCTCAGACATCCCTCCCCTTCATCCGGGCCTGGCTGTGCTGCTCGGCGCTTCAGAAGGGGATGTGCGTCTCGAGAGCCAGTGGCGATGACTATCAACGCCACTGGTCAATCTTAAATACTCGCTGCTATTTGCGGCTCTTAGTGCCGCGTACGCTCCGGGCAATCAGCACACTGTTTGGGCGCGCCGATCTTGTCCAGCGATGTAGCCAGTGCGCAAGTGGAACGGCGGCAGGCGACGAAGCGCACGTTGGCGGCCTGCGCGGCCTGGCGGTAGTTGCGCATCACGTTGTGGCCGAGGAAATCGGTGAACAGGATCACGATATCCATGCCCTTGATGCCAGATGGCTTGCGCTGGTGGGATGGATTGCGGCCGGTAACGTGGTGGCCCACCTTGATGCCGTAGCCAGCCAGCACATCGGGGATATTGCCAAGCACATCTGCGCCTACGATATACGCTTGCATCTGCAGCTTTCCGGTTTGGCCGCACTGGGCCGGTAAAGCAAGACTAGCAGCGCTTCATTATTCCTATAAATAATATATTTTCAGATTGATATAACTTATTTAACGATTCGATCTGAATGCAAGGTATCGCGGTTGGCCAACGACGGAAACCAGCGCATCCATAGCGCCACCACCGCCAGCGTGCCCACCCCGCCCAGCACCACGGCGGCCACCGGGCCGAACCAGGCGGCGGTTGCGCCCGATTCGAATTCGCCCAGCTGGTTGGATGCGCCGATGAACAAGCCATTGACCGCGCTGACGCGCCCGCGCATTTCATCCGGGGTTTCCAGCTGCACGAATGCGCCGCGTATCACCATGCTGACCATGTCCGACGCACCCAGTACCGCCAGCGCCAGCATGGACAGCCAGAACGAGTGCGACAGGCCGAATACGATAGTGGATACGCCAAACACCGCCACCGCCAAAAACATGATGTGCCCTACCCGCCGTTGTATCGGCCGGTGCGCCAGCCATACCGACATGGCAATCGCCCCCACCGCAGGTGCCGAGCGCAACAGGCCCAGCCCCCACGATCCGGTATGCAGGATATCCTTGGCAAATACCGGCAGCAGCGCCGTGGCGCCGCCCAGCAGCACCGCAAACAGATCCAGCGAGATAGCGCCGAGGATGTCCGGGCGCGAGCGGATGAAGTGGATGCCGGCCAGCAGCGACTGCAGCGCGCTGCCCTGGCGCACGTACAGCGGCTTCTGCGGTGGCAGGCGCAGCATCAGCACAGTGGCCACTACGTAAACCAGCGCGGACAGCACATAGGTTTCCACCGGGCCGACGGCGTACAGGAAGCCACCCAGCGCTGGCGCCACGATGGTGGCTGCCTGCATGGCGGAGGCCGATGCGGCAATGGCGGCCGGCAAAATGGCCGCCGGCACGATGCCCGGCAGCATGGCCTGCATGGCAGGCATCTCGAACGCGCGCGCAGTGCCGAACAGGAAGGCCACCACAAAGATCAGCTCACGCGTCACCATGTGCTGCGCGGTGGCCACTGCCAGCACCACGGCGGCAATCAGTTGCAGTACCTTGGTCAGCGCGGAGATATAGCGCCGGTCAAACCGGTCTGCCACGTGGCCGATCTGCAGGATGAACAGCACCCTCGGCAAGAACTCCGCCAGCCCCACCAGGCCCAGGTCCATCGCACTGCCGGTCAGTGTATACATCTGCCATGCAATCGCCACGCTCATTACCTGGAAAGCGCCGGCAGTAAACACGCGGGACAGCCAGAACGCCACGAACGGGCGATGATGGCGCAGCGACAAGGTATCGGCAGACATGGGCAGGCTTTGTATGAAGTTAGATAATCAAAAACGCAATCAATTCTAAAGCGTTGACCGGCATCTGGCAGCTAAAGCGTTTCCCATATGCCTTTGCGGCAGCTGCTTGCCTGCCAGCCAATGCGCGATGCATCGGGGGTGCAAACAAAAACCGGGCATGCGCCCGGTTTTTGTTTTCCACACGACACTTGGAGTCGTTAACAAAGCCCAGTGCAACGGTGCTGGCAAGGCGTGCGAAACGCAGACAGTACAAGCCGTACGGCAAGTGAGCACAACGCAGCCAGCAGGGGTTTGTTAGCGATTCTCAAGGGGCCGGGTTCTGGATGCGGGTATGAATCGCGTCGATTTCCGTCACGATCTCCTCGCCCAGCTTCACCTGCACGCTGTCGATGTTTTCCTTCAACTGATCCAGCGTGGTGGCACCGATCAGGTTGCTGGTCACGAACGGGCGGCTGTTCACATAGGCCAGTGCCAGTTGCGCCGGCGACAGGCCATGCTTGCGTGCCAGTGCCACGTAGTCGGTGACCGCTTGCGTGGCCTCCGGCTTGTTGTAGCGGCTGAAACGGTCGAACAGGGCCAGGCGCGAACCTTCCGGGCGAGCGCCGTTCAGGTACTTGCCGGTCAGTACGCCGAACGCTAGTGGCGAGTACGCCAGCAGGCCCACTTGCTCGCGGTGGCTGAATTCGGACAGGCCGATTTCATAGGTGCGGTTCAGCAGGCTGTACGGGTTCTGGATCGACGCAATGCGCGGCAGGCCCAGGTTTTCCGAATGCTTGAGGAACTGCGCCAGACCCCACGGGGTTTCGTTGGACACACCGATATGGCGAATCTTGCCAGCCTTCACCAAGTCAGCCAGTGCAGCCAGCGTTTCCTCGATGGCAACGCTTTCTTCGCCTTCGATCCACGGGTAAGCCAGACGGCCGAAGGTATTGGTGCTGCGGTCCGGCCAGTGCAGCTGGTACAGGTCGATGTAATCGGTCTGCAGGCGCTTCAGGCTGGCGTTCACGGCCTCGTTGAGGTTCTTGGCATCGTGGCGGGTTTCGCCATTGCGCAGATGGCGCGGCTGATGCGCCTGGCGCACCGGGCCGGCGGCCTTGGTGGCCAGCACGATGTCCTGGCGGCGGCCGGTCCTGGCGATCCAGGTCCCGATGTATTCTTCGGTACGGCCTTGTGTTTCCGGCTTGGGTGGCACCGGGTACATTTCGGCGGCATCCAGCAGGTTCACGCCCTGCGAGAGGGCGTAATCGATCTGTGCGTGGGCATCGGCCTCGCTGTTCTGCTCGCCCCAGGTCATGGTGCCAAGGCCGATCAGGCTGATGTCTAGGTCGGTAGTGCCGAGTTTGCGGTATTCCATGTTCTGCTGTCTCTTGCTTCGTTGGAGGGGTGGGCCGGCGTGGCGGGGGCTGAAACCGGGTCGCTGAGCAGGCCGTGGCGTTTCAGCAAGGTACGCAGCACGTTGCGGGTAATGCCCAGCAATTCGGCCGCACGTACCTGGTTGTAGCGGCTGTGCTTGTAGGCCCGCTCGACGATCAGGTTTTCCAGATCGTCGAACAATGCCTCGCCCGGCGCAGCAAACAGGCGGTCGAGCTGGCGGGCTATCGCGGCTAGCGGCGCCTCGTCGCTCGGGGCGGCAGCATGGGCCGATGGGCCCAGGCCGCCGGAAAACTTCAGGTGTTCGGGCTGGATGGTTTCGCCGCTGGATACCAGCAGCGCAAAGTGCATCACGTTTTCCAGCTCGCGGATATTGCCCGGCCACGGGTAGCGGATCAGCGCCTGGCAAGCGGCATCGGACAGCGCCGGTATCTGCACGCCCAGGCGCTGGCCATATACCCCCATGAAATACTCGGCCAGCGGCAGAATGTCGCCGGTGCGCTCGCGCAGCGGCGGCAGCCGCACCTGGGCAATGTTCAGCCGGTACAGCAGATCCAGCCGGAAATGCCCGGCGGCCACGGCCTGATCCAGATCGATGTTGGTGGCGGCCACCAAGCGCACATCCACCGGGATGGGCTTGCGTGAGCCGATGCGCACCACTTCGCGCTCTTGCAGCACGCGCAGCAGCTTCACCTGCAATGCCAGCGGCAGATCGCCGATTTCATCCAGGAACAGCGTGCCACCATGCGCGGCCTCGAACCAGCCTTCGCGCCGGCCCACTGCACCGGTAAACGCGCCGGATTCGTGGCCAAACAGTTCGCTCTCTGCCAGGTGTTCGCTGATGGCGCCGCAATTGACGGCCACGAATGGCCCCTTGCGCCCGGAAAGGTGGTGCACATGCCGTGCCACCAGCTCCTTGCCGGTGCCGGTTTCGCCGATGATCAGCACCGGTGCCTCGGACGGCGCCAGGCGCTCCAGGTATTGCAGCAGCTGGCGCGATGCCGGGTCTGCAAACACCAGCGCCTTGGCGCGTATCGACAAGGGTTGTACTTCCCCGCCTTGCAGCGAGAGCAGCGTGGGTTGTTCGGTGCTCATTTCATCCCCCTGAGGTCGCCCTGGATGCGGCGACTGAATCGAATGACAGGAAATGTAAACCTCGTTTTATATATCCACAAATAATTTTGAATAAACGCCATATAACCAAACTTTGCATAAACACACAGAATGCACGGAAAAAACCAGCAAATACCGGTTTTTGCAAAGCGCTTCAGTCGCGGCATGCATATACCTTGTATTACAAAGTACATGGTTATAGAGTGTAGTCATTCAAGCAACAGCCCACAGGGCGGAGCCAGGTGAAAACCCAACTGAAGAAAGGTGCGCTGGAGCTGTGCGTGCTGGCGGTACTGGCGCGCGGCGACAGCTACGCCTACGACATTGTCAACCAGCTATCGCGCTCGATGGCCATCAGCGAAGGCACCGTGTACCCGCTGATGCGCCGCCTGCAGGACGAGGCCTGGGTGACCACTTACCTGGTTGAATCCAGCGCCGGGCCATCGCGCAAGTACTACCAGCTCACGCCCGCCGGCCATGCCGCGCTGGCTGCCATGCAGCGCGAGTGGCGAGAATTCGTTTCCGAAATAGACAGCGTGCTCGTACCGGGCAGCGTTGCAATGGAGCATCAGCAATGAATGAGCAAAGTTATACGCACGCACTGGAACAGGCGCTGGCCGGCCTGCCCCGCGCGGTGATCGATGAAGCACTGGCCGATTGCCGCGAATACTTCCGCGAAGCGCTGGCCGAAGGCCGCAGCGAGGAAGACGTGGCCCGTGCGCTGGGTGATCCGCAGCAACTGGCGCGCGAGCTGCGGGCCAGAAGCAGCATCACGCGCTGGGAGCAGCAAAAATCCTTCGGCTCGTTATGGGGTGTGATCGCCGCCACTGCGGGCCTGGGGCTGCTCAACTTCGTGCTGGCCGTGCCTTTCCTGATTTACCTGAGCCTGCTCACCGCGGCGCTCGTGCTGTCTTTCAGCGTGGCGCTCGGCGGTTTGCTGCTGACCATGTTGTGGGCCGGCAATGCGTTGTTTGACTGGCCCGGTGATCAATACCTGCTGTCCGGCTGGCAACGGCATGCGGCGGTCAGCCAGGAAGGTGGCAACCTCGCTATCAACATTCAGGGGGACGAAGGGGAGCGGGTACTGATCAGCAATGCCAGCGGTGCCGGCAGCATCCACATCGAATCGCCCGATGGCAGCGTGCATATCGAAACCGGGCAGGATGGCAGCATGTTGCTGCTGAGCGATGGCGAACAGCAGTTCAGGTTGCAAGGGCTGATGGGGCGCCATGGCAAGCAGGTGCTGCTGGGCTTGGGCGCGGGCATGCTGATCCTTGGCTCGCTGACGCTGCTGCTATGTGCGTGGCTGGCCCGGCTGACCTTGCGCGTTGCCAGCCGTTACTTCCGCTACCAGCTCAGCCTGTTCCGCTCGGCCAGCACGGGCGTGCAGCAACAGTCGCTGGCCAGATCGTGAAGGGCCACGATCAGTGCCGGCGCACTGGCAACAGCATTTTGACGGGATTCGGCAGGCTTTGACACGTTGAATCTGCATTAATCGCGTTATGCTTGCGGGCTGACCGATCCCCCACCGCAAACATGACGCTCACTACCCAGATTGCCGCCTTCCTCGCCGCTGCCGTTGTCATGGTGCCGCTGTTCCGCCGTGGCGGGCTGGGCGCCATCCTGGGTTACCTGGCCGCCGGCATGCTGCTGGGGCCGTATGCACTGAAAGTGGTTTCCAATGTGGATGCGGTGCTGCACTTTGCCGAGCTGGGCGTGGTGCTACTGCTGTTCGTGATCGGCCTGGAGCTGCAGCCGTCGCGGCTGTGGGTGCTGCGCCGCTCGGTATTTGGCCTGGGTAGCCTGCAGGTGGGCATTACCGGCGTGGTGCTGGCGCTGGCTGGATGGGCGCTGGGGCTGAAGCCGGCTGCGGCCATCGTTACCGGCCTGGGGCTAGCGCTGTCGTCCACCGCCTTTGTGTTGCAGATGCTGGCAGAAAAAAACCAGCTGACCACCCGCCACGGGCGCGAGAGTTTTTCCATTCTGCTGTTCCAGGATCTGGCGGTGATTCCGCTGCTGGTGATCTTGCCGCTGCTGGGTAATTCGGCCGATGCAGCCATAGGCTGGCAGGACATCGCCATTGCCGCCGCTGCGGTGGTGGGCGTGGTGGTGGGTGGCCATTACCTGCTGCGGCCGGCATTGCGGCTGGTGGCCAAAAGCGGCAGCAATGAAGCGTTTACCGCCGCCGCATTGCTGCTGGTATTGGGTACCGCGCTATTGATGGAATCTGCCGGGCTGTCGATGTCGCTGGGGGCTTTCCTGGCCGGTGTGCTGCTGGCCGATTCCGAATACCGGCACGAGCTGGAAGCGGATATCGAGCCCTTCAAGGGCTTGCTGCTGGGGCTGTTCTTCATTGCGGTAGGCATGTCGGCCAATCTGGCGTTGCTGGCGGCAGAGCCGCTGCTGCTGATCGGGCTGACGCTGGCGCTGATGGCGGCCAAGTTCTGCGTGCTGTATTTCATCGGCCGCATTACCGGCGCCGGCGACCATAGCGCCCGCCACCTGGGTGTCGCACTGGCGCAGGGCGGTGAATTTGCCTTCGTGCTGTTCAACCTGGCCACCCAGCAGCAGATGATGGATGGCCGCCAGGCCGACATGCTGGTGATGGTGGTCACCCTGTCGATGGCGGCCACACCGCTGGTGGCACTGGCGCACGAGCGCTGGATTGCCCCGCGCCTGGCCGCACGCCCGCAGCGCGAATTCGATGAAATCACCCCGCACGAAGCCAGCCGCGTGATCGTGGCGGGCTTCGGCCGCTTTGGCCAGATCGTGGCGCGTTTGCTGCGCATGCGCAAAATCCGCTTCACCGCGCTGGAGATCAGCCCCGATCAGGTGGACTTCGTCCGCAAGTTCGGCAACAAGGTGTTTTACGGCGATGCATCGCGGCTGGATCTGCTGCGCGCCGCCGGAGCGGACAAGGCCGAGATCTTCGTGCTGGCCATCGATGACATCGAGGCCTCGGTGAAGACCGCCGAGATGGTGCGGGAGCACTTTCCCGAGCTGCCGGTGTACGCACGGGCACGCAACCGCTTCCATGCCTACCGGCTGATGGATCTGGGCATCACCGTGATCCACCGCGAAACCCTGCTGTCGAGCGTGGCACTGGGCCGTGAAGTGCTGGAGCGGCTGGGCACCCCGGCTGAGGATGCAGAAAAAACCGCTGCAAAATTCCTGCTGCAGGATGAACAGCTATTGACACGCCAGCATGCGACCTATCATGAAGAAACACAGCTGATCCAGACTACGCGCGATGCCATGAAAGAACTGGAAGGCATCTTCGAAGCGGATTCCGGCAGTGTGGAGCGCGCCTGACCGCAATCAGCCCGGCATGCGGCAACCCGACCCGAATCGATGAACAACAGTGGCCATACCCAGGATAAACCACGGTGATTGCCCCTTCCCTCCCGGCCAACGAAGCAGCGCGCATCGCGCTGCTGCACCGGCTCGATATCCTCGATACGCCTGCCGAGGATGACTTCGACCGCATCACGCGCTTGGCCGCACGCATCCTGGGCATGCCGGTGGCGCTGATCACGCTGGTCGATACCGACCGGCAATGGTTCAAATCGCGTTACGGGCTGGATGTGAGCGAAACCGCGCGCGAGCTGTCGTTCTGCGCGCACGCCATCAATGGCGAGGGCGCCATGGTGGTCAACGATGCGCATGCCGATGCACGCTTTGTCGATAACCCGCTGGTTACCGGCCAGCCGCACGTGCGCTTCTACGCCGGGCAACCGCTGAAATCACGCGACGGGCTGGCGCTGGGCACGCTGTGCGTGATCGACCAGCAACCGCGCCAGCTCGACGCCGCAGACCTGCAGGCACTGCAGGACCTGGGCCACGTGGCCGAGCAGGCGCTGCAGGCGCGCGAGCTGGTGAAGCTGTCGCGCAAGCTGCACGTGGATACCCAGCAGGCACTGAACCAGCAGGAAGCGCTATACCGCGAAACCTTCGAGCAGGCGCCGATGGGTATTGCGCACATTACGCCGGATGGCCAGTGGCTGACTGCCAACTCCTACCTGATCGACCTGCTGGGCTACCGGCGCGATACGCTGTTCAAATGCTCGCTCAGTGATCTGGTCGATGCAGCGGACTGGAAAAAACTCAGCGCACAGACCAGCCGGCTGATTTCCGGCTACATCACGGATTTCCAGCAGGAAGTGCGCTTTCACCGCGGGCATCGCGAGCACTTCTGGGGCAATCTCACGGTGGCGCTGCACCGCAACGAACAGGGCGTGGCCGAGCATTTCATCCTGATCGTGGAGAACATCGAGCTGCGCAAGGCGGCCACCGCTGCGCTGGAAACCATGCAGCGCAGCCTGGAACAGCGCGTGATCGAGCGCACCGCCGAGCTGGTGGACGCGCGGCATGAGCTGATCACCATCATCGATCACCTGCCCATCCTGATTGCGTATATCGACCGCCAGCGCAAATACCGCTTCGTCAATGCGCTGTATGGCGAATGGCTGGATCTCGATCACAAGGCGCTGATCGGCAAGGAGGCCTACCGGCTGCTAAGCCAGCCGGACCGCGAGCAGCTGCAACCCTATATCGACAAGGTGATGCAGGGCATGACGGTGAAGTTCAACCTCACCCAGCGCTTTCACGGGCTGGTGCGCGATGTGCGCTACACCATGGTGCCGGATGAAGACGCCAGCCACCATGTGCGCGGCTACTACCAGATGGTGCAGGACATCAGCCAGATCAACCAGTTGATGGCGCAACTGCGTGACCAGGCGTTTGCCGATACGCTCACCGGCCTGCCCAACCGCCGCGCCATGCTGGAAGAACTGAAAGGCGCCATCCTGCGCCAGAAGCGCCACAAGCGCCCGCTGGCGGCGCTGTTCCTCGACCTGGATGGCTTCAAGAGCGTCAACGACAGCCTGGGTCACGATGCGGGCGACGAACTCCTGAAGCAGTTTGCCGGCCGGCTCAAGGCCTGCGTGCGCGAGATGGACAGCGTGGCGCGGCTGGGCGGCGACGAATTCACCATCCTGCTGCAGGGACTGACCGATGCGCCGCAGGATGCCGCGCAGGTTGCCGGCAAGATTATCGCTGCCATGGCCGACCCCTTCCCGCTGGAGGGGCAGCACGTCACCATTTCCACCAGCATCGGCATTGCCATCCGGCACGCAGAAGACAGCAGCGACGGCGATGCGCTGCTGGGCCAGGCGGATGAGGCCATGTATCGTGCCAAGCGCGGCGGCAAGAACCGCTACGTAATGAGCTGAACGCCGGCTGCCACAGCAGGCAACACCCGGCACGGGCACAGGGAAAACCTGCCCCCTACCCACTCTTTCACCTTCAAGAACAGGCACGGCCAGCAATGCGCCAGATCATCAAGCCAGACGCGCCGGGCGTACTGACAGGCAACGGAGCGGCATTCCAGAATGCCGCGCGCCAGTTTGCACTGACAGGCCGCACCGACAACGACACCTACAAGGCCAACCTGAAGAAACACGCCCTTTACCGGAAGGGGCGCGGCAAGGTTTTCCAGCGCTATGCCAGCAAGCTCTTCAGCACCTACAGCTATTACTCCGACCCGGCAGCCAAGCAGCGCCTGATCGTGGCCCACCACGGCAAATGTGCATTTTGCGAAAGCTTCATCATGGATACGGATGTGGGCGACGTGGAGCACTTCCGTCCCAAGGCAGAAGTGACGCGGGTGGACCCCGACGACGCCCGCGCCGAAATCACGCTGGATGATCATCCCGGCTATTTCTGGTTGTCTGCCGATTGGGGCAATCTGTTTCTCAGTTGCAAACAGTGCAACCAGGCGTACAAGCGCAACCTGTTCGACGTGTGGCCGGATACACCCCGTGCAACCCCGGCCAACCCCACCCAGGCCGAGGAGCACCTGCTGCTCGACCCGGCATCCACGGATGCACTGCTGCGCCAGTTGATCCGCTACGACCCGCGTACCGCAGAGGCCCTGGCCAACCCGATCGAGCTATTTGGCGAGCTGGCACATGACGTTGCCAGGCACATACCGCGCATCGCCCGCACGATAGGCACCGTTGGGCTGAACCGGCCACGCCTGAAAGAAGCCCGCGCGCGTCATCTGGTCAAGCTGCGTGCGTTCTTCATCATGGTGGCCAATCACGGCGGGCTTCCCCAGGGGCATGCAGCACCCGCCCTGACCGATACCCGCCCGGCCATTCTCGATTTCATCGTGCAGGAAAGCACTGCAGAGCAAGATGCACTGTCCGCCTTGCTGGAGGCAGTCAACCCGCGGGCCGAATACTCTGCGCTGGCACTGGATGCGCTGATTGTCTGGAGCCAGCAGCTGCGTTTCCAGACCACGCTGACCCCGGTTGCCTTGCATAGCGTCAACCATATCACCCTGCTGGCAGTCAAAGAGCGCTTTCGCCCCCAGCTGGATCTGGCGGAAACGATACGCGCCGAAAACGCCGCATCCAGTGCCGATGAATCGCAGCCGGACACCCGTGACCTGGACATCAGTTATAACAAGTTGCTTGATGCATACCGCAAACTGACCAAGGAAATTGGCCCCAAAGCCAAAAAGCTCGCGCAACTGCGTGACAAGGTCGCCGCGGCACGCGCCAAACATCAGGAAGAGCGCGACGCCGGCCCCCTGCCGGGTGCAGAGGACCGCTACCAGGAGCTGAAAAGCCAGCTGCAGGATCTGCTGCTGAAAGCCGGCCTGCTGGAAGAAGATGAGGTGCCGCTGGATATGCCGGTGCAAACGCGACTGGAAAACCTGAGGCTGGCCGGAGCGGACTTCAGCCAGGCAGAGCAACCCAAATTCGATAACGTGGTCAGAGAACTGCTGGTGGCTGAAGAAGCATTTTCCAAGGATCCCTTGCTGCTGCAAGCGATGAAAAAAGACCTCTACCGGCTGACGGTGATTATTGACCTTGAAGCCCCGCTTGATGCTTACCATACCCGTATCTTCAGCATGAACGAGGACCTGACCGAGCTGCAGACCGGCTATGAAAATTGCGGTTCGCGTGCGGAGCGGCTCAATCGTTGCCGGCTGTTTGCAACCGCGCTGGATGATTTGCAGACCTGGCTGGAGAGCGATGGCGCGGTGCCGAGCGACGATCTCAAGCACCATCTGGCTGGCAAAGGCTACCCGCCAGGCGTACGGAAATGATGCCATGAGCAATGCCTGGGTTCAGCTCGGCAAGGAAGACAGTGTCGACAATCTTGCCTACAACGCGGGCCTTTTGCCGGCGACCTTGTGGGGCCATGCCAAAAACCAGCCGCTACGCGATACGCGGGCATCCATGCACGTGCTGCAGGAGGGCGACAAGCTGTTTGTGCCTGCCATCGACATCAAGACGCTGGATGGCCAGACCGGGCAACGCCACCGTTTCCGGCGCCACAGCGTGCCTGCGCGGCTTGCGCTTACGCTCGCCATCAACGGGCAGGCCCTTGCCAACCGGCCATGCCGCATCGAAATAGCGGGGCGCCCTCCGCTGGAAACCAGCACCGATGCGCAAGGGGGCCTGACGTTGCCGGTGATGCCGGACACCGGCCATGGCCAGGTGTCAGTCACGCTGGCATCAGGCGAAATCCTGGATATCCCGCTGGCCCCACGCCGGCTCGATCCGGTGGACACCGCCAGCGGCGCGCAGGCCCGCCTGCAAAACCTGGGCTATCTGCAAGGCGAATTCTCTGCCGGCATGCTGGACCTGACCACGGTCCTGGCACTGGCGAGCTTCCAATGGGACCAGGACATGGAAAGAAGCGGCATGCTTGACCAAGCGACGCAGGATGCGCTCATCGCCGCGCATGGCTGCTGAGCGCCGCCCTGCTGCTGGCGGCATCGTGCGCACCTCGCCGGCCACACCTCGCCGGCCGCACCTCGCCTCGCTCAAATCGGGGACCAGGCATCCTTGTCCAGCTCCGGGAAGGATATCTGGCAGGTATCCGGGTCCAGCCCATCCACTCTGGCAAGACCTTCTGCATTCAGGTAACCGCTCAATACCAGGCCATTCGACAAGGTGATTTCGTATTTTTCACCGGGAATGGGTTTGTCGTCCTCTCCCAGCAGCTGGATCTCTATCCAGGTTTTGGCCACGGGCGTTGACGCGGGCGTCGGGGTTGGGGCGATGGTAGTGGCCGTTGCCTCTAAATAAGGCGCTGCACTGCTGCTGCGCGCTGCGGCAGGCGCAGGCGCAGGTGCCGGCGTTGCCCCCGTTGCCGGTACGTTCTTCGAGCCGGTCGATAGCAGGCCCGGCCAACGTTCGCGCTCGGCAAAGTACACACGCAACACGCGCATGTCATCCCAGCTGGCGCTGCCCGGATGGGTGTCATGCAGGGCCGTGCGAATGCGCCGCATGGTGCCTGCATCGGCCAGCGCTGCACGTAACTCCGCTGAATCGGGTATATCGAAAGCCATTGCTTCATCCCACCGACATTTGAATCGGGCCGGTCAGCATCCATCGCTCACCAGCCAGCGGCAATTGTAATCGTAGTGCCAGCTGCGCCCAAGCATCCTTGCCCATCCAGCCCCGTGGCAGGCCGATCCTTCAATGCCCGGTAACGCTTCATGCTGCGGTAACATGCATTGCTTATCGTTCGCCCATCCCCAGTGGATGACTTAGGCAAGGCTGAGTCCGATACGCCTTGCACCAATTTCTAGCCCCGCCTTCGAGCGGGGCTTTTGCTTGCCACCGGGCTAATTCACTGCCTGGGTTCACCGCGTATGGCAGCGCAAATGCAAACACCCCGATGGCAAGCCATCGGGGTGCAAGAACGGTCAGCGGGTGCGATCAGAACTTGATCTTGAGGCCGATCATCGCTTCGTAGCCGCGGCTGTCCTTTTCAAAAGACTGCTGGTAACCCACCGAGCCGGTCAGCGTCGTATCCTCGCTGGCCTGGTGATCCACACCCAGGTTGACCTCGCCCCACGTGCCCTTCATGTTGACCACGAAGGGGATGTAGCCATCTGCCGACGAGAACGCGGTGGCAGGCGTGCCCCTGAACTCGTGCCACACGCTGGGGCGCAGCCAGGCGCTGGTACGGAAGGTCTTGCCGTTGTCGTCCGTGCGCAGCCAGTCCTTGTACAGGCGTACCCCAAGGCGGCCGGTCAGCGAATCGACGTTATCGAAGCGCACGTCGGCGGCACCGTCGCTGGCGCCATCGAGCTTGACCCTGGAATAGATCACCTGCGCCTGCGGCTCCAGATACAGCTGCCTGCTTTCACTGATCTGGAACGGGTAGCCGGCTTCGAGCGAAGCGGTCAGGCCATGGCCGCGGGTCTTGAGTGCAGCCATGTCATCCGGCTGGGCCTCCACATGGAAGCGGTTGTATTGCAGCACGCTATCCAGATAAGCGCCTTCCGGGGTGAAATGCGTCCAATAGCCACCAATGCCGAACGCACGCAGTGCATCGGTACCGGCATGACGCCCATCGGTATGCATCAGGTCACCCTCGATCCGGCCCAGGCTGCCCGACAGCCCGGCCTGGTCGGTACTGCCATCGGTATCTTCGCGGCGGTACAGATCCATGCCCAGCTGCACGGCGCGCAGGTCGTAAGTGGAATCGACATTGCCCAACGCATCCTCGCCAGCGTGGTAGATCACCCGGCCCCAGCCCAGCGATGGTTCACGGCGATCGATTGCTTCTGCCGGCAGCGGATCACTGTACAGGCGGCGCTCTTCCCCCACCCGTTCATGCAGGGTATCGACCATGACACGCCCGTAGATCAGCGATAACGCCGGGATGCCGCTGTAAAGCGATGTTTCCGGGCGATACATCGGTGCTTGCGGTGCACTCGGGACCGGTGTGGGTGCCGGCAATACCGAATCCTGCGGCCGCTGGCTGGGGATGGCCGGATCCTGCGGCACCGGGGTGGGGTTGGCTGGTTCAGGCGTCGGGTTCACCGGTGTCGGGGTGGGGTTGACCGGAACAGGCGTCGGGTTGGCAGGTTCCGGGGTGGGTGTCGGATTGACCGGCGTCGGAGTCGGATTGACCGGGGTGGGCGTCGGTGCAACGTCCCGGCCCGAGCGCAGGTACCAGGCTTCGGCATTGCTGTCATCCAGGCTGGCGCGATGCAGATTGTATTCATACGGGCCGGCCTTCACCTGGCTGAGCAGGCGGAACGACTGCTGCCCGGTGGTGCCGCCGTTGATCGCATCCACCACCTTGATGCCGTTACCGGTGGTGAGCGCACCGGCACCACCGGCATTGCGGATCTGCAGATTGGTACTGCCGTCTGCGTTGCCGCCATCGATCACCAACTGGTCGGAAGGCGAATTGTCGTCGAACAGATAGGTATTGAGTGCAATGGTGCCGTTGTCACCGTGGTAGTTGTTCACGCTCAGCTGCTTGTAGGCGTTGCCGGCGGGGGCGCCGAAGTCGATCAGGCTGAAGCGGTTGTGCAGCGTGCTGAGGTTGGAATTGCCGGTCATGTTCCAGATGCTGGTATCGCGCATCACCACATTGGCGTTGCTGCCGGCAGCGGTACTGGCGGCACCGTTCACCACCGAGCCGGACAGATCCAGATCGGCCAGGCCGGCGGTGCCGGCAGAGCCGTCCACGTTCAACCAGTGGCCGCTACCGCCAGCCAGCACGTTGCCGAGCTTGACGCTGGCAGCGCCGGCCACGTTGATGGTGGCGCCATGGTGGTTGCCCAGCACGCTGTTGTCGAACTGCGCGGTGGCCTCGTTGCCATTGTCGCCTTGCAGGTAAAGGGCGGCGGCATCGGCACCGGTGCTGCTCACGCTGGTATTGTCGGCCTGCAATGCGCCGCCATTCCTGGCAAACGTACCGTGTGCGCCATCGCCTGTGGTGGCAATGCTGACCTTGTCCAGCGTGATCGTACTGGGTGCGCTGTTGACGATGGCACCATGCGCACCGGCACCCTCGGTAGCCACCACGGTGTTGGTGGCGGCCAGCGCGGCACCGGATTCAGCCTGCAAGCCATGCGATTGCGCACCGTGGGTATGGATGCTGGTGTCGTTGAGATTCAGCTGTGCGGTTTCATCCTTGAACTTGCGGCTGGTGATTGCGCCGGCAGCATTGTCGCCCATGGTTTCCACCGTCACGCCATTTGTGGTCAGGCTGACATTGCCCGGCTTGGCGGCACCGATACCGGCGTAGAGGCCTCTGGAGGCATCGCCTTCTGTCCTGACCGACAGGTTGTTGAGGATCATCGTGCCGCCATCATCAACAGCCACGCCATAAGCCTGGCTACCGGTAGTAAGCACGCTGGTGCCGTTGGCAACCAGCAGTGCGCCTTCGTTGCGCGATGCCAGCCCATGCGGGAAGGTAAGGTTGGAGGCTACCGGCGAGCCATTGCCGGTGGTAGTGACCGAACCACCGTTCAGGGTGACGGTGCTGCCGGCATCGGCAATCACGCCCATCGCGTTGTCGTTGCCCGAGGTATGCACGGTGACGTTGCTGGCAGTGATCGTGGCATTGGCCGCGCTGATTGCGGTCGAATAATTGCCTTCGGTACTGATGCGGCCATTGGTGATGTCGAGCGCAGCGCCGTCCAACGCACGTACGCCATAGCTGGTTTTTTGCGTGGTGTGCACATCGGTATCCGTCAGCACCAGTGTCGAGCCTGCACCTTCTACCTGCACGCCCGGTGCAAAGGGGCCGGTTGCGCCAGCGGGCGAATCCAGCAGCACGCTGCTGTTGCTGACGCGGGCATTGGCCCCGCCGGTCACATACACGCCCATGGCGCGATTGCCGTTGGCCACGATTGCGCTATCGGTCACCAGCGCCTGCGAGCCCGCACCTTCCACCGATACCCCGTGGCCAAAGGCGCCCTCGGCCGAGAGCTTGCTGGCGGCTACGCTCACGCTGGCGCCATTCATGGCCCGCACCGCAGCGGCCGGGTTGGCTACGCCACCAGCACCGCTCAGCTGCACGGTACTGTCCTGCAAAGCGACGTTGCTGCCGGTGCCCTCGGCCCGTGCACCGCCCACATTGGTACCCGATGCAGTCACATCGAGGCCGTTACCGGTAATCTGCCCGCCGTTCTGGGCGTGCAGCACTGCGGTGGTCGTGGTGGTGGTGGCTGCACCGGTACTGTTGAATGTACTGTCCTGCAGCGTAATCACCGCACCATCCTCGGCTCGGGCACCACTGGCCGATGTAGCGGCGATATTGATAGTGACGCCGCTGCCGTCGATGCGGCTGTCGCTACCCGTTGCCAGCAAACCGTGACTGATGCTGAGTGCTTTCTCGCCAGCCGGCGGTGTGGCTGCAGATACCGCAGCGCCACTGGTGTTGACGCGGGCACCATTGCCAAGCTGCACCGTGCCACCGTCCTTTGCCCACACGCCCACCGCGCCCTTGCCGCCAGTGGTGACGGAACCGGCGGAAAGCTCGACCTTGCTGTTTGCACCCGCGGCCACCACGCCATGCCCATAGCCAGCCACGTTGGTGTTGATGGTGGTATCCACCAGGCTGATGCCGGCGCCGTCTTCCGCAAGCACGCCATTGGCATAGCCGCCGGCCACATTCACGGTGACACCGTTACCGCTGATGCGGCTGGCATTCCCGGTGGCTTTCAGGCCGTGGCTGGCGGTAGCGGTGCTGTTTGCCCCGGTGGTAGTCACTGTGCTGCCACTACCAAAATGGATGGCCGCGCCATCCTGCACCAACGCACCCACCGAACCCTTGGATTGGGTATTGACCGCACTGCCATTGAAATCAATACGGCTGGCCGCACCAGTGGCAACC
The DNA here is from genome assembly GCF_009848685.1 of Andreprevotia sp. IGB-42. GTDB lineage: Bacteria > Pseudomonadota > Gammaproteobacteria > Burkholderiales > Chitinibacteraceae > Andreprevotia. The sequence continues at coordinate 20,146 of NZ_WXTX01000012.1, forward strand.
AGGCCGTTGTTGTTCTGGCCCGCTGCACCGCCCCCCATGGTAACGACTGCGTCATCGAGCAGCACCGTACCGCCGTTTTCCGCCACCACGCCGGTCATGTTGCTGGCGGTAACCGCCGCGCCGGCTGCGGTCTTGGGCACCATGACCACGCTGGCTTCATCGGCGTTGATCTGGCCACCGGCACCGGCAACAAGGCCCTTCTGGCCATTGGCGATGGCTGCAGTGGTCGCGCCCGAAACTACCGCGCCATGCTCGAATTCGATCACGCCATTCTGTGCCTGCACACCGGTGGTGTTGGTGGCACTCAGCTTCACGCTTTCGTCGTCGTGCACGCCAGCGGTATTGATACCCGCACTGCCCGCAACGGTGACATTGGTTTCCGCATCGGCGCGCTCCGCGAAGCCGCCGCCCAAGCCTGCCAGCACCAGGCCGACGGCTTGCGCCAGCACGTTGCGGCGCATTTTTTCCAGCGTGGATACCTGGATCAGATTGGCGGTTTTCATGGCTGTTCTCCAATACGTTGCGATGGAGACCAGTCTGCTTTTGCATGCCGGATGCGTATGCCGTGGGTCTCCGAAGCAGCTGTAGTGGATTTCCGAAACGCGCCGCGCCCGACGACAGGCGGTGCAGCGTCAGCGGCAAATCGATGTACCCCCGGCGATTGCCGGATTTCGCTTTGCGCCGGCAGGCACTACCCTTAGCTGTGTCGGTACAGCGGGTGATTGCAGATGAGCGGGATCGTCATTGTTGATGAGCAGCCGGTGACGCGGCATGCGTTGCGGCTGCTGATGGAAGCCGAAGGCCACCAGGTGCTGGCCGAAGCCGACAATGGCATCGACGCGGTGCAGCTGGCGCGCGACGGCAAAGCCGCGCTGATGATCCTCGACCTGGCCATCCCGCGGCTGGGCGGCCTGGCCGTGATGGAACGGCTGGAGGCGATGCCGACCAGGCCCAAGGTGCTGGTGCTGACCGCACAGAACACCGAGTACTTTGCGCTGCGCTGCCTGGAAGCGGGTGCCGCCGGCTTTGTCAGCAAGGCAGAAGACCTGGATGAATTGAAAGTGGCCGTCAATGCGGTGCTGCATGGCCACAGCTATTTTCCCAGCCATGTGCTCACGCCGGGCAACCATATTGCGGTGGGCGATGGCGCCGATGCCACGCTGAAGGAACTATCCAGCCGCGAGCTCTCGGTGCTGCAACTGCTGGCCAAGGGCATGAGCAATATCGCCATCGCCGGGCAACTGGCGCTAAGCGACAAAACCATCAGCACCTACAAGATCCGCCTGAAGCAGAAGCTGAACGCCGGATCATTGCTGGAATTGATCGATATCGCCCGCCGCCATGGCTTGGTGGAGGGCACCCCGGACGATGCAACACCCCCGGCGCAGCCACTCGATGCGGCGCAACAACGCGAGCTTGATCTGCTGCACAAGATGCTGGATGCGCTGCCGCATGCAGTGTGCGTGCGCGATCCGGAAGGCCGGCTGATTACCTGCAACCAGCACTACCTGCAGCAGTTCCGCGTGCAACTGGCCGATATCAAGGGCAAGCGGCTGTACGAAACCGAAGAGCTGGCAACGGATAACGCCAGGCTGGTACACCAGCAGTTGATGGCCGCCGCGGCATTGCGCAAGCCGTATTCGCGCGACGTAACACTCAATATCGCGGGCAGCGAGCACATCCTGCGCCACTGGGGGCGGCCTTATCTTGACGAGCAGCAGCGCTATCTGGGGTTCATCTGCGGCAGCGTTGAAGTCACTGACCGCGACCAGGCGCTGATCGACTTGCGCAACGCCAACGAAAAAGCCGAGCGCGCCAGCCATGCCAAGAGCGCTTTCCTGGCCTCCATGGGCACCGAAATCAGCGTGCCGGTGCAAAGCATCGTGGCGATGCTGGATCTGGCATTGGCGCAGTCGCCCCCGCAGCAGGAGCCGCTGCAGGTAGCACGCGCGGCAGCCATCAACCTGCGCGCGCTGCTGGATGACCTGCAGCAGCTCAGCCAGCTGGAAGCGGGCAAGCATCCGCTGGCACCCCGACCCGTCGACCTGGTGACGCAGCTTGCAGCACAGCTGGATACCTATCGGCACGAAGCGCAGCATAAAAACCTGCAACTGCAGCTCGATACCACGCTGGCACGCAAATCCATGGTGTGGGTAGACCCGCAACACTGGCAGCAACTGGTAAGCAGCTTGCTGAGTAACGCGCTGAAATTCACCGAGCAAGGCGGAATTACCGTACGGCTTGCCGCACTGGGGCGGGGCCAGGGGCTGGTGGCGGTGACGCTCGAGGTGGCCGATACGGGCATCGGTATCCCCAAAGATCAGCAGCAAGACCTGTTCGAGCCCTTCAGCCAGCGGCTCGACAGCCAGCGTATCCGCCATGGCGGCAGCGGCCTGGGCCTGGCGCTGTGCAAATGCCTGGTGGAACAGATGCAGGGCACGATCACGCTGCACAGCCAGCCTGGCGTGGGCACCACGTTCAGCATCGCATTGATGCTGACCGAGGCCAGGATTTGATGGCTGCACAGCGCAGAACAGAAAAATCCGCAGCGGTTTTCAGAAAGCCCTGATAGGCCACGCCCGGCCGGCATGGGACAGTGGCCCTACCGGCTGGCATCCCGCTACGCCCTTTCCTCGCTGGGGTAGGGAGTCATGCCGGTAGCACATCTGCAATGATGTGCTGGACTACAGCCCCGGCAGATCGTTGGGGCTTTTTTTCGCCACCCGCTACTGCACCAGCACCGTCAGTTGCGCGCCGGCCGGCAGCATCACCGTTTCGCTGTAGCTGGCCCCCAGCCCCGTGCGCTGCATCGGGTAAGCGCCGTGTGCCTGCAGCTTTTGCGGCATGCTGGCCGGCCAGCGCAAGTTGCCGCCGATGCTGACCACATCCATCGCAGATAACAGATAACCTGCATCGTTACGCTCCGGGAAACCCAGCCCTGCCGGGCTGCCTGCCGGCAAGCCGGCCATGCTGGCCTGCCAGCGCCGCTGCGCGGTGCCCAGATTGCTGCCGTACGCGCGCAACTGCGCATCCAGCAGCGCGATATCGTCGCCCTGCCCCTGTGCGCCCAGCAACTGGCGGTAAAACGCCACGCCGTACTGGCGCAACAGGTAGGCCGAAAAACTGCCGCCCACGCTGTAACTGTTGCAGCGGCTGTCCGCGGCGGCGTAAACGCTGAAATCGCAGTTGTATGCGGTGGCGGTCAGCCAATCGCGCATGCGCAGATCGCGCACCGCGTTGAAGCCGGGCGTGAGGCGCGCAGCCAGCAGGTCTTCCGCCATCATGGCGGTCATCTCCTCCAGCCAGATATCGAATGCCTGGCTGCTGGCCGGTGGCTGGTACAGCTGCACGCCGCGGCGGTAGAAGTTGGCGGCATGCGTGAGCTCGTGTGCCAGCGTACTGACGGTGGTATCGAATGCCTGCGGCCCGCCCAGATACAGCGTTTCGGTATCCAGAAATACCGCCAGCGCAGCGTTGCTGCGTGCATTGGCAGCACGGGTGAAATTGTTGCGCGACCAGAAATATCCGACCAGCCCCCAAGGCTGTGCATCATGATCGAAATCGAGCAGCACCACATTGAGCGGCTGCTCGGCAGCGATCAGGCTGGCAATGGCGTGCGTACCCCAGACCGGGCCGGCCAGACCGGTCACCAGTTCGTATGCGGCGTCGGAGCGGCCGGCAACGCGGCTGGCCAGGCGATCGAGCAATGCATCGTCGATCTTGCCCGCCCCCTGCTGACCGTTTTCCAGCCAGATGTTCACGATGCGGCCATCTTGCGCGGTGAGCTGGCGCACCAGCGTGGTTTGCCGCTCGCTTTCGTCTTCGTGCACCCACATGCGGCTTGCGCCGGGCTGCTCCGCGCTACCGCGGGTGGCGCGCAAGACGCGCTGCGCGGGCGCGCTCATGTACGCGAGGAAGCCATCCCGATTGAAGCTGGCAATATGGTCTGCCTGCGCAGGCGGCGTCAGCATATTGGCGCTGGCCGTGGCGGGCAGCAATGCCATGGCATCGCCGGAGGGGTTGCTCAGCACCAGTGTGGCGGTGCGCCCTGCCACATTGCTCAATTGCACGGAAACCGGCGCAGCGGTGTTGCCGGCATTGGTGTAAAGCCAGCTGGCAACACCTTGCCCGGCGTACTGGCCGCCTTCAAGTGCGCCACACGCCGGGCCGCTGCAATCGATCTGCGATGGCGATGGCAAAGGGGTAGGCGTTGCGGCAGGCGCAGTCTGGCTGGATATGGCGGGGCTGTTACCGCTTGCGCTGCCACCGCCGCCCCCGCAGGCGACCAGCAGGAAAAACGGCAACACGGAAATGCCGCGCAGGAAAAAAACATGCATCTGGATGCGTCCTCATGCGTGCGCTCCGGCACGCGAGCAGGTTCATCCTCGCTGAAACATCGGTTGCTGCAGGCGTGTTGCGCTGCCCAACCGCAGATTCCTCTATGGGAATTCGGACGCGGACTATATGGCCTGCATCACCACCGGGCAAGCACCAGCCGACGAATGCACGGCATTGCCTGGATCAGATTGGGCGCAGTGTGTTGCTGCGCTGGCAAACCATGCATCCTGGGCAGCCAGCTGATCCATTTTCAGTTTCAGCTTGCCGCCCATCCGTTTGTGAAAATAATTTTCTTGAAATCACGGTGATGTAGTCGTAATCTTGCCAACTACAGCCCTGAACGACCGTAACGCGAGGACCCCGCCGTGAACCCTGAAAACATTTTCCAGAATGCGCTCCTCAGCCCTTGTGGCAAAGGTTTGGGGGACTTGGCCGCAGGGCAGCGCGTTGCGGCAGCTGCGACGCTGGGCTGGAATATCCTGCGGGAAGACGTGAGCCTGCCGGTGGCGGTGCTGCGTAGCGAGCGCATTGCGCACAACCTGGCATGGATGCGTGATTTCATCGCCACCTATAACGTGAAGCTGGCGCCACACGGCAAAACCACCATGAGCCCGGCGCTGTTCCACAAGCAACTGGCGCACGGTGCCTGGGGCATCACGCTGGCCAACGCGCCGCAAACGCAGGCGGCCTACCACCACGGCATACGCCGGGTGATCCTGGCCAACCAGCTGGTGGGGCGCGGCAATATGGCGATCATCGCCCGGCTGCAGCAGGACCCCAGTTTCGATTTCTGCTGTATTGTCGACTCCCCCAGCAATGTGGATCAACTGGGCCGCTTCTTTGCCGCTGCCGGCCAGCGCCTCAAGGTGCTGATCGAACTGGGCGTGCCCGGTGGCCGTACCGGCGTGCGCAACGCGGAAGAACAGGATGCCGTGCTGGCCGCCATTGCGCGCTGGCCGCAATCGCTGGCGCTGGCCGGTATCGAGCTATACGAAGGCGTACTCAAGGAAGAAGCCGATATCCGTGCCTTCCTGCAGCGCGCCGCGCAGCAGATGCAGGTGCTGCAGGATGCCGGGCGTTTTGCCACCGACAGCGTGATCCTGACTGGCGCGGGTTCCGCCTGGTTCGACGTGGTGGCGGAAGCATGGAGCGGGCTGCAGATCGGCCGCCCGCTCGATATCGTGCTGCGCCCGGGCTGCTACCTCACCCACGATGTAGGCATCTACAAGGCGGCGGAAACCCGCATCCAGGCCAACAACCCGGTGGCGCGCGACATGCACGCCAGCCTGCTGCCCGCGCTGCAGGTGTGGGCGTATGTGCAATCGCTGCCCGAGCCGGGCCTGGCCATCATTGCCTTGGGCAAGCGCGATGCCGCGTTCGATGCCGGCCTGCCTATCCCGGCGCTGCATTACCGCCCGGGCAGCGCTGCCCCTGCTGCCCCTGCAGCGGCACCTGCCGCGTGGAAAGTCACCGCGATGATGGACCAGCATGCATTCATGCATATCGACGCCGGCAGCGACTTGCAGATCGGCGACATGATCGCCTTCGATATCTCTCACCCCTGCCTGACGTTCGACAAATGGCGGCAACTGCTGATCATCGATCCGTCGTTCAACGTGACCGAGATCGTTGAAACGTTTTTTTGAAGCTGGCTTTTACGAAAACGACCATCGCGAGAAAAGCACGGGCAGGCCCAACGCAGCCCTTGGCTGCAGTAGCCATTAAAGAGCCGGTCAGCGGCCTTGCAACACCCCGATAACTGTTCCAATCCGTTAACCCGGAGGAGTGAAATCATGACCCCAGGCACCCTGCTGCTGGTGTATGCGGCCGTCGCGATCATCGCGCTGGTACTGCTGATTGCCCGCTACAAGCTCAACCCGTTCATCACCCTCACCATCGTCTCGCTGGGGCTCGCGCTGGTGGCGGGCATGCCGGCCAAGGATATCGTTGCCTCGTACGAAGGTGGCGTGGGCAAAACGCTGGGCCATATCGCGCTGATCGTGGCGCTGGGCACCATGCTGGGCAAGATGATGGCCGAATCGGGCGGCGCCGAGCAGATTGCCCGCACGCTGATCGCCCGCTTTGGCGAAAAGAACGTGCACTGGGCGATGGTGTGTATCGCCTTCCTGGTGGGCCTGCCCATCTTCTTCGAAGTGGGCTTCGTGCTGCTGGTACCGATCGCGTTCAACGTGGCGCGCCGCACGGGTACTTCCATGCTGCTGGTGGGCTTGCCCATGGTGGCCGGCCTGTCCGTGGTGCACGGCCTGGTGCCGCCGCACCCGGCGGCGATGATCGCGGTGGGCGAATACCATGCCGACGTGGGCCGCACCATTTTCTACGCGCTGCTGGTGGGCATCCCTACCGCCATCATCGCTGGCCCGCTGTTTGCCAAGTTCATCGCGCCGCGCATCACGCTGCCGGCCGTCAACCCGCTGGAGGCGCAATTCATCCAGCAGGATGAAGCACGCGTACTGCCCGGCTTCGGCATCACCTTGCTGACCATCCTGCTGCCGGTGATCCTGATGCTGCTGGGTGGCTGGGCAGATGTACTTGCCACGCCGGGCTCGCACCTGAACAACCTGTTCCGCTTCATCGGCAACTCGGTGGTGGCGCTGCTGGTGGCCACGCTGGTCAGCTTCTATACGCTGGGCCTGGCGCGCGGCTTCAGCCGGGAAACCATCCTGAAGTTCACACAGGAATGCCTGGCGCCCACCGCCGGCATCACCTTGCTGGTAGGTGCCGGTGGCGGCCTCAACCGCATCCTGGTGGATTCGGGCGTGGCCAAGGAAATCGTTGGCCTCTCCGCGGTGTTTCACCTGTCGCCGCTGATGCTGGGCTGGATACTGGCGGCACTGATGCGCGTGGCAACGGGTTCCGCCACCGTGGCGATGAGCACCGCGGCCGGCATCGTGGCGCCGATCGCGCTTGCGTCCGGCTATCCGCACCCGGAGCTGCTGGTGATTGCCACCGGCGCCGGTTCGCTGATCCTGTCGCATGTGAATGACGGCGGCTTCTGGCTGATCAAGGAGTACTTCAACATGACCGTGGCGCAAACCTTCAAGACCTGGACCGTGCTGGAAACCATCATCTCTGTGGTGGCGCTGGGCCTGGTCTCGCTGATTGCCGCAGTGATCTAGGCTGCCATGAATACGCTGGTCGATATCGTTTATCACATCCGCAGCTGCCGCGACCGGCTGTCCGGCACCGAGCAGAAAGTGGCGGACGCCATTCTGGCCGACATCGCGTTTGCCGCAGCCGCCAGCATCGATCAGCTGGCGGCCAAGGCCGGAGTGAGCATTGCCACCATCTCGCGCTTTGCCAAGGCAGTCGATTGCGATGACATCCGCAACCTCAAGCTCAAGCTGGCGCAGGCCAGCGCGGTGGGCGCGCGCTTCCTGGCCGATGTACCGGCCGGCGGCGACGAGAATTCGTTCTACGCGCGCATCTGCGGCGATATCGAAAACACGCTGCGCGGCAACCTGGCACGCTTCAGCGAGGCACAGTTCCGCGCGGCAGCTAGCCTGCTGTCCGATGCACGCATGATCTACGTGGCCGGCATGGGCGGCGGCTCGACCATGCTGGCCGAAGAAGTGCAGTTCCGCCTGGCGCGGCTGGGCTTTGCAGTGGCCGCCTACAGCGACCCGGTGCTGCTGCGCATGCTGGCCGCCACCATGACGCAGCGCGATGCGCTGCTGCTGCTGTCAGTTACCGGTGTCACGCCGGAGCTGCTGGCGGTGGCGGATATCGCGCGTGAATACGGTGCGCGCGTGGTGATCATCACCGATCCGGATTCGCCACTGGCCGCCAGGGCCGACGCATTGCTGCCGGTAAAAACCGAAGAAACCGATTTCATCTACAAACCGTCCGCATCACGCTACGGCATGCTGCTGGCGATCGATATCCTCGCGACCGAACTGGCGCTGACCCACAAGGAACAGAGCAAGGAAATGCTGCGCCGCGTGAAGTTTGCGCTCGACGAATACCGGGGTGGCGACAACCGTCTGCCGCTGGGCGATTGAGCCTGCACCGGGCTGGAGAAGTGCCATGAACTACGACCTGATCATCCGCAACGCGCGCATTTTCGACGGCAGCGGCAATGCCGAGTACACCGCCGATATCGCGGTGAATGCCGGGCGCATTGCCGCCATCAACCGCAGGGGCGAAAGCAGCGTGCTGGCGCAGGCCACCGCCACGCAAGACGTGGATGCTGCCGGCCTTGCGCTCGCCCCCGGCTTCATCGACGTGCATACGCACGACGACACCAACGTGATCCGCCAGCCGGACATGCTGCCCAAGATATCGCAAGGCGTGACCACCGTAGTGGTAGGCAATTGCGGCATCAGCGCCAGCCCGGTATCGCTGAAGGGCGATCCGCCAGACCCGATGAACCTGCTGGGGCAGGCGCAGGATTTCAGCTACCCCACATTCGGCGACTACCGCCGTGCGGTGGATGCCGCACAGCCGTCGGTCAACGTGGCGGCGCTGATCGGCCACACCGCATTGCGCAACAACCATATGGACAGGCTGGACCGCACCGCCACGCCCGGCGAGATCAACAGCATGCGCGAGCAACTGCGTGATGCACTGGAGAACGGCGCGCTGGGGCTCTCCACCGGCCTTGCCTATGCATCGGCCAACAGTTGCAATACCGAGGAAATCAAGACGCTAGCCGAGGTGCTGGATGAATACGGCGGCGTCTACACCACGCATCTGCGTACCGAGTTCGACGGCATCCTGGCAGCAATGGATGAGGCCTTCGAAGTGGGCCGCCATGCCAGATCGCCGGTGATCGTCTCGCACCTGAAATGCGCGGGCGCGGGCAACTGGGGCCGCAGCGTGGAAGTGATCAAGAAAATGGAAGCCGCCGCCCAAAATCACCCGGCCGGCTGTGATTGCTACCCGTATTCGGCCAGCTCATCCACGCTGGACCTCAAGCAGGTGACCAGCGATTTCGACATCGTGATCACCTGGAGCACGCCGCACCCGGAAATGGGTGGGCGCAAGCTGGCCGAGATCGCGGCGGACTGGAATACCAGTCTGATCGAAGCCGCCCGGCAGCTGCAGCCGGCCGGCGCCGTTTACTACGGCATGGATGAAAACGACGTGCGCCATATCCTGGGCAACCCGCTCACCATGGTGGGCTCCGACGGCCTGCCCAACGATCCGCTGCCGCATCCGCGACTGTGGGGCGCGTTCCCGCGTGTGCTGGGCCATTACAGTCGCGATGTGGGGCTATTTCCGCTGGCAGAGGCAGTACGCAAGATGACCGGGCTGTCGGCAGACCGTTTCGGGCTGAATGACCGGGGCCGCATCAAGGTGGGGCTGTCGGCCGACCTGGTGTTGTTCAACCCGGCCACCATCAAGGACACCGCCAGCTTCAGCGATCCGGTGCAGGCGGCCGACGGCATAGAAGCCGTGTGGGTGAATGGCGTGCTGTCTTACCAGCACAAGCAGCTGACCGGGCTGCGCGCCGGGCGCTTTCTGCCGCGCTCGCGCGATTTGCGCACCGGTTTTCACTGACGCCGTATTCAATCACCCGACCATCAATCCCAATTCAATTCATCAATCAGGAGCAACAGATGTCCGATATCAAACGTTATGGCGTGGAAGGCGGCAAGGGCACTGGCGGCCAGCACCTGCCGTTCTCGCGCGCGGTGGAGGCCGATGGCTGGCTGCATGTATCCGGCCAGGTGCCGATGGTGAATGGCGAGGTGATCGACGGCGGCATCGTTGCGCAATCGCACCAGGCCATCAAGAACGTGCTGGCCATCCTGGCCGAAGCCGGCTACGGCCCGGAAGATGTGGTGCGCTGCGGCGTGTGGCTGGATGACCCGCGCGATTTCATGTCGTTCAACCGCGTGTTCATGGCATATTTTGGCGCCAACCCGCCGGCCCGCGCGTGCGTGGTGTCCAGCATGGTGGTCGATTGCAAGGTTGAAGTCGACTGTATCGCCTACAAACGTAAATAAGCGTCGAGGCCGGCGGCATTGCCGGCCCGCTTGCAACCGGAATGGATCACGCCATGAATATCGCAGCAATCGGCGAATGCATGATCGAGCTATCGGGCAACCCGCTGCGCAAGACCTATGGCGGCGATACGCTCAATACCGCCGTTTACCTGGCGCGGCTGTTGCGCGGCACATCGCACACGGTGCGCTACCTGACCGCATTGGGAACAGACAGCCTGTCGGACGACCTGCTGGCCGCCTGGCAGCAGGAAGGTATCGCCACTGACCGCGTGACGCGGCTGCCCGCGAAGATGCCCGGGCTTTACATGGTGGAAACCGATGCCGCCGGCGAGCGGCGTTTCCACTACTGGCGCAGCGACAGCGCGGCGCGTGCGTATTTCTCCAGCGGTATCGATTTCTCTACCCTGCTGGCCGGGCTGGATGTGGTTTATCTATCCGGCATCACGCTGGCGCTGTTCCCGGCATCCGAGCGCGCGCACCTGATTGCCGCGCTGCAAGCATTCAAGGCATCGGGCGGGCAGATCTGGTTTGACAACAACTTCCGCCCCGCGCTGTGGTCTGCAGCCGCCGCGCGCGAGGCCTACGCCAGGCTGTATGCCATCGCCGACGTGGCGCTGCTGACCGGGGATGACGAAATCGCCGTCTTCGGTGCAGCCACGCCGGAGGAAATGGTCACGCGCGCGCTCAGCGCCGGCAGTGGTGAAGTGGTGATCAAGCGCGGCAGCCAGCCTTGCCTGGTGGCAAGCAGCGATGAACAAGGCAGCGTGGCAGCCACGCCAGTGGCAAAGGTGGTGGACACCTGTGCGGCGGGCGATTCGTTTGCCGCCGGCTATCTCGCCGCACGGCTGGCCGGCCAGGATATGCAGAGCGCTGCGCAGCACGGCCACCGGCTGGCTGGCACGGTGATCCAGTACCCGGGCGCCATCATGCCTGCAGACAAGATGCCCGCATAAAATCAAAACAATGAAAACAATCAAAGCCAGGAAAAAACCATGAGCAAAACCAATCCGCAACGCTCGCTTTACACCTATGCCTGGGATATCGCCGGGCGTGATGTCGAAAGCGTGGTCGACGAAGTACTGGAGCTGGGGCTGGACGGCATCAAGCTGGCCGCCAGCTACCACGCCGGCAAATTCATCCGCCCGCCGCGCCCCGGCCAGGTGGGTGGCCGCGTGGTGTTCCCGGAAGATGGCGCGCTGTACTTCGAACCGACGGTATCGCGCTACAAGGCACTGCCTGCACACCCGCATTCAGACCCGGCGCAACGCCGCGTGGCGTATGACCTGGCTGCCGACGGCCGCTTGGCGCTGTCGGCGTGGACGATCTTGTTCCACAACTCGCGCCTGGGTGAAATGCACCCGGAATTGACCGCACGCAATGCCTGGGGCGATGGCTATGTATATAGCCTGTGCCCGATGCAGCCGGCGGTGTTCGACTACGGTGTGACGCTGGCCACCGATATCGCGCAAACGCTGCCGTGGCAGAGCCTGACACTGGAAAGCCCCGGCTGGGCGCCGTTCAACCATGGCTATCACCACGAATTTGCCCAGGTACGCAGCAACCTGTGGCTCGATACCATGCTGGGCCTGTGCTTCTGCGGCGCCTGTAGCCAGGCAGCGCAGCAACGCGGCATCGATGCCGCCGGCCTGGCTGGCCGCGTGCGCAACCGCGTGGATGGTTACCTGGCGGCCAATATCGATGCCGCGCCGGACCAGGCCGGTGCCTGGCTGGCGGCAGACCTGTATGAGGACGCCGACCTCGCCGCCTTCATCAAGCTGCGCCAGAACCGCGTGACCGAGTTCGTCTCCACCGTGCGGGCAGAAATGAAGCCGGAAGTAGCGCTCTACGTGATCCCCACCGTGCAGCGCCCCACTGCGCAAACCTGGCTGGAAGGCAGCGATCTGGCCGCGCTGGCCAAGGTATCGGACGGGGTGGAAATTCCCTTCTACGAGCCCAATGCCGGCCGCGTGATTGCCGATGCCGTCGATACCATCCGCCGCGTGGGTGATGCCGGCAAGGTGTGCGCCATCCTGCGCCCCGGCGTGCCGGACCTGGGCGATGGTGCAGATCTGGGCGGCGCCTACCATGGCCTGAAAGCGCTCGGTATCGAGGCGTTTTCCTTCTACAACTACGGCATGTTGCGGCCGGATTCGCTGGCACGACTGCGCAGCCTGGCATGATGCCCAGCCCGGGCAAACGGCACCTTGCCGCTCGCCCGGGCCGCAACCATCCAGATGCAGCAGCCCGCCGCCATTGAGCCTGCTTGCCGCCGCATCACAGCATCGTGCGGCATCACCGCGCCTCTGCGGCCAGCGCTGTGCGAATCATCGCCGCGCGGCTGCCTATCACTACTCCGACCGCCACCAGCGCTCCGGCAATACCGAAAGAGATACGCATTCCCGATGCCACCGCGTCAGGTGGTGCCAATGCGATATCAACAGTGCCACTGGCGTGCATGAATACCGCCCCCATCACCGATGCACCGGTAATCAGGCCCAGATTGCGGGAGAGATTGAGCAAGCCGGAAACCACGCCCCGCTGATCCGCAGCGATGCCCGTCATCACCATGGTGTTGTTGGCAGCCTGGAACAGCGCATAGCCAGCGGTAATGATGATCATCGGCGCCAGGTAAGCCGGTACGCCAAACCGCGTGGGCAGCATGCACAGCACGGCATAGCCGCACAGCATGCCACCTAGGCCGATGAGGGTGGTGCTGCGCGTGCCCAGATGATCGACCATCCGGCCGGCCGGCACGCCGCACAGCGCGGCAACGATGGGGCCGACCGACATCACCGCACCAACCAGCGCAGTGCCCAGTGACAACGCCCGCGACAGGTAGAACGGCCCGATCACCAGCGTGGTCATCAACACCGTGGAAACCAGCAGGCTCATCGCCAAGCCAGCGCGCAACCGGGGCTCGCGCAGCATGGCAAGGCGGACCAATGGCGCAGCGGCCTTGGCCTGCGCAAACACGAACGCGCCCATGCCCAGCGCGGCAGCCAGCAACAACAGCATATTGAGTAGCCCGAACTGGCCGCGCCCGAGCGTCATGGCGAGCGCATAGGCAGCCAGAGTGAGCGCCAGCAATACCGTGCCGGGGTAATCGAAGCGGGCGCGGTTCGCTTTTGGCGCGCCATCTGCAGGCAGCTTGCGAAATGCCAGCCAGAAAGCCGCCACACCCAAAGGCACATTGATCAGGAAAATCGCTTGCCAGCCCGATACGGCAATCAATACGCCCCCCAGCGACGGGCCGAGTGCGGTACCCGTTGCAGACATCGTACCCAGCAAACCCATTGCCCGGCCGGTCCGCTCCCTGGGGACGATATCCGCGACGAAGGCCATGCTCAGCGCCATCATGATGGCAGCGCCCACACCCTGCAGCGCCCGTGCGGCGATCATCACGCCCAGCATGGGTACTGCGCTGCCCAGCGATGCCACAGTAAAGAGGCCGATACCGACCAGCAACAAACGCCGCCGGCCGAAGAGGTCACCGAGCCGCCCCACGCTGACGATAACGGTGGTAATGGCCAGCAGATATGCCAGCACCACCCACTGCACCTGCTGGAACGAGGCAGCAAAAACCTGCGACAGTGTCGGCAACGCTACATTGGCAACACTGGTGCCGAGCGACGATAGCAACATGACCAGCGACAGGCTGGCCAGTGCCCAGCGGCGGGCGCCCTGCCCGGCTGGCTGTACGTGTTGCGGATTGCTGACTGGCTTCATTCCGGATTGCTCCTGCATGCCGATGTAATGCGCAAAGCCTACGCCGCCGCCACACCTACCGGAAGACGCAGCAGTTGCAATAAATACCTGCATGCAACGCCATATATCGACACTGCCGTGCTATGGTGGGCAGATGACGACGCCCGACTTCAACCTGCTGATCACGCTGGATGTATTGCTGGCAGAAGGCAGCGTGGCGCGTGCCGCGCGGCGGCTGAAGCTGAGCCCGTCGGCAATGAGCCGTGCGCTGGCGCGGCTGCGCGAGACAACCGGTGACCCGTTGCTGGTGCGCGCCGGGCGTGGCCTGGTGCCGACACCGCGCGCGCTCGAACTTCGTGAAAGGGTACGGCTGGTGGTCGAGGATGCAACAGCCATCCTGCGCCCTGCAGAACAGCCTGATCTTGGGCGGCTGGTGCGCACCTTTGCAATCCGCAGCAGTGATGGCTTCGTGGACAACTTCGGCGCGCGGCTGATCGCCCTTGCCCATGCACAGGCCCCCGGGGTGTTGCTGCGCTTTGTGGCCAAGCTGGACCGGGACAGCATGCTGCTGCGGGACGGCACGGTAGACCTGGAAACCGGCGTGGTGGCAGACAGCACCAGCCCGGAAATCCGCACCCGTGTATTGTTCCAGGACCGTTTTGTCGGCGTGGTGCGGCAAGGGCATGCGCTTTGCCAGGGTGCGGTGACTGCGGAGCGCTATGCGGCCGGGCGGCATGTGGGGGTAAGCCGGCGCGGCATTGACAAGGGCGCCATCGACGATGCATTGCTGCTGGGCGGGGTTGAACGGCACATTGCCACGGCAGTGGCAGGGTTTTCGACCGCGCTGGCGGTTGCGCGCGCTTCCGACCTGATTGCCACGGTGCCGGAGCGCCACACTGGCTGCCTGCGCGATGGCATGCATAGCTTCGTGTTGCCGGTTGCCGTGCCGGACATCAAGGTATCGATGTTGTGGCACCCGCGCCACGACGCCGATCCGGCCCACCGCTGGCTGCGGGAGTGCGTGAAGGCTATTTGCACTTAGCTGCCAAACGGAACCGTCTCCAGCAGTGCCAGCGCCTCATCAAAGTCGAAAGCCTCGATCTTGCCGGCTACCTTGCGCAAGGCCGCTGCTGCAGGGGTGCCTGCCACCAGCGCCTCCAGTTCGTCCAGCAGATCCAGCGCATCGGTGTTGCTTTCCGCCAGCATGCGTTTGAGTTCCTGCAGGCATGGTTCGATTTGCCGGGCTTGCCGTAGTGGCAGGGCCGGTTTGCTGGCCGGCATGGCTTGCCCGGCGGGTTCGATCATGGCGATGCCGTCCAGTACGGTAGCCAGCGCTGTGCCGGCCGCATCGGCCAGCGGTGCCAGCACCGCATGCGCCATGGTCTGCTTGCAGGCGGCTTCCAGTTCGGCCGCAGATGCTGCGAGCACCAGGGCGCCGATATTGCCGGCGGTGCCGCGCAAGGTGTGCGCTACCCGGATGGTGGTTTGCTGATCGCCCGATGCCAGCGCCTGGGCAAATGCCTGCGGGAAGCCCTGCTGGCTATCCCGGAATTTGAGCAGCATGCGCTGATACAGATCGGGCTTGCCCATGCTGGTGGCAAGGCCTGCTATCTGGTCGATACCGGGTAGCGGCGGGAGCGCGCCCGCCTGCGGGGTTTCTGCTGCTGCGGTGCTGCTGCGCGGGGAGGAAGGCTGTATCCATTTTGCGATGGTGGCAAACATCGTTGCCACATGCAGCGGCTTGGAAATATGGTCGTTCATGCCGCTTTCGATGGCCTGCTCGCGATCGCCGGCCATGGCATTGGCCGTCATGGCGATGACGGGCAAGCGGGCAAAGCGCGGTTGCGCGCGGATTGCGCGGGTTGCCGCATAGCCATCCATCACCGGCATCTGGCAATCCATCAGTACGCCATCGTAGGCATCGTCACGAGCAAGAAGATCGAGCGCGATCTGGCCATTGCCGGCAATGGTGAAATCCATGCCGGCCAGTGTCAGCAATTCACCGGCCAGTTCCTGGTTCATTTCGTTGTCTTCCACCAGCAATACGCGGGCGCCGGCCAGCCGCGCCATGTCGGCGCTACTCTGGTCATCGCGCTCGGTCGAGCGCGTTTCGGTCACCTGGCCCTTGCCCAGTGCTTGGCCGATGGCTTCCAGCAGCGTGGATGGCGTGACCGGTTTGGTCAGCACCGATGACAGCTGCACTTGCCTGCGGGCGGCCTCTTCCTGCGCTTCGTCCCGGCCGAATGCCGTCACCATGATCACCGACGGTACGTCGCTGACCACGCCGGCATGCATTTGCGATACGGTTTCCAGCCCGTCCATGCCGGGCATCTTCCAGTCCATCAGCACCAAGTCGTGAGGCAGGCCCTTGCGCTCCGCGTCCGCCAACAGATGCAGCGCATAGGCGCCGTCGTTCGCCACATCCACTTCCAGCCCGAAGCTGCGCGCCATGGTAGAGAGGATCTCGCGTGCGCTGGCGTTGTCGTCAACCACCAGCACGCGCAGGCCCAGCAGCTCATCTGCCTTGAACATGCGCCGTGGCGCCGCGTTTTGCTGCAGGCCGAAGCGCGCGTGGAAATGGAAGGTGGAGCCTTTGCCGGCTTCGCTTTCCACCCAGATGCGCCCGTCCATCAATTCAACCAGCCGCTTGGAGATGGCAAGCCCCAGACCCGTGCCGCCGTAGTTGCGGGTGGTGGAGCTGTCGGCCTGGCTGAACGACTGGAACATGCGGCCACACTGTTCGGGCGTCATGCCGATGCCGGTATCGCGCACCCAGAAATGCAGCTCGGCCGAATCGGCAGCCTGTGCCACGGTTTCGACGCCGATGACGATCTCGCCGCGCTCGGTGAACTTGGCCGCATTGTTGCCCAGGTTGATCAGGATCTGGCCCAGGCGCAGCGCATCGCCCACCAGCGCAGTCGGCAGCGAAGACGGGGTGTCGAACAGCAGTTCCAGCCCTTTGTCTTCGGCCTTGAGGCCGATCATGCTGGCAAAGTTGTCCATCACGTCTTCAAGGCGGAAATCAACTTGCTCGATGTTCATCTTGCCCGCCTCGATCTTCGAGAAATCGAGGATGTCGTTGATGATGCCCAGCAGGTTGTCGGCCGAGCGGTGCACTTTCTCGATGTAGTTGCGCTGTTTCTTGTCCAGATCGGTGCGCAGCGCCAGGTGGCTCATGCCGATGATGGCGTTCATCGGGGTGCGGATTTCGTGGCTCATGTTGGCCAGGAATTCGCTCTTGGCGCGCGTAGCGTCTTCGGCGGCTTCGCGCGCGCGCTTCACTTCGGCTTCGGCGCGCTTGCGTTCGCTGGCGTCGCGCACGGAGGCACAGGCGCACCGCCCCCGCTCCCCCAGCGAGGGCAGCAGCGCCAGCCCGATCTCCACCGCAAACTGGCTGCCGTCCTTGCGCACGCCCTGCAGATCCATCAGGTCGCTGCCCATCTGGCGCGTGCCGCCGTCGGCCATGAAGCCTTTGCGCAGCTCGCCGTGGCGGGGCCGCACCGATGCCGGTACCAGTTGATCGATCGACTGCCCGATCAGCTCGCCCGCTTCGTAGCCGAACAGGCTGTCCAGCTGGGTGTTGGCAAGGATGATCCTGCCGCTTTCATCCACCACCAGCATGCCATCGGGGGCGGATTCGACGATGCCGCGGTACCAGGTTTCCGTCTGCCTCAGCGCGGCCTGCTGCGCTTCCAGCTCGACCGCCTGCTCTTCCATGAGCGCCGCTTGCGCCTCCATGGCATCGGCCTGTTGCCGGGTTTGTTCCAGCAGGCGCTGCACCGCCAGCGAGCGATCCAGTATTTCCATGCTGAGTGCCAGGCGGGGCAATATCTGCTCCAGCAACGATCTGGCGGTACTGCCCGGCGAATCGAAATAGGCCAGCTCCAGTGCGCCAGTCAGCTTGTCGCCATTGATGATGGGCACCACCATGATCTCACTGGGAACGATATCGCCCAGCGTGCAATGGATGCGCCAATCGCCATCTGCCGCCTGCAGCACCGATCTGGGCAGCTTGTCCTTGGCGCATTGGCCCAGCAGGCCCACGCCGGCTGCAATTTCCTGCTCTGGCGCATGGTTGCCGCCGATGGCATAGCTGCCGGCCAGTACCAGCATCCGGCGGGTTTCTTCCCAGCGGTAGAGCAGCCCCTGGCCCAGGTTGAGAAAAGGTGCGAGGTGCAGGAAGAACTGTGCCGCCAGTTCTTCCTGGGTATTGGCCTGCTGCAGTTCGGTCTGGATCATCGCCTCTTGCGATTTGATCCAGCGCTGGGCCTCCAGCTGGATCGATTCGGCCTGCAGCGAGGCAATGGCACGCGCCAGATCCCCGGTTTCGTTCTGGTAATCGGTATGCGGAATCACCAGATCGAGCTTGCCGGCCGCCAGCGCTTCGACCGCGCTCCTGACCCTGCCGATAGGGCGGCGGATCGACAGGCTGATCAGCCAGGCAAAGGCCAGCGCCAGCCCGATGCCACCCAGCAGCAGCGCATAGGTGAGTGCATTGCTGGTGCTGGCGAAGTGCTGGACAGCCTGCGTGGTATCAAGGACGCCGGTTTCCTTGACGGTAACGATCTCGCCCAGCAACTGATCCGCACTGCGGTCCAGTTCCTTGAAAGAGCTGCTCTCGATCAGCGATGCAGCTTCCTCGGGCAGGCCTTGTCTGGACAGATCCAGTGCTGCGGAGGTGGTGCGCTGCATGCGGGCCAGCAATATTTCGAACTGGGCCAGCCGCTCCATGTTTGCCTGCTTGAACAGGGTGGGACGGGTGAGCTCGATGGCATGCCGGACGCGCCCGGTTGCATCATCCATTTCCTGCAATGCGCTATCGCGCTCGCCCACCGAATCTGCGCCGACGGCGCGATGCACCGCCAAGACCGTGCGGGAGAAATGAATTCTGGCTTCCTGCACCCGGGCAATGCCGACCACGCCCTCTTCATGCAGTCTGTTGAGATCCCGGTTCAGGTCAGCCTGGGTTTTCAGGCTCTGGATGCCCAGCGCAAGCGACAGCAGCAACAGGGAAACGAAACCGACGATCAGTTTATGGCGAAGCGGCAGCCGCTCCAGCATCTGCAAAGGTGAACGCATGGGGGCTCCAGACGGCCGGCGGGCAGGGATCAGTGGGAACCGGCGATGTGCTGCAGGGCGGCAGCCTTCTGCGCGATATCGTGGTCGGAATCGGCAAATTGCGCGGCGATATGCTGGAACTGTTCGGCACAGGCCAGGAAGGCATCGCAGATGTCCGGATCGAAATGCGTGGCACGGCCTTCGCGGATGATGTGCAATGCCTCATCGTGCGACATGCCTTCCTTGTAGACACGCCGGCTGATCAGCGCATCGTAAACATCTGCCACCGCCATCATCCGCGCCGAGATGGGGATGTCGTCGCCTGCCTTGCCTTCCGGGTAGCCCGATCCATCCCACTTTTCCTGGTGGCCATAGGCGATCTCCTTGGCCAGGCGCAGGAAGCCGACATCCATGCCCAGTTGTTGCTCGGCATGGGCGATGGCATCGCGGCCCAGCGTGGTATGGGTTTTCATGATCTCGAATTCTTCCGGGGTAAACCGCCCCGGCTTGAGCAGGATGCGATCGGGAATGCCGATCTTGCCGATGTCATGCAGCGGCGCGGATTTGAACAGCAGTTTGATGGTTTCGTCGTCAAGAAAATGCCGGAACCGCGGGTGATCGCGCAGGTGTTCGGCCAGCACCTTGATGTAGTGCTGGGTGCGGCGGATATGGTTGCCGGTTTCGTTGTCGCGTGTTTCCGCCAGCGAGGCCATGGCGTGGATAGTGACATCCTGGATGGCCATCACTTCCAGCGTGCGCCGGGCCACTTCCTGTTCCAGATAATCGTTCTTGTCCCGCAGGAAGTCGGCCGCGGCCTTGACCTTGAGCTGGGTGTCCACGCGGGCCAGCACCACTGGCGGGCTGATCGGCTTGGTGATGTAGTCTGCGGCACCCATTTCCAGCCCCTGCGTTTCGTCGGCGGTCGAGGCCATGGCGGTCAGGAAGATGATGGGAATATCCCGCGTGGCGGGTGCCGCTTTCAGTATCCGCGCCACCTCGTGCCCGGAGATGCCGGGCATCATGATGTCGAGCAGGATCAGGTCGGGCGGCGGATCGGCCTGGGCGATACGCAGCGCTTTTTCGCCATTGTTGGCAGCCTTGATGATGTACTGATCACTCTCCCTGAGGAGGTTGGACATCAGCAACAGATTGTCCGGCGTATCGTCGACAATCAGAATGGTGGGCTTGTGGGCTAAGCCGAACGGGCGTGGCATGGTTTCCTCTTGGACGCGACCTGTTCTGCAGGTTGTTATTATCGCGTTGCTGGATACAGGCTAGACCATCCAGGGCTGGCCGTCAGGCCGGCCTGAGTACAACGCACGAGTCGTATCAGAGCAGGGCCGTGGGGTATAGGCATGCGTACCGGGCACCACCCGGATCGCTGGTCATGCCCACCGGTACTTGCAACGAACCGGCACAAGCAGACAAAAATACGCAAAGCTGGTGTAATTTACGTGTTTCCAGAAAACATCCAGCCCACTCGGGAGATCACAATACATGACCGAAACCGAAAAGGTAAAAGGCCCAGCCTCCTACTTTCCTTCCATCGAGCAGAAATACGGCCATCCCATCGCCTATTGGCTGGGTTTGCTGGAAACGCTGGGCGAGCGCAAGCATATGGAAATGGTGGCGTGGCTGAAAACGGAACACCAGCTCGGTCATGGGCATGCCAATGCGCTGGTTGCGCATTACCTGGCTGGCCGCAAGGATTGATGCATCGGCCCCGGCCGGCGTAGCCGGGGCAATACGTAGGTCCGTGTACCGGCAACAGCGTTCAGTTGCTTTCCACAAACAGCTTGAGCTTGCCGAGCGCCACTTCCCACTCGCGGCCGATGGCTTCCAGCGTCTGCCGGGCGGCTTCCACCTGAGCCGGGTCGAGCTGCCACAGGCGTTCGCGCCCCACTTTCACATCGCGCACCACGCCCGCCTCGGCCAGTACCTGCAGGTGCTTGGTAACGCCCTGCCGGCTGATATCCGTATTGGCGGTGAGCTGCGCAATGGAAAACGCGCCACCGGCACACAGCGCGGCGACGAGTTTAAGCCGGGTGGGATCACCCAGCGCGGCAAACACATGGGCCAGCGCCTCGCTCGACTCCACGATGGCGGCAGCACTGCGCTGGCCCAAGTGTTGCGGCTTATTGCTGGCTGGTGACATAGCGATCGATGTTGCCCAATTGGCCTACCCAGCCATGATTGTTCATGCGGAATGCTTCCTGGCGACGGTGCAGCGGCACCCGGTCGAAACCGGATTCGACCACCTTGAGCAAGGTGGCCTCACCCGGGGCATCGCGCAGCGTGAACACCACATGCGTGGGGTGCTCCTGCTCGTAATCCACGGTGGGGTCTACCGGGAACGGGTGCCAATGATAGGACATCAGGTGCTCGGGCTCGATGCGCTCGATCACCACGTCGAAAAACACGTTTTCAAAGCCGCAAGCGGAGATCTGCCCGCGCGTGCGCTGGCCGGGCGCGAAGGCCTGACCATCCAGCCGGGCACCAAACCAGGTACCAAAGGTTTCCGCATGCGATAGCGCCTGCCACACCCGCGTGCGCGGCGCGTTGATGACGATGCTGCGTTCGATGCGATCGGTTTCTGTCACTGTAGTCATGATGGTGTCTCTCCTTGCCGGGGGATCACTGTGCGGTGGCCAGCGCTTTTTCATGAGGCGTGCCCTGGCCGGTCTGCGCGTATTGCTGCAGGCTGGCCAGAAAATGCTGCCAGCCGCCCTGGCACAAATCGTAGCACTCGAATGCCGGTACAAGGCCGATGTGTTCGAAATCCAGCCGGGTGTGGTTGGCGCCCTGCGGGGTAAGGTGGAAATGCACTTGCGTGCCCACCCATTCATCCTGGCGCTTGAGATGATCGAAATCGAGATGCGCCACCGTGCATAGCCAGCGCACTTCACGGCCGGGCTCGAGTTGCTCCACCCGCATCTGCTTGTAGTGCGGGCCAAAGCGGAACTGCAACAAGCCGCCGAGCTGGTTGGCGGCATCGACATCGCTATCCTTTGTCCACCAGCCCTGCAGGCCGGCGGGGGTGGTCAGCGCGGCATAGACCGCTGCCGGGGTGGCGTCGATGGTGAGTGACTGCTGGAAATGGCTCATGGCTTGGCTCCTTTATGCAACCATATTGTTGCGCAATTCATCATGCGACTTGCCGCACAAAAATGCAACCATTTAGTTGCACTAAAGATCACATTGTAATAATGAGGCCAACAAAAACAAGGCCCGCATTGCGCGGGCCCTGTGTTGCAATGCTGAAGCGTGCGGCTATTGCAGTGCTGCGCCGTTGACGGTGCCGGAGGTCAGGCTCAACGTGAGCGTGCCTTGCGGATCGACCGTGGTGGTTCTGGCGGCAAGACCCGAAGTGGTAAACCACTCGGTGGTGGTGGTGGTGCCCGATACCAGCTCGAACTTGCAGGTATTGAAGGTGCCGGCAGGCACCGATACCGATTCCTTGCCCAGGTATTTGACGGTACCGGCCACATTGCTGCTGGCAGTCGTATCCGGCAAGCCGGTCAGTTGGGTAACGGATACGCTGTTGTACTGGTAGCTGTAGCTCTCGCCCACGGCCAGCGTCCATATGCGGTTCAGGAACGGTGGCGTGTAGGTGGACGTGATCGTGCCGGCAAGCGGCGAGGTGATCGCGGCGACATTGCCATAGGTTTCCACCACATTGCCGCTCTGCAGCGCCGAATAGCTCTTCACCGATGTGGTGGCCGCTGGCAGGCCGGTATAGGTGGTGGTGGTATCCACCTTGGTTTCCAGCGCGCTGTGGCCGGCAAAGGTGGTGCTCTGCGTGATTTCGGCTGTGGATACAGACGTGCCGGTCTGCAGGCCGGTGATCTGGTAGTTGAGCGTCCATTTGCTGCCGACCTGGAACAGTGCCAGGTTGGCGCAGTCGTTGGCTGCACCCGGTGCGGGTGTAGGTGTGAAGGAGCCCGGAGCGGGAGTCGGCGTGGGAGCCCCTGGCGTAGGTGTCGGGGTAGCTCCCGGCGCGGGTGTCGGGGTGGCCGCTGGCGCGGGGGTTGGCGTGGGCGTCGGGGCGAAGGGATCGCCATCGGTGCTGTTGCAGGCGGCAAGGCCCAACAAGGCCAGAGTGCCCAACGCCAGGCCATGAGCGAGCCGTACAGGTGAAATGATCATTGTTCTTGCTCCAGTATCTCGGGTTGACGAGTCGCCGTACACATTCTGACTTCAGTGTACTGACTGACCCCACAAACATAGAAAGCAGAGATACCGGATACAAGCCCGATCTGCACAGCACGATACGAATCGAAGCGCTTATGCTACTGAATGGCGATACCGTTGACCGCGCCAAAAACCAGGTTCCGCTGCAAGGTGCCGCTGGCATCGACCGTCGTGGTTTTTGCGACGATACCGGCTGTGGTAAACCACTCGGTCACTGTTGTACTGGCGGTTATGGTCTGGAATTTGCAGGTATTGAAGGTGCCTGCAGGCACGGTGATTTTCTCCTCACCCAGATAGCTGATCACGCCGGAAACGGCCAAAGACGTTGGTTCACCTGGCGAGCCGG
Organism: Andreprevotia sp. IGB-42; assembly: GCF_009848685.1. Lineage (GTDB taxonomy): Bacteria > Pseudomonadota > Gammaproteobacteria > Burkholderiales > Chitinibacteraceae > Andreprevotia. The sequence continues at coordinate 43,753 of NZ_WXTX01000012.1, forward strand.
CAACATCGGATACCGTAGCCGCCGTATAGCCAAAGCTGTCCGCCTGTCCGCTTGCCAATGTCCAGCGCCGATCCAGCTTTGCCGGCGTATATGTTGCATGTGAGCCGAGCGGAATTGGCCCGAAAATGAAGATTTCATCAGCCAAGGTTTCGATCACGTTGCCATCGCGCAGCGCAAAGTAACGGGAATCGGTCTCGATACCCGACCGGCTGGTCATGACCAGCGCCGGCTTGCCGTCGAGGTTGCCGACAGAAACCGTTTCATTTTCCGGCGGGCTGCCAACCAGCTTGCCAGTTGCATCGCGCTCTTCGTAGTTCAGCTCCCAATGACTGCCAGCCTGGAACAGGACGGGATTGAAACAGGCGCTTGCCAGCGGCAGGGGGTGTGGCGTTGGCGTAGGGGCGACGGTCGGCACCGGGCTGGGTGTAGCCGACCCACTACCGCCTCCACCGCAGCTTGCCAGGCCGAGCAGCAGAAGTGCGGCAAGGCAGAAACGGGACGGGACTTCAAAATCGGCATTCATCGGTTTGTTTCCAAAGCATGGACAGCGGTACCGCCTGATTTGCCTGATCGGGCATTACAAAATGCAGGCTAAAACAAGAGAGACGAAATCTACCGGAAAGCAAACCGGGTAAGCCGTTCACCAGCGCAGTATTTTTTGTAACCGTGGCCATCATGCCATGCGCCATCCTCCACATGGCCCCGCGCCATTTTTTGGGGTTTGCCAGCCGCGCATCAGGCCCCTTTCGCCTGCATCACGATCTCGTACGAGCGCAACCGATCAGCCTCGTCGAAGGTATCGGTACAGATGATGATTTCGTCCGCTTGCGTCTGGTCGATGAAATCCTGCATCTGCCGGCCTACCGTTGTAGCGTCGCCGATGGCGGTGGCTGCCAGCCGGGCATTGACGAGGATTTCCTCGCGCTCGTTCCAGATGCCCTGCATGCTTGCCACCGGTGGATCAAGCGGCGCACGCTCGTTGCGGATCATGCGCAGCCAGCGCTGCTTGAGCGAGGTGGCCAGGAACTCTGCATGTGCCTGCGTATCGGCAGCCACCACGTTCATGCCCACCTGTACGTACGGTTGTTGCAAGGTAGCTGAGGGCCGGAAGCTGCGGCGGTACAGATCCAGCGCGGCCACCACGTTATCCGGTGCAAAGTGGCTGGCAAAGCCGAACGGCAGCCCAAGCATGCCGGCCAGCTGCGCACTGTATGCACCGGAGCCCAGCAGCCATACGGGAATATCCAGCCCCTCACCGGGAATGGCCCGCACATGCTCGCCGGGGCGCTCGGGCTTGAAGTAGCCGCGCAGTTCTGCCAGCAATTCGGCCATTTCGTTTTCGTCACTGCTGAGGTGGCGGCGCAACGCGCGCGCGGTCAGGCCGTCGGTGCCGGGTGCACGGCCCAGGCCCAGGTCGATGCGCCCCGGATATAGCGATTCGAGCGTACCGAAATGCTCGGCAATGATCAGCGGCGCATGGTTGGGCAGCATCACTCCGCCCGAACCGACCCTTATGCTGTGGGTATTGGCGGCCACGAAGCCGATCAGCACGCTGGTAGCGGAGCTGGCCACCCCGGCCAGGTTGTGATGTTCGGCCAGCCAATAGCGTGTGTAACCCAGTGCCTCGGCATGCCGTGCCAGGGTTGCAGTACGCGCAAACGCCTCTGCTGCGGAACCACCGCGCTTGATGCTTGCCAGATCCAGTACCGAGAAAGCCGTTTCCGCCAGCGTTTTCATTGCCCGCACTCCTGATTCGATCCTGTTTACGTGCAGGCGATCGCACAGGATTCAACCGCGCGGGCAACAGGGTTTTGCCTTTGATCAAGGCAGGATGGCACCAGCATTGACATCATGCGTTGCACATGCGATTTTCAGCCATTGCTCGGGGTGCCTGTCATGGCTGAGAGGTAGGCTGCTACCAACCCGTTGAACCTGACCCGGATCATGCCGGCGTAGGGAAGCCGCTGTATCAGCTGTTCCCCGCCCCATGCCCGGTTCCCGCTTAGGAACCACCATGCCCTCTTCCGCTTCGTCCTCGCCCAGCCAGGCCGCCCAATTGATCTGGCAGGATATCGAAGCCGTACGCAACAACGCCCCGCTGGTGCACAACATCACCAATTACGTGGTGATGAACGTAAGTGCCAACGCACTGCTGGCTGCCGGTGCCTCGCCGGTGATGGCGCACGCGGCCGAAGAAGTGGCCGACTTTGCCCGCATGGCCGGTGCCGTGGTGATCAATATCGGCACGCTGTCCGATCACTGGGTGAATGCCATGCACGCCGCCATGCGCGCGGCCAAGGCAGTGGGTACACCCATCGTGCTCGATCCGGTTGGCGCGGGTGCCACTGCCTATCGCAATGAAACACTGGCGGTGCTGCTGGAAACCGCCACGCCGGCAGTGATACGCGGCAATGCATCCGAAATCATGGCGGTGGCCGGCTTTGCCGCCAACACCAAGGGTGTGGATAGCCAGAATGCATCGCACGATGCCATTGAAGCTGCCGGCCAATTGGCCGCGCGCACCGGCAGCGTGGTGTGCGTGAGCGGCGAGATCGATTACGTGATCGACGCCACCGGCCGTGTGGCAGAGCTGGCAAATGGCGACGAATGGCTGACGCGGATGACCGGCACCGGTTGCTCGGCCAGTGCGCTGGTCGGCGCGTTTTGCGCAGTACAGCCCGATGCATGGCGCGCCACCATTTCTGCAATGAGCCTGGTGGCCATCGCCGGTGAAATCGCCGCTGAAAAAGTACGCGAACGTGGTCAGGGTGTGGGCAGCCTGCAGGCCGCGTGGCTGGATGCATTGCAACTGCTTACCCGCGACCAGTTGGCATCGTTCCTGCGTGTGGAAGGTTATCCGCAATGACCCGTACGCCCAGAATCGATCGCAGCGCACTGGCGCTCTATCTGGTGACCGATGAAGCAGCCTGCCTGGGCCGCAACCTGCTGGATGTGGTGATGCAGGCGGTGGCGGGTGGGGTGCGCTGCGTGCAGCTGCGCGAGAAACATCTGCCGGCCGACGCATTCATCGCAAAAGCCAACGCGCTGAAGGCCCTGCTGGCGCCACTGGGCGTGCCGCTCATCATCAATGACAGGCTGGACGTGGCGCTGGCGGTGCAGGCAGATGGCTTGCATATCGGGCAGAGCGATATCAGCGTGGCGGAAGTGCGCCGCGCCATGCCCGATGCCATTGTCGGCCTTTCAGTGGAAACGCCGGAGCAATTGCTGCTGGCCAACCGGCTGGATGTGGATTACCTGGGTATCAGCCCGATCTTTGCCACCCCCACCAAGCCAGATACCGGTGCGCCATGGGGGCTGGCCGGGCTGGCGGCGGTACGTGAAATCACCAGGCTGCCGCTGGTCGGCATTGGTGCCATCCACGCCGGCAATGCCGCCAGCGTGCTGGCTGCCGGTGCGGATGCCATTGCGGTGGTCAGCGCCATTTGCAGCGCGCCATCGCCGCGTGCAGCCGCCGCGGAGCTGGCAGCCCTCCTCCCCGGGAACAGGACAACATGACCAAGCAACATTACCCGCGCGTACTGACCATTGCCGGATCGGATAGCGGCGGCGGTGCCGGTATACAGGCCGACCTGAAAACCTTCGCCGCGCTCGGCTGCTACGGCATGACCGCCGTTACGGCGCTGACCGCGCAGAACACGCTGGGCGTCACCGCCATACACGCGGTACCAGCGGATTTTCTGGCAGCGCAGCTGGATGCGGTATTCAGCGATATCGGCGTGGATGCGGTGAAGATCGGCATGCTGCACGCACCGGAAGTGGTGGATGTGGTGGCCGCCAAGCTGCTGCAATGGCGGCCGGCCACGGTGATCCTGGACCCGGTGATGGTGGCCACCAGTGGTGCCAGGCTGATCGAGAATGCCACCATAGGCCGCATGGTGGATACCTTGTTCCCGCTGGCCACGCTGGTCACGCCCAATCTGGATGAACTGGCTCTGCTGGTGGATGCTGTGGCGATTACCGAGCGTGCACAGTTGCAAACGGCAGCATTGCGCCTGCTGGGCATGGGCTGCCAGGCGGTGCTGGCCAAGGGCGGGCATCTGGCGGGTGAAACGGTATGCGATATCCTCGTCGCGGCCGACGGGCACAGCAGCGTGCTGGAGGCGCCACGCATTGCATCGAACAACCTGCATGGCACCGGCTGCACCTTATCATCCGCCATTGCCGCGCATAGTGCGCTGGGCCTGCCGCTGCTGGAGGCGATTACCGCAGCCCGCGCATACATCAGCGGTGCGATTGCCCATGGTGCGGAGGTGACCACCGGCGGCGGCCATGGGCCGCTCAATCACGGTTACGCACCACGACCGATGCGCATACTGCAAAGCGCCAACTGAAGAAAAAGCCGCACTACCGTGCGGCTTTTCCCTTGCAGCGTCATCGACTTATTGCAATGCCGCTCAGGCGGCCTGCAAACGGCGCAAGCCCGCGCTGGCCAGCACGTGGTACAGCACGAATGCCACCGCCAGCGCTGGCAGCGATGCGCCCCAATCCGGCGCCAGGCGGCTGATCAGCTGGTAGACGGCAATACCGGCAAGCCACGCCAATGCGCCCGGCCAGACGATGGCTGGTGTGGTGGCGGACGGCGCCAGCGGGTGCTTGCCGTGGTGCGCAATCACCACGCCGAACAGCGGCACGAAGACCGAGCCCAGCAGGTACAGGAAGCCCTGGTAATCCTGGATGGGCAGCGTAAGCGCAATTACCGTGGCCACGATGGCCAGCAGCGGCCCATAGGCGCCTACCGGCAGCTTAGGCAGCAAACCATGGCTGGAAACAGCGGCCGAATACAAATCGCCATAGGCGTTATCGACTTCGTCGACCAACAGCAAGCCCAGGGCCAGCGCGCCACTGCCCGCCAGCATGATGGTGGCGATCATGTCGCCGCCCGGGTGTACTGCAGCGATCAGGATGGCCAGCGCAAAGCACCAGATATTGGCCACGGTGTAGCCGATGCCGATGCCGGCCACCACGCTGCGGCTATTCTTGCTGTAGCGGGTGTAATCGGCCACCAGCGGCAACCACGAGATCGGCATGGCCACCACCAGATCGACCGCAGCGCCAAAGCCCATGCTGCCATCGCCGGCGCGGCCCCAGAATGCCGCCCAGCCCGCCGTAGCCACTTCACCGGCAAAACGCACGGTGAGCCAGCCCAGTGCCACCAGCATCAGGATCAGGCCGGCACGGCGGATGAACTGGCGCACGATGCCCACCATGGACAAGCGCAGCAAGCCCAGCAGCAACAGGCCGGTCAGGATGGTGAACACTGCCGGGCTATCGATGCCCAGTTGCTGCCGGGCAATGGCCGACAAGCCATCACGCAGCACGATGATTTCAAACACCGACCAGCCCAGCAGCTGCAGCACGTTGGCCGCCACCGGCAGCGTGGCAAAGCGGCGCCCCAGTGCAGGCCAGATCAGCCCGGCGCTCGATACCCCCGATTGCGCGCCCAGCCAGCCCACCCAGGCCAGCAGCGACACGCCGATCAGCGAGCCCAGCACGATGGCGGCCATGGCATGCGCGGCGCTCAGCGCCGGCACCAGGAAGGTGCCTGCCTGGATGACCAGCAGGCCAACGCCCAGGCTGCCCCACAGGGCGAGATGATCGGAAAACCCGAGCTTGCGCTCGGCGGGGGATACCGCTTCGAGCGCGGTATTGACGATATTGCCGGACATGGCCGCTTCCTGATGAGTTCAACAAATTGATCAGGTGCGACAGGAAGATGGACAGATGCTTCCCTACGCTGGCGCGACCCAGATCAGGTTCTACGGGTTGGCAGCGTGGCCGCCTCTCAGCCGGTGTGGAAAATCCGTCAGCTTTTTGCGTAGGCGGCCGACGAAGCGGTGCGTATGCAAGCTGACGGGTGCTTCCTTACCGGCACCCCGAGCGGGTGCGACATTGTCATGTGCACAACACCACGTCAAGCCGGAACAGCCGTCCGGTCATGATTAGGGCACAATCGAGGCTGTTGCAGCTTGTTTCCTGAGGGTGCCTTCCCCGCATCACGCATTGCCTGAAGCAGACTTGGCAGGGATGGCTATTGGGCAGCCGGTAGCAACACCCGGTGAGGTTTGGCCGGCGAAGTGCTGCTGATAAAGCATGACAGTGAGATGCGAAACGCAGAAGGTACAGCACAAACGGCAACTGAAACCAGGCACTCCCGGGCAACGTGGCAAATAGTTTTTTAGCGGCTCGTAGTCCACAGTTGATGGCTTGTACCCGAACGTGCAGCACCGCCAAATGTTTCTGTCATTTTTTTGGGGCCTCAGGAATTTTCAGGATGGACAGTCTCTTCAGTGCCAAGCGCATTTTCAATACAATGGATTGGTTGGAAGGGAAGATGCATCAGGATTACAATCTTGATGACTTGGCCCGTCGTGCCAATTACTCCAAGTATCACTTTGAACGCCTTTTTTCCGAACAAGTCGGCCAATCGCCCTTTGAATATCTTCGTCGGCGCAAGTTGCTCATCGCAGGCATGCGCGTGCGTCACGAATCCAGTTCGATAACACAAATTGCACTGGAAAGCGGCTTTGCCAATAGCGCATCCTTTGCCAAGTCTTTTCGTCAGCAGTTTGGCTATTGCGCCCGCGACTGGCGCCACGGTGCCTGGCGTAGTTTCATGGACGCAAACCGCTATCAATCTTCCAGTCCGGCTAAGAGCGGAACCGCACCGACTTGGCTACATTGGTCGGAAGCGCTGGAGCCTACTCCGGTTAACTTGATCCATATTGAAAAACTGCACGCTTTTTCCTATATCTACAAACGCTGGATTGGTGAAGTTTGTTACACACTGAAACGTGATCTTGTTCATGAAATCATCGATGATGCCGAATTTTCCACACTATCCGATGTAGTCTCATATTGCGCTGTTGTACGTGAGGATAATGGATTGGTGCCCGCAGCATTGCTGATGTTTGATTTTGGCATACTTAACGTTGTTCCCGAGCAGTTCCAAAATCCGCCCCCGGGGTTTCAAACCGGCGTCATCGTTGGCGGTGAGTATGCTTGCATGCCTTATGCCGGCTCAATTCCGCATTGGCGCTGGATGCACGATCTGTGGCTGGATCGACAGCGCAACTATATACTTGACGCCAGTAGGCCCTATTTGGCCATCGGCAAAGTGAAAAATGACCTGCATAGCGGAAAATTGCTTTTACCGGTCAAGCCCAGTGGCTATTAGATGAGCAAGAAACCGGGGCTTTTTCTAATTCGATCAAGCACAATCAGCTTTGAAACCATCAGTTTTCCAGCACCGTAAATCATTCCATTAAAAATCTGGCCGCTCTCCGATCCGGATATATAAAATCGGCAAAACATTACATTTTCGAACAATCATATTTTTCAGAAAAACCCACCCACATTCAATCGATTCTTATGCTATAAATCCCCAACCTCACACCATTTCACCTTCAATTCAAGCCACACTTATCAGCATCGGAAAATATCAGAAAAACGCCAAATCAATTTTGGGACAACTTGAATATTTCCGCATCCTTTTCATCACCATAGAGGTCCGTACGAGCCGAAGCATTCATTAAGATATGCAGCCTCTGTCAAACAAATCTCTGCGGTGCATTTCTTACACATCATTCAATATGTTTTTTTGAAATGTTGTATCGCATCATTGCATTTCTCCACCATATGATGCGCAGCATTGGGAGAGCGTATAAATTCCCGCAAAATCGCCTCTGCCTTTTCAAAACGCCCACAATTAGCATGTGCTAGTGCTCTCCAGAAAAAAACCTCCTCAGTACCTTGCCCTCCGAGTTGCTCGGCATGCCTGAAAGCCATGATGCTTTCTTCGAAACGCTCCAGCGCAAACAACGCTTCCCCTCGGAAGCGATGACTCATCCCCAGCTCTGGTGCAATTTCAATACAACGATCTATTTCCCTGAGCGCACGCTCATAATCACTGCCCTGAAAGAAAGCCAATGCTCTTTGGCCAGATGATTCGATTTCCGATTGTTTACGTTTGAATATCCCAAACATGATGATTACCCCCTCTGACAATTTCACAATTATCATGAATACACTTCAATCGAACAGATCAATAGCCACGCAATATGCAACTCCAATCGAACCCCTCGCAACTCTGGCTGTCACACAAGCGCACTTCAGCTCTCGCGATACGCATGCAATTCGATTTTATGCAAAACCATTTCAAGACTGGAGCAACAAAAAATTCAAACAATTCTCATAGATTAATCAACATATAGAAGGTGATACAAATAGCAATCACGCCCATTATTGAAACAAAACAAATGCAATGACCCCACAATATACAAGTGTAATCATGCTGCTGAAAATCGCACCTGTACGCGCAGAAGTATTGTAACTATCTCTATGCACTTCTCTCCATGCAAATATCATGTCGACTGTTGATAGGACAGCGAAAAGCGGCACCAGTATCAATGCAACCATAGCAACCATGAATCCAGGGCCAAAGTGCTGACCATCCCGTGTACATGCGGGCAAGCTGATCAAATAAAGACTGATCGCGATTCTAAGAAAAACTCTCCAGGGAAGGTCGTCTTCGGAACCTTGAGGGTTATTGTCTTCCATTTTCAATTCCAGGTTATGAATGCGTACAAAAAACCATCCACTCAACCCTTGGGGCAGATTATCTTTGGCATCTTGCGATAAAATATCTAGCATCTGCACCGGTTTAGCCCACGCAAAATCTCTCTACCAAAGCACGTTTGGTAACATTTTGATCAGCCCGGATTGATAACGCCTCCGGACCGATAACTTGCATCCCTCCAATATCTGTGGGTCTAGCCAATCAACAAGGTTAATCAGATTTTCCGGCGTATTTGAATATTTTTTCCGGAACAGAACATGAACAATGCCAAAGAATTACCAGAAAAACTTGTCCTGAATTGCGGTTTTACGCGTTCGTGATGGATGCTAGCGGGCATGTTTGCCTCACCTCAGAACCAGCTCTCGCTGATGGACAGCTGATGCTGCGTGCGGCACAGTGGATCGGCGCAACAAGGATGCCGTGTAAACTGATACGACCCGATAGCCAACAATGGCTGGTCCTATTGGATATAAACGCCACCTATCGGCGACCACCTCGCCCAACGGTCAGCCTCTAGCGACACTCACGGTTGTAAATCATGCAGATCCGAGCTGAACTTTCCGCTACACATCCCCATGAGTATCTGGCTGGAGCAGATATTCCTCAGCGGGTGCGGTAATTGTCATGTGCACAACACCACGTCAAGCCGGAACAGCCGTCCGGTCATGATTTGGGCACAATCGAGGCTGTTGCAGCTCGTTTCCCGGATGCCATGCCACGTATCGACCCCATGCCCCGCATCAAGCGTTGCCTGCTGCTTTCCAGCGTGCTGCTGCTGGCAGCGTGCGCCAGCATCGGCCCCACCACGCTGGTGGATGATCGCTTGCGCTATACGCTGTCTGCCGCGCAATCACTGGAAGAACAGCTGCTGCTCAATATCGTGCGGGCACGCCATGCGGAAGCACCGAGCTTTGTGGAAGTCAGCCAGATCGTGGGCAGCTACGAGCTGACGCGCGAAGTGAGCGTGGGCGGCGAAATCCACCCGCAGGATACCGCCGGCTTCATGAGCCTGGGCAGCAGCGCCAGGCTGGCTGACCGCCCTACCGTCACTTATTCGCCGCTGGGTGGCGAGCACTTTGCCCGCGCAGTGATGGCCCCGGTGCCCATCGACGCAGTGCTGTCGCTGATCCAATCCGGCTGGGCGGCCGATGCGGTATTGGAAATGCTGGTGCGCTCGGTCAACGGTATCCAGAACCGCTTACCGCGGCTGGACCACCCGCTGGCGGCAGACCCGCGCTACGCGGAACTCAAAACGCTGATGCGCCAGTTGCAGGATGAAGGCGCAATCGAATTCCGCATCCACAAGCGCGGGCAACAAGCGCAATCGCTATTCATCATGCTGCGCAAACCGGCCACCGCAGCAGCGGCCAGCCATCTGGCTACATTGCATCAGTTGCTGGACCTGCCCTCTGATATGCAGGAACTGCCCATCACCGCCGGCCTGCTGGCCGGGCAGCGCGGCGAAGTTGCCATCTATACCTATTCGCTGATGCAGGTATTGATCTCCCAATCCGAGCAGATCGATCTGCCGCCTGCGCATGTAGCCGGCAAGCTGGTGCCCATGCGGGCGCCGGGCGAGGTGCCGGAACGCATGCATATCCACAGCGGTGAAACCCAGCCCGCCGATGCGGCAGTGAGCGTGCGTTACCGCAGTCACTGGTACTGGATTGCTGCTGACGACCGGCGCTCCAAAACCATCATGATGGCGATGGCGGTGATTTACCGGCTGCTGGAATCGGGCAACCAGGGTAATGCGCCCTTGCTGACCTTGCCCGCCAATTAGGCGTTACCAACCTTGGCCTGCGGGTTTGCCACAGGAGAGGCTGCCGGCTTCTTGAACCAGAGATAGCCCGCCCACGCCACCAGCAGCAGCTCCAGCCCGAACGACCAGTGCAGCAGGAAGTTGAGCCACCAGGGGTGATAGAGCGCCGGCACGGTGGCCAGCGCAAATGGCCGGTCTATAAACGGTGCCAGCCACCAGATATCGCCAACGATGCTATCGAGCAACAGGTGAATAAAGCCGGACACGGTAAACAGCACTGCGTAGATGCCCAAGCGGGAACGGGTGCGTGTGTTGGCATACAGCAGCAGTGCACCCGACAGCAGCCCAAGCCAGAAAATCGGGAAATGCGAGAAATAGCGGTGGTGATGCGTGCTGCGGTGATCAATCAGGTGAAAATAGAACATGTCCAGATCGGGCGCGACGGCACCGAACAGCCCCCAGAACATATACCAGCGGTAATGGCCGATCTGCCCGCTGAACTTGCGGTAACTGAGCTTGGCCAGCACGTAGCCGGCGGGCAGGTGCCCGATGATCATGATTCAATGCCCGATATCAATGGCTGGTAGACAGTACATGGCCGGCTGGCCCGAGCCAGCCGGCGCAACGGTATGCACCTGCGCTGCCAGCGCCGGCTGCATGGTGCCTGCATGGCAAGCAGTGCATGCATTACTTTTTGCGTGAGCCGATCACCAGTACGGCCACGCCGCCCACCAGCAATGCCCAGCCCAGCGGCGCCGGCAGCGGCACGCGCTTTTCCGTCTCCGCGGTGGCCTTGAGCGGGCCGATCTCGAATACTTTCTCTTCCGTCTTGTAGCTGAAATGACCCAGCGCCAGTATGCCCGCGCCCAGCACGATCAGGATGATGCCGATAATCATCGGTGCTTTCATTATTGTTCTCTCCCCGGTTTGCAGATGCCTGACATGGCAATTGCGTAGCGAGTTTACCACTGACCGCGATGCTTGCCGGTGACACACAATTCACAAGCAAAGCATATAGAACGATCGTACAATACAGCCATCTTCCAGCCTAGCTGCCACCCGTGCGCAAGATCATCCACATCGATTGCGATTGCTTTTACGCCTCGGTCGAAATGCGTGACCGGCCCGAGCTGCGCGACGTGCCGCTGGGCATAGGTGGCAAGGCCGAGCACCGCGGCGTGATTGCCACCTGCAACTACCCGGCACGGCGCTTCGGCATCCACTCCGCCATGCCCACGGTGACCGCGTTCAAGCGCTGCCCGGATCTGGTGCTGCTGCCGCCGGATTTCGAACGCTATCGCGCCGCATCGCGTGCGGTGCATGCCATCTTCCGCGACTACACCGATCTGATCGAGCCGTTGTCGCTGGATGAAGCCTATCTGGACGTCAGCAATGCCACGCGCTGCCATGGCAGCGCCACGCTGATTGCCGAGGAAATCCGCGCCCGCATCGAAGCCGAGGTGGGCATTACCGCCAGCGCCGGCATTGCCAGCAACAAGCTGATCGCCAAGATTGCCAGTGACTGGCACAAGCCCAACGGGCAGTTCGTGGTACTGCCAGACGAGATCGATGCGTTCATCCTGCCGCTAGCGGTGAAAAAGCTGTGGGGCGTAGGCAAGGTGACCGCCGCGCGGCTCAATGCCGCCGGCGCTGAAACCTGTGCCGACCTGCAGCAGTGGCCGGAGGAAAAACTGGCGCGTGAATTCGGCAAGATGGGGTTATCGCTATACCGGCAATGCCGCGGCATCGACCACCGCAAGGTGGAACCCAACCAGGTTCGCAAATCGTTATCGGTGGAAAACACCTATTCCAACGATCTGCCGGACCTCGCTGCCTGCCATGCGGCGCTGCCTGCGCTCTGGGATGATTTCAGCCGCCGCTTTGCCCGTTGCGATACCGTGCCGCATAAAACCTTTGTAAAAATCAAATTCAACGACTTCACGCAAACCACCATGGAATGCGTGCACAGCGCCCCCACGCCCGAGATATTCGCCCAGTTGCTGGGTGAAGCATGGCAGCGCAAAGGCATCCCCGCCCGTTTGCTGGGCATCGGCGTGCGCTTCGAGGAAAACCACGCCAAGCCAAGACCGCCCAGCGCCAGCCTGCCATTGTGGGAAGAAGCAGATCAAACGCATTGACCGGCAGCGCGCACCCGCTTTGCAGTCGCCCGGCAATCGCCTACAGTGAGCTTCCTTGCCCACCCTGCTCTCTGTGGGCAGATCGATAGAAGCCCTCGCTACCATGACCGAACCACCTATCAACCTCGCGGCCTACCGCAAGCGACGCACCCGACAGCAACGCCGTGGCCCTCTGGCGTGGCTGCGCAACTGGCGCACACGCCGCCAGCCAACGACCACGCATGCACCGGGCACTTGCGTGCGTTGCGGCCATGCACTGGCAAAGGAAGCAAGCTGGTGCCAGCATTGCGGCGTGCATTACACGCGGCCGGAATCAGCTGACGATCTGGACGATGCCCGCCCGGCATGGGTGAACAAGGTTGCGGTGCTGGTGTTGATTGGATTGATAGCAATGGTGTTGCTGCCGCTGCTTGCTTCAGTCTGAACAAACGTTAGCCAAGTGGCTTGGGCTAGTGAAAACATTGGCTGAAGTCGGCGGGCAAGTTCAAGGAGTCTTGCCAGCAGGGCACCCGGCTTTATGCAAAGAGCACCATGGCGCCAAGCAAGAGGGCTATCCCGATCAGAAAAACAAACAGCCAGATGATGTTTTCTTGCCATGGCGCGAGCTGACGTTGATTCAATTTGGCCCCCAGTTGTTTGGCAGGCAAGCCGGTTGCGAGTTCGGCAAGTCCTATAAGGGCAAACGCACCGGGAAGACCCAATATAACGACTCCGCCTCCCATGGGAAATGAATGCCAATTGATGCTGATCCAATAAAACACAAGCCAAAGGAGTGCGGCAATGCATCCGCATCCAAAGAATTTAATGGCCCCAAACGCGCATACGCCCGCTTTCATGCTTGCTCCCGAAGTGAAATCTCAAGGGGACTTCCAAAAACCTCGATTTTCAACCGCCGTGCGCATGTAACCTATTGATTTATATCAGTGGTTTTTTATGGGAAAAGGGGTTTTTGGAAGTACCCTCAAGGCTTAGAAGTTACTTCAAACCCGCAGATTCAGGTCGCAGCAGATTGCCACATTTAACCTGCCTCTTTAATAAACGGCAATAGTACGCTGCCTGTTTTCACATAATTCATGGCTTGTCAGAACAGTTGCCACCAGCGTTTCTTCATCAGGCCAGGATAACGCTTTGCCAACGCTTCATAGCCATAAGCTTTGAATAAATCATCTTCCATGTAGTCGCACGACCAAGCCAGCCAGTCAGTGGATACATATTTTTCCTCTACATCCACAAGGATGCCCTTGCTTATTCTTCCCAGGAACCGTGTCGACGCATTGAAAATCAGATTGATCACAGGGTTCAGCTCCCGCTGACCAGACAGGGTAACGCAATGCAGCTGCAAAAGCCGATCATGCGTATCATTTGCATGATCATAGCCGTCGAAACTCGCCACCAGTTCAGCAACGGCATGTTCAAGCTGCAGGAAGCATGCCATGTCCGCTGGAAATCCTGGCGTATATATCCGGATGTCAGTGCCGTCTTTTATCTCGAATTTCAGATTCAAATTGAATTGCCTGCTTTCTCTTTTTAATGCGGACACCCAATCATCCAGCTTCATATCAATATTGCCAAAAACATGAAACTTCTGGAACAGGCTCATCCTCTCCTCTTGCACTGCCTTGAATCTGCTTTTTCTTTCCTGTTTGGTTAGCATGAACGCTCCAGAAATGCTTTTCACAAAGTACCAACCCAAGTTTATCTGTGTGCGGAAAGATTGAACCGGGTGCCCAAACCAAAGCTGATGTTTTATAGTGCATCAAGCTGGATCAGTCAAAAACGAAACACTTGAAGCATGCAGCACTGATGAATTTGACAAAATGACTTGCGCACCCTCTTTTAACAGGAAAAATCCAATAGCAGGCCAATGGAAAATCAGCGATGTCCGTCAATTGCTTTTCCATTCAAGCCAAGTTCGCCCATTTTTGCAAAGCTTCCAGCGCGGCATCGGGCTGATCTCCACTGACGCGAATCAGAAAAGCAACAATAACGCGCTGTTCAACCGGCCTGAAGCGCTGCCATCTGCCAGCAAAGCCGGGGCGGCTGGGGTCAGCCTTGGGTGGTAACAGTTTTGCCTGCAGCGTATCAATCAACACGTCGGCCGTTACCGGATCATCCAGCACTGCCAGCATGAATGCGGGCAGGAAGTAACAGAATGCTTCATCGGTAGAGAAATGCAGCGCGGACTCGTGCGTGCGCAGCTGCTGCACGCCGAGATCTGCCCAGCGTTTATCGGTGAACCATGCATCGGTGCCTTCATCGTCGTAAGTGGCGACGGTCAAAGCGCCTGCGGGATAGCGGCGCTGCTGGAATGCAGCGCGTATCTGCACTGAAAGATCGGCGACTGCGCTCTGCATGCGGCCTCCAGTTGGGTGCGCTGATCAATGCTCAGAGACTTGGCCTCTGTTTGCAAAAAGCGAACCGTGGCATTCACCGCGGTTCGCGTTCACAAAATCAGCCCCGCCGCAGCGAATCACTCCACTGCAGCAACAACGTCATCCTTGAGCAGGATCTGGCCATTTTCCACCACGATGCGGATCACGCCACCAGGCACGGGTGCTTCGGCAGCGGCCAGCAGGCGCAGGCTCAACTCAGTCAGCACCAGGCGGTTGAGCAATGCATCGATGATGCGGCCACCGCTTTCCACCTGATTGCAGCGGGCACGCAGCTCGGCCAGCACGGCGTCGTCCCACTCCAGCCGCAGTTGGTGGCGTGCCTGCAGGCGGTCGGCAATGCGGCGCAGTTTCAGCGATACCAGTTGCTGCAACACCGCGTCGGACAGCGGGTAGTACGGCACCACGTTCATGCGGCCAAGGAAGGCGGCAGGGAAGACCTGGCGCAGCGGCTCGCGCAGTTCCTGCGCCAGCACGGCCGGTGGCGGGGCCAGATCAGGGTCTGAACACAGCTGGATCAGGTGCTCGCTGCCCACGTTGGAGGTGAGCAGGATCAGCGTGTTGCGGAAGTCGATATAGCGGCCTTCGCCATCTTCCATCCAGCCCTTGTCGAACACCTGAAAGAACAGTTCGTGCACGTCCGGGTGGGCTTTCTCGATTTCATCCAGCAGCACCACGCTGTACGGGCGGCGGCGCACCGCTTCGGTGAGCACCCCGCCTTCGCCATAACCCACATAGCCGGGTGGCGCGCCCTTGAGCGTGGAAACGGTATGCGCTTCCTGATATTCGCTCATGTTCACGCTGATCAGGTTTTCTTCCCCGCCGTACAGCAGCTCGGCCAGCGCCAGCGCGGTTTCGGTCTTGCCCACGCCGGACGGGCCCACCAGCATGAACACGCCGGTCGGCTTTACCGGGTCTTCCAGCCCGGCACGGGCGATCTGCACCTGGCGGCTGATTTCCTGCAACGCATGGTCCTGCCCGACCACGCGGCGGGCCAGATCTTGCGGCAGTTGCAGGATGGCGTTGGTTTCATCACGCACCATGCGGCCCACCGGGATGCCGGTCCAGTCAGATACCACGGCGGCAACGGCGGCGGCGTCCACGCACGGATGCACCAGCTTGTCTTCACGTTGCAGCGCGTTCAGCTTCTGTTGCAGCGCGATATACGCTTCGCGCGGTGCGGTATCGTCCTTGTTGTCACGGATGGCCTGGCCCAGGTCAACCAGCTCTTGCACCAGTTCTTTTTCGGCTTGCCAGCGCCCGGTCATTTCCAGCGCGGCAGCTTCGTCGGTATCGATGCTGCTGCGCAATGCGGCAATACGCTCGGCGTGATCGAGGCCGTGTTTCTGTTCTTCTTCCAGCATCACCAGCGTATCGCTGGCGCGGCTGATGCCGGCGTGCAGGCGCTCGAGCGCGGCGGGCTGCTGCGATTGGCTGACCGCCACGCGCGAGCAAGCGGTATCGAGCAGGCTGACCGCCTTGTCCGGCAACTGGCGTGCCGGGATATAACGGTGCGAGAGCTTGACCGCGGCTTCCACTGCTTCGTCCAGCAGGAACACGCGATGGTGGCGTTGCAGGTGCGCGGCAACCGAGCGCAGCATGCCGGTGGCCTTGGTTTCGTCCGGCTCGTGCACCTGCACCACCTGGAAGCGGCGGGTCAGCGCCGGGTCTTTCTCGATGTAGCGCTTGTATTCGCTCCACGTGGTGGCCGCCACCGTGCGCAGCTCGCCGCGCGCCAACGCAGGCTTGAGCAGGTTGGCTGCATCGCCGGTACCGCTGGCGCCACCGGCACCGATCAGCGTGTGCGCTTCGTCGATGAACAAGATGATGGGCACTTCGGATGCGTGCACTTCGTTGATGATCTGCTTGAGGCGGCTTTCGAACTCGCCTTTCACGCCAGCACCGGCCTGCATCATGCCGATATCCAGCGCCAGCAGGCGCACATTGCGCAATGGCTCGGGCACGCTGCCTTCCACGATGCGCTGCGCCAGCCCTTCCACCACTGCAGTCTTGCCCACGCCAGCTTCGCCGGTCAGCAGCGGGTTGTTCTGGCGGCGGCGGATCAGGATATCGATCATCTGGCGGATTTCATCTTCACGACCGGTCACCGGGTCCATCTTGCCCGAGCGGGCCTGCTCGGTCAGATCAGTGGTGTAGCGCTTGAGCGCATCGCCACGGCTGCCCGGCATGCCACCCTGCCCCCCTTCGGCTGCATCGCCAGCCGGTGCAGCCTCGGTCACTTCATTGCTTTCCGGTGAGCCGGCCAGGATGCTGCCCCAGCGTTCGGTCAATGCATCGACATCCAGCTTGCGCAACTCGCTGCTGATGCGGAACAGATCAGTGCGCATGGTAGCGTCGGACAGGATGGCAACGGTCAAATGGGCGCCACGGATACGCGCCGCACCATATTTGAGCGATGCGTACATCCACGCTTTTTCGACCGCGTGCTCCAGCTCACCGGAGAAATCGACGCCGGATGCGTTCTGCGGCAACCTGCCCATCAGTGCAGTGAAGTCGGCCGACAGCTTGCCCAGATCCACATCAAAGGCCTTGGCGATCTGATGCAGATCAGACCCGCTCAGCTGCAACAACTGATTCAGCCAGTGCGCCACTTCCACGCGCGGGTTACCGCGATAGCGGGCATAGAGCGTTGCGCTTTCCAGTGCCTCGAATAGCGTGCGATCCAACTTCTCAAACAAGGCTGTGCGGCTGATGTCGGCCATCAATGATCTCCGGTGGTACATGCTAAAATAGGGTTCAGATCGCAAAGCTCAGGGCTTTGCCCCAGGATTGGTTCAATTCAATGTTTATTCAGCTGATTACTCAGAATGCTGCGGGCAGCGCAGCAAAAAGCGTGGCACTGGGCGATGCCCAGATCACCATCGGCAGCGCGGCCAGCTGCACGCTGGCCATTCCCGATACCGGCGCCATTTCGCCTGTTCATGCGGTCATCGTGCCGCATGCATCGGGCTGGCAGATCCGTGACCAGGGTGATCTGCTGCCGGTCTTGATCAACCAGCGTGCCCTGGGTGCCGGCGAGACACATGTGTTGCGCATCGGTGACTACGTCAAGATCGGCGCGTCCATCCTGCAAGTCGTCGCGGAAGTGTCCGCAGACAGCCTGATCGCCCCGTCGGGTGCGCCCGCAAGCAGCCCCCAGGCAACGCCGGCGCTGCAACCCGTTTCGCTGGTTCAGCAGCAACCTGCCACCCAATATGCCACGCGCATTGCCGCAGAGCGGCTGGCTGAGCTGGGCACGCATCGCGGTCCCAGCATCGATCCGCTGGCCATGTTCGGCAGCAGCCAGGCAGGCAGCGCCAACGCACCGGCAGGCAAACCGGCCAGCAGCAGTGATCTGGACAGCATGTTCGGCCTGGCCGCCAGCACACAGCAGCGGCCTGCAACCATGCCGGTCAACAACAACCTGGATCCGCTGGCTTTGCTGGGCGGCCCCAGCAACCCGCCGGCCGGGCCGGCTTCGGTGCCGGAACAACGCCAGCAGGCCGCTTCCGCCATCAATATTCCGCGTGCCAGAAGCAGCGACGAAGATGCGCTCGACGCGCTGTTCCGTCCACCGGGCAAGTAAGGCTGCGGCGCCGGCCGGCGCGGCCACATGCAAACCCTGCAATGTCATGGGCGATGAACCATGTTCGCCCCGTGCAGGGTCTGCCGGCTGACGTCGGCATCCCGCGCCCAGGTATCAAAGCTCAGTCGCGCACCCTGCCCCAGCCGCAACTGCCGGGCGGGTGCAGCCTGTGCAATCAGCCGTACTTCCCAGCGGTATTCAACGCCCACCCAGTTATTGACGAGCGCAGTGAGCGCCTGCATGGCAAAACCGCCGGGGGAAAACAGCTCGTACTGCACGCGATCCAGCGGCCCCAGCTCGATAGAAAACCCGTACTGCACATCGGGTACGCGCGCCCCCAGCACCACGCTTTGCGCCAGACCGGCATTGTTGCGGCCCAGGCAGGATGTTTGGTCGGGCTCAAGCGCGATGTAACCGCGCACGTGTTCGTGTACCACCACATCAACCTGGAACAGCGCATGCAGCAATGACTGCAATGCGCATGCGCTGCGTACCGACCGGGAAAAGAAGCCGCTATACAGCAGCTTGAATGAATCGCTGACCGCATCGCGCCCGGCCAGCGCGGCGCTGCCGTAGCCACACAAGCTCCCCAGCATGTTGCTGAACGGCCCACGCTCGGGGCGATCAAAACTGATCACCGGCTGGCTGTCTGCCCACGCACGGTAAAACAGGCTGTGCAAACGCTGATGGAATACGTCGGCAAACGCGACCAGACCATCATCCTGATGGTTGTGCAGCTGATCCCATGCCGCTTCGGTCATGTGCAGCTGCAGTGGCCCGTTTGGCCCGTACACACCAAAGCCTGCCGAGCGGATCATCGGCTTTTCACCCGCACCCGTGCGTACCTCGGCCACCTCGCTGGCGGCGAAGATCAGCGCAGGCGTTTGCGACAGGCGTACAGCCTCCTGTTGCGGGCGCTGCGCGCGGCCCAGCCGCGGCAAGCCGGGCGACGCGGCATCCACCAGCCGCAGCAGCGCAAAATAATCCTGGCGGGCTGCGTTCTCGGACAGCGGCGCCAGAACGTTCAGATCAACCCTTTCCGTCCCAGTTGCGCTGGCCATGTCTTGATGTCCTTTCTCCCCAGACCGTGCAGGGTGGTTTCAACAAAGCTGTTCAGATTGGCGTGCTGGCTCAGGTAGTTCTTGAGCACCAACCCCAGCAAGAAAGCGCTGCCACCGGCAAACGGCATTTCATCAAAAGTCAGCGCCACGTTGACGCCGCGCGCAAACACGATGGGGCCCCCTCCGGGGTAAGGCCGCGTCACCAGCCGGCTGTGCACCTGTTGCAGCGCGTTTGCGTGCACGGCATTGCGTCCCCCTACCAGCAGCGCATGCAGCGACAGCAATTCCTTCAACGCGGCCGCCGCCGCGCCATCTGCCTGATCGTGCAGATACAGGTAATTGAGCGACAGCAGGTTGATCAGCCGCCATGGCGTCTCTCCCTCGGTGACGGCAGGCGTGGGCTCGGTGGGGCCGGTAATGAAACGGATGCCATCCACCGGGGCCGAATCAGTCATGGCCAGATCGTGGCTGCTGCCTTTGGGGCACAGAATGGGCAGAGCGCCATTGGTGACAAGAATATCGCCACCGATCTGCGCGAGATCACTGCGGTACGGTACGTTGTCGCGATCCACCAGCGAGACGAACACGTCCGAATAACGGTAGTTGCCCAGCTGCGCCTGCGCACCCGACAGGCCGTGGATGAGCCGTGGCGAACGGCGGATGGAGAACATGGCGCGCGATGGCGCCCATTCGCGCGAATCCGCAGGGGCGAACAGCGGCGAGAAACGCGTGAAATCGTTGGCATCCGCAGCGTAGCCTTCCAGCGCCAGCACATCATAGACTTCGTAATTGAGCGGGCGGCGGCGATCGGGCACCACATGGTATTCAGAAGCCATCTGGTTCACCAGGATGCGGTCCGTGCGCCGCTGGAACAGGTTGACCACCGGTGTGGTGAACAGGGTCAGATTGTTCTGATCCACCGTACCGGCCAGTGATGCATCATTGGCCGACAGGTAAAAGGTGATGTTGACGCGGTTTTGCACCGCATGGCGGCGTATTGCGTCGGCAAACGCAACGCCACCCAGGCGGAAATAACGATAACGCTGCGGAAAAGCAAAGTACTCGTGCAGCAAGCGATAGCCGGAAAACGCCGCGGAGCCATGATCGAGCAGCGCTTCGTCATCTTCGAAACCGACCGTGCCCAGCGCCTGCAGGCCCAGCTCGGTGAATTTGCGCGGCTCGGGGCCATCCGGCGCGCCGATGCGGATGGCCACGCAATGGCCGAGTATCTGCTCAGCCAGGCGCCCGGCCACGTCTTCGGCGCCAGCCAGATAGAAATCAAGGCCATCCACGCGCATGCGCAACAGGTCGGCACCGGTTTGTGCTTCCAGCGTGACCTCGATCTTGGCATTGGCGGCAGGATGCGCGCTTTCCTGTGGCCGGCCTGGCAGATAGCGGCAAGCGGCAACGGACAGCGGCCAGATCTTGACCTCGTGCGCGGTTACGAATTCACAGTTGCCATCGATACCGGGTATCGATTGGCTAACCAGACGGGTGCCGCGCGCGATGGCATAACCATCCTGCAGGCCGGCGGCTGCGCGCGACGGGTTCATCGCCACGATCGCCATGGATGGCGTTGGGGCGCCCCAGTTGGGATAAGCGCAGCGCAGCAGTTGGCTGGTGAATTGCGGGAATGCGGCTTCCTGCTTGAGCTGGATACGCGCGGTCAGGAATGCAAACGCCTCGACCAGCCGCTCTACATACGGGTCGCTGATGCCTTCAAAATCGCCCAGCCGGCCGGCGATGTCGGGATATTGCTGGGCGAACTCGCGCCCGGTTTCCCGGACGTGCCGGAGCTCTTGGTTGTAAAGCTCCAGAAACCGCTGATTGACCATGACTTAGTACTCGGAAACCGAAAAGCGGCCGTTTTCTACATCCAGCTGTGTACGCAGCAGCAATTCGATCGGCACCGGGTTGGCCAGCACATAACCGGCAATCTGGAACGACAGCAACTGGTGGTGCGTATCGGCAATATTGTTCAACGGTACGACTTTGAGCGAAACCGGATCAATGCGCGGCTCGAAGCGCAAGATGGACTGGCGTATCCAGCGTTCGATCTGGCGCATGGTGTTCTGGCTGGTGGTCTGCCCGCTCAGGCAGGGGAAACCGTAACCGATCACCGATGTGCTGTATTCCTCGTCGCTGTCGGGTGCAACGTGATATGCCGAAATCGAATTCAGCAGGAATGACAGATCACGCATGATGCTGGCAAGCAAGCCCTTGCGGTCGGGCAGCCTGGCGCCGCCCCGGTTGCTGATGGCCGCCTGGGTGCCGGTAAGCCGATCGAATAGCGAAGGAAAATAAAAGTCTTCTCGTTTCATGTTTTCGCTAGATGGCAGAAGCAACTGCGGTTGTCCGCGGGGACATCAGCAAGGAAAATTCATAAAAATTGGGCAAGCCCTGAAAACGGCGCATCTGGAAATGATCGCTGCCTGCCCCACGCTCCCACCACACCGATTGCCCGGCGAACAGCCGCTCGAACGCGAGACTGCCCAGTTGCTGCGCCAGCGCGGTAATCGGCGGATCAGCCGGTATCTGCAGCGGCGCGCCTTGCGGGCGGTGCTGGTGCCATTCGGTGGCCAGGCGGCGCGCCTGCGCATCCAGCGCCATATTGAAATCATCCAGCCCCAACACATTGAGGCGCTCCAGCTCGCCGTCGATCTGCTGTGCATCCCAGCGCTGGCTGACGGCCTGCAGTGCAATGGCTTCAAGCTGATCAAACCACGTTGCCGAGTCGGCGTAAACGATCTGCTGCGTCCAGTCGCCGGAAAAACGCTGGCAGAACACGCACGGATAGCAGCGGCCTACGGCATCGATGCTGGGCGTCAGGATGCCGAGTATCGCCTGCTGGCCGGCAACACCGGGCGCAAGCAAAAAACGCCATTGTGGCGCTTGCAGGAACAGGCTTTGCCAATCCGCACCTGCGGTGCTGCGGTAGCTGGCAACCGAGGCTTCCATCCAGTCCGTCAGGCGTTCGAACAACGCGCCATCGACACGGCGAACCAGAAAATCCGGTGCTGCGGGTATTTTTCCAAACCAACCGATCACTGACTGTTCCTGCCCGTCGTCACAGATTGGTCGGGCATTTGAATTTGTCCAGCTCAGCCAGGCGGAACGGGCTCTGCACGGTAGAAGTGGTGACTTCGAACTTGACGTAACGATCCTGGATCTTGAACGCAACACGTACGGATTCGGGCCGTGAGGTCGGCTCGACAGTGGCCTTGTCCATGGCATGCCACAACGCCCAGTCGCCATCGAAGGTCAGGCCGCCCACGTCATTGCCGTTCAGGCCATTCATGGTCAGGCGGATCACGCCGGTGCCCTTGGGGCCGGGCCAGGTCATTTGCTGCGGCACGATGGCGCCGTGACGGTACTTGAGAATCTGGCCGTCGATATCGAGCACGGTTTGCGACAAGGCGGCATCCATTTCAACCGGCTTGATGGTAAAGCGCACCTGCGCCTGGTTGCCGCCCGGGAAGAACACATCGCGGATTACAGCTGCACGCTGAAAATCGGCCAGTGCGGCCGATTGGTTATTGTTGGCGCTGGCTGCACCCGGGCGAAAAGACCAGGGTTTGGTGGAAGTATCAACCTCTTGCGCCAGGCTTTTCTGAAAAAAAGCGTCAATGACCCCACCCGGGCTGAATACCCGGGCAAAGTCATCGCGGCGTACATCGCTGGGGCTGCTGCGGTTGAACGGATAGCGGTCTTTCACCACCTGCGTGCAGACATCCCCCACCGACGACTCCATCGCAGACGACAGGTTCTGCTTGGCAACGCCCTGCACATGACCAACGCTGGTATCCGACAAACCCTGCAGCATGCTGCCCAGTGGTTCCGGCATGCGGGCAGCCTCGGACTTCAGGCGTACCGGCAGATCGCTGGCGGGCAATGCGCCCTTGGATTGGGTCGCCGCATCTGCCGCAGACAGGTAGTTGTACAGATCACCCAGCAGCACGATGGTGCTTTCAATCGGCGCCTGAGCATTCGGTGCCGGCGGCGTCACCATGCGATGGATGCTGGTGAAACGGCTATCCACAATGTACTCGAGGCGGGTTTCTGTCTCTGCATTGCGGGTCTGGCGTGGCGCCATCAGGCGTTGCAGCTTGTCGCGCTGTGCCTGCACCGCGCTGGCGGTGGCCATTTCAACCAGCTTGCCGGCGGTACCCTGGGTTTCAGCCAGTGCGACCAGCGACGTTTCATGCGTGATGCCGCGCAGCAGGTACAGCAGCGGCGAATCCGGACCGGACAACACGCGCGTCACATGCACGCTTTGCTCCAGGCTGGCTTGCGGGGCAATGCGGATATCGTTGACGAGGCGCTCCCATGCGGCTGCGTACTCTTCCAGATACAGGCGTTTGACTGCATCGCGCACGCGCTTTTCTTCCTGCTCGGCGTTGACGAGTGTTTTTACTCCGCCGGCAGCCACCGGCTCGTCACGCAGTACCCAGCCCTCCTCCTGGTACATGTCTTTCAGTACCGGGTCGATGGCCGGCAGGAAAGCCTTGGAGTAGCCATCTGCGGTGAACAGGCCCGGCATGCCCTGGCTGAGTGGCGCGCCGCTGGCGCGTACGAACACCACGGCAGCCGATGGACCTGCCGCTTCGGTAATGCGGAACTCGGCAATCTGGTTACCCACACCCATGCGCTTGAGGCGGCCATAGATGCGGTTGGGCAGTGGCGAGCTGGCAAGCTGCGCACGCACTTCCGTGGTCAATGCCTTGTCGAGCGGAATGGGGCTTTGCACCGCACCGCGGGACAACAGCGTATCCAGGTGGATTTCCAACTGCTTGCGCTGTTCGATCGGAAAATCACGCGGCAGGTTGGCATCCCAATCGAGCATCACCCATGCCTTGAATGCATTGGCATTGAAACGCTCGGCCTCGTGCAGCATCAGATAAACCTTGAGCGTTTCGTACTGCATGTCCGGATCGGACTTGAACGAACGCAGCGCTTGTTCGAGACGACCATTGATTTGCGGGATGAACGTATCCTGCAACAGGCGGTAATACGCGTTGGACGATGCGGCGGTCAGCTTCTCGCCCTGGTACATGCCCATATTGCCCAGCCACAGGTCGGATTGCCCCGCTACCGGCGCAGGAATATCCCGCACTGCCTGCAAGGTGGGCAACAGATCGCCCAGCGACATTTCCTGGCCGACATTGATGCGCTCAACCTGGTCACGCACCTTGGGCACCCGTGCGGCTACCGCGTCCACGTAATCGTTGTTGTGGCGATAGCCAACGATCATCGAACCGGCTGCCAGCACCACCATCAGGCTCAGCAGCACATAACCGGCCGAGTGCAGCAGGGTACGCTTGCGGTGCCAGGACAGATTGCTGCCGGCCAAGTGTGCTTCGCCCAGCATCAGCTCACGGAACACCCGGGCCACGAAGAACGGACGGAACACCATCTGCTGCGCGCGCGCCAGCGTGAATGACTGGCGCAGGCCCAGCGGCGCAGCAACAGCTGGCAGCAGCGGATCCACCGGTGCACCTTCCTGCGCACCACTGGTGAAGTAAAAGCCACGGAACAGGATGCGCGACTGATACGGATTGGCGCTGAATGCCGCCTCGATGAAGTCGAGCAGCGGTTGTTGCAATGCCTGGAAGCTCTGCGGGAAGAAGCCCAGCAGGGTACGACGATCCAGATCGGTTTCGCGCTGCAGTTTTTGCAACAGCAGGCCCTGCAGGCGCTGGCTGAGTGCCGCCAGCTCGCCCTGCACGGTATTGAGGGCAACCGGGTCTTTGGCGGAAGCCGGGATGGGCAAGGTCACGCCCCACACCTGCTCGCGCTCTTCGGCACTCAGCGTTTCAAAGAATTCGCAGAAACCGGAAATCAGGTCGGCCTTGGTCACCACCAGATACACCGGCACTTCAAGGCCCAGCACGTGGCGCAGTTCCTGCACGCGGTTGCGGATGGCATTGGCCTGGATTTCCAGCTCGGACTTGCGGCCAGCCAGCAATGTATCGGCACTGACCGAGACCATGATGCCGTTGATCGGCTGGCGCGGGCGGCTCTTTTTCAGCAGCAGCAGGAATTCTTCCCACTCGGCCGAATCAGCCTGACGATCGCTTTCGTGCGTGCAATAGCGGCCTGCGGTATCGAGCAGTACCGCCTTGTCGGAAAACAGCCATTTGCAGTTGCGCGTACCACCCACGCCATCAACTGCGTCATCCTGCTTCTGATCACCCAGCGGAAACTTCAAACCGGAGTTGCGGAAAATGGTGCTTTTGCCGGTACCCGGTGCACCCACAATCACATACCAGGGCAGGCGATACAGATAGGTATCGCGATCCAGCGTACCCAGCGTGCGGGCAAACCAGCCGTGGCCTGCTTCGTCCTGGCGCACTTTGCGCAGGGTAAGCAGGGCTTCGGAGAAGCGGCGCTTGAGGACATCACCACGCTGGCGTTCATCACCCGTTTCGCCCTCTGCACCCAGCATGCCTTTTTGCAAGGCGGCATTGGCGCGGCGGGCGCGGCGCAATGCAAGCACCAGCGCGATCACGTAAATCAGTGCAACGACAGCGGTGAAGGTCACACGCACCCACAGCGGGGCGAACGGACGCCAGGAACCAATAGCCACCAACGGGCCGACAAACCAGACCAAGAGCGTAAGGCCGATCAGACCCAAGGCAACCAGGACCCAGCGATTGAGGATAAAGCGAAGAAACGTTTTCATCTAATGCGGCTCGGGATCGGGTTAGCGTGCAACGAACACGGTGATTTCCACGCGGCGGTTCTTGGCGCGGTTGGCGGGTTTGTCGTTCTTGACCACGGGTTCGGAATCAGAACGGCCTTCAACGGACAGACGCGTTGCTGGTACATCAACGGCGAGTACATCGCGTACCGATTGCGCGCGCGCCTGCGACAGATGCCAGTTGGACGGGAAGCGCAGGCTGCCGATCGGCTGGTCATCGGTATGACCGGTCACCAGCACCCTGCCCTGAATCTTCTTCACTTCCTCGCCCACACGGTGCAACACCGGCAAAGCGGCCGGAATCACATCCGCACTGCCCGACTCGAACAGGCCATCACCCAGGATGGTGACCACCGAGCGATCAGCGTAGTCAGCCACGCTGACCTGACCGGCAGCAATCTCGCGTTCCAGGAACTGTGCCAGCCGTGGCTGTGCCGCAGCCTTGGGCGCTGCCAGCGGTGCCGAACGCGCGCGGATGCTCTGGATCTCGCCGAACACCGGATCGGAATGCTGGTTGATGCGCAGCGACAGGAACAGATACATCACCACCAGCACAATCAGCATGGCCACCGCGGATACCCACAACGGAATGATCGCCAGCGGTTTGACCGCCTTGCCCGATACGCCTTGCCAGCGCTCGGACAGGTCATTGTTGCCCGCTTGCGGCGTGTACTGGCGCAGCAACTCCGCCAGCTGGTTGCGCAGCACATTCAGTTGCTGCTGGCCACCATCGATCACGCCAAAGCGGCCGGAAAACCCGTAGCTGAGGCAGACATACATCAGCTCAAGCAGATCACGCGTATCAGCCGGTGTTTCCTTCAGGCGATCGAGCAACTGGAAGAACTTCTCGCCCCCCCAGGTTTCGTTATGGAACTGCACCAGCAAGCTGCAAGAGCCCCAGCTCACGCCCCACTCGCAAGAGCAGATTACCTCGTCCAGAAAGGTACACAACACATAGCGCGCAGCAACCACGTGTTCGTGGCGTACACCCTTGCGGCGCATGGCATCCTCGAACTCCTTGATGCCTTGCACCAGGTAGCTCTGCAGCGCGGTCAGGTTTTGCGGACTGTCGCTGTGGCGCAATTGCATTGCCGCGTAGATCAGCGGGCTGGCGCTGGACAAGATGGGGTTCACACCACTACGCAGTGCCTCGACGGCTGCCGCATCGGCAGGGCCATAGGGCTGCGCCGTGCCGGGCTGCGCGGTACCTGACCCGATGAACTGATCCAGCGGGTGGTTGGATTCGGTTGCGATACTCAACGTACATACTCCTGTATCGGCCACGCAGTGCTTAGCTGCGTACGGCCCAAAGCTCTAGTTCCAAACCGGGGAAATCACCGGCGACGTGTAGGGCCAAACCGGCCGACTGCCCAAGCTGCTGCCAGAAATCGCCACCCTTTTCCAGTTCGAAGTAATTGAAGCCGGCATGGAAAGGGATCTGGTGCGGCACCACCGGCAGCGCAGAAATGCGCACGCCAGGCAGTTGCAGGCTGATCAGATCGCGAATCTTCTCGACCGGGCCAATCTTGATTTGCGATGGCAACAGGTTGCGCAGCACCTCGCTGGCCAGTTGCCCCTTGGCGGCCAGGATGAACTTGGCCTGATCGAACAAACCGTTGTCCGGAACAATGGCCACGCGTACGCCGTAGTTGCGCTCCTGCAGCTCGATAGCGATGGCACTTTGCTCGAACACCATCGACAACATGCGGCGCAGTTCGGCAATCAGCGGCGGGAAGCACGCTTCTGGCGCATCATGCTGGTAAAGCGGCACATCGGTGGCCAAGCGTGATTCGTTGGCAAAGATCGACAGGTCACCCAGCAAGGTCTGCCCCAAGCCGAAGAACAGCGACGGGTGACAGTTGCTGCGGACCACCATCTGCTCCAGTGCTGGCGAATAGCGGTTCAATGTTTGCAGCAACAGGAATTCAGCGATATCCGCCACGCTGCTCTTGGGGGCGCCCACGCGGGCGGCAACCGCCATCGCACGTTGCCGCACCAGCCCGGCCAGCTCTTTCAGCCAGGTTTCGATCAGCGGCGATGCGGTCACCGCCAGGGTCGGCGGCACGAAACTGCCATCGAGCGTGACGCGACCATCAGCCTGACACTCCACCACGCGGGCAACCGGCAAGGCCACCCACGCACCGGACAGCTCACGCGCCATCAACAGGCGCAGGTTCTGGCGCCCCAGCAAGGCATGCACCTTCAGCGCCGGATCAAGCGCGTCCACCAGCTCATGCCCTTCCGCCACATAGCGGGCAGCAACCGGCTCGCTACCGCTGGACAGATCGAATTGCGCACGCCCGACCAGTGCCATGGGCACGGCCAGGTAAACCAGTTCGTTGCGAGCATCCTGCGGCACGTCCAGTGGCGCGGGGGCCAGATCGTAGCCGGGCACGTCAAACACCGCACCATCGCGGAACAGGCCACGCGCCGCCAGCACGCCCAGTTTACCCATGCTGCACAGGGCGCTATCGAGCTTCAGCTCGGCAAAGCCCCAGTGCCATTCGCCGCCCAGTTGCACGTGGCGGATCAGCAAGGATTCAAAAAAACGTTCTTGCTGCTGAAAATGCTGCTGCTGCAAGAACAGCCCTTCACTCCAGACAACGCGATTACCGCTCATTTGCATGTTCCCAAAAGTGGTATCGCATTACTGGATGCTCGGCAGGCGGCTCAGTACCGCATCCTTGGCTTTGTCTTCGGCCATGCTCACAGCCTGATCTGCGGCACGGTCCGCTGCGCTCGCGGCATAAGCCTTGGCCTTGGCGATGGCCTTGTCGCTGGCGCCGGAAGCACCGGCCTGTGCCTTGTGCTTCACACGTGCACTTTCTTCCGCAACGTCAAGCAACGCCACATCGTCCGGCGAAGAAATCTGCAGCGTGGAATCCACCAGATCGATACGCAGCGCCATGGCCGGCTTGCGCTCCCACACCAGCGGAATCTTGATTGCGGTCACGTTCTCCACCTGACCATCAACACGCCATTTGGAACGGTCGACATCGCGGAACGCGGCAACGGCAGCAAAGTAGCGCGCCTCGGGCAGGATGGGGCGCTTCAGGCGCAGTGCCTCATCGGGGCGCACCAGCACCTCTTCGCTGCTGAGCAATTCAGGCCCCAGCGTCTCGGGGTGATCAACCAGCACAAAGTAATCTGCAGCCTGGAAAGCATTGAGTGATTTCAACTGGAACAGACGCACCACCACCGGCGAAGGGCGTGCATTCAGGTCAGGATTGATCTTGGGTTGCGCCAGCACCAGCGCATCAACCTCGGTCGGCTGCGCAGCGCAGCCGCTCAGCATGGCAACCATCACCAGCAGCGAGGCGGCAGCCCATCGTCCACCCCGGAAAAAAACAAAATCATACATTTTCGTATCTTTCTTAAGGTCTACAAAAGACCTTGGCTATTGACGTGGCGCGAATGCTAACTGGAGAATTACAGATCCACAACATCTAAAAAATCAATGCGTGCATTTTGTTTCCGTTCGGTAACAATGTGCAGACCAACGGTTGTTACAGCACCCTGTTTTCGGCAAGTATGCACCTAGCATCACCCTCTAAACCTCTAGAAGCAAACACTTAAATATCATGCAGTTAGACGCGCTACTCTCACCCGTATCAGAAGCCAATCCGACCGGGCCCAACCTGGAATATTCGCCTGACTTCATGGAAATCGAGGCGTCAGCTCAGGAGACGCCGGAGCAGCAGTTCGGTGATGTGATCATCGCGGCAACCCCGCCTGACTGGAACCGCATTGCTGAAAACTGTCAGCAGATATTCAGCAAGACCAAGGATCTGCGCGTTGCGGTGATCCTGTGTCGCGCGTTGGTTTTCAAACAGGGGCTGCTGGGTTTGCAACAAGGCTTGTCGCTGGTTGCCGGTCTGGTCGAACGCTATTGGGCGGACCTGCACCCCGAGCTGGAGGACGGCGACGCAACCTTTCGCATGAATGCGATCTCCTCGCTGGCTAGCCCGGATTTCTTACTGAAGGAATTGCGCCGCGCGGTGTTCTTCCACAGCAAGGGTGCGCAGCCGATCCGCGTCTTCGAGGTGGAGGCGCTATTCACGCCGGGTGCCAGTACCGAGCTCACCGAGGGCGAGCTGCATCTGCAGCTCAATAGCCAGCCAGAGGGCCTGGCCGCACTGCGCGAGCAGTTCGGCCACAGCCTGCAGGCAGTGGAACAGATCAAGGCTTGCCTGTCCGAGCAGGCGCCGGAACATCAGAACGCGCTGGAGCAACTGGCGCAGTTACTGATGCGTTTACAACACAAACTGCCGGATTCGGGCGCCGCCACTGAGCAACTGACAGACGGTGACATCGAAACATCCAGCGAGACAACAGATGTGATTGCCGTCACATCCACCCCGGGGGTCATACGCTCCAGGGCTGATGTGGAGCGGCAACTCGAGGCGATATGCAGCTATCTTGAGCGGGTTGAGCCGAGTAACCCCGCTCCGCTGCTGCTGCGCCGTGCGCAAAAAGTGCTGACGATGGACTTCATGGATATCATCCGTGAGCTGACACCAGACAGCGTTGGTCATATAGAAATGCTGGCTGGCATTAACCGCTAAACCGAAGCACCGAGTGAAGTAATCCAACAGAGGACCGCAAGATGGCAAGCAACAGCGCCCAGAAATTCATTGCCCGTAACCGGGCTCCACGTGTGCAGATCGAGTACGACGTAGAGGTTTACGGCTCGGAAAAGAAAATCCAGCTGCCGTTCATCATGGGCGTGCTGTCGGATCTGGCCGGCAAATCTGCAGAAGACCTGCCGCCGCTGTCAGAGCGCAAGTTCTTGGAAATCGACGTCGACAACTTCGACAACCGCATGCAGTCGATGCGCCCGCGTGCCGCGTTCCGCGTGGACAACGTCCTGACCAACGATGGCGAGCTGTCAGTGGATCTGACGTTCTCCAACATCAATGATTTCTCGCCGGCTGCCGCTGCCCAGCAGATCGAACCGCTGCGCAAGCTGCTGGATGCCCGTCAGCAACTGTCCAACCTGCTGACCTACATGGACGGCAAGAACGGCGCGGAAACGCTGATCGCCGATTTGCTGAGCGACCCAACCCTGCTGGCCACGCTGTCCGCCTCCGCCAAGCCGCAAGCCGCGGCAGGTGAAGCCCCCGGCGAAGGCTGAACCGGCACTGGCCGGTACGGCATTGGATAGTCATAGAGATCAAGGGACATCATGAGCAGCGAACTTCTTCTAGAGCAACCCGGCGCGGGTGCCACGCAAAACGAACAGGCTGATAACGCTTTTTATCAACTGTTGCAAAAGGAATTCCGCCCCAAATCCGACGAAGCGCGCAGCGCCGTCGAGAACGCGGTACGTACACTGGCCGAGCAGGCGCTGGGCCAGACCAGCCTGATCGGTAGCGATGCCATCCGCACCATCGAAGCGATGGTGGCGGAGCTGGACCGCAAACTGTCGGCACAGATGAACCTCATCATTCATCACCCGGATTACCAGGCACTGGAATCGGCGTGGCGCGGCCTGCATTACCTCGTGAACAACACCGAAACCGACGAAATGCTCAAGATCAAGGTGTTGAGCATTTCCAAGAGCGAGCTGCATCGCAACCTGCGCCGCTACAAGGGTACATCGTGGGATCAGAGCCCGTTCTTCAAGCGCATTTACGAAGAAGAATATGGCCAGTTCGGTGGTGAGCCGTTCGGCTGCCTGGTAGGCGACTACTACTTCGACCACACCCCGGTTGACGTTGAGCTGCTGCGTGAAATCGCCCGCACCGCTGCGGCCTCGCACTGCCCGTTCATCACCGGCGCCTCGCCTGCTTCCATGCAGATGGAATCGTGGCAAGAGCTGGCCAACCCGCGCGATCTGACCAAGATTTTCCAGACGCCGGAATACGCTGCCTGGCGCTCGCTGCGCGAATCGGAAGATGCGCGCTACCTGGGCCTGGCCATGCCACGCTTCCTGGCCCGGCTGCCATACGGTGTAAAAACCAACCCGGTGGACGAGTTCGATTTTGAAGAAGATACCGCCGGCGCCGCACACGAGCGCTACAGCTGGGCCAACTCGGCCTATGCCATGGCGGTCAACATCAACCGTTCGTTCAAGTACTACGGCTGGTGCACCCGCATCCGCGGTGTGGAATCGGGCGGCGCGGTAGAGAACCTGCCCAGCCATACCTTCCCGACCGACGATGGCGGCGTGGACATGAAGTGCCCGACCGAAATCGCCATTTCGGATCGCCGCGAAGCAGAGCTGGCCAAGAATGGCTTCATGCCGCTGCTGCATCGCAAGAACTCGGATCTGGCGGCATTCATCGGCGCGCAGTCGCTGCAAAAGCCGACCGAATACATGGATCCGGATGCAACCGCGAACGCCAATCTGGCTGCACGCCTGCCTTACCTGTTTGCGGTGTGCCGTTTTGCGCATTACCTCAAGTGCATCGTGCGTGACAAGATCGGCTCGTTTACCAGCCGCGATGAAATGCAGCGCTGGCTGAACGATTGGGTTCTGAATTATGTGGATGGTGATCCGCAAAATTCGTCCGAATCGGTCAAGGCTGAAAAACCGCTGGCATCCGCTGAAGTACAGGTTGAAGAAGTGGAAGGCAACCCAGGCTACTACTCGGCCAAGTTCTTCTTGCGTCCGCACTATCAGCTGGAAGGCTTGACCGTATCGTTGCGCCTGGTCTCCAAGCTGCCATCGGTCAAGAACGGGGGCAGCTGACACCAGGGGAAACATAACCAGTCCTGATGGTCATGAGGAATGCGGCGCAAGCTGCGTTCCTCAGCCCTGACCAGAACATCCGTTTATTCATTTCCGTTTCAAAAATGCTGCATTCCGCCGGGATGCCGCTTGGCAGTCTGCGCGCATCATGCCGGATGAATAACCATATCAGGATATGGTTAATTTAATTTCATGCACATTGGCCGCTGCTTTGACCAATTGCATTTTCAACCCGGAATCACATTAATGATTCCTATGTTTGATGTACCGCAGCAACGTCGCTGTACTTTAAAAGGAGCAGTAAATGGCAAGTGATATTTTCCTGAAGATTGACGGCATCGATGGCGAATCCAAAGATGACAAGCATGCCAATGAAATCGAAGTACATTCGGTTCAGTGGAACATGAGCCAGGGTGCTTCGATGCATGCCGGTACCGGTGGCGGCGCAGGCAAGGTCAGCATTGACGACCTGGTCATCACGCACGCAATCGACAAGTCCAGCCCGATCCTGATGCAGACCTGCATGAGCGGCAAACACATTGCCAAGGCTGTGCTGACCGTGCGTAAAGCAGGCGAAAAGCCGCTGGATTACTACAAGATCACCATGACAGACGTGATGATCTCCAGCGTTGCACCGGCTGGTGCAAACACCGGCAGCGGCTTGGTCGAAACCGTGGGCCTGGCATTCTCCAAGGTGAAGATCGAGTACCAACCGCAGGGTGCAGATGGTGCAGCCAGCGGCGGTGCCGTGGTTACCGAGTGGGACATCAAAGCCAACAAGAAGGTTTGATGCGTGCAACTGGTCCGGGCTTGCCCGGGCCAGTTTTTAATTGCGAATGAATGAACCGATCAATTTTGGGAATACCTGTTTTGCAAGCCTATCCTTTCCCGCACCGGAACAATATGCAATGGCCAGCAGCAATGCCGCGCCCGCAATTGTTCAAGGACATTGACGGGCGTGATTCAGGCGGCAATCCAGTGCATGGAAAAACGGGTAGCGCATGCGCGGCCAATTGCACACTGCGAGCCGGCGGCATTGTTCCAAGCCCAGCCGCTGTAAAGTTAACCAAGAAAGAAGCGACGCAACGGCGACCGAACCTGCGCAAGCTGACAAAATTTCCGTCATTGCCTGTCTGCCAGGCGATGCCGGCAGCATCGCGCAACGAGTACCCGGCCAAGCATGGCCTGATGTTGCGTTACCGAAGTACACCACGACAGATTGGCACAGCCGATTGCAAGCAGCCATACCAGCGCGCCGGATCAGGCAGCGCAATGCCTTGGCAAAATCGCGCTGGCAGTCACCCTTTACCCCGGCGCAGCGCTGAGCGCGCGCCTCAACGATTCAGCATGCAGAGCCAGACATGACCACATTGACCCCCGCCCAGGAAAGCATCGACAAGCTGATCAAGCAAGGCGAGCTGGAGCAAGCCCTGAACCAGATTCAGGATGTGGTACGCAATGCACCGTCGTATCCGCCGCACCGCGTGGTGCTGATACAACTGCTGCTGGCATTAGGCCAGTGGGATCGTGCCGAGAAACAACTGCAGCAACTGGAACAGACCGACCGCGAGTACACGCGCTTTTGCCAGACTTACCTGGGTGCGCTGCGCGGCGAGCGCCAGCGT
This sequence comes from Andreprevotia sp. IGB-42, assembly GCF_009848685.1. GTDB lineage: Bacteria > Pseudomonadota > Gammaproteobacteria > Burkholderiales > Chitinibacteraceae > Andreprevotia. Next base: position 78,305 of record NZ_WXTX01000012.1, read on the forward strand.
CTGGCCGTATTTCAGGGTGATGCCGCACCGCAAATGGGCGACGAGCCACCGCAATGGCTGGTGATGCAGATCAATGCATTCCTGATGGAGCGCACCAAGGCGCATCGCGCAGCGGTGACCGAACGCCAGCATGCCGCCGAATCAGCCCCGGCTGTCCGTGGCGAGGTGGATGGCACCCCATTTGAATGGCTGGCCGATGCCGACCCGCGACTGGGCCCGGTGGTCGAAGCCATGCTCGACGGCCAATACCATTGGCTGCAGCAGAGCGACATCCGCCAGATCGACTTTTTTGCCACGCAAACTTTGATGGATCTGATCTGGCGCCAGGCCACCATCACCACGCACGATGGCGTGGCCCACCCGGCACTCATTCCGGCCCGCTACCCGGAATCGCCCAATGCGGATGCGCGCTATGCACTGTGCCGCGCCACGGATTGGCTGAACGTGGGTAGTGACGGCTGGCAAGGCATCGGGCAGCGCGTACTGGGTACAGAAGAAGCAGAATACGGGCTGCTGGACATCAAGCTGATCCGCTTCGAGAACAACAAACAAACGGGGGACACTGAATAATGGCCGAAGCACTGAATGAAACCGCAACACGCATCATCGCTGCCTGCGAGCAGAACTGGGATGCCTGGAAAAACGATTGCAGCGGCTTTCTGAAAGCAGTCGGCGCAACCCTGGGCGTTGCGCTGCAAGGCAATGCCAACGCCATCGGCACTTACCTGGAAACCGCTGCCGATTGGCAAAACCTCGGCAGCGACCTCGCCACCGCACAACTGCGCGCCAACAACGGCATGTTCGTCGTGGGCGCACTCAATACCCGTGGTCATGGGCACGTGGTGGTGGTGGTTGCCACCGATACGCCGCACCCCTACCCGGTGGCCTACTGGGGCACGTTTGGCGCCGCTGGCCGCAAGAATGCCACCATCAACTACAGCTGGCGTGCCAGCGATCTGGCCAACGTCAAGTTCTACGCCCGTCCGCTATGAGCCAGACTGCCACGCTGTTTGCCTTGCTGTTCGCCGCGTTCTGGTCACCCTGGGCGGTTGCGGATTGCCAATTGCAGGAAGCCACGCCAGCCGTGCTGGCCGAACTGGCCGGCGGCGTCACGCTGGAAGGCAGTGACGACAATGCCGAAGCCCCGCTCTGGCTGGGCCCGGTGCGCACGCCTGCCTGCACGCTGGAGCCGGAATTGTTCCGCGGCCCGCTGGCCACCGCGCAGGGCCGCTACCTGTTCCTGATCCGCACCAGCGGCAGTGAACAGCAACTGGCGCAGTACGATCTGCAACAATGCAAGCTGATCTGGCAAAGCAAGCCGCAATTCGGCGCTGCAAGGCTACTGAAAGACGGCTACCAGATTGGCAAGAAGCGCTTACGCTTCGACCCGCAGTGCCGGCCACGCAAAACATCATGAACAAGCGCGTGCCACCACAACCCCGCGCCATATCGGCGAGGCATGCCGCTGCGGATGCCATTGCATCCGCAGCCAGCGCCAACCGTGCAGCGGCCAACCTGGGCATGCCACGGCACGCAGCCCCCTGCCCTGCCACGCAGGCGCGGCAGCTCGATCATCGTTTCATTGCGCACCCTCGGCCAGCCCGGGCAGCGCAACCCCATCCTAACCGTGTGACGTCTTCCGCAAAATCCGGGATCCTACATGTTTGATAATCGCTCAATCCGCCTGCACAGCCCGCTGCCCGATACCAGCCTGTTCTTCCGCAACCTGACTGGGGGTGAGGCGCTGAGTACGATCGGCCATTATCAACTGGCCGCCCTCTCGCTCAGCCCGGATCTGCCGCTGGATGATCTGGTAGGCCACCCGGTCACCATCGAGCTGGATCTGCCCAAAGGCGGACAGCGCTATATCCACCAGTATGTGGCCAGCATTGCGCTGATCGGCAAAGAGGGCCAGCACTACCGCTATGAAGCTGAATTGCGCCCATGGCTATGGTTTCTGACCCGCACTGCGGACTGGAAGATTTTCCAGAAGCAAAGCACGCTGGATATCGTCAAGAAGGTGTTTGCCGATCACGGCATTGCCCGCTTTGAAGAACGCACCACGCAGAACTACCCGCCCCGCCGCTACTGTGTGCAGGCGGGCGAAACCGATGCCAACTTCGTGATGCGCCTGCTGGAGCAGGAAGGCATCTACTTCTTCTTTGAACACAAGGCAGACCAGCACGTGCTGGTACTGGCCGATGGCCTGCCCGCACACAAGCCGCGCCCGGGCTACGAGACATTGCCGTTCGAGCACGGCGCCAACGACGGCGGCATGCGTATCGATGAAGAACACTTTGCCAACTGGCGTTACGGCAAGGTGGTGGAAAGCACGCGTTTCATCGTCAACGAATACGACTACTTCCGCCCTTCCGCCAACCTGCAGCTCAAGGCCACCGAAACCCGCGCGCACGGCCAGGCCCAGCACGATGTTTACCTGTGGCCCAGCGAGTATTACGCCAACGACCGCGGCCAGCACTTTGCCGATGTGCGGCTGGAAGAAAGCCAAGCCCGCCATGAAACAGCCAGCGGCAGCGGCCCGATTGAAGGCTTGGGCGCCGGCCAGCTGTTCACGCTGATCGACCACCCGCGCAATGATCAGAACCAGCAGTTCATGATCACCAGCGAACACTTGGTGCTGGAAGAGAACACCTACGAATCCACCGGCTCCGGCACCGGCCAGCGTGAGTGCCATATCACCGTGCTGCCGAGCAAGACCGCCTACCGCCCGCCGCGCGCCACGCCCAAGCCCATCATCCAGGGCACGCAAACGGCCAGCGTGGTCGGCCCTGCCGGTGAAGAAATCTATTGTGACGAAAAAGGCCGTGTGAAGATCCAGTTCCACTGGGATCGCTACGGCGCCAAGAACGAGCAATCCGGCTGCTGGGTACGCGTAGCCAGTGCCTGGGCCGGCCAGGGCTTTGGCGCCACCGCCATTCCGCGTATCGGCCAGGAAGTGCTGGTGTCCTTCATCGAAGGCGATGCAGACCGCCCCATCATCAGCGGCCGGGTTTACAACGAAGAACAGCCTACCCCGTTCGGCCACGCCAGCAGCAAGACCCAAAGCGGCCTGATCAGCCGTTCCAGCCCGGGTGGCGGGCCGGATAATGCCAACATGTTGCGGTTTGAAGACAAAACCGGCGCGGAGGAAGTCAAATTCCAGGCGGAAAAAGACATGAACGGCCTGGTCAAGAACAATCAGGGTTACGTGGTTGGCAATGATGAGCAACGCTACGTGGGCCATGATCAGGTACTGCGCGTACACAATGACCGGGTTGAAGTTGTCAAGAATGCGCTGACCATCATGGCCGGCGCAAGCCGCGCAGATGCGGTAGGCACCACCTACCTCATCGAGGCCGGCGATGCGATCCGCCTGGTGTGCGGCAAGACCGTGCTGGAAATGAGTGCGGACGGCATGTTCAGCATCAGCTGCGAAGCCTTCAATATCACCGCCAAGCAAAGCGGTGAAATCAATACCCTGGGTGGCAAGCTTGATTTGAACAAGGATGGTGGCGCAGCCAGTACCGATTCCGGCCCGCATGGCCAGAAAGGCACCATCGTGAATACCGTCAATCAAAACTTCCCAAGCAAGTAAAGGCCAGCAATCGTGAATTACCTTATCAATGAAGCGCTTTTCAAGTTGCCGGACCCTACGCCAACTGATTACACCATCAACATGATCAAGCTGAACCAGCTTGGGGCCAACCTTGCCATTGGCCGGGGCCAGATGCAGCCGGATGAAACCAGCCTGGAAGAGAACGTGAAGCGCCAGCTGGAAGCATTGGACCGCCAAGTGAGCAGCTTGCGGATTCAAAACCAGAGCGCCTGCCAGATTGGCGAAAATCTGCAATACCCGGCATTTGAAATCCAATCCCGCTTTGTGCGGGGCAACGAGATCATTTACCAGCACCAGGTCATCCTGCAGATTCCGGATACCGACAAAACGCTGGTATTTACGTATTCAAAGCCCACCGCGATGAATGAACAGGACGCACAAGCCTGGCAGGCCATCAAAAGCAGCATTCGCCTTGCGCAAGCCAACCCACAATAAAGCCCCCCGACATGTCTGATCTCTGTGCCGCACGCCTGGGTGACCCCATTGTTCACACCTCCCTCCTAGGCGACATTCTGAAAGTCGCGCTGGATATTGCCGCATACGCATTGATTACAGCCGCCGCCGTTGCCGCGGTTGCAGCTGCCGCAGCGGCAACCGGGTTGACCTTGGGCGCAGGTGCGCCCCTGTTGATTGGCGTGGTTGTCGGGATCGGCATGGGGGTCTCTGGTGGCTCCGGCTTACTGGATAAAGCCACCACCGGGATAGCCAATTTCATCTGCCCCCCGCAGGAAGACGGCAAGATCCTGACCGGCTCTACCAATACCTTCACCAACAGCAAGCCTGCTGCCCGTGCAGCCGGCAAGGTGGGGGGTGGCCCTGCGTCGCCACCGCCCGCACCCAGCCTGGGTGATGAGGTAGTCGGGTTTCTGTCGGACATGTGGCGGCCCACGATTGCGGTAGCGGCACCGGGCTCATCCCCTGTGCCACTGGATACCGTGCTGTGTGGCAAACATCCGCCCGCCCCACCGGCTTTTCTGGCACAAGGCTCGGAATCCGTTTTCATCAACAGCCAGCCCGCCACACGCAAAGGTGACAAAACCACCTGCGGTGCAGATGTGGGCACGGCATCCAAGAACGTATTCATTGGTGGCCAGACCATTACCGTGCGTGACGTAAAAAGCGGTGCCAACCCCTGGGTGGGTGCCATTGCTACGGTAGCCCTGCTGCTGACTGGCAAGGTCAAAGGCAGCTTCTGCACCAAGCTACTCTGTATGGGTGGCAGCTTTGTGGTCGGTGTTGCCACTGCGTATGTCACGCAGCGCGCCGTTACCGCAATCAACAACTTCCGTCAGGGTAGCCCGGTACACGTGCTGAGCGGTGCCAAGGTACTCGATGCGGAAGACGATCTCGACTTTTCACTACCGGGCCGCATGCCCATTACCTGGCAGCGGGTATATAACAGCCGCAACCTGTCCTCCACCGGTTTGTTTGGTCAGGGCTGGTCTTGCGATTACGCCCAACAGATCAGTACCGACCTCCGCCCGGATGGCGTGCATTACCATCTGCAACTGGATGACGGCCAGGTGCTCAGTGTGCCGCCCATGGCCGCGGGCGAGTCTTATCACGTTGTCGATCTGGGGCTGCGCGTAGGCCGTACCGAAGGCGATCACCTGATCGTCGAGATCATTGATGCCGGCATCTATTATCTGTTTGGCAAGCTTGACCATCTTGCCGCAGTGCAAAACCAGCCATTGCGTGGCATTGAAGACCGCCACGGCAACCGCCTGACCTTGCGCCACGACGAACATGGCCGCTTGTACCAGATGATCAACTGCAGTGGCGTGCTGGTTGAACTGAGTTATGACCCGCAGCACCCGCAGCGCGTAGCAAAGATGGAACGCCTGTATCTCAATCAGGCGCCAGAGCGCGAAACGCTGGTTGAATACGCTTACGATGCACGCGGCCAGCTCATTGAAGTGCGCGACAGCGCGGGCCAGAGCGTGCGCCGTTTTGCCTATGACAACAATAGTTTGATGGTGGAACAAGCCTTGCGCACCGGCCTGATATGCCATTACGAGTGGCAGCAGGTGCAGGATGCGCAGGGCGTTTTTCCAAGGGTGGTGCGCCACACCAACAGCCTTGGTCAGCTCTGGCAATTTGCCTATGACGGCGAGCAAGGCATCACCCGCTGCACCGATCAACTGGGCCGCACGCAAACGTGGACCTGGGATGCGCTGTATCAGGTGCTCAGCCACACCGATGCACTGGGCCGCACTACCCTGTGCGAATGGACCGAACAACGGATGCCCGCAGCCATCGAAGGGCCGGACGGCGGCCGTGATACAGCCAGCTATGACGATGCCGGCAATGTGGTGGCGCTGACTGACCCACTGGGCCGCAGCTATACCTTCAGTTGGCACCCGCAGTGGCTGCAGGTGGTCAACATGGTCGAGCCAGGTGGCCAGGCCTGGCAGTTCGAGTATGACAACGAAGGCCAGCGTGTACGCACTACGGACCCGCTTGGCCATGTCACGCTGGAGAACTACGACGATCATGGTCAACTGATCAAGATCACCGACCCGCGCGGCGGCCAGAACCTGCTGGTGTGGAACGGCATGGGGCAGTTGATCCAGGAAACCGATTGCTCCGGGAAATCCAGCTATTTCTATTACGATGTGCATGGCCTGCCCATCCGCACCGTCAACGCCATCGGCAACGAAACCAGCTTCAACTGGGATGCAGTGGGCCAGCTGAAGCAACTGCAACTGGCCGATGGCAGCCAGCAGCAATTTCACTGGTCCACGGAAGGATGGCTGGCAGCGGAGACCGATGCCCTCGGCCAGATCACCCGCTACGAGCGTGACCCGCTGGGCCGGCTGGCCCGCAAAACCGACCCGCTACACGGCACGCTGGCATTTGAATACGACCGCGCCGGCAACCTGGCGCAACTGCGTAACCAGAACCAGCAAAGCTACGGCTTCAATTACGACGCTGCGGACCAATGCACCGCTGAAATCTCGCTGGATGGCCGCCGCCGTGAGTATGGCCTGGATATCAATGGCAATACGGTGGAAGTGCGTGAAGCCGCAGGCAGCGTGCACCAGATCGTTACCGAGCTACAGCGCGATATCATGGGCCGGCTGGTTGCCAAGATCACCGCGGAAACCGTCACCCGCTACAGCTGGGATGCCAATGACCAGGTCATCCAGGTAGCACGCTGGGCCAGGGATGATACGGCGGAACAGCAGCAAGGTGCTTTCATCGACCAGATCGACTGGGCCTATGATCCACTGGGCAGCCTGCTAAGTGAAACCACCAAGCGGCTGCGCGCCTCCCCCTACCCCGGGCAGCCCGCGCAGGAAGACGTGCAGACGCTGCAGCACGAATACGATGTGCTGGGTAACCGTATTGCCACCACCCTGCCCGATGGCCGCCGGCTGCAATGGCTGAGCTATGGTAGCGGCCATGTGCACCAGATCATGCTGGATGGCGAGATCATGTGCGATATGGATCGTGATGATCTGCACCGCGAAATTGCCCGCAGCCAGGGTCTTCTGAATTCTGCATTTGAATATGACGCGGTCGGCCGCCAGACCCGCCACTGGGCATTCAAGCCTGGCCAGCAATGGCCATGGCCGCAAGCGCGGGAGGAAATCCGCCAGCGCAGCCTGCACCCGCGTGTGGGCGATGCCCTGGCCAAGCACTTTGAATATGGCCCGACTGGCGAGCTGACCCGCCGGCAAGACACCATCAATGGTGAAGCACTGTTCAGCTACGACGCCATCGGCCGCCTGCGCGAAGCGCGCTCGTCAGTGGTGAATGAACACTTCGCCTACGATGCCGCCTCCAACATGCTGGACCCGGTACGCACCGGCCAGGCGCAAGCCGCACTGCTGCACAACCGTATCAGCGTGCACGAAGACAAACGCTTTGCCTACGATGCGCACGGCAGGCTGGCCGAGAAGCGCATCGGCGCCCATACCATCCAGACCTTCCGCTACAACTGCGAACACCAGTTGATTGAAGTGGCCATCCTCAAACATGGTCAGCAAAGCAGCGTGCGCTTTGAATACGATGCGCTGGGCAGGCGTACTGCCAAGCACAGCGGCAACAGCAGCACCCGCTTTGGCTGGGATGGCATGCAGATGATCCTGGAGGACAGCCACAGCAGCCACACCCTGTACCTGTATGAACCAGGCAGCTATACCCCGCTGGCCCGCGTGGACCGCCGCCCGGATGCCGCCAATGACGATGCAACCGTTTACTGGTTCCACGCCAACCCCACCGGCGCGCCGGAAGAACTGACCGACCGCAATGGCCGCGTAGTGTGGCAGGCACGTTACCAAAGCTGGGGTAACCTGGCGCTGGAGCAACAGCCAGCGGATGAATACGCCGTCACCAAGCTACAGAACGACCTGCGCTACCCCGGCCAGTATCATGACCGGGAAACGGGGCTGCACTACAATACCTTCCGCTACTATGATCCGGACATCGGCCGCTTTACCACAGAAGACCCGATCGGCTTGAATGGTGGTTTGAACCTGTATCAGTATGGGCCCAATCCGTTTGCATGGATTGATCCGTGGGGATGGGTATGTAAAAGTGCTTTTAGTGGTAATCGAGGTAGAAATAAGGCCATGCATGATTTGAAGAGAAATGGCTTTAAGCTTGTTGCTGAAGAAGTAACAATGAAGGTCAACGGCAAACGAATTCGCGCTGACTTTGTCATGCAAGACCAACAAGGAAAATATCACGTCTTCGAAGTAAAGCATGGCTCCGGTGGCCTCACGAAAAATCAAAAGGCTGCAGGCGTTTTTGATATGAAATCACCTGCCAATACTACAAAAAATCTTGGGGGAGGAACAATTAAACCTTCTCAAGGAAAACAAGGTGTATTCAAAGTCGCCACACGCGGCCAACCAGGCAAGGAACTAGGTGGATTTGGCGCTCAACACGACGCCACATTCAACCTACTAATTTACAAATAGAGAATAGGCATGTTTGATTTGAAAGAATTTGAGGCAACTTTTCTTGAAACCCTAAAAGAAAGAAAAGAAAGTGGGACATCTTTATCTAAAAACACAATAAAGTATAAAAAAGGCAGCGAGGTGATTGCTGAAATATATATACAACATTTGAGAAATGCAGATGGCTACTATGCTGGAGCACGTGCTTACAGCAGCGAAATTGAGAATTTTTGTAAAGAGGCTGCGCCGCCCTACAAGAACAATTTATCTAACCCCGCTTTTTTTTCTGCCACATCCCAAAATGAGCCATATAAAAGGTTTGGCGATGATACAACCGGAGTTGTCAGGCTAAACAAAAATCAAAGCACAAAAGAAAATGCCGAGCGAATTTTTCAAAAATTAAATGAATTCTACATAAGAAGAATTAAAAATTGCCTAACCCTCGACACAGCTTTGATTAAAGAAGTCATTGATAGCCCAAACGATTTTTCATACCCGTTCTTGATAGTTGTTTTTGCAGCAAAGCAAAGCAAACTACCTTTTGACAGCGAGGCAGTCCAAGAAGCTATATGTAAAAAAGGCATGCTTGGGAAAAAAGATTTTGATTTTGCATTTGCTAAAAAATATTTAGCCTAATTAATCGGACACCAACGGCCTCGGCAAGTCAGAAACGTTGTCAAATAGAAATTGACGGAGCCCTTGGCAGAAAATCAGTAATCGATCAAACGATTACATAGAACTCCAAAGAATTCCAAAAAATGCTAAGGAACATCTGCAAAAATCAGCACCCGGCCGACTGATGTGATTGAATCAGGCATCCCACTCAAGCGCCAGCACAATGAAACAGCAAAGCGTCGCCGAACACGCCTTCACCAAGCAGCCCAAGGCCACCAAGCGTCAGCAGTTTCTGGCAGGGATTGACGAGGTCGTCCCTTGGGAGCGGCTGTGCAGCGTGATCGAACCGTTCTACCCCACGGGTACTTCCAGAAACCCCTTTTTCCATAAAACACCGCTTATATCAATCAATAGGTTACATGCGCACGGCGGTTGAAAATCGAGGTTTTTGGAAGTTCCCATTAATCCAGCGTGTTATCCACAACATCCCCACCCAGCGCCTGATACAGCTTCATCAAGTCATTCAGTTGCCGATAGCGGTTTTCGGCCAGCGTGATTTCGATGGCGCGGCGCGCTTGCTGTTGGTCCAGCCAATCTTTCACGCCGGTCTTGCCGGCGCGATAGCGCACTTCTGCCAGGGTTTCGCTGCGGCGGGCCAGATCAAACGCGCGCTGCAGTGCCTCCCCTTCTTGCAAATCATGGCTGCGGGCGGATAACGCGTTTTCCACATCGGCCAGCGCCTTGTAGAGCGCCTGGCGGAATTGCACCACGGCAAGCTGGTAATCGGCTTGCGATACCTTGATGGTGAGCTGGGTGGTGTTCCATTGCAGGAAGGGCAGCGTCAGCCCTGCCCCCAGCGTGCCGATGGGGTTGCTCAGTACATTGCCGAGATTGGTGCTGACACTGCCCACGCTGCCGGTCAACGTGAATGCCGGGTAGAAGCTGGCGCGAGTGGCATCCACATTGGCCATGCTGGCGCGCAAGCGCCATTCTGCTGCTTGCAGATCCGGCCGGCGGGCCAGTACATCGGCGGGGATGCCTTCCGGAACCGTGGGCAATGGCGTTTGCGGCAGCGCTGCCAGCTCCAGCTCCCGCTGCTGCGGTGCCTGGTCGAAAAGGATGGCCAGTGCGTTACGTGCTTCTTCGCGCTGCTGTTGCAGGTTGACCAGGGTGGCTTGCTGGGTGGCCACACTTTGCGCGGCTTGCACTTCATCCAGCCCGGCCACCGCGCCGGCCTTGTGCTGCACGTGTACCAGCGCCAGTGTCTTTTCGGTATAGGCAAGGCTGGCCTCGGCCGAGGCAATGCGCTGGTTCAGGTAGGCGATTTGCCAGTACAGCTGCGCGGTGGTGCCGATCAGCGCCAGCGCGGTATTGCGGCGATCCAGCTCGGTGGCGTTGGCTTCCCAGGCGGCGGCGTCGCGCTGGCGCGCCAGCTTGCCCCACAGGTCGATTTCATAGCTGAGCGATGCGGTGGCGTTGTAGCTACGCACGCTGCGGCCACCCTCTTTCAGATCTTGCTGCACGTTGCCCCCCGCCCCCACGGTTACGCTGGGGGTGAGGTTGGTATCAGTCAGCCCGGCTTGCAGCCGGGCGCGCTGCACCCTGATGGTGGCCGCGGCCAGATCGTTGTTGCTGCGCAGTGCCTTGTCGATCAGCGCATCCAGTTGCGGATCACCAAAGCGCTGCCACCAGCGTTCGCCACTGGCAACCTGCGGCCCGGTGATGGCCGTGCCTTGCCATTGCGCCGGCATCGCTACCGCCGGGCGCTGGTAATCACTTTGCAGTGCGCTGCCACAGCCGGCCAGCAACAGTGCCAATGCCAGCGTGGGTAGCCTTGTATACATTCTTGCTCGCATGGGGGTCATTCGCGTGCCAGTGCCTCGATCGGATCCAGCCGGGCGGCGTTGCGGGCCGGCAGGTAGCCAAAGCCAATGCCGATCAGCGTGGAGCACACGCAGGCCACCACGATGGAGGCGATGGAAAACTGCATGGCAATCACCTGCACGAAGTAAGAGAACACCACGCCGATGCCCAGCGAGAGCACCACGCCGATCAGCCCGCCAATCAGGCAAACCAGCGCGGCCTCGATCAGAAATTGCTGCATGATGTCGCCCTGGCGCGCGCCCACCGCCATGCGGATGCCGATCTCGCGCGTGCGTTCAGTGACGGATACCAGCATGATGTTCATCACGCCGATGCCGCCCACCGCCAGCGAAATCAGCGCGATGGAGGAAATCAGCAAGGCCAGCGTAGCAGTGGTTTGTTCCACGGTCTTGAGTATGCTGTCGCTGCTGAAGGTGAAGAAATCCTTGCTGCCATGCCGTACGGTCAGCAGCCGGGTCAGGCTTTGCTCGGCCTGGTCATTGGGCAGGCCGTCGCGCACCCGCGCGGTGATGCTGCTCAGGTGGCTTTGGCCAAGTAGCCGCCCCATTGCGGTGGTATAGGGTATCCACACATTCAGATTGGCATCGTTACCGAAGCCACCGCTTTTCTTGGCCGCCACGGCGATGATGCGGGCCGGCACCGTGCCCAGCAGGATGATCTCGCCCACCGGGTTACCGCCGTGCGGAAACAGCTTATTGCGGGTGTTGTCGTCGATGACCACCACCTGTGCCTGACGGCGTACGTCTTCCTCACGGAATGCGGCCCCTTGGGCCATGGTCACGCCCTTGACGCGGAAAAACTGCTCCCCCACCCCGGCCACTTGCGCGGCGGCCTCGATATTGCGGTAGCGCAACGTACCACTACCATTCAACTGCGGCGTGGCGCTATCCACATAGACTTGTGCCTGCAGCGCGGTAACGTCCGCAGCCACCAGCGTGTGGATGCTGCCAGCCTTGCTGTCGCCCCAATCCTTGCCGGGGAAAATCTCGATGGTATTGGTGCCCATGGCGCTGATATCGCTGATCACCTTCTGCCGGGCGCCCTGCCCCAGCGCCACCACCGAGACCACCGATGCAATGCCGATAATGATGCCCAGCATGGTCAGCAAGGTGCGCATGCGGTTGGACACCATGGCAATCCACGCCATCTTGAATGCCTCGCCAAAGCGGCTGGCATTGAAGCGCCTGGCGCGGGCCGGGGCGGCAGGCTTCACCAGCACCGTGCGCTCGCCATCGCCGGCAACGGGGTTGGCACGGTCTGCAACGATTTCGCCATCATGGATTTCGATGATGCGCCCGGCGTTGCTGGCCACCTGCATGTCGTGGGTAACGATGATCACCGTGTGCCCGGCGCGATGCAGCTCGCGCAAGATGTTCATCACTTCTTCGCCACTATGGCTGTCCAGCGCACCGGTGGGCTCGTCTGCCAGGATGACGTCGCCGCCGTTCATCAACGCGCGGGCGATACTCACGCGCTGTTGCTGGCCGCCAGATAGCTGGCTGGGCAGGTGCAGCGTACGGCCTGCCAGGCCCAGCCTGGTCAGCAATTGCCGTGCGCGCTCGCGACGGTGCGTTTTGTCCACACTGGCATAGACGGCGGGGATTTCGACATTCTGCTCCGCACTCAGGTGCGGCATCAGGTGGTAACGCTGGAAAATGAAGCCGAAATGTTCGCGGCGCAGCGTGGCGAGTTCATCCACGCTCAGCTCACCGGTTTCACGCCCGGCCACGCGGTAGCTGCCGCTGGATGGCTTGTCCAGGCAGCCCAATACATTCATCAGCGTTGATTTTCCGGAACCAGACTGCCCGACAATGGCCACCATTTCGCCCGCGTGAATGCTGAGGTTGATGTTCTTCAACACCACCACTTCTTCATCCCCGGCCGGGAAGCGGCGTTCCAGCTGCATCAACTCAAGCAAGGCCGCCATGCTTACGGCCCCGGCGGCGGCATCATGCCGGCAACCGGCTCACCGATGATCACCTGTTCGCCACCAGCCAGCCCGGCCAGTACCTGTGCATTGACGTTGTTGTTCAGCCCCGCCTTCACCTGGCGGGTTTCCACCTTGCCATTCTTCAGCACCCGAACTTCATAGCGCCCGTCCTTGCCGCGCAAGCCCAATGCTGCTGCCGGTACGGTTAGCGCCTGTTTGGCCTCACCCTGCACGATGGACACCTGCGCCGTCATCGATGTGCGCAGCACGTGATTGGGGTTGGCCACGTCGAACAGGCCGTTGTAATAGACGGCGCTGCTGGAGGAACTGCTGCTGTTGATGGATTCCGGCGCGGGTTCGATGGCACGCAGCCTGGCGTAGAAGCGCCGCTCCGGCACGCCCAGGATGGTGAAGTACACCGTCTGGCCCGCCTTCACACGCACCACGTCGGCCTCGGAGATTTGTGCCTTGATGGTCATGGTATCGAGGTTGGCCATGATCAGGATGGTGGGCGCGGATTGGGCCGAAACCACCGTCTGCCCTTCCTTGGTGACTACCGAGATGATCTCGCCATCCATGGGCGCCATGATGCGGGTGTAGCCCAGATTGGTCTGCGCGGTATCCACCTGCACGCGCGATTGGGCGATCTGTGCATCCACTGCAGCCAGTTCGGCGCGGGTGGAATCGAGCTGCGCCTGTGCGCTTTCCAGATCGGCACGCGGGCTGGCATCGCTGGCGATCATCTGCTGCTGGCGCTTGAGTGCCAGATCATACTGGCGCAGCAGCGCTTCCTTGGCACGGCGCTGTGCCTCGACGTTCTGCAGGCCAGCCTGTGCGTTGCGCAGATCATTCTGCTGGATGGCAGGGTCGATCTCGGCCAGCAGCTGGCCCTTCTTCACACTATCGCCCAACTTCACCTTCAGCGCTTTCAGCTGCCCGTTCACCTGTGCACCGACGCTGACCTGGGTAATGGGCTCCAGCGTGCCGCTGGCCAATACCGCTTCTTCGATATCCATGCGCGCCACCGGCGCAGTCAGGTATTGGGGGGGTGGCGCAGGCCGCTTGAAATACCATACCAGCAAAGCCACCACGATCAGTACCAGCACAGCCAGCACGATGCGGGTACCGCGTTTTTTCAGTTTCATCCGGAAGCGCTATGTTCGATTGGAATGCCGTCGGCAAAATCAGCCTGGCGGCAGGGCACGCTATCTTAGCTGCAGTCTGTATCAGGAAAACATCGAAACCGTAAAATTCGTGGGATCGGGCTACGGCCTGCCTGTAAAAACAAACAATTCCGTACGCCATTAAGGGCGGTATCCAAAACGGGGGGCGGGTCAGCCTGCGAACGGGCTCAGCCAGCAGGCTGGTGGGCTGCCAGCTGCTGCCAGATCATCGCAACGGCCTGCGCCGGAGTGAGCTGTGCGGTGTCTATGGCCAGTGCTGGCGCCAGCGGCGGCTCATAAGGGGCACTCAGCCCGGTGAACTGGCCTATCTGCCCTGCCTTGGCCTGTGCATACAGGCCCTTGGCATCGCGCCTTGCACACACATCCAGGGCGGTATCCAGAAATACTTCGATGAAATGCTCGCTACCGATAAGGTCACGCGCCAGTTGCCGCTGTATACGCAATGGCGAAATGAACGCGGCCACCACCCAGATGCCACTGCGGTTGGCAAGGCTGGCTACTTCGGCAACGCGGCGGATGTTTTCGGTTCTGTCTGCAGAAGAGAACCCCAGATCACGGTTGAGGCCGGCGCGCACGTCATCACCATCCAGCAACAGCACCGCCAGGCCTGCTGCATTCATCCGCTGCTGCAGCGCCCGGCTGAGCGTGGTTTTACCCGCGCCGGACAAACCCGTAATCCAGACGGTACCGGGGCTGCGTTGCAGCAAGGGGCCGGCATGCGCGGTTCCGGGCATGGGCATCAACAGCGTGTCACCTGGCTTTTGCATACTTGATGGTCGAATCGGGCAGTCCGTGACAGTTTTGGCGATACGGTATGGATCTGATCATGGCCCGGCGCCGTCCCAGCCGGCTGGCACCGAGCCTGCTGCAGCTGGCCACGAGGTAAACAAGCAGCCCATTCCCACGCCTCGGGGCTGCGTGCATGCAGCGGCATACTTCACGTTACCCATATCTGGCCCGCTGGTCAGCAAAAGGCTTTATCAAACCATGCATTTATCCCACAAGAAAAAGAAACTGTGTTGTAATTTCCAATCATCTAGCGATGGCACTTGCGTAAGAAAACCAGGTGCTTATCATATAGGGCGTTGTCATACCGGGCTCTACCTTAATCCATGAGCGCACCCACCCGTCAGCCTGTCGATCTGTCTGCGTTGCAGCTATGCCCCGCTGCGGACGGCGATCTCGACTTCCTGCGGGTGCTGTTTGCCTCTACCCGCATCGACGAACTGGCGCTATCTGGCTGGAGCGACGAGCAAAAAGCACAGTTTCTGCTGCAGCAGTTTGAAGCGCAGCACGCGTATTACCAGCAGCATTATCACGATGCCGAATTCTCGCTGATTGTGTATCAGGAGCAGCCCATCGGCCGCCTGTATGTGTTCCGCGGGCCAAGCACGATCAACCTGATCGATATTTCACTGCTGCCAGACTGGCGGCAATGCGGCATCGGCAGCCATTACCTGCGTGCGCTGACCGCAGAGGCAGACCAAGCCGGTAAGGCGATCCGGCTGTTTGTCGAGCAGACCAACCCAGCCAGGCAGCTGTATGAGCGTTTTGGTTTTTCGGTCACCGGCAGTAACAACCTTTATCTGCAGATGCATCGTACTACCACTGGAATGCCGCAGTCACAGGCCCGGGCAATGGAAACAACCGCATGACCGCTATTCCGAGTTTCACAGACCTGCAGCAATCGCTAGAGCAAAACTGGCACCTGAGCTGGGAAGGCCATGGCGGCGTGGACGTGCAGCTCGTCGAAGTGAATGAAGGCGTGGCAATGAACCGCCGGTTCGAATGCTACAGCGCCGTATTCAGGCAGCCCGCTGGCCTGCAGTTGCCGCAATACACCTACCTGCTGCACAGCCCCGCAAAGATGCAATGGCCAGTGATGCTGACACCCATCGGCCCCGACGAAGATGGCGAACATCATTTGTTACAGGCTGTTTTCCATTGCCGGCGGCCTGTTGAGGCAGCAATAGCGGATACCCAATGATCTTCTCGCGGCTCGCCGCGCAACCAGCCGACGATGTCGGCCGTATACCAAGTGGAGCAGCAAAATGAGTGATCCGTTTATCGGTGAAATTCGTATGGTCGGTTTCAATTTCGCCCCGCGTGGCTGGGCTTCCTGCAATGGTGCGCTGGTCGGCATTGCGCAGAACCAGGCGCTGTTTTCCTTGCTGGGCACCGTATATGGCGGCAATGGCCAGCAAACATTCGGCCTGCCTGACTACCGCGGCCGCAGCCCGGTTGGCCAGGGCCAGGGCCCGGGCCTGACCCCGATCACACAGGGTGAACTGGCTGGTGCTGAAAACATCACGTTGCTCACTCCGCAACTGCCACAGTTCATCCCGAATGTGACGGTCAACGTTGCCATTCCGGCAGTGACTGCCAGCACCAATGTGGCGGCAGTGCCTTCGGCGACCAGCCGCCTGGGCCCGGTTACCGGCAGCGGCCGCCCTGGCACGCTGTACAGCACCGATGCCAGCGACGTCACACTGGCGCCATTTGCAGCACAAGTAACCAGCGCACCGATTGGCGGCAGCCAGCCGATCCCGCTACGCAATCCTTACCTTGGTACCAACTTCGTGATCGCGCTGGAAGGCATTTTCCCTTCACGCAACTGATTCCGAAGTGATACAACGCGTATGGTCTGATCCGCAATAGACTGTGCGCAAGGGAGTCCTCTCACCAGGACTCCCACTTTGCTTTATGCGGCCAGGAGATGATCATGTGGTGGACCAAACGCGACCTCAAGCCAACAGCAACCCCTGTTGGCAAAGCCAAGCCAGTATTGTTGCGCGCGCTGGAGCCACGCATCATGTTCGACGCCGCAGTGGTGGCCACTGCCGCGCATGCCGATACCAGCCACGCGGAAGCCAAACCGGCGCCACGCAGCGCAGAGGTGGCCGATCGCCCCACCGCATATCTGACCAATGCCGATCAGGCAGGCAGGCAGGATACGCGGCCAGCACCGGCAGGCAACGATGCAGCGCCCAACCGCCCAGCCACCAATGCTGCCGATCCCGCCGCACAGCGTGATACGCAGGTCGCACCGGCAGCGACGTTGCCCGCCAGCCTGAGCAATGCAGAGCCCGGCCGGCAGATCGTATTCGTCGATGGTGGCCTCAGCAACGTACAAACATTACTCAATGGCATTTCCCCGAATCTCGAAGTGATCGTGATCCGGCCCGATCAGGATGGCCTGCAGGTCATTGCCGATACTGTGGCGGGCCGCAGCGACATCGATGCCATCCACATCATCAGTCACGGCGAAGTGGGCAGGATCGAGCTGGGTAACAGCTGGATAGATAGTGCTGATGTTGCATCTCACACCGGCCTGCTGGGCTCCATCGGCCAATCACTGAGCCAGAATGGCGACATCCTGCTTTATGGTTGCAAGGTGGGCGCCGATGGCAAGGGTGCCGATTTCATCAACGCCCTGGCCAAAGCCACCGGCGCCGATGTGGCTGCCTCGACAGACAATACCGGCAGTACACATCTTGGTGGCAACTGGGTGCTGGAAGCCCGTTCGGGCAGCATAGAGGCGGGCCTGTTCGGTACCGCTGCAGCACTGGATCATTATGATGCGCTGCTTGCCGCACCCACCTCGGAAAACTTTGATGGTGTTGCGGTCAACGGCGGTACCGGCCAGAGCCAGGGTACGACAGGCGCTCCCCGCGTGATCAACGGCTGGACATTCACGCTGCTCAATTCTGCCGGTACGCAGGATGCGGGCGGTTATGTCGACGTCACCCAGTTGTCGACGGATACCTCGATGGCCAATGGTGGCACGGACCACGCGGCAGTCTTGAATGGCACCTACGTTGCCGCCAGCTCCGGTACGCAGGCTGCCGGGGTATTCAAGGCAACGACAGGTGAGGAGTTTTCATTCGTATCGATCACCGTGGAAAACGGTGGGGGCGCCAACACCTACCGGCTGGTTGGTTACCGCGATGGCAGTGCCGTATCCGGCGCCACGCAGAACTTCACCGCGCCCGCCTTTGGCAGCAATACCGTGGTTTCCGTTTCTGGCAGCCAGTGGCAGTACGTGGATGAAGTCCGCATCGTTCAGCAAAACGGCGCAGCAGATATCTCGATCTATATCGACGACATCGTTGTTGCCGCCGCAGTCCCGCCCAACGTCGCGCCAGTCGCCACCACCAGCGGCGGTACCACCGCCTTTACCGAAGGCAACAACGTCGCCAGCACGCCGGTGGTCATCGATAGCGGCATCACCATCACCGATAGCGACAACAGCACACTGGCCAGCGGCACCGTCAGCATCACCGGCAACTTCCAGACCGGCCAGGATGTGCTGGCGTTCACCAACAACCCGGCCACCATGGGCAATATCAGTGGCAGCTACAACAGTGGCACCGGCATACTCAGCCTGACTTCGTCCGGCGCTACCGCCACATTGGCGCAATGGCAGGCCGCGTTGCGCTCGGTTACGTATACCGACAGCTCCGATACGCCCAATACCGGCAACCGCACCATCAGTTTTGTGGTCAACGACAGCATCGCCAACAGCACTGCCGGCACCAAGACGGTCAGCGTCGGCGCGACCAACGATACACCCATCGCCACCGCATCGGGCGGCACCACCGCGTTTACCGAAGGCAACAACGTCACCAGCACGCCAGTGGCGATCGATAGCGGCTTTACCGTCAGCGACCTCGACAGCAGCACCTTATCCACCGCTACCGTGTCCATCACCGGCAACCTGCACAATACCGAGGACGTGCTGGCGTTTACCAACACCCCGGCCACCATGGGCAACATCAGCGGCAGCTATAACAGCACCACCGGTGTGATGTCGCTGAGTTCGGCTGGCGCCACCGCCACGCTGGCACAATGGCAAGCCGCGCTGCGCTCGGTCACGTATACCGACAGCGCCGATACGCCCAATACCGGCAACCGCACCATCAGCTTCGTGGTGAATGACGGCAGCACCAGCAGCAGCACCGTCACCAAAACCGTCAGTGTGGCGGCGGTCAACGATACCCCGGTCGATACCACGTCCGGGGGCACCACCGCGTTTACCGAAGGCAACAACACCACCAGCACGCCGGTGGCCGTCGATAGCGGCTTTACCGTCACCGATGCGGACAACAGCACGCTGGCCAGCGCCACCGTGGCCATCACCGGCAACCTGCAAACGGCCGAGGATGTGCTGGCGTTCACCAACAACCCGGCCACCATGGGCAACATCAGCGGCAGCTACAATAGCGGCACCGGGATACTCAGTCTGAGTTCGGCCGGTGCGACAGCCACCACTGCGCAATGGCAGGCGGCATTGCGATCCATCACTTACAGCAACAGCTCCGAAACACCCAATACCAGCAACCGTACCATCAGCTTCACCACCAACGATGGCACCGCTGATGGCAATACCGCCACCAAGATCGTTTCTGTTGCCGCCGTCAACGATACGCCCATTGCCACCGCCAGCGGCGGCACCACGGCGTTTACCGAAGGCGCCAACGTCACCAGCACACCGGTGGTCGTCGACAGCGGTATCACGCTCAGCGACATCGACAGCACCACCTTTGCCAGTGCCACCGTTGCCATCACTGCCAATCTGCAGACTGCCGAAGACGTGCTGGCCTTTACCAACAACCCGGCTACCATGGGCAACATCAGCGGCAGCTACAATAGCGGTACCGGCATACTGAGCCTGAGTTCGGCCGGTGCTACCGCCACCAAGGCGCAATGGCAAGCCGCGCTGCAATCGGTCACCTACACCAACAGCTCGGACAATCCGAACACCAGCAACCGCACCGTCAGTTTCGTGGTGAATGACGGCAGCACCAACAGCACTGCCACCACCAAGACCGTCAGCGTTGCCGCTGCCAACGATGTGCCGGTTGATACGGCATCGGGCGGCAATACCGCGTTCGTGCAGGGCAACAATACCACCAGCACGCCTGTGGCAGTCGACAGCGGATTTACCGTTACCGATGGCGATAACAGCACGCTGGCCAGCGCCACCGTGGCCATCACCGGCAACTTCCAGAATGGCGAGGACGAACTCGCGTTCACCAACAACCCGGCCACCATGGGCAATATCAGCGCCAGCTACAACGCCGCCACCGGCGTGCTGACACTGACATCGGCTGGCGCCACCGCCACCACCGCGCAATGGCAGGCTGCGCTGCGCTCGGTCACCTATACCGATACCGCCAGCACGGTAAACACCAGCAACCGCACCATCAGCTTTACCACCAACGACGGCACGGCCGATGGCAATACGGTGACCAAGACCATCACGGTTACTGCCACCAGCCAGTCGCCGATTGCCGCCAGCAGCGGCGGTACTACGGCGTTTACCGAAGGCGCCAACGTGACCAGCACACCGGTGGTCGTCGACAGCGGCATCACGCTCAGCGATAGCGACAGCACTACGCTGGCCAGCGCCACGGTATCCATCACCGCCAACCTGCACACCGCGGAAGATACGCTGGCGTTCACCAACAACCCGGCCACCATGGGCAATATCAGCGCCAGTTACAACGCCGCCACCGGCGTGCTGACACTGACATCGGCCGGCGCTACCGCCACCAAGGCGCAATGGCAGGCCGCGCTGCAATCGGTCACCTATACCAACAGCTCGGACAACCCGAACACCAGCAACCGCACCATCAGCTTCGTGGTAAACGACGGCAACTCGAACAGCAATGCTGCCACCAAGACCGTCAGCATTGCGGCTACCAACGATGTGCCGGTGGATACCACGTCGGGTGGCACCACCGCGTTCAATCAGGGCAACCCCACCAGCACCCCGGTGGTGATCGACAGCGGCTTCACGGTTACCGATGGTGACAACAGCACGCTGGCCAGCGCCACCGTGGCCATCACCGGCAATTTCCAGAACGGCGAAGATGAGCTGGCGTTCACCAACAACCCGGCCACCATGGGCAATATCAGCGCCAGCTACAACGCCGCCACCGGTGTGCTGACGCTGACCTCGGCCGGCGCTACCGCCACCACCGCGCAATGGCAGAACGCGTTGCGCTCGGTTACCTATACCGATACCGCCGGCCTGGTGAATACCAGCACACGCACCATCAGCTTCACCACCAATGACGGCACTGCGGACGGCAACACCGCCACCAAATCGCTGTCAGTTACCGCATACAACTTCCCGCCGGTGACCACTACATCGGGCGGCAGCGCTGCATTTACCGAAGGCGCCAACGTGACCAGCACACCGGTGGTGATCGATAGCGGCATCACCGTCAGCGATATCGATACCGCCAGCCTGGCCAGTGCTACCGTGTCCATCACCGGCAACTTCCAGACCGGTGAAGACGTACTGGCCTTCACCAACAACCCGGCCACCATGGGCAATATCGCTGGCAGCTACAACGCGGCTACCGGCGTGCTGACGCTGACCTCGGCCGGCGCCACGGCCACCACCGCGCAATGGCAGGCGGCATTGCGCACGGTCTCGTATACCAACAGCTCGGATACGCCCAATACCGGCAACCGCACCATCAGCTTTGCGGTGAACGACGGCAACTCCACCGGCAACGCCGCAACCCGTGATGTCACAGTGGCCGCTGCCAACGACGTGCCGGTGGATACCACCTCTGGCGGCACCACCGCATTCAACCAGGGCAACCCCACCAGCACACCGGTGGTGATCGATAGCGGCTTTACCGTCACTGACGGGGATAACAGCACGCTGGCCAGCGCTACCGTAGCGATAACCGGCAACTTCCAGAATGGCGAAGATGAGCTGGCGTTCACCAACAACCCGGCCACCATGGGCAATATCGGTGCCAGCTACAACGCTGCTACCGGTGTGCTGACGCTGACCTCGGCCGGTGCAACCGCCACCACCGCGCAATGGCAGGCCGCGCTGCGCTCGGTTACCTATACCGATACCGCCGGCACGGTGAACACCAGCACGCGCACCATCAGCTTCACCACCAACGATGGCACCGGCAATGGCAACACCGCCACCAAGGCAGTGTCGGTGGCTGCATACAACTTCCCGCCGGTGACCACCACATCCGGCGGCAACACCACGTTTACCGAAGGTGCTGTCACCAGCACGCCGGTAGTGATCGACAGCGGCATTACCGTCAGCGATATCGATACCGCCAACCTGGCCAGCGCCACGGTATCCATCACCGGCAACTTCCAGACCGGTGAAGACGTGCTGGCGTTTACCAACAACCCCGCCACCATGGGCAATATCGCGGCATCGTACAACGCCGCCACCGGCGTGCTGACGCTGACCTCGGCCGGCGCGACCGCCACCAAGGCGCAATGGCAGGCTGCGCTGCGCACCGTCACCTATACCGATACCTCGCACAACCCGGATACCGGCAACCGCACCATCAGTTTTGCAGTCAACGATGGTAATTCCACTGGCAATATCGCCACCAAGCTGGTCGCCATCACCGCGTTCAACAATGATCCGGTCAATACGGTACCGGTATCGCAAGCGGTGGCAGAAAACGGCACGCTCACATTCAATACCGGCAACAGCAACCTGATCAGCATCAGCGATGTGGACAGCAACGGTGGTGTCGAACGCGTGACACTGACTGCCACCAATGGCCTGCTGACCCTGTCCGGCACCACCGGCTTGAGCTTCCTCGTCGGCAATGGCACCAACGATGGCACCGCGACCTTTGAAGGTACGCTGGCGGACATCAACAACGCGCTCAATGGCCTGACCTTCACGCCGACGCCCGGCTATCACGGCAGTGCCTCGGTACAGATCACCCTCAGCGATCTGGGCCTGACTGGCAGCGGCGGCACCAAAACCGATACCGATACCGTCAATATCAATGTATTCGGCATCAATCCCGCAGTACTGAACGTCGATGCCACTTCGGCCAATGGCACCTATGTAGCCGGCCAGACCGTTACCCTGCAGGTGAAATTCGACCAGATCGTCAACGTAGATACCACCGGCGGCACGCCCACGCTGTTGCTGGAAACCGGCAGCGTGGACCGCAACGCCACGTATGTATCCGGTTCGGGTACCGATACCCTGATGTTCTCGTACACGGTGCAAACCGGCGATACCAGCAGCGATCTCGATGTCAACTCGACCAGTGCACTGGCGCTCAATGGCGCCACCATCCAGAGCGCAGGCAGCAACAACGCAGTATTGACCTTGCCCACCGTAGGCGGACCCGATTCGATCGGTGGCCAGCACAACATCATCGTCGATGGCGTGATCCACAATGTCTCGCCAACTGTCGGCACCGTGGGTGTACCTGCGCCCGGCACCTATATTGGCGGCCAGACACTGGAATTCACCGTCAATTATTCGGAAGCGGTGTTCGTCGATACCAGCGGCGGTATTCCGCGTTTGATGATCGATATTGGCGGCAATAGCATCGGCGTGGACTACGCGGGCGGCTCCGGCAGCAGCACACTGACTTTCCGTATTACGCTGGGCTCTGGCGGCTCGATCGATACCGATGGCATCACCATTACCACCACGCTGGATAGCAATGGCGGGCGTATCCGCAGCGGTGCCAATATCGATGCCTCGCTCAACCTCAATGGCATCGGCCGTACCGATGCGGTACTGATCGACACCATCGCGCCTTATCCCGGCCACATTGCGCCCATTGATCCAAGCCCGTTGGTTGGTGACGTTGCCCGTTACATCGCTACCTTCAGCGAAGGCGTGCAAGGTGTCGATGCCGGCGATTTCGCTCTGGTCACCACCGGCAGCGCACACGGCCAGATCACATCGATTACGCAAGTTGATGCCCGTACTTATATTGTGACCGTGAGCAATGTAGGGGGCACGGGTTCCTTGCAGCTTGACCTGAATGGCACGGGTACCGGCATCCGCGATCTGGCGGGCAACGCCATCGTGGCAGGCCTGGCCGGTGGTGCCTACGAAATCAGTAACGGCAACCCCACCATCAACAGCATCACCAGCAGCAATGGTGCGTTCAATGAGGGTGATGGCGTCAATTTCACCGTCACCCTGTCCAGCGCCACCAGCATCGATACCAGCGGCGGTACACCGCGGCTGGCACTGGATGTCGGTGGACAGACTGTCTATGCCGATTATGTGGCAGGCAGCGGCAGCACCACACTGACATTCCACTATGTCGTCGCTGCCGGCCAGAACGATACGGACGGCATCGCCGTTGCCAGCTTCGACAGCAACGGCGCGCTGCTGCGCGATAGCCAAGGCAGAACCGTATCGCTCGCCCTGCCGGCGCCAGTGGCGCTCGGCAGCGTGATCATCGATACCACCCCGCCCACTGCAACCGGCATTATCGCCGTCGATGCCAACCCGACTTCCGCCACGTCGGTTGCCTACACGGTCACCTTCTCGGAAAACGTCTTCGGCGTGGACGGCGCAGACTTCACGCTCAGCACCACCGGCTCTGCCGCCGGAACGATTGCATCGGTCACCCAACTCACGGCCAGCACGTACTCCATCCAGGTAAGCAACGTCAGCGGTGATGGCACGCTGAGCGTATCGCTGCGGCCATCCGGCACCGGCATTGCGGATCGCGCGGGCAACAACATCAATGGCGGCCTTAGCGGTGGGCTCTACACCATCGGCAATGGCAATCCGCCGCCGGTGCCCACACCGGCGCCTGACAGCATACCTGCGCCGTCACCATCGCAATCGGCGCCAGCGCCGGCGCCCACTCCCGCACCGCTGATCACGCTGGTTGCGCTTGATCCGACCTCGTTTGCCAATACCCCCACGCTGAACCCCACCAGCAACACCATCAGCTTCGCCGATGCGCCCACGCTGAATCCTACCGGCACCATGCAAACCTTCGGTGCCGGCACGCTCAGCAACAATACCTTCGGGGTTGACCTGTCCGGCGGCAACTCGACCATCACGCCGCTCAACGATGGCCGCATGTCGTTTGTCGAGCTGGGTTCATCGAGCAGCGCCGGCCTGCAGGCGATGCCGGAGATCGGCAACTTCTCGGTCGTCGCTGGCGAGCCGATCAGCATCGCGCTGCCTGCGTCCACGTTCAGCCACAGCGACCGCAACGTGAGCGTAACGGTGGAAGTGCGCCTAGTAGACGGCAGGCCGTTGCCGGTGTGGCTGAAATTCGACCCCGTTACCGGCACGCTCGTCGGCAAGCCGCCTGCAGGCATGAACCAGAAACTGCAGATCGAAATCATTGCGCGCGACAACAAGGGCAACCGCGCCAGCAGCCATCTGGACCTGACCGTCAAGGCGGGCGCGAACCGCGCGGCGCTGGATATCACCGATACGCAGCTGGCCGACGCCGGCTTGCTGCAGCACCCGCTGGCCGGCCTGATGCACGCGGCAGATAACGCAGCCGGCAAACCGGCGCTGGCGGTGCAGTTCGACCAGTTTGGCCGCCCGGCCCGGCATGCAGCGGGCAATGCCTTGCTGCATCACCTTGCCATGAGCCGCCAGCCCGCCCAGGCAGATGCCGAGGCCGAAGCGTGATCCGTAACGCAATCCATTCATCGGCACTGCCGGCCCATGCCGCAGTGCCGGAACACCCCTATCCACAACCGACCCGTAACGAGGAGCATCCGTTGTCGAACGCCAAATCCCGCCCCGCCCTACCCGGCCGCCCCAAACTGGTCAGCCTGCTGGTTGGCGCCGCCCTGCTGGGCGGCTGCGCCATCCAGCCGGTGGCGACCACACAGGCAGAACGCCAGGCCGAGCTGGCCAGCCAGCGCACAACGATGTTCCAGAACCAGGAAGCGATATCCGGCCCCATCAGCCTGGATGAAGCGATGGCGCGGGCGCTCAAGTACAACCTGGATAACCGCCTGAAGGTGATGGAAGAAGCCCTGGCACAACGCCAGCTGGATCTGTCGCGCTGGGACATGCTGCCGCAACTGACCGCTGGCGCGGGCTATGGCTGGCGCAACAACGATCTGGCATCGGTTTCCAAGGATGTGGTCACCGGTCAGCAATCGCTGGTGCCATCGGTCTCGTCCGAGCGCATGCATACCACTGCAGACCTTGGCATGTCGTGGAACGTGCTGGACTTTGGCGTCAGCTATTATGCCGCGCACCAGCAGGCCGACCGCGTACTGGTCACGCGTGAACGCCGCCGCAAGGTGGTGCATCTGATGATGCAACAGGTACGCCAGGCATACTGGCAGGCCATCGGCGCGCAGCTGCTCGACAAGAAGGTCGAGCCCATCCTGAAGCTCACGCAGAAGGCACTGGATGACTCGCGCAAGATCGAGAAGGAAAAGCTGCAGTCGCCGCTGGATACGCTCAATTACCAGCGCCAGTTGCTGGACATCATCCGCCAGCTGGAAGCAGTGCGTGATGAGCTGGCGCAGGCCAAGCCGCGTCTGGCCTCGATCATGAACATCCCGCCTGGCGATGAATACACCCTGGCTACCCCTGCCGGCTTCAGCACCCCCAAGCTGCCGATAGACCCGGCAGCAATGGAAGAAACGGCGCTCATCAATCGTCCGGAACTGGTGGAAGCCAGCTACAACGAGCGTATCGGCCTGGCAGAAACCAAGAAGGCACTGGCCAAGATGCTGCCGGGTATCACGGTTGAACTGGGTACCAATTACGACAGCGACGATTTCCTCGTCAATAACCGCTGGAATACCGCCGGCCTGCGCGTGAGCTGGAACTTGCTCAACGTGTTGAACGCCAGCAATATCCAGGGTGCGGCACAGGCGCAATACGATGTGGCCAAGCAGCAAAGACTGGCGCTGAACATGGCAGTGCTCACGCAGGTACACGTGGCCTACCGCGATTATCAGGGCCGCAAGCGCCAGTTCGAACTCTCGGATGATCTGAACGACGTAGATCAACGCATCCTCACCCATACGCAGAATGCGGCAAAATCGGATGCGGCCGGCAAGCTGGCCGAGATCCGCGCGCAGGCCAGTGCGGTAATGTCCGAGCTGCGCCTGTACCAGGCCTATGGCGCGTTGCAGAACACCTATGGCCAGATGCTGACTACGCTGGGTATCGATCCGCTACCGGAGGAAGTGGCCGGCTACGACCTGCCGACCTTGCGTGCCGCGATTGCCGAACGTGAAAAAACACTGGTAGAACCAGCCAGCAAGAAGACCAGGTAACCAAGGGTTCAGGATGAAAATTGCAGTTCTGCTGCCGCTGCTTGTTGCGGCAGCGCTGGGGCATGCCGCACAGGTTGCGGCCCCCACCACGTTTACCGGCGCGGACAAGGATGGGCGCATCCGCACCCAGCTAGCCGCGCGCGATTCCGCCACCATTTCCAGCGAACTCAACGCCAAGATAGACCGGCTGACCGTGCGCGACGGCGACAGCTTCAAGGCAGGCCAGACACTGGTTTCCTTTGACTGCGTGCTGTTCGTGGCGCAACTGCGCAAGGCCGAGGCCTCTGCCGAGGCCGCGCGCAAGCTGCTGGACGTGAACCGGCGACTGGCCGAGCTCAACTCGGTAGGCAAGCTGGAAGTGGAGCAGGCCGAAGCCAAGGTGAAGGAATCCACGGCAGAAGCGGCATACATGCGCTCCACCGTCAGCAAATGCAGCATTGCCGCGCCCTTTTCCGGCCGGGTTACCAAAAAGCTGGCCACCTCGCACGAGTTTGTCACCCCCGGCAAACCGCTGCTGGAAATCGTCGATTCGAGCGCGCTGGAGCTGCAGATGATCGTGCCGTCCAAATGGCTGGCGCGCATCAAGCCCGGTACGTCGTTCAATGTGCTGGTGGATGAACTCAACCAGAGCTATCCGGCCAAGGTAGTGCGTATCGGCGCGAAGATCGATCCGGTGAGCCAATCCATTTCCATCGTCGGCAAGATCGATGGCAACCCGCCCTCGCTGCTGCCCGGCATGAGTGGCTGGGCCAGCTTCAGCGACAAATGAGCCAGCTTCCGGAAACCCCGCCAGCGGTGGGGCCGCTGCTGACGCTGCTGCAGCTGGAACGCCGCGCACGCGATGCACAAAGCGTCGAATCGCTGGGCTTTGTAATGGCCAACGAAACGCTGGGCCTGGTTGGCTATCGCCAGGCTGCGGTATGGCTGGAAAGTGGCCTGGGCTACGTGTCTACGGTATCCGGCCTGCCGCAGGTAGACCCCAACGCGCCCTATCTGCACTGGCTGACACAATTGTGCCGCAAGCTGGCACACGCGCATTCGGGTATTACCGCGGTCACTGCAGCCACTGCACCGGCCGGTAGTGGTGCCGACTGGGCTGACTGGTTGCCTGCACATGCGCTATGGCTGCCATTGAAAGACCGCAGCGGCCATCTGGAAGGCGCCTTGTTGCTGGCGCGCGAGCAGCCGTTCGATGAACACGAACTGGCAGTGCTGACCGAACTGACCCACGCCTATGGCCATGCACTGGCCGCCTTTCACCCGGCACAGCCATTGGCAGACCGCGCCAAGGCGCTGCTGCGGCCCGGCCGCAACCGGCGCCGCGTGTTGCTGGCGCTGCTGGCCTGTTGCCTGATCCCGATGCGGCTGACCGTACTGGCACCGGCCGAAGTGTCGCCGCTGGATCCATTCCTGGTGCGTGCGCCGCTGGATGGGGTGATCGACAAGATCTACATCCGCCCCAACCAGCCGGTAGCCGTGTCCACGCCATTGTTCAGCCTGGATACTGCCGCGCTGCAAACGCGCCGGGCTGTTGCGCAGCGCGCGTATGACACCGCCCAGGAGGAATACCGGCAATCCGCGCAGGCGGCAGTCACGGATGACGAAAGCCGCCTGAAAATGGCGCAAAGCCGTGGCGAGCTGGAACAGAAAGCGCTGGAACTCGATTACACCTCCGGCCAGCTGGAGCGCGTGCAGGTGAAGGCCGAGCGCGCCGGTGTGGCGGTGTTTGGCGATGTGAACGACTGGCAGGGCAAGGCCGTCACCATCGGGGAAAAGGTGCTGCTGCTGGCTGACCCCGGCAAGGTGGAACTCACCGCGCAAATGCCGGTCGCCGAGCAGATCAGCCTCAAGCCGGGCGATACGCTGTCGTTCTATCCGGATGCCAGCCCCACGCAATCGTTCGATGCAAAGATCATCAGCATCTCGTATGCGGCTGCAGAAACCGATGGCGGCGTGCTTGCCTACCGTATACGCGCCAGCTTCGTGGATAAATCCCTGCCCCGACTGGGATTGCGCGGTACCGCACGGCTGACGGCGGGCTGGGTACCGTTTTTCTACTACGCGCTGCGCCGTCCGCTGACGGTCACGCGCCAGTGGCTGGGTATCTGAGGCCATGCTGCCCACACTGCGTCAAGACCTGACGCTGCACCCCGGCCCGGCCGACGACAGCGGGGCACCCACCTGGACGCTGCACGACCCGGCCGCCAACAAGTTCTATGAACTGTCATGGCCGGCGTTCGAGATCCTGTCGCGCTGGTCGCTGGGTGATCCGCAGGCGCTGCTCGATGCCGTCAACCGCGAAACCACGCTCACCGTAGATGAAGATGACCTGGAAGCGGTCGGGCAATTCCTCAGCTACCACAGCCTGCTGCTGGCATGGCGTGCGGACGATACCGCCAGGCTGGACAAGATGGCCGCCGCGCATCGCACCAGCAAGGCCATGTGGTTGCTCAAGCACTACCTGTTCTTCCGTGTGCCGCTGGTGCGGCCCATGCCGCTGCTGCAACGTTTTTCACCGTGGGTGGAATGGGCGTACAGCCCGCGCTTCTGGTGGGCGGTGGGCATGGTGGCGCTGCTGGGGCTGTACTTCGTATCACGCCGCTGGGATGAATTCACCCACACCTTTTCTTCGTATGCCGGGCTGCAGGGCCTGCTGGGCATCGGCATTGCGCTGTCTTTCGCCAAGGTGCTGCACGAGCTGGGGCATGCGTTCACCGCATATCGCTATGGCTGCCGGGTACCCACCATGGGGGTGGCTTTCCTGGTGATGTGGCCGGTGCTGTACACCGATACCAACGAAGCCTGGAAGCTGATGCGGCGCGAAGACCGCCTGAAAATCGGCGCCGCCGGCATCCTGGCCGAGCTGGCACTGGCCGCGTTCGCCACACTGGCGTGGAGCTTTTTGCCCGATGGGCCGCTGCGCGCCGGCGTATTCATGCTGGCCACCAGCACCTGGCTGCTGACGCTGGCCATCAACGCCAGCCCTTTCATGCGCTTTGATGGGTACTTCCTGCTGGCAGACTGGCTGAACATGCCCAACCTGCATGACCGCGCCTTCGCGCTGGCACGCTGGTGGCTGCGCCGCTGGCTATTCGGGCTGGACGACCCGATGCCGGAGCCCTTCCCGCCCGGTCGCCGCCGCTTCCTGATCGCGTTTGCGTTCGGCACCTGGCTGTACCGGCTGGGCTTGTTCCTGGGTATTGCGCTGACTGTTTACCACCTGTTCTTCAAGGCACTGGGCCTGGGACTGCTGTTCATCGAGCTGGGCGTATTCATTGCCATGCCCATCATCCGCGAACTGCGCGTATGGTGGCGGCGACGAGACGACATCCAATGGAACCGGCAATCCCGGCGCGCGGTGGTTCTGTTCGCCATGCTGCTGCTGTTCATCTTCCTGCCCTGGCGCGGTGCAATCCAGGCGCCTGCAGTGCTGAGCGCCAGCCAGAGCCAGGCACTCTATAGCGTACAACCCGCCTATGTAAAAGGTGCAGCAGTGGCTGCCGGGCAGCAGGTGAGCGCAGGCCAGTTGCTGGTACAACTGGTATCACCGGAGCTGGATTTCCACTTGCAGGCCGCACAGGCACGCGCGCAGCAATTGCAATGGCAGGTGGAGCAACAGCCATTTACCGACAAGCTGCAGGGTGAGGGCGATGTATTGCGCCGCCGCTGGGTGGCCGTGCAAGCCGAGGTATCAGGCCTGGCAGAAGAGCGAAAACGGCTGGAAGTACGCGCGCCATTCGATGGTCGCGTGATCGATGCCAACCTGTTTCTTGCGGATGGTGCCTGGCTGGCCCGTGGCGAGCAGCTGTACCAGATCATTGGCGAAACCGGTGAGCTGAAAGCAGAAGCCTTTGTCGGTGAAAGCGATCATGCTGCGCTGGCAGCGAACAGCAAAGCGGTATTCATTGCCAACCTGCCCGAATTCGGCGCAATACGCTGTAACGCCGCACAAAGTGATGACGTCAACGTGGCGGGGCTGGAACAGAACTATCTCGCCAGTACTTTTGGCGGGCCGATCGCGGTAACACGCAGCCACCACAATGGGCTTGCTCCCACCAATGCCATTTACCGGGTACGGCTGACGCAGTGCGACCGCCGCGTGTTGCCAAGGGAGTTACCCGGTACGGTGATGCTGTCACGCCAGCGGCAAAGCCTGGCCGGTGAAGTCTGGAACAAGCTGCTGGTGCTGATGCAACGTGAACGCGGTCTGTAGCCCCCCGTCATTGCCAGTCGCCGGATATCGAACCGCACCGGTAGCGTGGCGCGGCCTTGGTGGCAAGGTCAGGGCAATGGCTCATGAAAGAGCGCCGCAATCAGATCGGATTGCGTCACCATCCCGACCACTCTGCCTGCCGGATCAGCCACCGGCATATGGTGCAAGCCGCCATCGGAAAATGGCCGCACCAGCGATGTGATCAGATCCTCCGGGCGGGCAGTGATGACTTCCGTTGTCATCACCTGCCACACCCTGGTGCCCGCGTCGTCCGGGCTGAACTGTGCGGCGAGCAGATCATGCAGCGAGACGATGCCCACCAGCTGTGCATCCTCACCCAGCACGGGCAGTGCCGAAAAGCGGTGCTGCTGCAGTTTTTGATAGGCCAGCGCAACCGGCGTATGGGCGTCGACCGTGATGACATCCTTGGCCATGAAATCGGCACAACGCAAGGTGCCGAAGCGGCGCTGGTGCGCATGCATCTCTGCCTGCAGCAGGATTTCCTGCAAATCTGCTTCGTTAATGTCGAAGAGCCCGCCGTGCTGGGCCAGCACCGCATGCAGGTCTTCCCGCGAGACGCCGGAGCGCTCGATCGGCGGCAAATCTGCCGTAGCATGACTGGTGGGTATCGGTACACGATGTGGATAAGGCCGCCCGGCCAGGTTGTTGAACAGGATAGCGAGCGCAGCAAGCAGCAGCGAATTGAGCAGGACCGGGTGCCACACAAAATGGAAACCCAACTGATGGACCGCCGGCCCGCCGAGTACCGCCGTCAAGGCAACCGCGCCACTGGGTGGATGCAAGCAGCGCAAAGGGAACATCACGCCGATGGACAGCGCGACTGCACAACCCACCGCCAGCATCTGATCGGGAATCCACTGCGCACATGCAACGCCAATCGATGCGGCAACCAGATTGCCGCCAACGATGGACCAGGGCTGCGCCAGCGGGCTGGCCGGCACCGCAAACAGCAATACTGCCGATGCGCCCATCGGGGCAATGAACCACGGGCTGGCTTGACCCAGCGCGGATCGGCTGATCCATTGCGTGAGCAGCATGCCCAGGCAAGCACCAATGCACGCGACCAGCCGGTCACGCCCGCCCGCCATTGCAGCCTGTGGCCAGAAACCACCCCAGCCCCTGAAACCTGTTTGCATCTATTTGACCTTGATTCATGCCCGCGCATGGGGCGTTTCTCGACGGTCGAAAATATATCATATTGTGATATATTTGCTCATCTATCTGCTTTCTTCGTAAAGTTCACGGATGTCGAGCCAAAATCTTCCCCCGCTGCACAAGGCGCAGTATGAAGCGCTCTCGGAATTTCGCTACCAGCTGCGGCGCTTCATCCATTTCAGTGAATCCGCGGCCAAATCTGCCGGTCTGACACCCTTGCAATATCTGCTGATGTTGCATGTGCGCGGCTTTCCCGGTCGGGACTGGGCCACCGTAAGTGAATTGGCTGAACGATTGCAACTGCAGCATCACGGTACCGTCGCGCTGTTGTCGCGTTGCGAGGATGCGGGCTTGGTGCGACGCCAGAAAAGCGAGGTGGATCGCCGCCAGGTAGAAGTGCACCTGCAACCCAAAGGCATGGCCTTGCTGGCGCAACTGGCGGCGCTGCACGAGCTGGAACTGCAATCGCTGCGGGGAACGTTCCAGGTGGCGCAAATCACCGCGTTCAACGATGTAGATGCGGCCGCTCCGGCCAAGGAGTAAGCCGCGATGGCATTCAGACGCGATTACACGGTCAACCGGCGGCTGGTATTGCTCTCCGGCCTGGCCATGCTTATCGGCATCGCCAGCACTTTGGCGGCCAAGCTGCTCATCCTGCTGATCCGCTTCTTTACCAACCTGTTCTTCTTCCAGACCCTGTCGCTGGCTGAACACTCCCCTGCGCAACACCACCTGGGTTGGTGGGTCATCGTCTTGCCGGCCATTGGCGGCCTGGTTGTCGGGCTGATGGCTCGTTATGGCAGCGAGAAGATACGCGGCCATGGCATTCCGGAAGCCATGGAAGCCATCCTGTTCGGCAAAAGCCGCATGTCTGCCAGGGTGGCCGTGCTCAAGCCGTTGTCGTCCGGCATCGTCATCGGCAGCGGCGGCCCGTTTGGTGCCGAAGGCCCCATCACCATGACCGGTGGCTCCCTCGGCTCCTTGCTGGCGCAATACCTGCACGTCAGTGCCGGCGAGCGCAAGACGTTACTGGTAGCCGGTGCCTGCGCTGGCATGACAGCCATTTTCGGTACCCCGGTTGCCGCCGTGCTGCTGGCGGTCGAGTTGCTGCTGTTTGAACTGCGCCCCCGCAGCCTGTTACCGGTTGGCCTGGCCTGTGCGGTAGCAGGCTTTCTCAGAACGCCGTTCTTCGAGGCTGGACCGCTGTTTCCACTGCAGACTGCACCGGTGCAGATGGCCGGGCTGGGCAGCTGCATTACCGCTGGCTTGCTGATTGGCCTGCTGGCGGTTTTCGTAACCTGGGCGTTGCATCAGGTCGAGGATGGTTTTGCCAGATTGCCCATGCACTGGATGTGGTGGCCCGCATTGGGTGGCCTCGCTGTGGGGCTGGGTGGCTATCTTGTACCCCGCGCGCTGGGCGTGGGCTATGACGTCATCGCTGATTTGCTGAACAGCCGGCTTGATCTGGCTGTCGTCGCCGTTCTGATCGGCATCAAGCTTTGCATCTGGCTGCTTGCATTGGGATCGGGCACATCGGGCGGGGTATTGGCACCCTTGCTGATGGTTGGTGCCGGGGTGGGCGTTTTACTCTCCCCCTGGCTGCCGGGGGGATCACCCGGGCTGTGGTCACTGGTATGCATGGCCGCCCTGCTTGGCAGCGCTTTGGGTGCGCCGCTGACTGCGGTGGTGTTCGCGTTCGGGCTTACGCACGATGGCGATGCCTTGCTACCCATCATGCTGGCCACGCTGGTGGCCTGGGGCCTCGCGACTTTATTGCAAGGGCGCTCCATCATGACCGGGAAAATTGCCAGGCGGGGGCTGCACGTCTATCGGGAATATGGCGTCGACCCGCTCGAGCGCAGCCACGTCGGAGAGTTGATGCAGCATGGCGTGGTGGCATTCAATGCCGGGCACACTGCAGGCTATGCGCAACGGATGCTGCGCGCGTCTGCCAGCAAGTTGCCTGCCTATCCGCTGGTTTCCCGGGGCAAGCTGCTTGGCATGATCGGCTCGGTTGATTTGTTTGGTGCTGCTGATGACGCGTTGTTGCTGGATCTGGTCAGCCAGGAAGCGGTTTTCCCCGCCTTGGCCTATCCGGAAGAGCCGGCCAGAGTAGCAGCTGCACGCATGAACCGGCATGCGTTGCAATGCTTGCCCGTAGTGACCTCGGCGGCCAATCACACCTTCCTGGGGCTACTGACAGCGAACGATCTGCTACGCCCCGGTGTAGAGGCATTTTCCCAGGAGAACACGCGCGAGAAGCTCCGCTAACGCCATGTTTGCGCCGCTGCATCGAACAGCGGCGCAATGATGGGTGTCAGGACTTGGGCACGCCGTTCGCGTCATATTCGGGCCAGAGGTTTTCCAGCTTCAATTCCTTGAGTGCGGCATTCTGGTACTTGGGTTCGATCCAGCCATTGATATCCACATCGCGGCGTATCAGTTTGAAGCGCCTGGCTTCATCAATGGATTTCCTGATGCTGGCCACATAGTAATCATCAAGGCGTGGATTGACGCGTTCTTTCAGCTTGTAGCTATCCCAGCTCTTCACGTAATCGCCGTAAGGGCTGGTGCCGGATTGACCCCATAACTTGAATAGCTGATCCCGATTCTTTTCATCCGAATCCCACGCGGCCTGCTTCAGCAGCGCGGTAACGACACGCTGCACGATTTGCGGATATTTTTTCTCGAATTCTTCTGACACCCAGATTGTTCCCACGCTGGTGATCTTGGGGTCACGCGGAATCTCGAATAGCCGCTTGGCAATGCCGCGCGCTTCCAGATCAAAAGGGGTGGTGATATAGCCTTCAATATCCTTGGTTGCCAATGCTGCTTTGGCAGTCTCGGTATCCATGCTGATGACCTTGAAGTCTTTCTCGGTAAAGCCATATTTTTCCAGCACGCGGCCCAGCGTCAACTGCCCTGCAGTCCCTTTGAAAACAGCAATCCGTTTTCCCTTCAGATCAGCCAGGGTTTTTGCAGGTGAATCGGATGGCACCACGAAATAGGTATTGCCCAATCGGCCATAGCTCAGAATGATCTTGTGCTTGAGGCCGGTGGAACGCCCCACGATCAGCGGCAAATCACCATGACCGGCAAAATCCACCAGGCCATTGGCAAATGATTCATTCACAGCCGGGCCGGCACCCGGATAGAAGTTCCATTTTACCTTGATGCCATCCGCCTTGAACTCCTGCTCCAGCACGCCCTTGATATGCGCAGTAGCCAGAAAGCTGCCGGTGCCGAGCGGACGCCCGCCCGAGCCAGCGCCGGGGTAGGAAAAGCGGATTTCACCCGGTTTTTCCTCTGCTCCTGCAGGCAGGCTCCATGCAGCAAAAAGGGCGGCGCTGCCTAACAGCAATAATTTCTTGAAGGTGTTTTTCATTGAAGTACCTTGATGAATGGCGTGATGAAAGGAAAGCCGTTATTGGCTAGGAATGGTAAAAGCAGAACCGGTATCAATCGTCCGACTCTTGCTTACAAGGAAATACGCATCATCCGGAAATGCTCCGGCTACAATCTGTTTTCTGGCAAATGCAACAGCACAGCGCAGCACATCACATGCTCCACAGGCAGGCGCTGAACTGAAGCAGCATTTTCATCTTCAATTCCATCCGGTTCGCAGGCTGGCCGGCCCCGGATTGCCGATACCGCTTGCGGCTTTTCAATTCACCACCGGAAAACGGTGTAGGGAAATGAAGATATCCTGCAAATGCGCGCGCGACGGCAATACGCCCCATCGGGCATGACCAGCCCTTTTTCAGTACTGCCAGTGATATGTGCATTGTTATTCCCGCATGGATTAATCCAGCGCCACCTTGGCTGACCGATTCATGATTTCGATCTGATCCAAGCAGAACCCATGCCAGGCATTTTTTTACAGAAATACATCACAAAGTGATGTTTATTGTTGATTTTTGTACAGTGCGCACAATGGATTGAATAGAAACAGACATGCGATACGGTTGCGATTTCGCTGTGGAAAACGCATTGATACCCGGCTGCCGGGGTCAAAGATTCCGGTACACATGCCCCCGCATCTACAAGCACGGTCGGGCGCACGCCCACGCGTGCCATCCCTTGCATGCGTGCATTGCTTGCTTTGCCCGGCAAGTTGCACGAATCTGCAAAGCGAGCGAAAACCATGTGGCTGGCGCAGCAGCCTGGCGCTGATCCGATAAAAAAAAAGGCCCCTTACGGGGCCATCGTGTCTGTATCGCTGGTCAGTCTTTTGGCGGGTAATGCACTTCGTAGCGATGCTCCACCCTGTTCCACGAAGCGCGCGCAGCCAGGCTGCCTTCCTCCCAATCCAGATCGGACTGATCACGGTTGCGCTCGTATTCCAGACGAAGCTCCTTCTCTACTTCGTCAAAACTGCGACCTTCGTAACGCACACGGCCTTCATAGCCAGTGCGGTAGGCCTCACGATATTCCTCGAAACCATGCACATTGTCGAAGTAAGGCTGCACATGGTGATGTTCGCGCCAGTAGGCCTCTTCCTCGCTGGGGTTGACCTGCTCGGCCAGCGCCTTGCCGGCCCATCCCCCTGCTACCGCACCAATAGCGGCGCCTGCTGCCATGCCCAGCGGGCCTGCCACCGCACCCAATGCAACACCGGCGGCCACTGCGGCGCCGATACCCACTGCGCCACCGGCTACTGCACCGGTAGCGGTACCGGCAGGGTGAAACGCGGTTTCACCGGTCACCGGGTCCTTGTTGATGGTACGTTCAACTTCCGGGCGGTTATCGCCAGCGATATCAGACATGATGAACTCCTTGGGCGTTTCGGGTTTGAATGGATACGTCCGTGTGGATATGTACTACCTGCATGCAAAGCGGATTTATTTGCCAGCCTTGTCACGCAGGGATTTGGCCTTCTCTTCACCAGCAAAATGGCGCATGTAGTCATTGTTGGCATCGTGATCGGTGACCGACGCCGGCACGTCCTCACCTGCCGCCGGCTTGCCCGATGCGGCAATGTCCATTTCCGGCGGGCGGATCTGGTCACGCGGTGGCGCCGCGCCGTACTCGTCGTCGTGGTTTGCAGTCGGTTTTCCCAGCGGCTTTTTCAACCCTTCTCCGCGCTGCAGGCCGCTGTTGGGCGCGGTGCCGTCCGGGTAGTTGGAATCGAAATTGCTCTGCGTGCGCCGGTTTGAAGCAACCGGCTGGCCCTGATCGTTTTTATCCGGACTATCCTGATCCGGTTGATCCAGCTTCGGCTGGTCGGCCAGTGCCTGCTGTGCTGCCAGCGCTTGTTGCGCCGGTACACTGCGTTGCGGATGCGTGCTGTGATTGCGGGGCTGTGTCATGACGGCCTCCTTGTGATCATGGTCACATCATTGCCCAGCGATGCACGCACCGGCAGCGGCAGGCGGATGACTTTGCTGTGGGATACGGCCTGCCATGCGCGGGGGCGCGATAACTGGTCGGGCTATGCATCCGGTGTGGCAATTGATCCCACAAACCGATGCGCCGCCGACCTATGGTCGCCAATGGTCTCCGTGGTAGCGTAGCGACATCGCTACGCACGGAGTTTCGACATGGCAACCCAGGCAAAACCCCAAGAAGTGCCGGCAAACCAGCATACCGATCAACATGATGCCGACAGCCCCCATGGCATGGATGCCAACAACAGCGAAACCCACCAGCGGCAGGATGCCTGCATCGCTGCAGCGCATGAACACAAACCGCACAATGTACCGCTGCAAAGCAGCGGCGAAGAAGATGCCGACTGGGATCCGGACAGCAAGGGTTTTTCCGGCCGGGAGGTTTGAACCGCCCCGCGCAGCGCGCAGATACGGCCATGTTAATATCCGGCATGGCATCGATACTCCGGGCTGGCATGGCCGACCTCTCCAGCAGCAAGGCGCGCAATGCGCACGGATAGCAGGCTTTCGCGCATGCTGCATGTGCTGCTGCACATGGCGCGCCATGATCAGCCCTATACCTCGGAACAGATTGCCAGAATGCTGGGCACCAACCCGGTAGTGGTACGGCGCACCATGGCGGGGCTGCGCAAGGCTGGCTATGTGAGTTCGGAAAAAGGCCACGGTGGCGGCTGGACCATGGCCTGTGACTTGCAGCAAGTCACGCTGCTCGATATCCACAACGCAGTGGGCGGCCCGAAGATTTTTGCCATCGGTGCCGGTGACGACAACCCAGCGTGCGGGGTTGAGCGGGTAGTCAACGCCGCGCTCGAGCAAGCGCTGCAGCAAGCCGAAGCGCTGCTGATCGCCCGGCTGGGCATCATTACGCTTGCCGATCTGGCGCGGGACTTCAGCGCGCTCTGCGTGACCGACCAGCATGCTGGGGGCACGCCGGAAGCTGCCTGACCCGGCGGGCAAGACTGGTAGCCCCCCTTCCCGGCCACCATCCTCGGCACTTCAAACCATTCAGGCCTGCCCGAAAATCAGCGCACGATGGGCTGCAGTCCCTGCCATCACGCCATCCCCCACTGCCAGCGCCAGCGAGCCCGCCGCCCGTGCGGCATCACCGCAGGCAAACACGCCCGGCACACTGGTTTCGCGGGTGGCATCGGTCTTGATGAAGTCACCTGTAGGCCCTGCTTCGAATTCGCAACCAAG
This sequence comes from Andreprevotia sp. IGB-42, assembly GCF_009848685.1. Taxonomy (GTDB): domain Bacteria; phylum Pseudomonadota; class Gammaproteobacteria; order Burkholderiales; family Chitinibacteraceae; genus Andreprevotia. Next base: position 117,458 of record NZ_WXTX01000012.1, read on the forward strand.
TTGTGCGGCGATATCGCTGGCCACGCGGGTTCTGGTCAGCGTGAACAGCCCCTCCAGCGCGATGCTGCGGCCATCCTGCATCACCATCACCGCACGCTCGCCGCTAATCTCGCGGATCAATCCGTCCTCGATGGCGACGCCGCGCTGTTGCAACTGCTGCAGTTGCGCGTCGTCCGGCGTGAATGCGCCATTCAGGAACAAGGTAGTCGGCCCCCAGTCAGGCAACATCAACGCGTGGTGCAGGGATAACGGCGAGCTTGCCAGCACACCAAGCGGCTTTTGCTGCAGTTCATAGCCGTGGCAATAGGGGCAGTGGAAAACACTGCGGCCCCAGCGCTCCGCCAGCCCGGGCACCTCCGGCAACTGATCGATCACTCCCGTTGCCAGGATCAGCTTGCGGGCGAGAATGGCAGGTACTTGCTGCGCGGAGAGCAGAAAGCCGCCCTCCACCACACTGGCCCGCTCTGCCCGGGCATCCAGCCAGCTCACCGTGCCATACGCCCGCAACTGCGCGCGTGCCGTAGCTGCAATCGCGGCAGGATCAGCGCCATCCTGCGTCAGAAAGCCGTGCGAGTGCTGTGCAAAGCGGTTGCGGCGCGCCCCCGTATCCAGCACCAGCACGCTCTGGCGTGCCCGCGCCAGTTGCAGCCCGGCCGACAATCCCGCGTAACTGCCACCAATGATTGCAACGTCGTACTGCATGGTGTTCTCCTGCTCATGGCTTAACATGTAACTTTATATATTACATGAAAAACAAAAGCAACGAAGCCGCTGCGGTAATGAAAACGACCGATGCTGCAGTGCCCGGCGCACTGCCACGGCAGCGTCGTTTTGGGCACCCCGCATTGCACAAACGGCACTATGCTGAAGGGGCGCGGGCGAAAGGAGACGGGTCGGCATGGGGTGGAAAAGGCACTGTTCGGGCGTACTGGCATGGCTGGGCATGATCTGCGTGGCATTGCCAGCTGCGGCAAGCACCACGGTCACGTTCCTGACGCTGGAGTACCCGCCCTACACTTCCGAATCCATGCCCGCCCAGGGGGCGATGCTGGAAGTGCTGAATGGCGCGCTTGCCGGCAAGGGTTACGACATTCGCGTGGTGTTCCTGCCTTGGGCGCGTGTCCCGCTGGAACTCAGGCAAGGCAATGCCGACGGAGTATTGCCTTGCTGGCAAAGCGAAATCGGCTCGTTCGGCCTGCAGGCCAGCATGGCGGTGTTTGAAAGCCGCCTGGGCTTCTACGTGCGCGATACGCAGGCAGCCACACAGAAAACCGATTTGCCCTCATTGCACGGCAAGAAGATCGGTACCGTCCGCGGTTATGGATATCCGGATAACCTGCTCAACGCCGGGCTGATACTCGAAGCCGTCAATGACGACGAAACCAACCTCAAGAAACTGGCCAGCAACCGTATCGATACCGCAGCCATGGAACACGCGGTGGGTGAATACCTGATGTCCAGCCGGAAGACGTGGTCATTGAATGCCAATGTGCGCTGGCAAGAGCCCGCCTTTGCCAGCATCCCGCTTTATTTCGGCATCGTCCCCGGCCGCCCCGGTGCAGCCAAGCTGCTGCGCGACATCAATGAAGGCATCGAGCAGATGAAGCGCGATGGCCGTTTTGCCAGCATCACCCAGCGCAATGTGCTGGATCTGCCGGGCGCGGCCAAGCGCAGGGGCAATGTGGCCAATCCGCCGCAGTAACCGAATCTGCATCCCGGGCATTCGTCGGATACCAAAACGATGCGCTATCAGCATGATTTGCCTGCATTGCACCGCTACTGGGTGCACCAACGCAAAAACCCCCTTGGTTTCCCAAGGGGGTTTTTTGTATTCGCTGGCGGAGAGACGGGGATTCGAACCCCGGATAGGCTATTAACCTATACACGCTTTCCAGGCGTGCGACTTAAACCACTCATCCATCTCTCCACGAGAGGAGGCCGAACTATACCCCAGCAAGGCGGCTTTGCCAAGCAAAGCCCGGGAGCAGTAAACACCAGCATTGCTTCCAGCATCGATGCACCGGCACGGTGCAAATCATTGACCCCTGCGAACGTGGGGACGCATTGACCGCCCTCCAAGCCCGGCCTTTGTAACTACGCGCCCAGCCCGGCTGCCTTCCATCTTCCTCGAAACCCCGCCATTGCTTGGTTGCGCCGCCTGCCCACGCTTCATGCATCGCAATCCACCATCCGTCCGCAAGCCGTAAGGGGAATCACGTAGTGCTATTCCAGTCGCTACATTTCTCTGTTATAAATCGCTCCCACACAGGCTGATTACGTTTTAGCAAACACATCAGCACCACTTGAGTGCACAGGCTTGGGGCCACTGCAGCAGGTGCAGCAAAGGAGAGCGCATGACCCGCGTACTGGTAGTCGGCAGCATCAATATGGATCTGGTGGTGGAAACGCAAACCTTTCCCCGCCTGGGCGAAACGCTGTTGGGCGAACGCTTTGCTACCTATCCCGGCGGCAAGGGCGCCAATCAGGCGGTGGCAGCAGCACGGCTGGGTGCAGCGGTCACCCTGATCGGCTGCGTGGGTAATGATGCATTTGGCGCACAGCTGAAAGCCGGCCTCGCGGCCCAGGGCATCGATACCCGCTGGATACGCGAAGCGGCCACCGCAGCCACCGGCATTGCCGCCATCACGCTCTGCCAGGCGGATAACGCCATCGTGGTGGTGCCCGGTGCCAACCAGTTGCTGGGGCCGGCCGATCTGGATGCAGCGGAAGCGGCATTTGCCAGCTGCGATGTAGTACTTGCCCAGCTGGAAGTGCCGCTCGCTACCGTGCAACACGCAGCGGCACTCGCCAGCAAACACGGCAAGCCGTTCATCCTGAACCCCGCGCCTGCAAGCGCCCTGCCTGCAGCACTGCTCGATCAGATCACCCTGCTCACGCCGAATGAATACGAATTGGCGGTGGCGCTGGGCGAACCGGATGCCGAATGGCAAACGCTGCTTGCCGCGCTGCCCGGTGGCGTGGTGATGACCAAGGGCGCGGGGGGTGCCTATTTCAGCGATGCCGACGGCACCATCCAGCACCAGCCCGGTTTCAAGGTAACGCCGGTGGATACCACCGGCGCGGGCGATACCTTCAACGGTGCGCTCGCCGCATTCTGGCACCTGGGCCTTGCCGAGGCGGCATGGCGCGCCAGTGCCGCCGGTGCACTGTCGGTCACCAAGGCTGGTGCGCAAGGCGGCATGCCGCGCCTGACCGAACTGGATGCCTTCCTTCGTGATGGCCTGCAACACGCAGCCAGCACCCGATCCTGAACCGCACGGAAGCGAACCCCATGAAAAAATCAGGCCACCTCAACCGTGATATCAGCCGTGTGCTGGCGGGTATGGGCCATACCGACTGCATCGTGATTGCCGATTGCGGCCTGCCGATACCACCCGGCGTGGAATGCATAGACCTTGCACTGCAATTGGGGGAACCGGGCTTTCTGCCGGTACTGGAAACACTGCTGGCCGATTTCCAGACCGAACGCGCGGTGTTCGCCTGCGAGGCACTCGAGCACAACAGCGCGGTCACCACCCGCGCCACCGCCATGGCGCGTACCGGCGTCGCCGTCGATTTCGTGCCGCACGACACCTTCAAGACACTGTGCCGCGAAGCCAAAGCGGTGATCCGCACCGGGGAGGCCACGCCGTACGCCAACGTGATCCTCCATTCCGGCGTGATTTTCTGATCCGCCCAAGGGAACCGACATGCAGATCACCATGCGCGGTATCAGCAAGGCTTTCGGGCCGGTGCGGGTGCTGGAGGGCGTCGATTTCACGCTGGCTGCCGGCGAAATCCACGCGCTGATGGGCGAGAACGGCGCGGGCAAATCCACGCTGATGAAAATTCTGTGCGGCGTGTATCAGGCCGATGCCGGCACGCTGACCATCGATGGTGCCCCGGTCACCATCCGCAACACCACCGATGCGGAAGCACTGGGCATTGCCATCATCCATCAGGAACTGAACCTGATCCCGCAATTGTCGGTGATGGAAAACCTGTTTCTGGGCCGCGAGCCACAGCGCTTGGGCATCGTCGACAGCCGCCGCATGCGTGCGGAGGCCAGCGAGTGGCTGGCCCTGGTTGGCGCCGGACAGATCGACCCCGCGGCAGAGGCCGGCAGCTTGTCCATCGGCCAGCAGCAGCTGGTGGAAATCGCCAAAGCGCTATCGCTGAATGCGCAGGTGCTGATCATGGATGAGCCCACCGCGGCCCTCACCGAGCGCGAGATTGAAACGCTGTTCGCCATCATGGCAGACCTGAAAAACCGTGGCGTGGCGATTGTTTACGTCTCGCACCGCATGGAGGAAATTTTTGCGGTATGCGACCGGATTTCCGTGCTGCGCGATGGCCGCTTCGCTGGCGAGCGGGTGATCGCGCAAACCGGTTTTGATGAAATCGTCCGGCTGATGGTGGGCCGCGAGATCGGTGATCGCTTTCCGCGCCGCGCTGCCCAGCCGGGCGCGCTGCGCTTGCAGGTGCGCGAACTGGCAGACGACGGCAACATCGCCGGCATCAGCTTCGAGGTACGCGCGGGCGAGGTGCTGGGCGTGGCCGGGCTGATGGGCGCCGGGCGCAGTGAAATCCTCAAGACGCTGTTTGGCGTCAACCGTAAAACCCATGGCGATATCGTGCTCGATGGCGTGGCGCTGCAGGCGAGCAACCCTGCGGCGGCCATCGCCGCCGGCATCGGCTTCGTTACCGAAGACCGCAAAAGCCAGGGGCTGGTGCTGGGCATGTCGGTGCGCGAGAACGCCACGCTGGTGCATCTGGATGAATACGCCAGCGCCGGCATCGTCAACAGCCGTGCCGAGCGCGCAGCGGTGAACCAATTGATTGCCGACCTGCATATCCGCACGCGGGATGCAGAACTGGACGTGAAGTCGCTGTCCGGCGGCAACCAGCAGAAGGTGGTGTTCGCCAAATGGCTGGCGCAGCCCCCCAAAGTGCTGCTGCTGGACGAACCCACGCGCGGCGTGGACGTGGGCGGCAAGGCCGAGATCTACCACATCATCAACCGGCTGGCCGCCGCCGGTACCGCCATCGTGATGGTGTCGTCCGAATTGCCCGAAGTGCTGGCGATGAGCGACCGCATCCTGGTGATGCACCAGGGCCGCCAGGCCGGCGTGTTCGACGCCGCCACTGCCACGCAAGAATCCATCATGACCGCCGCAACCGGCGGCAACTGAACGAGAGCACCATGACGCCCCAACAAAAAGCCACGTTGCAAAAACTCGGCCCCTTCATCGCGCTGCTGATCGTCAGCGTGGGCCTGAGCGTGATGAGCCCGGATTTTCTCACCGTGGGCAACCTGATGAATGTGCTGCGCCAGGTATCGATCAACGCGCTGATCGCATTCGGCATGACGCTGGTGATTCTGCTGGGCGGTATCGACCTGTCGGTGGGCTCCATCCTCGCCGTGTCGTCGGTACTGACCGCCATGCTGATGAAAGCCGGCTGCGACCCACTGCTGGCCACGTTGATCGGCATTGCCATCGGTGCGCTGATGGGCTCGATCAATGGCCTGGTGATTGCCAAGGGCAAGGTGGCGCCTTTCATCGCCACGCTGGGGATGATGACGGTGCTGCGTGGCCTGTCGCTGGTGTTTTCCAACGGCAGCCCCATCACCGGCTTTCACAGTGACTTCTTCAGTCTGCTGGGCGGGGGCTATATCGCCGGGCTGATGCCGATCCCGGTGGTCTGGACGCTGCTGATGTTCGGCGTGTTCTGGTTCGTACTGAAAAAGACCGTGTTCGGCCGCCACGTGTATGCCACCGGCGGCAATGCCGAGGCGGCACGCTTGTCCGGCGTCAAGACCGACCGCATGCAGATCGGCGTGTACACGCTGTCTGGCACCATGGCAGCAATGGCCGGCGTGGTGCTGACCTCGCGCCTCAACTCCGCGCAGCCCACCGCCGGTGCCGGTTACGAGCTGGATGCCATCGCCGCCGTAGTGCTCGGTGGCACCAGCCTGACCGGCGGGCGCGGCTGGATCTTCGGCACGCTGGTAGGGGCGCTGCTGATCGGCGTGCTCAACAACGGCCTCAACCTGATGGGGGTGTCGTCGTTCTATCAGCAGGTGATCAAGGGCGTGGTGATCCTGCTGGCGGTATTGCTTGACCGGGCTGGCAAGAAATGACCTCTGCGCTACTCGCAAACGGATAAACAGCAACAGGCAACGCCCATCAGGGCATCAACCGGGCAGCGCCACAGCTGCCCTGAAAATACCAACCTCTTCGAGGAGTCACCATGAAACGCTTTATTCCATCCCTGCTCGCCGGCTTGCTGGCTGTCGGCCTGATCGCCTGCTCGAAACAGGGCCCGGACACTGCCGCGGCAGAACCCGCATCCGCACCTGCAGCGCAAGGTGGCGCCAGCATCGGCCTGTCCATCTCCACCCTGAACAACCCGTTCTTCGTCTCGCTGCGCGACGGCGCTGCCGCTGCCGCCAAGGATGCCGGCGTCAAGCTGATTACCGTGGATGCGCAGGATGATCCGGCACGGCAGATCGCCAGCGTGGAAGACCTGATCCAGAAAAAGGTCAGCGTCATCCTGATCAACCCGACCGATTCGGATGCCGTGGCCAACGTGGTCAAGCAGGCAGAAGCAGCCGGTATCAAGGTGATTTCGCTCGACCGCAGCGTAAACGGCGCCGAAGTCAGCGCGCATATCGCCTCGGACAACGTGGCCGGCGGCAAGATGGCGGCCGGATACCTGCTGGAAAAAATCGGCAGCAAGGGCAATGTCGTCGAGCTGGAAGGCATTGCCGGCTCCAGCGCCGCCCGCGAGCGCGGCCTGGGTTTCCACTCGGTGGTCGATGGCAAGGCGGACGTGAAGCTGGTAGCCAAACAACCGGCTGATTTTGACCGCGCCAAAGGCCTGTCGGTGATGGAGAACATCCTGCAGGGCAACAAGAACGTGCAAGGCGTGTTCGCCCACAACGACGAAATGGCCCTGGGCGCCCAGAAAGCCATCGAGGCCGCGGGCGTGAAAAACGTGGTGGTGATCGGCTTCGATGCCACGCCGGATGCCGTTGCCGCAGTGAAAGCCGGCACCCTCGCCGCCACCGTGCAGCAAAAACCTGAACTGATCGGCAAGATGGGGGTGGAAGCCGCCAAAAAGCTGATCGACGGCCAACCGGTAGAGAAATCCATCCCGGTGCCGCTGGATCTCGTCAAACAGTAAGGCCCTGCCGACTATCCCGCATTCGTTCTCCATCCTCGGAACGACACTTGGCCGGTGCACTTGCACCGGCTTTTTTTCGCATTGCGCTACACTCTGTAACCAGCAACAGCACGACTACAGGATATACCGGCAGTGACCCAGTTTGAACGCCTGACCATCGACGACATCGCCCGCCTGGCCCAGGTATCGCGTACCACCGCCAGCATGGTGCTGAACGGCCACGCCGAGCGCTACCGCATTGCCAAGGCCACCGTGGAGCGCGTGCTGGCCGTAGCGGCCGAGCACCGCTTCAGCCCCTCGCAATCGGCACGAGCGCTGCGCAGCAAGCGCAGCGGCACGCTGGGCCTGGTGGTGCCGGAGCTGACCAACTTTGCGCACGCCAGTCTCGCACAGGCACTGGAAACGCAAAGCCGTGCCGCCGGCTACCAGTTGCTGATCGTCACCAGCGATGATGATCCCGAGCGGGAAATGGCCGGCATTACCCAACTGGTATCGCGCCAGGTGGAGGGGCTGATCGTGGTGCCCAGCAGCAGCGATGCCGCGCGCTACCAGCAATGGGTGCGCCGCGTGCCGCTGGTGTTTGCCGACCGCCGTGTGGAAGGTAGCGATATTCCTTTCGTGGTGACCGATGCGGCCGGATCGGTCACTGCGCTGGTCAATGGCGCGCTACGCGCCGGCTGTGACGAGGTGGTGTACTTCGGCGGCCAGTCCGACCTTTCCCCCAGCCGCGACCGGCTGGCCGGCTACCGCGCGGCGCTCACCGCAGCGGGCAGCAGCGAGCATGATGACTGGGTATTCCAGCGCGATTACTGGCGCAGCTCCGGCCAGCAGCTGATTACCGAATGGCATGCCACGCATGGCCGCTACCCGCAGGCGTTGTTTACCGGCTCGATCACCTTGCTGGAAGGGGTGCTGGCGCAGTTGATTGCGAGCGGCGGCTTGCTCGGCGCCCCCCGGCTGATGACATTCGATGATCACCCGCTGCTCGACTGCCTGCCACTTCCGGTGGATGCGGTGGGCCAGGACAGCGCAGCCATCGCCGCTGGCAGCCTGGCAGGCGTGCAGGCGTTGATTGCAGGCACCGCAGCGCAATCGCAATGGATACCGGCGGTGATCAAAACACGGCGGCAGCAAGGCTGAAACCGCCATTGATCCGGTGTTGCGTGGCCTATCGTCGCGCGGCACCGGATCAAGCGCGGCAAGCCTATCCGCAATTGGCAAGGCGATTACATCAGCCAATCCGCATATGGCGATGAATACGCACTATTCACATTACCAATGCAGCGATTGGCCGGAATCAATCCGGCCATTACATGCGATCAAACAGATGTTCAATTCGTAACAATCATCATGCCATCCGCATGAAGCCAATCAGCACGCGCATTTGCGCCTGATTCAGGCTGTATATCCCCACCCACTGTCGCCACTGTATGTAAAAAATGCCGATATCCGCGATTGCCGCTTATGCATAATCGGTTTCAGCAACGCAGTAGCCGCAACCCGCGCTGGCACTGCATTGCAGCAAAACCAGAACAAGGGTTGCCTGCCTTTGCAGACGCAGCCCATAGCGCCACCACAAGGAGTCAGTCATGAAGAAAATGCTGTTTGCGCTCGTGGCCATTACCGCCGCCACGGCAGTATCCGCAGCCGATGTGGGTATATCGGTCAATATCGGCGATCCCAATTTCTATGGACAAATTGCCATCGGCAATTACCCGCGACCGCAAGTCATTTACCAGGAGCCCGTTGTGGTGGTGAAGGAGCGCCGCTATTACGAGCCGGTCTATATGCGTGTTCCCCCCGGCCATGCACAGCGCTGGCGCCAGTATTGCGGCCAATATAATGCATGCGGACGCCCGGTGTATTTCGTGCGCAATGAGTGGTACAGCAATGTGTATGCGCCGCGCTACCGCGAAGATCACCGCGGGCCACCACCGCGCCGCGACGATGATCGCCGTGGCAATGACCGGGACCGCTGGGACCGTGGACATGACGATCACCACGACCATCGCGACCATGATCGCGACGGCAGGGATGACCGCTGGCGCCGTGGTTGAACCACGGGTCCATGCATCGATATCAGGTGGACGAGCCGGGATTGACGGCTCTCCCACGCATTGCCGTCCTGGCACCCGCCATCAGCCGGCACATGCCGTATCGGATGCAGACCGGGCGTTATCGTGTTGCTGGCGTTTTTTCGTGCTGTTGCTTGATGAAATAGCCGGGACTATTGGGCGTACAGCGTTCGGAATCATAATCCCGGCTATCCGGATCGCAGAACCCCACAGCGGGTTTGAGTGTTTCCGCTGGCGGTACCGCAGATGGCGTCGCCGAGACGGGTAGCGGTGTGATCGATGGCACCGCAGTGGGTGTTGCTGCAGTGTCGACAGCAGCCTGCCTGGCCGGTGCTGGCGGCACCACGGACAGGGTGCCGGACTTGATCGGCAATGCCTTGCCGGTGCAAGGCGTTTCCGAATAGCTGGTGCTACCGCTCGCTTCCTTGCATTTATACATTGCGGCAGAAGCCGGATTGGCTATTGCCAGCGCGGCAAGCACGAGAGTCGCCCGCAGCATGCTGCGGCACATGGCTACATGACAACGTTTCATCACAGTCCTCCTGCCGCCGGACAGGCGGTTCAAGTTGGGTGATGTGTCATATTTGCCGATTGCCGCTACGATCACTATTGCTGCAATGCTTAAAAAGACTGGCTGGAATACCGACGCTGCCGTCAGATCATCGCCAATGGCATCGCGGTACCGCAAACCGGCCTGGATCAGTAATGGCTTCCGCCTGAGGATGATTGTGTTGTATCGGCCGATCTGGTTGCCCCGCTTGTCGAACTGACTGCCGTGCCGCCATTGCTGTCCGATTCGCGATAAGCAGGCACAAAAGCGCGCTTGGGCGTATTCACGCTACTGACCGCCCCACGCTTGCTGAGCGGGATGTCTTTCCCCAGGCAGGGTGAATCCGAATAGGTGATTGCACCACCCGCATCCTTGCACTTGTAAAGCGCAGCGGCGGCAGGTGCGGTTACGGCAGCAATCATCAAGGCCGGCAGCAGATAGCCACGCAACAGCAATATATGAGCATGCATGGCCTGAACCTCGACCGTAAACCATCATCCCTTTACGCTGGCAGCCGCTGCTTGCGTATACAAGGATTGCCGCTGCAGGAATCCGCCAGATGGCATGGATCAGCGTCGCAGGCGTTTACGTGGCTTGCCGGTACCGCCGGCGGGGCCGTACACATTGTTCAGATTGGCCGGCGTGCAGAATTCGGGATCGTAATCCGGATTATCCACGCTGCAGTTTTCCACCATCGGGGCGTCCGGGTCTACCGGTCGCTTGGTGGGCGTTTGCGGCCATGGTGTGGGCTTGGGCGTTTCGATGCGTGGCTGTTCCGGTGCAAGGGGTGTCAGCGGCGTCAATGTCGGCATGGGCAATACCGACATCGTGCCCCCTTCCATCGGCATGGCCTCGCCTTTGCAGGGTATTTCGGAGTAACTGATGCCCCCTGCGTCATCCTTGCATTTGTATACTGCCGCTGCGGCCTGTGCACACGGCAATGCCATCAGCAGGGCAGCCAGCGCCGGGCACAAACAGGCAGACTGATAAACAAACATGCATGCTCCTTCCTGCCCGTTGCTCACCGCCTTGCCAATGGCTGCCAGCCCGGCCTGATGCTGCAAGCATGGCATGCAATGCCGGGAAAAACCAGCGGGCGCTGCCCCGGGCGCCGGCAGTACTACTGGGCGGCAGCCTGATCGGGTGGCGGCTTCATTTTCACTACCGGCAAGCCCTTGGGTACCTCCGGATCCGGCTGCGAAGTGTCCTTGCCGGCCGAGTTGGTCACGCTGCCATTGGCCGCGCTGCCAGCCGTACTGCTGGCACTGCGCGCTGCCTTGGTTTTTTTGGTGGGCTTCGGCGTTTTTGCCGGTTGGCAACCCCCGTTACCGGGGTTGCAGTCTGCCGTTGCATTGCCTTGCGGGCTGATCACCTCGCTGCTGATAGGCGCGGCAATTACCTGCGGTGCCGATGCCGGCAAGCGGGGCTGCGCTGCGGCAACGTCCGGCTCCGTAGCCCTTGGTATCTGCGTGGGTGCAGCCGCGATCACCGGGCTGGCTTCCGGTTTGATGGCGGCCCTGGGCACCGGCGTGGTTTGCACGATGGTGACCGAACCGCGTTCATCCATGGTCAGCCGCTGGCCTTTGCATGGTGCATCGGAATACACCACGCCCCCTCTGGGATCACGGCATTTGAATATCTCGGCCGCAGCCGGTGCGGCACAGACAGCCAGCACCAGCAGCAATGCAGCAAACCGGCATCCGCCCCAGCTCATCCTTTCCTCCATCCCGTCTTGCGCAATGTCGCCATGCGGCACTCCGCACGCCTCACAGTTTGTCCAGACCGATTTCGCCCACATGATTGAATACATAGTCGGGCTTGTACGGAAAATGCTCGATCATCGCCATGGTGGTCACCCCGGACAGTACCAACGCGGTTTTCATGCCCGCTTCCATGCCACCCACGATATCGGTATCCATGCGATCCCCCACCATCAGCGCCTCTTCCGGATGCACACCCAGCTTGCGTGTGGCCAGCATCATCATCAGCGAATTGGGCTTGCCGACGATATACGGCTTCTTGCCGGTGGCTGCCGAAATGGCCGCCAGGATGGTGCCGGCAGCGGGTTCGTTGCCACCTTCAACCGGGTCGATCATATCCGGATTGGTGCCGATGAATTTGGCACCCGCATCGATCAGGCGCACGGCCTTTTTCAGCATCTCGAAATTGAAGTTGGCGGTCTTGCTGACCACCACGTAATCGGGGTGCGATTCGGAGAGCGAGAACCCCACATTGTAGAGTTCATTCATCAGGCCGCCACCGCCGATCACGAATGCCGTGGCCCGCTCTTTCTGGCTGCGCAGGAACATGGCCGTGGCCATGGCACTGGTGATGAAGTTTTCTTCCTCGATGCCATGAATGCCCATCTGCGCCAGCTTGAGTTTCAGGTCCAGCGGGGTTTGCTCGGCGTTATTGGTCAGGAACAGGAATGGCGTGTTGTCTGCCCGCAGCCTGTCGACAAAATCCTGCGCCCCCACAATCACTTGCTTGCCACGGTAAATCACGCCATCCATATCGGATATAACGGCCTTGATCATGCTCTTTTCCCTTGGGTTCTGCCGGTTCAATACGCCTATCGTAGCCGGGAAAGCAGCCTGCGGAGAACCACTGCGTGTACATGGCAGCGAGGAAAGCACGCCGCATCAACAAAAACACCCGGTGCGCACACTGCGCACCGGGTGTTTTTACGGCTTGCCGGCAGATGCCGGCGAACCACCAGCGCCCTCAGCGCCTGCCGTCCCGATCGCGCCAATCATGATGATGGTGCCCATGGTGGTCATCGCGGTCCCCGCCACGGTCACCGCCATGCCAGCGTGGTGCAGGCTGATACTCGATGACCCGGTAACCGGATGGCTGCCAGTAGCCCTCACGCCAATAGCGGGCACGCCCCTGACCATACCAGCCCGGCTCCACCCACAGATAACCCGGCCGGCGCGGGGGCGCGTAGACAATGGGCGCAGGCGCCGCATACACCGGCACGCCCACATTGATGCTCACGCGCACCTGCGCCTGCGCAACACCGGCCTGCGTGAAAGCGACACCTGCCAGCAAGCCGGCCCCGACGAGGGAAAAGAATCTGGTCATGGTTCTCACTCCTGTTCGTGACGCACAAAGACGTCCATAAGCGATTAACGCAGTAGTGCACGGCCGCGATGACCTGTTGCCAGCAATGTCACCACCGGTTACATGCGGATGCACCGGCCGCGCCATGCCGATGCAACGTGCGCTGGCACAGCCTATGCTGGAGGGATACCTTACGCAGCGTCGTGCCATGAGCCTTGCCAACCCCTTCCGCAATAACGACGATCTGCAGGAGTTTCGCGAGGCGCTCTACGACTACGCGCCCAATATCGAGCGCCTGGTGGCCGAACTCACGCGCCACCCAGGCGAGCCCACGCTGATTGCCGATCTGTTCCGTGCCTTCCACAACATCAAGGGCGATGCTTCGCTGTGCGGCGTGGCCTTCGTGGTGCCGTTTGCGCACAGCGTGGAAAGCCTGCTGGCGCGCTTGCGCGCGGGCACGCTGCAGTTCAAGCCGGTATTGGCAGAACTGATCCTGCTCACGCTGGACCGGCTGGAACTGGCGGTAGACGCATTGGCTGCACGCCAGAGCATCGATCACCTCAGGCTGCCCTATCTGGAGGACGCGCTGGCTGGCTTGGCGGAGCTCGATCAGCGGCAGCTCGATCGCAGCTGCCGGCAATTGCTGGAAAAACTGACCGGTTTTCGTGCCGATAGCCCGCTACCGCTAGAGCTGGAGCAGGAGACCGGGCGCGGCAGCGATACCGAACGCGCCGACGACCTGCGGTTTTTCCGCCACCTGGCCTTGCAGATGGAGCACCGGCTGCCGCTGTTCGAGGGCCGCATCAGCCGCAACCTCAAGCTGGCGCTCGACACCAACACTGCCGCAGGCAGCCCGGTCGACGCCGTACAGCTGGAAGCCGCGGTGTACATGCACGACCTGGGCATGATGCTGCTGCCCGAAGCCATCTGGCTGCAGACGGAACGGCTATCGGAAATACAGCGGCGGCAGCTTTCCCTGCACCCGGGCTGGGGGGCAGGTTTGCTGGCGCGCATGCCGGGCTGGGATCAGGCCGTGGACATGGTGCTGCAGCATCATGAAAAGCAGGATGGCAGCGGCTACCCTGCCGGCCTGGCCGGCGATGCCATCGTACCCGGCGCCAAGATCCTGGCGCTGGTGGATGCTTTTGAGGCGGTGATGGTGAAGCACCACCAGCGCGGCCAGCATCGCTCGGTGCTGCGGGCCATTGCCGAAGTCAACGCATCGGACCGGCAATTCGACCCCGCCTGGGTGACCCCATTCAATGCGGTGATCCGCACCATGCTGGAAAACAGGCCGCGCTGACCGCTACATCTGTATTGCAGCCGATATACGGCATGCGCACAGTGCCTATATTCATGGCACTACCATGCTCTGGAGCCCGCCATGCGTATTGCCATATGCACACTGTCCGTCCTGCCCGTGCTGCTGATCATCACGCCAGCGCTGGCGCGAGATTTGCCGCCATTGATGCCTTCAGAAGGCAAATGGGCGATTACCAGCCAGATGATGCCCGAGCAAAAAGCCGCCATGGCCAATCTTGATGCGACATCACTGGCGATGATGAAACAGCGCGGCATGGAGATCGACCCAAAGGCGGGCACCATGACGATGAGCATGTGCCTGAACAAGCAGAACATCGATAAATGGCACGATGCCGGAGAAGCAAGCCGCGCCAAGGGCGAGCAGAAGTGTGATGATCCCAAGTACTCGGTAACCGGCAATACACTGACCATGGACATGAAGTGCAACAAACCGGAAGCCACCATCATGCACAGCGTGTTCCAGTTCAATGCCGCGCATGATGGCTATAGCTTCGAACACAACATCACCACGGCCAGGCAACAGATGCAGATGAAAGGCAGCGCCAAAAAAATCGGCCCCTGTTGAGTCGTTGCCAGCATCTGCCGGTGGTGCAGCCATGGGCAGCAAGCAAAAAAAAACGCCGCTTCTCTCCAGAGAGGCGGCGTTTTTTGCTATCGCACCCGGTGCATCGCGGTATCAGGCGCCATGCGATGTGATACCGGCCATCAAGCAGCTATAGCAGCAGTTACAGCGGGCGCGTAGCCGGGCCATCCGCAGCAGTGGCATCGCGGGTGTTCTTTTGTACGGCCACGGCGGCAAACAGGCTCAGCAGGAAGGCCATGCCGTAGAAGCCTTTTTCGCTGGGCGCCAGCGTGGCATTCCACAGGCCGACAGCCAGCAAAGCAACCGCAGCGATACTGGAGAACCAGCACATGCTGGAATAAATCTTGGTCACGCGGATGCCTTCGAGCTGGTCACGCACGCTTTTCTGCAGCGAAACCGCTGAGAACAAACCGTACAGCAGCACCACCAGGTAATAGCCCTTCTCGTTCAGCTGCATGTTCGCATTGAACAGGCCGATCAGGTACGCAGCAGCCCCGGCCACCAGCGCAACCCACGATGCAGCAATGAACGCACCCGACGTTTTCTGTTGATTCACACTCATTTAACCTATCCCCGTTTTGCCGTTTTGAAACTGATTTTTATCAAGCCGGTTTTATGACACCGACAAGACAGGCAGTTTGCACAAAACCAGGCGGCCGAGAAAGCGTTTTTCAGGTGTGTGTCATGCAATGTGTACCACGGGTAGCACAATCCGCGCCTTCGTCACCCATCAGGCGCCCTTTGCGAAGGTATTGCACAGCTTCATGTTGCCGTTGTCGAACCCTTGCCTGAACCAGTGCATGCGCTGCTCCGAGGTACCGTGCGTAAATGAATCCGGTGCGATGCTGTGGCCGGCATTGCGCTGCAAGGTGTCGTCGCCGATTGCATTGGCGGCTTTCAGCGCCTCTTCCAGATCGCCCGCCTCCAGCACGCCGCGCTGGCTGGCGTAATGCCCCCAGACACCGGCAAAGCAGTCGGCCTGCAATTCCAGCTTCACCGACAGCGCATTGGCGGCCGCCTTCGAGAGCTTCTGCTCTGCCTGATGCACCTTGTCCGAAATGCCCAGCTGGTTCTGCACGTGGTGGCCCACTTCGTGCGCCACCACGTAGGCAGCGGCAAAATCACCCGGCGCGCCAAAGCGGCGGTGCAGCTCATCGAAGAAGCCCAGGTCGAGGTAGACCTTGGAATCGGCCGGGCAATAGAACGGGCCGACCGCAGAGCTGGCCTGGCCGCACGCCGATTGCACCGCATTGCGGAACAGCACCAGCTTGGGCGCCACGTACTGCGCATCCGCCTGTTCGGCAAACAGCTGTTTCCAGGTGTCCTCGGTATCGCCCAGCACATGTGCAACCATCTGCTTGTTCTGGTCGTTGTCGGTGGCGGCCGGGCGGGCACCCTGGGTGGCTACCGGCTGGTTACCCGACAACTGCATCACGAAGCCGAGGATTTCCATCGGGCTCTTGCCCAGCAGCAAGCCCACCACCACCGCAACGGCAATGCCGCCCACCCCCAGGCGCAGGCCCCCACCCACCATGCCACCGCCGCTGCTGCGGTTGTCTTCGACATTGCTGCTTTCGCGCATCCGGTCCCAACGCATCATGCTCTCCCGCCACACTTGGATGCATGCAGTGTAGCGGTTTGGCAGTACGCATACAGCCGGCAGTAATGCACGCGGCAGGCTGGTAGCAATCAGCCTTGCTCGAAAGCGAGCGCTGCCTGCACTGCGGGGCGCGCCCGATAGGCTTCGCGGTAGGCGTTCAATGCCGGGTAATCGGCAAATTCCGGCCCCAGCCGCGCCAGCCAGCCCACGAACAGGCCAAAGTACGCATCGGCAATGGTAAAGCGCTCGCCCACCAGCCACTTGCGCGTGGCAAGGTGTGCCTCGATATGCGTGAGGCCGGCTTTGAGCTGCACTGCGCCGCGCTCCCGCACCAGCGTATGCGCTTCCGGATCCGGATGGTAACGTTCCGGCCGATTGATGGTGCGGAATGCGCCCACATGGATTTCGCTGCTGATATAGCCCAGCCAGCTCTGGATTTGCGCACGTTCCACGCTGCCCGCCGGGGCAAACAGGCTGGTGCCGGGCTTGAGGTCAGCCAGGTACGGCAGGATGGCGCTGTTCTCGGTGATCACACTGCCATCGTCCAGCTGCAGCGTCGGTACCCGCCCCAGCGGGTTCACCGCGAAAATCGGCGATGCGGGATCGCGCAGCGTTACCTTGACGATTTCGATATCCAGGCCCAGTTCGCGCACGGCCACGTGTGCACCGAAGGAACATGCGCCGCGCGCGATATAAAGTTTGCTCATCAGACTATCCGTTGAAGGGTTTGCTCGGAAAAAGGCCGAAGGCAGCCAGTGCGGCCACCTTCAGCCCGGATTGCTCAAGCCGGCTTGCGGGCCAGCGCAAACAGCAGGTTTCGGTGCAACAGGATGCCGCGCTCGTCGCGGTGTGCGTTCAGCCGTACGTTGAAGCGTTCGGTCAGGTCACGGCGCACATCAGGCACGAATTCACCGAGGAAATTGCCGAAGGAGCTGGCCTCGTTGAATGCGCGTACCGCATCGGCATCGGCAAAGCGGTCGGCAAAACGGCGCAGGCGGATTTCGTCCACCAGAAACCCTGCCGCTTCCAGCTGGATGGCCAGCTCGGCAAAAGACACCTTGTGGGGCGTACTGCCGGTGCTGTGCGCACGCCCCAGGCCGGCTTCGGCCAGCACTTCGGCAATCAGCCGTTGTACATCGTGCGGGCGCTCGCGGCTGGCGCTGCTGATGGCAATGCGGCCTCCGGGCTTGAGCACGCGCAAGGCCTCGTTCAACGCTGGTGCCTTGTCCGGCAGCCAGTGGTACACGCTGTTGAGCACCACGGCATCGAAACTGGCATCGGCAAAACGGTGCAGGTCTTCCGCCTGCCCCACTTCGAACGACAGCTGGCCCAGGCCCTGCTCACTGGCACGCCGCCGGCCGATATCGATGCGCAGCGGCAGCGGATCAATGCCCACCACCACGCCCTGCGGGCCGATGAAATGCTTGGCGGCAAAAGCGGTCAGCCGGCCGGTGCCGCTGCCCACGTCCAGCAGGGCTTCGCCCGGCTTGAGCTGCAGGCCGTTGAGCAGGTGCTGGCCATGTTCGTATTGCAGATCGCTGATCTGATCGTACTGCGCGGCAAGCTCGGGGGTATCGAGGGTCAGGCTGGGCATAAGGCACTCCTTGAAAACGGTGATTGCCACGCGCTTGGGCGGGGCAGCGCTGGCAACACGTTTACTTGATGGTGAAGCCGAGATTGGCGATGGCTTCAACCAGGCGATGCCGGCCAGACAAGGTTTCCGGCCCGCGCAAGCGCGATACAGCCTGTCTGGACCATGGCACCTGCGGCAGACCCTGGCTGTGCTGGAATGCAGTGATCACCGTATCGTAATCAGCCACCGCCGCATGCTGCTGGCTGGCCGAGTACTGCTCGCGGTGCAGCACCGTGCGTTGCGACAGCCGCGGCTTTACCGATGCCGGGCGCGCCGGATCCGGGTGGCCGATCACCAGGCCGAATACCGGGAAAACCTGCGGCGGCAGGCCAAGCTCGGCGGCGACTTCTTCCGGCTTGTTGCGGATGGCGCCGATGTAGACGGTGCCCAGGCCCAGTGATTCGGCTGCGGTCACCACGTTCTGCGCGGCCAGCGCGGCATCGATCACGCCCATCAGATAGGTATCGAGATAATCGAGCCCGGCAATCGGTGCATCCTGCTGTGCGGCAACGGTGTTCAGGCGGGCCAGATCGGCCAGGAACACCAGCACCAGCGGTGCCTCGGGGATGTGTGCCTGATTGCCCGCCAGCACGGCCAGCCGGGCCTTGCGCGCTTCGTCCTCTACCGCCAGTACGCTCCACACCTGCAGGTTGGAAGAGCTGGGCGCCGACTGTGCGGCAGCCACCAAGAGCTCCAGCGTGCCGCCCTGCAACGGCTTGCGCTCGAATGCGCGCACCGAGCGGTGACCCAGCAATGCTTCCAGCGTGCCGTTCAGCTCGGGCACAACGGTCAGTTCGTCACGGCCATAACGGCCATTGACGAGATCGAGCGACGAAAAATCCTGCGGTTTACCCATGGCGAACTCCCGTGTTGATTGCGTAGAGTCCAGCTAGAGCAAACGCCGTACCAGCTCGAAATGGCGGCTATCTGTCGCTTTTTTCGCTAAAAAACACCGTTATGCGCGAATTTCTACAGCCGCATTGCGCGAATTGCTGAATATTCAACAATCGCTTGCCGCAACGGGGCAGCTCACGCATCCAGCATGAGCCGCCCGCCAGCAGCCCATCACGCGTAAACATCCACCAGCGCATAAGGGTTGCGTGCACGATCAGACTGGCCCGATGCCAGGCCCGCTTCATCGCCCACACCCTGCCCATCCGTGGCGCGTGGCGCTTGCTGTTGCTCGGCAAGGCGATTGCGCAATGCCTGCATCTGCTGGCTCAGATGCGCTTCTTGCGCCTGTTTTTCCGGCTGTGGCGTGGTGGCACAGCCGGCCACATCCGCGTACTTGCGTTGCAGCACATCCAGCTGGCTGGCAATGTCCGCGCCGCCCCTTCCGGGCAGTGCGGCGGTAGAAGCGGGCGCACACGCGCTGCTGATAGTCGTCATGGTGATCATCCTGTTCGGGGGCTGGCCTGCCCGCTCGAAGGGCAGTCGCTTCCCCCGTTGGTCGCCACCAGGGCGCACAAATGACAGCAGGATTAAAAAAAAGGTGGTCCTGACCTGATCAGCCGTTGTCGGCGCGATGCCAGCGCGCCTGTAGGCCGCGCCAGCCGGCACCGATGATGAGCGCACCCACGCCCAGCATCACGCCGCACAGCACCAGCGCCTGCAGGTGTTCACGCACGATGGGCACACGGCCAAAGAAATAGCCGGCCCACAGCAAGCTGCCTACCCACAATGCCGCACCCGCGCTGGCAAAACGGCTGAAGCGGCCGAAGTCCATCGCCGACACACCGGCCAGGAACGGTGCAAAGGTGCGTACCACCGCCACGAAAGGCGACAGCAAAAAGGTGGCGCCGCCGTGGCGTGCATGGAAAGCAGCGGTTTTTTCCAGCGCCCGGGGTGATAGCCAGCGGTAGCCATGCGCCATCGTCTGCCGCCCCAGCACACGGCCGATACCGTAACCGAGCATGCTGCCCGCCAGCGCGGCGACAAACAGCAAGGGCATTAGCAGCCAGATATCGAGTGCATGCGTGGCGCAGAATGCGCCGCACACGAACAGCAGCGGATCTCCGGGCAGGAAAAACAGCGGCACCACACCGATCTCGCTGCACACCACGGCAAACAGCAGCACGTAAACCAGCACGCCATCGTGGCGGATCAGCAAATCCATACCCTGTTCGGCATGAAAGACTGCATGTGCGAACGTGCTCCAATCCATGCTGCAGCCTCCGTGAGGATGCGATACCGGCACCGCGCCATCATCGCATGGTAACGGGCGCACAGCCGTTCGCCCGGTTTGTTCGACCGCGGCTAAACAGGCACGCTAACGCACATAACTGCGGTTGAGGTGCGTCTCGAGCTTTTTCTGTACCGCCTCGAACGAAGCGCTCAGCAGCCAGTAGATGCCCGCCGCGGCAAGGTAGAGCGGAAAAGGCTGGAAGGTCGTGGCAATCACTTCCTTGGTGGCCAGCATGAGTTCACCCACGGCAATCACCGATACCAGCGAGGTATCCTTGATCAGGCTGATCAGACTGTTGGACAGGCTGGGCACCGCCAGCCGCAACGCCTGCGGGCCCACCACATAGCGCAGCGTCTGCGCATACGTCAGGCCCAGGCTCTTGCCGGCCTCCCACTGGCCACGGTCCACGCCGACAATCGCGCCGCGTATGGTCTCGGACAGATACGCACCCACGTTCAGGCTCAACCCAAGGATACCGGCGGTAATGGGCTCGAACTGGATGCCGATGCTGGGCAGGCCGAAATAGATCACGAACAACTGCACCAGCAATGGCGTACCGCGCATGCAGCTCACGTACAGGCCGGCAATCTGCGTAAGTACGGGCAGCCGCGCCAGCCGGATCACCGCCACCAGCGTGCCGATCAGGAAGCCGCCCACCATCGCGGACAACGCCAGCATCAGCGTATAACCCGCGCCCTTGAGCAACAGCGGCAATGCATCGCGCAACAGCGCGATCAGGCCATGAACATCCATACGTGCAACTCCGTCAAAACAAAACCCCCAGCCAGAGCTGGGGGTGCCGGGCTTCGGTCATGCGGAGTTTAGAGCTTATCTGCAGCGGCCGGGTGGACAAGCCACGCAGCCACACAGTGCTGTCACCTGGCGACCGGCGGTTTGCTCACATCACGGTCAAACCACTTTTTCGAAATCTTCGCAAAGCTGCCATCGGCCTGCAGATCCGCCAGCGCCTTGTTGAGCGCAGCCTGGAACTTGGGATTGCCTTTCACGAAGGGGATGCCGGATTTTTCCAGCGCGCCCACCGGTGCACCGGGCTTCAGCGGCAGTTTGGTCTGCTTGACGATATACGGGATCAGCAGGCTGTCGTTCAGCGCCGCGTCGATGCGCCCCAATGCCAGGTCCTGCAGGTATTCCTGTGCGCCCGGATAGGTTTTCACATCGATACCGCCCACTGCCTTGGCGATATCCGCGTAATTGGTGCCCTGCCCGAGGCCCAGCTTCTTGCCCTTCAGGTCTTCCAGGCTGTTGAACACGCGCTTTTCATCCTTGCGGACGATCAGCTGCGGTGCGGAGATGGTATAGGGCTCGGAGAAATCGAATGTCTCCTTGCGCTTGTCGGTAATGCCCACCTGGTTGATCACCACGTCGTACTTGCCAGCCTGCAGGCCGGCCAGGATGGCGCTCCATTCGCTGGTGGTAAATTCAACCTTCACCCCCAGCTTCTGGCCGAGTGCCTTGGCAAGCTCCACTTCGAAGCCTGCCAGTTCGTTGTTTTCCTTGTAGTTGAACGGCGGGTATGTACCTTCCAGCGCTACCTTGAGCGTACCGCGTTGCTTCACGGTATCGAGCAGATCGGCCGCACCAGCGTGCAGTGCCAAACCCAGCAAACTGGCGGCAACCAGCAATTTACGCATATTCATATGCAATTCCTTGTATTAAAAATGGTATTTAATATCGAAAGTGAATATTAAGAAGCGACACCTTGCTGGTCAACGGAATTAGCCACAAATACGGGATAGCCCTGATCTGTACGCAATTGCACTGGCCTCCGGATACGACAACATAGTAAGGTCTAGGCAAGCAAGCCCCGCATAGCCCTCCGGACCTGAATTGATGCACCGTATTGCCACCCTGCTCGCCCAAGCCGGCAACCGCCGCGACCCCGCCACTGGCGCCATCAGCACCCCCATTTACCAGACCGCTACCTTTGCCCACCCTGCGCTGGGCGAAAGCACCGGGTACGACTACACGCGCAGCAGCAACCCTACCCGCAAGGCGCTGGAGGACGCGATGACGCAGATCGAGGGCGCGGCAGCCAGCTTCGCCTTTGGCAGTGGCCTGGCGGCGCTCTCCACGGTGCTGTGCCTGTTCTCCAGCGGTGATAACCTGATCGTTGCCGAAGGCGCGTATGGCGGCACCACGCGCCTGCTGGACCAGGTATTTGCACGGCTGGGGCTATCGGCCAGCTATGTATCGATTACCGATACCGCCGCCTACCGCGCGGCGTTGCAGCCCAATACACGCGCCATCCTGATCGAATCAGTATCCAACCCTTGCCTGCTGGTACCCGATTTGCCGGCGCTGGCCGCACTTGCGCATGAAGCAGGCGCGCTGCTGATCGTCGACAACACCTTCCTGACCCCATACTGGCTGCGCCCGCTGGCGGGAGCCGATGGCGTAGCTGCGGATATCGTGCTGCATTCGGCCTCCAAATACCTGGCCGGCCACAACGACACCATCGCCGGCCTGGTCAGCGTGCGCACGCCGGCGCTGGCAGAGCGCCTGGGCTACTTGCAAAACGCGGTGGGCGCAGTGCTGGCGCCACAGGATGCGTGGCTGGTGCTGCGCGGCCTCAAGACACTGGCGCTACGGCTGGAAGCACAGCAACGCAACGCGCTGCTGCTGGCGCAATGGCTGCAAGCGCATCCGCAGGTGCGGCGCGTTTACTACCCGGGCCTGCCTGGCGATGCCGGCCACGCGCGGCTGAAAAGCTTCAGTAATGGCTTTGGCGCGGTGTTGTCCTTTGAATTGACCAGCACTGCAGCTGTTGCCGCACTGATCGAAGGCGTTCAATTGATCTCGTATGCAGAGAGCCTGGGCGGTGTGGAAAGCCTGATCACCGTACCAGCGGTGCAGACGCACGCCAACCTGCCGGCGGCGGAGCGCGCAAGGCTGGGCGTGACCGATACGCTAGTGCGCTTGTCCGTCGGCATCGAGGACAGCGCGGATTTGATTGCCGATCTGGCCGCTGCATTGCAACATTGATCCACCCGTAACCCGGCTCACCCCGCCATTCATTCCGCAGGCTCCAGCAATGCGCTTCGATACGCCGATAGACCGCCTTCCCACCGCCAGCCAGAAATGGGCGAAATACGCCAATCGCGACATCCTGCCGATGTGGGTGGCCGACATGGATTTCCACAGCCCGCCATCCATCATCGCCGCACTGCAGGAGCGCGTGGCACATGGCGTGTTTGGCTATACCGATCCACCCGCCAGCCTGGTCGAGGCGTTCACCGGCTACGCCAGCCGCGTGTATCGCTGGGATATCGATCCGGCATGGCTGGTATGGCTGCCGGGACTGGTACAGGGGCTGAACATTGCCTGCCGCGCGGTTGGCTCGCCCGGCGATGCGGTGCTGACCTTTACGCCGGTTTATCCCAAGTTCCTGTATGCGCCACCGCTGGGTGAGCGCGAGCTGATCACCGTGCCGCTGGAACAGCGCGATGGCGAATGGCGCTGGGACAAGGCCGCGCTTGAAGCGGCCATCACCCCCGCCACCCGCCTGCTGCTGCTGTGCCACCCGCACAACCCGGTAGGCCGGATCTGGCGCAATGACGAATTACGCGAATTGCTGGATATCGCCCGCCAGCACGATCTGGTGGTGTGCTCGGATGAAGTGCATTGCGACCTGTTGCTGGAACCCGGTGCCACGCATACCCCCTTTGCGCTGCTGGACAGCGATTTTGCCCGGCAGACAATTACCCTGCTGGCGCCATCCAAGACCTGGAACATCGCCGGGCTGGGCTGCGCGGTGGCAGTGATACCGGATGCGGCACTGCGTGCCCGCTTCCGCCATGCCACGCTGGGGCTGACGCCATCGGTGAACCTGCTGGGCTACACCGCCGCAGAAGCGGCGTACCGCGATGACGGTGCATGGCACGCCGCACTGCTCGCTACGCTGCGCACCAACCGCCAGCTGCTGCAAGACTGGTTTGCCGGCAGTAGCCGCCTCAAGCTGACCGTGCCGCAAGCCACCTACCTCGCATGGATCGACGCGCGCGCCATCGATGCGGAAAACCCGTTGCCCATCTTTGAAGATCATGGCGTGGGTTTGTCGGACGGGCGTGATTTCGGCACACCAGGCTTCCTGCGGCTGAACTTCGGCTGCCCTACCGCGCTTCTCGAACAGGCATTGCAGCGTCTTGAGCCGCTGCGTTGAACCCGCTTGTAACAAAGGGGCTTGATTCAGCCGGTATGGCTTGGCACCATCCAGACATGGCTTTCCATCTGCAATACCCACCTGCCCGTAATGACCACTGATTTGAGCCCCGGTAATTCTGCAAAGATCACCCAGCAAAGGCATGTGTTGCTTGCGCAGGCAGCCACGCTGCTGCGCGGCGAGCACAGTGCGGAGACATTGCTGCAACAGGCTGCGCGGCTATGCGGGGCCGACCTGCTTGCCCAGGCCGAGGTTGACCTGTGGCTGGGGCGCAGCACACTGCTCGATGGCGGCAATCAGGGCAAGGCGCTCAATATCTGGCTGCAGGGGCTGGACAAGGCGTTGCAGGTGGAACACGCGCCGCTTTGTGCCGAGCTGTGGCTGGAAATCGGCACGCTGCATCGCCGCCAGGGCGATGTGGATAGCGCATTGCGTCATCACGAGCAGGCGCTGGATTTTGCCGGCAGCCATGGCGAATTGCTGGCGCGCTGCCAGTTGGCGCTGGCTGCCGACCTGTTTGCGCTGGGCGAGCTGCCGACAGCCAGCGCGGTGCTGCGCGTGGCAGAGCACGATGCCAGCGCGGATTGGCCCGCCACCTACCACGAGATACTCGGCAAGCTGGTCCGCCAGGATGGCAGGCCGGCGCAGGCGCTGGTCTGCTATGAACATGCATTGCAGCAACACCGGCAATATGGTGCGCGCGGCGGGCAACTGCGCTGCCTGCTGCGCATCGGCCAGCTGAAGCAGGCCGCTGGGCAGGACGGCGAAACGGAATTGAAAGCGGCCGCAGAGCTTGCCAGCGCGCTCGACGCCGCCAGGCTGCAGGGCGACATCCACCGCGAGCTGGCGGCGCTGTACGAAGCACGCGCTGACCATGCACGCGCCACCGAACATTACGCGGCCTTCCTGGCGCGCCAGCCACTGCCCACCACCGCTGCGCGTGCCACCAGCAAGCGGCTGGCTACCATCGAAATGCGCCTGAAGCTGCTGACGTCCGAGATCGAACTGTCGCAGCTGCGCGAGGAAACCCAGGCGGGGCGCCAGCAGCTGCAAAAACTGGAAAACGCCGCCTACCGTGATGCGCTCACGCAGATGCCCAACCGCCGCGCGCTGAACGAGCGGCTGCCCGATCTGGCCGCCGCTGCCGAGGGCGGCGTGCCGCTGTCCTTGCTGCTGCTCGATATCGATCAGCTGGTGGCGGTAAACGACGCTTATTCGCATGCCGCCGGGGATGAAGTGCTGCAGGGTGTGGCCCAGCTGTTGCTGCATGAATGCCGTGATAGCGATCTGCCGGCTCGCTTCTCCGGCGAAGAGTTCGTGCTGGCACTGCCCGGTGTGCACCTTGCCGAGGCGATCAAGACGGCGGAACGCATCCGTTACCGCATCGAATCGCATCACTGGCTGGCCTACCCCAATCTGAAAATCACCGTGGGCATCGGCTGCGCCGAATACACGCATGGCGATACGGCGGAAATCCTGCTGTCACGCGCCGATCTGGCGCTTTACCTGGCCAAGCGCGCCGGCAGCAACCGCATCTGCAGCACCCCGGAGGCCTGAGTGAGCGACACGCAGCAAAAACTGGCATCCGAGCTTGAACCGCTGGCCACCGCCGCAGCCTCCGGCTCTCCGGAAAGCCCGGCCGTGATCGATGCGCTGCTGCGGCGCGCGCGCGCATTGAACGATGCGCAACTGATCGGCCTCGCCTACGTGACGCTGGGGCACGCGTGGCAGCATACCGGCAGCCTGAAAAATGCCCAGCAGGCGTTCCGCCATGGCGCCAAGGTGTTTCTGCATGCCAACCTGGCCCGCGCGCATGTGGAAGCACTGATCGAGGAAGGCCGCTGCCATTACGCCGCTGGCGATGCTGCACGTGCGCTCGATACCTGGGCAAAAAGCCTGGAACACGCGCACGTCAGCCATGATCTGTACAACTGCGCCCGGGTCTATCTGGGCGTGGGCCAGGTGTATGTGGCGTTCGGCGATCACGACAGCGCACTGCACTACCATGAGCTTGCGCTCAAGCTGGCGCGCCCGCTGGGTGAAGCCCGGCTGGAATGCGAGGCACTGATCAATGTGGCCGGTGATGCATATCGCCAGCTCAACTACAGCCGTGCCGAACAGGCACTGGCAGAGGCCGATGCACTGCTGCAGGGTGCGGTCAGCAACCGGGTATGGGCTGCGGAAGTGCATAACTACCGCGGGCTGATCCTGTACGCGCAGGGCAAGGATGCCGCAGCAGTCCCCTTTCTGGAAGCCGCATTCCGCCTCAACAACGAAAACGACAACCTGTGGGGCAAGGCGCACGCGCTGCTGGCACTGGGCAAAGTGTTCACCCGGCTTTGCGATACCAGTAGCGCGGAACGCGATCTGCTGGGCGCGCGCGAGCTGGCAAGGCAGGCGCAGCTGACCTCGCTGCAGCAGGACGCGGTCAGCCTGCTGGCACAGATTGCCGCAGATCGCGGTGATCACGAAACCACGCTGCGCCGCTACCGCGAACTGCACGCATTGCGCAGCCAGGCCTTCCCCGCCAACCCGGAAACATCGTTGCGGAGCAGCCCGCAAGCGGCAGCACAGCTCAAGTTGCTGGAAGCGCGCAGCCGCCTTGCCCGCACGCGCCTGCGCTTTGCAACGCCTGGGGCAAATTCGCCCGCAAGCCGCTGAATCGGCTGCCGCTCAGGAAACTACTCGCCCCGCAACAACCATGCCGGCTGCAAGCCGGCATGGTTTATTCAACGCGCTAGCAATCAGCCCAGTCGTACCCGTATCGCAGCAGCAATACCGGCAGCATCCAGCCCGCAATCGGCCTGCAGCTCTTTCTGCTCGCCATGTTCGACGTAGCTATCGGGCAAGCCCAGCTGCAGCACCGGTCTGGCAATGCCGGCGGCAGCCAATGCTTCAAGTACCGCGCTGCCCGCGCCGCCCATGATGGCGTTCTCTTCCACGGTCACCAGCAGGTCATGGCTGGCAGCCAGTTGCCTCACCAGTTCCACATCCAGCGGCTTCACGAAGCGCATGTTGACCACGCTGGCATCCAGCACTTCACCAGCCTGCAGCGCCGCTTCGAATACGGTGCCGAACGCAAGGATCGCCACTTTGCCACCAGTGCGGCGCACTTCACCCTTGCCCCAGGGCAAGGCGCTCATGGCTGCTTCGATTGCGGTGCCATTGCCGGCGCCACGCGGATAGCGCACGGCGGCGGGGCCGTTGTGTTGCCAGGCGGTGTAGAGCATCTGCCGGCATTCGTTCTCGTCCGCCGGCGCCAGTACCGCCATATTGGGAATGCAGCGCAGGAAGCTCAGGTCGAACGCACCGGCATGCGTAGGGCCGTCTGCGCCGACCAAACCTGCACGGTCGATGGCAAAGGTGACATCGAGGTTCTGCAGCGCCACGTCGTGGATCAGTTGATCATACGCGCGCTGCAGGAAGGTCGAGTAGATCGCCACCACCGGCTTGAGGCCTTCGCAAGCCAGGCCAGCGGCAAAGGTCACCGCGTGCTGCTCGGCAATGCCCACGTCGAAATAGCGGGTGGGGAATTCCTTCTCGAAACGCACCAGGCCCGAGCCCTCGCGCATGGCCGGGGTGATGGCCACCAGGCGTTGATCCTGCGCAGCCATGTCGCACAACCAGTCACCGAACACCTGGGTGAAGCTGATCTTGCCGCCCTTGCTGCCGGTCATGCCGTTTTCCGGCGTGAATGGCGTGACGGCGTGGTATTTCACCGGGTCGTCCACCGCCAGCTTGTAGCCGTGGCCTTTCTTGGTGACGATGTGCAGGAATTGCGGGCCGCTCAACTTCTTGATGTTGGACAGCGTGGCAAGCAACGTTTCCAGGTTGTTGCCATCGATGGGGCCGATATAGTTGAAGCCCAGTTCCTCGAAGAACGAAGCCGGGGTAAAGAAGCCCTTGACGCTTTCCTCACCCTTTTTGGCCAGCTCCTTGAGCGTGGGCATCACATCCAGCATCTTGCCGGAGGCATTGCGGAAGCCGTTGTAGAACTTGCCCGACAGCAGCTTGGCCAGATAATTGTTGAACGCCCCCACATTGGGCGAAATAGACATTTCATTGTCGTTGAGGATGACCAGCAAGTTCACGTCGCGGTGGCCAGCGTTGAACAGCGCTTCGATGGCCTGCCCGGCGGTCATCGAACCATCGCCGATCACCGCGATGGCGTGGCGGCCCTCGCCGCGCAGCTTGGCGGCCTCGGCAAAGCCCAGCGCAGCACCGATCGACGTGGAAGAATGGCCAACGCCAAAGGTGTCATACTCGCTTTCTTCACGCTTGGGGAAACCAGCCAGCCCGCCCTTCTTGCGCATGCTGCCCATGCGTTCGCGCCGGCCGGTCAGTACCTTGTGCGGGTAGCTCTGGTGGCCCACATCCCATACCAGCCGGTCGTTCGGGGTATCGAATACGTAATGCAGCGCAACCGTCAGCTCTACCGCACCCAGGTTGGAGGCGAAATGGCCGCCGGTCTGGCTGATGGAGTCGAGCAGGAAGGCGCGCAGTTCGTCGGCCAGTTGCGGCAGTTGCTTGCGCTCAAGGCGGCGCAGGTCGGCAGGACAGGCCACACGGTCGAGCAAGCGGGTATTGGTCAGTTCAGACATGAGGAACAGTTCAGGAGCGGCGCGCGACGATGAAGTCGGCAACCTGTTTCAGGCGGCTGGCAGGCGCGCCAAAGGTATCGAGCGCGGCATGCGCCTGCGCTTGCAGTTCGGCGGCTTTTTCCTTCGCGGCGGCAAGCCCCAGCAGCGACACATAGGTGGGCTTGTCGTTGGCGGCATCCTTGCCGGCGGTCTTGCCCAGCGTGGCCGAATCCGCTTCGCAGTCGAGGATATCATCAACCACCTGGAACGCCAGCCCCACGCATTTGGCCGCATGATCGAGCCGGGCCAGTTGCTCCGCACCGGGCGAAGTACCGCAATGCGCGCCCAGCAAGACCGAGGCACGGATCAGCGCGCCGGTTTTCAGGATATGCATCAGCTCCAGCTCGGGCAGGTTCAATGCCTTGCCCACGCTGTACAGGTCAACCCCCTGCCCGCCACACATGCCGAGGCTGCCGGATGCCTTGGCGAGCAGGTTGATCATTTTCAGCTGCTCGCGCGGATCGTCCGTCAATACGTGGCCGGACAAGGCATCGAATGCGGCCGTTTGCAGCGCGTCGCCAGCAAGCAGCGCGGTGGCTTCGTCATACTGCACATGCACGGTGGGCTTGCCACGGCGCAGCACGTCGTTGTCCATCGGCGGCATATCGTCGTGCACCAGCGAATACGCATGGATCAGCTCGACGGCGGCGGCGGCATGATCCAGCCGCGCCGGGTCCGCGCCCACCAGCTCGCCGGCGGCAAACACCAGCAGCGGGCGCACCCGCTTGCCACCGTCGAGCACCGCGTAGCGCATTGCCTGGTGCAAACGGGCGGGGATGTGTTCGTTGCTGGGCAGACAGGCTTCCAGCACGTGTTCAATGCGCGCTTGTACTGCGCTCATCCAGCCCTTGAAATCGAGATCGGCGGCAATCATGGCGCCTCCGCACTGTAGGGCTTGAGCTCGCCCCCTTCCAGTACCTTGAGCTGCTGTTCCGCATCCTCCAGCTTGCCCTCGCAGTAGCGCAGCAGCGTCTGGCCGCGCTGGTAGGCAGCAAGCGCCTGCTCCAGCGGCAACTGGCCGTTTTCAAGCTGGGCGAGCAGCGTTTCGAGCTCGACTACGCCCGCTTCGAAATCAGCAGGTGCAGCAGCAGTGGATTTGGGGGATCTGGACATGAAAAAACACAGGCGGGGGAACGGGTGGAAAGTAGCCCAAACCCGCGCCATTAGTCAATTGCGCTGGCCGTTGGCGGCGCTTTTCACACAGTTTCAGCATTCACTTATGACGTTTGCAAGCCTGCGCGGCCAGACTGCACTACAAATAGAGTGACAAATCCGTCCAAGAGCCTGCCATGAGTCACCTGATCGGCCTGATCGCCGCCCAAAACTGCCTGCCCGCGCTGGAACAGCAATGTACGCGGCTTGCCCCACTGGGCCTGCAGGGATGCGTTGCCATCAGCGGTGACCAGAACGGCATTGCCGCCCATCAGAGCAACGACGGGCCAGCCAGCTTGCTGGCCGCGCTGGGCGGACAAACCAGCAACCGCTTGCTGATGCGGCTGGATTGGGCCACGGTCGCCAGCCATGCCACGGTGATCGAGCGCGAGCTGATCGGCGTGGTGATGCGCGGCAGCCTGGAAAACGGCGAGGCAGTAGCCAACCGGCTGGAATCGCTGGGCTATGCCAGCGAAGCCACAAACCAGGTGGCGCTGATTGCCGCACTGATCCACTGGCATCACCGCACCCAGCGTGACCTGGTGCGCGCCACGCACGCGGCCATGCAAGAGCTGACCGGCCTGTATGCGATCGGCGTGATCGAACACGGCAACAGCAATGAGCTGGTGTTTGCCAGTGCGGGTATTCCGCTGCTGATTGCCTCGCACCAGGGCGGTTATGCCTGCGCAGACCAGTTGGCCGCACTGCTGCCGTTTGCCACCGACGTGGTGCGACTGACCGCTGGCGATGTGGCCAGCCTGACACCCACGCATTATGAAATCGTCGATGCCGGTGGTGCACCGGTGCGCCGACAGCATGATGCCATCAATATCCGCAGCAACCGCGCCGAGCTGGACCGCTTCAGCCATTTCATGGGCAAGGAAATCAACGAGCAGCCCGCGCTGCTGGCCGATGCTCTGGCACGCTTCGGTTGCGATCCGGATCTGAACGTGCTGGTGGGCGACCATGGTGCGCGCAGCTTGGGCAATGTGGATGCGGTCGTGCTGATTGCATCGGGCAGCAGCTATCACGCAGCGCTGACTGCCCGTTACTGGCTGGAAGGGCTGGCCGGCCTGCCCACCACCGTGGAGCTTGGCAGCGAATTCCGTTATCTGGATGCGGTGCTACCGAGCAATGCGCTGGCCATTGGCCTGTCGCAATCGGGCGAAACCGCGGATACGCTGGCTGCATTGCGCCACGCACAGCAACTGGGCGCCACAGTCACTCTGGGCGTTTCCAACGTACGCAACAGCAGCCTGATGCGCCAGGCACAACTGCAACTGGCGCATGAAGTCGGGCCGGAAATCGCCGTGACGTCCACCAAGACCTTCAGCGCCCAGTTGCTGATGCTCTACCTGCTGTCGCTGGGGCTGGCGCAGCAACGCGGCCGGCTCACGCCGGTACTGCAGCAGCAGGCGCATGCCGACCTGTTGCGCCTGCCACAGGCCGCACAGGCTGTGCTGGCGCTGGAGCCCACACTGGACCAGTGGGCACAGCGGCTGGCGCGTAGCGAGCACCTGTTCTGCATCGGCCGGCACTACAACTACCCGATCGCATTGCAGGGCGCATTGAAAATGCAGGAAGTGGCATACCTGCACGCTGAAGGCCACCCCGGCGGCGAGCTCAAGCATGGCCCGCTGGCACTGGTGGATGCCAAGCTGCCGGTGGTAGCCTGCCTGCCGTGGAACCGGCTGGCCGAAAAGCTGCTGGCCAACCTGCAGGAAATCCGCGCCCGCAATGGCGAGTTGTTCGTGCTGTCAGACGCCGGCTTATCCCAGGCAGACCGGCTCAACATCGCCCGCATGCCCGATGATCTGCACGATCTCAACCCCATCCTGTACGTGATCGCGCTGCAATTGCTTGCCTACCGGATTGCCGTTTGCAAGGGTAACGAGATCGATACACCGCGCTATCTGGCCAAATCCTTTGCCAACGAGCAGTAGCAGCGGCCATCACGTGACCCGGCTCCGCTTGCTGCCCGGGTAAATCTGTAAGCCAGCGCAACTTTTAATATGGGCGTAACCGGAATTAAATACTTTGCGGTCTCGGATTCAACAGCCAGACCATCATGCGTATCTCTGCCCAGCTTAAAACCGTCAGCGCCATTACCGTCATCGCCTTGGTCGGGCTCGGGCTATGGGTCACCACGCAGGTACGCCTGCTGCACAGCGATTACCAGCGCTATCACGACAGCCAGCAGGCACTGGCCGCCATCGGCAACATCCGCAGCACCATGCTGACCGTATCGCGCGCCGATCCGCTGGCCCCGGATACCGGCGAGCGCCTGAACGATGCGGAACAGACCGTGCAGAAAAATCTTGCCGGCCTTGCAGGCCTCGACAGCACGGCGCTCAACACCGCGCTGGCGCAGCACTGGGCGCAATACCTGACCCAGTTCCGCAGTGCGGTGAAGATTTCCGAAACCAGCCCGCAGGATGCGCTCAGCATCCCCGAGCAGATCTCCAAGAATGAGCTCGAGCCGGTACTGGCCTTGCTCGATACCGCCAGCGCGGGCATGCAGAGCGACGCGCGGCAGGTCACCACCGCCATTGATGAGCGCATGGCCAATCTGCTGGCCAGCACGCTGATCCCGCTGGCGCTGACCGCACTGCTGATCGTGACCAGCCAGCTGTACTTTGCCCGCAAGCTGCGGGCGCGGCTGCAAGCCATGCATGAAGCCAGCCAGCGGCTGGAACAGGGCGACCTGACCGGGCGCATGCTGGAAAGCGCCGATGAAATCGGCGAGCTGGGCCGCAGCCTCAACCGCTTCCTGTCCCGGCTGGCCAGCACGCTGTCTACCGTCAGCCAAGCCGCGCAAACCACACGCAACGACGCTGGCGATGTCACCCGGCTGGCCGATGCCATCCACGGCGATGCCGCACGCCAGACCGGTCACCTGCAAGACATTGCCAGTACCAGCCAGACGCTGCAGGGCGCCATCAACGCAGTGGCCGAGCAGGCCGAGCAGGCCGCCAACCTCGCCGCGCAGACGCGTGATGCCGCCGGCAACGCCAGCCATGCCGGCCGCAACTCCATCGTGCGGCTGAATGCACTCAGCAGCGAGTTTGGCGATGCGGAGGCAGCGCTCTCCGCGCTCACGCTGGCAGTGCAGGACATCGTGCGCGTGGCGCAAGGCATTGCCGACATTGCCGGCCAGACCAACCTGCTGGCGCTTAACGCCGCCATCGAAGCGGCGCGGGCCGGTGAAGCAGGCCGGGGCTTTGCAGTGGTAGCGGACGAAGTGCGCAAGCTCTCGCTGCAAACGGCCAGCGCCACCCATGATATCCACGGCATCCTCGATACCACGCGCACCAAGGCACGTGAAACACTGGGCGCGATGCAGGCTGCCAGTGCGCGGGTCAGCGAGTGCCTGGGCGATGGCGAGGCGGTGGCGGGCTCGCTGGGCGCCATCGGTTCGGCCGCGCAAAACGTCAGCGAGATGATGGATACCATTGCCGCCGCGGTCGAAGAACAAAGCCAGGCCAGCGTGGCCATCCACGAAAGGCTGGCCGGCATCGGTGAAGGCGCAGCGCATAGCAGCCGGCGCAGCGAGGAAATGCTCGGCGACATGCGTGACCTGACCGAAACCGCCAACCGGCTGGACAAGCAACTGGCACATTTCCGCTTCTAGCGGCATTAACCGTGGCAATGTTGCCTGTCGTCTGCGGCGCCTTTCAGCCTGCACGCAACGGGCTATGGTGTATGAGTGGCGCCGATCCCGGGCCACCCTGATCCACCCGGAGGACATCACCATGCCGCTACGTCCGTTGCTGGCCACCCTGCTTGCCATGACCACCCTGCCGGTACACGCGGCAGATGTACTGATCGAACGCAATATGTCACTGTCGCTTGCAGTGGATGCCGCACAGGCGGCAGTGCAGTTCTGCCAGGGCAAAGGCTGGAATGTATCGGCAGCGGTGGTGGACCGCGCCGGGGTACTGAAAGCCGAGCTGCGCGCCGATGGCGCCGGCCCGCACACCATCGCCGCTGCACGGGACAAGGCGTTTACGTCCGCATCGGCCAGGAATGCCACCACGGCCATGCTGGACGCGGTACAGAAAAATCCGCCTGCAGCCACATTGCCGATGATAGAAGGCTTTCTGGTGCTGGGTGGCGGCGTGCCGATCAAGGTGGGCGACGAAGTGATCGGCGCCATCGGCGTGGGCGGCGCACCGGCCGGGCCACTGGATGAAACGTGTGCCCAGGCAGGCATTGCGAAGATTGCCGACCGGTTGAAGTAGCAACTCGTCATCCCCGGCAAAGCCGCTATCCGCTTTGCCGGCTGATCTGTCCGGTGTCAGAGCGCAAAACGCATCGACAGATCGACCGCCTGGATATCCTTGGTGAGCTTGCCCACCGAAATCCGGTCCACACCGGTTTCAGCAATCGCGCGCAAGGTGCCCATATCTACGCCACCTGATGCTTCCAGCACCGCGCGGCCTGCGGTGATGAGCACCGCCTCATGCAGCTGTTCCAGGCTGAAGTTATCCAGCAGCACCGAGGGCGCACCGGCAGCCAGCGCCGCAGCCAGCTCCGGCAGGTTTTCCACTTCGATCTGCAGCGTAACGTGGTCAGGCGCAATCGCGCGTGCGGCAGCCAGCGCCTCGGCAATGCCGCCAGCGGCCATGATGTGGTTTTCCTTGATCAGTATCCCGTCATACAAGCCGATGCGCTGGTTGGCACCCCCGCCAACCGTCACCGCATACTTTTGCGCACGGCGCAGGCCCGGCAACGTTTTGCGGGTATCCAGTACCCGGGCACGGGTGCCAGCCACCACATCCGCATAACGGCGTGTTTCGGTGGCCACTGCAGACAGCGTCTGCAGGAAATTGAGCGCGGAGCGCTCCGCGGTCAGCAGGCTTTGCGCCACGCCTTCGATCTGGCACAGCACGGTATCCGTTCCGACGGGTGCGCCCTCCGCCACCTGCCAGTGCACGGCCACACCGGCATCCACCTGGCGGAATACTTCATCGAACCACGCCTGGCCACAAATCACCGCATCCTGGCGTGCGATCACCGTGGCGCGGCCACTGCGGCCTGCCGGGATCAGCCTGGCGGTCCAGTCGGCATCGCCGATATCTTCCTGCAATGCAGCAGCCACGTTGGCGGCAATGAGGTGATGCGGGGGCAAGACAAAGGTCATGAGGCTCAGCAGTCAAAATCAGGCAGGATCAACGGGGCAATGGCGGCGGCAAGTTCGCTGCGTATCCGCCACAGCGCGGGTGCATTGTCGGCTTCCAGCCGCAGGGTAAGCAAGGGTTGCGTGTTGGACGCGCGGATCAGCCCGAAACCATCCGGGTACTCGATGCGCAGGCCATCGATGTCCGCCACGCGCTCGGCACTGGGAAAGCGTGCGGCTGCAGCAATGCGCGCCACCAGTGCGTGGCCGTTTTCAGCCAGCGGTATCTGCAGTTCTGGCGAAGTCAGCGGCGTGGGGAAGCCAGCCAGCTCGGCATCGATATCGAGGCCGGCAGCCAGCAGCCGCAGCAGCTTGGCGCCCGCATACAGCGCATCGTCGATGCGCCAGCCAGCAAACGCAAAGTGGCCGGATAGCTCGCCCGCCAGCAGCGCGCCGGTATCGCGCAGCTTTTTCTTCATATGCGTGTGGCCGGTGGGAATGGCCTCGCATGTGCCACCGTGCCGGGCCACCCACGCGGCCACTGCGCGGCTCGATTTCACATCGAACAGCACATGGCCGCCACCATGCTCGGCAAGTTCCGCGGCAGCGAACAGCATCAGCAGCCGGTCTCCCGGCACCGTGGCGCCACGGCGCGTGACTACGCCCAGGCGGTCGCCATCACCATCGAATGCCAGGCCGATGTGCGCGCCGTGTGCGGCAACGGCCGCTTTCAAGTCCAACAGGTTGGCTTCATTCTGCGGATCGGGGTGATGGTGCGGAAAATGCCCGTCCACCTCGCAATAGAGTTCGATCACCTCGCAGCCCATGCGCCGGTACAGCGCGGGTGCAAACGCGCCGGCCACACCGCTGCCGCAATCGACGACGATTTTCAACGGGTGCGCCAGCGGCAGGCGCGCGGCAATCGCCGCAAAGTAATCATCCGCCACCGCAAACTGCCGCACGCTGCCCGGCTGGGCGGCCGGTACGCGGGTAAATGCATCCGTTTCGATGCAGTTGCGTAGCGCCTGCAGGAAGGCGCCACCCAAAGCCTCGCCCCCCAGCATGATCTTGATACCGTTGTATTCAGGCGGATTGTGGCTACCGGTCACCACCACACCGCAGCCATCGGCAGCGTGGTTCGCGGCAAAATACAGCAGCGGCGTTGCCGCCAGGCCAAGGTCCAGCACCTGCATGCCGGCTTCGGTCAGGCCACGGGCCAGCGCGGCGGTCAGCGCAGGGCTGGACAGGCGCCCGTCCCGCCCCAATGCCATGCGGCTGAAGCCACGCGCGGTGGCCTCGCAGCCCAGCGCGCGGCCGATCAGCCAAGCAGCATCCGGCGTCAGCAGGTCGGTGCGCGCGCGCACGTCGTACGCCTTGAAGATTTCTGCGGGTATCAGCGCCATCGGGTCTCCGCTCAGCGCGGCAGCGGCGAGTGATGCTGGAAGAACCGGTGCAGCACATCCGGCAACCACGACAGGCGTCCGGGCGGATACGCGGTCACGAAGCCCACGTGGCCGCCTTCCTTCGGCTGCAGCAGCATTACCCAGTCCGATACATCGTCCTCGCCCGGCAAGCTGCTGGCCGGAATGAACGGATCATTTTTCGAGTTGATCAGCAAGGTGGGCACGGCAATATGCTTGAGCAGCGGCAACGCGCTGGAGGTCTGCCAGTAGTGATCGACACTCTTGAAGCCATGCAGTGGCGCAGTCACCAGATTATCAAACTCGCGTAGCGTGCGCGCCCGCTTCACGCTGTCGCGGTCGATATACGGGTTATCGGTCATCTTCAGCTTGAGTAGCGTCTTGCGCTTGAGCGAGCGCAGGAACTCGCGTGTGTACAGATGGCGGTTGACGCCCACGTCCAGCACATTGCCGCACGCGGTCAGGTCCAGCGGCGCGCACACCACGCCGGCGCCGCTGAGCAGCTCTGCAGCGGATTCGCCCTGCTCGCCCAGCCATTTGGCCAGCGCATTGCCACCCAGCGATACACCCACCGCGTACAGCGGCGATTCCGGGTTGCGATCACGGATGCGGCGCAAGATCCAGTCGATCTCGTTGCTGTCACCCGCATGGTACGCACGCGGCAGGCGATTGGACACATTGCCGCAACTGCGGAAATGCGGCACCGCAACGCGGTAGCCCCGCGGGTAGAAGTGTTGCGCCAGCGACAGCGCATAGTGGCTTCTGGATCCGCCCTCGAGACCATGAAACAGCACCACGATGGGCGTGCCTGCCCGGCCATCCACCCAGTCGACCACGATATTGTCGAGATCGGGCGTCACCCAGGCTTCGCGCCGGTAGCGTGTCAGCCTTTGCCAGAGGAACAGCGCCGGATAAACCGTCTGGGCGTGGCCGCCGGGTAGCCAGGGCGGCGCGTGGTAAGTGGGCAAATCGAGAT
Source organism: Andreprevotia sp. IGB-42 (assembly GCF_009848685.1). Taxonomy (GTDB): domain Bacteria; phylum Pseudomonadota; class Gammaproteobacteria; order Burkholderiales; family Chitinibacteraceae; genus Andreprevotia. The sequence goes on from NZ_WXTX01000012.1 coordinate 155,146, forward strand.
GGCGTTCGTGTCGCATGAGTGCAAGGCTAATTTTTTTGTGTGAAGCGCACAAGCAAGAAAGGCCACCCAGGGCGGCCTTTCTTACGTGATCGACGAGCGGCAGGCCATGCAACGCATCGCGCAAACCACCAAGCGCTTATTCCAGACCCTTGCTGGCCAGATAGTCTTCGTACCCGCCGAGGAAGTGCTCGTAGCTGCCGTCGCCGTTCAGCTCCAGAATCTGCGTGGCCAGCGACGACACGAATACCCGGTCGTGCGAGACGAAAATCAGCGTGCCCTTGTACAGATCCAGCGCCAGGTTCAGGGATTCGATCGACTCCATGTCCATGTGGTTGGTCGGCTCGTCCATGATCAGCACGTTGGGCTTTTGCAGGATCAGTTTGCCGTACAACATGCGGCCCTTTTCGCCACCGGACAGCACCTTCACCGATTTCTTCACATCATCGCCGCCAAACAGCAGACGGCCCAGGATGCCACGGATGATCTGGTCGTCGTCACCCGGCTGGCCCCATTGCTTCATCCAGTCGAACAGCGTGATGTCTTCGCTGAAGTCTTCCTCGTGATCCTGCGCGAAGTAGCCCGGCTCGGCCTTGTCCGCCCACTTGATGCTGCCGGCATCCGGCTTGAGCTCGTTCACCAGCAACTTCATCAGCGTGGATTTGCCCACGCCGTTGCCGCCGATCACCGCCAGCTTGTGACCGGCTTCGAAAATCAGGTTCAGGCTCTGGATCAGCGGCTTGTCGAACGACTTGGACAGATTGCTGGCCTCGAATGCCTGGCGGTGCAGCTTCTGCTTGTCGTCCATGTCGAAGCGGATGTAGGGGTTCTGCCGCGACGACGGCTTCACCTCGATCATGTTTTCCTTGATCTTGTCGGCCAGTTTCAGGCGCGATGTGGCCTGGCGACTCTTGGACTTGTTGGCGGCAAAACGCTGCGCGAACGCCTGCAGCTCGGCCACTTTTTCCTTGGCCTTGCTGTTGTCGGTCAGCAAGCGTTCACGCGCTTGCGTGGCGGCCAGCATGTAGTCGTCGTAGTTGCCGGGGTAAATACGGATCTCGCCGTAATCCACATCGGCAATGTGCGTGCATACCTGGTTCAGGAAGTGACGATCATGCGAGATGATCAGCATGGTGGAGTTGCGCTGGTTCAGCGTTTCTTCCAGCCAGCGGATAGTATTGATGTCCAGGTTGTTGGTCGGTTCGTCCAGCAGCAGCACGTCCGGATTGCTGAACAGCGCTTGGGCCAACAGCACGCGCAGCTTCCAGCCCGGGGCCACGTCACTCATCGGGCCGTTGTGCAGCTCGATCGGGATGCCCGCGCCCATCAGCAGCGCGCCAGCGCGCGCTTCTGCTGTGTAGCCATCATATTCGGCCACTTTGCCTTCCAGCTCTGCGGCGCGCATGTAATCGTCTTCGGTGGCTTCCAGATTGGCGTAGATGGAATCACGCTCGTGGATGGCATCCCACAGCTCGGCATGGCCGTGCAGCACCACATCCAGCACGCGCATGTCTTCGTAGGCAAACTGATCCTGCTTGAGCTTGCCCAAGCGCACGCCCGGATCCAGGCTGACGTTACCGCCGGACGGCTCCAGATCACCCCCCAGAATCTTCATGAAGGTGGACTTGCCGCAGCCGTTGGCGCCGATCAGGCCGTAGCGGTTGCCATCGCCGAATTTGACGTTTACTTTCTCAAAAAGCGGCTTGGCGCCGAACTGCATGGTGATATTGGCGGTACTGATCATGTGTCGATTGCCTCTCGCGCGGGGCCGAACCGGCCTTGGCGCAGGTAAAATACTGAAAATTTCGAATCGCCGGATTCTACCACATGCCCCAGCACCGCTTTGCGGCACAAAGGCCGTTGCGCCTTTCCCATATCGAACCCTTCCACGTGATGCGCATCCTGGCGGACGCGCAAGCCATGGAAGCGGCCGGGCATGACGTCATCCATCTGGAAGTCGGCGAACCCGACTTCCCCACCCCTGCCCCCATCGTTGCCGCCGGTATCGCGGCGCTGAGCCAGCACAAAACCTTTTATACCGGTGCCTGCGGACTGCCCGAGCTGCGCGCAGCCATTGCGGGCTTTTACGCCAGCCAGTTTGGCGTGACGGTGGACCCGGCACGCATCATCATCACGCCCGGTGCATCAGGCGCGCTGCAGCTCATCCTGGCGCTGCTGGTAGAGCGCGATACAGAGGTATTGCTCACCGATCCCGGCTACCCGTGCAATCGCCATCTGGTGAGCCTGTTTGAAGGCAAGCCTGTCAATGTGCGGGTCGGCCCTGGCAGCCGTTATCAGATGACCGCCGATCTGCTGACAACAAACTGGAATAAAAACACAGTGGCCGCGCTGGTAGCCAGCCCCGCCAATCCCACCGGCACGGTGCTGGAGCTATCCGAACTGGCCGCATTGGCCGCCGCCGCCCGTCAGCGCGACTGCGCCTTGATCGTCGATGAGATCTACCAGGGGCTGGTATATGGCCGCCCGCATGAAACGGTACTGTCGGTAGCGGACGATGTGTTCGTCGTGAACAGTTTCTCGAAGTTCTTCCAGATGACAGGCTGGCGGCTGGGCTGGTTGGTGGCGCCGGAATGGGCGCTACCCGACCTGGAAAAGCTGGCGCAGAACCTGTTCCTGGCACCACCCACCGTGGCGCAGCACGCGGCGCTGGCTGCATTCACGCCGGAAACCCTCGCCATTCTTGAAACGCGCCGGCAGGAACTGGCAGCGCGCCGCACATTGCTGGCGACCGGGCTGCAAGCGCTGGGCTTTGAAATACCCTGTGTGGGCGATGGTGCGTTTTACCTGTGGGCCGATGCAGCACGCTTTACCGATGACGCCAGCGATTTTGCCGCCCGACTTCTGGCGGAGGAAGCGGTTGCGGTCACCCCCGGGGTGGATTTCGGCCATGCGCCCACGCTGTTGCGCTTTGCCTACACCCAGCCAGAAGCGCGCCTGAATGGTGCATTGCAACGTATTGCGCACTTCTGTGGCCGCCGTCCGTCCTGAATTTGCAGCCGGGACCCTGTTTGCCTAATCTGGTAAGCGGCAAATTGACTTACAATCCCAGCCAATAATAAATCAGGGGGATGGGCAACGATGTTTGACTTCAAAGGTCTGGTGGGCGCCTTGTTCAGCAAGCGCGACCAGGAAGGCGTATTCGACCTCAAATCTGCCACTGTCATGATGCAGGAGCTGCCGGAATCAGACATCCTGCAAGCACAACTGGAAATCGTGAAGGCATTGAAACAGCTGAACGCCAATCCGAAAATCAGTCTCAAGGAGCGGATGAAAACCGTTCCTTACCTGGACGAGAAAGCGCGCACCTTACAGCAACATCTGGTCGACATTTATCTGGGCCGCGTCATCGTCGAACATGTAGGGCCACCGCATGTGCTGCCCACCCTGCTCGCTTTCTGGGCAGAAATGGGCGACGCCTACCGCATCACGCTCAAGCAGGCACAGCAAACCAGCAACCGCCCGCTCGACAAGAGCATGCACATCTTCATCCTGCGCGGCCTGGCGTACTTCGGCCAGCAGATCAAATGGGCCTACCTGCGTTACCTGGAGCTTGATCCCAAGGTGTGGCGCAACCTGAACCGGCTGTACTTGCTGGCTGAACAGCAAGGCTGCGCCAACACGCCGCTGCAAGCTTATCCGGACAGCGAAATCACCGAATCACGCCGTGAATACCTGCAGGTGCTGATGCTGGCGCTCGCCAACCCGGAACGGCTGCAATCGAGCCAGATCGAAGTGCTGTCGCAATGGCTGAAGCGCTGGGCCGGCCGCATTGATCTGGAAACACAGATCCGCCCCAACCGGCAGCTGTTTGCCATCAACATTGCCGGCTCCACCCCGCCCAAGCGCTTACGCCGCGACATGGTGGGCGAGAACTGGCGCTACTGGACAACCGAACCGCTGGTGCAACACATGCGCGAAGTGGCCGAGCAACTGATGCAGGATGAAGTGGATCCGGCCGCGCATGGCCTGCCGGAAGACTCTGCCGCACCCGCCAACATCGACCTGATCCAGGGGCTGATCGAATTGTGGTCTCGCGATACGCCGGCCCCCATCCGCAAGTTCGAGCGCCGCACAGCCAAAAAAGCCATCCACGTCGTGCGCGGCCTGGATGACGTGATCCAGTTCCTGCGTGGCGAGCGCACCGGCAGCAGCACCGCCCGGTCCCCTGCGCTGAGCGGACGCTGGGAAGTGGAAAACGAAAGCGCCGGCGGCGTGGGCGTTACCTACCAGTCCGCCGGTGACGACAAGCTGCAGGCTGGCGAAATCCTTGGCTTGTCCGGCATCGGCAACCAGCCTTTTGCCACGGGCATCGTGCGCCGTATCAACAAGACGCTGGATGGCCTGGTGCATGTCGGCATCGAGGTACTCACGCAAACCGCGGTGATCGTGGAACTGAGCCCGCTGGGCAGTGATCGCAGCTTCTTCGGCCTGTACTCACCCGATGCCACCGCCAACCCGCGCGGGCGTTTTTTGCTGCTGCCGCAAGCATTCTTTGCCGACAGCCGTGAATTCCGCCTCTCCGCGCAGGGCAAGATTTACCGTATCCGCCTGAGTACCGCGCTGGAGCACACAGCCAGAGCCACGCTCACCCGGTTTGCGGTGCTGGAGAAACTTGGCGGCTGACGGACCAAGGCCAATTTGTTACACTGCGTGCCTCTGGAAGCGTGGCTGAGTGGTTTAAGGCAGCGGTCTTGAAAACCGTCGGGGATGTGAGTCCCCCCAGAGTTCGAATCTCTGCGCTTCCGCCAACATAAAGAACTAAGCCCCTGAAAATTCAGGGGCTTTTTCTTTTTCAATTTTCCGGCATGCCATTCAGCATGCCATTTTTATACCCATATGGACTTGGCCTCGCCTTTCTTTCCCCAGACAAGAACTACTGAGTTAGTGATTTACTCGCTATGGACCAGGGCCTGTTAACACTAATTGCACAGTTAGCGATTTCTACGGATACGATGTCCATGGAAATCACGTCCGCGCAATTTGCACAGATCGAACACTGCCTGCCCCGGCAGCGCGGCAACGTCAGCCTCACGAATCTGCAGGTCTTCAATGCCATCCTGTACGTCGCAGAGCACGGCTGTAAGTGGCGAGGCTTGCCCAAACGATTCGGCAACTGGCACACCATCTACACCCGCATGAATCGCTGGGCCAAGGTCGGCGTTCTAGACCGGGCCTTCGAGGAGCTACAACGCACTCAGGTTGTACGGATCAAGATGGAAGCCGTCTCTTTGGACAGTACCAGCGTCAAGGTCCATCCAGATGGCACCGAAGCACCAAAAAAAACGGTCCGCAGGCTATCGGCAAGTCCCGCGGTGGCCGGAACTGCAAAATTGCACTGACTTGATCGCCTAGTTGCATAGAACTTGAGCATCAAATTGCACCGCTGTTGATCACCAGACATCTAGAATAAAACCCAAAAAACCCCCGGCACCTTGCGGCAACCGGGGTTGACATAACGTTGTCGAGCCAAGAAGTTGTTCGTTATCCCTGTGAGAGGAGGCTAAACGAGGTGGCAGCACATCAGCCCCGATCAGCCCCTCGCAGCCGAATCGTGGACAGGTTACGGGGTAACGGTCAGATTCAGGCTGTACGGCCCGGTATTGCCGTTGCCATAGCTGGTCACCTGGATGCTGTAGCTACCCGCCGTGCCGGCCGGCAGCGTAAAGGTACCGCTGGTGGCCGGGATGCGCGAGTTGGTGCTGCCGCCGCTGTCATCGTTGTAGGCAATTTGCTTGCCGGTCGGATCGAGCAGGTAGACATAGGTGTCAAACGCCGATGCACTGAGTGCGATGCTTACCTTGTTTCCCGGTGTGGCGGTAAAGCTGTAGCGGTCGGTGTAATACCCGCTACCACGCAGACCATAACTGCAGGTATTGGCCTGCAGATTGCCGTTCACCGTCACGCCGCTGTTGATGGGCTGGGTGGTGGGTGGTGTGCAGTTGGTGCCGCCCGGGGCCTGGGAGACGTTGAAGGTCGATGCCACACCTGGCCCCTGCACGCTGCCGCTGGCGCTGCGTGCGCCGGTGCTGGCCGGCACGCTGAAAGTGAAGCTGCCATTACCGTTGCCGCTGTTGGCCGATGTCAAGGTAGCCCAGGCCGGCACGCTGGCGATCCAGGTGCAGGTGGACGGTGCGCTCACGTTGATGGTGGTGCTGCCACCGACGGAGCTCAGGCTGACATTGATCGGTGTCAGCACCGGGGCAGTCGTGCAGTTGCCTGGCGCGCTCTGTGTGAGGGTATAGCTGTTGCCGATGCCCTGCGCGCTCACTGCGATGCCGCCGCTGCGCGCTGCGCCGGTATTGGTCGCCACGCTGTAGTTCAGCACGGCATTGCCGACGCCGCTGCTGGGGCCGCTGATCGTGAACCATGCCGGCATGCCACCCTGCAGTGTCCACGGGCAGCGGTCGCTGGCGTTCACGTTCAGCGTGCCGCTGGTGGCTGCTGCGCTGTACGAGAACGTGCCCGACAGCGTGGGCTGGCTGGTGCAGGAGGTCGAGGCCGCCTGGGTCACCGGCACTCTAATGTTGCCCACGGTGAAGCTGGCGCTGAGCGGGGTGACCGTGGTGTTGCTGCCTGTGGTGGCAAAGCCGACTGCCGCGGTGCCATCGGGCTGGATCACCTGCGGGTTGGGCGCACCACCCTGTAGCCAGCTCGGCAAGCCGGCCACTTCGAAGTGGCAACCCGGTGCGCCGGTCACCGTCAGGCTGGCGCTACCGCCTTCGCTGGGCAGGTTGATACTGCCGGGGCTGGCCTCCAGGATTCGTGTCTGGCACGTTGGCTCGAACAACTCGGCAAAGCTCGAGGCATTGAGCTGCTCCGTGCCGCCAGCCAGCAGCAAGCTGCCATCATGCAGCACGGTAGCCGTGCCTTCGCGTACTCTGAGGCGCTTGGGGCCGGCCACACTCCAGTTGCCCGCTTGCGCGTTATAGCGCAGCAAGCCGTTATTGAATGAGCCCGACAGCATCACATCGCCGCCAGGCAGCGTCACTACATAATTCACCGGGTCGACCCACTCCGGCATGGCCGGCGCAGCCGAGAACCTGCCGGTCGCCGGATCATAGATTTCGGCACTGGCCAGCGACGACGAACTGCGGCCGCCCGCCACCAATACCCGGCCATCAGCAAGCAACACCGGTTTGATTTCCGACCGCGCCACGTTCATGTCACCAGTTGCCGTCCACAGATTGGTGGCCGGATCCCAAATCTCGGCACGCTTCAGGTATGTGGTGCCACTCCCGACATTGCCGACGCCACCCACCTTCAGCACCCTGCCATCCGCCAGTACGACCACACCGTGCAAAGTGGTCAACACCAGCTGATTGCCGGTCGGGGTGAACGTGCCGGTCTGCGGGTCATACACCTCGGCATAGGCCGGTGCGCCAGTGTTGTCCTTCGAGATCACGAACACGCGACCATCCGGCAGTCTTTGTGCCAGCACACGTGCACGCGCCACTGCCATGCTGCCGGTGGCCGTCCACTGACCGGTGGCCGGGTCGAAGATTTCCGCACTTGCCGTACCCAGCAGCGACGGGCTGTTGGCAATCGTGCCGCCCACCACCAGCACGCGGCCATCCGCCAAGGTCACCGCACCGTGCTCGGCACGGGCCTGCAGCATCGGGCTCGTTGGCACGAACAGGCCCATGGCGGGGTCGTACATGTCGACGCTGCTATATGGCGCCGTGGACGCGGAAACCTCCCCACCGGTGATCAGCACCCGACCATCCGCCAACACACTGGCTTGATGAGACAAGCGCGGCACACTCAATGTGCCCGTACTCACCGCCGCCTGGGCGCCACTCGCCGCCAGCAAGGCCGCCAGCATCATGCCTGCCACGCCGCGGCGGGCAGACAATTGAAAAGATGTTTGCATATAAATGCCTCCTTGGTTCAGAACAATCCGTTCTGCTGGCGATATGCCAGAGGAGTCAAATTACGCCTTTTACTTCATTGGGCACTGCGGTGTAACACTTGGAAAATCATGGGAGGCACGGTGTGTTCGCGAGCGCATCGCCCACGTGCCAATGCTTGTTATCACCACGCACTTTTCATCTGCATAAGGGTATACGTCATCCAGCAGCTCTTCAACTTGTCGGATGAACAGCGCGAATATCAGGTGCTTGACCGCAGCAGCTTCCAGCGTTTCCTGGGCATCAAGGACAGCGGCAAGGTGCCGGATCGCAATACCGTCTGGACCTTCCGCGAGAAGCTGGTCCAGGCCGGCCTGGGTGCGGCACTGTTTGATGAAGTGAACCGCCAGCTGCAGGCCCATGGCTATCTGGCCCGTTGCGGCCAGATCATCGATGCCACGCTGGTGCCGGTGCCGATCCAGCGCAACGGCCGCACCGAGAACGCGCAGATCAAGT